>CAXBKH010000015.1:0-121957 GCA_963976365.1 uncultured bacterium | reverse complement strand
GAGCACGCGGGCTTGAGGTCACGGTGTACGAAAAACGACCGGATGTCGGTGCCCGGTTTCACGGCGACTTCCAGGGTCTGGAGAATTGGACGTCCAAGACCGACGTCCTGGCGGAACTGGAGGGGATGGGCATTCAAACCCAATTCGACCATACGCCGATCTATGAAATTGTCTGCCTGTCGGCGGACGGCGCGAGTCATACCGTCCGCGCGTCGGAGCCCATTTTCTATTTGCTGCGCCGCGGCCCACAACCCGGAACACTGGATCAAGCGCTGAAAGGGCAGGCGCTGGCGGCCGGCGTTGCGATTCACTTTGACGAGCGGCGGCGACAGATCAGCGGCGGCAGTATCGTCGCTGAAGGACCGCATCGCGCCGATGTCATTGCCACCGGTTATGTCTTTGACACTGACATGGCCAACGGATGCTACGCGACGGTATCGGATCGTTTCGCGCCAGCAGGATACAGCTATCTGTTGATCGAGCAAGGTCGCGGCACGGTCGCAACCTGCATGTTCCGCGACTTTCACAACGAACGTCGGCATCTGGAGGCGACCGTTGATTTCTTTCAGCGAGCCGTTGGGCTGCGCTGGCAGTCAGCGCGCCGTTTTGGCGGCAGTGGCAATTACCAGTACGTGAACACGATGCGCATGGACAATCACCGGCATGTCGGAGAGTCGGCGGGTTTTCAGGATGCGCTGTTCGGATTCGGGCTGCGCTACGCCCTCATGTCGGGCCATCTTGCCGGGCGCAGCGTTGCCCAGGGCGGTGACTATGATCAGGCCTGGCGGTCGCGCCTGGCCGGTTTGAACAGCGCTAGTCTGTGCAACCGTTGGTTGTTTGAGCGCATGGGCGACTGGGGGCGACGCTGGGTCCTGAAGCGGGGCGTGGCGGGTCGCGACCCGCGTCGTACCCTGAGCCGCTTGTATGCCCCGGCGTCATGGAAAACAGCCATTGCTGGCCGTCTGTCCAGTACACCGCTGCGCCGAGAACACCTACAAGCGGATTGTGAGTGCACCTGGTGCCGTTGCCAGGCGGCAGCGTTTGGCGCGGAGGAGGCATGAGTCGGAACGCAGCAGCGACAGACCGACAAGCTGCGGGCCTGTCCGTGCGCATCGCGCTAGGCGCCAGCTTGGTGATGTTTCTGTGGGCGGTGTGTTTTCCGTTAATCAGCGTGGGTCTGGCGAATTCACCGCCGATGACGTTCGCCGCGTTGCGTGCAGCGTTGTCGGGGGCGGTGCTGGTCGTTGCAGCGAACCTGCTTGGACGCCCGCCGATTGCCGATCGCTCACAGTGGGGCGCTGTAGTGCTGGTAGGGCTGACGGCGACCAGTCTCGGCTTTTTTGGCATGTTCTACGGGGGCGGGCGGGTATCGCCAGGGCTCGCCACCGTGATTGCCAATACGCAGCCGCTGATTGCGGCGGTACTGGCCTGGGCAATACTCAAAGAGCAGCTGTCGGCTGTGCAGCGCGCGGGACTCGCCGCAGGCTTCGGCGGCATTGTACTGATCGGTGCGCCCAGTCTGTCCGGAACCTCATCGCAGCTAACGGGTATCATTTTTATTCTGGTGGCGGCGGTGGCCATCGCCATTAGCAACGTCGTGCTAAAACGGCTGGCTGGTCACGTCGACATCCTGCGAGCAATGGGCTGGCAGCTGCTGATCGGTGCGCTGCCGTTGACAATGCTGGCGATCGCCATCGAGGACGTCGGTTCGGTCCGATGGTCGTGGCAGTTCACGCTCAATCTGCTCGTGTTGAGCGTGCTCGGCACGTCGGCCGCGTTTGCGATGTGGTTTGCCTTGTTGCGCCGCGCGACCCTGAGCCAGCTGAACGTATTCACCTTCCTGACACCGATTTTTGGCCTTGCCATGGGCGTTGCGTTTTTCGCTGAGCGGCTACAAACAGTGGAGGCAGCCGGGATCGCGCTCAGTCTGCTGGGCATATACGGCGTCAGTCGACCCAACAAGCTTGCGGCGTTGCCGTTGGTGCCGCGCGAGTAACGGGTCGGTGGCGATGCTCAGCGACGTGGTGTTGATATTGATACTCGGTGGCGGGCTGAGTTGGCTGAGTTTGCGTCTGCGCTTTCCCAATGCCGTCGCGCAAGTGCTGCTCGGCGTGTTATTGGGAACAGCGCTTTTGGGTTGGGTCTCACACACGCCCGTGTTGCATGCGCTGGGCGAACTGGGTGTCGTGTTGTTATTGGGCGTTGCTGGCCTGGAAGTTCGGCTCGACCGATTGACAGCAGCAGGCTCCACCGGATTACTGGTGGCCTTACTCGGCATCGTCTTCAGTGTCGCCGGTGGCTACGGTATTGCGCTGCTTTATGGTTCGCCAGGCGATGAAGCGCTGTACGTGGGCCTGGTATTGGCTGCGACCAGCATTGGTATTACGGTGCAGCTTTTGCAGCAGTTTGGATTGGTCGGGCACCGCATCGCCGATATTCTGGTGGCGGCGGCGGTGATCGATGATGTCATCGCACTGTATTTGCTGGGCGCAGCGCACGGTGTATTAAGCGACGGCTTTAGTATCCCGGACGTTCTCGGCTACGTGTTGCTGGCCATGCTCGTTTTGGGCGGCCTGTTTCTCGTATGCCGATGGTTGATCGGGTGGCTATCCCGTAAGGCGTTGATCGACGGGCGTTGGCAGAGGGGCGTCTTGACGCTGTCGGCGATTGGACTTGGTGCCTTGTTGACCGAGTCGCTGGGGTTATCGTCCGTCGTCGGTGCGTTCTTTGCGGGTATCGGCGTCGGCGAAGGGCTCAAGGACAATGCCAGTGAAATCTGTGCGAGAGACCTGCAGCCAGCGGTGCTGGTACTTATGCCGTTTTTCTTCGTCATGATCGGCGTTCAGGCGCAATGGGAGATTCTCAATCAGCCGGTGTTGCTGTGGCTGGTCGTGGGGTTGATCGCAATTGCCGTTGTTTCCAAAGCCGTTGGCGGCGTGTTGGGCGCGCTGGGCGTTGTGTCGTGGCGTGACCGGTGGCTGATCGGTTTCGGCATGATCGCTCGCGGCGAGGTGGGGCTCATAATCGCCAGTATTGGTGCCGCGCAAGGCCACATCACACGTCCCATATTCGTCGCTCTGGTGTTGACGACCATTATCGTATCGGTACTCGGGCCAATGCTGATGCTGCCGCTTGCCAAACGGCTGCGTGCAGAAATGACCGCCGGGGTGGCACGATGAGCCGCGTAGTCTCCTCGCCCAGGCGCGGCCCCGCCGAAGTCGTCCACGCTGAGCGCATACGGAAGGCCGTAACCGCGTACGGTGAAGGCGATGATCTGTATGCGGCAATGCTCGACGACATTGGCCGCGCAACCGATACCATCCGGCTGGAAAGCTACATTTTTGCCGGCGATGAAATCGGCTGGCGGTTCGCCAACGCGCTCGCCAGACAAGCCAAGGCGGGTGTTCGGGTTCGAGTCCACATGGATGGGGCTGGCGCGCTGTTCGAGGGCACCGAGAAGCTCTTTCGGTATCTAGTTGGAGCGGGCGTCGAAGCCCGCTGGTTCAACCGTTGGCGCTGGACTGACCCGTGGCATTACAACCGACGCAACCACCGCAAGCTGCTTGTCGTCGACGAGCGCAGCGTCTACCTGGGCGGGTTTAACCTTCACCGAGAAAGCTCAGCGGTTTTGGTGGGTGCACAGCGCTGGCGCGACGTACACGTATGTCTAATCTCGCAGCTTGTCGAACCGGCGATTGGTCTGTTCGATGACCTTTGGGAGGGGCGGGCTACGCCATCACCACCCCCCTGGGTGGGACCATACCGGCTGGTACCTAACGACACGCGAGCCTGCCGACATGTTTTGTACTGTGACTACATGGAAGCGCTAACGGCGGCGAAACACAGCGTATGCATTGCCACACCGTATTTTGTCCCCAATCGTCGCTTTCGATCAGCGCTTGTTGCCGCCGTGCGTCGCGGTGTCCAGGTGCGCGTGCTGCTGCCTGCGCAAAATGACCAGCGCCTGGTGCAATGGGCCAGTCATGCACTAGCGCGGCCTCTTATACAACGCGGCGTCGAGTTTTTCGAATACCTGCCGCGCATGCTGCACGCCAAAGTGACGCTCATCGATGAGGACTGGGCCATGGTCGGCTCAGCCAATGTCGACTATCGAAGTTTTTTTGTGAATCGTGAGCTCAACCTCGTGAGTCGCACCACCGCGCTATGCCGACAGCTAGACGCCCTGATGCGAGAGGATTTATCCGAATCGCGCCAGCTCAGACTGTCGCGACGACCGCCTGTCGGTGTGCGCGCGGTATTGGAATTTATGGCGCGGCGATTGCGCCGCTGGTTATGACGGGCTCAGAGAGTCCTGAGGAGACGACGACATGCAAACGTTTGCAAAATTTATCACTATCGTTGGGCTGATTGCGGCTGCACCCTTGCTTGCCCAAGCGAGCGATGAAGACCGCGAAGCGATCATCGGTATTATCGCAGCGATCGAGAAGGGTTGGGAGGCGGCGGACGGCACGCCGTTTCGGCAACACTTTTTGGACTTCGAAGGCGCCCGCTACATCGAAGGCGGCGGCCAGAACGAGGGCCTTACCGACCTCATCGAGCACCACGTGGAGCCAGAAGGGGACGCGCTGTCGGGATTCGAGCTGGACTTCTCAAACATCGAAACCCACATCGAGGGGGCGTTCGCGTGGGCGATCGCCGACGTCGAGGTGATGGCGACGGTCAAGCGCGACAATCGTCAGATCCACAACCGCGGGCATGAGACGTTTCTGTTTCGGCGCATCGGCAGCGACTGGAAGGTCGTGCACACGCATAGCTCGAGCCGCCCGGTCAAAGAGGATTGAGCGATGCTGCGCCTGATCTACCGTCAGCACTTTTGCCATCGTAGAAGCAGAGCGTCGGCTGGGGGATGGATTGAAATTTGACGGCGAACTTCACTGTTTTCTTGACGCGGATAAAAACGACCGGTTGCTTTCGGGATTTCGCCGCGACAGTTTCATCATGCTGCGGTTGGCGAGGTACCTGTGAGCTGGCTTGATCAATGGCGGCGCAGCACTCGCCGCGCCCCCCTGCACACCGAAATCCGCGGTGACGGTGATGAAACCCTGGTGTTTATTGCCGGTTTGGGTGGCACCACCCGTTATTGGGCGAGCCGTTTGTCGCCGATCGAAGATCGCTACCGTGTCGTCCTCATCGATCTGCTGGGTTTCGGTCAATCGCCAAAACCCTGGGCGCAATACAGCGTCGAACGCCATGTCGACGCGCTACATACCGCACTCAAAGATCTCGGGCCGATTACCTTGATCGGCCACTCACTGGGCGCCCTGGTAACCGTTGCCTACGCGGCCCGGTTTCCGGCGCAGGTGCACAACATTATTGTAATGGGCATGCCAAACTTCGGCTCACAAAGCCGGGCGTATCGTTATTTCCGGAGTGGGCGCGTCAAATACGGCTACTTGTACACCAACGTCTTTTTGACAATGGTCGCTTGTATTGTCAGCCGTCGTGTTGTCGGCTGGTTGCTACCGTACCTGATCAAAAGTGTGCCGCGCGAAGTCGCAGAGGACCTCGTGAAACACACCTGGCGCTCGTCCACTTCGTCCCTGTGGGAGGTCGTCTACCGCTATGACGTTGCGCAAGACCTGCGTAACTTGCCGACGCGAATCGGTGTGCTGTTCATTCATGGCGAGTTGGACGTTATGGCACCGCTGGCGCACATCGAAGAATTGGCGGCAGAGGGTTCGCGATGGCGGCTTCGGGTCTTGCACGGCGTCGACCACCACCCGTTCTTGCGAGATACTGACGGCTGCCTGGCGACCATTGAGGCAACCGTGAGAAACGCTGAGAACCCGCCGCGACTCGTGGCCGTGTCGAACGACAAATAAGGAGACGTACGAAGATGCCATTTGATCTAGGAAGATTACGGATTGTCCAATTGCTAGCGGTCGCTGGCCTCGCCGGCTGCAGCCCTGGTGATGCTGGCAGCGATAGTGTGGACGGTCGTTGGTACACCGCAGAGCAAGTCGATCAAGGACAAGCGTTATTTTCGACGCATTGCGCGAGTTGCCACGGCGATCGTGCTCAGGGTCTGGCGGAGGACTGGAAAAAGACGGATGCCAATGGCAATTATCCGCCGCCTCCGTTGAACGGCTCAGCGCACGCGTGGCATCACCCGCTTGTGGTCTTGGAGAATACGATTGCCGCCGGTGGTGCGCCCGTGGGCGGGGTCATGCCGGGATTTGCCGGGACATTGGGTGATGAGGAAGCGCGCGCGACGATCGCCTATTTCCAGAGTCTCTGGTCTGACGAGATTTATGCTCGCTGGCAAGAGATCGACGCACGATAACGACTAAACAGTGAGGGCAGTATGAGCAATCAAAAATACCGGCCGGCCAAGCCAAAATCAAAGTCATCAAAGTCGACGGTCACCTGGTTGAGCGTTGCCGCCGTTGCCGTTGTTGCCGCCATCGTCGGTGGCATCATAGGGATGGCGCCGCCGCCGCTCGCGCCGGACGACGCAGACGTTGTCGTATACAAGACCGCGACCTGCGGTTGTTGCAAAGAATGGGTTGATCATCTGCGCGAGCAGAATCTGCGTGTCTCCGTGGTCAACGTACGGGAAACGCGATCGGTGCAGCAGCGCCTGGGTGTACCCGCGACGCTAGGCTCCTGTCACACAGCGAAGGTGGGCGACTACTTCGTGGAAGGGCATGTGCCGGCCGATTTGGTGCAGCAATTGTTGGTGGAACAACCGGAGAATCTGCGCGGCATTGCCGTGCCGGGTATGCCGATCGGCTCACCCGGTATGGAGGGGCCTAATCCGGTCGCTTACGACGTAGTGAGCGTGGACCTTGAAGGCGACGTCGCCGTGTACGCAACCCGTCAGGGACAAACGGCCGACTGACGCTTGATCGTTTCATTATCACGCTCCGCGCCCGCGCCGTGGCGCAGGCGGTTGACCTGAATGTTGGGTACAGGTTGTAGCATGGTGTGATGGTCGTTGAGAGGCGCGGCAAGTGATTTCGACGCGGCCGTTTTGCACGAACACCAATGTGTTCGGATTCCACCAACGGTCGCGACTATGACGATTCGGATTAAACGCGGGCTCGACCTTCCGATAGGCGGCATACCGGCACAACGACTGGCTGCCGATTCGGTCTCGACGCAAACGGTGGCGCTGTTGGGCGGTGACTACGTTGGTCTCAAACCCAATTTGCGGGTTGCCGAGGGTGAGCGCGTGTGCTTGGGTCAACCGGTGTTCGAAGACCGGGCAACGCCGGACGTGCAATTCACCGCACCGGCATCCGGAATTGTTGCCGCCATTCACCGTGGAGCGCGACGGCGGCTGCAGTCGGTTGTCATTCAGTGCGACGGGAACGAAGAACGCGCCTTTGATTGCTGGCCCCGTTCCGCGCTGAGCGACCTTAATCCGCAGGCGGTACGTGCCAATCTGCTCGCCTCGGGATTGTGGACGGCGTTTAGGACGAGACCCTTCGACCGGGTGCCGACGCCTAAGTCAACGCCTGCGGCGATATTTGTGACCGCCATTGATACCAATCCGCTGGCCGCCGATCCCAATCTCGTCATTTCTGCCGACGCCGCGACGTTTCATGATGGCGTACGCGTCATCCGCGCGCTCACGGAAGGCAAGGTCTACATTTGCGAAGCGCCCGGCAATTCGATCCTCGAAAACGCAATAGCGCGTGTAGAAACAGTGTCCTTTGCCGGTCCGCACCCGGCCGGCCTGGTCGGGACTCATGTGCATTTCCTGGCCCCCGTCAGTCATGAAAGGATCGTATGGCATTTGAATTATCAGGACGTCATTGCTATTGGCCGCTTGTTTACCACCGGTCGCCTGGACGCCACCCGAGTGGTCTCGATAGCGGGTCCCAGGGTTCGCAATCCGCGACTGTTGCGCGTACCGCTCGGCGCTCACCTTGAGGAACTCCTTCGCGGCGAGTTGCTTGACGGTCCGAGCCGAAGTGTATCGGGCTCGGTGCTGTCAGGTCGCCGGGCCACAGGTGCGGAGGCGTATCTCGGCCGCTATCACCTTCAGATCAGTGCGATCGAGGAGCAGTCGAGCCGCGAATTCCTGGGTTGGCTCGCGCCGGGCAAGAACAAATTCTCCGCCAGCGGAATGTTCCTTTCCAGTGTGTTGCCGAAGCGTTTTTTCAATCTGAGCACGTCACAAAACGGCAGTCCGCGAGCGCTGGTGCCCATCGGCAGTTTCGAAAAAGTGATGCCGCTCAACGTCCTCATTACGCCTCTGCTCAAGGCGTTGCTCGTCAATGACACCGAGACTGCGATTGCGCTGGGTTGCCTGGAACTGGTTGAAGAAGATCTGGCGCTATGCTCGTTCGTTTGTAACGGCAAGTACAACTACGGTGAGGCGCTTCGCGACACGCTCGACACCATCGAGAAAACGGGTTGATGGGCCGTTTGCGCGTCGCACTGGACCGCCTCGAGCGACACTTTGTCAAAGGTGGGCGCTATGAGAAATACGGCGCAGTGTTCGAGATGGTCGATACGTTGCTGTACTCGCCGAAAGACAGGACGGCGAGCGCACCGCATGCGCGCGACGCAGCCGATCTCAAACGGGTGATGTTCTTCGTCGTGCTCGCCGCAACGCCCTGCGTACTGGTGGCGCTGTGGAACACGGGCTATCAGGCGAATCTGGCCATGGCCGAAATTGGACTTCGTTCGGCGGAGGGTTGGCGCGGCGCGCTATTGGATCTGTTCTCAATCGGTTATGACCCGGCCAATGCAATCGCCAGTGCGGTTCACGGACTCCTCTATTTCCTTCCCATTTACGCGGTGACCCTGGTCGTGGGTGGCGCCTGGGAGGTCTTGTTTGCGTTGAAACGCAACCACGAGGTGAATGAAGGCTTTCTCGTCACCTCGCTGCTTTATGCCCTGATCCTGCCGCCGGACCTGCCGATGTGGCAAGTCGCGCTGGGAATTTCCTTTGGCGTCGTCGTCGGCAAGGAGGTTTTCGGCGGCACCGGCAAGAACATTCTCAATCCCGCGCTCCTGGGCCGCGCGTTCCTCTATTTCGCCTATCCCGCGGAGATCTCGGGCGATACCGTGTGGGTCGCGGTCGATGGCTACAGCGGCGCGACCGCGCTGGCTGTGGCGGCCGAGCAGGGCGTCGCGGGCCTAACCGACAGCGGCATCACCTGGATGAGCGCCTTCCTGGGATCGATTGCCGGATCCCTGGGCGAGACGTCAACGCTCGCCTGCCTGGTGGGAGGTGGCCTGCTCATGCTGAGCGGCGTCGCCTCCTGGCGCATCGTGTTCGGTGTTTTCATCGGCATGGTCGCCACCGCCACGCTCTTCAATGCTGTCGGCAGCGACGTCAATCCAATGGTTGCCATGCCCTGGTACTGGCACTTGGTGCTCGGCGGGTTCGCGTTTGGCATGGTGTTCATGGCCACCGATCCGGTGACCGCGTCGCAGACGAATCCCGGCCGCTGGGTTTTCGGTCTGCTGATTGGCGCGCTGACCGTGGTCGTTCGGGTCACGAATCCGGCGTATCCGGAAGCGATTATGATGGTAATCCTGTTCGCCAACCTGTTCGCACCGGTGATCGACCAAGTCGTCATCTGGGTGCATGTGCAGCGGAGGAAGAGACGACATGTCTAAATCCGCTCAATCGCGGGGCGAGGGCCGTGGATGGCTATCGAGGGTGCTGGGCGCACCGAAGAACAGCATGACCAAAACGCTGCTGGTGCCATTGATCGTTGCTTTGTTCAGTGCCGTCATGGTGGCCGGTGCAGCGATCGCGCTGCGGCCGCAATACCAGGCGAATCAAGAACGCAATCGGCAACAGAACATTCTCGCGGCTGCAAATTTGTTGCAGCCCGGTGTAAGCACAGCGTCACTGTTTGAGCGGGTAGAGCCGCGCGTCGTGGATTTGGCCACGGGCGACTACGCGCCCGACATCGATCCGTCGACGCTCGAGCGAGCGGTGCGCGACCCATCGACGCTTGTTACCGTGCCGCCCGAACTGGACGCCGCTTTCATCAAGGAGCGCTCCCGATATGCCGTCGTCTACCTGTTGTATGAGGCGGATCGGCTGCAGCAGATTATTTTGCCGGTCTACGGTTACGGCTTGTGGTCGACCATGTACGGCTACGTCGCGCTGGAGTCGGACGCCAACACCATCGTCGGACTGCGATTCTATCAGCACGGGGAAACGCCCGGACTGGGGGCCGAGATCGATAACCCCAAATGGCAAGACTTATGGAGCGGCAAGAAGATCTATAGCGACGCCGGCGAACCGTTGATCGAAGTGGTCAAAGGCCCGGTGCTGAGCGCCAGCCGTAGCAGCGCCGTGCATCAGGTCGACGGCATCAGCGGCGCGACGCTCACTGGCCGTGGCGTTACCAACCTGCTGCAGTACTGGTTTGGGGCACACGGATTCGGTCCCTATCTGCAATCCCTGCGCGAGAACACTGAGGAAACCCGATGACTCCCGAAGCCAAAGCGTCCTTGTTCGATCCGCTGATCAAGGAGAATCCCATTACCATTCAGATCCTGGGACTGTGCTCCGCGCTCGCTGTCACGACGTCCATGATGCCGGCCTTGCTCATGAGTCTGGCCGTCACCGGCGTGCTGGCATTCGGCGGGGCCGTGATCAGCGCGATTCGCCGCCACATACCGGACAACGTCAGGATCGTCGTGCAGTTGACGATCATCGCCTCACTGGTGATCGTCGCGGATCAGATACTGAAGGCGTATGCCTTCGAGACCAGCCGCCAGCTGTCGGTGTTTGTCAGCCTGATCGTCACCAACTGCATTGTGCTCGCTCGCGTCGAGACGTTCGCCATGAAGAACAACGTCGCGGCGAGTTTTGTCGACGGTCTTGGCAACGGACTTGGCTACAGCCTGGCCTTAATGACCATCGCAGCAATCCGCGAACTGCTCGGCGCGGGCTCACTGTTCGGTTTCCCGGTGTTGCCGACGCTGGCCGACGGCGGCTGGTATTACCCCAATGGACTGATGCTGTTGCCGCCCGGCGTGTACTTTATCGTTGGGTTCCTGATCTGGGGGATTCGCTCCTGGCGGGTCGAGCAGGTCGAACAGCCGGAATTTCGTATTCGCCATGTACACAGAGCGCAGACGGACTCATGAGCAGCTACGTTACCCTGTTTCTGCAGTCGGTTTTCACTGAGAACCTGGTACTGGCACTGTTTCTTGGTATTTGTCCCTTCATGGCCCTGTCGCGCCGGTTCGACACCGCCGTCGGGCTCGGCGCCGCCGTTGTCGTGGTGATGACGGTGACGGTGCCGGTCAACAGCCTCATTCTCGGCTACCTGCTCGGGCCCGGCGCGCTCGCCTGGGCGGGCTTGCCGGCCATGGACTTGAGTTTTCTCGCCTTGGTCAGCTTCATCGGCGTCATCGCCGCGATCGTGCAGGTGTTGGAAATGGTGCTGGATCGTTTCTTTCCAGCGCTGCACCAGGCGCTCGGTGTGTTCCTGCCACTGATTGCTGTTAACTGCGCCATTCTCGGGGCGTCGCTGTTTATGGGGGAACGGCGATACAGCCTCGATGAAAGTGTGGTCTACGGCTTCGGTAGCGGCGTTGGTTGGGCGTTGGCCATCATTGTGCTGGCCGGGCTGCGTCACAAGCTGCGTTATAGCGACGTCCCCGACGGCCTGCAGGGCGCCGGTATCACCTTCATCACTGCCGGTCTCATGGCCATGGGGTTCATGGCATTCTCAGGCATCCGGCTATGAGCGACGGCGCGTACCATGTCTGAGTTCGGTATCGCTGTCGCACTGTTTACCGCCATCGTGATGCTGCTTGCCATCTTCATCGTCGCGGCCCGCTCGGTCCTGGTGGTCTCCGGTGAGGTGATCGTGACGGTCAATGCGGACGCGCGGGCGCTGCCAGTCACGGTCGGACAAACGCTACTGGCAGCGTTGTCGGCGCACGGTATCTTCCTGCCCTCGGCCTGCGGCGGACGAGGCACCTGCGGGCAGTGTCGGGTCAAAGTGGTTGATGGCGGCGGCGGGTTGTTGCCAACTGAGCGTGCGCTGATCACCCCCCGGCAAGCCGCAGAGCACCAGCGCCTGGCCTGTCAGCTAACGGTCAAGGAGCCGCTGGTGATCGAGGTGCCCGCACAAATACTGGGCATCGAACGCTACCTCGCAACGGTGCGCTCGAACCGTAATGTGGCTACTTTCATCAAGGAACTGGTGCTCGACTTGCCCGCACATGCGTCATTCGACTTTCGCGCCGGCAGTTACATCCAGATTGAAAGCCCCGCCTATGAAGCGCGCTTTATTGACTTCGATATTGACGAAGCATTTCGATCCGACTGGGACCGGTTGAACTTGTGGCGCTTCGAGTCGACGGTTAAGAAACCGGAGACACGCGCCTACTCGCTGGCAAACTATCCGGGCGAGGGTGATCAACTGATGCTCAACGTTCGCATTGCCACGCCGCCACCAAGCGCTCGCGAGAGCATGCCGCCCGGCGTGGTTTCCTCGTATCTGTTTTCGCTGAAGCCAGGTGACCAAGTCGCTCTGACCGGTCCGTTTGGCGAGTTTCTCGCCAAGCCGACCAACAACGAAATGGTCTTCATCGGCGGCGGCGCAGGCATGGCGCCGATGCGCTCGCACATTCTCGACCAGCTTGTTCGACAACGAAGTCGGCGAAAGATGTCGTTCTGGTACGGTGCGCGCAGTCTGAAGGAGCTGTTTTACGCGGAGTTGTTTGATCGCCTGGCCGCCGAGTTCGACAATTTCGACTGGCACGTCGCGTTGTCCGATGCGTTGCCGGATGATCAATGGCGCGGACCCACAGGTTTTGTTCATGAGCTGGTCTATGAGCAATTGCTTAAAGACCATCCCGCGCCAGAACTGTGTGAGTACTACATCTGTGGGCCACCGTTGATGAATGCAGCCGTCATCAAGATGCTCCAGGATCTTGGTGTCGAGGAGGGGCAAATTGCGCTCGATGATTTTGGCAGCTCGGAGCCACAGCGTCGTTCTGGCCGACATCAGCACGGTGGCTAGACCGCATGGTTAGCAATTACGGAGTTTTTGGTGATGAACGTGGTGAGCACCACCGTTCACACACTTGTACTTGAGGAGTGAGCACACATGACGACATTTATTCTGAGTTTTATCGTCTTCATCTTGGCAGGTCTGGGTCTGGCGGTTGGCTTGCTTGTTGGAAAACGCAGGGCGGGTCGCGCGTGCTGCCAAATGCGTTCGTCAAACGACGCGGAGAATCCGTGTTGTCACAGTGAACGTCGACAGTCGACTCAGCACGGGCACTGATCATGCCGCTGTCGCCGTCAATCTCTGCCAAGGACTTCATGACGACCAAAGTGATCAGTGTCGCACCAGAGACTGACCTCATGGGCGCCATGCGGCTCTTTTTGGAACACCGCATATCGGGCGCGCCGGTAATCGACAAACGCGGCGAACTCGTCGGCATGTTGACTGAGCGGGACTGCCTGCAATCGGTCGTCACCGCCGGCTACCACGGCGAGAGTAGCGGCGGGTCAGTCGCAGAATTCATGACGACCGACGTCGTCACGGTTGATGCAACCGTGAGTCTGTTGGACATCGCGCAGCTTTTCGTCACTACAGCTTATCGACGTTTTCCGGTTCTCGTTGAAGGGCGGGTCGTTGGTGTGATCAGCCGCAGGGATGTCGTTCGAGCTGTGTTGGATCTGGCGTGATCCTGGCCCGCAATTTGGCGTACTCGACGTGACGAGCACGATCACACGACCCTTCTCAGTCAGCTGCCGAGCTCCGGCAGACGATCAATATGTCTAAGCATGGACGCGAAGAGTTGAAACCGGTGGATGCTGGATCAACAGGCGTAGAAACCGACATTCAATATACACCGGGACGCCCACTTCCGCTTGGCTGCTCATTCGACGGTAGCGCGTTGAACCTCGCAGTCTTTAGCCGCCACGCAGAGCAGCTTGAACTGCTGTTGTTCGACGCGACAACGGTATCGTCGCCGCGGACTACGTTCGTTCTCGACCCACGCTGCCATCGTACCGGCGATATTTGGCACGTCAGGTTGCACGGCCTACCTACGGGCCTGCAGTACGCATGGCGCGCGCACGGCCCCGATGCACCAGCACACGGTCATCGGTTCAGTCCGCAGAAGATGCTGCTCGATCCCTGCGCGGTGTCGCTTGTGGGCACCGACTGCTGGGACTTTGGCTGTGCCGGTAGCGACAAACCTGACGAGGCCGCCAAACCGCAGTGCCTGATCGCAGACGTCGACCCGTTTGACTGGCAGGGCGACTGTCCTATTGGCCGCACGTGGTCTGAGTCGGTTATTTACGAAGCCCACGTGCGCGGCCTGACGATCCACCCCTCGTCTGCCGTGCGATACCCGGGTACCTTCCTAGGTGTAATTGAAAAGATCCCGTACTTGCAGTCGCTGGGCATTACCGCCCTTGAGCTGATGCCGGTGCAGGAATTCTTCGAAAACGAGTTGACGCGAACTAACCCGCAAAGCGGCGAACGCTTGCGGAACTACTGGGGCTACAGCACGGTTGCCTTTTTTGCGCCGAAAGAAAGTTATTCTACTCGCACGTTTCCTGGCAGTCAGCTCACTGAGTTCAAGACCATGGTGCGTGCGTTACATCAGGCGGGGATCGAGGTCATTCTCGATATTGTGTTTAACCATACCGCGGAAGGTGATCATACTGGCCCAACACTGAACTATCGTGGCCTCGACAACGCCATTTACTATCTGCTCGAGTCCGACCAGCGCTACTACCGAAACTACTCCGGTTGCGGCAATACTCTTAATTGCAATCACCCGATCGTACGCGACCACATTCTCGGCTGTCTCCGCTACTGGGTGACGGAAATGCACGTCGACGGGTTTCGCTTTGACCTCGCCTCCGTCTTGGGTCGAGGCGCGGACGGTCAGCTGCTCGCCAATCCGCCGTTGCTTGAACGTATTGCGGAAGATCCGGTGCTACGCCACGTCAAGTTGATTGCTGAAGCCTGGGATGCGGGAGGCGCCTATCAAGTCGGCAATTTTCCCGGCCAACGCTGGTCGGAGTGGAACGGCCGCTATCGTGACGATGTCCGCCGATTCTGGCGCGGCGATGCCGGTATGTCTGGCGCGTTCGCGAGTCGGCTTTGTGGCAGCGCCGATATCTACGCGTACGCCGGCAAGCAACCGTTACACAGCATCAACTTCATTACCTGCCATGATGGTTTCACCCTGAATGATCTCGTTAGCTATCGGGATAAGCACAACGAGGCTAATGGCGAGGAAAATCGGGACGGCGCCAGTGAGAATTTCAGCGCCAACTACGGCGTGGAGGGCGAAACCGACGATCCGGAGGTTGAGGCCGTGCGCCTGCGTCAGATCAAAAACTTTCTGGCGACGTTATTCCTGTCGCGTGGTGTGCCGATGTTGTTGGGCGGCGATGAGTTTCGGCGCACGCAGCAGGGTAACAATAACGCCTATTGTCAGGACAACGATTTGTCCTGGTTCGATTGGGAATTGACAAATACGCATCGGGAGATTGTCGAATTCACTGCCGAGCTGATCGCTTTTCGGCAGGCGCACAAGGTACTGCGGCTACCGCGTTTCTACACAGAGACGGAGCTGCTGTGGTTTGATGCGCACGGCCAGCCGGCGACTTGGAGCGACTCGATGCAGGGGCTCGGTTGCGCGATTTTGACCGACCGCGGCACACCATCGTTATGCCTGTTGTTCAATCCCAGCGAATCGCCGCTTCGGTATCAACTACCAACCACACTGCGCGCGCGATCCTGGCACGTGGCCATTGATACGAGTGTGACGCCATTTTCGAAACGATCCGATAAAGCTAACCCCATTTTCCCGCTGGTCAGCCGGTCCTTACGGGTTCTGATGGAAGATATCTAGACCCCGCAGAGGGTCTTGACTTGTATGTCGGATACAAGCCGTAGACTTCAACCATCCGTTCGGCGATGGGCCTAAAAAGGCTCCATGGCCGAATCGAGTACCACTGACTTGGGCGCAAATTGCCGATCGATTTGCCGATTTATGAGGAGAGCGCGAATGCCGAAACTCAGACACTTTTCGCCGCGCGTCGGGGCGAATGACGATCCTCGCAGCGGGCCGATCAATCGAATGACCGGTTCGCCGCCGTCCGGTCATCCCGCGAGAATCGTCGCGGGCGATGCGGCCGCAAGCACAGTCGCGAGCCCGTCTGTGAGTGGCAGACCACAGGACCTCGGGGCGGAAACGACCGCCGTCATTCTTGCCGGCGGCAAGGGCACGCGGCTTGGCTCATTGACACGCCATGAATGCAAGCCGGCGCTGCCCTTTGGAGGACGCTATCGAAATATCGACTTTTCGTTGTCGAATTGCGTCAATTCAGGAATACGGGCGATCGGCGTTGCAACTCAATACAAAGATGCGTCGCTCCTTCGGCACCTGGCTGAGGTGTGGCAGAATGGCGCTCAACGCAGCGATAAAACGCTGGCACCGTGGCGTCCCGGAACCGACAGCTATTGCGGTACCGCCGATGCGGTGTTTCAGAACTGGTCGAGAATCGAATCACTGCAATCCCGACTCGTTTTGGTGCTGGCTGGTGATCACGTGTACCAGATGGACTATCGGCCGATGCTCGAGCAGCATCTGGCCACGGGCGCCGATGTTACCGTGGGATGTGTCGAGGTGCCGATCGACGACGCCCGTCAGTTTGGCGTGATGGCCATCGACGCGTCGAAACGCGTGCTGCGTTTCTCGGAAAAACCAAAACGCCCTCAGCCGCTGCCGGGCCGCCCTGATAGCGCATTGGGCTCGATGGGCATTTATGTCTTCAACCGGGAGACGCTGGGCCGGATGCTGCAGCAGGATTCGGATACGGATGCCTCAAGCCACGATTTTGGCGCTGATCTGATACCGAGACTGGTCGATACAGCACGGGTCGTCGCCTATCCGTTTACCGGTGATGCGGCGATCGGCGGTGGCTACTGGCGCGACGTAGGTACCGTAGCAGCCTACTGGCGAGCGCACATGGAATTGCTCGATGGCATACCGGGTTTTCGTCTCGACGACCCTGCTTGGCCAATGCACCCCGTGCGGCCCAGTCAGGATGCCGCCCTCATAGCGAACGGCGCCAACGGTCGAGTTAGTCGTATAGAGCAGTCGTTGCTGGCGCTCGGTTGTGGACTCGACGATGCAACGCTGCACCGTTGCGTGCTGTCTGAGGGAGTCACCGTCGCCGAGAAGTCCTATTTAGAGCATGCGGTCGTTCTGCCCGATGCGGTTATCGGCCGCGGTTGCCGACTCTCCAATGTCATCGTCGAAACCGGCGCGCAGGTTCCGGACGGAACGATCGTCTTGCCGAATCGGTACAGCGACAACGACGCGCCAACGCTCATCACAGCAGAATCCCGATCTTACAACCAATACAAGCAAAGGGCGGCAAATCGCCGACTACTTGGCTTTTATTCAGGAAGTGAATTGCAACAGCGCACGGGGACGTAGACGACGCTCATCATGCGCTGCATTCCATTCACCGCACCGTAGATAAGATGATTGACCAAAACACTCGCAAAGGAGATACGACATGCTTAAGAAAGAAAACCTGGCCGACAACAAAACCTGCAAGGTGACGTTTATGATTGACCATGGTCCTGTAGCCGCGGCTGAAGTCGTCTCGCTGGTCGGTGATTTCAACGACTGGGATCCGTCCGCGGATCCGATGAAGCGATCCAAGGACGGGCGCTTTTCGAAAAGCCTAAAACTCGATTGTGGCAATCGCTACCAATTTCGATACGTCATTGACGGCACGATATGGGAGAACGATGCGGAGGCGGATGAGTACGTACCCACACCGTTTGGCGGCGATAACTCAGTGGTCGACGTACCGGCGAAGTGAGGTCGCTATGATCCGTACACCACTGACATTTGTTCTACTGCTGACCTTGGCAATCAACGCGCTGGCAGACACTCCGCGCATCAGCGCGCGGCTCGACTCGAAACCGGACGCCACGCTTACAAGCGAAGAGCAACGAGCCGTATCCATTGCTGCCGGCCGTCTGCTGCGGCATGCCTACGACGCCATGCTCGCGTTGGACGCCGATGACGCCGCGGGAGCCAACGAGGCGATCGCGCTCTCGGAGCAGCTGTTGCGGGTGATTGAGAACGCCGTGCCCAGTGTCACGATCCAGGCGAATATCACATCGGGCGACATCGTCTACGAACACGAGAACACGGCCAAGCCAGCCACCATCCCGATTCATCATGAGTTGGACATGGTATCGCTGGCCGCACCGCTGCTGTTCGCAAGCACAGACGACGCCGAGCAGAATGACGATGAGAGCTTGCCGCTGGGCGTAATCGCTCACGAAGTTCGGCATCGACGAACGACGTTGAGCCTGGATCTGGCAAAGGCGGGTCTTCGCAGCGCGAGAGAAGGCTTGACCGACGGCGATGTCGCTGCGGCCCGCGCCGGTCTCGCCACCGTCCTTAACAGTGTGCACTTCACGGAGGTCACTGCGGAAGTGCCGTTGCACCGGGCGCAGGAGAACCTGATGTTGGCCAAGGCGGCGATAGCGCAGGGCAGAATCATCGACGCCAGGGTCCTGCTTACGGCAGTAATCGACAGTCTGACGTCTATCGAGGCGAGCGTAGCACAGGTGCACCGGCAAACAATCGCGGCGATGCGTGAAGAAATCAAAGGTTTCGCCGATGCGCTTAGCGACGCGACACCGCCTGACGACGTTGCTGACAGCATCGATGGATGGTGGGATCGAATCGACGAAATGATGCGGCAATAAGTCCGCGACTCTGTGACCCGGGTGGCAGGGTCGAAAGAACGGATTGAGGAGGCCAAAATGAAACACCATGACGATCAACGGACCTATAAAGACCCTGTGTGTGGTATGGAGCTCAGCTACGTTACTGCCACCGACACCGTTGAATACAAGGGTAAAACGTACTTCTTTTGTGCGCCAACCTGCCGCGAAACATTCGAGAAGACGCCCGATGCGTTTATTCGACCGCACCGCCAGCACGGCCTGCGATCGAGCGAAGTGTGATTGGCGATTGACGGTTTCGGCGAATTTGCCCGGATAATGTGGAATCGACAATGGATCGGACTAGGTTCTTGGGCGTCAATCCCATCTGGGGCGTTGCTGCGTTCTTGGGTTAGCTCGTGCCGATTTCGCATTCCGCGATGCAGATGACCGGGACGAGCGCCATCACTATCGGCTACCTCGGTGTTCTACTGCAGTGTTTCCTTAGTCACTGTGCTGCGACACAGCATTCTGGAGAGAGCCAAGCTCAGAAGGTCGTATAACGCCATCCATGCGATTGTTGGGAGCTGCGCTCTCGCATGCGCGAATGCAGTGCAGCGCGACGATCGGCTAACCAGTCCTCTTTCGATACATCGGTCGTTTGCCCGAGGTTGGCGCGCCGTTGCATTTCGGAATCGCGGTAGGCCGAAAACTCTTCGTAAGCCTCGATCTCGTGCTGCAGTTGACGAAGCACAAGTTCGATGGCGATCGCATCATCAATCAATCCAAGAACAGGTACCTCATCGGCGATGACGTCGTCGGGATCGACGAAGTAGGCGAGCATTTGCACCACTCGGTCTCGGTCGTCAGTGGGCATACTCCAGGTTTCATCGTCGACCATAGCGACAATCCGACTCAGACCTGTAAGTCGCCTGCGAACAAATTCCGGCGGATCGGACGCCAACCCCCTGTCGACCAGCGCGCGTGTACTCTGGACAAGAACGTGTAAGTCCATGTTACTCAGTTTGGTTTGCGCCTCGCGAAACTGGATTCGAAAATAGTCGAGATCGGTATCGGTTAATTCAAACGTAATCTGAAGATTCATTGTACTAACTTCCTTTCGGCAAAGGTCTGTGGGTCGGAGTGTGTTTCAGCATCGCGGATTCCTCGTGAGTTCGCTATGATCAACGCTAAGGCATGTATCCGGCACACACGTCAAGCGGTTTCATTCCTTGGTGCCGCATTCGGTCAGACGGCCTTGATCGTCGGCCATCTCGCTTGGGAGGCGCGAAGCAAACCATTGAAGCACTGAACGCGCAAAAACACGGGTTGTTTACTCCACCGTGTGATCGGGGTGGCGGTGAGTGGTTAGCTGGCGATTGCCGAACATGAACTGAAAGGGAATATGACTGCGCAACGCCCAGGCCGACTCACTGTGGTGTGCGCCTGGGAACGCGAAGTGCAGCAGATCGCGGCCAGACTCGTAGCCACGACTGGACAGCAGCGCGACCATGTCGCGAGTGACCTCAAAGTTATCCTGTGGCCAGCCGCTGTCGAGGTAGATGCGTATGTCTCGCTTTGCCTCGGTCGTGATTCGCTCTTTCAAGTCATCACGCCAGCCAAAGGTACTGGACAGGCAGGCAGCCATGCCAAATACATCCGGGAACTGCCATGCCAGGTACAATGAAGCAACGCCACCGAGTGACGCCCCCATCGCCGCCGTATCCTCCGGACCCCCTAGTGTTCGGAAAGTAGCGTCGATGTGGGGCTTCAACTGCCGCGCGGCAAACTGACCGTAGGCGTTGTAGCCGCTTATTGTGTAGTCGTTCTCTCGATCGCGTGGGTAGATGCCGACCGCAATGACTTTGTCGATCGCGTTCATATCATTGAGTACGCCAAGTGTTTCCTGAATCCGCCAGTCTTCGCCACTCGCGGATGCACCTGGGAAGAAAACGTTTTGCCCATCTTGTAAATAGAGCACGGGATAACGCTTTAGCGTGTTCTCGTCGTAGCCAGGCGGCGTGAATACACGATACTGGTATGAGGTGGAAGCGTCGGCTGTGGTCAACGATTGAAGTTCGCACACCGTGCAACCGCCATCGTCAAAAAAATACGGGTAGATATCGCGAACCAACGGCCCGTGCGCCAGCACGAGGTAGTTCTTGCCCTGCGCCCAATGCAACGCAGTGTCGAGTTTCAATACTGGCTTTAGGTATTGGAACGGACGATCGATCGGCAGTCGAAACTCGGCACACTGACCATTCGCAGATAGCGCAAAGGCGTCGATGTCGGCCGCCCAGTCCGTGTCAATGCGCAGTGCCAGGCGACCCGCAGACACCGGATAGTGAACCCGAAGCAAAATATGTTTTGGTTGTGCGTTTTGCATCGACGTTACCGCAGTGCCGGCGGTCGAAGAAACCATAGCTGCCAAAGCGAAACCATCACCTGTACGACCAGGCTAGCACCCAGCAAGCCGCCGCCCAACACCACGACATACGCATAGATTGGATCCCATTTCGTCAAGAACCACGCCAGAATATCGGCAAACATGGCGGCGAAAGGCAGTACGATCAGTGACACTTTCAGCCAGCGTCGCATCACCGATAATCGAAAAATCAGGCCTACCGCCAACAGCAAGATCCCGATTCCAAACAGATGAATGTGCGACAGTTTCATCAGCGTGTGCAGTGACTCGCCCGTGTCGACGGCGGCGAGATCCTTTACCCCATCAAAGCTTGTCAGATCGGGGATTGGCAGAGCGGTACCTGGATTGTGGCACGCCGTGCAGGACTTCTTCAGAATGGGCTCGACCGTCGTCAGATAGTCGGATTCGCGCGCACCGCCTTTTAACCATGCCACGATTTCATTGCGGTCTGAGAGCTCGATATACGCCGCCATCGGTCCCCGAATGGCAGCCTCCAGGCGGGTGCCGCTGCGATTGCCATAGTAGGTATCTGCGACGTCTTGGATCGACACGCCGGGCCGCTGATCATGGCCTTCGTGGCTGGTGTACAGATAGGTCATCGCCATCGCATAGCCAAGCGCGACGACCAGGAGAAAACTGGTATACAGTGCCTTTTCGCTCAGCGTGCAGTCATAGAAGCGCCGCTCATAGCTGGGATCTCTCATGACCGTTTCTGGTTACCTCAATTGATGTGCTGCTTTGTCTGGCGCGGAGACAGGCCGGGCGCGCCTAGGCACGCAGGGAATGCGCGTGATCGAAGAAGTCGGCTGTTACACCGAGGCTTAAGTCGGTTTCTCTGATCGACCGTTCACCGTCGCGCTCAATACCGGTCAGGGCCCGAACGGCATCGATGGTTTCCGGCACGACGATTGCTTGATTGAACACCTGATAGGTGTAATAGGCCTCATTGCCTTGCACGGCAAGGCCATCCTCCCAAAGCGCCACTTCCCACAGATCACCGCGCGGTCGACCCAGATCGAGCATCAACTCGACGGTGCTGTTGAGCGCGGTCAAACCCTCATCCATGCGCAGGAAGGCGATACGCGGCGCAGCACGAAATGCCGCGAGCACGTCCTCGCGATCGGCGTTTCGCGTCAGCTCCACCCACCAGCTGTGCAGGTGGCTGGAGTTGTGGGAGGCCTTGACTGCGGTGGTCACGACTTCGAGCGTGGGGTCCACGGTTTGCGCATCCGGGCCCTGGTGGCTTGGTATGACTTGCTCGGGTACAACGGTATTCATGATGCCCTCGCGGTGGCCTTCCCAGGGATCCGATGCGCGTCGCACCAACGTGCCGCGGGCCCGTTTTAGCAATCCGGCCGTTTTCAAGGCGCCAAGCGTGCGGACGATCGATGTCGTATTGCAGGAAACAACCCGCGTGCAGTCGCGATCAAGCGCGCTCGCGTAGTTGGCCTGCGCCACAAAAGAATGACCGGTAAGTTCGTGCGACTCACCGCCCTGGAATATGCATTTAACGCCTGCCTCGTCGTATCGAGTCTTGTTCGCGGCAGCGATTCGTTTTGGCGTGCAATCAATAACCACATCAACTTGTCGAAGCATGTCATCCATGGTGCCGACGACGTCAATGTTTTGCTCCAACATCGCGGCGCGGCTATCCTTATCCGCCGCAAAGATAGGAACACCGAGTACGGCGGCAGTTCGAATGCGGTAATCTGCGGCAACATCGACAACACCGATCAAATCCATGTCCTGCTGGAGTTGAATGGCATCGGCGACGCGCTTGCCGATCACGCCGTATCCGTTGACGCCCACCAAAATCTGTTTCATTCGATTCACCTGTAGTTTGAACATCGCATCCATCGCCGATGTCTTGTCCGTGGCATTAGTTCGGTGAACCCGCTGCTGAGCCGGAGCGCAGCAGTGGCTCGTAGATAAGGCGCCGGGCTAGCCGCGATCGAACAACGAATTCGCCTGAGCTGAAGCGTACAACCTGTACCCAGCTGTCAGGTCAATACCGCGCCGGTCACAAAGCCCAGCTGTCCGGCGTCGCCCTCGGAAACCCTCGGAGAGGCGGTCGCCATCGTCGCCAACGAACAGCCTTGACCTGACAGCTGGGTACAGGTTGTAACCTCGTTGTTCCTCGGGACTTGGCAGCGGGTTCTCGGACTTTTGATGATGGAATTTCCACGTCGAGTCGGGCGCCTGCGTCGTTACCCACAGGTCATCGAACCGAGGGTTGACCCAAAAGGAGCATAGATGTGCCAGTAGAGAGCGGGATTGTCCTGGTAACCGGGGCCAATGGCCGAATCGGGTCGGCAGTGATGCAACGACTGCGCGGACAGTTCGCTGATGTCGTGGGGTTCGATCGCGCCGCAGCCAGTCCGCCACCGGCCGATTGCGTTTTCATGCCAGTGGACATCACCTCGGACACAGCAGTCCAGCATGGGCTTGATACGCTCGGCGAGCACCATGGGCGACAGATCGCTTCGGTCATCCACCTTGCGGCCTACTATGACTTTCTAGGCCGACCGAGCCCGAAGTACGATGAAATCACGTTCGAAGGAACGCGCCGCCTGATACGCGGCTTGCGCCAGAATTTTGAGGTCGAGCAGTTTGTCTTCGCCAGCACCATGCTGGTCCACGCGCCAGGTGAGCCCGGCGAATTTATCACCGAAGACTGGCCAATCGAGCCGACCTGGGCCTATCCCGCGTCGAAAGTGCGCACGGAAGCTGTGATCCATGACGAGCGCGGCGATATTCCCGCCGTGATACTCCGCCTCGCCGGCGTGTATGACGACATTTGTCACTCGCCACCACTCGCGCATCAGATACAGCGCATTTATGAACGACAATTGGCCGGTCACCTTTACTCTGGCGAGACGTCGCACGGTCAATCGTTTATTCATCTTGATGATGTGGTGGACGCCATTGAACGTGCCGTTCAGTCGCGGGCTGCCTTGCCCGCAGAGACGCCGGTCTTGATTGGCGAACCCGAAACGCTGAGCTACGATGAGTTGCAGCACACCTTCATGCGGCTCATCCACGGCAAGTCGTCGGAGACGCACAACGTCCCAGGGTTGATCGCAAAGCTGGGTGCCTGGCTGCAGAATCTAATGCCCGGCCAGGATCCATTCATCAAGCCGTGGATGATCGATCGTGCCAATGACCACTATGCGCTCGATATCACGCGTGCCGAACAACTTCTGAACTGGCGCCCGCGTCGCACACTTCGCGAAACGCTGCCAAAAATGGTTGCCGCGTTGCAAGACGACCCGCTTGGTTGGTACCGAGAACACGGCCTGGTGCCACCGGCATCGGTCAAAAAGCAAGCACGGCCTGAGCGCGAGACATTGCATGCCTGTCCGATGCACCCAGGCGTAAGTCAGTTGTCGTCCGGCAATTGTCCGCACTGCGGAACGGCGCTGGAACCGAGTGCCGCGGCCGCGGCCGATTACACCTGTCCGATGCATCCGGATATTAGCAGCAGCGAACCCGGTCGCTGCCCGAGGTGCGGAATGGCTCTCGAGCTTCGTAAGACTGAGGAGCCCGCTCATGCATGATCACGCTGCCG
Organism: uncultured bacterium; assembly: GCA_963976365.1. Taxonomy (GTDB): domain Bacteria; phylum Pseudomonadota; class Gammaproteobacteria; order Steroidobacterales; family Woeseiaceae; genus UBA1847. The sequence goes on along the minus strand of CAXBKH010000015.1, from coordinate 97,275 downwards.
GGCACGGTGCAGTCGCACACGACGAGCCTGCCGACACATACACCTGTCCGATGCACCCGGACATCGTCCAAAACGAACCGGGCAACTGTCCGACATGCGGCATGACCCTGGTGCGCACCGGTTCATCGAGGGGGCATGGCGCGCACGGCGTCGACATGATGGTTGCCGATCATCGCAAGTTGCTCTGGCCGCACCATCTCAATCTAATGCTGGGCTTGTGGCTTGTCACCAGCCCGTTCGCACTGGGCTATTTGAGCGACTTCGCCCCGGACGCAAACCTGTTGCGCGTCATGGCCGAGCGCGGCCTGCCGTCGTTCGAGCTGCGCAATCTGGCGATGACCTGGAGCGACGTCATCAGTGGCGTGTTTATCATGATTTTCAGCGCCTTGTCCGCCAACACCGACAGACGCTACCCCTGGGCGCAGTGGGCCAATGCGGCTGTGGGCACCTGGTTGCTATTCGCGCCCCTGGTGTTGTGGACGCCCTTGCCCGAGGCGTACGCCAACGCCACGCTGGTCGGCGGCCTGGTCATTGCGCTGTCGGTCCTGGTGCCGATGATGCCGGGAATGAGCATGGCAGGGATGATGGGCGGACCGGACATTCCCCCCGGCTGGGCCTACTCGCCGGCGAGTTGGGTGCAACGCCTGCCTATTGCCGTGTTCGCCCTCATTGGCTTTTTTATCGCGCGCTACATGGCCGCCTATCAACTCGGCTACACCGATCGGGCCTGGGATCCGTTTTTCGGCTCCGGCACGGAAACGATCATTACGTCTGCAGAGTCCAAAGCCTGGCCGATTGCCGACGGTGGCCTGGGCGCTGTGGTTTACATGCTCGAACTCGTAATGACGTTCATGGGCGGCAAGGACCGCTGGCGCACGATGCCGTGGATGGTGCTGGCCCTGGGGATACTCATTCTGCCATTGGGCGTGGTCAGCATCGTGTTCGTCATCATTCAGCCGATCACGATCGGTACCTGGTGCACGCTGTGCTGGGTTGCGGCGATCGCGATGCTGTTGATGATTCCGTATTCCCTCGATGAGTTTGTGGCCATGGGACAATTTCTGGTGGACGCACGACGACGCGGCAAGCCGTTCTGGCGAACATTCTGGACCGGCGACGCGATGGAAGGCGGCCGCGAAGACAGTTCGCCGGGTGTGCTGGGCTCGATGCGGGATTGGGCGAAGGAGGGCGCTCGCGGTCTCACCGTACCCTGGACGTTGCTCCTGAGTACGATCATCGGCGCATCGCTGATGTTTTCTCGCATCACTGTCGGCAACGTTGGCAGCATGGCCAATAGCGATCATTTGGTCGGCGCGCTGGTATTCACATTCTCGATCATTGCGTTCTCGGAAGTCGCGCGCAGCGTGCGCTTTATCAATATCCCGTTTGGCTTGTGGCTGATTGCCGCACCCTGGTTGCTTGAGGGCGCTACGTCTACCGTTGCAATGTGGACGAGTGTCATCAGCGGCATTACGCTGATTGCGCTGGCGATTCCGCGGGGCACGATCAAGGAATCCTACGCCACCTGGGATCGCTACATTGTTTGACTGACATCGATAGCGTCGTCGACGCATCAGCCACGGGTTACGCTCATCACGGCATGCGAACAGACGATCCTGATCGACAATGGACTGCACTGCAGCGGTCCGTGACTGCAAAAGGAGTTTTGTTGTGCAAATTGGCATGCTGGGTTTGGGTCGGATGGGCAGCAACATGGTTCGCCGATTGATGAAGGACGGCCACGACTGTGTGGTGTACAACCGGAGCAAGGAGCCCGTTGAACAGTTGCAACGCGAAGGTGCGGTCGGTGTCTTCTCGCTTGCAGACATGATCGCGACCCTGGAGCCTCCACGCACCGTCTGGCTGATGGTTCCCGCCGCCGTGGTCGATGAAGTACTGGCGCAATTGGCGCCGTTGATGGATGTGAACGATATCGTTATCGATGGCGGCAACTCGAACTATCAGGACGACATTCGCCGTGCATCTGAACTGAAAGCAGAGGGCCTGCATTATCTGGATGTGGGCACCAGTGGTGGCATAGCCGGCCTCGAGCGCGGCTATTGCCTGATGATTGGCGGCGAGTCAGACACTGTTGCTCACCTGGATTCCATTTTCGCAAGCCTGGCGCCGGGGGTGTCGGCGGCGCCGCCGACACCGGGCCGAGCACCGCGCACCGGCACGGCCGACCAGGGTTACCTGCATTGCGGTCCAGCCGGGGCCGGACACTTCGTCAAAATGGTTCACAACGGGATTGAGTATGGTCTTATGCAGGCCTACGCTGAAGGCTTCAACATCCTGCACAACGCCAATGTCGGCACGCGCGACAGGGTTGCCGACGCTGAGACGGCGCCGACGCGCGAACCATCTCACTATCAATACGATTTGGACTTGCCCGAAATCGCCGAGCTTTGGCGGCGCGGCAGCGTTATTCCGTCCTGGCTATTGGATCTTACGGCTATGGCGCTGCGTGAGGACCCTGTGCTGAGCGATTATGCGGGACGGGTCTCGGATTCCGGCGAGGGGCGATGGACGATCGCCGCAGCGATTGATGAAGGCGTGCCGACGCCGGTGCTGAGTGCGGCGCTCTACGCTCGCTTCAGTTCGCGCGGGCAGGCGGAGTTCGCCAACCAGGTGCTTTCCGCCATGCGACACGGATTTGGTGGGCACGCCGAGAAAACGGGCAACTGACGATGTCCGGGTCCGACTGCGACGCGCTGGTTATCTTCGGTGTCACCGGTGATCTTTCCTACAAAAAGATCTTCCCGGCGCTGCAGGCATTGGTGGCCCGCGGCAATCTGCCGATACCGGTGATTGGTGTCGCGCGCGGTGGCTGGACGCTTGCGCGCTTGCGTGCGCGCGTTGGAGACAGCCTCACCGAGACCGGCGATGTGGATACGTCGGCCGTGGATCGATTGTCCGCGCAACTGCACTACGTGGGAGGCGACTACAACGACGAGTCCACCTACTTGCGACTCAAGCAAGCGCTCAGCGACCGTGTCCGGCCGCTGTTCTATCTCGCCGTCGCACCCGGCATGTTCGAAACCGTGGTGAACGGCCTGGCTAAAGCCGGCTGCGTCGCGGGTGCCAGAGTCGTGGTTGAAAAACCCTTTGGCCGTGATCTGGCTTCCGCACGAACCCTCAATCGAACCTTGCATGCTGTCTTCGACGAACAATCTGTGTTTCGCATTGACCATTACCTGGGCAAAGAAGCGGTGCAGAATCTGTTGTATTTTCGATTCGCCAACAGCTTCCTGGAACCGATCTGGAACAGGCACTACGTCGACAGTATTCAGGTGACGATGGCGGAAGCGTTTGGTGTGCAGGGTCGTGGCCGATTCTACGAAGAGGTCGGCACCGCTCGTGACGTCGTACAGAACCATCTTCTGCAGCTGGTTGCGCTGCTGACCATGGATGCGCCTGCTGTGCGTGATGCGAGCGCTGCGCGCGCTGAAAAGCTGCACCTGTTTCGGGCCATGCGCCCGATTGATCCTTTGTCCGTTGTGCGCGGCCAGTTCGAAGGCTACCGGGACGAAGCGGGCGTACCAGCGGACTCGAGCGTCGAGACGTTTGCGGCGTGTCGGCTCAACATCGATACCTGGCGCTGGTCAGGCGTGCCAATCTACCTTCGGGCCGGAAAGCGCTTACCGATGACGGCCACCGAAGTGATCGTGCGGCTCAAGCCGACACCACTGGCCATCTTCGATGAGCCGGCCGGTGGGCTTTCGAACTACTTTCGATTTCGACTCAGTCCAGAGGTTGTCATTGCGACCGGCACGCGTGTAAAGCAACCGGGCGATGGCATGGTGGGCGAGTCGGCGGAGTTGGTCGCACGCCATGCCAGCGGTGATACGAATCTGCCCTATGAACGGTTGCTGCGCGACGCGCTGCGCGGCGATCCCGCCTTGTTTACTCAGGACGAGAGCGTTGAAGCGGCCTGGCGCGTGGTTCAGCCGATGCTCGATGCTGACGCGCCGCCGGTGGAATACCCGTCGGGAACATGGGGCCCGCCGGCCGCAACTACTCTGATCGAAGACAGCAATGGTTGGCACAATCCGGCGCCGGAAACAAGCGCACCTTGCTAACCCTATCAGTACAAGAAATGACAAAGGAATCACTATGAACTGGCTGACCGAAAACGGTTTTTGGGTATTGATTGGCATTGCCTTCATTGCGATGCATCTATTTGGACACGGCGGACACGGCGGACACGGCGGACACGGCGGACATGGAAGTCGCGGGGACGACAAGCCGGACACCGACGATCCGCCAAATCGCGACCGGAAAACAGGTCACCGACATTGACAAGGGGTTAGGCATGAAAACAACGGTTATCGAAGTGGCGGGACTCTTGTCGGTTCTAAGTGCCGCCGGTGTAGAGAAACAACTGGAGCGGCTGCCGGGCGTAAGCAAAGCGGAGGTCAACTACGTGGCGAGTAGCGCAACGGTGACCTATGACGAGTCACAAATCGACCTCAGTACGATCAAGAAACGCGTGCACGAGTGCGGCTATCACTGCGCTGGCGAGCTGCAACCAAAGCACGTCTGCGAACCAGATGATCCGCCGGGTGACGCTGTTGCGTCGCCGGCAGTCGGAGACACTCATCGCGGTCATGGTGGTCATGCGGCGCATACCGAGGAGGGCGGCAAAGACGAAATGGCGCATGACATGGGCCACGGTGGCGGCATGGACATGCAGTCGATGGTGCGCGACATGCGCAATCGCTTCTGGGTGTGTTTCTTGTTTGCCATTCCGATCTTCGTTTACTCGCCGATGGGTGGGCTGTTTACGCCGCCCGAACCGCCGTTTGGCCTGGCGCTCAATCAATGGCTGTTCGTATTGGCGAGCATTGCCATCATCTGGCCGAGCTGGCCGTTTTTCGTGGCTGCCTGGCGGGCACTAAAAAACGGTGTGCTCAATATGGCGGTGCTGGTGGTTCTCTCCGTGGGAACCGGCTACCTGTTCAGTCTCGGTGCGACGTTCTTCTTTGACGGCGTGCAGTTTTTTGAAGCGGTGGCCGTGCTGCTGGTGTTCATTCTGCTGGGCCATTGGCTGGAAATGCGCGCCCGCGCGGGTGCCTCGGACGCTATTCGCTCCCTGATGGATCTTGCGCCACCTAAGGCTACAGTGCTACGCGATGGACAGGAGCGCGAGATCCCGACCGCTGAGGTGGCGAAAGATGACGTTGTCGTGATCCGCCCTGGCAACAAGATCCCGGTGGACGGCGAGGTGCTGGAGGGCGAGTCGCAAGTGGACGAATCGATGCTTACCGGTGAGTCCATGCCGGTGGCGAAAAAACCCGGTGACACGGTCATCGGCGCGACGATTAACAAGAGCGGCAGCTTCAAATACCGCGCCACCAAAGTGGGCGCGGACACGGCCCTGGCGCAGATCGTCAAGCTGGTGCAAGAGGCGCAGAACTCCAAAGCCCCGGCACAGTTGTTGGCCGACAAGGCCTCGCAATGGCTGGTCGTGATCGCCATCGTCATCGGCCTGTTGACGTTTGGTGTTTGGTACTGGGGGCTCAACGCGACATTGTTGTTTGCCGTGACCCTCACGATCACCGTGTTCGTGATCGCTTGCCCCGATGCGCTGGGTCTGGCGACGCCGATGGCCGTGATGGTGGGCACCGGCCTGGGCGCCAAAAACGGCATCTTGTTCAAGAACGCCTCGGCACTCGAAGACGCCACCAAGCTCGATATCGTCGTTTGTGACAAGACGGGCACCCTCACCATGGGCGAACCGCAAGTGGTGTCAGTGGCCACCGCTGACGGTGATGACAATGCACTGCTGAGTTTGGCGGCGACCGTGGAGCAGGGCTCGGATCATCCGCTGGCGCAGGCGATTCAGCGCCGGGCTGAGGGTCTGCCTTTGCAACCACTGGCCGAGTTTTTGAACATCGAAGGCAAGGGCGCACGCGCAACGGTAGGCGGACAGACTGTCTTGCTGGGCAATCGTCGTCTGATGGACGAAGAATCCGTCGACATGGGGCAGCTCGCGGACGAGGCAGCCCGGCTTCAGGGCAGCGGACAAACAGTGGTGCATGTCGCTAACGGCGGTACGCTGGTGGGACTGATCGCGATTGCAGATGCGCCGAGACCGACCGCGGCGTCAATGGTGACGAACATGCGCAAACGTGGTGTGGAGGTCGCCATGCTCACCGGCGACAACCAAGCCACCGCTGAGCGGATTGCGAATGAGCTCGGCATCCAGACCGTCATCGCCGATGTGCTGCCTGGCCAGAAAGCCGACAAAATCAAGGAACTCCAGGCGCAGGGGAAAAAGGTCGGCATGGTCGGTGACGGTGTTAACGATGCACCGGCACTGACGCAAGCTGATGTGGGCTTCGCGATTGGTGCCGGAACCGACGTCGCGATGGACAGTGCCGATGTGGTGCTGATGAAAAGTGATCCCTATGACGTGCTGGGGGCGATTGAGCTCTCCCGTGCCACACTGCGAAAGATGCATCAGAACCTGTTCTGGGCTGTGGCCTACAATGTGCTTGCGTTTCCGGCCGCCGCGGGCGTGTTCTACCCGTTGGTGATCAGTCCCGAGGTGGCGGCCCTTGCCATGTCGGGAAGTTCGGCGTTGGTGGCCGTCAATGCCTTGTTATTGAAACGTACTCGACTGGAAGGTATTCACGAACCCGGCAAACCAGCGTCGGCAGCGGTGCAGGCGGCAGCGTCATGATGAGAGACAAGGCATCGGCGCCATCATGGTTGAAGGTTGGAATCACGGTAATACCAGCCCGATCAATCCTGGCGTTGGCGGCAATAATGCTGTTCGCCTCACCATTGATGGCCGCCCAGGACGCCGCATTGGATCACGGCTCTTTGCGCGAGACGTGGCCATGGTGGCTGGGGCTCACCGTGCTGGTGGCCGCATTCGCCTGGGCGGCGATCGCGTCGACTCGGTGGGACTCTGGTACGGGTCGCCAGGTTGAGGAGCAGTTGCTGAAGTCGATGTACGCCCGCGGCGACATCGACCAGCGAGACTACGACTCGCTGTCACACGAACTGGAAGAGCAGGCTCGCAGTCGAGATGAGCAGAATCGCGAACGGTAATCTTCGCGGTATCGACCCGTCGAAGTCGAGCGTGAGTCCACTGGCGGGAAAAGCGATAACACCTGAAGACACACTCGACGCAGAATAGTGAACAGAAGTCGGCATATGACAGCTATCTCTCTGGGCTAAATACCCACGTCTCCTCCGCCTAAAGTGAGGCCACCATTGAACGCAAATTCCAGATCCACACGCCTCGCATGGGTTCGCATCGCCTCTACCGCATCGATGTTCTGGTTCTCGCTTGCTGCGAATGCCGAGCCCGCGCTTGGCTCCGCAGATGCGCCGGTGACCATTGTCGAGTACGGATCGTTGACCTGCGATTATTGTGTGCGCTTTCACAGGGAGGTGCTGCCGCTCATCCGATCACGCCATATCGACACCGGGCGGGTTCGGTTTATCTATCGAGACTTCCCAACGAGCATGGCAGCGATCCGAGGCGCTGTCGCCGCACGGTGCGCTGCCGATGACTACTACACGATGCTGGACGCTCTCTATGTATCAGTCGGTAGTTGGTCGCGTACGCTCGATGTCGATGCAGCACTCATTCAGCAGGCTGCGTCACTGGGAGTCGATAAGGAGACATTTCGCGCTTGCCTCGATGATCCTCAACACGAGCGCGCTATTGACGACGAGCAGCGCCGAGCTACAACTGAATACGGGGTGACAGGAACGCCGACGTTCCTCATCAACGACAAAATCGTGCGCGGCGTAAAAGCCATCGACGAAATGGAAGCCCTAATAGAAGATGCCTTGCCACATCCATCGCAGTCGAGCGCCGAACGAACGAAGTAAGCCATAATGCCAACAGGTGTCACACACCATCAGACCAATACTGCGCAGTGCCGGAGTCAGTTTGTGCACCTGACGCTGTCGCCGGCGTTTCGGTTGCATCGTGTAGCCGCATTCACGGCAATTCTGATTGCTTGCGTCCTCGCAAGCCCGGTGGCGGGCGCGCAAACAAGCGCTGACGCTCGACCAGTAAACGTCATCGAGCCGGCACGGGTTCAATCCCGCTTGGAAGAGGTACAAGCGTCTTCGGACTACGACGAAACAACCAGGTCGACCCTGTTGGAACAGTACCGCAATGCGCTTACCAACATAGCCGAAGCACGTGCGCACGCCAAGGCTGCTGCTGCTTATGAATCGGCGCGCGCGAGTGCTGCCGAAGAGGCGCGCGAAATCAGAGCCGCGTCGGCCAACCAGCAGAGCAGAAACGCGCTCGACGAGCTGCGGTTCAATGGAGATACGACAGCCCGGGACATCGAAGAGCGACTGAGCCAGGAGCGAGCCGTCGGGCTTGCTGAGGCGGCACGCCTCACTGATTTCGAGCAACGGCTCAGTAGCGAAAATCTCCGCCAAGTCACGGCGAGGGAGAGATTGTCGGTGGTCAGGAGCCAGGCGGAAAGGACGGCGAGTAGGTTAGCGGTGCCTCCGCCGGCGGATCAGGCCAGTGAGCTGAGCGAGGCAAAGCGATGGGCCCAGCAGACAGCGATCACTGCCCACAATGCCGAAATGCGCAAGCTGGAGCAAGAACTGTTGAGCCAACCCATGCGCATAGAACTCCTGGAAGCGCAGCGGGACCAGGCTGAAATCAACCTGGCACGAAATCAGGAACGCGTTCGTGCATTGCAGCAGCGACTCGCAGAGAGACAACGTGCCGAGACCCAACAGATTGTTGCGGAATTCGATCCAGAATCGCTGGGTGCTGACGCAACACACCCCACAATACAGGGGCTTATCCGCGACAATGCCGCACTGGCGGACGAGCTGGGCTCGTTGACCGATTTACTGGCTGCGGCGGCCGCCGATGAGCAGCGGTCAGTGAGCCGACTGGACGAACTCCGGCAGCGATACCAAAGCACACAACAGAAACTGGAGGTGGCCGGCGTAAACCGGGTGCTGGGTCGCTACCTGGGCGAGGAGCGCCGGGCTCTGCCGGAGTTGAGCAACTATCGCCACGAGTCGAGCTTGCGGGAAGACCAGATTGCCGAGGCTGGGCTGCGCAATATCCGTCTCGACCAGCAATGGCGCGCCCTGCTCGACATCGAAAACTACGTCGAGGACACATTGGGTGGGCTAACCGAGGCGGAGAGGATTCGTCTTCGAGATCCGGCTACCGAACTGGCGCAGGGCCGCCGCGAGTTGTTGCGCCGCGCGCGAACGCAAAATGACGACTATTTGCGAGTGCTTGCGGAGGCCGAGGCCCGGGATGCGCAGCTTCATGCGCTTATCGAAGAATATCGGGGTTTCCTGGCGGAGCATCTGCTGTGGGTGCGTAGCAAGGAGGCCATGGGTGCCGCGGACTTGCTGCAACTGCCAAGCGAGATTGCCGATTTCCTCTCGCCGCGGCGCTGGCTCGATGCGACGAGGGTTTTTCTCCACGAGACAACACGTTCGCGACTGCAAATCGTCGCAGTTTTGCTCCTGCTGCTTTTCCGATGGAGGCTCAATTCGCTGCGCGACCGCCTGCGATCGGCGGCAGCGAAGGTTGGTAGACCGTCCGAGGACCGCTTCGGCAAGACTATCGAGGCGGTAGGCCTGACGCTGGCGATGACAGTGCCGTGGCCGATCTTTACCGCGATTACCGGCTATCAGCTTATGAACTCCGTCGAGGCAACCGAAGCATCCCGAGCCGTGGGAGCCGGCCTGCTACAGATTTCGCCATTACTGTTCTTCCTGCGCGCTTTTCGCCTGTTGTGCACGCCGGGTGGTGTCGCTGAGGGTCACTTCCGCTGGTCTCCGATCGGCCTCGCGCGCTTACGCAAACAGATGGACGTGCTCCTGTTCACGTTGCTGTTTCCGGCGTTTGTCACGGTAGTGAATCGCGAGTTCCAAACCACTGAACTTGGCGGGGCGCTCAGCCGCTTCACGTTTCTGATTCTGGTGGGCGGGTTAATAGTGTTCTTGTATCGTCTGCTCGCTCCCGAGACGGGCATTGCCGCCTCACTAAGGCAGCGCGGAAGCGCGACAGGGTCCCTGCCGTGGGCCCGGTTCTGGGTCATCACGGCTATAGCGATACCGCTCGGGCTTGCCACCATGGCCGTGGCTGGCTTCATGTACTCAGCGGGCACGCTGCTCGTCAAGCTGATCAATACCATGTGGCTGCTGTTCGGCCTGGTGCTGATGCGCGAAATGATCGTGCGCTGGCTGTTGGTGATGCGCCGCCGCCTGTCGCTCCGCGAGGCATTGCAACGACGGGAAGTCAGTCGTGAGGCGCGCGAGAAACAACTCACGGCTACCACCGTAGCCGATGAGGCGCCGCTAACGGTCGAACAGCCGCCGCTCGACATCGCGGCGCTCGACACGGATACGCGCAGACTTGTGAATGTCACATTGCTCATCACCGGCTTGCTGGGACTATCCGGTATCTGGTCGGCCATCCTGCCGGCGGTTGGTCTGTTAGACGAGGTCACCTTGTGGCGATTCGTTGGCACCGTCGGCGGGCAGGAGGAACTGCAAGCGGTCACGCTGAGCAACCTGATGTTGGCATTGCTCGTCATCGTCGCTACGTTTGTCGGTGCCCGCAACTTGCCATCGCTTATCGAAATCGTGCTTCGGCAACGCCAATCAATTGCCTCGGGCAGTCGGCTTGCATTTGCGACCCTGACTCGATACGCGATTGTTGTGCTTGGGAGCGGATTTGTATTGAGCATGATCGGCGTGAACTGGTCGAAGTTACAGTGGCTGGTCGCCGCCCTCGGAGTCGGTATCGGTTTTGGCCTGCAGGAAATCGTGGCGAATTTCATCAGCGGGTTGATTATTCTGATGGAGCGGCCAATTCGCGTTGGCGATGTGGTGACGGTCGGCGATACGAGCGGCACGGTCACGCGCGTGCAGATTCGGGCAACAACCATCACTAACTGGGACCGCCAAGAGCTGTTGGTCCCAAACAAGGAATTTATCACCGGGCGGGTCCTGAATTGGTCGCTCAGCGATGACATCATCCGCATCTACTTCACCGTCGGGATTGCCTACGGTAGCGACGTCGAAAAGGCGCTGCGCCTGATGGACGAGGTGGCGATAAAACACCCCAACGTGCTCGACGAGCCTGCACCGTTGGTCACCTTTGAAGGTTTTGGCGACAACGCGCTTAATCTCGGCCTGCGCTGCTTTGTGCCGTCACTGAATGTTCGCCTGCAGACCGTTACCGATCTGCATCGTGCAATCAACCGCGAATTTAATAGCGCGAACATAGCGATTGCTTTCCCGCAGCGCGATGTTCATCTCGACACAACAGCTCCGCTGGAGGTCCGCCTGATGCAGGGAACAAAGGATGAAAAGAGTGAGTAGCACACGGGGATCGTACCGGTCACGTTGCCATGCTTGACCTGTGTCCCGCATACAGCTGGTACGCTCAGCGAGCGAAAAATAATTGAGGCGGAGCTAAAGACGCCACGCGATGCAAAAAATGTTAGAGATTTTATCGCAGCGCGATGTGATCGTAGTCTGTGCAATCCTGGGTTCGTCTTCGCGGCCGTCTCGAAGCGACGACTGTGTGTTCTTATGAAAAACAGTTTGCGCGATGCTGAACCATTGGATCAGGGCGTCAGCTCGCTGGCGGGTCAAGCGGTGACGCCAGATCGCGTGATCGATGTTTCCCGACTCGTCGCGGCGTATTATGCGGACCAACCGGATCCGGATGTGGCCGCGCAGGCAATCGTGTTTGGCACGTCGGGCCATCGCGGATCCGCGCTGAACAAAACCTTCAACGAATACCACATGCTCGCCATCACCCAGGCCATATGCCTGTATCGGCGTAAACAGAATATCGACGGCCCGCTATTTCTCGGCATCGATACGCATGCCTTGTCCGCACCGGCGTTCCACAGCGCGCTTGAGGTGCTCGCCGCCAATGGCGTGGAAACGTTGATTGCCGGTGACGAGCAGTACACGCCGACACCGGTGATTTCCCACGCAATCATCGCCTACAATCGTACGCGCACCTCGGGTCTGGCCGACGGGATAGTCATTACACCGTCACACAATCCACCCGAGACCGGGGGGTTCAAGTACAACCCGCCGACGGGTGGTCCGGCCGGCGGTGACGTAACGCGGTACATCGAAACGGCAGCGAACGAGTTGTTGGCGCGGCAGCTCCGTGGCGTCAAGCGCGTGACAATTGACCAAGCGATGAAAGCTGCCACAACGCATCGCTATGACTACCTGAACCACTATGTGAATGACCTTGATCAAGTTCTTGACCTCGCAGCGATACAAGCCGCCGATGTGCGGATCGGCGTCGATCCGCTCGGCGGAGCAGGCGTGCACTACTGGCCAGCCATCAAGGATCGCTATGGCCTGAATCTCGAGGTCGTCAATGAGACGGTGGATCCCGGCTTCGGATTCATGACCTTTGACTGGGACGGCAAGATCCGCATGGACCCATCGTCAAGCTACGCCATGCAAGGCCTTATCGAGTTGCGTGACCGATTCGACATCGCTGTTGCCTGCGATCCCGATCATGACCGCCACGGCATCGTTTCGCCGAGCACAGGCTTATTGCCACCGAATCATTATCTGGCGGTCACCATTGATTATCTGGTCCGGCATCGGCCACAGTGGCGACGCTCTATGGCGATCGGCAAGACCATCGTCAGTAGCCAGATGATCGACAGGGTCGCCGCCGGCCTGGGTCGAGGCCTGGTCGAAGTGCCCGTCGGTTTCAAATGGTTTGTCGACGGCCTATCGAACGGCTCGCTCGGCTTTGCCGGCGAGGAAAGCGCCGGCGCCACGTTCGCACGAAGGGACGGTCGACTCTGGACCACCGACAAAGACGGAATTGTGTTGGCATTATTAGCCGCCGAGATAACGGCGACAGGCCTTCGGGACCCCGGCGAGCAGTATCGCGCATTGGTCCAGGACGTGGGTGACTCCTTTTACACACGGTTGGACGGCCCGGCGACGCCAGAACAAAAGACGCAGCTTGCCAGGCTTAAACCGCAGCAGATACTGGCGACAGAGCTGGCCGGCGAGAGAATTGACGCGATTCTCGACACCGCGCCCGGAAACGGTGCGCCCATTGGCGGCATTAAAGTCACCGCTCAAGGTGGCTGGTTCGCGGCGCGACCGTCGGGTACGGAGGCCCTCTACAAGATTTATGCCGAGAGTTTCCGCGACGACGATCATCTGCAGCTAATCGTCGCCGACGCACGTCGCATCGTCGGTAGTGCGTTGGCAACTGTCTAGCCCGGAAACGACTACAAATTCTCGTAGCGACTAAGATCAAGCAAGCCAGATTCGATCGGCTGCACTGCGGCAAAGCGGTCGTTGAACCAGTCGCTCATCGACCAGAAATCGGGGCTGGTGCGGCGTACGCCGTAGATCTCCACAATTCGCTGAAAATCTTCCTGGGCGTCGATCCTCCCCAGATCATCGACGAATCCGCTCAGGTCGCCGTCGGCCACACGGAAAAAGAAATTCGGGTAATTGCCAACCATGCCCTCGGCCACCGTCAACGTATCCTCGTCCGGGTTGCGGCGCAGCTCTTCACCAAACATGAACGCAACGTTGTCGTGGGCCTTGTTGTGAATCAAGGTGTAGACCCGGTCGCTGCCCTCGATTCTGAGAAACGAGACATCCGGCATCCACGTGACGAAGCCCCCTTTGGCTTTAGCGAGAAGTGCCAACGGATTTCGGTCGTCAATATGCTTCGCGAACCGCGGGAACCGTTCCAGCAGGAAGGCCATGAGTTCGCCCGCCGCATCATCGCTCGTATACTTGATAGCGCTTGGTCGTTGCTGCTCGGGAAGGGAATGGCCAAGGTAGATGGAAAGTTGTGCACCGGCGCCTACGTACCAGCCCGCTCGCACTTCCGCGCGCTGTTCCTTCGGCATGAAGCCAAGTGCTACGTCTTCAGCCTCCATGCGGGCGTAGTCCATCGACAAGCGAGTCAACAACTGGTGAGTAACATTGCCGAAAACATCGTAGTTCGCGACCAGATTGTAGTAGATGCGTTCCAGGATTTGATAGTCCAGTACCCATAGCTTTTTCGGCGTGTTTCCGACGAAGCCATGTACCACGCTGGCGCTGTCGAAATGCCGGAAAACGGTAAGCGCGCTGACCGGACTGAACGTGTTTCCTGACCAAATAGCGTCCAACGATACCCGCAGCCCGGCAGGGTCGTTTTGGAAATAGGTCTCCTCGCGGTAGGATAGGTAGGCTCGGTGCGATTCGTAGTATTTGCGCCATAGTTGCGGCAGTGTGAGTGGTGAATTACTCGCCTCAGGCACATTGATCAAGGACTTGGCCTGCTCGAGAAATTGCGGATCACTGGCCGACAGGTCGTAGTCAGGGTTCAGGAAAACGACGAAAAATTTATCGTCGATCACATTGAGTGCGACCTGACCTCGGCAAACCGGCCCACGGATGAAGGTCATGATGGTGTAGCGAACGTCGTCTAACAGAAACTGATAGCGTGATCGTGCCGGAATGTCGGCGAAGGTGATGAACGGATTTCCCGCCTTTCCGGGTTCATATCCAGGAAGCTCGGTCACCGTCCAGGCGGCATCAAAGAACAACTCGCGCAATCGGTCCAGCTTGGCGGGACTCAATGGATACACGATGTGCGTCTTGGAGACGATGGTCGATGTGATTGGTCTCAGTCGATAGAAAAATGGATCCGGTCCAGGGTCGCCGTTTGGGTGGCGGCTGTCGATTTCGACAATCGCCTCGCCGGCAGGCGTGCGCGAGCGTACAAGGCGAAAAAAGCGGTTTGTGTCGGCGTCGGCGAAATATAGATGCGCGAGAAAGAGATGCTCATAAATATAGCGTGCCGATAATCTCGCCTTGACCGAGCTGCCGTTTAGCAGCGTCTCCCAGTCCGAGATTGCCTTGGCCATGTCAACAGAAAACACGGGTTCCGGGTCAGTCGCCGGCGCGCCAGCATCTGCCCAGGAAGCAAGCACCGAGTACTCCCGGTCGGAGAGTGGCGCGGTACCGTAAGGCATCCCGCCAGAAGGCGACTTGCCCGCATAGTCCGCGAACTCGCTCGCAGACGCGGGACAGGAAAGTTCCCGATTGATGTCGAGCCCAATGGTGTCCGGCAGTGGCGTGTCGGAGACGACCGGGTGGTTGTGGCCCAACTCCAGCATGCTCCTCAGCAGCGATGCCGATTCCGCACCACCATTGGTTACTGAGGAGAAGCCCTTTTGTCGCCATGCTTCGTCTGATGACGCATCAACAAACAGTCGGGTCGGATTCATCGCCGTCAAGCGCGAAGAATCGTAGACTGCGTCCTTGCTCGCACCGCGTGAGATGCCATCAGACGAACTGAGTTTAAGCTGGCAGGGCGCATCGTAACAGGCGTGACAGACGACACATCGCCGATCCAGGATGGGCCGTACGTCGCGCTGATAATCCACAGCGACGGGCTGGAGTGGTATCGAGGGTCGAACGTGATCGGTATCGTCATCCAATCGAGAGAGTTGGGAGACTCCGAGTGCCAGAAACGCGAGCACGACGACGAGAACGCCCGATCGAATTCTTCTCGTCATTCCGGGGCACTCCCATTGGTATCAGAAAGATTTACAGTCATGTCACTGAAGTTGCGGTTCTCTGGTGCCGCAAAATCATCGATCAAAGCCCATATTTTCGCTGGGTCTGACAGAAAGACTTGATGGTCCTTGCCCTCGAGCCGTTCGAATATAGCGCTCCTAAAGATCGGCAGCAATGCGATGACATTCTCCACCGGTGCTGCGGCGTCTTTATCGCCGTGAATCAAGAGTATTCTCTTGTCCTGGACCTTGGACACCAGACTCCGCAGATCGGTATTCACAATAACTTCATCCAGGCTGCGATAGTAGCTGACCCAGGTATGTTTTTTTGCCTCGTCAAAAATGTCCTTCGGGACATTGTCGGGTCGAAACCACTCGGTCATGTATAGCGGATGGAAGTAGCAGACGAATTGGTAGCTTGAATCAACGGACAGTTGGTTCCAGAGCGATATACGAGCAAACGTGTCCTTGATCTCTTCCTCGTCAACGAAGTTCGGCAGCCCAATGACCACCAATCCTTCAAACCACTCGGAGTGCTCTCCGACCAGCCCGATTGCCAGGATGGCACCGAGCGAGTGGCCGACAACGAAGGCATCACCGGAATCGAAGCCTTCAATTCGCAGTACCTTTTCTATTGCCCCCACATGCTCGGCGACATCGTATCGAGCATTCGGTTTGGGCGAGTCGCCGAAACCCAAGAGGTCGATCAGCAACAAGGAATAGTCGTCTGGCGCATATTCAAGACCCTTCTTCCAATACTGCAGTGAGCCCGTCAAGCCATGCAACAGCACTACCTTTGTCGGACCGTGACCGATTCGCTCATAGTTTAGTGTCATCGCCTGCGGGTCGTGGGCGGGGGCAAGAATGCCGCGGAGGTAGCTTTGAACGCCGATTCCGGCGAAGGCGAGGGCAGCAATGGCGGGAATCAGGTAGAGCAGGCGTTTACACATTTATCGATCCCAAGAAGCCAGTATACCGAGTCCGCTGACCCGTCACGGTGTGCTAATTGAACTGCCCATCGCCGCCGGACCAATGGCCCGGAGGGCGGCGACTCATCTGTCAGTGCAACAGATTGCGTCTGCGACGAGTCAACCTTGCCGATTTTACACGGCTCGCAAGCACTCCGTCTGGGTTACGCGGGCGGTGTTCGCGAAAGAACCAGGCGGGCCGCTCTTGCCAATTCTGCTCGCTTGACCTGTGTCCAACATACACGTCGCACAATATCGCTTGAGGGTGGCGGGCTCGAGTGCCGAGCGCCTTCCGCGTTCACTGTTGAACCTCACGAAGAGGCGCTTGGTGATTGCGAGGCGGCGAAATGACCAGACAACAACGTCCAAATTTCCGTATTAGGAGACACCTTGAGCGAGCAAGTATCAACCGCTCCACTGAATGTCGACCGGTTACCCACCGACATCGACGGTGTGGATGCTCTGATCGAACTGGCGCTGGATTTGCGCTCATCATGGCATCACGGCGCCGACACTGTGTGGCAACAACTCGACCCTGACCTTTGGCGCGCCACACAGAATCCCTGGGTTGTATTGCAAGCCGTCTCGCCGGACACAATTCGTCGTTTGTTGACCAACACGGCCTTCTGCAACGAGATCGATGAACTGGTTCGCGTGAGACGGGAAGCCGCGCAGTCGCCGGCCTGGTTTCAAAAGAACCACCCCGAATCCTGCCTTCGCAGCGTCGCCTACTTCAGCATGGAGTTCATGCTGAGCGAGGCGCTGCCCATTTACTCGGGTGGTCTGGGCAATGTGGCGGGCGATCAACTCAAGGCGGCGAACGATTTGGGCGTCCCGGTCACCGGCGTCGGCCTGCTGTATCAGCAAGGCTACTTCCGGCAGCTGATTGATGCGGACGGTAACCAGCAAGCGGCCTATCCGTATAACGACCCCGGTCAGTTGCCGATCACCCCGCTGCGCCAGGCCGACGGGCAGTGGCTGCGTCTGAAGCTCGAGCTGCCCGGGCACTCGATCTGGGTGCGCGCATGGCAAGCAACGGTCGGACGCTTAAAGCTCTACTTGCTGGATACTAACGATGCGGCTAACTATCCGCCGTATCGCGGCATCACCAGCGAACTGTACGGCGGTGGAACGGAGCTGCGTCTGATGCAGGAAATGGTGCTTGGCATCGGCGGATGGCGGTTGCTGGCAGCGCTCGGCATCGAGCCGGACGTTTGCCACCTCAATGAAGGGCATGCGGCGTTTCTGGTTCTGGAACGCGCACGTCATTGCATGGCCGAGACGGGCCAATCCTTTGACGCCGCGCTGGCCATCACCCGCGCTGGGAACGTCTTTACCACGCATACCGCCGTGCCCGCCGGCTTTGATCGCTTTGCGCCCGCCCAAATCGAGCATTGCCTGGGGACCTATGCCAAAGAGCAACTGGGTATTTCCATGAATAGGTTACTGGCATTGGGTCACCAAAATTCGAACGATGTCTCGGAGCCTTTCAACATGGCGTTTTTGGCGATCCGGGGCAGTGGGGCCGTCAACGGCGTCAGTCGTTTGCATGGCGAGGTAAGCCGCCAGCTATTTGCACCGCTATTTCCGCGGCGACCGGTGCACGAAGTACCGATCGGGCACGTGACCAACGGCGTGCACACCCCGACCTGGGATTCTGCGCCGGCCGACAAGCTGTGGACAGAAGCCTGCGGTCAGGATCGATGGGTGGGTACCACCGAGGCGCTGGACCGTGACATCTGTTGTGTTGCCGATGAGGAGCTTTGGGAATTTCGGCGTGCTGCGAGCGCATCGCTGGTCGACTATGTCCGCGAACGTCAGTCCCAACAGGTAGCGGCGACGGGCGGCGACGGTGTGTTTCAGCCTTTGGATCCGACGATACTGACTATCGGTTTTGCGCGCCGCTTTGCCACCTACAAGCGCCCGGACCTGTTACTGCATGACCCGGCGCGGCTGCTGCACTTACTGAATCACCCTGAGCGGCCATTGCAGCTCGTTATCGCCGGCAAGGCGCATCCGGCGGATGCGGCCGGACAAGCCTTGATTCGGCGGTGGGTCGAGTTTACGCAACTGCCGGAGGCGCAACATCGCGTCGTGTTTCTGAGTGACTACGACATGCACCTGGCCGAGCACCTCGTGCAGGGTGTCGATGTTTGGCTCAATACACCGCGACGGCCGTGGGAAGCCAGTGGCACCAGCGGCATGAAGGTCTTGGTCAATGGCGGTATCAACCTTTCCGAACTCGACGGTTGGTGGGCAGAAGCCTATACGCCCGAGGTCGGCTGGGCGCTCGGTGACGGCAAAGAGCACGGCGACGATCCGGCCTGGGATGCTGCCGAAGCCAACACGCTCTATGATTTGCTGGAGAACGAGGTAACCACCGCCTTCTACGAACGCGACGACGACGGTATCCCACGGGCCTGGGTCGAGCGGATGCGCAACAGCATGGCGCAACTGACGCCGAAATTTTCCACCAACCGTACGGTGCGAGAATACACCGAGCGATTCTATTTACCCGCAGCGAACGCGTATCACGCCCGCGCGGCGGACAGTGGTAAACTCGGCAGCGAGATTGCCCAATGGCTCTCAGCGCTCAACGAGCAATGGCGTGATGTGCGTATCACGAATGTCAATGTGGAGACGGTCGATCAGCGACACGTGTTCGACGTTGACGTGTGGCTCGCTAATGTCTCACCGGCGGATGTGGCAGTCGAACTGTATGCCGAGGCGACGGCGGGCGACAGCGCCGTGCGGGTGCCGATGCAACGGAGCAGCCATCGAAACGGTGACGACGGCGCGCATTTGTTCACCGCGTCGGTGACCGCCGATCGAGCGGCCTCGGATTACACCGCTCGGCTCCTGCCACAACACTCCGGCGTGTCAATCCCACTGGAAGCTACACCTATTTTGTGGGCACGATGAGGCGGAAAAACGCGCTGGTGCCAAGACCGTATTCGGCCCGCAGCACACGAGCGGTCATCAAATCCCTAACCGGGTTACCCGCATTGGCATAAAGAGGACGGACACTATGAAAGACGCCATCGCACATTCAGGCACCTGGGCACTCGCCGTGATCATGGTTGTGATCGCTTCCTGGGTCTTGTACCGCTTCCTGGCACCGAAAAGCTGGCGCGAGTGGGCCAGTGCCGGCTTAGTACAGGCATTCATCATCGCCTTGTACGCAGAGATGTACGGCTTCCCGCTCACCATCTATTTGCTGGTGCGTTTTTTCGGTTTGGACCAAACAGAGCTGAACGCGAACCTGTGGTCAACTCTGCTGGGCTTGGGCGAGACCGGCATGATGATCGCAATGATCCTCGGTTACGTCCTGCTGTTTGTCGGGATTGGTTTGTTTATTCAGGGTTGGCGCGAACTGTATCGGGCTCGCCAGGAAAATCGACTGGTTACCGACGGACTGTATGCGTTGGTGAGACACCCGCAGTATTCGGGGCTTTTCCTCGCATTGTTTGGTGAGGGGTTTGTGCACTGGCCGACGGTGTTTTCCATCACGGTGTTGCCGGTAATCGTGCTTGCGTATGTGTTGCTGGCACGGCGGGAAGAAAAACGCGTGCTGGCCGAATTCGGCGACGAATATCGAGCGTATCAGCAGCGCGTACCAATGTTCTTCCCGCGCCCGGGTCAATGGAGGCAATTGATTGCACAGTCCCAAATCGCCGAAGACAAGGTCGAAAAGTGATCAAACTAGTGGGCCCGCGATGAAGCACGCAACTTTTGCCACACAAGGAGACTAACCATGGAAACACAACACTTATCGGTGACCGGTATGACTTGTCGGGGCTGCGTTGAATCAGTGACTCGCGCATTGCAGGCGATCAGTGGCGTCAAGAACGCGGAAGTATCGCTTGCGGTGGGCTCGGCAACGATTGAATTTGATGAGCAGCTGACGTCCCTCGATGACCTCGAACAAGCCGTGAAGCAGGCGGGTTACGACGTAGGCACAGGCGAGTCGACCGACGAGTCGCAGAGTAATCGTAAGGGCTGCTGCTGCGGCTAATGATGGAACAGCGCCACTGCGCATCACGCACGCAGGACTACTGACTTGACGTTCAAGCGCAGCGATATGACCCAACCAGTAGACCTCGTTGGGGAACCTGGCAGCGGGCCGCGGCGTACACGCCGCCCGCAGTACGTCGACTTGCAGGCCCCCTGCAATCATGCGTGCCCCGCGGGCGAGGACATACAGGCCTGGCTCGCGATGGCACAGGCGGGGCGCTATCGCGAAGCCTGGGAAATACTGGTCAGGGATAATCCGCTGCCCGCGGTGCACGGCCGCGTTTGCTATCACCCGTGCGAGAGCCACTGCAATCGCGCGGAGCTGGACAGTGCGGTGAGTATTCACGCGATCGAACGCTTTCTCGGCGATCGTGCCAACGAGCAAGGTTGGACATATCCGGTGCCGGGCACAGCTCGCGATGCCAGAGTGCTGGTGGTCGGTGCCGGTCCAAGCGGCCTGTCAGCCGCCTACCACCTGCGACGCCTCGGCTATTCGGTCGAAATTCGTGAGGCGGGCCCGGTCGCGGGCGGCATGCTGCATTTCGGTATTCCGGCCTACCGGATGCCGCGCGAGGAACTGCGTCAAGAGGTTGCACGCATCGAGGCCATGGGCGTAACAGTGACGCTCAATCATCGTGTCGAGGACCTGCTTCGGGAGAAAGCGGACGGTCCTTTTGATGCCGTCTTTCTGGCCATCGGGGCGCAGCTGTCAAAACGCGTCGATATCCCGGCGCGCGATGCAACCAGGGTGATGGACGCCGTGACATTGTTGCATGAGGTAGGAGAGGGCGAACTGCCCAGACTCGGGCGACGGGTCATTGTCTACGGCGGCGGTAACTCGGCCATGGACGCCGCTCGTACCGCGCGCCGCCTCGGCGCCGACGAGACACTGATCGTCTACCATCGCGACCGAAGTCGTATGAGCGCCCATGCGTTTGAAGCCGACGAAGCCTTGGCCGAGGGTGTGAAGATCAAGTGGCTCTCGAGTATTAAGGACATCGACGGGACGGCGGTCACGGTGGAGACGATGCGCATCGACGAGCAGGGCGAGCTGCAACCGACCGGTGACACGGAAACGCTCGACGCCGATGCTGTCATATTGGCTCTGGGACAACGCAGCGACACGGCATTTCTACGCCGTGTTCAGGGTGTGGAGTTTCTGCCAGACGACACGGTCGTCGTTGGCTCCAACATGATGACCGGGCACCCGGGGATCTTTGCCGGCGGCGACATGACGCCGAGCGAGCGTACCGTGACGGCCGCAGTGGGCCATGGCAAGCGCGCTGCACAGCACATTGATCGCTGGCTCACCGGCGACGGCTTGCCGTCGGTGCAGAGCCCGCCGCTGGTCGAGTTCGAGATGCTGCGCGTCGGTCTGTTCACCGACGCCGAGCAAACCCGACAGCGCGAACTCGCCGCAACGTATCGCGTGGGCGCTTTCGATGAAGTACTTGGCGGTATCGACGCGACGCAGGCACGGTATGAAGCACAACGCTGTCTGTCTTGCGGCAACTGCTTCGAGTGCGATCAGTGTTATGCCGCCTGCCCCGAAAGCGCCATTGAGAAACTCGGCCCGGGCCGTCGTTATCGTTTCGACTTTGACCGTTGCACCGGCTGTGCGGTGTGCTTCGAGGTCTGTCCGTGTCACGCCATTGAAATGCTGCCCGAACCGACGCCCGGTACTGCCGCGCGAAAACCGTCAGGGGATGGACAATGATTCCCGAGGCACAGACGGCGGCCATGGATGGCAACACGGCAGTCGCTCACGTTGCCTACCGGGTCAATGAAGTCTGCGCGATTTATCCCATCACGCCGTCCTCGTCGATGGCGGAGCTGGCCGACGAATGGGCATCGCAGGGAGTACGCAACATATTCGGGCAGGTGCCCGTTGTGCAGCAAATGCAAAGTGAAGCCGGTGCGGCGGGTGCGCTCCACGGGGCTCTGCAAGGCGGCGCCCTGACCACCACGTTTACAGCCTCGCAGGGCCTGCTGCTCATGATTCCGAACATGTTCAAAGTCGCCGGCGAGCTTACGGCTACGGTATTTCACGTGGCTGCCCGCTCGGTGGCGACGCAGGCGCTGTCGATTTTCGGTGATCACTCCGACGTCATGGCGACCCGATCGACCGGATTTGCCCTGCTGTGCTCGGCCTCCGTGCAGGAGGCACACGATAGTGCCTTGATCGCGCAAGCAGCCACGCTCGCTGCACGCGTGCCCTTCATTCACTTTTTCGACGGGTTTCGTACGTCGCACGAAGTGAACACCTTGACGGTGCTCAGCGACGCGCAGATTCGCGCCATGATCAGTGATGATCGAGTTCGTGAACACCGGCGGCGATCATTGAGTCCGGAACACCCGATCGTTCGCGGCACCGCGCACAATCCGGATACGTTTTTTCAGGCGCGCGAGGCCGCCAATCCTTTCTATCAGGCGACACCGGAGATTGTCGCCTCGGCAATGGCCGCGTTCGCAGCCCTGACGGGTCGCCAGTACCGTCTCTTCGACTACGCCGGCGCACCGGACGCCGAGCGCGTTATCGTAATCATGGGATCCGGTGCAGAGACCGCGCGCGAAACAGCCGGTGTGCTGACGTCGCAGGGCGAGAAGGTCGGCATCCTGCAGGTACGGCTCTACCGGCCATTTTCGACGGAACATTTTCTCGCCGCACTGCCAGGCAGCGCACGTGCGGTCGCCGTATTGGATCGCACCAAGGAGCCCGGCGCCGTCGGCGAGCCCTTGTATCTGGATGTTGTTACGACTCTTTCTCAGGCTGTGGCACGCGGCCAGCGTAACGACATGCCGAAAGTGATAGGCGGACGGTATGGCCTGGCCTCGAAAGAGTTTACACCAGCCATGGTCAGAGCGGTGTACGACGAACTTGCGGCAGCAACGCCGCGCCATGGGTTTACGCTCGGTATCCAAGATGACGTGACGAAGCTCAGCTTGAGCGTTGACCCGACGTTTATCATCGAACGCGAGGGTGAGGTGGGCGCGTTGTTTTATGCGCTCGGCTCCGACGGCACCGTCGGTGCCAACAAGAACACCGCAAAAATCCTCGCCGAGGATCCCGAGCGGTATGCGCAAGCCTACTTTGTCTATGACTCCCACAAATCCGGTGCACAGACCATCTCCCATCTGCGCTTTGGTCCGCGGCCGATCCGGGCTCCGTATTTGATCGAGTCGGCCCAGTTCATCGCCTGCCACCAGTTCCAGTTTCTCGGGCGAATCGACGTGCTGCGCCTGGCAGCCCGCGGTGCGACATTCTTGCTAAACAGTCCCTATGGGCCGACCGAGGTGTGGTCGAAGCTGCCGCGTGCAATGCAACAGCGGATCATCGATCAGGAACTGCGTTTTTTCGTCATTGATGCGAGCCGCGTAGCGCGCGACCTCGGCCTGGGATCGCATATCAACACGGTCTTGCAGACTTGCTTCTTCGCGCTCTCCGGTGTCTTGCCACGCGACGACGCCATAGATCGCATCAAGCACGCCATCGAAAAAAGCTACGCGGTCAAAGGGCCGGATATCGTGCGCAAGAACTTCGAGGCCGTCGATCACACGCTGGCCGTTCTCGGCGAGGTTGAGGTACCGGACACGGTGAGCAGTGGCTTCGAATTCCCGCCGATCGTCCCGTCGGGAGCACCCGCGTTTGTCCACGAGGTCACCGTGCCAATGATAATTGGCCGCGGCGATGACTTGCCGGTCAGTCGGTTGCCTGTCGATGGCTCGTTTCCGACCGGCACGGCCGCCTGGGAGAAACGCAACATTGCCGACATCGTGCCAGACTGGCAGGCCGAGCTCTGCATTCAATGCGGCCAATGCAGCTTTGTGTGCCCGCACTCGGTCATCCGCGCCAAGCACTTTCCCAGTGCCGCCCTTAAAGATGCGCCAGACACCTTTCAGTCGCGGCCAATCAATGCGCGCGGATTTCCAGATGTTCGCTTTGCGTTGGGCTTCTATCTGGAGGATTGCACCGGGTGTGGACTGTGCGTCGAAGTGTGCCCGGCACACAGTCCAAAAGAGCCCGGCACAAAGGCGATCAACATGCGTGACAAGGCGCCGTTGCTGGCCGCCGGTCGCGCGAATGTGTCCTATTTCGAGGATCTTCCGGTCAACGATCGAAGTCGTGTCGATTTCTCCAACGTACACGGTGTCCAGTATCTTGAGCCGCTGTTCGAATTTCCCGGTGCCTGCGGTGGCTGCGGAGAAACGCCCTACCTGCGGCTGATCTCACAATTGTTTGGCGACCGATTGCAGATCGCCAATGCGACCGGTTGCTCATCGATCTATGGCGGCAATCTGCCCGTTACGCCGTGGACCAAGAATCGAGAAGGGCGGGGACCCGCCTGGTCGAATTCACTGTTCGAAGATAACGCTGAATTTGGCCTGGGCTTTCGCTTGGCCGCCGACCGCCAAAGCGCCCTTGCGCGTAATTTGTTGCAACAATTGGCGCCGAGGGTCGGTGAGGCGCGCGCCGCGGAGATCATCGAGGCGCCGCAAGTCCGCGAGTCGGAGATCCGCGATCAGCGCCGGCGTGTCGCGGAATTGAAGACCATCCTCGAGGAAGTCGATGTCGACGCGGCTCGCGATCTGCTGTCGGTGCTCGATTATCTCGTGCACCGCAGTGTCTGGATTGTCGGCGGCGACGGCTGGGCCTATGACATCGGCTACGGCGGGCTGGACCATGTTCTGGCCACGGGCGACGATGTCAATGTGTTGGTGCTCGATACCGAGGTCTATTCGAACACCGGCGGACAAGCCTCAAAAGCAACGCCGCTGGGCGCCATTGCAAAATTTGCCGCGGCTGGCAAGCGGACCGCGCGCAAAGACCTTGCGCTTCAAGCGATCGCCTACGGCAACGTCTACGTCGCCCAAATTTCGATGGGCGCCAATCCGCAGCAGACGCTGCGGGCCCTGCGCGAAGCCGAGGCTTATCGCGGACCGTCACTGGTCCTTGCCTACAGCCCGTGCATTGCGCACGGTTTCGATCTTCGATATACGGCGCGCCAGCAGGATCTTGCGGTGGCCTGCGGCTACTGGCCACTGTTTCGCTACAATCCGGCGATGCAGGCAATCGGCCGCAATCCGTTTCTACTGGACTCGCCGCGGCCCACCTTGCCGTTTCGCGAGTATGCCTACAACGAATTGCGCTATCGGTTGCTGGCCAGAACGCACCCGGACGATGCCGAACGCTTGCTCGCGGATGCGCAGGCGGGCATTGATCAAAAGTACCGACAGTACGAACAAATGGCGGCAGTCGAGACCGGGAGCGCAGTATTAACTGCCGTCGATCGGGAGGCGGCAAGCCAATGATGGTCGATCTGACCACAAGCTATTTAGGCCTTCGGTTGCGAAACCCGCTGATCGCATCGGCTTCCCCGTTGACCGGTAATCTCGAGAGCTTGCGCGTATTGGAGGATTGCGGTGCCGCCGCCGTAGTGCTGCCGTCGTTGTTTGAGGAAGACATACGCCAGGATCGGCGCGAGCTTGAGTTGGTGGTGGGCGCCGGAGAAGGCGTCTCCGAAGTCTGCGGCGGTTACTTCCCAGGCCGCGAAAAATACGGTGGGGTCGTCGAACAGTACCTGGCGTTGATCGACCGCGCCTGTTCTGCCCTGGATATTCCCGTGATAGCCAGCCTGAACGGGACGACGGACTTCGGCTGGACCGAGTTGGCGGATCGACTCGCCGTGGCCGGCGCGAGCGCGATTGAGCTCAACCTGTATTACCTGCCGCTGGATCGGGTTCAGTCTGGTGTGGAGGTCGAGGAGGCCACAATCGCACTCGTAAAACGAGTGCGCACGGCACTCGATGTACCACTCGCTGTGAAACTCGGTCCTTACTACAGCGCCTTTGGGCAAATGGCACAAGCACTCGCTGACGCCGGTGCCGATGGTCTCGTGTTGTTTAACCGACTGTACCATCCGGATGTCGATTTGCTGCGTCTGTGTGCCGTGAATAACGTCGAGCTCAGTCGCCGGCACGAAATGCGCTTGCCAATGATGTGGCTGACGGCCCTGCAGGGTCAAATTCCGGTGTCCTTAGCGGCATCAACCGGCGTCGAGTCGGCGGACGATGTCGTGCGCTATCTGCTCGCTGGCGCAGACGCCGTAATGAGCACGTCGGCGCTGCTGCGTCATGGCCCCAAATACATGGCCTCCCTTTTGAGCGGTTTGGAAGAATGGCTGGAATCGCGCGGTTTTGACAATATCAACGCCGTTCGAGGTTTGCTGGCAACGCACGGCGACACGTGCACCAGGTTGCAGGAACGGGATGCCTATCGGGCCAGTCTTCACCATTTTCGGCCTACGGAAGCTTGAGTATCGAGGTCGCGCCGCCATGAATACGACGAGCACTACGCACGCGGTAACGAATCAGCCACCGCTTCTGGAAGACTTCAACCTGTTTACGAGCGATGTGGCCCTTGTCGAAGCCGTGCACCGTGAAGGTGCAGGCTGGGCTGTCGCCGAGCTTGCGAGCTACGGTGCGACGATGGGTCAAGCCGATATGATCCACCGTGGATACCAGGCTAACGAACATCCGCCTCGACTGCGCACGCATGACGCGCGAGGTTATCGGATCGACTGTGTCGAATATCATCCCGCGTACCATGAGTTATTGGGCGGCGCCATTCGACACGGGCTGCACGCCAAACCATGGACGAATCCCCGGCCGGGTGTGCACGTCGCTCGGGCCGCATTCAATTATCTACAAACGCAGGTCGAAGCCGGTCATGGTTGCCCGCTGACCATGACCTTTGCAGCCATACCGACGTTGCGAAAGCAAACGGACGTCGCCGAAATGTGGGAGCCGTTAGTCACCGCGAGCGAATACGATCCGCGGAACATTCCGATGACGGAAAAGCTCGGTATCACTCTGGGGATGGCGATGACCGAGAAACAAGGTGGATCCGATGTGCGCACCAACACTACGACGGCTCAGCCGATAGACTCAGGTGGTCCGGGGACGCTTTACGCCCTTACCGGCCATAAATACTTTGTGTCTGCCCCGATGAGCGATGCGTTCCTTGTACTCGCACAGGCGCCTCGGGGTCTCTCGTGTTTTTTGTTGCCGCGATGGGCGCCCGACGGTACCAAGAACGCTGTAGAGCTGCAGCAGCTCAAGCGAAAGATGGGCAATGTCTCCAATGCCTCCGCCGAAGTAGAGCTGCGCGGCGCAACGGCCTGGCTTATCGGCGAGGAGGGTCGTGGCGTGGCGAACATTCTGGAGATGGTCGCGCTGACCCGGTTTGATTGCATGGTGGGCTCCGCTGCGAGCATGCGCCAGGCGGTCGCCCAAGCCACGCACCATGCGCATTACCGAGAAGCGTTTGGCAAACGGCTGGACCAGCAGCCCTTGCTGCAAAACGTCCTGACCGATCTCATCATCGAAAGTGAGGCCGCTCTGGCGCTGAGCTTGCGCACCGCACGATCACTGGATCTCGCCTCCGACGATGACGAGCGTGCGCTGTTTCGACTGTTGGCACCGATTGGAAAATACTGGATCTGCAAGCGCGCGCCGGCACACGCGTACGAGGCCATGGAATGTATCGGCGGCAGAGGAGCCATCGAAGACACCCTGATGCCGCGACTGTATCGGGAAGCTCCAATCAACGCGATCTGGGAAGGCAGTGGCAATATTCAGTGCCTCGACATATTCCGCGCAATCGCGCGCAATCCGGAGTCGCTCGATGCGATAGTCGATGAACTTCGAGCCGCCGCTGGCTTGAACGACGAATACGACAAGCACCGTATCCAGCTTGAATGCCGGCTTGCAAAGTTACGAAAAAGCAGACCTGGCGCTTCGGAGTATTTCGGTCGTGAACTGACCGAAGCGCTCGCGCTTGCGCTGCAGGCCAGCGTGCTGCTGCGCGGCGACTGCGAATCGATCGCACTGGCATTCTGTCTCGGACGACTTGCTAAGGGTCCGTCCGGCTTGTTCGGCGCATTACCCGACGGCATTCGCTGCGATGAAATCATTGATCGGGCACGACCGCGTTCAGTCTTCCTGGAGCAGCAAGCGTAGGCCGGCAATGCTTTCCCAACCCGCCTGTTGCAGCGCCGGCGACATGGCTGATCAGCTGACGAGGCGCTTTCCGACGTCAGAATTCGCAGGTTGCAGGTCGGATTGTCCCACTAAGCAAACGGTTTTTCGTGGCTACTGGGTTCGTCCGATTCCAGAGGCCAGTAACGTCGCATTGCCAAGAACGTAAACGACGTTGACCATCCGATCAAAACCAGTCCGTTGAGTGCTTCGATACCGCTGATGACCCGCAAATGCTCACTGGGGAACACATCGCCCAAGCCGAGTGACGTGTACATCACCGTCGAATAGTACAGGTAGTCCATAAAACTACCGCCGTGGCGGCCATTCAAAGAGCCCACGCCGATGACGGCCTCCAGGGCGAAAAACACGCCGGCGTACAGCATGACTTCCACCATGTGTGCGCCGAATGCGCCAACCACTACAACCAGTACGCGCGCGCGGCCAACCGGCGCACAGCGTGGCAAGAACAGCGATGTCCAACGCAGTGCTTCGAAGTGAATTAGCAGGGTGCCGAGCACCAGTAGAAAACTCAGACTCATTGCGATCAGCATCTCACTCTCTCCTCGTTGGCCCCGGCGTGCGCCGTCAATCCCCAGCCGCCTTGACCTATGCGTTACTTGCAGGTTGTAGACTAAACGTGACACGAGAATACCGTGTGGCACAGCCACGAACAGGAGGATTTCGGTGAACGCAAGACCTGAGATAGCCGTTGATGTCGAACCGAAGGGTATGCGGCGACTGCTGCAGGACGAACTGAGTAAGTGTGACATCGAATTGAATGGCTCACGGCCGCATGACTTGCAGCTATGCGACGCTCGAGCGCTGGACCGAATGGCACGCCACGGTTCGCTGGGGCTGGGGGAGTCGTACGTTGACGGCCAATGGGAGTGTCAGCGTATCGATGAACTGGTCGAGCGGATGCTTCGTCAGGCTCTGCATCAACGCTTTTCGAACACGGCAGGTCATCGCTGGCTCGAGTTTTTCTCGCGACTCAGAAATCTGCAGTCGCGCGCGCGTGCGCAAATCGTCGGCCGAAAACACTACGACATTGGCAACGATCTATACGAGTCGATGCTCGATACTTACATGAACTACTCCTGCGGTTACTGGGAACGCGCACAGACACTGGAGGAAGCTCAGCGCGACAAAATGGAGTTGGTCTGCCGTAAGCTCGAACTGGCACCCGGAATGCGGCTTTTGGATATTGGCTGTGGTTGGGGCGGCATGGCACGCTACGCAGCCGAGCAATACGGCGTGACCGTGGTCGGTGTCACGATCTCCCGCGAGCAATACAACTGGGCAACATCGAAACTAGCCGAGTTGCCCATTGAAATCCGCCTTGAGGATTATCGCGACGTGCGTGGTCAGTTTGACCGTATTGTATCCATCGGCATGTTCGAACACGTCGGCTACAAAAACTACGCCGAGTTTTTTCGAGTTTGCGGTGAGCGATTGAGGGACGACGGACTCATGTTGCTGCACTCCATCGGCAGCAACACCTCAGTGCACGCCACCGACCCCTGGCTGCATCGATATATCTTTCCCAACGGTATGTTGCCCTCAATCGCGCAAATCGGCCGCGCTATCGAGCCGCATTTTCTAATGGAAGATTGGCATAATTTTGGCGCCTATTACGACCGCACATTGATGGCCTGGCACCGGCGTATTGATGCCGCCTGGGAGCAGCTAGGTGATCGATACGACGCGCGGTTTCAGCGAATGTGGCGCTTCTACCTGCTGGCTTGCGCGGGCGCATTTCGTGCCCGCAATGTGCAGCTGTGGCAGGTGGTGCTGAGCAAGGGCGGCAAGGCTCGAGTTTACCGGCGACCGACGCTGTCGTAAGCGCATGGCAGCGCGCAATGTGAGGCGACAAAAGCACTATTAATCAATACTTTGCCGAATTTCGACGGCATCTTCTGTGCTCGTTGATTATGTAGAACTACGTATGGTCTCAGGTCGAACAAGCTGCCAGCATAAACGTTAAGACGATGTTCCTTTGATCGATCTATTGGACGACGACCCGAGCCTGGCTGACTGTTTATGAACCTGATTGCCACTTTGCGACTACGACGCCAAGCAGTGCCTCTGCTGGCCATCGTCATGGTGGCGTTCCTGGGTCTCGTTTCGATGCCATGCGCCATGGCATCGTCGTTCGACTTACCGTCCGCCGAAGCGGCATTGGCTGCTCCCGCTGCCGAGCCCTGTCCGCATTCGGACTCGACACAGCCGATGAGTCCGGCGGATTGTTGTTGTGATCTCGACGCAGCATCCAATGTTGCAAAACCGGATTTGCCAAAAACCGGCCCGCAACTGGTGTTTACGGTTGACCAGTATCTGCTCGCTCCATTGGTTTTGGAGCAACACGTGGTAGGGCTGAACCCCGTATCCGTATCGGCAACATCACTGCCGGTCTATCTCAGTACGCAGCGCCTGCGTCTATAAATCTCTTCTGGTGCTCGACCGCCGCCACTGGCGGCTGATATGGGACGACCAAGTCGTCCCTCGTGAACACGCATTGAAGGAGACCGACATGTCCAAGCAATTCTTTGAGACGCCATCACTTGGCGCTTTGCGCGTCGCCGAAGTCGCACGCGAAGCCGACGTAACGCCAGCGACGGTACGCTATTACGCGCGTATGAAGTTACTCACCCCGAAACGTGACCCAGAAAACGGCTACCGGTGCTTTTCCCTAGACGACGTGCGTCGCGTTGAGTTTATTCGTCAAGCACAGTCGCTGGGTCTGACCATCGCTGATATCAAAACGATCCTTGCGGCCGTCGATGACGGTGACTCTCCCTGCCAGCAAGTAAAATCGTTGGTCGCCGAGCGGCTGCTGCATATTCAAGAGCAGATTGTCGAATTGCACGCGACGGAGGCGAGGATAAGCGACGCAATCGCAACCTGGCGCAAAGTGGGTTCGCCAACCCCTCGAGATGGTGAGTTTTGTCCGCTTATCGAGCGGGTTGAGGTGGCCAATTGCCGCGAACCGGCTGCGCCACAACGCCAGACCAGGCGCAAACCGTTGCATGAGGCCTGCCATTGTCCGCCGCAGGGTGGTGAAACAGGAGGCTTGTCGTTGGCGTAACACAGAAGCTGAGTCGGACTGAATGAGGCTGCGATCGGACTCTGTTTCGATCTGTCGGTCGCTGCAATGTAATCACGCGTGGTCAGAGATCTGTGATTTCGGCCCGTTGGATGCATCGTTTCCGGCAAGCGGGCGTCAGCACAGCGACAATGGGACCTGAACTCCGGCGAGCTCGCGCGTGCCCGCAGTGCGCTCAAGGCGGCCGACCATGCACCGGTCCGGTTCGCTGGCGGCGAGATGAGCTGTGAAGAACCCCCAACCGCCACATCACGCTTCGATGAAGCTTGACCTTGATGCAGGGTACAGGTGGCACACTGCCCGCCAGATCAGATCGTGACTGGCACAGTCGCAACGCCAGTCGCCACACCACAGGCAGACACTAAATGGCAACGACACCCAATAACGCGGATTTCCCTCAAATCGCTCTACCGCGCGGTATGGCCCCGCTGGTCATCATCGGCGTACTGGTCGTTGGGACTCTGTATTCAGCGGTGTTTACCGTTCCGGCCGAGTCTGTCGGTGTCATCCAGCGCTTTGGGCATTATCACGGCGAAGTGACGCCTGGGCTGCATTTCAAGTTTCCCTTTGGTATCGATCGCGTGACCCAAGTCCCGCTGCAGCGGCAGTTAAAGGAAGAATTCGGTTTTAGCACACCAGGCGCGAGCTTCTCGAGTCAATCATCGGCGCCAGCGCAATGGGCCTTGGAAACGACCATGGTAACGGGCGACCTCAATACGGCGTTGGTCGAGTGGGTGATTCAATTTCGTATCGAGGAGCCGTTTGACTTCCTGTTCAACGTCCGCGACCCGGGCGACACGTTGCGTGATGTCTCCGAGTCCGTCATGCGTGAGGTGGTGGGAGATCGAACGGTCGATGAGGTGCTGACGATTGGGCGCCAGGAGATCGAATCCACCGCGCAGGTGAAACTGCAGGAGGTCGTCAACAAGTATGAGATGGGCCTTCGAATTGACCAAATTCAGTTGAAGAATGTCAATCCGCCGGAGCCGGTGCAAGCATCCTTCGACCGCGTCAACGAGGCGCAACAGGAGCGCGAGCGAATGATCAACGTGGCTCGAGGTGAGTACAACCAAGCGGTGCCCAAAGCACGCGGCGAGGCCGATCAACGCATACAAAGTGCCGAAGGCTACGCCATTCAGCGAGTCAACGAAGCTGAGGGCGACGTGCAGCGATTTGATGCGCTTTTGACCGAGTATCTGAAAGCCCGAGAAGTCACCAAACAACGGCTGTATCTGGAGACCTTCAACGAAGTGCTGCCAGCGGTGAAGAACAAGGTGATTGTCGACGAGTCGGCTTCTTCCGTTCTGCCCCTGTTGCAACTCAACAGCGCACGACCGGGGGCTCAGCAATGAAAAATACCGCATCCGCAATCGTCATCATTGTCCTGGTCGTCGCTGCAATCATCGGCTGGGAGTCGCTCTATACGGTCAATGAAACGGAGCGGGTCCTCATCACGCAATTCGGAAAGCCGGTCGGCGATATCGTGGACGAGGCCGGGCTAAAGGTAAAAATACCGTTCATACAGACAGTCAATCGCATTGAAAAGCGCATCCTCGTATGGGACGGCAGCGCCAATGATATGCCGACCAAGGACAAACTGTATATCACCGTGGACACCTTTGGACGGTGGCGCATCAAAGATCCACTGCAGTACTTTCTTCGCCTGCGCGATGAGCGCAGCGCGCAGTCACGTTTGGAAGATATCCTCGGCAGCGAAACACGAAACGCCGTCGCACGCCACGAGCTCATCGAAATTATTCGCACCAGCAAAGATCGCACACCGGAGGTCGATCCGGTGCTGGCCGAGGTCGACATCAGTACCTTGTTGCCTATCACGCGCGGCCGAAAACGGATCGAGGCCGATATTCTTGAGGCGGCCTCCGGGAAACTCGCGGAATTCGGTATTGAATTATTGGACATTCGGTTCAAGCGCGTAAACTACAATGAGAGTGTTCGCCAGAAAATTTACGCGCGAATGATCAGTGAGCGTGACCAAATCGCCGATCGGTTTCGGTCCGAAGGCGCCGGCGAAGCCGCGCGGATCATCGGTAACAAGGAGCGCGAATTGCAGAGCATTGTGTCCGAGGCCTATCGCACGATCCAGGTCATTGAAGGCAATGCGGATGCTAAAGCGACTGATATCTATGCCAAGAGTTACAATCAGAGCGCCGATGCCATCAAGTTTTACCAGTTTCTCAAGACGCTCGAAACTTATCGTCGCGTGGTTGATTCTGACACGACTCTCGTACTGTCGACCGACAGTGATTTAATGGGACTGATGAAGGCGATTGAGCCGGAGTAGCGCCAACATCGACAATGACGGCGAACTCTCTGCTTGGACATCATACCCACTACTTTCTTTCGGTCGCCCGCGGACGCGTGTCAATAATGGCCGGGCTTTTGCAGTGTTACTGTGAACCGAGTGAGCTTACCGCCCGATGCAACGTCGATTGTGCCTTTGTGGAGCTTTATGATCGATGCAACGATGGCCAGCCCCAAACCAACGCCGTCATCGCCCCTGCGTCGCGAAGGATCTATTCGGTAAAAGCGATCAAAAATCTTGGGGATGTGTTCCGGTGGAATGACGGGTCCGGTGTTTTCAATTGCGATTCGCGTTTCACCGTCTTGCGATGTGCTCAGTTCGACTCTTACAGTCGTGTCTTTCTCGGCGTGGCGGATGGCGTTGGCAATGAGGTTGCCTAGTGCGCGTTGCAACATCAAACGGCTACCCGAGACCGTAGCAATGCCCGTCAACGTCAATGTAACGCCATTCTCGTCGGCCCAACCTTCGAAGTACTCAAACAATGCACGGATTTCGATGGTGAGGTCGACATCGGCAACGCTGATCTGCTGCGACTGATCCGCCTGGGCGAGGAAGAGCATGTCACTCACCATGTGCGCAACGCGTTCGTACTCCTCCAAATTTGAATAGAGGAGTTCTCGATACTCATCAACAGTGCGCGCACGAGAAAGGGCGACCTGTGTCTGAGTGGTCAGGTTGGCGATCGGCGTTCGCAGTTCATGCGCAATGTCGGCGTTGAAATCCACCAGGCGATGAAAAGCCTCGTCCAGTCGTTGGAGCAGCTCATTGAAGGCTATCGCAAGTTCTGAGAGCTCACCTGGCACCGCCTGTGAATCGAGACGCGTACCCAACTCGCTGGTGCTGATGCGGCGGATACGGGCAACCATGTCATGCAGAGGTGCGTGACCCCAGTAAACCGCGAGCCACCCCATGAATCCCATAAACACAACGCTGCCAGCGACCGTCAGCAACAGACTTTTTCGGAAGCGTTCAAGAAAGCGCAAATGGTGATCAATGGGGATCGCAACGACGACCGTGTACGAATCGCTTCTACCGCTCTTGTTCAATCGCACCGATTGAGTTAACGCACGATAGCTGTGCTCTTCATCGGTCCATTGTTGAACGTCAATGTGATCTGGACGCATTCTCCCGGTTTGCGCGACTTCGGTCAGATCGGGAGTCTGGCTTGCATAGACAACGCGTCCATTGGCCGCCGACACGAGCAGTGACGCATCGTGGTGTCCAACAAGAATATCGTCGAATCGTTGATCGAGGTCGCTAAGTTGCGTTCCCTCGCCGCCGGCTGTCAATACAGCCTGAACGGTATTGGAGATAATCCGAAGTTCATCGAGGTCTTGTGCCTCAAAATGGTTTTCGGTGGACTGGATAATAACCAGACCAAAGACAGGGAACACGATGGCCGCGGCAATACCGAACAAAAGCGTCAGACGAACCGCAAGTGATAAAGGGCGCCGCAAGGGTTTATTTACCGCTCGTCCGAGGCATCAAGCATATAGCCCATGCCGCGAATCGTATGGATTAGTTTGCGATCAAACGCGTCGTCAATCTTCGCGCGTAGCCGGCGGATCGCAACGTCAATGACGTTTGTGTTGCTGTCGAAATTCATATCCCATACCTGAGACGCGATAAGCGAACGCGGCAAAACCTCCTCTTGATGACGCACCAGGAGCTCCAATAGCGCGAATTCCTTAGCGGTTAGTTGAATGCGCTCACCAGCCCGTGAGACACGTCGGCGCATCAGGTCAATTTCCAGATCCGCAACGGCGAGCTTGGTTTCGATTGGCGAAATCGCGCCTCTGCGCAGCAAAGTCCGAACCCGCGCCAATAGCTCAGCGAAGGCGAAGGGTTTAACAAGGTAATCATCGGCGCCTAATTCAAGGCCTTTGACTCTGTCTGCGACGCCGTCCCGTGCGGTTAGAAACAGCACCGGCACCTTGTTGCCCGCCTCGCGTAAGGCTTGCAGAATCTTCCAGCCATCGATATCCGGCAACATCACATCAAGGATGATCAGATCATACGACTCCGTCATGGCAAGGTGATGCCCGTCCAGCCCGTTGTGCGCGAAGTCGGCGACGAAGCCGGCCTCCGTCAGGCCCTGCCGAAGGTATTCATTGAGCTTTGTTTCGTCCTCGACGATCAGGATCTTCATCTACGGTTCGCAATCTCGTGTCAAGCAGGCCCGCCCCAGGTGTGCGCCGCTCGTCTTATCGTAGTCAGGCTAATGCGGTGCGACTGCTAACAACATGACTGCGACATTACAAAACTGTAATGCACGCGTCACCCCAGAGTCAGCGACTGCTCGCTATGGTACCTGAAACAAGCAGTTGCGTAGACAAGCTTCCCGCCCACTCGGCAAGCGGAGGCGACAGTT
Organism: uncultured bacterium; assembly: GCA_963976365.1. Classification (GTDB taxonomy): domain Bacteria; phylum Pseudomonadota; class Gammaproteobacteria; order Steroidobacterales; family Woeseiaceae; genus UBA1847. The sequence continues at coordinate 60,902 of CAXBKH010000015.1, read as the reverse complement.
CGGCCGCAGATTGAGAGAAATATGGAAGCCAAGACGCTCGGCAATTCGACACCCTACCAAGGCTCTTTGCATGTGGCGGATCTTGCTCGACGCTCGGGCGTCACACCGGCGACGGTTCGCTACTACGCACGGATCGGATTGATAAATTGCCGAAAGGACCCGAACAACGGGTACCGGTGTTTTTCCGGCACCGATGCCAAGCGCATTTCCTTTATTCGCCGTGCCCAGGCGTTCGGTCTGGCTATTAGCGACATCAAGCGCGTTTTCGAATCCATCGATGCCGGCGACGATCCCAGCGAGTTGGTGAGATCGATGGTTGAAGATCGATTGGCGACCGTCCGTGCGCGAATTGCCAAACTCACGTCGACTGAAGACCGCATCCGTAAGGCGATGTCGGCGTGGCGCGCTATGGGTAACCCACCGCCTGCTGATGGAGAACTTTGCCCATTGGTCGAGCGCTTGGACATCGACAAGGTTGATTCGCAGGTGCCGAATGCCCATCAGCATGACGCGTTAGCCGGTCGCCAGGCGGCAGAATCTCGTGATATTCGGTCCACCGCGTGACAAATAGGATTGCGCTACTTAGGCATCCGGTATCTCACGTCACGCGTGGGCAGAACAAGCCTCGGCAAGTTCGATCGACAAGCTGGCAATACCGATGCACCGCGTCAACCAACACACGTATTCAGCCGTTCTGCTGGCCTTCGGCTCGTTTGCCGAACGGCTGGTCATCCGCGGCCTTTTTTGATCATAAGGAATTGCACCATGAAACATAGACTCATCACTGTCGCCGCATTGCTGTCGAGTATGGCGTTCGCGTCCACGTTGCAGGCGCACGAACCCGAGAAGCACATGAAAGATGCCGAAAAGCCCAACTGCGCGGCCATGAAGGACATGGACCACGACAAAATGGATATGAACGACCCGGTGATGCAAGCCATGATGAAGCAATGCGTGGACGCGATGCACGCCGAGGATAAGTCGCACAACGACGATCACGACAAGACGATGGAGCACGACGCGCCAATGAAAGACGCCGACAAGGAGGAGACAGCGGCGCCCGATAGCAATCATCACGAGGATCCGGATGCGTTAGAAGACAAACCGGCCACTGAGCACAGCCACTAGTTTTGGTGACTGTTGTACGGAGTCCATTGCGCCGGCAAGCGCGACATTCGTGTAAGTCGATTAGCTATTCCGGGGAATTGACATGAAGTTATCCAAGGCCTTCGGCTGTTTTAAGTGCTTGAGCGTAGCAACGCTACTCGTCGTCCTTGGCGGAATAGGCTTCGTCTATTCCGGTCTCTACCCAATGGGTGCCGATGTGCCACACAACACATTGACCTACCAGGTGCTGGAAACCCTGCGTGAGCGTTCCATTGCGCGTGCCTCAGACGATATTGAGGTACCAGCCGACATGGACTCGCCTGATCGGCTGCTCGCTGGCGGAGCAGACTACAACGACATGTGCGTCGGATGTCACCTCAGCCCAGAGCAGAAAAACAGCGATCTGTCTCTCGGGCTTTATCCCGTGCCACCGAATCTCACACAAGTGGCGGACGAGCAGGGCGATAGCGACGAACCAACGCAACAAGACCAAAGGCGCTTCTGGATTATCAAACACGGTATCAAGGCGTCAGGGATGCCCGCGTGGGGGCCCGGACACGACGACGATCGAATTTGGAACATGGTCGCTTTTCTTAAACGGCTGCCAACACTCTCACCTGAGCAATACCAGATTCTGACTGCACGCGGTGAGGCAAGCGAGGACCACCACTAACAGACCTACACGATGTAGCGCGCACGCGCCAGGAGGATGGTCAGCCCAATGCGACCTGGGAAAACTGTAATCGACGGAGAAAACATGAAAACAAGAATAACGCGGTACACGTCACTGTTGGGATTGCTCTATGCCCTAACATTTCTGCCGGCAACGGCCTGGGCACAGGCGGGCGCCACCGAGGGCAGCTTGCTCGAGGAGGTCATCGTCACCGCGCAAAAACGGGAATCCAATCTACAGGACACACCGCTAAGCATCAGCGCGCTGTCAGGCGATACGATGGAAAAAATTGGCATAGATACCATCGAGGATTTTCAGTTTTTCGTGCCAGGCATCACGGTGACCAACGACTCCATGGCAATCGTCAATATTCGCGGGATCGGGACATCGGCGTTCGGCGTCGCAACTGACCCCAGTACCACGGTTCATATCGATGGCATATACCAACCGAGGCCTACCACCGGCTACATGGACATGTTCGACGTTGAGCGTGTGGAGCTCTTGCGCGGTCCGCAAGGCGTGTTGTTTGGCCGCAACTCGACCGGGGGCACACTTAACATCGTCTCGAAGATGCCGACAGAAGAATTTGAGGGCGCGCTCCGCGTCACCGCCGGTAATCTCGACAAACTCGCGGTCGATGGCACGATATCGGGACCGCTGAGCGAAAAAGTCCAGGCGCGGTTCACGCTCCGGCAGAATCAGCGTGATGGCAGGTATACAGACGTCGTGACCGGTGCCACCTATCAGGACCAGGATACGATGGCCGCGCGCGCGACATTCGTTTTTGACTTGGCTGACGATTTTTCGCTGGAAGTGCGTGGCGATATCAACAGCGACGACGAAACCGGGTTCCCGGCCGTTCGCGCAAGCTACGAGCAGGACATTATTGATGCCGGCGCGACTATCCCGACAGGGGAGGACAACGTCGCGTTCGATACAGCTCCGGTCAACAAGACGGACACCTGGGGGCTGTCGGCGATCGCAACCTGGGAGGGCAACGACTACACGTTCAGATCCCTGACATCGTTTCGAAAGAGTGAGGTCGATCAGGTCATCGATGCGGATGCAACGGACCTGTTTTTGTTTGACATTGGGTTTACGGAGAACTCCCGTTCCTTGACCCAGGAATTGCAGTTGTTCAACAGCAACCCGGATCGTCTGGAGTGGATTGTTGGCATGTTTTTCCTGAATGAAGATGGCGACGGCGGAATCGATCTCCTGTTCCCGGACCCAGCGATCGTTATCGAAGAGCGAAACACGACTAACGCCTACGCAGTTTTCGGGCAGGCCACCTATCGCGTTACTCACAGACTGCGCGCCACGGTAGGCGCTCGCTACAGCCTGGAAAGAAAGAATTACAGCTTCTCAACGGCAGTCAATGGCGCCGTCGCCGACGCAGGGGCCCCCTCAGATGATTGGGATTCGCTGACACCCAGGTTTTCGCTCGATTATGACATCGCCGAAAACGTGATGGGCTATTTGTCGGCCACTCAAGGCTTCAAGTCCGGGGGGTTTCAACTCGGCGATGCGGGGTCCTTTGATCCGGAAGAGCTGTGGAGCTACGAGGCCGGCGTCAAATCCACACTGTTGGACGGTCGCATGCGGGCGAATGTCGGTGTGTTCAGTTATGACTACACGAATTTGCAGGTCGTGGAATTCATAGGTGGCGTAGCGACAACGTCAAATGCCGGCAAAGCCTCGGTAGAAGGCCTTGAAGCGGAGCTTGCCCTCAGGGTGACAGACAATTTCGATATCAATGGCACAGTGGCTGTCATGGACGCGAAGTATGACCTGTTTTTTGAGGGCGGCGAGGACTTCTCGGGCAACCGTCTCGCGAATTCGCCGGATCTGACGTACGCCATTGGCGCTCAATACACGCTGGATCTTAACAACGGTGCCAGCCTGGCACTCCGGGGTGACTACGCGTTTCGCGACGATGTCGATTTTAAGCGCAACAATTTACCGCAATTTCTTTCTGACTCGTATTCCCTCCTGAATGCGCGTGCCACTTACATGACCGGAGACGGGCGGTGGGAACTCTCGCTCTTTGGGAGAAACCTGACTGATGACCGCTATGCCACGTACATTACAGTTGGCCGGAACGCCGCCAGCGAAGCGGACATCAACGTGCCGGTAACGGTACACGGGGATCCGCGTCAGTATGGCATTCTGGTCGGCCGGAATTTTTGAGAGACGTTTTTTGGCCTGCAGTACGGAGTGTTGGGGCATCGTGTCTGCCCGTCCGGCGAGTCTGATATGCCGAGCAAGAGACGAGCGCAGATGACAGCAAGCGGGTAGCCGAGCTCGACTGAAGCTCTATTCCTCAGGTTGGCAGCTGGTGGACACCTTGGACGTCGGCGTAGGTCCTTAGAAAGTTGAATTAACGGTGGGTGTGCTCTGTTAGCACGGTTCGCTGTTGGTAACGCTTCGAAGGGCGTCATTTAGCAACCGCCGGCGCAGAAGCGAACATCTATTGAACAGTAGGAGACCTGTCTATGAGGCGATTGATCGATTGGCGAATCGGTACGGTATGGGGCGATCGATCCCACGCTCTCAAAGTGTCCGCCAGACGTCTCTCAACATCCTTTAGCCGCTTGATTTGTGCCTGAATGGCAGCCAGCTCGAATTGCAGGCGGTTCGCGTTCTTTGAATGGAAGAGTGTTGCTCGTTCTTGGGCATCGCTACGCCATTTGGGTTTCGATACCCTCATGCGGAAATCTCCTTGATAATCGTTTCTGTGGCCATCCATACCGACCGCGCTCGATTGAGGAGATAATGATAGGAGCTATATGCTGCATACAGGTCAACGCCTGGTACGCCGTAGCCCGCCACTGTTTACGGTCCCTGCTAAGTCGGCGGGTGTCATTCAGCGATTTGGGCACTATCGCGGCGAGGTCAATCCCGGATTGCACTTTAGGGTCCCATTCAGGGTTGGCCGGGTCACTCTGGTCCCCGTTAAACGACAGCTAAAGGAGGAGCTTGGCTTCAGTACGCTGAGGCACTGGGGACATTTGAAAAAGTTGACACCACCGTGGCGGACAAGACCGGCACGCAAACCGAGGGGCGTTCGGTGTTGGTGTTGATTCAGCTGAATCAGCCGCAAGCTGAAAAGAAGCAAAAGATCCTTGCCATAGGGCTGTATAGACAGGTATAGTCGACCTGTGCTACAAGCATTCGGGGAGGGGCGGGGTGTTCAACGCCGAGACAGCGTTCAAAAGCGGGAAGTTTGATCACAAGAAAACCGTGCTGCCACTGGCTTCGCCAATGATATTCTCCGCTGCGCTTTTTCCACATGAAGCAACCTCGCACAACTGTAGGCAATACGATTGAATGTACCAATTGGGGGTAAACATCATGAGCATTAGAAAACTTGCATCGCATTTTGTTGTCGCGAGCTTCGGACTCGCTGCTGCGTTTCCTGTTGTCGCACAGAATCGAGATAGCGGAGATCAGGCGGCGAGCATAGAAGAGGTCGTTGTCACGGGTTCCAGAATCAAGAATTCTGAAATCGACAGCGCCAGCCCGGTAACCATCATAGGGGCGGAGGCAATCTACGACTCGGGCATTTCCAATGTCGAAGATATTCTTCAGGAGTTGACCGCTTCGGCCGGACCGGCCGGAAACTCGACCAACGCCTACTGGACCAGTAACGGCTACGGTACAGCCCAAACTAACCTGAGGGGCATGGGCATCAACCGAACGCTTGTGCTACTGAATGGCCGCAGAATTGTGAATGGCGGTACCGGTGCAAATTCATCGGTGGATCTGAATATGATCCCTGCCGCATTGATCGAGCGCATTGAGGTCCTCAAAGACGGTGCATCCGCAGTTTATGGCGCAGATGCTGTCGCTGGTGTCGTCAATATTATTACCAAGACAAACTTCAGTGGCGCCAAGCTGGATGTCAAATATGGCGCTACTACCGAGTCGGACGGTGAAAACTCCGAAGTCAATTTCACCTTCGGCGGGGACTACGATAAAGGCAATATTGTCGTCAACCTAAGCTACGTCGACACGGGATTGGTGCTGCAATCGGATCGACACGCATGCCCCCTGACCGAAGGGCCGAACGGATTGGAGTGTTTCGGAAGCTCAACGACAATTGGTGGGCGTGCACACTATCTTGACGGAACAGAAATCCAGTTCAATCAAATAGAGGGCGGCGATGGGGATTTCTTTGAGCCGTACAACAGCGCCTTACACGGCTTCAACTACTTCCCATTTCTCAATGCCGTTAGTCCGATGCAGAGAATAAACGTTTCAACATTCGGTACGTATGAGATGTCTGACTCCGTCAATGTGTTTGCGGAAGTTCTATATGCCAATCGGCAGGGTGAGCAGATCGTTACGCCGCGTCGCATTGCAACAACTGCAGTTTCGGCGGCATTTCCTTACAATCCAACAGGGCAAGACCTTTTCATCAAAAACAGGCGCATGGTCGAAATGGGTGCGCCCTATTTCTTTCAAGAAACAGATACGATTCGAGTCGTAACGGGTCTCGAAGGATCGTTGAAGAATGATTGGAGCTGGGATGCTAGCGTCAATTATGGCCGCAATACCGGGCGCGACGGCTGGACGTTTGATATCGACAATGATCGAGTGTCGCAAACGCTCGACGAAAACATCTGCAGCACCGCACCAGGCGCGGCAATTCCATGTGGTGACTATTTCGGCGTCGGCGAGCTGACACCAGAACTGCTGGAGTTTATCAAGTATCGACGCGAAGGAACCGGAGGCAATCGTATGGTATCCCTCTCTGCGAACCTCTACGGCAACGCTATAACGCTGCCGGCCGGCGACGTCGGGTTCGCCCTCGGCATCGAGGACCGGAGCGAAAAAGGTTGGCGCGACCCCGATTCGACCGTACTAAAGAACGGCGGCGAGTCAGCGATCAGTGGTCGGTCGGATGTTACGGAACTTTACGGAGAGCTGTCCATACCTTTGCTGGCTGATGCGCCAATGGCTCAAAATCTGAGCCTTACGATGGCCGCACGCTGGTCGGACTACAGCGCCTTCGGCTCCAATACGACGTACAAGCTCGGTGCCGTTTGGCAAGTCAATGAACAGCTCATGGTCAGGACTGTGAGGTCAACTGCATTCCGCGTACCTACCATCAACGAACAAGAGGGCAGCACTAATCAGGAAAATCTGATCACAGTTGATCCTTGCGAGGGGGCAACTGGGGCGATAGCTACCAACTGCCAGGCCGATGGCGTGCCACCGGGTTTCATCCAGAACGGCAATACAATATTGACCGGTGTTGGCGGAAATCCGAATGTGAAGCCTGAGGACGCGGATACCGTCACCGTCGGAATCGTTTTCGAACCCGAATTTCTCGAAGGATTTACGGCGACAATCGACTACTTCGATATCAAGATTGACAACGCTATTAACGCAGTCGACGGTAGTGATCAACTGCGTTTGTGCTACACAGATCCAACCGTATATGCCGAGTTCTGTAACTCATTTACCCGCGACCCAATCACCAACCAGGTCACGTTCCTTAACAAGCGTCCTGTAAATGCGGCGAAGGAAGAGGTCAGTGGTATCGACTATGCTTTCACCTATAACACAGAGATCGGAGGACTCGATACCTCGTTTGGGCTCCGGGCAACTAATCTGTTAAAGCATGAGAATCAGGCCAACCCGGCGGCAGAAGTCGAAGTTCTACGTGGCAAGATTACTGCCGATCGCGGCAGCTTCGCTAAATGGCGCACGAACATGAGCGCAAAAGTCTACACAGAAAAATGGTCAGCAGGATGGTCGGTTCGCATGATCGGCGAGGCAGACGATGAGAATGGTGGCGGTCCGATTGGTAGCTCGGTCGACAATATCTTCTACCACGATCTGAACTTCAATTACTTTGTGAGCGACAGTCTGAAGCTGTCACTTGGCGTCGACAACGCATTTGACGAAAAGGCTCCATATATCACTTCATGGAACGATGCCAACACCGATGTATTTACCTACGACCTGCTAGGGCAGCGTTGGTACATGCGGGCCAGTTATGAATTTTAGATTGGTCTAAAAGAGTCACAAATTGTACTGGCCAGCGGATAGTCGCTGGCCAGTATTTTGCAAGCATGACATCCTTTGATGGATCCTTTCAGAGGATCACTGCAAGTAATCCGTCACCGAGCCACGTACCCATGAAAGCAATAAGGCTATCTCGCAAAGTCCACAAATGGTTCGCATTGGTTCTCGGCATCCAGTTGTTCCTTTGGGCACTGAGTGGCTTCTACATGGTCGCGGTGGATATCGACATCATCCATGGCGATATGTTGGTCAAAAATATGGACACCAATGTGGGCTCATATGCGCAAGTAGGCATACCGCTGGAACGAATCGCCGGTGAGTTTCCAGATTCCAGCAGCGTCACACTTACCGCAGTCGTTGACCGCCCCGCATATCTCGTCGAGGGCCCAACCCCGAGACTTCTGGACGCAAACTCCGGCGAATTGCTGTCGCCTATCAATAAGAATACAGCTACTCAAATCGCGACCTACCACTACGCGGGCGATGGTGAAGTGAGTCGCGTTCAGCTAATCGAGAGCGATCCTCCAACTGAGCTCCAATCACGCGCTCTACCCCTTTGGCGGGTCGATTTCGACGACGTTTGGAATAGCAGCTTTTACGTTGATCCGAATTCCGGCCAATTTACAACCAGACGACATTCGTTGTGGCGCGTTTTTGACTTCCTGTGGATGTTGCATGTGATGGACTATGACACTCGCAGCGATATCAATAACAACGTACTGCGAATCTTTTCCGTATTTGGAACGCTTCTCGGACTAAGTGGTGTCTGGCTGTTGTTCTACAGTTTCAATCGTCGAAAAGTTGACGGTATAGCGAAATGATCTTCATTCGCAAACTACACAAGTGGCTGACCCTTTTGATCGGAGCGCAGCTTATCGTCTGGCTAGTAACTGGCACAATCATCAGTTTCATTGATCAAGTCGAAGTCAGTGGCAATGAAACCCGCCGGTCGGTGACCGATCAAGAATCGACTGATTTAGCAAAGGTTCTCTATCCATCGCACCAACTTTCGATCACCCCCGACCAAATAGACTCGATCGCGCTGACAAAAATTCTTCAGCGCCCTGTGTATCTGATCGGGCAGGGCAGCGAGACAATGCTGTTTGATGCCACAACAGGCAGCGAGCTTCGCATAGATAAGCACCTGGTCGAGGCTATCGCTCGAAAAAGTTATAGAGGCGACGGCGAGATAACTGATAGCGAACTGATGGAGCTCGGATCGGACGAAGTTCGCGATTTCGCCGGCCCGATCTGGCGGATTAATATTGAAGACGACTTGGCCACACGAGTGTATGTGTCGCCTGAAGACGGACGGGTACTGGCGCACCGAAATAGCCGGTGGAAAGTAGTCGATTTTCTTCTTATGTTGCACTTCATGGACTATGCCCGAGAGGATAGTTTCAACAATTGGCAGATCATCATCGTCGGTTTCGGCACACTCTGGATTGCCATCTCCGGTGTCTTGCTGGTGCTATTCAGTTTTGGTCGAAGCGATTTCCTATGGCTACCAGGGTTCAGGTCCGGCGGCGCGAGAGTAAGCAGCAAAGTCGGTTCCGAAAATAACGAAGCACAAAGCTACAACCTGGACAGCGCGTTGTCGTACTACTCAAGCTTGTCTCAACATGGCGTCAGATTGTCTTCAAACTGTGACGGGTCCGGTAGCTGTGGCCTATGCAAAGTCCAATACACCAGTGATCCACCGCCCGATACCGCCGTCGATCGCGAATGGATCAACACGTCGGATCTTGCCGACGGCTTTCGTCTGGGCTGCCAGCACAAGCCATGCTCAAACGATGTCATCGTTATTCCGGATATGGCATTCCAGCAGTCGCTTCAGTCTGCAGTTGTAGTCTCGTCACAGTGGCTAACGCCGCTGCTGAAGGAAATCAGTATCCGGGCAGATGCCCCTGTCCAGTTCCGACCAGGCGATCACCTGGAGTTTCAAATCCCGGCATTCGATATCGATGTCGATCAACTTGCTGTCCCAAGTTCATATGTCAATGTGTGGAGAGGGCTGGGGCTATCAAAAAGGTTGGTGCACGCAGGTACGAATACGGTGGCAAGAACCTATTCAATTGCGGTAGCGCCAAACGGTGAGGCGTCCAGTGATCTTAAATTTACCGTTCGCTTCGCTCCGCCTCCCGATGGCCTTGAGGTCCAGCCCGGGATCGGTTCCACTTACATGTGTAGCCTACAAGCTGGTGATTCGGTGACGTTCCGTGGGCCCGGCGGCGACTTCTTGCTGCATGAAAGTGATCGCGAGAAGATCCTCATTGGTGGTGGTGCGGGAATGGCGCCACTAAAGTCGATGGCCGTGCATCTCTTGAGCAACCTGCAATGGGAAGGAAAACTCCGATTCTGGTACGGCGCGCGTAATCAGCAAGAAATTCTCTATCGCGATAGTTTTGAAAAGTTTGCCGCTGACCACCAAAACTTTGAGTGGCAGGTCGCGCTTTCGGATGCCAATGACGATAACAGTTGGACAGGCAAGCGTGGATTCATACACGAATCGATTTTCGAGAATTTGTTAAAGCATCATGAATCGCTCGGCGATTGTGAATTTTACATTTGCGGGCCACCGATGATGCTCGCGGCCACGCGGGAGATGCTGAGCAAGCTGGGTGTCGCGGAGTCGTTGATACGATTTGATGACTTTGGGAATTAGTGCCAGCCCCTCGAGCCGGAATGGTACGCGCGAAGCTGAACACGATTGACGATGTTAGAATGGATTTCCAGATTAGATAGCTTCTATCTTACTGCGCGGAGGTGCCGCGAATCCGACCAGGAGTCAGAATGAAGAACGCGACAGTCGCGACAGACCCTATCCAAGCCAGGTATCGCCAGGTCAAGGACCATATCGTCAAGTTGATTAACACCGGCGAATTGAAGCCCAAAGATCGCGTACCCTCAGAACATGCACTGGTAAAAGCGTTTGGAATCGCGAGAATGACCGCCCATCGCGCCCTCAAGGAGCTTTCAGATGAAGGGTACGTAACTCGATTAGCTGGAGTTGGTACTTTCGTCGCGGAGGCTCGACCGCACTCGGATGTTCTCAAGGTTAGAAATATCGCCGATGAAATACGTGCGCGTGGGCATGTGCACAGCGCGCAGGTATTGACGCTGCAAGAGGTTGAGGCAGAGCAATGGCTTATAGATCGAATGCAGATGCGTCCTGGCTCAAGTCTCTTTCACTCACTGATTCTACATTTGGAGAGCGGAAGTCCGATTCAGCTGGAGGACCGATACGTCTGCCCGACCTTAGCGCCGGACTATTTGGATCAGGACTTCACGAAGATCACGCCGAATGTTTATCTTACGCAAGTCGCTCCGCTGCATTCGGCAGAACATATCGTGCGCGCGACGATGCCTTCGTCAAGAACGCGCAAGTATTTGGAGATGCCTGTGAACAAACCTTGCCTCGTGATTCGCCGCAGAACGTGGACACAAGGTCGTCCAGTAAGCCATGCGGAACTTTTCCATCCGGGCGACGCCTACGAGCTGACTGGGACGATGGTGAAATAGCTAAGGCAATAAGGTGACCCGCCTGGCTACCCACCGGCACTAATTCAATCTTGACCGAACGATAAAGGGAGTATAATTTCGCAGCTTATGGCCACCCTGCAAAAGACTGTTTCCATTTTGCTCATTACTACGTTCGTATCGGGCAACGCACTGTGCCTGCGCGAGGCCGGCGCAGCAGTCGAGTCATCTACCGCAGAGCGACACGCCCATCACGCGATTCAAGCCGGGACCGATAGTACGCAGGCTTGTCCGCATGTTGATTGCAATGGAAATTGCGGCACATTATCGAGCGTTACGGCCAACGATCCGGCAGTAGCGGCCGCTCCGCGCAGCTATGAGCCTGATGAGCCTGTAGCCGTTATTCGCGTCCCGGGCGACCAGACGCTAATTAGCGGCAGCCCCATCTATTCCTTTGTTCTGCACGCACCGCCTGTGCTGGGCCGGAACAGCCCGATTCGTCGTTTCGACCGTATACTGGTTTAGCTCCTCTCTGCGCCAACTTGTCCTGCATCCCTAGCGGATGCCGTTCGTCAGGCGATACGCCTGTTTGATGTTCGATGGTGAAGAGATAACAGCATGAAAACAATTCTGAAGACAATCGTTGCGAGCGGGTTTTTAACCGGGGTTGCCGCGGTCGCGTATATGTATTCCGGACTCCACGACGTGAGCGCGTCGACACCGCACAGCGGCTTGTCGAATTGGGCCATGTCCACGACGATGCGCGCGTCGATAGAGCGACGGGCCAGAGATATTCCTGTACCCGAATTGAACGACGATGCTTTGATACGCGCCGGCGTCAACGATTTCGAAGCGATGTGTGTCGGCTGTCACGGCGCGCCTGGCAAGGCACGTGGTCCCGCTGGCAAGGGGCTCAATCCGCAGGCGCCGGACCTCAGGGAATCCGCGCAACAGCGAACGCCAGCCGAGTTATTTTGGGTAACGAAGCACGGCATCAAGATGACCGGCATGCCGGCCTGGGGTGCGACCCACGATGATGAATCCTTGTGGCCGGTGGTCGCATTGATGGTCGCGTTGCCGGAGCTCGACGCGAAATCCTATACCGAGCTGCTGGCGAGTGCCGAAGGGCATGGGCACCACGCATCGGACAGCACTTCAGGTAGCGCGATGCCACATGAACACGGCGACGAAGCAACAGATGAACCAACCGAGAAAGAGCCAGAACATGACCACAGTACCCATGATCACTAGCCCTCGCTGGTTGCGACGAATCGCAACACTGGTAATGATCCTGGGCCTTTCCGGTTGTGCGAGCGTACCGGCAGATCTTGGTCGAAGTGAAGTGGACGAGCTGGTAGCCGAACGGGGCCAGTCGATCGATACCGACAAGACGTCCTCAATACTTGCAAGCCTCGTAACACCATCGTTGAGCGCCGACGATGCGGTTCGTATTGCGTTGATCAACAATCCGGAGTTGCAAGCCACGTACGCGGAACTCGGGTTCGCAGCAGCCGATGTGTATGAAGCGGGCCGTATCCGGAATCCAATCCTGTCGGGCCTCGTCCTCAGTTCCAATCGCTCGGGCGAGCTTGATCAGGTGTCGCTTGGCCTGGTGACCTCGCTCACCGATTTCGTCACGCTGCCGGCGCGTAAGCGATTGGCTGCGGCGGACTTCGCCGCGGTGAAGCAACACATTGGCGCAGTGGTGCTTGAAACGGCGGCGGATGCGGAGTCTGCGTACTACCAGTTCGTGGGCGCCAAGCAGGTCGCTGCCCTTCGCTCGCAGATCGCGAAGGCCGCAGGCTTATCGGTGGCTTTGGCCGAGCGCTATCACGAAGCGGGCAACATGACGCCACGCGAATTGGCGATGGAGCGGGCTGCTGCTGCTGAAGCCCGGCTGGAGGCCCTGGCCGCCGATGCCGAGGCGTACTCAATGCGTTCCGCGCTCGGAACGGTCATGGGCTTGTCCGTTAGCGACCCCTGGGACGCCCCGGCGCAATTGCCCGTGCCATTGGCCAGCGAAGACTCGCTGGACGAGTTGCTGTCTCTTGCAGCACGAAGCCGCCTTGATCTGGCGGCGGCTCGTGCTGATGCGGACAGAGTTGCTGATCAACGGGGCGTCACCGGCTGGACACGCTGGCTGGGCGATCTTGATATCGGCTTCGAGAATGAACGCGAAACGGATGGTGCGCGTCTGAAAGGCCCGTCCGTCGATTGGGAGGTGCCCCTGTTTACGCAGAACCGGGACGCATTATTACGACTGGATGCCGACCTGCAGATCGCGATCGCAGAAGTAAGGCGACTGACGCTTGCGGTTAATAACGATGTGCATCTGGCGTTCGCCAAAGCTGCAAATGCCAGGGCACATGTGAAAACCTATCGCGACACGCTTGTGCCGGCCCGTGTCGCGGTAACGGCGCGCGCAAAAGAAGAAGAGGCTTTCATGCTGATCGGCATATTTGAGTTGCTGGAAATCAAGCAGCAGGAGTACGACGCATACCAGGGCTACCTGGAAGCCGTGCGCGACTACTGGCTGGCACGCACCGAACTAACCCGCGCCGTCGGTAATTCCCTGCCTAGCAGCGGAAATATCGGAAAAGAACGACTCGATGTCGAAGAGCTTATCCAGCCACAGGGTGGCGGCGAACACTCGCAACACAACATGCAGGGTGACATGAAGGGTATGCAACACGACATGCAGGGCGATATGAAAGGCATGCAGCACGACGCCGCGAAACCTGCCGAGACGGCACCGCCCGAGAGCGAGCACGCCGGCCACGGCAACCACAAACCCGACGGAGAGTCACAATGACATCACGACGCGAATTTCTAGGTTTTTCGAGCGCCGGTGTATTGGCCGCCGCGGTGAGTTCAGTCAGCACCGAAGTGAACGCACAGGAGGCGCCAAGGAAGCCGGCCGCCAGCGCCGGAGAAAATTACGTGCCCGTGCGAACGCTCAATGGTTGGACCCTGCCGTACACGATGAAAGGCGGCGTCAAAGAGTTTCACTTGGTCGCCGAGGAAGTCGATCATGAATTTGCACCCGGGAGTGTCGCGAAATGCTGGGGCTATAACGGTTCAACACCGGGCCCCACAATCGAGGCGGTTGAGGGCGACCGGGTTCGCATTCTGGTCACTAACGGCCTCAAGGAACACACCACGATTCACTGGCACGGCATCCTGCTTCCCAGCGGAATGGATGGCGTCGGTGGTCTGAGCCAGCCGCAAATCGGTCCCGGTGAAACCTTCGCTTATGAATTCACACTTCGGCAACACGGCACGCACATGTACCACCCGCACGCCGACGAGATGACGCAAATGGCTGTCGGCATGATGGGTATGTTCATCATTCACCCGAAGCAGCGCGAAGCGGTACCAGTCGATCGCGACTATTGTTTTATTACCCATAACTGGGCGTTGCACCCGGGCACCTATCGTCCGGATCCGTCGGTGATGGTGGACTTCGACCTATGGACGTTCAACAGCAAAGTGTTTCCGGCGATTGATCCTGTGGTCGCACGAACAGGGGAGCGCGTGCGGGTCCGCATGGGCAATCTGTCCATGTGGAATCACCCGATTCACATGCACGGCGTGCAGTTCCTGGTCACCGGATCGGACGGTGGTCGATGGCGACAATCGCAATGGCGGCCCGAGACGACCGAGATCATTGGTGTTGGCCAGACGCGAGATATCGAATTTGTCGCTGAGCCCGGCGACTGGGCGTTTCATTGCCACATGTCGCATCACACGATGAACGCCATGGGGCACGAAATTCCGAATACCTTGGGGGTGGATCAAAGCGACATTGAAGAAGAGATTCAAAAAATCCTGCCGGGATTCATCGCGATGGGCGAGTACGGCATGGCCGAACACCAGGAGCATGTCGACATGGGTCATCACAATGGCCCGGAGAACACGCTTGCCATGATGACCGGCAAGGGGCCTTACGGGAACATCGAGATGGGCGGCATGTTTACGACGGTAAAAGTCCGCGACAACGTAAGGCGCGGCGACTACAGCGACCCGGGTTGGTACGACGCACCGGAAGGCACCGTTGCGGCGCGGGTCAGCAGCGATCCGGACTTTGGCAGCCCACCGCGGCGAAAGAACGCATAATTTTTGATAGAAAATTGCTGGGGAGACGATTGATGAACGGAACAATAGTCAACAAATTGAAAACGATAGCCGGCGCATGCGCGATTCTCATTGCAGCCTCGGCTGCACAGGCGCAAGACGCCGACGCTGAGGAGATGACCGCAATCATTCAGGCCATCGAATACGGCTGGGAGCACGCGGATGGTGCGCCGTTTCGCGAACATTTCCTGGACTTCGACGGCGCGCGCTACGTGGAGAGTGGTGGCCAAAACGTCGGGCTAAGCGACCTGATTGATCATCACGTAGAACCCGAGGGCGACGCGCTGGACGGACTGGAGCTGAACTTTTCGAATATTGAAACGCATGTCGAAGGATCGTTCGCGTGGGCGATTGCGGACGTTGAGGTTATTGCGGTGGTTAAGTCCGACGGCCGGAAAATTCACAATCGGGGCTATGAGACATTCCTGTTTCGACGCATCGGGAGTGAGTGGAAGGTTGTGCACACGCACAGCTCCTCACGACCGGTTAAGGTCAAAGAGCCGGAGCACAAGCACTGAGCCAAAGACCGCTGTGAAAAAAGCTTGACCTTCCCATAATGGTAAGGTCTATGCTTTTGCCTTGAACGTAACAACAGGGCGACATCGTCGCCGGAGGTTTGAGGTGATGAACATTGGTCAGGCGGCAGACGCCACGGGCGTCTCCGCCAAACGAATTCGATACTACGAACAGGTGGGTCTGCTGGAACCGGCAAAGCGCAGCGATGCAGGCTACCGGGTCTACACCGCGCCCGACTTGCATACCTTGCGCTTTATTCAACGGGCACGCCGTTTGGGCTTCTCGCTTCCGCAGGTTTCCGAACTGCTGGCGCTCTGGCACGACCGGGGCCGCAGCAGCCGGCAGGTAAAAGCCGTAGCGATGAAACACGTTGATGAACTGCGCAGCAAGATCGACGAGCTGCAATCTATGGTCGACACGCTGACACACCTCGCAATACGTTGCGACGGCGACGAGCGCCCAGACTGCCCAATACTGCACGACCTCGAAAGGAGCGAATCATGAGCGCCGTTTATACCTGCCCGATGCACCCCGAAGTGAAGTCCGATCAGCCCGGCAGCTGCCCGAAATGCGGCATGGCGCTGGAGCGCGCGGATGTCGCCGTGAAACGGACGCAATACACCTGCCCGATGCACCCGGAGATCGTCCGCGACGAACCCGGCAGTTGCCCCATCTGCGGCATGGCGCTGGAACCGGTCATGGTGAATGAGGAGGAGGATACGTCCGAACTCGATGACATGACGCGGCGTTTCTGGGTCAGCACCGTATTGACGTTACCGTTGTTTATCTACGCGATGGGCGAAATGATCCCTGGGCAGCCGCTGGAGCACCTGTTGCCGGTCGCATTGTGCCAGTGGGGGCAACTGGCATTGGCCGCGCCGGTCGTATTGTGGGGCGGCTGGCCGTTTTTCGTGCGCGGCTGGCAGTCTGTCCGGACGGTGAATCTTAATATGTTCACGCTGATTGCGTTGGGCGTCGGCGTGGCGTTCGTCTACTCGCTCGTCGCGACAGCAATTCCCGGAATCTTCCCAGATGCGTTCCGGAATCACGCCGGCAAAGTTGCGCTCTACTATGAAGCGGCGGCAGTCATCACGACGCTCGTCCTGCTCGGCCAGGTGCTCGAGCTGAAGGCGCGAAGCCGAACGTCGGGTGCCATTCGTGCGTTGCTGGAACTGGCTCCGCCAACCGCCCGGCGAATTGCAGATGACGGTAGTGAAAAGGAAGTATCACTCGATGACCTCGCAACTGGCGATCGCCTGCGGGTAAAACCCGGCGAGAAGGTTCCAGTCGATGGCAAGGTGATCGAGGGACACAGCTCCGTCGACGAGTCGATGATCAGCGGCGAGCCGATTCCGGTTGAAAAAACGGCCGGCGATGACGTCGTTGGCGGCACCGTCAACGGCACCGGAAGCTTGATCATGGAAGTGACACAGGTCGGTGACGACACTTTGTTGTCGCAGATCGTGCGCATGGTCGCCGAGGCACAGCGCAGTCGTGCGCCAATCCAGAAGCTGGTTGATCTCGTCGCGGCGTGGTTCGTGCCGGCGGTTGTCGTGACAGCTATCGTCACCTTTGTAGTTTGGTCCATTTGGGGACCAGTGCCCGCAATGGCCTATGCCATCGTCAATGCTGTTGCCGTGCTGATCATCGCCTGTCCCTGTGCGCTCGGGCTCGCGACGCCGATGTCTATCATGGTCGGCACCGGCAAGGGCGCCCAGCACGGCATACTAATAAAGAACGCCGAAGCGCTGGAAACCTTCGAGAAGGTCGATACCGTCGTCGTCGACAAGACGGGAACGCTGACCGAAGGCCGCCCCGAGCTGGTTATGATCGACGCCGCAGGTGAGTACGACGAAGAGTCACTGCTGGCCCTGGTCGCGTCAGTCGAGAAAGCCAGCGAGCATCCGCTGGCACAAGCCATCGTCGCTGCTGCAGAGAAGCGTTCACTGAGCATAACTTCTGCGACTGGTTTCGAATCGGTCACTGGCGAGGGAGCAAGCGCACGCGTCGGCGATCGGATTGTCGCCATTGGCAACGGCAAATTCATGCAGCGCCTGGACGCCGAAGACAAGTCGCTGGCTGAAGCGGCCGAAAAGTATCGAGCCGAAGGCCAAACCGTCATGTTTGTTGCGGTCGACAACAAGGCTGCCGGCATTATCGGTGTCGCTGATCCGATCAAGGAATCGACGCCGCGGGCTATCAAGATGCTGCACGACGCCGGGCTCAAGGTCGTCATGCTGACCGGCGACAGCAAAGGAACGGCGAACGCGGTCGCTCGCCAGATCGGTATCGACGAGGTGCATGCCGACGTCTCCCCGGAAGACAAGAACCGCGTTGTCCGGGAGTTACAGGCGAACGGCGCTATTGTCGCGATGGCGGGAGACGGTATCAACGATGCGCCGGCCCTTGCACAGGCGAACGTTGGCATTGCGATGGGAACCGGAACCGATGTGGCGATGGAAAGTGCCGGCGTAACGCTGGTCCGTGGCGACCTGCTGGGCGTTGCCAAGGCACGCGAGCTGAGTCAGCAAACGATGCGCAACATCCGCCAGAACCTGTTCTTCGCGTTCGCCTACAACACGGCTGGCATCCCAATCGCGGCCGGCGTGCTGTACCCGGTATTCGGGTTGCTGTTGAGCCCGATGATTGCGGCCGCAGCAATGAGCCTGAGTTCGGTGTCGGTAATCGGTAATGCGCTTAGGCTGCGCCGCCTGAAACTCTGAAGGATGTAGCTG
Organism: uncultured bacterium; assembly: GCA_963976365.1. Classification (GTDB taxonomy): domain Bacteria; phylum Pseudomonadota; class Gammaproteobacteria; order Steroidobacterales; family Woeseiaceae; genus UBA1847. The sequence goes on along the minus strand of CAXBKH010000015.1, from coordinate 42,221 downwards.
ACACAAGGTCTTTGACATGAGCGATAACTACAAATCGGGCAGCCTGTCACTGACGGCGACAGTTGCGATGGGTACCGGCGTCATGATTGGCGCCGGTATCTTTGCACTGACCGGTCAGGTCGCGGAATACGCCGGTCCACTGTTTCCTGCGGCGTTCCTGCTGGCGGCCGTCATTAGCGGATTCAGCGCGTACACCTACATAAAGGTAACCGGCAAGTACCCGTCGGCCGGCGGCATCGCGATGATTCTGCAGAAGGCCTACGGCAAGACCATGATGACCGGCGCCAGCGCGCTGCTGATGGCATTTTCGATGATCATCAACGAAAGCCTGGTCGCCCGAACCTTCGGTACTTACACGCTGCAATTATTCGACGCAGAAAACCTCGGCTGGTTGGTCCCGGTGCTTGCGGTCGGGCTGATCGTTTTCGCGTTCCTCATTAACATCGCTGGCAATCGGCTGATCGGTGCCGTTTCCAAGATCACCGCCGTCGTCAAAATCCTGGGAATACTTGGCTTCGCGACAGCAGCCCTGTGGGCCGCTGGCTGGTCCTTCGAACCAGCAGCTGGTGGGGTGGTTGACGATACGTCGGGGACCGGGTTTCTCGCCGGCGTCGCGTTGGCGATTCTCGCTTACAAGGGATTTACGACCATAACGAACAGCGGCGACGAGGTTGTCGACCCGCACAAGAACGTCGGCCGGGCGATCATGATTTCGCTCGGAATCTGCGTCGTTGTATACATGCTGGTCGCCTTCAGCGTCGGATCAGCCTTGACCGTCGACGAGATTGTCCGGGCCAAGGACTATTCATTGGCGGAAGCCGCACGACCGGCGATGGGCGACTACGGTGTGTGGTTCACGGTCGCGATTGCGATCGTAGCCACCAGCTCAGGTTTGCTGGCAAGCGTATTCGCCGTGTCGCGCATGCTAGCGATGCTGACGGACATGAACATCATTCCGCATCGTCACTTCGGGATGCCGGGTGGCATCCAGAAACACACGCTGGTGTATACGGTCGTGCTGGCTGCTTTTCTTGCGGCTTTCTTCGACCTGAGCCGCATCGCGTCGCTTGGCGCGATCTATTATCTCGTCATGGATATCGCCATACACTGGGGTGTTTGGCGTCACCTCAACGCTGACGTCGATGCGCACGCCTGGGTCCTGGCGACGGCAATCGTGCTCGACGCGCTGGCGCTGGTCGCATTCATAGTCATCAAGGGCGGCGCGGATCCACTGATCGTCGTAATCGCCGTTTCGTCGATCGGCGCGATTTTCGGCTTCGAGCGCTACTACTTGGCTCAGAAGCGCGGCGACTGATAATGCAATCCGATGTCTGACAAGGGCTACTGGGAACGGCACGCGCGCAACTACGATGCGTCGCTGCGTTGGGTACTGGGCCGGCCGTTGCCGCGGATGTTGCAATTGGCCCGCGAAGCCGTTCGCGGCAAAAAGAAGATCCTGGAAGTAGCGGCGGGCACGGGTATCGTCACTGCTGCCATTGCCCGGACTAGCGATTCGATCATCGCCACAGACTATGCAGCGGCGATGGTGGAGGTTCTGGAGCAGCGTGTTCGGGGTGCCGGGCTCGAAAACGTGACCTGCGAGCAGGCAGATATCTATGCGCTTCCCTATGCAGAAGGCGAGTTTGACGCAGTCGTCGCCACCAACGTGTTACACCTGGTCCCGGATCTCCCTGAGGCACTTAGTGCAATTCGAAAGGTGGCGGCACCTGACGCTATCCTGGTCGCCCCGACGTTCTGTCATGATCAGACCCGGTTTTCCTGGCTGGTTTCGCGGCTTCTTGCACTAAGCGGTTTTCCGGGACATCGCCGTTTCAGTGCGCACTCGCTCCGCGATGCTTTCGAGGAGAACGGTTTGCGGATAGCAAAGTTCGAGTTGCTGCCGGGCCTCATTCCGGTGGGCTTTGTCGTCGCCTGTTTCGAGTCACCAGCACATATGTGAATACAGGTATCAAAAAGGTCCGAAATCCAGCCACGTTTTGTGACCAGTTTCGACGGTGACCGGACCGATTGTGGTTGAGCGGCCTAAATCGGTGTAGTCGAGGATCGAAAGTTATCGTATGAAAAACAATGTATTACGATCTCGGTCGCCTGAGACCGATTAAGATCTGAATACAGGTTTGCACTCCGAAGGCAGAGGTCAGAACAATGACAAGTTACGTCCTGGTTTTCATGAGTTACGGTTTAGAGAACCAACTTCGATTAAGGCGATTTCCTTCTAAGAGGGAACCTGCATACCGCAAGGCTACAAGGTCAAATCTCGATAAAATTCTAAAAGAACTGAGCTGGAGACCGCGTTATTCCTTGATTGCAGAATTGATTTGTAATCAGTAGGTCCCGGGTTCGACTCCTGGTGCCGGCATCATTTCGTCAGCGACCTGGCGCCTTTCCTGTTTAGTGCCCACAGCTATTTAGGAGCCCCGTAGACACTCTTGATCTCTGGCGATTGACGAACGAACCCAGTTCGTCTTTGTGTTCCTTGTAAGGCTCGTAGTTGTGCTCCACGGTCTCCTTGGTGTCACGCTGAAGGTAAGCCGTCCGCACCGCTTCTTTCACCCACGGGTTCTCGGTCCAGTTGCCGCCGGACGACTTCACGACTTCCATCTTGATGGGGTTGAAGCCCATGACCTGCGTGGCGTCCTACATCAACTCAGTCATCTCGCTCATCGGCAGGTTCTCTTTATTCTCGGCGCGTTCGGCCAACGCCGTCAGCGATAACCGCTCGGTGGCGACCGGCGGTCTTCAGACGTAACGCGCCAGGTGTTCGACTTTGTCTCGTTGCAGGGCCTTCGCCGCGATGGCGTGACATGCTTTGCTCTCGGAACCCTCATTTGCTAATCTCGAGTCGGCATCAGAATTGCTTTTGCGCCAGTAACTTGCGCGCACGAAAACGGGCCGCGACAAACCGCATCAAGAAGGCCGTCGAAAGAATCCGCCCGACATAATTGTATGGGAGTACGCAATCGCTGCATGCTCCCGTCTACCCCGGAGGGACGATGTCCATGTCGTATCGCAAGCTACAACCCTGTTTGTTCCTTACCGTGTTCTTCGTGTTCGCGGGCTCTCTTGTCGTTGCACAGGAATCCGTACTCCAGCCTCGCCAGGAAACAGCCGTTACGACGGTGGATCACAGGGTCCCGTCCGGCTATTTCATGGAAACGCAGATTCGATGCCCGAACAGTATGGATATCCGGGTATCCGGACCTCCGGGTGGGTGGGAACCCTCGGTTACAAGGATTCGATCCGAGAACCCCGAGGCCGCTATCGAGCAGGGCGGCGGTGAAACACGGCTGGTCTGTCGGTACCTGGACGATGACAATTATTACTACTACCGATCCGCACCGGACGGTGAGACGCGATGTCGCGTGATTTCCAGCGCCGTATTCGGTTGCCGCCGGCCGGGCGACTGGATTAACGACATCGGCTCAGCGGCCCTGACCGGCCAAATCAACTTCGATAACCGCTTCGATCCGGTCTCGAGCGATTTCAGAATCATCGTCGATGCCGAGGAGAACGAGCGCTACGTAAGCTCCACCCATGAGAGCGCGAGATCACTGGCAGCAGCCAGTGGCGGTGAGCTCTCACGCAACAGCTGCAACGCGCAACTCGACGCCGGTGGTGCCAATCGGGTCCCGCTGCGAAGCTTCACTGCGGGCTCGCGCTGGTGCTTCGAGACGCTGAGCGGCCGCATTGGGTGGTTTGAAGTGACAACCGTCAATCGCGGTGTACCGCGGGTCGAATACACGACCTGGGCTCACTAATCCAACCGAGCCACTCCGAGCAACAGGAAGGGGGTGCTTGCCTGCTGCGAGCACGGTAAGCGCCGCGCGATAGCTCAAGGAAATCAAACAATGAATCACCGCAAAGATAACTCTATCAGCAGCAAAAACTGGCGAGCCGCTTTCCGCGTTCGTCGCGTGGGTAGTCTGTTGACGCTGGCCTCCGTCTTGACCGCCGCTTGCGGCGGTAGTGACCAGGACCCTGCTTCGGTAGCTGATCCGGAACTGGCAACAAGCGGAGTAACAGCGGAAATACAGGATGTGGCCGACATTGCCAATAATTGGAGCGCGGACAAGCTTTGCGATGCCCTTGATGTTGACTCGGTCGCAACCCTGCGCGGCATTTCCATAGAGGTGGTTGAAAACATCGATCGCTCGATGTTCGAGCACAAAGTCGGCGCATGTCACCTGATGCAGGACACCGTGTCTGGCGGAGTGCGTATCACGGTTTTCGATCCGTCCAGTGCGCGGTGGATTGTTAACAAGGGCGGCGGTGTCAAAGAACCGCTGGAGGATCAACCCAGGTCGCAGGTGGTCTCCGGCATTGGGGATCGTGCTGTTCACATCTGGAACACGGCTGACCGGTCGTCTCCGCAAGCCGCTATCTATGAACTCGTTGCTGACTACCGCGGTGTGACGGTAAATATCCGCTTCGAAGGTGTTGAGGTCGACCGAAGTCCGGAGACGTTTGCAGCCATTGCGGAGCAGGTCCGCTCCGATCTGGACTTGTAGCGAATTTGCCGAACGGCATGGAAAAGGTGTCAGGGGGTTTCACCCCGATACCACGGACGGTTGAGTTAAGTGTCGTTTCATCGCACGTGCTTGTGAAGCTGAAAAGATCTCTCGGCGATGGGGTTGTCGTGACAGTTGGTCTGTCAGCTCAAGTTCGCCTGCAAGTTGTGGTCAGGTTAGCTATCCCAACAATGTGATCGTAGTCGATCCCTTGATCTTCACCGATGACAACTGGCCTACACAGGTATTTCGTTGAACGAGAAGGGGCCAGACTTACGTTCGATAAAATGATAGGGAAACTTAATCATTTTCGGCGAAGGGAACGCGCATTCTCTTTGCGGACGAAAGCCTTGCCAACGACCTCTCCCACTGTTGTTTGATATTCGATTTCTGTCCTAGCAAAAACTCCCAGCTTAAGTATCCACTGAAGTTCCTCAGGACCATAGTGCCAACGGTAATTGTTGCAGATGGCGTGTGCCGGCAAGTAATTATCAACGCGATGTCTGCCACCCGCACTTTGCGCGAAAACGTGATCAGCCTGCCACTGCCGATCAATCTCCCCGCCGCAGATATGACATCGGCCATTCGTCTTGCTGAAAATATAGGTGCGTTCAGCACCTGTTAGGGTCTTTCTTGCTGGTCGTTTCAGCCTACGGCTGTTCGTGATCTCTCTTCGGCATTGACGTCAACCGGCCCGATGCACCGCCTGACGCAGTCCCAAGAGAGGCGAACATCCTAATCACCGTCGGTTCGGAGAGCGGCATCTGGATGAGTGACCGGTTGATTGATCCGCGTGCGGTCCGGGCGAACATCGAAAGAATGCACGCGGAAAATCCAGACGCGTTGGTTGTGATTCAGCCAGACAAGCGGTCGTTGAACAAAACCCTTGTGCAGGTCATGGATGCCTCCCGGGCGGCGGGCGTGTACAACATTGCCGTGGCTGCCGATTCCAACAGCAGGGGTGCGCGCTAAAGGCCATACTTTTCGTTGTACTGTAACTTCCCGGAAGTGTTCTACAATCGAACCGTTTTCATTCTGATCAGAAATGTCGGGGTGGTCCGGCCGGCGTGTTCCGTATTCAAGGGAGGCGTATTGTGTCAATTCAAGAATTGGGAAGTGTGGGAGAGTTTCTGAGTTCAATCGCTGTTCTGGTTTCGGTCGTGTATCTTGCCGTTCAGATACGACATGGTACCGAGGCAGCAAGAACATCAACTTATCTATCAATCGTCGCCAACTTCGGGGCCCTGAACCGGGCCATGGCTAGCACGCCGGATTTGTCGTTGCTTTATGTGAACGCGATGGAGAATTTTGATTCCCTTCAGGCCGATGAAAAAGCGCGGGTTTCACAACTGAATTTCGCTGTGTTTCATTATTTCGAGAACATGTATTACCAGCATCAGAAAGGCTACCTTGAACAGGAAGTCTGGCAGGGTTGGAAACGACTGATGCTGACTTACCATTCCCGGGTCGGATTTCAAAGTTGGTGGGCAATGCGAAGCGACGTATTCAGCAAGTCCTTTGTAGACTTCCTGCGCACCGAAGAGCTGGACAAACCGGTCGCTTCCTATTTCGACGTGACACAGAGTTTGCCGCGATAGGTCGAGATAAAGGCGTCGATTCCTCCGGCTCTATCCCGAGGATCTGCGCCAGCTTGTCGCGCAATACGGCGATGCGTCGCATATGCCGGTCCATTCCTGCTTCTTAAAATGCGCGATGACGCGGCGCAGGATCATGGTTGAGGCTCGCGTTTGATCTTGCTGTTTATCAACACCTTTATTTCCGCGAGCTCGGCCATGAGCCTCTTTGCATCTCTTTGATACGCACTATTGATCCTGGCGCGAAGCAGCACGAGATTCATGAAATAGGGGTCGTCAAATATCGCGCTGATGTCGGCACGGTTTTCCGCCGGATCAATCCAGTCCACATAAGCCGGGACTTCACCAATGCGCAGCGAAACAATGCCCCGAAGGTCATAGTGATCGAGCAGGTATTGGTCCGTTTTGTTGAGCGCGAGCGATTCAAGCTGGCCCGCACCCGAGCGAACAGCGCCTATGGCACCCTCCAGAAGCTGTAAACGCTTCCGCAGATCCTGGTCGAGAACAAGATCGAGCTTGCCGGTGTTCTTCAGTTCTTCGTATGTCGCAAGCGTTAGCGTAAAGGAGGGATACTGATAGATTCCGCGAAATATATGACTGTCGACTTCCTCCAGCGGCAAGGGGGCTGTTCGGTTATCTATGTGATCGGCGAGCGCTTTCAGGCTTTCGCTACCGGCAATATTGATATCGAGCTCTTCCTGTAGATCGCTGCTCGTGGCGGTGACATCTTCATGCATCGCATGCAAGACAGCCTGTTCCCGCCTGCGATCATTGACTGTCTCATTCCAGTTCGAGACCTGGATACCGATAAAAACGCCGACGACGACGATGAGAAAGTCCACCCCAACCGCAAACCAGTTCTCGGTTTTGACGTGTTCGGTGACGCGGCGCAGGATCATTCTTGCGCAGCCTTAATTTCTTCGATCATGGTTTCAGTCAATGTGATCAGCTCATCAGCGAAGCGCTCGCCGGCCAGGGTGGTAATCAGCAGTGTTTGGTAGAACTCGCGCTTTGCAGCCACCTCTTTGAAGTCGTAGTCATGGTGCAGGATCATAGGTCCAAATTCCTGGCGGAGGGCTGCCGTTCTTTCGGCCAAGATACAGGCTAACCCCGTACGCCGCGAACGCTATCGATAAGGATGCGGTATTATCCAGTCTGCTTAAAACAAAATAAAGAAGGCAATCGATATGCGAAGACGAGACTTCCTGGGGGCCGCTGGCCTCGCTTTTGGGGCAACCGCTTATAGTTCAGGCGCGAGTATTGCAGCCGCTGCGACGCCGGGTTCCAGCGTCATTGAAGCGGGGGACTGGGTGGCGCTGAGAAACCTGTTTCCCCTGACACGCGACTACATCCAGCTGTCGACCTTTTTGCTGGCATCCCATCCCAAGCCGGTTTCCGACGAAATTGATCGCCACCGTCGGGGCCTCGATGAAAATCCTTCTGACTACTGGCATGAGCATTTCGAAACGATCGATGGAGAAATCTGTGCTTCGGCAGCTCGTTACATGGGCGGCGAGGGACGTCATATCGCGCTAACCGACAGTACGACAATGGGGCTCGCGCTGGTGTACAGCGGATTGAAATTGCGATCCGGCGACGAAATTCTGCAGACCACGCATGACCATTATTCCACCGATCTCTCGTTGGCGAACAGAGCCGAAAGAACCGGCGCTAAGATTCGCAGGATTTCGCTCTACGAAAATCCTGCCACAGTCTCTGAAGACTTGATCGTCAGTAATTTGCGGAAGGGTATTTCGGACAATACGCGAGTGCTTGCGGTAACGTGGGTGCACTCGTCAACCGGGGTGAAGTTGCCGGTGCGCGCCATGGCCGATGCGATTGACGAGATCAATCGAAAACGAGACGAAGAAGACCGGATTTTGTTTTGTGTCGATGGGGTCCATGGCTTCGGCGTGGAAGATCAGGACATAAGCAAACTGGGCTGTGACTTCTTCATCGCGGGAACACACAAGTGGATCTTCGGGCCGCGCGGGACAGGTGTGATCTGGGGTAATGATCGAGCATGGCAACAGTCGGTCGCTGTGATTCCAAGCTTCAGTGCGTCGTACGGTGTCTGGCTTGGGTTGGCGACGCCAGACCAGGTGCCGGTAGGCGAGCATATGTCACCCGGCGGGTTTCACTCATTTGAACATCGCTGGGCACTGCCTGCTGCATTCAATTTGCACTTACAACTGAACAAAGCCAAGGTCCAGGAACGCATTCACCAGCTCAATACCCAAACCAAGGAAGGGCTGGCAAAGATGTCGCACGTGAAACTCTACACGCCGATGAGCAGCGAATTGTCATCCGGACTGGTGTGTTTCGATGTCGATGGCGTCAGCCAGGATGAGGTGGTCAGGCGAATGCATGATGAAGGCATTATCATGAGCAGCACACCCTACCGCGAAAGCTATGCGCGTTTTGCACCGAGCCTGATCAACAACGAGAACGAAATCGATCGTGCATTGGCAGGTATCGCTGCGATGAAGTAGGCAGAATTTATCTCGGGCTGCTTAAAATATCCACCAGCCCCTATCCAGTCTGCCCTCGCACTGCTTAAGGTTCGCACCCCAGCGCTTTGCCCTACTGTCGACGCGTTTCGCCGTGTTGATCAACCAGCCTTTGCGGCTGTGGGTTTTTTTCTGCCACCCGCCCTGGCCCTCGTGATAGGCAAGATACTGGTTGTATGGGTCCCACTTCGAGATGCCGGCGATTTTCTGCGACTGGTCGGTATACCAGCCGACAAAGTCGATGGCGTCTTTGAAATCATTCCGGTCCGCTCCGCGGCGGCCGGTATCCGCCTGGTAGGCTTTCCAGGTACTTTCGAGCGCTTGTGCATAGCCGAAAGCGTTGGACGGTCGCTTCCACGGAATAAATCCGAGCAGTTTCTTGCGGGGTGGTTTGGCCTTGGATTCAAAGGAGGACTCCTGTCGGATGATCGCCATCTGAACATGAATCGGCGTGCCCCAGCGCTCCTCTGACTTCTTCGCGGCCCGGTACCAGCGGCTCTTTTCCTCGAATATTGCACAGATGTTGTCGACATCGTTCGGAACGGTCGCACAGCCACCCAGCATCAGGGTGCAGAGACAAAGAAGAAGAGTCGTTTTCGGCGATTTTGGCATTCGGTCAGTCTACGATGGCGGTATTGCGCTCGCAAAGATCTTGCGGACAAGGGGTGGTAGTCTTTGCTCAATTCGCCAACAAGAATGGGTTCTTCGATGAAATATTGGCTGCCAGTCATCTTTGCACTCCTGCTGTTGTCGCCTGACATCGCGCTCAGCGATGACATCCGACCATTCGACCGCATGGACGTCTTCGGACTCGAGTGGGTATCCGACCCGCAGATTTCGCCGAACGGAAAACGCATTGCGTATGCCCGCAATGGCATGGATGTCCTGTCCGACGGCAAGTGGTCGCGACTTTGGCTGGTCGATACCGACGGCGGCAACAACACGCCGCTGACGGGCCGCGATGTCGATGAATCAAATCCGGTGTGGTCACCCGATGGCCAACGCATCGCATTCACGAGCAAGACCGAGGCCGGCACCGAAATTTTTGTCGTCTGGGTCGATAGCGGCAAGTCGACGCGCCTCACGCAGTTGAATCGTTCGCCCAGTGGCTTAAGTTGGTCACACGATGGCAAGCACATCGCGTTCTCGATGCTGGTGCCCGAAGACCCGGTCGTGCTCGTCTCTGCGCCAACCAAGCCGGAGGATGCGACGTGGCCGGACGCGCCGCGCGTTACCGCCCGGCTCAAATACGAGAGCGATGGTTCCGGCTACATTGAGCCCGGCTACCGGCAGTTTTTCGTGGTCTCGGCGCTGGGTGGAACGCCGCGCCAGGTGACGTCAGGTAACTTTCGTCACGAAGGCACGCCGCAGTGGTCACGCGACGACAGCGCCCTGATCTTTTATGGCAACCGCAATGACGACTGGGAGTTGAACTACGGCAACTCCGAAATTTACAGCGTTGTGATCGACAGCGGCGAGACGACGGCGCTCACAGACCGCAAAGGCCCCGATGCCGATCCGGTGGTGTCACCCGACGGCAGCAAAATTGCCTACTGGAGTCACGAGGACAAGGTCCAGACCTACCAGGTCGCGACGCTCAACGTCATGAATATTGACGGTTCCGGGAAACGTGAGCTTGCAACCGAACTTGATCGCTCCGTGTCGGGGCTTGTGTGGAACAGGGGTAGCGATGGTATCTATTATCAATACGACGATCGTGGTGATACCAGGATCGGTTTCACAACACTCGGCGATCGTTCCAGCATCGTCGCTTCCAACGTCGGTGGCACGACGATCGGCCGGCCGTACGGTGGCGGTTCTTTCTCAGTATCGCAAAACGACACGATCGCCTATACGCACGTGACGCCGTACCGGCCCGCAGAACTTGCCATCGTCGCGGGTCGACGTGGCGATACCAAAGTCATCACGGCATTCAACGCGCCGTTGCTGGAGCGTCGAACACTCGGCCAGGTTGAGGAGCTCTGGTACAAGTCGTCCGTCGACGGACGCGACATCCAGGGCTGGGTTGTGACACCGCCCGGATACGACTCGTCAAAGCCGTATCCGTTGCTCGTCGAGAATCACGGCGGACCCATTTTGAATTACGGCCCGCGCTTCTCGCCAGAGGTTCAGCTCTACGCGGCAGCCGGTTACGTCGTGTTCTATCCCAACCCCCGTGGCAGCACGAGCTACGGCGAGGAGTTCGGTAACCTGCTGTATCACAATTATCCCGGTGACGATTACCAGGACGTTATGGATGGCGTCGATGCACTCATTGCGTCCGGCGTCACCGCCGAGGATCGTTTGTATGTCACCGGCGGCAGTGCCGGCGGCATCATGACGGCCTGGATCATCGGCAAGAACAATCGCTTCCGCGCCGCGGCCGTGGTCAAGCCCGTCATGAACTGGATATCCAAAACACTGACGGCCGATAACTATTTCCAGTACGCGAACTACCGCTTCCCGGGTCAACCGTGGGAGAACATCGAGACCTATATGAAGTTCTCGCCGGTCTCACTGGTCGGCAACATCGAAACGCCGACGATGGTGATGGTGGGCATGGCCGATCTTCGTACGCCGATCTCGGAATCGAAGCAGCTCTACAGCGCACTCAGGATTCGCGGCATCGACACGGTGCTGGTGCAAATTCCGGACGCGCCGCACAACATCGCAGGAAGGCCCAGCCAGCTCATTACGAAGATCGATCACATACTCGCGTGGTTTGCGAATTACCCAGTTGACTAAAATGTGTCAGATCTATTTTTCGGCCCCGCCGAGTATCAATGGCACTTCTTCATGTCGCGCTTGATCAACCAGTAGTTCACCGGCCAGGCGGCAAGAAAGCCGGCCGGTATGGCGACGCCAATGCCCATCCAGAACATCGGATCGATAACAGACATGGCATTCATACCGCCGACGGCATAGTCGGCCCAGTTCATGGCGATTTCCATCACGCCGATCGAAATGACCTCGCCGACCCAGATGAGCTTCAAGGCCTCGAGGAAGGTCTTGCCCTGGTGCCGAATGATGGGAACCAGCCCGAGCGTCATACCGGATGAATAAGCGAGGATCGTCGCGAGCGTGATGGTTTGCCAGATAGGGAGACCGAGGCTGACACCGATTGCGAGCCCGATGACTTCGCCAAGAACACAGCCGGTGAGACAGTGGATAGTGGCTTGCGCCGAAGTTTTCAGCGGGGTACCCCCGTGGTGATGAGCGTGGGATTGCGTGGCAATGAGACTCCGTGTAAAGTGGCAATGAACAAATACCCTATACCCCTATATAGTATAGGTCAAGAGGCACAATGATCAAAAACAAAGACGCACTAAGCAAGCGCCTAAAGCGAATAGAAGGTCAGGTCCGGGGCATCGAACGGATGATTGACGACGACCGCTACTGCATCGACATTTTGCAGCAAATCCAGGCAATCAAAGCCGCTTTGGCCAAGGTCGAGGACGGGGTTCTAAAGGAGCACGCGGCCACCTGTGTGAGCTCGGCAATTGCGTCGGGGGACGAGCACGAGCAGCGACGAAAGTTCGGCGAGCTGGTCGACTTGATGGCGAAGTTGAAACGGTGACCTGACGTTCGGCGCTTTTGTCGAACAAGAAGTTGTCAGATTTATTTCTTACTGTCTTTGGTTAGCAATGTGTCGAGCTGCTCGAAACGGGTTTCCCAAAATTGGCGGTATTCCTCGAGCCAGTCGACGGCGATCTTTAGCGGGGCGGCCTCGAGATGGCACGGGCGCCTTTGAGCGTCACGCTGGCGAGACACCAACCCAGCGTCTTCGAGCACTTTAAGGTGCTTGCCGACTGCGGGCAGCGACATATCAAACGGCTCGGCCAAGTCTTTCAACAATGCATCGCCGTCCATGAGCTGTATCAAGATTGCCCGACGGGTCGGATCGGCGAGTGCGGCGAATGTTCGATCAAGCTGTTGCGTTTTCATTTTTATTAAACTATATTGTTTATAAACCATACAGTTTAATACAATTTTTTCCAATGTCAAGGCACAGGTGACCATCGACCATGAACAAGACACAAATTGACCGCGATATCGACAATCGCAAACTCACGATTACACGCCGCTTCAATGCTCCGCGCAGCCGGGTCTGGCAGGCCTATACCGATCCCGCAATGCTGGACCTCTGGTGGGCGCCAAAGCCATGGAAAACCGAATCCCATGCCATGGATTTTCGCGTCGGAGGTTCATGGCGCTATTCGATGAATGGGCCCGAAGGCGAGCGACACTATGCGCGCATGGACTTTCTCGAGATCGAGCCTGAGAGCAAGTACGTCGCACTTGACGTGTTCGCAGATGACGCAGGTAACACTGACCCCAATATGCCCAAGCAAACGTTTACGACGTCGTTTATCGACGAGGATGAAACAACGACGGTTGTTGTCGCGGTCGACTATGAAAGCGTCGAGGACTTGCAAAAGGTCATCGAGATGGGAATGGAGCAGGGAATCACTATGGCGCAAGATCAGCTCGAAGCGATGCTTGCAGGATGATTTGACCGGGACGAGGTCCTGAAACCGCAGGCCGCCAGATTTCGCGATAGACTGGCACTTGGAGAATTTGCGAAAATTTTGGCGGCCTCACTTCGTCCATTCAAATACCAAGGAGCACAATATGACTCCCGAGCTGGCAACCCTCACCTGGGTACTTGTTTTCCACGCTGTTTGCTGGATTCCGTACATTCTCAACCAAATCCTTGTAAGAGGCCTGGTTGAAGCGGTCGGCTATCCGGAGAACCCCAAGCCCTTATCGGCCTGGGCGCAGCGTGCGAAAAAGGCGCATTACAACAACGTTGAAAACCTGGTCGTGTTCGCCGCCATCGTCTCGATCCTGAATACAGTAGGCATCAGCAATGAAACGACGGTGCTGGCCAGCACCGTTTACCTCTGGGCGCGTGTTGTGCATTACATCGTGTTCGTTGCAGGCATTCCATGGGTTCGCACGCTGGCGTTTGCCGTCGGCTGGTTGAGTACGGTCGTACTCATACTTCAGGCGTTGCAAGCAATGCCGTAGAAACAAAGAGTTCTGACCTCGTTTCTGCCTTTTTCAGAAACCGACTCAGATCACAGTAATTCCGGCCCATCAGGGCCAGAATCCCCTGAGAATTGCCCACGCATATCGCACCCGCCTCCCGGGGAGACGTCATGATGCAACCCGCTCTAAAACTTCTTATAGCCGCAGGCCTCGCAACGCTCTTCGGCTGTGGCGGTGGCGGCACAACGTCATCGATCAATACCGGCGATACTGGTAGCACCGGTAGCGATGGTCGCGCGACGATCACTAACGAGAATGCCAAGGCGGTTGCAGGCGTCGCGGCAGAGACGGCGCTGGATAATGACTTCTTCGTTGATGTCGTTACGCAAAGCTTGCCCGTGATATCGAGCGGAACCAAACTGACCGTCGTAACCGTTGCGAAAATTGCGAACCCGTCGAATTTGCTGGCTGTACAGTCCGGCATCGTCGACTGTGCGGTGTTCGGCACGGTTGATATCGACGTATCTGTCGCGAATCCGCTGACACTCTCGGCTGGCGATGAATTTGGATTTACATTCACCTCCTGCGATCAGGGTACCGGCGCGGTCGCGAGTGGCGGCGTAACGCTGACTATCACCTCGCTTGGTGGCGACTTTTCGACTGGCGAATTTGTGCTCGGCATGAGCCTTGAGGTCACTGCATTGTCGATCACCGCGAACGGTGAGACTACAACCGCGAGCGGCACAATCGGCGTCGAAATTGACTCAACAATGCCGCCGCTCCGGACAACGACGGTTTCTATCGGCGCTTTGGCCACAACTTCCAGCGGGTTGACTGACGTCATTACGAACATGACGGTAGTCATCGTTGAAGACGACAGCATGTTTCCGACTGGGGTTTCCGTCCAGACGTCGTTCACCGTCTCGAGTCCGCGCATTGGCGGCGACATTGTCGTCAGTACATCCCTGGCACTTCAGTCCAGCGGCTCCGAATACCCGTTCGTCGGTGAACTCCGAATGATGGGGGCTGGCAATTCGCTGATCGTTCTTATTGCTGTCAGCGCAAGTGACGTTCGCCTGGAAATAGACATCGATGGCGACGGTGCGATGGACAGTTCTGTTGATACGACATGGGACGAAATTATCGCGGCGGCGGGTTAGTTACTCAGACCCCGCGAGCAACACGCAGTCAGTACAGCAGATCTTCAATACTCCGCCACGACCGGCCCGCCGGTATCGGATTTCGCCGTCAGCTTCGAATTTCGATTTGCACTCGAACGCATGCGAAGCTTGCGCCGTTTCGCCCACATCGTTAAGCCTGTGACTGCCAGCAGGACGGGCGAGATGCCCAGGATGACCCAGACAATTCGCGATGCCAGCCCCGCGAAATCCCCGAAGTGAAGACGGCGGTAACTGTCGATGAGTTTTGCACCCACGCTCGCTTCGCGAATATCAAGGCTGCCCAGATGTTCACCGGTCTGCGGGTCGAAGCTGACGATACTGCTGTATTGGCTGAGCAGTAAGTTGCTGGTTGGTACATGACCATAAAACGCGAAATTGACGCCAGGCTCCCACGGCAGTGACAGGTAGGTGGCCTCGAAGCCCTGCACCTCGGACTCCGCCCCGGCAATCAATCGATCCAGCGAAAGCTCGTCGTTGTAGAGTCTGTCGGTCATGATGTGGTGTTCCTGGCCGTTACCGTGTTCTTCCATCTCGTAAAGCACGCTGGCAATGTTCCACCATGCTCCGGTGAACGCGAGAATAATAAGAACCGGTGATGCGATGATCCCTGTCATCTTGTGCAGATCACTGAAGTACACGATTAGACGGCTGTTCCACCGCAAGGTGAAAAACTGTTTCCAGAATTTGCGATAGATAATAAGACCGGTCGCGCCCAGCGTCATAAGAACGAGAGCAAACAGGCTTGTGACCACGAGCCCGGCATCGTGCAGCAAGAAGTTGAAGTGCAGCTCAAGTAACCAGTCGGTGAAGTAGTGATCGTGAGGTCTGGGGTCAGCGAGAATGTCCCCGGTGTACTGGTTGAGCGACAGGTACGACCAGTCGCTGGTGCCTTTCTCGATGAGGTAGACGACATCGGCCCGCGCCTTGTCAAGAAACCGGACCCAGCCCACCGCTTCGTAGTTTGGCGCGGTGTCATTGACGATGCCCAGCAGGTCATCCATTGGCAACCGCTCGCCTTCGGCATGCGTTCCGTCAACGCGAACCCTGTCCTCCATCAGGAGTGTGTCGATCTCGTGCTTGAACACCAGGATGCTGCCGGTCAGGCAAATGACCATCAACGGTACGAACGCGAACAACGCGAGCGCGCGGTGAATCTTGAAAAGTACCCGGGTCACTTAGTATCGCCAGCTGAAACTCAGTCCGTAACTGCGTGGCGCACCGTAATACGACTGTTCGTATTTCACGGAATTGAAGTATTTTTCGTCAAACAGGTTGTCGGCATTCAGCGAGATGCGCATCGAGTCATTGATTCGGTAACTCGCGAAGCCGCCGAGCAGGGCATAGCTATCCTGGCTGATGCGTCCAAATGCGGAGTCGTAGTGAATGTCATCCTGCCAGCGGAACGACATTCCGATCGATAATGCGTCCAGCGATGCAGGGTCCCAGGTGGTCAGCAGCTTGAATGTCTTGCGTGGAATGAAGGTGCGTGCGTCGCCGCCATTCGGATCTTCCATATTCAGGTAGGTGTAACCGGCCTGGATGGAAATACCCTCGGTGATTTCGCCGGCGACTTCCAGTTCGATGCCTTCGGATTCAACGTCGATTCCGCGGTACAGGGCAAAATCGAAATCATCATCAAAAAAGTCATCGTCGATTCCATCACCGTCGCTGTATGCGACAAATTCCTGCAAGTTTTCCTGTTCCGTCCTGAAAAGGGCAAGCGAGACCAGCAACCGGTTGTTGAATTGCTTCTTGAGTCCAAGTTCGTAGCTGCGACCTTCGGCCGAACCCAGTGGCTGCAGGCTCTCATCCAGGTAGTACTGCGGCTGATAGATATCGCTGTAACTGGCGTACAGGTTCAGGTCGTCAAGGACTTCCCAGGTAAAACCGATGTACGGACTGCTACCATCCTCGGTCGAATCGGTGGATACACCCCAACTGACGCCCTGGTTCTCGTAATCGACCATGCTCAGTCCCAGCGTCAGCTTGAATGCGTCGGTGACGGAGAAACGCAACGATCCGTAGTAGCGATCCAGTTGCATGTCACCGTTGGCGGCCTCGTAAGGATCGACCCAGTCCGGCCGACTCACTTCCTGCCCTTGCCAGCCTGGGAAAGCCGGCATTGCGATGAAACCTGCCAGCGCGCCACTGTCGAGCGATTGTGAATCGCTGTCGACGATACTCATACCCAGGTTGAAGTCATGTCGCTGTCCCCAGGCATCGAAACCGCCGCGCAGCACGGTGTCCCAGAGGAGTGACTCGCGGGTGTCGTCGAACTTGCCGGGATAACTGAACATGCCGAGGCCGGTGTCCGGGTCGAGCCCGGCTTGCCAGTAAACGTAAAAGAGCTCGGAGGCCTCTTCATAGTCGGTGTAGGTCACCGTGGTGGTCAGTTGCAGGTCGTCCTGCAGTTGCCAGCCGAGTTCGACAAACGATGTTTCGGTCAGCGTGTTCCAGTAGGTCCAGTCCATTGTCGTCGTTGTCGAAACGTCGAAGTCCGCCGGGGAACCATCCGAATAAATAACCGGTACCGCGCCCCACAGAACGCCGTCACTGTTGTTTTCCTGTCGTGTGTAACCGGCGGCCACCGTAAAGGCATCGCCGAGTTGGCCATCGACGATGCCGTAAAATACAAAGCGGTCATTTGCGTAGTGGTCCAGCCAGGTTTCCCTGTCCTGATACGCACCGACCACGCGCGCGGCCCAGCGGCCGGATTCGGTCAATGGTGTTGACAGGTCCACGACAGCACGCGCCTCGTCCCATCGGCCGACCGACAGCTCAACATTCGCGTCGAGATCGTTAGTAGGGCGCTTGCGTACATAATTGACGGTACCGGACGGGTTGCCGAGACCGGTGATCAAACCGTTGGATCCGCGGATGACTTCGACCTTTTCATAAATTGCCGTATCGAGGTCACCGACGATCAGCTGGCCGAAAGGAATGCCGATTCCATCGACGTGCATGCTCGTAATATCGAAACCGCGCGAGTTGTAGTACGTGCGATCCGTCTCTGTCGAATCCACGTTGATTCCGGTCGACATCTTCAACAGGCGATTGATATCAACCAGCGCGAAATCGTCGATCACCTCCGCGTCAATAATCGTCAGCGACTGCGGCGTCTCGAAAACAGACAGGTTGAGACCCGTTGCGCCCTGGCTTTCGCGCTGATCGCGCATGCCGTAAATGATCAGTTCGTCGATGACTTCGTCATCGGCTGCTATTGCGGTGTGAGAGGGAAGTGCGGAACTCGCGCCGATCAATAGGGCGATAAGCCCTGGCCTGTACCCCTGCATGAGTGAACTCCTGTCGATTGTCTGCGTGGTGGAGTCGCAGAAATTAGCAGTTCAGTCACAAATGTCAATGCGAATCGTTCTCATTCTTATTCGCATTAATGGGTAAATTTGACAATAATGCAGGCAAGTTGGTGCGAAAATGCGCCAAATCGGCTTATTTGCCGCCATTTTGCGTTGCCCGCCATTGCCGGGGTCAATTCCTGACCGGCTGACTCACAAGACCTTTTGCAGATGAGACAGGCGGGCATCGTCGGGATCCTCCCTGACGCTGAATCCCAATTGCCGAGCCAGCCGAAGCATGCGGACGTTCTCGTTCATCGCATATCCCTCGATGCCGGACAGTCCGCTGTCTTTGGCCATTTCAAACAACTCCTGCAGCAACCGGGTTGCAATGCCCCGGCCGTGCCAGGCATCGGCGACGCAAATGGCGAACTCTCCCCAACCGCTTTTAGAGCCCGGTCCAAAGCGGGCGACACCGATCTGCGTTTCGCGACCCTCAATCAGTGTCGTTGCGATCAGTGCCATATTGGTCGGGAAAACATTGCGAGTGAATTTCTCCAGTGCCTGCGGGGAGAGTTCTTTCAACGGCGTGAAAAACCTGAAATATCGTGATTGCGGCGACAGGGACCTCACGAAGTTCTGTTCGATCTCACTGTCCTCCGGACGAATTGGCCGTATGGTCACACGGGTCTCTTCGTCAAGCTGCCAAACGGTCTCAAAGACTTCGGGCTTCATCGTGTGCAGAACTCGGGGGAACGGGAATGGCGTCGCATCTACTTCTACCAGAATTTCCGACAGGCCACCTTTATTACTTGCGGTGACGCGTTCAAGGCTCTGCAAAAAGCACAGAGAAATTCCGAACATTTGCTACCATGCCACATCCCAAGCAGCGAGCCGGACATGACGAATCATACCGACCAACGTTTTTCTTCGCGCATGGGGATGATCCTTTGCGTACTCGGCATCGCGGTGGGTACCGGCAATATCTGGCGCTTCCCCCGGATCGCGGCACAGAATGCAGGCGATGACGGCGCCGGTGCCTTTCTCGTCGCGTGGCTCGTTTTTCTGTTTGTCTGGAGTGTGCCGCTGATTATCGCGGAATACGCGCTCGGACGAAAAGGTCGCATGGGCGTCGTTGGCACCTTTGCAAAAATCGCCGGCGAAAAATTCGCATGGATGGGTGCGTTTGTCGGTTTCGTTGCTACTGCCATCATGTTTTATTACTCGGTCGTGGCCGGATGGTGTGTTTACTACCTTATCCAAATGACGATCCAGCCCTTGCCGCTTGGCACCGAGGCGGCGCAGAGTGTCTGGGACGGTTTTCAAAGCAGCGGTTTTCCGGTTGCCTTTCATGCGCTTGCGATGGGTCTCGGGGCGCTGGTGATCTGGAAGGGTATTCGCTCTATCGAACGAGCGAACAAAATCCTGATCCCCGCTTTGCTCTTTATTGTTCTGCTTTCGCTGGCGCGCACGCTGACGCTGGATGGCGCATCCGAGGGCATCAAGTTCCTGTTCACACCGGACTGGGCGACGCTCGCCAAACCACGCATCTGGCTGGAAGCACTGACACAGAATGCCTGGGATACCGGCGCTGGCTGGGGACTGATTCTTACTTACGGCGCCTACATGCAGAGCCGCCATGGTGTCGTCAAGAACGCCATCATCACCGGTGTCGGGAACAACACCGTGTCACTGCTCGCTGCCATCATCATCTTTGGCACGGTATTCGCGATTCTCGGCGCGCAAATGAGCAAGGCCGAGGTGCTCGATATCATGAAAACGAGCGGCCCGGCGGCAACCGGACTGACCTTCATCTGGATGCCGCAGTTATTTGCGAAAATGCCGGCGGGCAACCTGTTTGCGGTTCTGTTTTTCCTCGGCCTGTCTTTTGCCGCATTCAGTTCCCTGATCTCGATGATCGAACTCACAACACGCATTCTCGTGGACTTCGGCGTGTCGCGAAAACAGGCCATTCTCGGTGTTGGTATCGTCGGCTTTTCGATGGGCGTGCCGTCGGCGATGAACCTCGACTTTTTCGCCAACCAGGATTTCGTCTGGGGCGTTGCACTGATGGTTTCGGGCGCATTTATCGCGTTTGCGGTCATTCGTCATGGTGCCGCGAAATTCCGTGCCGAAGCCATCGACAATCAAGCCGATGACTGGAACGCGGGACCGTTGTGGGACAAGCTGATCAGCTATGTTATTCCGCTGCTTGCCGCTGTCCTGCTGGGCTGGTGGCTTTATCAGGCCGCCGCTGTGTATGCGCCGGATCGCTGGTACGATCCGTTCAACCCATTCTCTGTCATGACCTGCCTGGTGCAGTGGGCCATTCCACTGGCCGTGTTCATGCTGTTGAATCGCAGCATGGCGAAGCGGGCAAAAAAGGTGTCCGACGCGGCGACCGGGTCTACTTGACGCGAATGCCACCCGATCCGGCATCGATGTGCAGGAGATCGCCGCCACCGCGCACATCGCCGCGGATGTGCTTCTTCGAAATCTTGCCCTGCACAGTCAGCGGATGATCGATGTCGATACCGCCCGAACCGGTTTCCGCGTCCAGGCTGAATGATGCATCGTCCGGCAAGTCCACGGTGATTGAGCCGGAACCGGTATCAATTCGCCAATCGCCCTGTTGCTGGCCGTCGACAACAACCCGGCCACTGCCGGTTTTTACTTTGAGAGCACCGACGATACCGTGCAGGTGGCTGGCGCCGGACCCGGTTGTTACAACGACATCGCCGGGTGCTGTTTGAGTCATGCTGACACTGCCACTTCCGGAATGCGCTTTGAACGCGCCGGCGATATTGTCCGCTTTGATGGCACCGCTGCCCGTTCTTACGTCGGCCGAACTGCCAATGTCAGCCAGCGTTACGCGGCCGGATCCTGTTGAGGCGACGACGGGTCCTTTGACATTGCTGATCGACTGCGCGCCGGAGCCTGTGTGCGACTTGACCGCGGTCTCGACCGGCACAAGAATCTCGTAACTGATCGATACCCTGCGTCGTACCGCCTTGTCTTCAATGTGACCGACTGTCAGGACGCCGCCGGCAAAGCTGATCGGTGGATTCTGCTCCAACAGGTCAATGATTTCCTGAGCGTCCGAATCGCTGCTCGTAAACATCCCGAAGAATGACCGGTTGTTTGTCCTGATCTTGCCGATAACTTCGATTCGTCCCGAGTCACTGCTCTGAATTGCAATCGTCCCGCTGTCAGTTTTGACATCCAGTTGAATGGCTCCATCCGACTGAAACGATTGCTCAAACGAGCCTGTGGCGGCGCTTGCTGCAGCGCCAGGTAATACCAGCGCGAGCGCGCTACATAGGACTAACGTCCTGAAAATTATTGATTTCAACTTGTCCCCTCCCGGCAGTACGAACAATGTGTTCGTACTTAGATGCCGGTCGGGGGCAATTGGATGCAATCTAGCTGCGGGTCCTGCCTTTCTTGCGGTTGTCGAGCTCCGCTACCGTAACGTCACCCTTGTCGGACGTTGCATTGACCTCGCCAGCAACACCGGAGACGAGCACGTCGCCCAATGTGGAATGCACGGTGACTGCCGAGTCACTCGGCACCAGGATTTCATAGTCAATCGTCGCGTAGCGCTTGTGCTTGTGTTTCGATACTTCGTTCACGGCGATCCGGCTGCCATCTGACGTAATCGGCAGTGTGCGCTTGATTTCCGCTATCAATTGACCTGCTTTCTGCGGGTCGGTGCGCGCATAGCGTTCGTCGATCGTGATCCTGGCTTGAATCGTCACTGCGTCAACATCATCGCCGCGTACGACGACCGATCCCTTGTAGTTTGCTATGTCAACAATGGCGTCTCCGTCGACCGAAACTCTTGCTTTGTAAGATCCGGTCGCCGCCGTCGCTGCAACGGAACTGACGAGCAATGCGCCAACTGTAATAACTCTTAGCAATGATGACTGAATACTGTGTTTCATGTTCCCCTCCAAGTGTTTTTGCCCAATGTAATACTTGGATGCGGAGAATTTACGAAACGTTGCTAACAAAAAAGAATGTGATATTTAGCTACGCATTAACATCTCGCGTGTAGCAATTTTTCAACGTAAGTGCAGCGAAAAAAGCGTAAGTCAAGCACTGTAAGATGATCGACAAGGCAATTACGTCGCAGCGGCCAGTGCCTGATCCAGGTCAGCAATGATGTCATCGATGTGTTCGATGCCGATACACAAGCGAACCATGTCCGGTGTCACGCCGGCCGATACCAGCTCTTCGTCCGTCAGTTGTCGATGCGTTGTTGACGCAGGATGAGAGGCAAGCGATTTGACGTCGCCTATGTTCACGAGTCGCACAAACATTTCCAGTGCATCGTAAAATTTCACCGCAGCGTCAAAACCACCCTTGATACCGAATGTCAGTAGCGCCGAGGGCTTTCCGTTGGTGTACTTCTGTGCAAGCTCATAGTAGGGCGAGTCGGGCAGGCCCGCGAAATTCACCCACTCAACCTGCGAATGATTCTCCAGGTGCTTTGCGACCGCGAGAGCGTTGTCGCAGTGCCGTTCCATGCGCAGCGGCAACGTGGCCAGCCCCTGCAGAATATTGAATGCATTCGTTGGGCTCATCGCGGAGCCGGTATTACGCAACGGAACCGTTCGTGCCCGGCCAATGTAGGCGGCAGGTCCGAGCGCCTCGGTGTACACGACACCGTGGTACGACGCCTCCGGTGTTGTCAGCATGTGGAACTTTTCCGGATGATCCGCCCACGGGAAGTTGCCACTGTCGACGATTACGCCACCCAGCGAGTTGCCATGGCCGCCCATATACTTGGTCAGCGCCTCAATGACGATGTCAGCGCCCCATTTGATTGGCTTGATCAAGGCGGGCGTCGCGACAGTATTGTCGACAATGAGCGGCACACCATGCTTGTGAGCCACGGCTGCGAGCGCTTCGATGTCGACAATGTTGCCAGCCGGGTTGCCGATAGACTCGCAAAATACTGCCGTGGTCTTGTCGTCGATCAGGGATTCGATGGCTGCTGCTGAATCATCCGCTGCAAATCGTACTTCAATGCCGAGTTTTGGCAGCATGTGTTTGAACAGCGTGAATGTGCCGCCGTAGAGCAGAGGGACGGTGACAATATTGTTGCCACTTTCGGCGATATTCAGGATTGCGTAATTGATTGCCGCGCTACCCGCACTCACACAAAGTCCCGCGATGCCGCCCTCGAGTTCCGCGCAGCGTTTCTCTAGAACGTCCACGGTTGGATTCATAATGCGCGAGTAAATGTTGCCTTCGACTTCGAGATTGAACAATGCAGCACCGTGGGCTGCGTTTTCGAATTCGTAGGCGATTGTCTGGTAGATTGGCACGGCAACGGCCTTCGTTGTCGGGTCAGACTTGAAACCTGCATGAATCGCGAGTGTTTGGTCTTTCATTCTTTTTCCTTGTTACCTGCGGCGTATGCCAGATGAGCAGACCGAAAGGTAGCAGAAAAAAGTTCAGGATTATTTGTTGCTTCTGAAAGTAATACTCGACTTTGTTGTTGGGCCGCCGGGATCAGCGGGCGTTATTCGCCCGCGATCTCCAACATCCTGTCAATGGTTGATTCCGCAGTTGCCGCCGCGCCTTCAGCTTCTTCCGGTGCCGCGGTATGGAAAACCGCCTTCAGAAATTCGAGCTTGAAAGACTCCGAGTAGTGCATGCGGATCGATTGCTTGTCCGATTGGCTGGCAAATCCCTCACCGACTGCGCGTAGGAAGTTGCTGACGGATTCGATGAAGCTGCTGAATCCATTGTTTGCGATCGGTGCTGCGTCTTCTGTGACTTCCGCAGCTACCGGTTCTGCCGTCATGTCGCTGGTTTCAACCACGTCAGCCGTCTCTGGCTCCGGGTTAACGACAGGTGCGGATTCGACCACCGGCGTCTCCGGGCCTCGCGCTATCGCGGCTGGGCGGGGATCGGCCTCGACAGTCGGAATACTGGAAGTTTCCCGATAGGAAATCGCTGAGTGCTGTTGCATCCTGAATCGCATGTTCACGCGGGCGAGTTGCTCCGCGTCAAACTCGAAACCTTCGGCGCTGGCAAATGCGGCCTGGAGATCACCACCGAAAAAGTCGTTTGCGATTTGCTCCGCCTGGGCGAATACGTTCTGGATGGCGGCAAGTTCCGCATCATTCAGATCGCCATCCACTTTCAACATCATTCGCGATCGCGACGACACGGCTACCTCGGTCGTCGTCGAGGCGTTCTCCCCATCCGTCCGGGCTGTGTCAGTGGCGGACAGGCTGTCCGTTCTACGCAGCGAGAGTTTTACGACATCGCCTTCCTGTGTACGAATGCGAATCGTTGATCGTTGTTTCGTGCGCGTATCGACTTCAAGTACCGAAGCCGACGACTCGCGGCTGTTGGCAACTTCGTCTTCCAGTTTCGAGATTCCGGCATCGACCTTCGCGACCGCGTCATCGACGTCCTGCAAGTCGTCACCACCGACAGTTTGACGTACGTAACTGGCCGTCTCATGCACCCTGGCTTTCAGACTAATCAGGGATTTTGCGGCGGTCGTCGGGGACTCGGCGGTCAGTTTTTTCGCGGTCTGCAAGGCATCGGCAGCGACGTCGTCGGACGATACATCGTCCGTCACGGCGGCGTAGCCCTGCTGTTGCATTGAGAATTGTGCTTTGAATTCGAACTTCAGGCGTGCTTTCAATTCCTGGTGAAAGGCGCCCAGGGCACGATGGTCAGAATGGCCGCGTCGATGACCTCGCCGACACCCATGGTCGTTGTCGCGCGACTCGATCTCCAAATGTGCTTTTGAGCGACTGACCTCAGCCGTCTCCGATACTGGGAGGGGCGCGCCAGTCTGTATGGCGGCCGGGATCGCCGAAATATTCATCGTTCTCACTCCTGCCGGACCGGGGCCCGGCTACGCTTATGTCAAGTGTCTATGGAGTGGGTATCGGCAGTGCCCGACCGTACTTTAGTTCGACCCGTCCTTGAGCTCGAACACGACAGTGACGGCGGCATTAAAGCTCAAGTCAGCGGCATTGTAGCTTTCGGCCGCGCCGGAATCGGCGGACATTGCGCGCACATTGGCTGCGTACGGAACAGGTGGGCGAGGCTGATTGGAGCCGGACTGAATACTGACAACGTCACCGAGACTTGCACCCAGCGCATTGGCCAGCTGGTAGGCGTTGTCGCGGGCATCCTCTGCTGCTGCCCGCAGCGCTTTTCGATAGGTAGCCTTGCGTTGGCTGCTGTCGAGCTGCGGCGGTGAGACCTGGTTGACGCCGCTGCCAACCGCACCTTCAACGACCGCACCCAGTTTTTCGAGGTCTTCTATCTCAACCGAAATATGCCGCTCCGAAATATAGCCGCGCAGTTCCTGCTCTTCGGCTTCGCGATTCCATCGATAGTCGGGGCGAACCGAGGCGCCGGTGGTGTCGATCTTGCTGCGTTCGATGTCCATGCGGTCGAGCATTTTCAGAACCTTGCTGGTCACATCGGCCGCGGCTTTCTGAGCCGCGGTTAATGTCGGTTCGCGTGCGACGATCGACATTTGCAGCCTCGCGCGATCGGGTGCCACCTCGGCGAAGCCGGTACCGTTTACGGTAATGGTTCTTGTCGGTTCTTCAGCCATAGTGTGTGCACCAATACTCAAAAGTAGAATAATCCAAAGCGATTTGACCATTTTCGATTCCCTATTCATTCAATTCGTGATCGATTTGCAATCAGCGATACCGCCAATGCGACAGCCGCGGGCATGGCTTGCACGAACAAGATTGACGGCTTCGCTGTAACGGCACCGAAAACGCCGGCGACTATGACGCAGATCAAGAAAAACACACGGACTGGAAAGCCGTCTTCCTTGCGAACAAGGCTCCAGATCAGGCCGGCCGCCAGAAAGCCGTTGTAGAGTCCTTGGTTGGCTGCAAGCGCGGCCGTCTGTTCTGCCAGCTCCGGCGTGAGACCGAAGGCTTTCAGTCCGGCCGGCTTGGTCCACAGGAACATCTCCAGAACAAGTATGTATAAGTGTTCGATGGCGACAAGTGCGACGAGAGCCGCTGCGATTTTTTTCATAGTCCTGGTGCCTTAGTCGCGTGAACCGGCCGGCGGGCGGCTGTCGATCATGATCTCATCGAGCTTGCGTTGTGCGCGGCGCAGGTTTTTGAGGTCGCCCGGCTCCAGCATTTCGCAGTCGTCTTCGATCATCTGCTCGACGTCGACCGGATAGTGCCTGCAGTCCTCCGGGCGATCTTCGTAAATCTCGCAATATGTTTTCTTACCGTCGGGCGCTTTGTGCAGAAACGGGCATCGCGCAAAATACTCACCGGTCTCGGGGTTCACCCATATGCGCGAGCCATCGACGTACTTCGCGATATCCGGACGGTAGGTTTCCCAGTAGTCGATTTCCTCAGGCGTTGCCGACAGGCCACCATTGCCCGCCGTTTCACAGCATTTTCCGCATGAGTTGCAATTTTTCATTGATTCGTCGCGCCTCGATTCCAGCCCAGATTGAATCAAAGCGAGTACTTTTTCAACATAAGCGCGGAGCGAATATCGTCAGTATTGCAGGCAGCGTCACTCGTCCTTTTTTTCTGCAGGCGGTGGCGTGAAGGTGATGCTTTCCATCATGCGCATGGCATCGGAGCCAAAATCGGGTGCGCCATCGCTGGAAAAAAAGTACACATTGGTTAGCAACGCACCGGAAGCAACCACCGCTTTGGTCAGGTAGTCGAATTCGCCCCACTTTTTTTCCTTGTCGGTGATCGAGTAATAAAGGATTCGATTATTCGGGCCCTGCATTTCATTGATCGGAATTTCCGATTCAAACGCCTCTTCGGCCAGCAGGCGCACATCCGACTCGGCAATCTTTTGCAGCTGCTCGGCGGTGATGACTTCGACGGTTGGTACAGACTGCAGGTGAACAAGAAAGAATGGCTTCGACTTCGGCCCGTAGGGACCGAAGGAGATATCAGTGACGTTGTCGAAGGTCTTGTACTTGGGTTTCTTGCCCCAGGACAGCGGGTATTCAAACGCCAACGAAGCCTTCTTGAGGCCTTGGACGTCGAAGCTTTGCCGTGCCCAGTCTTCGGCCTTCGTGTTGGCAGCGAGCAGCAACAACAATGTGCCGCTCGTGACGATTGCAATTCGAATCAATTTCACATGAGTCCCTGGTTTTTTCGATATCAACCCATTATGACACCGCGATCCGCCATGCGTTCGAAGGACAACAACGCATGGCCTTTGCCGAGGTGGCCCCAGGGCAGAAAAATTCTGCCTGCCTAACGGCGGCGGCGAGGGCATTTGCAGCCACCGTTTGGCGACCTGTCGCACAGTAAAAATCGCCGGTTTCAGCTACAACACGAGATTGTGGGGAACAATCCGGTTTCCCGGTATATCGTGACCATATATGGGATTTTTTGCATGCTAGGGACGGGCAGGACAAGGCGGGCCCTCCGCCGCCTGGCGGCGTTGACTGCCGTTCTGGCCCTCGGCGGCTGTTCCATCCTGGCGCCGCAAGCCGAACCGCCACCGCCACCTCCCGATGACGTCGTCGAACCGGAGGTCGTTGCGCCGGTCGCGGTAGAGACGCCGCCACCGGTTGAGGTCATGCCGGATCCGGTCGTCGTACCGCCGCCAAAGTTGCCACCCGTCGCGATCATCGTCAGCTCCAGTCAACCAGCGTTTCTGGATGTTGCCAAGGCGCTCAGCGAGCAGCTCAGCGAATCGCGAATTTTCGATCTTGGCGATAACGCGCAGCCGCCGGTTGCGGTCCTTAGAAATGTTAACGATTCCGATCCTGCCGCGGTCGTCGCTATCGGATTGCGCGCCGCACAGTCCTCGGTGGCAATGGCGGAGTCGCCAGTCGTGTTCAGCCAGGTTTTTAATTATCACGACCATGGGTTGCTGACGGACAACAGTCGAGGTGTATCGCCACTGGCACCATTCGACGCACAACTCGCTGCCTGGGTCGAAATCGATCCCGGTATCAAACGTGTTGGCGTGATCGTCGGTGAAGGCCTCGAGGACCTGGTTGCCGAGGCCGAAGTCGCGGCTGCGAAGCATGATCTTGAGCTGCACCTTCGAATTGCCAGTTCCGACCAGGAAGTACTGTATATCTTCAGACGAATGGCACAGGAGATCGATGGTTTCTGGCTGATACCGGACAACCGCATATTAAGTGCGCGGTCGCTGCACGAGATTCTCAGTATCGCAAAGCGGAGTCAGATTTCAGTCGTGGTGCCGAACGAATCCATGCTGGCGCTTGGGGCGACAATCAGCATCGAGACTCAGCCCGCCGACATCGCGGCAACCATCGCATCAGTTCTTCGGAAAATTCAGTCAGAGGGTCTGCAGGCTGTGCCGCCGATTACACCTTTGTCCGCGATTCGGGTGGTTACCCAATGAAGACGCGTATTGGTACTTTGCTGGCGAATATTGCCAAGCGGTTTTCCGGCTTGTACTCCGATTCGAGCAGTGGCAAACGGGCGCTCGTGCACGAAATCCTCTCCATCCAGGTCTTTAGCGCGACACTGGTCGGGTTCCTGGCCATCGCGAGCCTCTACTGGGGCGGGCAATGGATCTTGCAGGACAATTACAGCCGTTGGGCACTGCAATGGACCGATCAGCTCAACGAACTGGGCTCGCCGCTTTATCTGGCCGAAGATCAGGAGATTCGGATCAGTCTCGACAACTTTGTGTCGCGTTATCCTGAGATCGACCAGGTCGTCTATTACGCTAATGATGGCAGTGTGTTGCACGCTGTCGACACGGAGGACGATCCTGATCCCGTCAACGCATTGTCTGCAGCTCAGCTGCGCGACGCCATCGCCGTCGTTGGCGCTAGCGAACCCTACCTGATGACTGGCGGCTTTCTCGATCCCCGGCAATTCAACATCCTCGCGCCGGTCTGGGTCGAGTCGATTCCCGATGACGGTTTGTTCGGCTTCGACCCGGTTAATACCGAGATCGAAACGAAGACCGAACTGCTGGGATTTGTGAACATGAAACTTGACTTTGTGATGTTTCACGATCGCCTGCTGTCGAATATCAGGACGGCTGTCTTTATCTTGCTGGGACTGCTATTGCTGTTCGCAATCTACGGCCGCTACGCCTTGCGCAAGGCGCTGGCCTCTTTCGCCGATCTGCAATTGCCGATTCAGGAACTTGCCAAGGGCAACCTCGACGTCAAGTTCGAGCCGTCCCAACACCGCGAGATCTCCGATATCGTCGAAGCGCTGGAAACGACCGCGACGGCCTTGAGCGAACGAGATGCGCAACTGCGCGAGCTCGCCAATCACGACAGCCTCACCGGCTTATACAATCGGCGCCGCTTTGTCGAGGTTCTCCGATCCGAGGTGCTTGAAGTGATGCGGAAGAACCGGTCGAGCGCCCTGTTTTTTATCGATCTCGATCAATTCAAATACATCAACGATGCCTGCGGACACGCGGCCGGCGATCGGCTTATCCGAAAGGTGGCGGACGAACTGCAGCGAAGTATCGAGCGTGATGATGTTATCGCACGCTTCGGTGGTGACGAATTTGCAATCCTGGTTCGTTCGGTCGACGTTGCCGGCGCAAGGGCTGCAGCAGAAACCATTCTGAAAAATATGCGCCGTATGGCGCATATCGAAGAAGAGCAGCTGTTTCATGTGCATTGCAGCATCGGGATTACCATGTTGAGCGGCACCAACCTGCATCACGACGAATTGATCAACCAGGCGGACATCGCCTGTCGCGAAGCAAAATCGGCCGGGCGCAATCGCCTCAGCATTTTCCGTCTGAGAAAAGACGGTTCGAAGTCTGCCACTGCCGACGTCAGCTGGATGAACTGCCTTCGGGATGCGCTGGACAACGACAAGTTTGAGATTCGTTTTCAACCAATCAACGAAATCGACAGCGGTGAAACAACGCATCACGAACTGCTGATTCGTGTCATGGGTGAGGATGGCAAGCTGATTTCACCGGATGCATTTCTGCCGTCGGCGGTTCGCTTTGGACTGATGACTGAGATCGATTTCTGGATGATTCGTCATGCGGCGATCGCATACGCCAAATACTCGACACCGGAAAACCGACTGCAATTCTCGATCAACCTGTCAGCAAATGCCTTTGAGAACGATGACCTGACGGGCTACGTGCAGGAAACGTTCGAGCAGCACGGCGTGATCGCCAGCGATATTGTTTTCGAAATCACCGAGAGTCTTGCCGTGCGACGTCCGCTGCAGGTCGACCGCCAGATTGCAACGCTGCGTGACCTCGGATGCAAGTTTGCCCTTGATGATTTCGGTACCGGCTACAGTTCATTCAGCTACCTGCAAAAGTTGCAATTCGACTACATTAAAATCGACGGTACGTTTGTGCAGGACCTGCCGAATAACCCGGTGGATCAAAAAATGATCCGGTTGATCGCCGAGGTCGGCCGGGAAGCAGGCATGCGAACCATTGCTGAGTACGTTCGCAATGTGGAGACCCTGGAGCTGCTGACCGAACTGGGGGTCGATATGGTGCAGGGCTTTTTCGTGGGTCGTCCGACCAAAGTACCGAAAACAAAGGCGACCCCGATTTCACTGACTGCACGACGTCAGCGATTGTCCCGGAAGTAATCGCCCAGTAGCTGAAACTCGCTGCTGCGACGGCTGCCTTTGCGCCAGGCGAGGCCAATTGTGCGATAGCTGTCTTCGCGCATTGGCTGCAGGCGGACCCGCGTGTGCCGCAACAGTGAGGAACCCGACGCCATTTCCGGCAAGAAGGTAATGCCGAGGTCCGCGTCAACCATTTCGATCAGCGTCAGCAGACTGCTGGCACCGAAGCGGCTGATCTTTTGCGTGTTACGGATCTTGCAGGCCTGCAGCGCATGGTCTCTGAGGCAGTGCCCGTCTTCGAGAAGCAAAACACTGTCGGCGTTGAGTCGATTGAAGCGATAGTTGGCAGGGTCGACGCGCTTTGTTCCCTGTCGATAGGCGAGTTGAAAGTTATCCCGAAAGAGCTCGGTCGTGTCGACCCCATGCATCTCCCAGGGCAGGGCGAGCAACAACACATCCAGTTCACCCTCCATCAGGCGCTCATAAATCCTCTGTGTCTGATCCTCGATCAACAGTAGCTTGAGACTGGGGTAGTCCTTGCGAAGTCTTGGCAAAGTGCCGGGCAACAGGAAGGGTGCGATGGTGGGTATAACGCCGAGCCGCAGTTCCCCGCACAGGGGTTTCGGGTCGCCGCGCGCCAGGTCAACCAGGCTTTCGACGTCACGCAAGACCAGGCGCGCCATCGTGGCGATGTGCTGACCCGTCGCCGTGATCGTGACATTGCGATTGGTCCGGTCCACGAGGTCGGCGTCCAGCGTGGTTTCGAGCTCACGAATAGCGTTGCTGAAAGCGGACTGCGAGACAAAGCAGGCCTCGGCCGCCCGACCGAAGTGCTCTTCTTCGGTGAGCGCGACAAAATAGCGCAGCTGTTTAAGCGTCGGCATCTTCATTGATCCATAAAATAGCACAGTATGATCGTAATAATCCAATTTACTGAACATCAGCCAGGGCCTATCATTGCCTCTCACTTAACGAATGCAGGAAATCGGCAATGGAAATCAGCCTCGGAATCAGCAACGAGCATCGCGAGAAGATCGCGGCGGGCCTGTCAGGTCTGCTGGCGGACAGCTACACGCTGTATCTCAAGACCCACAATTTTCACTGGAACGTGGAAGGCCCGCTCTTCAATACCTTGCATCTGATGTTTGAGACGCAATATACGGAGCTTGCTCTGGCGGTCGATCAGATTGCGGAACGCATCCGTGCACTGGGAATCAAGGCGCCGGGAAGCTATTCGGAATTCGGCAAGCTGACGTCAATTGACGAGGCCGACGGCAGCGAGTCGGCTGAAGAGATGATTCGGCAGCTCGTTCTGGGCCAGGAAGCAGTGGTCAGGACGGCGCGGGCGGTATTTCCGACCGCAGACGAGGCGAATGACGAGCCCACAGCAGATTTGCTGACACAACGCATGCAAATTCACGAAAAAAATGCCTGGATGCTTCGCAGCATGCTGGCTTGATTGAAACCAAGGAGAGATAAGAATGTTAAAGAATATTGAAGGAAAACGCGTACCAAACGTTACGTTTCGAACTCGCCGTGAGCACGAGTGGGTCGATGTGACGAGCGCCGATATTTTCGACGGCAAGACGGTCGTGCTGTTCTCACTGCCGGGCGCGTTTACGCCGACATGTTCGTCGTCGCACGTACCCCGCTACAACCAGCTGGCGCCGGTATTCCACAAGAATGGCGTAGACGACATCATATGCGTCTCGGTCAATGACGCATTTGTCATGAATGAGTGGAAGCGGAGCCAGAACGCGAACCGCGTGACGTTCCTGCCGGACGGCAACGGTGAATTTACCGACAAGATGGGTCTGCTCGTCGACAAGGATAATCTCGGCTTTGGCAAGCGGTCCTGGCGTTATTCAATGCTGGTCCGTGACGGCGTTATTGAGAAAATGTTCATCGAGCCGGAAGAAGATGGTGACCCGTATGGCGTATCCGATGCAGACACCATGCTTGAGTTCCTGGCGCCAAAGGAAGAAAAGCCACACGATGTCGCCGTTTTTACTCGCGACGGTTGCCCGTTCTGCGTGCGTGCGAAAGGTCTGTTGAATGATGCGGGCATGGAGTACGAAGAGTTGCTGCTGAACCGTGATTACACGGATCAGACCTTGCGTGCAGTCTCAGCGCAAATTACGTACCCGCAAGTGTTCATCGATGGCAAGCATATCGGCGGGTCTGATGATCTTGCGAAATGGCTGGAGCAACGCGCCAAAGGCGCCACTCGCAACGCTGCCTGAATGCTCTAGGATAGAGGTCCGAATCTGGCTAGTCTGGGTTCCGGTGAGGCGTATACTCTGCGCATGCTCCGGAACCCAGACACAGACAGCAAGATCTTCGAACAGGCGAGACTGTCTCGCGACGCCCGCTTTGACGGGCGTTTTTTCATTGGCGTCAAGACAACCGGCATCTATTGTCGGCCTGTCTGCCCGGCAAATTCTCCGAAGAGCGAGAACATCACTTTTTACCCGACTGCGGCAGCGGCAGCGGAGGCCGGCTACCGCCCATGTCTTCGCTGCAGGCCGGAGTGCGCCCCCGGGACTCCGGCGTGGGCGGGAACCTCAACGACAGTGCAGCGCGGGCTGCGGCTGATTTCAGATGGTGCACTGGATGATGGCGATATCGAACGACTCGCCGAGAGGTTAGGCGTCACGAGTCGGCATCTGCGCCGGCTGTTTACCAGGCACCTCGGGGCGAGCCCACTTGCTGTTGCACACACGCAAAGACTTCACTTCGCGAAGCGACTGATCGACCAGACCACGTTGCCGATGGTGGATATCGCCATCGCATCGGGCTTCGGCAGCACGCGGCGCTTTAATGATGCGTTTCGAAAGACGTACGGACGCACACCGCGAGAATTGCGACTGCGCCGCGCCGTGTCGAAACCTTCAGCGGGACTCACTGTGCAGCTGCCATACCGGGCGCCCTTTGACCTCAGACACCTGCTGGACTTTTTTGCCGCGCGTGCCATTCCGGGCGTTGAGTCGGTGATGGATGGTCGCTATTTGCGCAGCATCGTATTCGATGGGGAGCAGGGCGTCATCGATCTGCGGGATGATGGCGCGCAAGTGTTGCTGACGGTGCATGGCGCCGGCACCCGGTCGTTGTTGCCCATTATCCAGCGTGTTCGTGGAATCTTCGATCTGGACGCGTCCCCGGACGATGTGGCACGTGTCCTGTCACGGGA
The DNA here is from genome assembly GCA_963976365.1 of uncultured bacterium. Classification (GTDB taxonomy): domain Bacteria; phylum Pseudomonadota; class Gammaproteobacteria; order Steroidobacterales; family Woeseiaceae; genus UBA1847. Next base: position 8,383 of record CAXBKH010000015.1, on the reverse strand, counting down.
CCCTTCTCTCAAGGCACTGCTGAAACATCAACCGGGAATCCGCGTACCCGGTGCCTGGGATGGGTTTGAACTAACGGTCCGCGCCATCCTGGGGCAGCAAGTCTCGGTCGCGGCAGCGACAACATTCGCGGGCAGGTTGGCAAAGCGTTATGGCCAGAAACTCGACGTCGAGATACCGGACCTTGAGGGCGATGCCGGGCCGACGCTGGTTTTTCCGCGGCCGGAAAATCTGTTGCGAGCCCGGCTGGGTGACCTCGGCATCATTCGCAGTCGTGCTGCGACTATTCGACGCGTTGCGAAAGCCGTGGTGGAAGGCGAGGTGAGCTTTGATCCATCGCAGGGCGTCGACGAATTCTGCCGATCCCTGGTCGCGATTAAAGGTATCGGCGACTGGACTGCGTCTTATGTCGCGATGCGTGCGTTAAAGGATCCGGATGCGTTTCCGCATGCTGACCTGGGACTGCTGCGCGCCTTTGATACTGATGGTCGGGAGCGAATGAAACCGGCCGAGCTCAAAGAGCGCGCAAAGGCGTGGCGCCCGTGGCGAGCGTATGCGGCACTATTGTTGTGGAGTTCGGGCGAGAACTCCGGAGGTTAAAACTATGTACTACTGCTATTTCGATACACCCATTGGTGAGCTGTTGCTGGCCGGCGAGGCGGACGCGCTGACGATGATCGGGTTCCCCAAAGGCGCCATGCGCCGGGATCCGGAAGCCGACTGGATCTATAAGGAGGAACCCTTTACTGAAGTGCGCCGCCAGCTCGGCGAATATTTTGCCGGCCAGCGCAAGGAATTTGACTTGCCGCTGGCGCTGCAGGGAACCGAATTCCAGGTCAGCGTACTCGAGGCGCTACAGAGGATTCCTTACGGCGAGACCACGTCCTACGGCGCGATCGCACAGCAGATTGGCAGGCCGAAAGCCGTGCGTGCCGTCGGTGCGGCAAACGGGCGCAATCCAATTCCGATTATTGTTCCCTGCCACCGGGTCATTGGCAGCAGTGGCGATCTGACCGGTTTCGGCGGCGGGCTCGATACCAAGGCGGAGCTGTTGCGGCTGGAGGCCGAGAACAGTGGTGGTCTGTTATAGGACCTTGCCTTCCATGGCACAGACTGCGGCGGAGGCTTCGACGCCATCGATCAACCGGTCGTCCGATTGCAGGGTCGTGAACGCCGACGCTAACGGCAGAATACCGGCCCAGACCGGGATGTCGTAGTCCTCGGGCTCGTCGTCAGGCATGCCACTGGAAATCTTGGCCGAGGCCGACTCGATCGACAGCGCAATAACGCCGGTCATTTTGACTTCCTTGTCGTGCGGTGGACGCAATTCATCCCAGCGACCGGGCATTGTAGATTCGGTGATTACCCGCAGCGCTCGGATCTTCTCCTCGTGATCTTCGATCAGGCGCGGCGTTCCAAATACCGTGACCGATCGATAATTCATCGATGAATTGAATGCTGACCGCGCAAACACCAGTGCATCGACATGTGTGATGTTGAGGCATGCCGTCGTTGTTTCCTCGAGCAGGCGAATGACACGCGCCTTGCGCGCACCGTGCAGGTAAATCGTTTCACCGTCGCGACCGTACAACATCGGCACAACAACCGGCTGTCCGTCCTGAACAAAGGCGACGGAGGCCAGCAGTGCCGAGTCCAGGATGCCGTGCACAGTCTCTTTGTCGTACGCTGCCTTGCGATTGATCTGGCGAACCTTGTTCTGTTTGCTGATTTTGTATTCGTCGCTCACGGTTCAAGCCTCCGGATCAATGCAGGAATATCGGTGCCAGTTTATAGGCGATCGTTGATATCAGCGCGATGCCGATCAGGTTCAATACCAGGCCGGCACGCGCCATGCGCGGTATTGTCAGCATGCCCGACCCAAACACGATAGCGTTGGGCGGTGTGGCAACCGGCAGCATGAACGCACAGCTTGCTGCAATGGTTACCGGAATGGCGAGAACGATCGGGTCATATCCGGCTTCGATTGCGATCGCGCCAACCACGGGCAGGAACGTTGCCGTTGTTGCGGTATTGCTGGTGAGCTCAGTCAAAAAAATGATCAATGTTGCGGCAACGATAACCAGCAAAATGAGCGGCAAAGTGCCGACAGCCTGCAGACTGCCGCCAATCCATTCCGCGAGACCCGTGCGCGATACCGCACCGGCGAGCGACAGGCCGCCACCAAACAACAGCAACACACCCCATGGCAGTTGCTCCGCGTACTTCCAGCGCAGTAGCAGGGGGTCTTCTTTCTGACCGCTGGGCACCAGGAACAGGAGGATCGCCCCTGCAATGGCGATCAGCGAATCGTCAAGGGCAGCAAGGCCCGGCAGCTTGACCAGCAGCGGCCGAAACATCCAGGTGAAAGCCATGACAAGGAATACATAGGCGACGCGCTTTTCCGGAACAGTGATCTTGCCCATCTCCTGTTTCATACGTCGCAAGCTCGCACGACCTTCGCTGGAATTGACAAAGTCGACCTTGAAGACCCAGCGCGTCAGGGCAAACCACGCCAGCGGCAACATTGCCGCACTCATCGGCAAGCCGACCAGCATCCAGCTGGCGAAATCGATGCGGGTACCGTAGTTCTCAAGCATGAAGGCAGCGAACATCGCGTTCGGTGCCGTGCCAACCAGGGTCGCGATGCCGCCGATCGTCGAGCCGTAGGCGACGCCGAGCAATAACGAGAACTGGAAGTCTTCTTTGGCTTTGTCGCTAAGCTCACTCACGGTGTTGTGAACGACGGTGATTATCGACACGGCAATGGGCAGCATCATCATGGTCGTCGAGGTATTCATTACCCACATCGAGATCAGCGCGCTGGCAAGCATAAAACCACCAACCAGCGATCGACCGTTGCCGCCGGCGTACTGGAGTATCTTGAGCGCCATTCGCCGATGCAGGTTCCAGCGCTGCATGGCGAAGGCGACCACAAAGCCGCCGAGAAACAGGAATATGATCTTGTTCGCGTACGGTGCCGTCGTGTCTTCGATAGCGGCAATATCGAACATCGGAAACAAGGCGATTGGCAGCAAGGCGGTAACGGCGATCGGCACGGCTTCAGTTGACCACCAGACGGCCATCAGGACGCCGACGCAGGCGGTTGCCCATGCGCTGCGACTTAACTCCTCCGGTCCGCCAAGTAACAGCATCAGCAGCATCAGGCCAGGGCCCAGGAACAGGCCAATGCGCTGGCCACGTGACCGTCCGGCCATCATCGTTGTTTCACTCATTGCCCGTTGCCCCCACCGCCGGAATGTGAGCAAGGCTACCCGTTCTTCGTCCCGGCGTCGTCATTTTCAGGTCAATTTTCGCCATCTGTCCAAATCTAGTGGTTTTCTCGCCTTCCCATACAAGATGTAGTAGCATTCCGCCGGTACCGATCTGGTACGCACGGAGATGAGATGTTTTAGGCAGGACGGCGATTTGCCATGCCGGATGCATGACTCGAAGGCGGGTGATACGTGAACCCTCTCAACACGCCACTCGAACGAGGCTTACCTGCAAGCCTTGTATCCGACGACGAAGCCAATCGCCAATCCGGGTATCGGAGTACGCCGAATACGTAAACGACATTGATGTTGCCAACGATTTGATTGCGATCCGAGCCTTGCCGAACACATCTTCTGCTTAGTATGCCGCCCAGTTTCTGGGCGGCTTTTTTCGTCAGGGCGACGCCATGAACATAAGCCTCAAACTCCTCCTGTCGGCCGTCGCAATGTCGATATTCGCCGGCTGTGCCAGCGGTCCGCCGACACTTCCGTACCCGGCCTTTGTTCAGGTCGACGAGCTGGAAGATGTTTTCATGGCGAGCCTGCCTGGCGTGCGCGCAAAACAGCTGTCGGGCGATCCGCAAACCCGGCGTACCAGCAACCGCGTCGACCTGCCCAGGGACTGGAAGGGAACCAGTGGCGGTACGCCAGGCCGTTCAATGGAACTCTTCGTGATCGACGGTGAGGTTGCGATTGCCGATATTGCGCTCGGTCGCGGCGGATATGCGTACCTGCCCGCCGGGTCGCTTGGCTTCAATCTCAAATCCGGGAACGGTGCTCGAATTCTTTATTTCGTCAATGACGTTGATCCTGAGTCGGTTATTCGATCGCCGATCATCATTGACAGCGGATTGCTCGATTGGGACGAGACGCGAAAGCCGGGGGTCAGTACCAAGGAGTTGCGCCACGATCCGGGCAACGGCTCGAAGACCTGGCTGGTCCGTGTTGCCACCGGCGCCGCGGAGACCTGGCAGTCTTCAAGCGCCCTGCGCGAGGGTTACCTGGTCACTGGCAACCAGCAATATTCGGAATGCGTGAACGGCAAAGTCGAAACCTGGATGTATTCGCCAGGCGGATATTTTTATCGTCCGCCGCACACGATCAGCGGTGGGCCGCAATCGTTGGCGTATATGGATGCCATCTGGCTGATGCGCGAAACGACAAAAGGTGAAGTGACGACCTGGCCCGATTGCGTCATACCGCCGATAGCGGACGAATTCTAAAAACGATCGTTGTTTTTAATGTTCAGATTATTGATGCGCGTACGCCCGAGTATTTTAAGCAACAGGTTGCGGCAGGCAGCGAGAACCGGGTAGAGCAGGCGTGCGGCCGTTTTCGAACGAAAGAACCAGAATGCCACGCGATTGACGAATCCTTTTCTTGAGCTCCTCAATGCGAGTTCGTGAATCGCATCGCTACCGTAGAAAATTCTATCGTCGACTTTCAATACCATGCCTTCGTCGATATCGAGCCCGATCGTGGTGACCTCGTCCAAGACCTCCGACTCCTCACGGGCGTCGATACGTACGAGCTTTCCGGCCGAGTCTGCAACGTCGATTCGCTGACAGTAGAAGTCGCAAACCGGACACTGGCGATCGTAAACGAGTTGGATTTCTTTCTTGATGTCGTCGTCCTATTTCTTCACCAGCTTGGTGATTTTCGAGCCGAGTGCCATTAGCTTCGTCAGCGTACCGGTCGGAATGGCGCTGATCTGCTCGTACCAGTCGCTGGTCGATTCAACAAACTTGAGCATGTTCTGGATGCGTTCCTTCGTGACAGGATCCGTTTCCTTTTCCGACTGAACTTCGGCAGCGCAGCCCTTGAGCATCGCGAGCGTCGGATTCAGTTCGCGTTGTTTGCGCTCTTCGATGATGACGCGAAACAGCTCCCAGACATCGTAGATGGATTCAAAGTAGTCGCGTCGGTCGCCGAGGACGTGGGTCATGCGCACGAGCCGGTAGCTTTGCAACTCGCGAATGCTGGTACTGACGTTGGATCGCGCCACCGACAGCAGGTCGACGATCTCGTCGGCCCGAAGTGGACGCGGCGAAAGATAGAGGAGTGCCTGGATCTGTGCGACCGTTCGATTGGTGCCCCAGCGCGTACCCATCTCGCCCCAGTGGAGCACGTACTTTTCAACGGCCGGAGTCATTTTCATCTGTTGTTTCTCTTATTTCTGTTGCGACAGAAATTACGCCCCAGGCTTAAGAAATGCAAGCCAGTCAGCGGAATCCGGATCAGGGTGATCGCGCGCTAAGGACGACCCGGTGGGGCGCCGGCCAGCCCTCGACGGTTTGGGACGGATCGTCCGGATCCAGGGCTTCGGCCAGTGACTCGAATGTCATCCATTCAGTGGATCGCTGCTCATCGCTTGTCGTCACCGAACGATCGATGATCTCGATATCCCGGTAGCCAGTTCGCCCAAGCCACGTTGTCAGCTCGGCAATGGTCGGCAACAGCCAGACATTGCGCATGCGCGCGTAGCGATTTTCCGGTGTGCAGGCGCAGGATTCCTCGCCGGGCAAATAAATAGTCTCCAGGACCAGCTGTCCGTCCGGCCGCAATGCCTGGCGCAGTTGCCGCAGGTGATCGATCGGAGCACGCTGGTGATACAGCACGCCCATTGAAAACGCCGTGTCGAATGTGCCGGCCGGACACGGCAGTTCATCGAGGCGCACAGGGAGCACAAATACCCGCTCGTCATTCTCGAACTTGTTGACGGCGAGGAACTGCATGACGTAGAGCAAGGTCGGGTCTACGCCGATCACCGCGTTGGCGCCGGCTTTTCGCATCTGCAACGCGTAATAGCCATTGCCGCAGCCGACATCGAGTACGTTTCTGCCCGCCAGCGGCGCGATCGCGCCGTCCAGTCGCCGCCACTTGAGGTCGCTTCGCCACTCGCTGTCGATATGGATTCCACCGACATCGAACGGGCCCTTGCGCCAGGGAGATAGCGCGAGCAGCAGCTCCTTTAGTTCGCCGGGATTGGCGACCGCTCCGTCGAGAGCGTCGATAATGTCCTGCCAGCGCGCAAAGTCGCCATGCGCACCGGGCGACAGGCGTTCACGAATCAATGGGATCAGCGCAGCGGGCCATTCGGTGAGGCCTGCAGATTGCAGGCAGGCGGTCAATTTGTCGAAATCGATCATTTGATGGCAATGATCGAAACAAAATTGAAATATCGCAGCCAGACCGCGGTATGGCTAAAGCCGGCGTCGGCCAGGCGTTTGCGGTGTGCCGCAACGGTCTCCGGGATCAGGACGTTCTCAAGCGCCGCGCGCTTTCGTGCAACTTCGAGCGCGCTGTAGCGATTGCGGCGTTTGTGTTCGTGGTGCAGGTCGATCAAAAGCGTTTCCATATCCGCGTTCTCGTCGACGACCTTTTCTGAAAGTACCAGCAGCCCGCCTTCGAGCATGCCGTCACAAATGCGGCGCATCAGGGCATCGCGGTCGTCCATGGCCAGAAACTGCAGCGTATAGTTGAGGACCACCATGGACGCGTTGTCTATCGGGACATCGCGAATATCCGCCTCGACGACGTCGACCGGTGTCGGGTGCCCAAACTGCCGGTCGTCCTCGGCCATGATCTTTTTGCAGCGTTCAATCATCGCGCTCGCTGTGTCGATGGCGACGATGCGGCAGCCGGGCTGATGAATACCCTGGCGCATCGCCAGCGTCGCGGCGCCCAGCGAGCAGCCAAGGTCGTAGCACCGGGTATCTGGCCGGACATAGCGTGCGGCGAGCGAGCCAATCGCCTCGATGGTTGCCTCGTATCCGGGGATCGAGCGTCGCAGCATGTCCGGGAAGACCTTCGCGACCTCGTCATTGAATCGAAACGGTTCGTCGTCGGACCGGGTGTCGTAAATCTTGTCAGTGGTCATGGGGGGAGTATATTGGCGGCGCCAGGTTGAACCTAGGGTTACAATTCGCCACATGCTGAGCAAACTTCACAAGAATCTCGGAATTCCGGACGATTACGGCAGCGACGGGCAAAAGCCCGCCTACCGGGAGGCCACCGACCTCGTTGAGGTTGGCGAAAACCCTGTCGGGCGTATGCAACGACTGTCCGTCGCTACCGCCGCCGCGTGGCGGGACATGCAGCAGGCGGCGGCCGCAGACGGGGTCGAGCTGGTACTCGTTTCCGGTTATCGCAGTTTCGAATACCAGGCGGGCCTGATTCGGAAAAAACTCGAGTCAGGACAATCACTTGGCGATATTCTGGCGGTCAATGCCGCGCCCGGGTTCAGCGAACATCACACCGGTCGTGCCATCGACATCGCGACGCCGGGCCCGGAGCCATTGACGGAGGCGTTCGAGCAGACGGCCGCATTCGCATGGCTCAGCCAGAACGCGTCGCGGTTCGGGTTTTCGATGACCTATCCTCGGGATAATCCCCAGGGATTCATTTATGAGCCCTGGCATTGGGCAAAATCAGCTGTTTAGCTGTTGACACTCGGGCAGGGGAATTAGACAATGCCCGGCTTGCGTACCGGAGGGGTACTCAAGCGGTCAACGAGGGCAGACTGTAAATCTGCTGGCTTAAGCCTACGTAGGTTCGAATCCTACCCCCTCCACCAGACGATGGTGTGGCTGGGAGGGTTCCCGGTTATTAGCCAGCAACGCGACGAAACAGACAGGAATAATTGATATCCGGACGGTTTAAAGCAACAGACTGTCAGGATTTTTGTACGCCGGTAAAAGTGACCGAGAATCACAGTGAGCGGCGTTAATTGTCTTAAGTAACACGCGAGGCGAACGAACGGCGACCATGCCTATATAAAGTGTCATGGTCGGTTACAAGGCGGGTGTAGTTCAACGGTAGAACCTCAGCCTTCCAAGCTGATGATGTGGGTTCGATTCCCATCACCCGCTCCATATTGGAAGGAAGTGTCGAAGCTCTGACCTACCCGGCGAAGGAATTGCCCACATAGCTCAGGGGCAGAGCACTTCCTTGGTAAGGAAGAGGTCCCCGGTTCAAATCCGGGTGTGGGCTCCAGAAGGAGCGGTTAATAGCCGCGAACGTTTTTTAAAGTACTCAATAGGCGCAGGAACCGGAACAATGTCTAAAGAAAAATTTGAAAGAACCAAGCCACACGTGAACGTTGGCACGATTG
>CAXBKH010000014.1:0-122217 GCA_963976365.1 uncultured bacterium | reverse complement strand
GCGTGGATTGAGGGAGCCAGGCACTGCAAATTGAGCGACGACTTCGCCAGACATTGTTTCAGATCGAATTCGCTCTTTAGTCCGTTGGTAGGCTGCGAGCGCCACAGGCGACAAGGATTCAATCTCTATCCCATCGGTCGCGTTTTTAAGTTCTGCTATCGATAGCGGCCAGGCGGTGAGCGTTGTGTTCATGGCGCCACTGTCGTTCAGAAGCTGCAAGTCGTGGCGTAGCTGCATATCGCCGGGCGCTGCAAAGGGCTCGGCCATCGCAGCGATCGGAATTACAAGCAACAGACCTAGTAAGAACTTCGCCACTGCAAGTACAGCCGTCCATCGGATGAGTTGGCGCCGGTCACCCGGTCGTCCAATTGTTCGAAGCCTACGCCAAGGTCAATTACTCCGAATGAAAAAACCCGGCTGTGAGAAATATCGACGCTGGTGACTTCCTGTGGCGTCGCGGTCAACGTATGAGTCGCGGTCAATGAACCACCCCGATTCAGATCGCCCAATCGCAGCAATGCCCGCCATTGTGACTCGTGTTCGTCCACCATAATCCAGCCGGCCGACACCAGTTGTGCATCATTGTCAGCACCGTGACCGATTATGCGACCACGATATGTGTAACCACTTTGGTAGATAGTTTGCCGGTATCCGCAATCGAATATATCGTCGTGAATAAAGTCGCAACTGGTGCCGGCCAACTCGGCAAACCATCGATACGACCACTTTTCTCGCAAGTAACCCGCCCCTTCGACACCCACCTGGACCAGGTAGCGGCTCGGGAAACCGCCGGCTTCGTCTTCGCCTATAAACTGGCCATAGACCGAAACAGGCATGCCCAGGAAAGACGGTGACCAACGAAAATCCACGCCCGCCATCTGGTTGCCCGGTTCGTTGCTGGCACCTACTCCGGCATCACCGATGTTGTCTCGCCCCAGGAACAAATCAACAAAGGTTCCCGCATCACACGGCCGGTTGTCACCGCACCACTGCGCTGACCGCGACAGGCCCACTTCAAGCGATGGGATTGGCCGAAAATTGAATCGCATCCCAAAGAACTGCGCGTTCGGCACTGCCCGTTCCCTTTCCAACTGTCCGAACATCACGCTGAAGTCCCATGGCCCGAGCCAGCTCAGCCAGCGGGTTTCGAACGCATCCGTGAAAATGCGATCAATTGTCAGCGACGGAATCGGGCGCGCATTGTTCGAGAGAATCAGGCTGCCATCCCAGCCAGGCCCCCACCAACGCTGCTGCGTGCTGGCGGCAACCGACCAATTGCCGACAACGACGCCGATCAAGCTGTCGTCCGCTCGAAGCTCGTCGCTGTCCTGATCTGAATCGACACCTTGTACATTGAGATCAACGCTGAACCAGTCATCGATCCAGCCAATTCCTGCGCCAAGCTCAACCTTGCCTCTTGGCGTATTTTGAAAGGAGCGTATGCGCGTTGCATTGTCGGCGACGCCCGCCTTGGCAGCGTACGTCACTTCTCTGCTGCGCGTTTCCCAACTTGCCCGACTTCGGACGCGCAACAACGCACTCGAGACGGCCGGTTTCAGGTTCAACGCATCAGCGTCCCGAATGTTTTCGAGAATCGGCCCCCAGGCGAGCGGCCAGGTCGTTGTTGGGCCCTTGATAATACCGGCATCGGCAAGCAACTGAATATCATGTCGAAGTAGCAGGTCCCCGGCGGGAATATATGGACCGGCCATAGCACTGGCAAAAGAAAAACAGGCCAGTAGAAGCGCTAGCCGTATTTGGGCTGGGAAAAGCATCCGCGAATTGTGGCGTGGTATGCGAACGCATACAAGCGGATTGTCCGATACATCGGACTTCGCTTATTTGGCCAGCCTGGCGATTGCGAGTTTCTTGCCGAGCTCAACACCCCATTGGTCAAAAGAATCAATCCCCCAGACAACACCCTCCACGAACACTTTGTGTTCATACAGCGCGATTAACTGGCCAAGCACCTCGGGCGTCATGCGTTCGTAGTGAATAGTATTGCTGGGTCGGTTGCCAACGTGGACCCGGTAAGGCTCAACATCGGCATCCCCGGTCCCGTCCATCAGCGCCTCGGCCTGCGCAAGGCAATTGGCGGTCGACAATGGGGATACCTCGGGCAGGAGGAAATCGACAGGCACCAGGCGCGTGCCCTGGTGCAATAACTGGTAGAACGAATGCTGGGCATTGTTGCCCGCTTCTCCCCAGATAATCATGCCAGTGTCGCAGCGGACCGGCTTGCCGTCCATGCGCACACTCTTGCCACTGGATTCCATCTGCAACTGCTGGAGATACGCCGGAAATCGATCGAGACGATTGTCGTACGGCAGGATCGCCTGGCTCTGTGCGCCGAAGAAATTGTTGTACCAGATGCCGATCATCGCGAGCAGAACCGGCATGTTCTCATCCAGCGGCGATTGCCGAAAATGCAGGTCCATCCTGCGGCCGCCCGACAATACCGCCTTGAATGTATCCATGCCGACAACCAGCGCCAGCGACAGGCCTACCGCTGACCATAGCGAATACCGTCCGCCAACCCAGTCCCAGAATCCAAATCGAAAATCGCTGCGAATGCCGAATTCGTCCATCGCCGCATGATTCGTCGAGGCCGCAACAAAATGATACTGCACTGCAAGTTCATCCAGTTTGTCGATGACCCAGGCACGCGCCGCTTTCGCGTTGGTCATTGTCTCCAGCGTCGTAAACGTCTTCGAACAAACGACAAACAATGTCGTCTCGGGATCGAGTTCCTGTGTCAAGTCGTCGAGCTGCGTACCGTCGATATTCGACACGCTGTGAAAACGCATCCCGTCCTTCCAGTAGGTCCGCAAAGCACGACTCGCCATCACCGGGCCGAGGTCCGACCCGCCGATTCCGATGTTGACAATATCGGTGAGCTTCTTGCCCGTGCTTCCCTTGAGAGCGCCACTGTGGACCTGGTCGACGAACGATTCCATCTTCGTCAACACTTCCCACACTTCGGCGACACCGGGAGTCTCGAGTGCCACGGTATCGGCAATCTTGGCTCTCAGCGCGACATGCAAGACTGCGCGACCTTCTGTTTGATTTATTTGCTCACCGGAAAACATCGCCTCGATCGCTGCCGGCACGTCGGCTTGCCGGGCGAGCTGCGTCAGCATTTTGCGTGTCGCGGCCGTCAGGTGATTCTTGGAATAGTCGAGCAGCAGGTCGCCGGAACGAAGCTCAAACTTCGACGCGCGCTTTTTGTCGCGCGCAAACAGCTCACGAAGGTGCGTCTCACGCATATCGTCACGATAGTGCTCCGCCAACTTTTTCCAGGCGGGCAGGTCAGTCGGATATCGCGCAGAAAGTTTTCTGTCGGTGTACTTCTTGGCCACTAGTCAAGCACTTTGTTTGAGTTCGTTCTTGTAAAACTCAAGATACCACTCAACAAAGTTCTTTACACCGACTTCGATGGGCGTGCTCGGCTGATAACCAACATCGGCAGCGAGGTCTTCCGTATCTGCCCAGGTGTCGGGCACGTCTCCGTCCTGCAAAGGCAGCAGATTCTTTTCTGCGGTCTTGCCCAGGCACTTTTCGATTGCACCGATATAGTCCATCAGCTCGACCGGCTGTTGATTGCCGATGTTGTAGATACGATACGGTGCCATGCTGGTGCCCGGATCGGGATGTGCCGGATCCCATGCGGCATTCGGCTGCGCAGTGTGATCGGACGTACGAATCACACCTTCAACGATATCGTCAATATAGGTAAAGTCGCGCTTGTGCTTGCCATAGTTAAAGACATCTATGGGTTTCCCCTCAATGATGTTCTTCGTGAACATGAACAACGCCATATCCGGGCGACCGTACGGACCGTACACAGTGAAAAACCGCAGTCCGGTCGTCGGTAATTTGTACAGGTTTGAGTAGGTGTGGCACATCAGCTCATTGGCTTTCTTGGTCGCGCCGTACAATGCCAGCGGATGATCGACATTGTGATGAATCGAAAACGGCATGGTTGTGTTCGCTCCATATACCGAGCTCGATGAGGCATACGTCAGGTGCTGCACGTTATTGTGTCGGCAGCCCTCAAGAATGTGCAACGTACCGACAATATTACTATCGATGTAGGAATGCGGGTTTTCGATGGAATACCTGACCCCTGCTTGTGCCGCAAGGTGAATAACCTTTTCAAAACCTTCTTTGGCGAACAAGTCCTCCATTGCCGGGCGATCGGCAAGATCGATTCGGCGCATATCGAATCGCTCGAAATCGGCCAGGACAGCGGCCCGGGATTCCTTCAAATTGACATCGTAGTAGTCGTTGAAATTGTCGAGACCTACGACCGTGTCACCGCGCTCCAGCAGTTGCTTCGCAGTATGAAAGCCGATAAAGCCGGCAGCGCCTGTTACAAGAATTTTCAAATCAATCACTTCACGACCTATGCACCAACAGGGGCATACAGTCGCGCCTATAGTCGGTCGTCCACCTGCTCAGGCGGGAAAACATATTTAATATCGTAAACTACGGAGGTTTCTTTGCCGAATTTCCTGATGCCTTCGGCGCCAAGCTCGCGAAACTCATTGTGCGCTACCGCAACAATGATCACGTCATATGCTGCGTGTTCAGGCTCAGCGACCAGGTCAATTCCGTAGACTTCCTTTGCATCTTTGGCGATACAACATGGGTCGTGTATATCGACCCTTGTTCCGTAGGTCTCCATTTCGTTCGCCAGGTCGAAAACCTTGGTGTTGCGGACATCCGGGCAATTCTCTTTGAACGAAAATCCCAGGATCAGGGTCCTGGAGCCCGAAGGTTGGATACCCTTCTTCAGCATCAGCTTCATTACCTGTGACGAAATATAGAGTGACATGTTGTCATTAATTCGTCGGCCCGCGAGAATGATCTGCGGATGGTACCCCAGTTGCTGCGCTTTATACGTGAGGTAATAAGGGTCGACACCAATACAATGCCCGCCCACCATTCCCGGTTGAAAAGGCAGAAAGTTCCACTTCGTCCCTGCGGCTTGCAATACTTCTTCAGTGTCAATTCCAACACGATCGAAAATCATTGCCAGTTCGTTAACCAACGCAATATTTACGTCGCGCTGTGTGTTCTCAATGACCTTGGCTGCCTCCGCAACCTTGATGCTCGATGCCTTGTGCGTGCCCGCCGTAATAATCGACGAGTAAACTTCGTCGATATAGTCGGCCGCTTCAGAAGTCGACCCCGACGTAATTTTGAGTATTGAAGGAAGCCTGTGCTCCTTGTCGCCCGGGTTTATGCGTTCGGGGCTATAACCGACAAAGAAATCCTCGTTCAACTTCAAGCCGGACTCGAATTCCAGAATCGGCACGCAGAATTCTTCGGTGGCGCCAGGGTAAACGGTCGACTCGTAAACGACAATGTCCCCTTTAGCCAGAACACGTCCGAGGATACTGCTCGCCGATTTCAATGGCGTTAGCAATGGCCGGTTTCCGCCGCCTATTGGTGTCGGTACCGTTACGATATAAAAATTGCAGTCAACCAGCTCGGCCGCATTCGCTGTCAATTCAAGATGGCTAGCCTCAGCAATTTCAGCTTTCGAGCATTCACGCGTCGTGTCCTCGCCCCGTGACAGCTCCGCAATGCGCTCGGCTTTGATGTCAAATCCGACCGTTGCATATTTCTTGCCGAACTCAACCGCCAGCGGCAAGCCGACATAGCCAAGGCCGATAACGCCAATGCGGATTTCTTTAATATTGAAAGACATTCAGATTCCTGTGAAAACGCAGGCGCTTAAATAACACAGTTTCGTGGCGAATTCGCGGTCTCTTGTCGCGACAGGGTGCGAAACACCGGTCAAACCCCCTCATAAACGTTGAGATAAGCGTTGGTCATGTGCGCAACATCGAAGAGTTTCGCCTTCTCGCGATTGCCATCGCGCATTGCCTGCAGCTTTCGTCGGTCCCCAAGCACTTCGTCGATGGCGGCAATTATCGCTTCCGGCTGCTCTGGCGGCACCAGCTTGCCGTTCACACCGTCCTCCACAACATCCGGTATACCGTCAACCTTCGACGCCACGATTGGCACGCCGAAGTGCATCGCATCCAGCAATGTCGAACCCAAAGCCTCGTGCAGCGATGGATACAGGAACACATCGAAGCTCGCCAGGTAGTCCCCGACGTTTTCAACCCAACCGGTCAATTCAATATTTTCAAGGTCACCAATCGCCTCACGATACCGCCGTTCATCCTCGCCATCGCCGCAAATCACGAACTGCCAGTCCGGCCGCGATTCCGCGACCCGGCGCGCCACCTCGATGATTGTCATCTGCCCTTTGTGCGAGTGCACCAGCGCACCGACATGGCCGATGAGCGTTTTCCCGGGGTATTGGCCACGAATAGCCTCGACCGCGGTTCCGTCCGCCGTAAACCCGGAATGCGCATCCGGGATAATCGCGGGCTGTGCACCATCAAAGCGCGCCTGAATCGATCGAACAACTGCGCTCGATATCGCCACAATGCGCGCGGCACGCCGGTAGGCCCAGCGCCGCAGCACCCTGTCCTTTTGCGGTGCCACCACGCGACGCGTAATAACGTAAGGAATACCAAACAGGAGGTTCGCGACCAGTCCACCGTAAACTGTCCTGCCCTCGTGCGCATGGACGACCCGGCATCCGCGTGCCGCCCACCCGGCCGCGACCGGATTGGACGCGACCTCACAGACTTCCAGACCCGGAATGTCGCGGCAGCGCTCTTTCAGGCTATTGCCGCGCTTGATGACTAGGCGCTGTGAATACCCTCGAGAGGCAAGCTCCCGGATCAGGATTTCAGTCTGCCGCTCGCCTCCACGATAGTGCTTCGCCAGATTCAGGTGACAATAGTCAACGTCCGGCTCAGACACACCGGTCTAACCGAAATGCGGCATGTACCACAGCGCCAGCAAACCGGTGATAGTCATCGTGATCATGTACGGAAATGCCATGACCACCATCCGGCCATAAGACAGGCGAATCAGCGGCGCAAGTGCCGAGGTCAGCAGGAACAGGAATGCCGCCTGGCCATTCGGCGTAGCCACTGACGGTATATTCGTACCGGTATTGATCGCCACGGCAAGCAGGTCGAAGTGCTCGCGGGTGATCGCACCCGATTTGAACATTTCCTCGACCTCACCGATGTAAACGGTCGCGACGAAAACGTTATCGCTGATCATCGACAGCACGCCGTTGGCCATGTAAAACAGCGCCTCCTGCAATTTGCCGTCATAGGTCATGACCCAGTGAATCACCGGCGTGAACAGCTTCTGGTGGTCAATGACGGCAACAATCGCGAAAAACACCACCAGCAGCGCGGTGAACGGCAAGGCCTCTTCAAACGCATGCCCGATTCGGTGCTCTTCGGTAACGCCGTTAAATGCAGTAGCGAGCACGATCACCATCAGGCCGACGATGCCCGGTGCCGCCAGGCCGAAACCGAGCGCAATGATCAGCAACAAAGCCACGACGCCCTGCACTGCGATGATCATCACATCGGACTTGGTGCGCTTTTCCGCCATCTGATTGTCGTAGCTCTCGAGAACCTCACGCACCTTCGGCGAGAGCTCGGTGCCGTAGCCAAACGACCGGGTTAATTCGAGCACGGCACAAGTCATCAACCCGACAACCAGTACCGGCATCGAGATGTGTGCCATGCGGATAAAGAATTCAATGAAGCTCCAGCCCATGATCTCCGCAATCAGCAGATTCTGCGGCTCACCGACCATGGTCGTGACACCGCCCAGTGCCGTGCCAACGGCACCGTGCATCATCAGGCTGCGCAAAAATGCGCGGAACTGCTCCAGGTCTGCGCGATGCAGTTCGACAACCTCGTCGTCACTGCCGTGATCGTGGCTGTGATCCCAGTGCTTGCCCGAGGCAACCTTGTGGTACACGCCGAAGAATCCGACTGCCACGGTGATGATCACCGCGGTCACCGTCAACGCATCAAGGAAAGCCGACAGGAAAGCTGCCGCGAACGAGAACATCAGCGACAACAGGACTTTCGAACGCACGCCCAGCAGGATCTTGGTGAACGTAAACAGCAACATGTCACGCAGGAAGTAAATACCGGCGACCATGAACATCAGCAGCATGATGACTTCGAAATTGGCCTCCGCTTCGTGCAACACGTGCTCCGGCGACGCAAGGCCCATCACAATCGCCTGGATGGCGAGCAGTCCGCCCGGCTGCAGCGGGTAGCATTTCAACGCCATCGCCAGCGTAAATATGAACTCGATAACCAGCACCCAACCGGCGAGGTGCGGATTGATCAAGACGAGCACCGGATTGATGATCAGAAATCCGATTATCGTAAGTTTGTACCAACTCGGAGAGTTTCCGAGAAAATTCTGCCGAAGTGCCTCTGACATCGTGCGGGTCATACGGTCTTATCCTTAGTTTAGTATTGCTTTAGTTTGCGCTGCTTCCCCCGAAGCGAACCGTCGATTCTAGTCAAAATCCCAGACGCACGCACCGGATTCGCGAATTTTCTCCAGCATAACATTGTGCGCGGCGATTTCTTCGGCGGTGGCCTTGATGATCGGGAGGTCAATTATGGGAGTGGCTGCAGGCCGCGGTGTGTCATGACCGTGGGTCGCGCCGCCGCGCTCGTCCTTATTGTCGGCTGAATCTTCATCCAGCAACAACGCCGTCTGGCCGCCTGTCATCGCGAGATATACGTTGGCGAGCAGTTCGGAGTCGATCAGTGCGCCATGCACGTCTCGTTTTGTTGCATCAACGTCGTAACGCTTGCACAAGGCGTCGAGGCTGTTGCGCTGCCCCGGGTGCATCTCACGCGCCATGGTCAGCGTATCGAGCACGGTTGCGTGCACTTCAATCGATGGCGCAGGATGCTTCATGAGCTGCAGTTCGTGATCGAGAAAGCCGACATCAAAACTTGCGTTGTGAATGATCAGCTCAGCGTCCTTGATGAACGCCAGGAACTCGTCGACGACTTCGGGAAACCTGGGCGCCGTATCCAGGTCGGCACGGCTGATGCCATGCACGCGCTCGGCACCTTCGTCAATGTCGCGGTCCGGATTCAGAAAGCGGTGAAACTCCCGCCCGGTGAGGCGGCGGTTCACCAGCTCGAGGCAGCCAATCTCGATAATGCGATGGCCATTCTTGGTCGAGAGGCCGGTCGTTTCGGTGTCGAGGACAATTTGTCTCATAGTTCGTCTATACCGCGGTTGGCCAGTTCATCCGCCATTTCATTGCCGGGATTGCCGTCGTGGCCCCGCACCCAGCGCCAGTCGATGTTGTGCCGCTCGACGGCCGCGTCCAGTGCCTGCCACAGGTCCTGGTTCTTAACCGGCTTTCTCGCGGCCGTTTTCCAGCCGCGTTTTTTCCAGTTCGGCATCCAGTCGTTGATGCCGTCCATGACGTATTTTGAGTCGGTGTAGAGGATGACATTACTGTGTGAGCGCAGCGCATTCAACGCTTCGATCGCCGCGGTCAGCTCCATCCGGTTGTTGGTGGTTTCAGGTTCTCCGCCGTGCAGGGTCTTCTGGCGGGAACCGGCGATCAGCAAGGCGCCCCAGCCGCCCGGGCCGGGATTTCCCCTGCATGCACCGTCGGTATAAATCTCAATGGTTTTCGTCAAAACGGATTCGGGCAACTCGGGTTGAGGGTTCGGCCAGCCCGGCAACCACTTTGGGCTGACGTCGCCACAGCGGCCTGACCGGGGTCAGCGTGCTGACTCGTTTCTGCGCCGAGAGCATATAGCATGCCGATAGCTCCGGCCACCACGCCTGGCCCCGGCGCTCCCACTTGTTCGAGGCGCGCGCCTTGTTGCCCGTCAGTGGCCAGCGGAAGAAATATCGGCAGGTACCATGAATTCGCATATCGAGGAGTTTCAGCCAGTCGCGCAGCCGCCGCTCCGATATCAGGTTTTCCGCCCCTGGCGGAATACCCGCGCCCGGTATCAACCTGCGCAGACCCCACAGGCCGCCCGGCTTGAAGCCCAGGATAATCAGCCGCCCGTCGCGGCGCAGTATTCGGTCCACTTCGCGCAGAATGGCGTGCGGACGATCGCTGTAATCGAGCGTATGCGGCAACAGCACGGCATCGATGGAATCGCTGGCGATGGGCAATTGGTGAAGCCTGCCGACCGCTGAGGGCCCGCCGTGGGCCGTTTCCGCGAGCAACAGGCAGCGCTGGGTCCGGGTAAAGCGCAGGAAAGCGCGATTGTCGCCCCAGACCCCAAGTTGCAGGCACTGTTCGCCGAAAACGCCGTCCAGCGCCTCTTCGACAACGCGAACCTCCCGTTGCAGCAGGGCCTCGCCCAACGGGGTTTTTAGCCACTCTTCAGTGATTTGTGAACAATCCACTTGCACTCGTTTACCGCCTCAGTAGGATAGTCCGATGTCTAACTTAAGCTCAGCGTCCATGCGGCGATTATCGCAAAGAATCCACCCGGTGGGAGCCATCGGCGTCACCTTTTTCCTGTTTGCTGCCAATGCAGGCTGGGCCACCCCGGCCGAACTACGCAATAACGCCAGTGAGGATGCCGCTTATTCGCTAGACCTGGTCTCGCCGGTGGCCGGCATCGAATTGCTGTCCTCGCCTGTTGCCACAGACGACATCCTGGACCGCCTTCGGCGTGGCTTCACACTGAGCTATGACGACAATCACAGGACCGCCGCCGAAAAAAAGTGGTTCATCAAACACCCGGACTACCTGAATCGTGTTTTTACCCGTGCGCAACGTTACCTGCCGCACATCGTAGCCGAGCTCGAGCGACGTAATCTGCCGCTGGAACTGGCGCTGCTTCCCATTGTCGAGAGCGCTTACGACCCGTTTGCCTATTCGCATGGTCGCGCGGCCGGTCTCTGGCAAATGATCCCGGGCACGGCGAAGCGTTTCGGGATCAAGCAGAACTGGTGGTACGACGGCCGCCGCGACGTCGTTGACTCAACGCGCGCTGCGCTCGACTACCTTGAATACCTGCACGACTTCAATGACGGTAACTGGCTAAACGCAATCGCTTCGTACAATTCCGGCGAAGGCAACGTGCGGCGCGCAGTTCGTCGCAACACGAAATCCAACAAGCCGACGGATTTCTGGGCATTGAGCCTGCCAAGGGAAACCAGTATGTACGTGCCGAAACTGCTGGCGCTGGTCGAAATTGTCGCGGATCCGGCACAGTACAACCTGGCGCTGCCGATCATTGCCAATGAGCCTCAGTTTGTTGTCGCAGATATCGGCGGGCAGCTGGATCTGGCACTCGCTGCAGAACTCGCGGGTGTCGACGTCGACACGATTTACGAGTTCAACCCTGGCTACAATCGCTGGTCCACCGATCCGAGCGGACCGCATAGCCTGGTCATGCCGGTGGAGGTCGCCGAGGAGTTTACAATCGCGCTTGCCGAAGTTCCGTCGTCGGAGCGCGTTCGCTGGCAGCGTCACAAAGTAAAAAATGGCGAAGCGATTTCGCAGATCGCGGATAAATACAACACGACGGTTGCCACGATTCGCTCTGCGAACAACTTGCGCGGCAACACGATACGCGCCGGTGACCACCTGATGATCCCGGTTGCAACCAAGCCGCTCAGCGCATACAGCAAAAGCGCGGACGCGCGTCTGGCAAAAACACAAAACCGGACCCGCAATGGCAACAAGGTCGAACATATCGTCGCCAGCGGCGAATCGTTCTGGACCATCTCCCAGCGTTACAAAGTCAGCATGCGCGAACTCGCGGCCTGGAATGGAATGGCACCGAGGGACACGCTGTCAATCGGCAAGAAACTTGTTGTCTGGACCGACGCCAATGTCGACTCACCGCGCACATCCCCCACGCAAGCACTCGGCAATACGACGCGTAAACTCAATTACACAGTCCGCAACGGCGATTCCCTGTACGTAATTGCGCGCCGGTTCCGTGTCGGCATCGACCAGATTGCGCGCTGGAATAATATCGATCGAAACAAGATCCTGCGGCCCGGCCAGAAGCTCACCATGTACGTGGATGTCACCGCTCAGTCGAGCTAGAATACGCGCCTCATTTCTCGACAGGAAAACGCTATGGGCTTCATGGCCGGCAAGAAGGCACTCATTGTTGGTGTCGCAAGTGATCGCTCAATTGCAGCAGGCATTGCCGAGGCATTTGCCCGTGAAGGCTGTGAACTCGCGTTTACCTACCAGAACGAGAAACTCCAGAGCCGGGTCGAGAAGCTGTCGGCACGCCTGGGCCAGAATACCGAATTGCTGTTTCCCTGCGATGTAACATCCGACGACGAAATCGCCAGCGTTTTCACGAGCCTTGGCAAGCACTGGGACGGACTCGACATCATCGTGCATTCCGTTGGCTTCGCGCCGCGCGAACAGCTCGCCGGCGGCTTCGTCGAATCCATCACTCGCGAGGGCTATGCCATCTCGCACGACATTTCAGCTTACAGCCTTGCCGCACTGGCGAAGGCGGGACTGCCGATGATGGAAGGCCGCAATGCGGCGATGCTGACACTGACGTACGACGCGGCGACCAAAGTCGTGCCGAACTACAATGTCATGGGCCTGGCGAAAGCCAGCCTGGAGGCCTGCGTTCGATTCCTGGCGGCCGACCTGGGGCCCAAAGGCATTCGCGTTAACGCCATCTCGGCCGGTGCCGTCAAAACGCTGGCCGCGGCGGGCATCGGTGGCTTTCGCAAAATGCTCAGCTACGCCGAGAAGGCTTCACCACTGCGGCGCACCGTTACGATCGAAGAAGTCGGCAATACCGCTGCATTCCTCTGCTCGGACCTGGCCTCGGGCATCACCGGCGAAACGACCTTCGTCGATGCCGGCGTCAACATCATGGGCATGGTCTTCGACGAAGACTAGTTAGGGTGGCAATTACCTTGATTTAGAGGGCGACTTTGGTTTCTTCGCCTTCCAGGCGCGCGATGATGGTTGCGCAGCACACATCGCCCCAGATGTTGATACTGGTGCGGCACATGTCGAGGATGCGGTCAAAGACCATCAGTACGCCTATGGCTTCGACCGGCAATCCGATCGCGCCGAGAATGATGGCGATGGCAACCAGCGAGGCCGACGGTACACCGGCGACGCCGATGGACGTCATCAACGCAATCGTGACAATCGTAAACTGCACACCGAACGTCAGTTCAAGCCCGTAGGCCTGCGCCAGGAACAATGCCGCCGCGCATTCGTACAGCGCTGTGCCATTCATGTTGACCGTTGCGCCGAGCGGCAGGACGAAGCTCGATATCTTGTTGGACACACCGATACGATCTTCCACGCATTCGATCGTTACCGGCAGCGTGGCCGATGACGATGCCGTCGAAAACGCCGTCAGCATCGCTTGCGACGCGCCGATGATGGTCTTGACGGGACTCACCCGGCCCACAAACCTCAACAGCAACGGCAACGTTACGAGTGCGTGGAGAGACAGGGCGATCAGAACAGCGACGGCAAAAACCGCCAACGGCCCGGCGGCCTTTAGCCCCGCCTCGGCAATCACCCGGCCGACCAGGCCGAACACACCCAGTGGCGCAAACATCATGATCCATTCCGTCATTCTCATCATGACGTGGAATACACCGTTCCAGAACCGGAACAGCGGTTCCGCAAAATCATGCGACAGGTGCGTCATGAAATAGCCGAACAGGATCGCAAAAAATATCAGTCCCAGCATCTGGCCGTCGGCCGCTGCTTGCACGACATTTTCCGGAATCATGCGCAGGAAAATCTCTGCGACGTCGCTGGCGTCCTTATCGCCAACTTTCGCCGCGACCTCTTCCGCCGATGCGGTGAACGCGAGCTCATCGCGGGCCGGTTCGCCGTCAGAGTTGTATCCCGGGCCGATCGCATTGATGACGAACAAGCCGATGAGAATCGCAGCCAGCGTTGTCGTTGCGTAAAAGAGCAACGTCTTGCCGCCCAGCGCACCCAGGTTGCCGCCGGAGCCGATTCCCGCGACACCCACGATGATCGACGACGTGATCAACGGCACGATGATCATTTTCAGGGCATTCAGGAACAGGTCGCCGACGTAGCCGAATATCGCGACAAACTCGACACCGAAAATGCCCGGCTCGATTCCGGTTGATCCGCGGTATTCGAATATGGCGTATCCGGCGATTCCCGCCAGGACGATCGCAATCAGAATTTGCCAGTGCAGTGCTAGCTTGCGCATGAATCCCCCGTAACGGCGCAATACCGTGTTGGTGTTTTTCTTATGCGCTTAAGCTTAACGGAACAGGTCTTGGCCAGCCAGCGCGTCGTCGTTGATGATGATCTCTGCATTTGCCTGCAGCGCCTGCACGAAGGCAACAAAATCACCAATACCGTACTGCTCGACCAGCTGGTTTTTCCCCGCGTCGCGTTCAGCCTGAGGAATCGCCTCGGGTCGGCCTGGCATGACGGCTTCGAGACTGTAGACCGTGTAACCACCGTCTGCACTGCGTGTTGTGCCCAGAGTTGGTTGGCCCTGCGTCGGCTTGACCGCTGTAAACACTGCAACGGCCAGGAATTGATCTTCAGTGTCGCGATCGCGAGTCATTACTTTGGTATCTGCTGGCACGGCACCGATGGCCTCGGCGGCCGCAGCAAATTCTTCGCCACCGCGCACAGCGTCGAGCATCTGTTGTGCGCGAGCTGCCATCAGCTCATCGGCCTGCTGGTTGGTGAGCTGCGTTACGATTCGGTCTCGTACCGCATCCAATGATTCCCGGCTTGCCTCATTGTGCTTGCTGACTGCGAACACCGTCGAGCGGTTCGCATCGACTTCGATAACTTCGGACATGCGAGCGCCACTCAAAACGATGGGGTCGAAAATCGCATCAACCGCAGCGATGCTGCCATCGAAAGGCTCCTCACTGTCGCGTCGGAATCCGTTGTATACCTTGACCTCGCGGCCTACAGCGGCGGCAACTTCACTGATGTCGGAGGCATCAAACAGCGCGGCCGAGAGTTTGCGCTCCAGCTCAAGGAACAGCCCTTCCGCTTCCTGCTCCTGCAATTCTGCCAGTAAGGACGCGCGAACCTGTGCAAATGGCAACGGTCCCGATTCCAGGATGTTGTCGAGTCGCACGATGTGAAAACCGAAATCGCCTTTAACGGGACCGGTAACTTCGCCTTGCTGCATTGAGAAAACCGCGCTACCCAGCGCATCGGGCAATTGTGTTCGCGTCAACGCACCGAGGTTGCCGCCGTCGTTGGCGGTACCGCCGTCCTTGGAATACTGGCGCGCCAGTTCGGCAAACGATTCGCCGGCTCGCACCCGTGTCAGTACCTCGTTGGCAATCGCTTTGGCACCGTCTTCATCGTCATCGAAGAGAATCAGAATATGGCGTGCCTGGCGCTGTTCGTCCTGCAGATAACGATCTTTGTTGATCTCATAGTATTCCTGCAGGTCTTCTTCGCTGACATTGACATCCGCGGCAACGGAATCACGCAGAATCTCGACATACTGAATATCGGCGGATTCCGGCAAATTAAACATTGTCGGATTCTCGTCGTAGTACGCGACAATCATTTCATCGGTCACGTTGATTTCGTCGGCAACAGCATCAGGTGAAATCGATGCCGTGGTGACAAGCCGATTCTCGAATGCGAGATTCAGGTAACGGCGATAGCTCGATGGAGGTACGACTGAAGAACCGATGACCGCTCGTTGCAGCTGGTTTCGCCGCATGGACTGTTTTTGCGAAGCTTCGAACTGCGGTGCCGTCAAACCCGCCTGCGCGAGCAAGGTTTCGTAGGTTTCGCGGTCGAATCGGCCGTTAACCTGGAATTCGGGAATACCGTGCACGACTTCCGTGAGTTGCTTGTCGCTCACCTTGTACCCGGCATCGTCCAGGTAATTGTCGATAACACGTTGCTGGATCAGCCCGTCAAGAACATTGCGACGCAATTGCAGCCGGTATTCTTCCGGCAGGTTGGCCAGTTGCGGATTGGACTGGATTCTCTCGCGGTAGGCCGACTCGAACTGGGCGAGACCAATTTCGGAGCCATCCACTTTCGCCGCGTAATTCGAGCCGATCGTTGTGAAGCTCGCCCCGCCAACAAACACAAAGGACAAGGCAATGACAGCCAGTACGATCAGGGCCAGTTTGCCGGTCAGGTTTTCTCGAATATTCTGCAGCATAGTGAACGTGTCTTTGTTTGTAAGGCGTGGCATCTTAAAAAAAATCCCGGGCCCCCGCTAGAGGGACCCGGGATCTTATCAGTGGCGGAGCGGACGGGACTCGAACCCGCGACCCCCGGCGTGACAGGCCGGTATTC
Source organism: uncultured bacterium (assembly GCA_963976365.1). GTDB lineage: Bacteria > Pseudomonadota > Gammaproteobacteria > Steroidobacterales > Woeseiaceae > UBA1847. Next base: position 106,013 of record CAXBKH010000014.1, on the reverse strand, counting down.
TAACCAACTGAACTACCGCTCCAAATTCTGGTGGGTGCTGACGGGATCGAACCGCCGACCCTCGCCTTGTAAGGGCGATGCTCTACCAGCTGAGCTAAGCACCCAGAGTAGATATGAAAAAGCCCGTAGATACGGGCTTTTTCCTACCCTGTGCCCCCGTGGGGCGCGCTAGTTTACGGCATCCTTCAGGCCTTTGCCAGCCTTAAATCCGGGCACATTGCTGGCCTTGATTTGGATGGTTTCGCCGGTACGCGGGTTGCGTCCTGCGCGTGCTGCGCGGGCCTTAACCGAAAACGTGCCGAAGCCAACGAGTGATACTGAACCGCCGTTAGCCAAGGTACCTTGAATGCTATCGAGTACTGCGTCGACCGCTTTGGTTGCATCAGCTCGTGACAAGCCGGCTGCGCCCGCAACTGCGTCTATGAGTTCTCCCTTGTTCATATAATTCACCCTTGCAGATTGATTAAAGAAATGGCCATCAATCCAGCGTGCTTCCTCAATGTCGCAATCCGCTGAATCGTCGATTGTGGCTCCGTGCATCCACAAACAACTACGGGGCTTATACCAACTGCCTCATATACCGTCAAATATCCATTAACCACGCGGGTTTCAGCGTCTTAGTGCGGACGGACCGTGTCCTCACCTTTTTGCTCCTCCGCGGGTGATTTCGATTCGGCTTTTGGCTCGTCCGCGGCCGCCTCCGGCAGCGGCATATGAGCGAGCGCATGCTCCATGACCTCATCGATCCATTTCACTGGAACTATCGTCAGCTTGTCCTTGATGTTCTTCGGGATTTCCGCGAGGTCTTTTTCGTTCTCCTGCGGTATCAACACCGTCCCGAGACCGCCGCGGTGAGCCGCCAGCAGCTTCTCCTTGAGGCCACCGATGGGCAGCACTTCGCCCCTGAGCGTGATCTCGCCGGTCATGGCGACATCGCTCTTTACCGGCACCTTGGTCAGGGCCGACACCAGCGCAGTACACATGCCAACTCCCGCACTCGGTCCGTCCTTCGGAGTCGCCCCTTCGGGCACATGGATATGGACGTCAACCTTCTGGTGGAAGTCCTCGTCGATGCCTAAAACCGCCGCCCGGCTGCGGACAACGGTCATCGCAGCCTGGATCGATTCCGTCATCACTTCGCCAAGCTGACCGGTGTGATTCAACTTGCCTTTACCCGGTACCACGGCCGCTTCGATGGTCAGAAGTTCACCGCCCACCTCAGTCCATGCAAGACCGGTAACCTGGCCGACCTGATCGTTCTCCTCAGCCTTTCCGAAGCGGAATCGACGTACGCCCAGGAACTTTTCCATGCTCCTCGGTGTGACTCGAACGCCCTTGTCACGCGGCTTCAACAGCAGCGACTTGACGACCTTGCGGCAGATCTTGGAAATCTCGCGCTCAAGGTTCCTGACACCGGACTCGCGGGTGTAGTGCTGGATAATGTCTCGCACGGCACTTTCAGTGATCGTCAGCTCATTGTCCTTGAGACCGTTTTCCTTCAACTGCTTCGGTACCAGGTACTTGAGCGCGATATTGGTCTTCTCATCCTCGGTATAGCCCGGGATGCGAATGACCTCCATACGATCGAGCAACGGCGCCGGGATGTTCAGGCTGTTTGCAGTACAAACAAACATGACGTCCGACAAATCGAAATCGACTTCCAGGTAGTGGTCGGCGAACGTCGAGTTTTGTTCGGGATCGAGCACCTCGAGCAACGCCGATGATGGGTCGCCGCGAAAATCCATCGCCATCTTGTCCACTTCGTCGAGCAGGAACAACGGGTTGCGGACACCGGTCTTCGACAGGTTCTGGATGATTTTGCCCGGCATCGAACCAATATACGTTCGACGATGACCGCGAATTTCCGCCTCATCCCGCACACCGCCCAATGACATGCGCACGAACTTGCGGTTCGTCGAGCGTGCAATGCTCTGACCCAGCGAGGTCTTACCAACGCCGGGAGGACCGACGAGGCAAAGAATGGGGCCCTTTAGGCGTTTTACGCGTTGCTGTACGGCCAGGTACTCAAGAATGCGTTCCTTGACCTTCTCAAGACCGTAGTGATCCTCCTCGAGAACCTCTTCAGCCTGCTTAAGATTCTTGAAAACCTTGCTGCGTTTTTTCCACGGTGCCTTGACCAGCCAGTCAATGTAGTTGCGAACGACGGTGGCTTCGGCCGACATCGGCGACATCAGCTTGAGCTTGTTGAGCTCCGAAACCGCTTTTTCCTTGGCCTCTTCCGGCATGCCGGCTTTTTCGATCTTGTTCTCGAGATCCGCCAATTCGTTCGGCACATCGTCCATTTCGCCGAGTTCTTTCTGAATGGCCTTCATCTGCTCGTTCAGGTAGTACTCGCGCTGGCTTTTTTCCATCTGCTGTTTGACGCGACCGCGAATGCGCTTTTCGATCTGCAGAACGTCGATCTCGCCCTCGATAATGCCAAGTACCTGTTCCAGGCGACTTTTCACGTCCTGAATTTCGAGGATGCGTTGCTTTTCCGAGAGCTTCAATGCCATGTGAGCCGCAACGGTATCGGCAAGACGACCGGCTTCATCGATACCGCTTAGTGAGGTCAGTACCTCGGGCGGGACCTTCTTGTTCAGTTTCACATAGGCTTCGAACTGCGAAATGATCGAGCGCACGAGCACGTCGATTTCACGTTCGTCGTGGCGATCGTCCTCGTTCAAAAGCGTGATCTCGGCCGAAAAATGGTCATCGACATTGATGCGATCGACCAGTGCCCGTTCGCCGCCTTCGACCAGCACCTTGACCGTGCCGTCCGGCAGCTTCAGCAGTTGAAGAATCGTCGCAAGTGTGCCGACTTCATATAAATCAGAAGGTTGCGGGTCGTCGAGGTCGGCGGTCTTTTGCGCGACCAGCAAGATTCGCTTGCCGGCACCCATCGCCCTGTCGAGCGCGACAATTGACCGGTCACGTCCGACGAACAGCGGTATCACCATATGTGGATAAACGACCACATCGCGCAGCGGCAGAACCGGCACGCCAGACGCATCGTCGAAACCCTGGTCTTCGTCAGAAGACTCGATCGATTCAATCAGATCTTTGTCGTTGTCAGCAGGAAAGTCGTTTTCAGACACCGTGAATAACCTCGTATTTAAAAGCTGGTTGAAATTGTGCGGCCAACCGGCCGCAATTCAAGCTTCGGTATTCGATGTCTTGTTACGCGCCGTCCGAACCTGTTGGCCTGGGCGGCTGCTCGATGTTAACGGTCGGCGATTCATCCGACTCGTATATGACGTAGGGCTGGTTTTCGCCTGAGACCACCGCCTCGTCAACAACCACCTTCTTCGCATTCTCCGAAGACGGCAAATCGTACATTGTGTCGAGCAACACATTCTCGAGAATGGTGCGCAGGCCGCGAGCTCCCGTTTTGCGCTCCATGGCCCTGGTCGCCACTGCGCGTAACGCGTCTTCGCGGAATTCCAGTTCCACGCCTTCCATCTCGAAGAGCTTGCGATACTGCTTTGTCAGTGCGTTCTTCGGCTCAAGAAGAATCTGTATGAGTGCCTCCTCATCCAGCTCCTCAAGCGTGGCAACGACTGGCATACGACCGACGAATTCCGGAATCAGCCCGAAGCGAATCAGATCTTCCGGTTCCACATCGTGTAACAGCTCACCAATACTCTGCTCCATCTCCTTCGTCTTGACGTCGGCAACAAATCCGATACCCGACTTCGACGAACGATTCTGGATAATTTTCTCAAGGCCCGCGAACGCACCGCCACATATAAACAGGATGTTGCCCGTATCCACCTGCAGGAATTCCTGCTGCGGATGCTTGCGACCGCCCTGCGGCGGCACCGATGCAATCGTGCCTTCGATCAGTTTCAGGAGCGCTTGTTGCACGCCTTCGCCTGACACATCTCTGGTTATCGACGGGTTGTCCGATTTTCTTGAGATTTTATCGATCTCATCGATGTAGACGATGCCGGTTTGCGCTTTTTCGACATCGTAGTCGCACTTTTGCAGCAACTTTTGAATAATATTTTCAACGTCTTCACCAACGTACCCCGCTTCAGTCAGCGTAGTCGCGTCCGCGATGGTGAATGGCACGTTGAGCAGACGGGCCAGGGTCTCGGCCAGCAGCGTCTTGCCGCAACCGGTCGGGCCAATCAGCAGAATATTGCTTTTCGCCAGCTCGACATCGTCCTTGCTGCGCTCGTTCAGACGGTCATTGAGGCGTTTGTAGTGGTTGTAGACCGCAACGGACAGTACTTTTTTCGCGCGTTCCTGGCCGATTACGTACTCGTCGAGCACCGCGTTAATCTCGGTCGGCTTCGGCAACTTGTCGTGGCCGGTTTCACCCGCGTCCTCAAGTTCTTCGCGAATGATGTCGTTGCACAGCTCGACGCACTCATCGCAGACAAATACCGACGGGCCTGCGATCAGCTTGCGAACTTCATGCTGGGATTTGCCGCAAAAAGAACAATAAAGGAGTTTGCCGTCCTCGTTCTTACCGCGGGTTTCATCGCTCATACGTGCATGGCCTTTGTGACGAAAATTCAGGCAATTTGACCTGCCCGTATCAATGGGTTGCTAGTTTACATGGGCCTTAACAAGCTGCAAAGCCATAGGTCACATAAGTGACAATTAACGTTATAACTGTTTGATATTTAACGAATCAATCGTCAGATTTGTGGCGCATATCCTTACGATTTGCCAGCACAGTGTCGATCAGCCCGTATTTCACCGCGGCTTCCGCGCCCATGAAATTGTCCCGTTCAAGATCCCGTTCGATCTTCTCCACGTCCTGGCCGGTGTGTTTGGCCATGATTTCATTGAGGCGGCGTTTCAGTGCAATGACCTCTTCGGCATGGATGCTGATGTCCGTCACCTGGCCCTGATAACCGGCACTCGGCTGGTGCACCATGACCCGGGAATGCGGCAATGCGAATCGTTTGCCCTTGGTGCCTCCGGCAAGCAACAGCGCTCCCATACTGGCAGCCTGTCCAACACAAATCGTCGAAACATCGCAGTTGATAAACTGCATTGTGTCGTAAATCGAAAGACCGGATGAAACCACGCCACCGGGTGAATTGATGTAAAGGTGAATATCCTTGTTCGCGTTTTCAGACTCAAGGTACAGAAGCTGTGCCACGATCAGGTTGGCCATCTGATCTTCAACCGGCCCGACAATAAAAATCAGTCGGTCCTTCAGGAGCCTTGAATAGATGTCATAGGCACGTTCGCCGCGTGCCGTCTGTTCGACAACCATCGGCACGAGATTCAATGATGTTGGGCTCATAGTCTGCTTTCCGTCCTGCGCTGGTCTTTGAAATTGTCTCATGAAGCCGGGGCGTTCATGAACTCCTTGAATGAAATCTTTTTTGATTTTGTCTGTGCGTGCTCAACGATCCAGTCGATCGCCTGCTGCTCGACAACCATGGGCTCAATCTGCTGCATCACCTGCGGATTGCTCATATACATGTTCACCATGTCCTCGGAGTTTTCGTAACCCGCACACATTTCTTCAACACGCGCGCGCATCTTGTCCTGGTTGACCGAGATTTCCTTGTCCGAAATCAACTGGCGTAGCAACAATCCAAGTGCAACGCGCTTCTCGGCTGCGTCGGCAAAATTGGCCAGTGGCGGCGCCTGCTCAGGCTTTTCAACGCCCATTCGTTGCATGGCATCACGTTGCATGGCGTGCATTTCGTCATGCTTGAGCGCATGCGGCACGTCCACCGGATTCGTTTCGAGCAACGCATTCATGACTTGCTCACGCAGCTCATTCTTGACCTTTTGAGATGCTTCACGCTCCATGTTTTCGCGAACGTCCTGCGTGAACTGCTCCATGCCACCTTCGGTAACACCGAAAGATTCAGCAAAGTCGTTATTCAGTTCGGGCAGCACTTCCTGCTCGACCTTGTGTGCTGTAATCGTGAATTCGGCTTTTTGGCCGGCGAGCTCATCGGCATGATATTCCTTCGGGAATTTCACCTTGAAGGTTTTTTCTTCGCCTGCCTTGACTCCGATCAACCCCTTCTCAAAGTCAGGCAGCATCTGGCCGGCGCCGAGCACGACGGGGTAGTCTTTGGCCTCGCCACCTTTGAATACTTCGCCTTTGAGCTTGCCGACAAAATCAATCGTTACGCGATCACCGTCAGCGCTCTTGCGATCGACTGCTTCCCAGCTGGCCTTCTGCTTGCGCAGGTTCAGCATCATATCGTCGAGGTCACTGTCATCAATCGTAACCTCCGGCTTCTCAATCTTGATTTTCTCAAGACTCTTGAGCTCAACAACCGGCATGACCTCAAACGTGGCCGTGAAGGCGAATGTTTTGCCGTTTTCTTTTTCCGTTTCGATCTTCGGGCCGCCCGCGGGTGTCAGCTTCTCGCGCGTCACCGCCTCGGTATAGCTTTTTTGCAGCACTTCGCTCAGGACTTCCTGGCGAACCTGCTTGCCGTAGCGTTTCCTGACGACGTTCGCCGGCACCTTGCCAGGACGAAAGCCCTTGATCTTGGCCGTACGACCGACGGATTTCAGGCGGGAATTAACTTGTTGCTCGATAGGTTCAAGAGGCAGCTCGACACGCATACGGCGCTCTAGAGTACCTGTCGATTCGACAGTGACGTCCATTCTATAAATTCTCTATTTATTAGTTGCTTAACAAGGACTTGATGACCAACCGGACGTGGTGCGAAAGGAGAGACTCGAACTCTCACGGGTTGCCCCACCGGCACCTAAAGCCGGCGCGTCTACCAATTCCGCCACTCTCGCCCGAAACCTGCGATTCAATTGCTCGCATTCTCGTCCAGCCGGACATTATACCGTGACATTGTCTGGCATTGGAATCCCCGCGGGCCAGGCTAGGACAGGAATCTGAATCGATCCCTGAGCCTTGCATCGAGACTGTGCGCACGGCCGGCATGGACGGCGGCCAGAACAACCAGGATCATGAACCAAACGGCATCGTGGTTCTGGGCATCCAGGAAGCTCTGGCCCTTGGTGAACCAGAACATGGCCACCATGAAGGCACCGGCAATCGCTGCGTAGCGAGTCGCCAGCCCGAGCACCAGCGCAACACCGAGCGCCAACTCGCCCCAGGCCACCAGGACCGCGAAAATTCCGTTGTTCGGCAATACGACGGATTCGAGAAATGGCCGCATAAAGCCAAAGCTTTTCTCCAGATTGCCCGTAACAAATCCTGACAGTCCGTCGGCGAAATCCGGATTGGTGATTTTGCCAAAACCGTAGTGGATAAAGAATACACCGGTATAGACACGCAGCAGGGTTATCGGCCACAGGTGCGCCGTCTTTTTTTTCGTGAATTCATTCAGGCTGGACATTTCTGCGTTCCCGGACAAATGGCAGCGAATATCATACATTGAATATTGAAGAATCCCATTGGCTATTGGACGGCCGATGCTTAGTATTGGCACATGAGCAATGACGAACTGAACAACCCGCAGCATCACGGCATGAACGTTGCCGGTCTGCGCCGATCCGCTACCGGATTTGCGCTCGACCGCGAAGACCTCGACGACGACCCGGTCGTGCAGTTCGAAGGCTGGTTCAAATACGCCTGCGAAACGGTTGTAATGGATCCCAATGCCGTCGCGTTGTCGACAGTCGATGGCGAAGGCCGGCCAAGCTGCCGCACGGTACTGTTGAAGTCTTTCGATGAAAACGGCTTCGTCTTCTACACCAACTACGAGAGCAACAAGGCACGGCACATCGAAGCCAACCCCAACGTTTCGATGCTGTTCTTTTGGTCGGACTCCGCCCGGCAAGTGAGGATTCGTGGTCGGGCCGAACGCATGTCCGCTGCGGAAACGCTCAAGTATTTCGTGTCACGACCGCGCGGCAGCCAGATCGGCGCCTGGGTATCGGCGCAAAGCAGTATCATTTCGTCGCGATCCTTGCTGGAAACCAAGTTTCAGGAGATCAAGACAAAGTTCAAGAACAAGGAAGTACCCTTGCCGTCGTTCTGGGGCGGCTATCGTGTCGTACCGGAAGTATTTGAGTTTTGGCAGGGACGGCGAAACCGCCTGCATGACCGTTTTCAATACACGCGACAGGATGATAAAAGTTGGGCGATCGAGCGCCTCGCGCCCTGATGCCGGTTGAAAAAGTGGTGGGCCCTCGGGGGCTCGAACCCCGGACCAAGAGATTAAGAGTCTCCTGCTCTACCAACTGAGCTAAAGGCCCACTATGCGAAAATGGGGTGGACGATGGGACTCGAACCCACGACGACCGGCATCACAAGCCGGGGCTCTACCAACTGAGCTACGCCCACCACTGACTTTTCCGTTTTCCAATTCTACGCCGAAATGGCGCGCCCGGCAGGACTCGAACCTGCAACATTCGGCTTAGAAGGCCGATGCTCTATCCGGTTGAGCTACGGGCGCATTCATAACGGCCGTCCTGCCAGAGAAGAAAACCGGCTGGTCGGGGCAGAGAGATTCGAACTCCCGACCCTCTGCTCCCAAAGCAGATGCGCTACCAGACTGCGCCATGCCCCGATGCCAGATTCTCCGCCGCAAAAGCGCAAGGCAAACCCCTACCCTTCTGCGGGGTGCGATCATACGGCTGCCTCGCCTGTCGATCAAGCGAATACTCCCCTTCATTTGCCAACGTGGCCGCGACTTTCGAGCTCAGGTATATTGCCGTTTCCGACAAATTTTCGCTTCCGGAGATTCATGAATAAGACACTCGTCGCGCTGTTATTGGCCATATCCGGCGCCATCGCCTGTGCGGCCGACAAAGTACCTGCCCATCCTCATATCCAGGTCGAAACCACGGAAGGCACCTTCAAGCTGGAGCTCGACGGCAAAGCCGCGCCGCTGACCGTTGCCAATTTTCTGCAGCTGGTCGATTCGGGGTTTTACGACGGCACCCTGTTTCACCGCATCATCCCGGGATTTATGGCGCAAGGTGGCGGGTACACGCCCGGATTCAAGCTCAAGGAACCGAAAGACACGGTCCCCAACGAATCCGGTAACGGGCTGACCAATCTGCGCGGCACCATTGCCATGGCGCGAACGGCGGACCCGCACTCGGCCGGATCGCAATTCTTCATCAATGTTGCCAACAACGTTGGCCAGGACCTGAACTCGCCGAATCTCGATCCGGTGAAAGATCCGGTCCGGGGGCGCTGGGGCTACACGGTGTTTGGCTATGTCATCGAAGGCATGGAAGTCGTCGACACGATCGTCAGCGCCGAATCGGCGCCCAACGGCCCCGGTGGCGCACCGGCGCCCATTGTTCCGATCGTCATCAAGAAAATGTCACGAGTCACCTACTAGTTAATGACCACGCTGCTCATCTCCGACCTGCATCTGGACGCCAGCCAGCCCGCAATCGGTGAGCAATTCCTGTCGTTCCTTGACGGCGAGGCACGGCAAGCCGACGGGCTCTACATACTCGGTGACCTTTTCGATGCCTGGCTCGGCGACGATGACCCGAACCCCTACTACGCCGAAATGAAAGTCGCATTGCGGCGGCTGTCGGACTCGGGCGTGCCGGTCTATTTTATGCATGGCAACCGTGACTTCATGATTGGCGAACAGTTTGCTCGCGAAACCGGCATCACGTTGCTCAATGATCCCGTTGTTGTCGACCTGCACGGCCACGAGGTTTTGCTCAGTCATGGCGATGCGCTGTGTACCGACGATATTGAATACCAAAAAGTGCGTGCAATGACCCGAAACGCCGACTGGCAGGCAATGATGATGGCCAGGACAATTGAAGAACGAATTGCGTTTGCCGATGCGGCGCGCAAGGAAAGCATGGCGCGAAACTCGACGCTCACTGAAGACATCATGGACGTCAACCAGGACGCAGTAAAAACGATCATGCGCGAATATGGCGTCGATACGCTACTGCACGGCCATACGCACCGCCCGGCTGTGCATGACGTTGAACTGGGTGACAGGCTGGCAACACGCATCGTGCTGGGCGACTGGTACGAACACGGCAGCATGGTTCGCTGGAATGCCGCCGGTCCTCGCCTGGAAGTGATGCCTCGCTAGTCCGTCGCGCTCACAGCGGTGGGTGTGCCGGAATGGAAGCGAAACTCTGTATCCGGCGCGGTAATCAGTTTGGCCTCCAGTGATTTGAGCACCTCGAGGCGCTCGTCGATCTCTTCATCAGGGATACCACACTCGGAACGCGCAAATGCGATGTAGTGCTGGAAATGTCGTGCCTCCGACGCCAGCAGCCCGTTGTAAAACTTGCGCAAACCTGCCGGCAGGCGCGGCGCAACGCGTGCGAATCGTTCACACGATCTTGCTTCGATCAGTGCGCCGATCAACAGCAGATCGAGCAAGTGATCGGGCTCATTCCGCCGGGTCGAATCCCGCAATTGCCCGGCGTAGCGTGATGCGGACAATCGCTCGAACGCAATTCCCATGTCTTCCATGATCGAGCGAACCTGTTCAAAGTGGCGTAACTCTTCCCGCGCCAAACGCGACATTCGCTGCGCAAGCGCCGGACGGTCGGGATAGCGATAGAGGAAACCGAGCGCGGTGGACGCTGCTTTCAGCTCGCAGTTCGCGTGGTCGAGCAGCAATTCCGGCAGACGTTGCTGAGCTTCGTTCAACCACTCATCCGGTGTCTCAACTTGCAAAAAACCGGCAATTTCCGGCGGGACTTCCGCTTTCATAACCATTCTTTGATCTCTGCCGCCGACTGCAGGCGATCTTCCGGCCGCTTGGCCAGCATCAGGTTGATTAGCGCCTGGTACTGCGACAAACGCGGCGGCAACAGCGGCACGGGAGCCTGGGCATGTTTGTAGATAATGCCCATCGCCGTATCGGCAGCGAAGGGTTTGGTACCGGTGAGCAACTCAAAGAAGATCACGCCAAGACTGTAGATATCGCTGCGCTCGTCCACCTTGACGCCGTGTCCCTGCTCCGGACTCATATAATAGGGTGTGCCGAAGATTTCGCCTTTGTCAGTGATCGCGTTCGACAGCTTTGCGCTTTTTGCAAGTCCGAAGTCGATCAGGGCGATCGTTCCGTCCTTGCGCAGCATTATGTTTCCGGGTTTCAAGTCGCGATGCAGAATATGTTTTTCATGCACTGCCGACAGACCGCTGGCGATTTGCCGCAGATAATTGACAGCCTTCGCGCGTGATACGCCTTTGTCAATTCGATTCCTGAGATCACCACCATCAAGGTACTCCATGGCAATATGGGCATGATCGTCGCTGACGCCCAGGTCGTAAATTCTCACCACGTTCGGATGGTCCAGCTCGGCAATCGTTTCGTATTCCTGCAGAAAGCGATCGAACGCACCGATGCTGTCGCCGTGCTGTGGCATCTGGCGCAATACTTTCAGAACGACCTGCAGGTGACTGGACTCACGCTCCGCCAGGTAGACGCCGGAATGCTCGGTTGAACCCAGTTTGCGAATAAAGCGATATCCTTTGATCAGCGGATGGATTCCGATTTGCATATCGCCAACGAACGAAGACGTTGTCGATTCGACACGTTCATTGGCCAGCAGCACCTCACCAATGCAAACGATGAGTGAGTCGTGACGAATATGATTCCGCATGAAGAGTGCTGCCGGTTTCATTACCTTCGCTTGCTCCTCGTCGTCCGCTGTGCCGAAATAGACCACCGGCGGAAAATTCTTGCGTTTCAGAAAGCGTTCCAGCACCTCGACACCATCGCGGTCATCGCCATGCCTGCTACCCAGCAAAATAATGTCGTTGCCGGCGCCACCGAATTCATCGGGGAGATGGCCTGCTGCAGTGGGGTCATAGGCGGTAATGACGGCATCGGGCCAGTGTGTCGTGACGTGATGCATCAGCAAACTGCGGAACTCCGCCTGCTGGTCAATGATCATGAACCTGATGCTCATCGCGCTGTCCGCGTCCGGTGCGCCCACAATGCGCGCAAGTACTTACAAGGCGATGACGTTCGACTCGCGGTCACGATTCGACCGGCGCCCCGCCTTCGCGGCGTCGTTGCGGCGTAGCTCGAGCTCATGCAAATACTCACTGGTGACATCTCCGGTCACATATTCACCCGAGAAGCACGAGGTATCAAACTCGGTAATATCAGAATTGCCGTGGCGAACCGACCGAATGAGTCCATGCAGGTCCTGGTAAATCAGCTTGTCAGCGCCGATCAGCTTCTCAACCTCTTCGACTGTCCGACCATTGGCGATCAGTTCAGACGCTGCCGGCATATCGATGCCATAGACATTCGGGTATCGCACCGGAGGCGCTGCCGATGCGAAGTAAACCTTTCGCGCGCCAGCTTCCCTGGCAAATTTGATGATCTGCTTTGATGTCGTACCACGCACAATCGAATCATCAACCAGCAATACGTTTTTCTTCCGAAACTCAAGATCGATCGCATTCAATTTTCGGCGTACCGATTTCTGCCGTTCCGCCTGGCCGGGCATGATAAAGGTGCGACCGATGTAGCGGTTCTTGATAAACCCCTCGCGATACTTGACACCCAGGTGATAGGCAACCTGTAACGCCGAGGTTCTGCTGGTATCAGGAATCGGAACAACGACATCGATGTCATGTTCCGGAAACTCCCTGACAATCTTGCCAGCCAGCTCTTCACCCATGCGCAACCGGGTCTTGTAAACCGACAGGTTGTCGAGAATCGAGTCAGGCCTCGCGAAGTAGACGTATTCGAAAATACACGGCGTATGACGCACGACACCGGAGTAGTCGTTGCAATGAAACGTGCCGTCATTTTCTATGACAACGCATTCGCCTGGGTGGACGTCACGAAGTCTTGAGTATTGCAACACATCGAGCGCGACACTTTCTGATGCGACCATGGTCGACTTGCGGCCGTGTCGATCGCACTCTCCCAGCACCAATGGGCGAATTCCGTTGGGATCGCGAAACGCCACGATGCCAAATCCGATGATCATCGCGACCACGGCATAACCGCCCCTGCAACGCCGGTGCAATGCGTCAATTGCGTCGAACACATTCTGTGTCGTGAGCTTGCCGTTAACGCGAACCTGCAGTTCGTGAGCAAGCACATTGAGCAGGACTTCAGAATCGGAATTGGTGCTCAGGTGACGTCGATCCTCGCGAGTCAGAAGACCTGCAAGCTCGTCGTAATTTGTAAGATTTCCGTTGTGTGCCAGGCAGATGCCGTACGGAGAATTCACGTAGAACGGCTGTGCTTCAGAGGATTTCGAACCGCCGGCGGTCGGGTAGCGTACGTGACCGATGCCGACGTTGCCGTCCAGCCTCAGCATGTGACGATTGCGAAAAACATCGCGCACGAGGCCATTGCTCTTGCGCATTTTAAGACCGCTTTCTCGCCCCCAGGTCACAATACCTGCCGCATCCTGCCCGCGGTGCTGCATGACCGTCAAAGCATTGTAGATTGACTGGTTGACTGGCTCTGAGCTAACGATTCCGACGACGCCACACATAATTTGTCTCTACAGTTCAGCCGGCAGTTCGACCGGCAATGCTTCGGCCGGGTCATCCGGCACAATGAGTTCATATCCCTTGGGCGCCATGACCTTGATCCAGTCGGCGACCGCCTCGAAATGCGGCAGCAGTCTCGACTGCAGCCACCAGTCATCGTTGTCAAATCCGGCGAATTGACCGCCAATAACGAACAACGCCGTCAGCAGAATTCCCCTCAGGATGCCAAACAGCGATCCCAACAGGCGATCGAGTCCGCTGAGCACCGAAAGCCGCACCAGTTTCGAGATTCCCCAGCCAAGCAATCCACCGATCGCCAGGACGACGCCAAATACCAGGACCCGGCCGAACCACATCTGCAGTTCTTCCGAACTCAACCACGAATCTGAAACATCGCCGACAGCCGGACCAAAATACAGTGCGGCCCAGATCGCGATCACCAGGGTTGCAATCGAAATGGACTCTTTCACGAATCCGCGCACAAACCCAACAATGATGGAGATGGTCAGCGCAACGGCAATGATGATGTCGATGATTGCCATCGAAATTGTTGTCTCAGTTTGTCACGGGCAAGATTGGCAGGGATTCTAGCAGATCATCAGGGATGCGGTAGAACTTGTCCCTTGTGTCCGACTTTGGCCAACCGGGCCGCCATCTGCTCAGCCGCTTCCCGATCTTTTTGCGGACCAATCCGCACCCGGTGCAACTGGCCGTTGGCCGTTGATAACTGGCTCAGGAACGCAGCGTAGCCCTGCTTGCGAAGGTCTGCAGCCAGCTTCTCGGCATTCTCCTTGTTCGAAAAACTGCCAAGCTGCACTGCCCACATGCCCGTGGCCGAAACTGCCGGCGGCGGTGTGTCGTTGACCGGTCGGGAGACGGCCTTGGCCGGCTCCGTCGGAGGAGGCGTCTGTTCAACGACTTTTTGCGGCTCCGGCCCCGGTTTCTGTTCAACTTCCACCTGTTCGACCACCGGTTCCGCCTCAGCCGACGGCGGCTCGGCCGCTGCCGCTGGCGTGTTCGCCAACGGTATCGGCTCGGAACGCTCGCGCTCCAGCACGACCGTCTTTGTATCCTGGTCCTCCTGGCCGGGTAGCAATATGCGTTCGGTTGTTAGCTCGCCTTCTGCAGGCGGTCCGTCGAGGAAGATCGGGACAATCAGCACGACAAATGTGACAAGGACAACTGCGCCAATAATGCGTTCTTTCAAAGCTCTTTCCATCATGTTTCGTTGCGCCCATCAAAAGCCAGGCAATCGGAGACCGGGGCTACGGTAAAAAACGACCCCGTGACCAGTATTCTGTCATTTTCTGACGTAATTCGCCGCGCAAATTCGACGGCCTCTTCGGTTGAGGTCGCGACAAGACAGGCGCGGACCGCGAGATTGGCGACCTGCCTGGCCAGCTCGTTCGCCGGGATTGCACGTGGGCTCCAGGGCTGCATCGCGACCCAGCGATCGACTCGTGGCAAAAGCGGCGCGATCACGCCTTCGACGTCCTTGTCATTCAGCAATCCGACGATCGCGACCGTCTGACCGGCAAATCGATCCGCCGCCAGGGTGGTAGCCAGCATCCGCGCAGCGGCGGGATTATGCGCCACATCCAGCAGCCAGCGCCTGCCGAACGCCATGTGATTCTGCATGCGCCCGGCAAGCTTCAGCTCCGGCAGCACTTTGTTGACCCGTTCCGCATCGATGCCTGCTGCGAGCCCGGCCGATTCGAGCAACATCAGGACAGCGGCTGCGTTGCCCGTTTGGAAGTCGCCGCGCAGACCGGGAGGCAGCAGTGACACCAGGGTGCGATGTTCACTAACATAGGACCAGCGCCCATCGTCGGTCGACTCGACCTGGTAGTCGCGGCCGGCACGCCGCAAAATTGCCCCGCGTTGACGGGCCGCCGATTCGACAGATTGCGGCATCGATTCGCTGCCGTAGATCGTCGGTCGATCGCGCCGCATTACGCCCGCCTTTTCCGTGGCAATGGTTTCAACGTCATGACCCAGCCATTCACAATGGTCCAGCGTCACGTTGGTGATCAGGGAAGCGCTGGGATTGAAGGCATTGCAGGCGTCCAGTCGACCGCCGAGGCCAATCTCGAGAATCCAGACATCGAGCCTGGCCTCGGCGAATATGACTGCTGCGGCCAGCGTGCCAAACTCGAAATAGGTCAGCACGATATCGCCGCGTGCGGCATTCACCGCTTCGAACGCGGAAACGATCGTCGCGTCGGATGCCGCCTCACCATTGACAACAATTCGCTCGTTAAACCGGCTGATGTGCGGGGAAGTATAGGCGCCGACTGTTCTTCCCGACGCGCGCAACAGCGCGTCCGCCATCGCGACACTGGAACCTTTGCCATTCGTGCCGGCGATCAGCAACAGGTCATCGGGAACCGTCAGGGCAAGGCGATCCAGGACCTGCTCAACGCGTTCAAGCCCCAGGTTGATTTCTTTGGGTGACAGCGTTTCCAGCCTTGACAGCCAGTCAGCCAAAGGCGCTCCGGCAGGAAGCACTGGATTTACTGCGGTGCTGTAACCGGGCTCGGGTGGCCCTGGAATTTCGCCAGCAAGTCTGCGATTTCATCACGCATTTTGCGTCGGTCGACAATCATGTCGATCGCCCCGTGGTCGAGCAGGAATTCGCTGCGCTGGAACCCTTCCGGCAGATGCTCACGAACCGTCTGCTCAATGACGCGCGGACCGGCAAAACCGATCAGTGCGCCAGGCTCGGCGATATTCACATCCCCCAACATCGCGAGGCTTGCCGATACACCGCCGGTTGTCGGGTCCGTTAATACCGACACGTAGGGAACGCGCTTGCTGCCAAGATTCGCCAGGGCGGCTGACGTTTTTGCCATCTGCAGCAATGAAAACAGCGCCTCCTGCATGCGCGCGCCACCGCTGGCCGAGAAACAAATCAGCGGCAGCTTGTGCTCGGCTGCATGGTTGGCCGCGCGTGCGAAGCGTTCGCCAACGACAGAGCCCATCGACCCGCCCATAAAAGAAAACTCGAATGCACAAACGACGACCGGCAAGCCGTGCAAATTTCCGGTTACGCTAACCAGTGCGTCTTTTTCGCCGGTCTTTTTTTGTGCGGCGATCAGCCGATCACGGTATCGCTTGCTATCTTTGAACTTCAACGGATCTTCGGGCTCGAGTTCTGCGGATAACTCCGTATGCGTTCCGGGATCCAGGAAGAACTTGATGCGCTTGCGCGCGCCGATTCGCATGTGGTGATTGCATTTCGGGCAGACCTGAAGATTGCGCTCCAGTTCATTGCGATACAGTTGTGCATCGCAGCGTCCACACTTGATCCAGACACCTTCTGGCACGGACTTCGTGCGGCTCTCGGTGCTTATGCGCGACGGCATCAATTTTTCAAACCAGCTCATAGAGACATGATATCCGTATAGTTCGGGTACAGCTAGTACACATCCGGCGGCGAGGGCAATCCCGCACTCTCGGGGTAATCAACGGATACGAGCGTCAGGCCATGCGGCGGCGCGGCAATGCCGCCCTGCTTACGATCACGGCTTTTCATCACATCGGCCAACCATTCCACACTTTGCTCACCCAGTCCGATCGCAACCAACGTGCCAGTGATGTTTCGTACCATGTGTTGCAGGAATGCATTCGCGGAAACGGTCAGTGTGATCCAGTCGCCGTCACGAGTCACGGCAATATCGGTGATATTTCGGCTGGCCGTATTGGCGCGGCACCCGGCGGCACGGAACGCCGAAAAATCATGCTCGCCCAATAACTGCTGAGCGGCTTCGTGCATGCGACTGCTGTCAAGCGGCTGATACACCCACCATGCCGAGTGCCGGTGTATCGCCGACCGCTGCAGCCGATTCAGGATTCGATATCGATAGTTGCGGCCCGTCGCTGAAAAGCGTGCGTGGAAATCGTCATCCACCTGTTGTGCCCATGTGACACAGATGTCGGCCGGCAAATTGCTGTTGGCGCCGAGCAACCAGCCGCGGTCGTCGCGTGTACTGGCCGTATCAAAGTGGACGACCTGCCCGGTCGCGTGCACGCCGGTGTCAGTCCGGCCGGCACAGGTAACCTCAACAGGGTGATTGGCGACGATCTGCAATGCTTCTTCCACCCGTTGCTGCACACCCAGACCGGATTTTTGACGTTGCCAGCCGTTGTACGCTGTACCGTCGTACTCAATGCCGAGCGCGATGCGCATCTGCGAATCCGAGAGGCCTGCGTTGGCTTGCTAGCACTTAGCTGGGCAGCGAATCCAGCAATTTTTGCGCCTGCTGTTTTTGCGCGTCATCGCCCTCGTCCAGCACTTCTTCAAGAATGCTGCGAGCTCCGGCCGGATCACCCATATCGACGTAAGCCCGGGCCAGGTCGAGCTTGGTACCCACCTCGGTCATTGTCCTGGCTTCGTGCAGGTCGCTGGTCATGTCTTCAGGCGCCAGGTTCATCGTCGGGACTTCAGCCGTTTCGTCCGACATCGAAGGCTTGGGCTGCTCAACCGTCGCGTCATCGCGAGGTTGTTCGATCGTGTCACCGATCTCGCTCACTTTCAGTGCCGCGGTCAGGTCATCAAGATCGAGGTCAACGTCGGTTTCTGCAATGGCCTTGGTCTCGGCCGTTTCCTCGAGGTCGGAAATGCCGGAAAATGCTTCGGGCGGCAAGGCTTCTGTCTTCGCAAAATCGAAGTTGTCGTCGTCATCATTTAGGGAGGCCAGTAGTGTTTCCGCATCGTCGGCCAGGGTTCCGGCCATTTGCGTGGCATCCGAGTTGCCAATTTCCTTCGGCATACCGGTGGCTGTATCGACAATCATGTCTTCACTCAGGACCTGCGTGCGACCCGTCGCATCGAGCAGCGTTTCGTCGATATCGAAGTCCGTCGAATCGTGCTCATCGGCGACCACCGGGTTGTGGCCAGTCTCGTCCGGAGCCAGGTGCATTCCGGATTCGTCGAGATCGGACAGATCCAGTCCTTCGACCAGCCCGGTCGAGCTGGGATCAAGACCGCGCTGCACACCGGTT
The DNA here is from genome assembly GCA_963976365.1 of uncultured bacterium. Taxonomy (GTDB): domain Bacteria; phylum Pseudomonadota; class Gammaproteobacteria; order Steroidobacterales; family Woeseiaceae; genus UBA1847. The sequence continues at coordinate 87,625 of CAXBKH010000014.1, read as the reverse complement.
GCGTCAGGGTCAATTTCCGGGTTGACGCCGGTATCCGACAGCGACTCGTTGGTACCGGTGATGTCGAGATCATCCAGCGAGGCGAGTTCGGTTTCGTCGAACTCTGCGCCGCCGAGATCGAGGTCATCGAGATTGATTTCCGCCGTCGCATCGGAGTCCTGGCCGCTGCGGCTGATCGCATCGGCCAGCGGATCATCGAGTGCCGGCAATTCAGAGGTTCCGTCGTCAAACCCGGCAAACTGCTCCTCAAGGGTTGGCGACTCAATCGTTGGTGCGGGCATTTCGGCGGTGGCGTCATCGGCCACCGATTCAAGCGTCGGCGATTCGGCCGTAGCGTCGAGATCGACGTCGTCAGCCCCGGCTTCATCAAACCCGAAGTCGAGCGGGTCATCGCCATCGTCACCGCCGAGATCGATCACATCCGACGAACTGCCGCTGTCATCGGCGCCGAAATCCATATCGAGCGCCCCGGTCGCATCGCCGCCTTCGTCGAAGGCCAGGTCAACAGCTTTGGTGGCACCCAGTACGCCGGCGCCGGCGAACATTTCGTGATCGGCCGCGATCTGCTGGCCCATGATGACGATCTTGTCCCATTCGGCACTGTCCGCGCCGCCAATTTCTGCTTTCATGCGGCTCGCCGCATCGACAAACGCGTCGCGGTTGCCCCACACAAAGTAGATCTCGCAGAGCTTGGACATCAACATCTTGTCGGTGGGATCGGACTCGAGCGCGCCGTTGATCAGGTCCGCCGCCTGGTCGTACAGCCCGTAAGCCATGTGGAAATCGGCTTCGGCAATCGGGTCGGTCTGGTCCAGGTTGACTGCGGTTTCACTACTGAAGGTGTCCTCCAGCGATCCGAATGAACCTGATGTTTCCTCGGCGGCACCAGCATCCACAGCGGCAGTCTCGACCGTTTCGTCCAGTGTCCGGTGTACGCCGGAATCCTGCTCGACCACGACGAACGCCTCTTCCGGCGTCGGAGCTTCCATGGTCTCGGTCGACGACAGAGCGCCGGTTGCCGACATGGCGTCCGACGACGCCATGTCGTCGTCGTCAAGCGTCTCCCAAGGTCGGGAGTCGCCATCGTCATCGCCACCGCGTCGCATGAACCAGATCAGGCCACCAACGACCAGCAACAGCGCGCCGATGATGATTCCCCAGAATCCGGTCAGGAATTCAATCGCCTGGTCGACGAAGCTTTCGTCGCGTGATCGCGACGAACGAACGACATTCGTCGGTACCGTCGTGTCCTCGGCGACATCGTCGCTTGTCGTGGTTGTGTCGTCAGTGCCTTCGTCAACCACCTCGTCCGCTTCGTCCGTGTCATCGACAAACACATCGTCGATTTCAGCGTCCGGATCGTAGGTGAGCACTTCATCGCTGAATGGCTCGTCAGCGACGTCATCGGGTGCTTCATCAACCGGCGGCTCGTAGACTTCACCGCGAATATTCGCCAGTTCCTGTCGCAGGTTCGCCAGTTCATTGTCGCGAATTTCAATCAGCGACCGCTGGTTCGGCACATCGGCGCTTTCCAGCTCGGCAATGCGGTTTTCAATTTCCTGTTCACGTGTCAGCGGTTCATACGTTCCGCTGTCGTCATAGTCGCTGCCAGCGGGTTCCTCATCGGGAGGCACCAGGACAAGACCGGGCTGGCTGGTTTGTTGTGGCGCTACATACCCGCCACCGCCGCCCCAGGCACTGTGCTGCCTCTGCACTTCACTCTGTGCATCGCCGCGATTGATTCGAAATATTTCATCGGCACTCGGAACGCGTAGTCGCGAACCGGCCTTTAATACATTGATATTGCCACCGAAGGCCCCGGGATTCGCCTCAAAAATCGCCAGCATTGTCTGATTCATTGTCAGCCGACTGTCGGGCCGCATGCGCGCAGCGACGCCCCACAGCGTATCGCCACGCTGCACGACGACTTCATCGGCATTACTGCTCGAATACGGCGTATCGTCCGCAGGCGGCAACGGTTTCGGCTCGGATGCCTGGGTCGGAGCGGGGCCGGCTTGCGACGGACGCGATGTCTGTCGCGATGGCTGCGGCGGCGCCTGGGTAGTTGCCGGCGGCGTTTGCCGTTCGATGCGACCACTGTCGCTCGGCGTGCTCTGCACCGGTGCCGCGACGGCCGGCGTCTGCTGCACCGACGGTGGCGCATAGGTCGGCGGATCGAGCAGGACGGTGTATTCGCGTAGCAGGCGGCCGCTGGACCAGGTCGCTTCAACAAGGAATGTCAGGAAAGGTTCGGTTATCGGGGCGCGCGATCGAAGTTGCACGACACTGCCGCTCACTCCGCGATTAACTACATTAAATTCAACACCTTGCAAGAAAAACGGGCGGTCTATTCCATAGCGTGCGAAGGTCTCGGATGAGGCCAGTGCAACCTTCAGGTCCGACAATTCGTCCGCACTTGCCGACAGCAGGACAATTTCTGCCCGAAGCGGCTCATTCAGTGCCGAGTCCAGCTGGATTTCACCAAGGCCGATGGCCCAGACTTCGCTGGAAAGCAGAAGGACGAGCAGCAATGGAAGACGAGTGAATCGTCGGGACATAATGTATTTCTCCAAACCCGAAAACACCCCGTTCCTGACATCATGTCCGGGGCCGTTTAATGCCTGCGAACTATAGCTTATAGATAGCTTTTTTCCAATATTTCAGCAATTTGGACGCTATTTAGAGCGGCGCCCTTACGTATGTTGTCGGCAACAACCCAAAGGTTCAAACCGCGCTCGTGAGAGATATCCTCGCGAATTCGCCCGACGAACACCGGGTCCTGCCCCGAACTCTCGGTCACCGCGGTCGGGTATTGCCCGGTTTCGACGCCATCGAGTACCTTGACGCCCGGCGCTCGCCCCAACAGTTCACTGGCGTCGGCAGCTGTGATCTTGTCCCGGGTTTCGATGTGTACCGCTTCAGAGTGACCGTAGAAAACCGGGATTCTGACCGCCGTCGGATTCACACGAATCGCGTCGTCGCCCAGAATCTTCTGCGTTTCCCAGACCATTTTCATTTCTTCCTTGGTGTAGCGATTGTCCTGAAAGACATCGATATGGGGAAGCGCGTTGAACGCGATCTGTTTCACGGCACCCTTGAGTTCGAGGGGGCGGCCATTGAGCAGGCAGGCGGTCTGACGAACCAGCTCTTCGACGGCGCTGCGACCTGCGCCTGACACGGCCTGGTAGGTACAGACATTGATTCTCTCGATGCCGACCGCATCGTAAATCGGCTTCAGCGCAACCAGCATCTGGATCGTCGAACAATTCGGGTTCGCAATGATGTTGCGATTCTTGTAGTCGGCGACCTTCTCCGGGTTGACCTCCGGTACAACGAGCGGAATATCGTCGTCGTAGCGGAATTGCGATGTGTTGTCGATTACAACGCAGCCGGCGGCTGCCGCTTTCGGAGCGTATTTGGCCGACACGGCGGCACCAGCCGAAAACAATCCGATCGCAACTTTAGAGAAATCAAACTCGGCCAGGTCCTCGACGATGACCTCACCGTTGCCGTAGTCCAGCTTTTTCCCAACCGAACGCTCGCTGGCCAGGGCGTACACTTTGCCCGCCGGAAATTTTCGCTGACTCAGGATGTCGAGCAGGGCCTCACCAACCGCCCCTGTCGCACCGACTACTGCAATATCCATTCGAACTGTCATCCCTTTATATTGGGTGTTGCCGACTGCACGTCGGCGTTTTGCGCTCGATTGCGCAGGTAATGGTCCATGATGACCAGCGCGAGCATCGCTTCGGCGATCGGCGTCGCTCGCAGGCCGACACAGGGATCATGGCGCCCCTTGGTAATAATTTCGGTATCGGTGCCGCTTTTGTCGATCGTTTTGCCCGGCACTGAAACGCTGGATGTCGGTTTAAGCGCCAGGCTTGCGAGAATATCCTGGCCAGACGAAATGCCACCCAGTGTCCCGCCTGCGTCGTTCTTGCTGAAACCGTCAGACGACATCTCGTCGCGGTGCTCACTGCCGCGTTGCGTCACGGCCTGGAAGCCGGCGCCAAGCTCGACACCCTTGACCGCGTTGATGCTCATCAGTCCGTGGGCAATATCCGCTTCAAGCTTGTCAAAAACAGGTTCGCCCAGTCCCGGGGGCACATTCGTGGCGAGCACACTGATCTTCGCGCCGATCGAGTCGCCCTGCTCGCGCAGCTCGTCCATGAAACGGTCGAGTTCCGCAATTCGCGACGGGTCCGCGCAAAAAAATGCATTGTCATCGATCGCCTCGAAGTCTTCTGCGGCCAGTTCGATCGGACCGAGCTGCGAAAGATAGCCTCGAATCTCGACACCGAGTCGTTCTTTAAGAAACTTCTTCGCGATGGCTCCCGCGGCAACACGCATCGTAGTTTCGCGTGCGGACGATCGTCCACCACCCCGATAATCGCGAATGCCGTATTTTTGCTGGTAGGTGTAGTCAGCATGCCCGGGTCGAAACTTATCCTTGATATCGCCGTAGTCTTTTGAACGCTGGTCCGTATTCTCAACGAGCAGACCAATCGGCGTTCCAGTCGTCTTGCCTTCAAAAACGCCCGACAGAATACGGACCTGGTCAGCTTCGTTGCGCTGCGTCGTATGTCGATTGCGCCCCGGCCGGCGACGATCAAGGTCGCCCTGGATGTCGGCTTCGGACAACGCCATGCCCGGTGGGCAGCCGTCGACAATGCAGCCCAGGGCCACGCCATGGCTTTCACCGAACGTTGTCACCGTAAAAATACGGCCAAAAGTATTACCAGACACTGTTATAAACCTTCCAGATCCTTGGCTGTCAGCAGGAAAATGCCGGACCCGCCTGCCTCGAATTCCAGCCAGACGAATGCAAGCTCCGGGTAAGCAGCTTCGAGCGCCGGCTGGCTGTTGCCGACCTCACATACGAGTATTCCATTGTCCGTCAGGAATCGCGAGGCGTCTTGCAAAATCTTGTGCACGGACTGCAAGCCATCGTCACCCGCCGCCAGGCCCAATTCCGGTTCGTGGCGAAACTCGTCCGGCCTGGATTCCATATCTTCACGATCCACGTAAGGCGGATTGCTGACGATCAGGTCGTATCGCCTGCCATCAAGCGCATCGAAAAAGTCCGATTGCACGACGTTCACCCGCTGCATCAGGCCGTGTTTTCGAATATTGATTGCGGCCACGTCAAGCGCATCACGGGAAATATCGACGGCGTCGACAATGGCATCGGGAAACGCGTGTGCAAGAGCGACCGCGATGCAGCCGCTCCCGGTACCGAGATCCACGGCGGCGCGCACGGTGCGCGGTTCGACCCAGGGCGTAAATCGCTCCAGGATCAACTCGGCGATCGGACTGCGCGGCACCAGGACCCTTTCGTCAATATAGAACTCCCGGCCGGCGAAGAAGGCCTGCTTCAGCAGGTAGGCAAGCGGTATCCGCTGGCGAATTCGCTGCGCTGCGAGCGTCATCACGGCCTTGCGCTGTGTCTCGGTCACTGCGTTGGCGTAGACGGCGGGTGCGTCGTGATGTGACAGCTGCAAGGTGGCGAATACCAGCCAGGCAGCTTCATCCAGCGCATTGTCGGTGCCATGTCCGTAAACCAGTCCGGCATCATCAAAATCGGCCGCGATCGCGTGTATGAGTTCTTCGACATTCATGGGCGTCGGCGAATCTATCACGCTGACCGGCCAACTGCCTGTAGAATCGTCCGCTTTGCCATTACAATCACAGGTCCGATGAATCCAAAACGTTTCCTGATCGCGCTGTTGCTTGGCGGCGCTCTCGCCGCCGGTGTCTTTGTTGCGCTGAAATCCAGCACCCCTGCCGAACCGCGCTTCGCAACCGTGCTTCCTGCAGGCGGTGACCTGCCGGAATTCTCGCTGCTCGATCAGCACGGCGCGCCGGTCAATGCCGACTCATTCCGGGGCCAATGGGACCTTGTCTTTTTCGGCTTCACTCATTGTCCGGATATTTGCCCGACCACATTGCAAACCCTCGCGAATGTCCGACGCGAACTTGTCGCGTCTGAGGCGGATGTCGTGCCCCGCATCGTGTTGGTGAGCGTCGATCCGGAGCGGGACACGCCTGAAATTCTTGGCCGTTACGTCGGTTACTTTGGACCAGACAACCTGGGCATCACCGGCGATCTCGAGCAATTGAAGCGGCTCACCTCAGGGCTCGGAATTTATTTCGAGAAAGTCAATATTGTCGAAGAAGACTACGGTGTCGATCATTCGGCTGCGGTACTCGTTGTCGATCCGGACGGAAAATTCGTTGCCCTATTCAGCGCTCCACATTCCGTTGGCAACTATCTGCACGATCTGCCGATCATCGCGGCACGAAACTGATGCGCAACTTTCTGCTCAGTAGTCTCATGTTGCTCGCTCTGGTCGCCTGCGCGGCTGAATCGGGTCCCCCTCTTGTCGCCAGCAACGTGGTCGTGACCGAGCCGTTGCCTGGTCGAATGATGAGTGCCGCGTATCTGACGCTAACCAATAACTCGGACGATGCGATTCGAATTAACCGTGTCAGCAGCCCGGACTTTGGCGCCGTTGAACTGCACGAGTCGTTACTGGAGGACGGCGTTGCGAAAATGAGGCCTGTCGACGCGCTGGTAATTGCACCCGGGTCATCTGTGACCTTGCAACAAGGCGGGCTACACCTGATGTTGATGCGTAAAAAAACAGATGCCGGGTCGGTGTCCCTGAATTTTTACGAAGACACGACTTTATTGCTCGGCCTTGAAGCCCAGGTCAGCCGCCGGAGCGAATGATGCTGGCCCGACTGTTTGTTGCATTTCAATACCTGGTGCCACAGCACTGGTTAACTGCATTTGTATGGCGAATCGCACGCATACGACATACGGCGACCAAGAATTTTCTGATCACAAAATTTGTAGCGATGTACGACGTCGACCTCGAAGATGTCTTGCAGAGCGTCCCGGATGATTTCGCGACATTCAACGATTTTTTTACTCGTGAGTTGAATGATACAGCGCGACCGGTCGCCAGCGACAATCACTCCATCGTGTCACCGGTCGATGGTACCGTCAGCCTGGCCGGGGCGATGCTGGGCGACAGCGTGATACAGGCAAAAGGAATCGACTATTCGCTCACCGATCTCCTCGCGGCTGACGTAGACGAGGCCAGCGCGTATATCGACGGCAGTTTCGCGACCATCTACCTGGCGCCTTACAATTATCATCGCGTGCACGCACCTGTTGATGGACAACTGGTGTCGGCAAATTATGTTCCCGGCGACCTGTTCAGCGTCAACCAGGCGACCGTTGCATCCGTCAGGGGTTTATTCCGCCGCAACGAACGGCTGATCATGCGCTTCAGGACCGAGCGAGGACCAGCGACGCTGATTTTTGTGGGCGCGCTCAACGTCGGCAGTATCTCGACACCCTGGAGCGGGGAAATCCGGCCACGAAAGCGCGGTGTCGTCGAGGCATTGAGTCTTGCCGGGGCACCGACAACGCTCAAGAAAGGCGATCTCCTTGGCTGGTTCAATATGGGCTCCACCGTCATTTTGCTGCTCCCGACAGGATGTTGTGAGTGGCATCCCGAGCTGCAGGCCGGCGCAACGCTGCGCGTAGGCGAATCCATCGGGCAATTATCGTCCGCAACACAATGAGTGACTGGCGTCCCGCATCCGGGCCGGAGGTTGCCCGGCGCAAAGCGGCAATGCTGCGACGCATCCGCCGCTACTTCGCGACACAAGGCGTTTTGGAAGTTGACACCCCGGCACTCAGCCGATCGGCCGTCAGCGATGTGCAAATCGAAAGCCTCGAAGTTCGTAGCGGCCAGTGTCCCGGGCCGCTCTACCTGCACACGTCGCCGGAGTTCATGATGAAGCGCATGCTCGCAGATTCCTGGCCCGACATTTATTCGATAAGTCGAGTGTTTCGTGACGACGAATGGGGTCCGAGGCACCAGCCCGAATTCACTTTGCTCGAGTGGTACCGGCTGGATTTCGGTCTCGGCGATATCGTGGACGACGCAGTCAGGCTCATAGCGACTGCGCTGGACGCCCCGAAGCTTGCGGACTCGGCAACGGTCGTCGACTACCGCGACGCGTTTCTCAGCGTGCTTGCACTGGACCCGGCAAGCGCTTCGATTCGCGACATGTCGGCGGCAGCAAATGCAGATGCCGACCTGGTTGCCGCAATCGGTACTGAGCGCGACGATTGGCTGGACCTTATGATGTCGACCCGAATTGCACCTCAGTTTGCGAAAGACTGTCTTACGGTCGTGCGCCATTACCCTGCTTCTCAGGCGGCACTTGCGCGCACGTGCCCTGTCGATGCGTCAGTGGCAGATCGCTTTGAGGTCTTCATCGGGGACATGGAACTAGGCAACGGCTATGTCGAGTTGACCGATGCCGAAGAGCAGTCTGCCCGAATGGCCGCCGACCAGGCCAGTCGAGAACGACGCGGACGCCCGGTTCGACCTCGGGACCAGGCATTGATCGATGCGTTGCGACACGGGCTCCCCGAATGCGCCGGCGTTGCCGTCGGCATTGAACGCTTGCAAATGATTTACGAAAAGACTAACGATATCCGTAACGTCATCCCGTTTCTGTTTGAGAGAAAATGATGAGTAACCCTGATTACAAACTGCTTGAAGCACAGCTTCGCGCCCTGCTCGACGGCGAGACCGATGCGCTCGCCAACGCCAGCAATTTTGTCGGGCTGATGTTCCAGGCAATCGACGAAATTAACTGGCTGGGCCTATACGTCTTGCGCGACGACGAACTGGTGCTGGGACCCTTCCAGGGGAAGCCTGCGTGCGTTCGAATTCCGATGGGTTCGGGCGTCTGCGGCACGGCCGCGACCACACTCCAGACGCAACGAGTTGCCGACGTTCAATTGTTCGAGGGCCACATAGCCTGTGACCCGGCTTCGCGATCCGAAATTGTCGTGCCGCTGCAAGTGCGAGGTGAGCTTGTTGGCGTTCTCGACATCGATAGCGCAAGCCCCGACCGTTTCAGCGCGGAGGACCAGGCGGGCGTTGAACGTATTTGCCAAGTCTATTGCGAATTGCAGGCAGCGAGCCCACGATTTATTTGATGCGAGAAACGTATTCGCGCGAGCGGGTATCGACTTTGATGACTTCGTTCTGATCGACGAACAACGGCACCCTGACGACAGCGCCGGTCGACAACGTCGCCGGTTTGACGCCGCCACTTGCGGTATCGCCTTTGACACCGGGATCCGTTTCGACAATTTCAAGCTCGACGAAATTCGGCGGCGTCACGATCAGCGGCGTATTGTTCCACAGCGTAATCATGCAAACATCGCCATCGGTTATCCAGTCGCTGGCATCGCCCATCGCTGACGCATCGGCGGCGTATTGTTCGAACGTATCGGGCACCATGAAATGCCAGAATTCGCCGTCCGCATAAAGGTACTGCATGTCCTTGTCCACGACATCGGCAGCCTCAACGGATTCTCCGGACTTGAACGTCTTGTCAACGGTCTTTCCAGTCTTGAGATTCTTGATTCGAACCCGGTTGAATGCCTGGCCCTTGCCGGGCTTGACGAATTCATTCTCTACGATAATGCAAGGATTGCCATCGATGATAATTCGGAGACCGGATTTGAATTCGCTGGTGCTGTAATTAGCCATAAAGATCGCTCATTTTGGGGGTGCGCCGGTTTTCGGCGAGGCGCCATGATACTAGAGTCTTGGCACTTCGCCAGCCGTATTTTCGTCCCAATTGCCGCTGCCTGGCCGCGGAAACATGAATCAGGTCACGGTTTTGAGGTGCGGATCGGGACTCCGGCCTCGCCAGTGTCTAAACTGGCTTCCGGGTTTACAGAATATGGAAATCGGCGGATCGAGATCCGTCGCCAGGGATCGGGATTTGAACGGGCGCCAAAGCATATCCATAGCCGTCCTCACGGAAGATCAGGACGACGTCGAAATCATTAATAGCGCGCTGCGTGACGCCGGTCATGCTGCTCATTGTCTATGGATTCCGTCGCCTGCGAAACTCGCAGACACACTCGCCGCTGAAAACATCGAATTGCTGATTCTCAACGGCGATCGTTTCAAGGATTCGATTCGCCAGGTCATAAAACTCAAGGACCGCTATAACCCGGAAGTACCGCTGATCGCGATGCAGGCGACCGCCGATGAAGCCAGTATCCTGGCCGCGATGCAGGCTGGCGCCTGCGACCTTGTTTCGCTCTCGTTGAAAGGCCGACTGCAGTCAGTCGTGTCGCGCGAGCTGCGAGCCCTGCGGGTCGAACGTGCACTCAATTCCACGATTCAGTCTGCAACAGAATACAAGCGACAACTGAAAGATCACATGGACTCATCCAGCAGCTCTATTGCGCTGGTACAGGACGGCATTTTCACTGACGTCAACGATGCCTGGATCCGGCAGTTCCGTGCCAAGAACAAGGAAGAACTGGTCGGCATGCCGGTGATGGACACATTCGATCAGGAAAGCCAGGCAGCGCTCAAAGGTGCATTGATTGCGACCATTCAGGGCAAGTGGCAACGCAACGAAAAACTGGTTGTCCGCTCGCAGGTGCAGTCCGGTGACAATGCCGAAATTCATCTCGAGTTCCGTCGTTTCGATCTCGATGACGGGCCCTGTGTGCAAATCCGTATTGCACCGCAATTAAAGGTGGCCGAGGAGCCGACCAAGCTGGTGCACGATGCCCTGAAACGTGACCCGACAACACTGTTTTTTCACCGCGCCCAGTTCATTGAACGAATTACCAAGCGCCTGCGTCGCAAACCCGCGCAGGGTACCCATTGCCTTGTTTATATAAAGCCTGACGACTTCGCCGCTGTTCGGCAGAAAGTCGGCATCCTGAATTCCGAAGAAGTTATCGCGCAGCTCGCAGAAGAAGTTCGCAAGCGACTCCACCCGCGCGACGTTGCCGGCCGATTCGAGGGCACATCGCTGATGGTCCTGTTGGAGCGTGGTTCAGCGCGCGACGCCCAGGTCTGGGGCAAACAATTCTGTGATCACATCGCGAAACACACATTTGAAGTTGAGGAAAATTCGACGCACCTGACCTGTACGGTTGGTGCCTGCGCGGTAAACGAAGTTTTCAGTAGTCTGGAGGAATTCATTGCCGCGACCGTGAATGCGCATAAGCTCGGCAAGCAAGCGGGCGGAAATACCTCCTTCCTCGACCAAAGCGCAGACGAAGATACCAAGCAGCGCGAGTTTGACGCCATCTGGGTCAAGCACCTCAAGGCTGCGTTGATGGACGATCGATTCCGTCTCGCGCAGCTGCCGATTGCCGGACTGCGAAGCGATTCTATTCAAATGTACGACCTGCTGGTTCGCATGATTGACGAGCGCGGCAATTCGGTGCTGCCGTCCGAGTTTCTGCCGGCCGCCGAACGCAACAATATGATGAAGAATATTGATCGGTGGATGCTGCAGTCGGCGGTCAAGTTTTGTAATGAGGGTAACGCTGACCGAGTCTTCGTACGCATGTCGAAGCAATCGATAAAAGACACCTCGACTGCAGCATGGCTGCAGCAGAAGCTGGACGATGCAGGATTCGACTGCTCGCGCCTGGTCATACAGATTCCGGAGCAGGACGCCGCAACCCACATCAAGCAAACCCAGGTACTGGCAGCGAACGCTCGCAAACTCGGAATCGGTTTTGCGCTGGAGCATTACGGTATTGATCAGGAGCGGTTCCAGATCCTCGACATACTCAAACCCGACTACATCAAGATCGATGGCGAACTGATGCATACGTTGATGACTGACCACAACATGCAAGCTGCGGTCGCAAAAATCGTCAAAGCGGCACAGGAGCGCAATATCAAGACTATTGCTGAACGTGTTGAGAACGCCAATGCTATGGCCGTGCTGTTTCAACTCGGCCTTGACTTCATGCAGGGACATTATGTCCACGAGCCGGAGGTTGTATTGCAGGAACGAGAGAGTGTTGCGGCGAATACACTGGCCAATCTGACGGCAGCAGGTGCGATTTAGCGCACCGCTGTGAAACAGCAAAGTGTGACCTGCGTCACACTTGCTCTGTGGAACCACGCGTTAACGATTGGCTCTCTTGAGAACTTACAATGAACGTCCTGTCACGACTGCCATTGCAGTTATGGCTGTTTCACGAAAACGCGGAGTGCCCGACATTGAAAAATGTAACAAACAGAATACCCAGCGCCCATCGCAGCTTATCGGCACTTGTCGCGGTTGGTGGCGCACTTGCTGCGACTCCCGGCTCCGCGCTGGAATTGGGAGACGTTAGCGTTCAGTCCCGTCTCGGCCAGCCACTTCGTGCCAGTATCGCTTATGCGCTTGCACCCAATGAGCAGGTTGCGAAGAGCTGTGTCTCGTTGCGTTCCGGCCCATCGGTCAGCGGTTTGCCCGGCATAGACGGCGCGGTACTCAGCGTTGCAAACGGTGTCATCATGCTGGCCGGCTCTTCCGCGGTTCGCGAGCCCATGGTTTCTGCACACATTGTAATCAACTGCCCGTATGCACCAAACCTGAGTCGTGAATACATGCTGTTTGTCGATCCGGCGACGCCAGCCTACGAGAACGTCGTTACCACTCAGCAGACCTCAGTTGCGTCGGACCCTGTCGTCGTCACTCCCGCAGCGACCCGACCGGCCAGCAAGCCCGATATTCGAAAAGATATCGGGCCATCGACCGAGCACAGGGTTCAGCCCGGCGAAACCCTGTCGGAAATTGCCATGCGTATCCAGGACCGCGGCATCGGCCTTTGGCCCGCGGTCAACGCGATCTTCGAGGCAAACCCGCACGCGTTCATGAACAAAGATCCGAATCAGCTGAAAGCTGGCAGCGTGTTGTCAATTCCATCGTTTAACGGCAATGCGCCGGTTGTCGCAGCGGCCGCAGTCGAACCGATTTCAATGACTCCGACCGAGGTCGCCGTCAATCCTTCCGTGCAGACACCGGCCTACGAAACACCGGCAAGCGCAGTTGTAGCGGAACCGACTGCAGTTGAAACCCTTACTTCTATCGAGGCCGGCGATACCACCGCTGACCTGAAGCCCGGCGACATCGTTTTGGACGACAACCCATTTGTCGAACCTTTTGCTGCAACCGAGACCGTCGATATTGCCGACACGAAGCTGGAAAGTCCGACAACGACATCAAGCTCGCCGAATGTGCCGACGGCAATAATTCGCACCAACACAAACCGCGATACCGGTTCCGCAACCCCATCGTGGATCCTGTGGCTGGCTGGCAGTGGGGTTGCCCTGATCATCGGCCTGCTGATGTTCGGGCGGCGCTTCCGCGGAGATACGGACACAACACCGTTCGAGCCGTCGATCGAGGAAACGCACAATCGACGCTTCAGCGACCAGGATTCCGACACCGAAAACCTCGCAGCAGTGGCTGTCGACTATGATCTCAGCGACGACTCACCGACCGAGGAAAACCTGGTGTTGGACGCTGACGTTGTCATTGGCACAGGCCTTGACGCCGGCGAGGCATCCGATCTCACCGAGAATTTCGAATTTGCTGCCAGCAAAGAGCTGGATATTGAATTGCCGTTCGAACCGGAAGCATCGGCTAAGGACTCGACCGATATTCTGCCGCCGATGCACACGGATGAACAGGTCATCCTGACAAGCGAAATCCTGCCGGAAGATGACGAATACGACATGTCGGTCATGGTGGACGCGACCAAGATGCCCCTGCCAGAAGACGTGACCGAACGCGATCTGCAGGCAGTCGTTGTTGAAGCCGACGATGAAACGCAATTGTTGGACGCCTACACGATTAACAAAGAAGTCGACTACGACGTGCTCGAACAGGACTATGAAGACGAGCTGACTGCAACTCAGGCGCTTAACGAAGAGATAGCTCGCGCTGCAGTCGAGCTTGCTGCGCGCATGGATGCAGAAAGCGGCGACAACGATGAAACAACGGCCATGCCGCTGGCGAGTGTAACTGAACTGGATATAACGGCTCAGATGCCTGCGCAGAATGACGACATATCCGAACTTGACGACACGGGCATCACCCAGGAAATCACGATCAACGAAACAGCTGACGACTCGACAGTTGAGATGCCGGCGGAAAAGAAAACTGCGCGCTAGCTGGTTATTCGATTCCTTCGAGCCGTTCGACTTTTCGCCAGCCCTTCGGCAACAGGCTTCCGCGCAATGCGCGGTCGCCGTAGTAGTCGTCCAGGTCATCCCACTTCAGTGTCATCGTGCGGGCGCCAGTGTGCACCTGCAAATGACCGTCCTCTGGAATGACGGCCGCCGCCACCATCGATTCAACGCCGTCTTTGTATTTCTTCGATGGAATATTGATGAGCTTGTTGCCCTTGCCTTTCGCAAGTTCAGGCAGTTCTTCCATTTCAAAAACGAGCAGGCGGCCAATTGAACTGACCGCGGCGATCAGGCATTCGGTGTCCGCGGGCACTGAGGCAGGCACGACCGCACGCCCACCCGCCGGTACACGAAGAATGGACTTACCCGCCTTGTTTCGAGAAACGAGATCTTCAAGCGTTGCGACAAATCCGTAACCGGCATCGCTCGCCAGCAGGTATCGCTGCTTGTTGTCGCCGATCATGGCGCCGCAAAATGCCGCACCGTCGGGTGGCTTGAAGCGGCTGGACAGCGGCTCGCCCTGCCCGCGCGCCGACGGCAGTGTGCCGGCGAGGACGCTGTACACGCGCCCGGTGCTGTCGATAAACATGGCCAATTGATTGCTGCGGCCCTGCGCCGAGGCAAGGAACGAATCGCCGGAACGATAGCTCAGTGTCGAAGGATCGATTTCGTGACCTTTCGCGGCCCGCGCGTATCCGGCCTTCGACAACACGACGGTAACCGGCTCGCTGGCCACCAGCTGCGTCTCATCAAGTGCCTGCGCTGCTTCACGCTCCACAATCAACGTTCGACGATTGTCACCGTAGGCTTCCGCATCCTCAAGAATCTCTTTCTTGATGAGCGTTTTTAACCGCGCCGCACTGCCCAGAATCTTGTCCAGCGACTTGCGTTCCTCGTTCAATTCGTCCTGCTCGCCCCGAATTTTCATTTCCTCAAGCTTGGCAAGATAGCGCAGGCGAAGGTTCAGAATGGCTTCCGCCTGGATATCGGACAATTTGAAGCGCTTCATCAGCACCGGCTTCGGCTCGTCCTCTTTGCGAATGATCGCGATTACCTCATCGATACTGAGATAGGCAACCAGCAGGCCGTCGAGAATATGCAGTCGATCATTGACGATCTGTAACCGGTGCTGCAGCCGATTGGTCACCGTTGTCTTGCGGAATGTCAGCCATTCTTTGAGCAGATCGACCAGGTTGAACATACGCGGCCGGCCGTCGAGTGCAATGACGTTCATATTTACGCGCAAGGTTCGTTCCAGGGAGGTTGTCGAGAACAGGTGCGACATCAATTGGTCAACGTCGACGCCACGCTTTCTGCCGATAACCAGCCGCGTCTGCTCTTCGTGATCCGATTCGTCACGCAAATCCTCAACCTGCGGCAACTTCTTTGCACGCATTTGTTGGGCGATTTGCTCCTGGAGCTTGGCTCCGGAAATCTGATGTGGCAAGGACGTGATGACGATGTCATTGCCCTCCAATTTGTACGATGCACGCAGTCGAAGCGTGCCGTTGCCGGTTGTGTATATTTCCTTGATGTCGCTGGCGGGAGAAACGAGCTCACCACCGGTCGGAAAGTCTGGCCCCTTGATGTGTTTCATGAGCTGGGCAACAGTCGCTTTCGGGTTATCGATCAGGTGCACCAACGCGCTGGCGACTTCGTTCAGGTTATGCGGTGGCACATCGGTCGACATACCGACGGCAATGCCAGTTGTGCCGTTCAGCAGCAAGTTCGGTAGCCTCGCCGGCAATACGACAGGCTCCCGCATCGTGCCATCGAAGTTCGGAACCCAGTCGACGGTGCCGTGACCCAGTTCCTGAAGCAGGCTTTTTGCGTATCCCGCCAGTCGCGATTCCGTGTAACGCATCGCGGCGAAGGATTTGGGGTCGTCAGTTGAACCCCAGTTGCCCTGGCCAATAACAATCGGATAGCGATACGAGAAGTCCTGTGCCATCAGCACCATCGCCTCGTAACAGGCGGAGTCGCCGTGAGGATGGAACTTGCCGATAACATCACCGACGGTGCGCGCCGATTTCTTGGGCTTTGACGATGCGGACAGACCCAGCTCGCTCATTGCGTAAATAATGCGGCGCTGAACGGGCTTGAGGCCATCGCCAATTTGCGGCAAGGCACGATCAAGAATCACGTACATTGAGTAGTCGAGATACGCCCGCTCGGTGTAATCCTTGAGCGACTGTTGTTCGACGCCCTCAAGATTCAAACTGTTTTGCATGTCACTCATACCTCGGCGAGATTGCCTTTGGTCTCCAGCCAGGTGCGACGATCTTTCGCTCGCTTCTTGGCCAGAAGCATGTCCATGTTCTGATCGGCTTTGTCGCCGGCTTTGACCGTGAGTTGCACCAGGCGACGCGTGTCGCGGTGCATCGTCGTTTCACGAAGTTGTTCCGGATCCATTTCGCCCAGACCCTTGAAGCGCGTCACCGTGACTTTGGCTTTTTTCTTTTCGGCCTCGACGCGATCGAGAATTCCCTTACGCTCACCTTCATCCAGAGCGTAGAAAACCTCTTTGCCGACGTCGACGCGGTACAAGGGCGGCATCGCGACATAAATATGCCCGGCGAGCACCAGTTCGCGAAAATGGCGCAAGAACAATGCGCACAACAACGTTGCGATATGCAATCCGTCGGAGTCGGCGTCCGCAAGAATACAAATCTTGTGGTAGCGCAAGCCGCTGATGTCAGCGGAGCCGGGATCGACGCCTATTGCGACGGAAATATCGTGCACTTCGGCCGACGCAAGAATCTCGTTGGTTTCGACCTCCCAGGTATTCAGGATCTTACCGCGCAATGGCATGATCGCCTGCGTATTACGATCGCGCGCCTGCTTCGCCGAGCCGCCTGCCGAGTCCCCCTCAACGAGAAACAGTTCGCATAGCTCGGGTTCCTGGTTTCGGCAATCTGCCAGTTTGCCCGGCAATGCCGGGCCCGAAACGATCTTCTTGCGTACAACTTTCTTCACGGCCTTGAGTCGCCGTTGTGCCTTGCTAATCGCCAGCTGGGCAATCTGGTCTCCTGTTTCCGGGTGTTTGTTCAGCCAGACGGAAAAATTGTCCTTGATGAGGCCAGCGACGAAGGCCGCTGACTCCCGTGACGACAACCGTTCCTTGGTCTGACCCGAAAACTGCGGGTCCTCCAGCTTGGTGCTGAGTACGAAACTCAAGCCATCCCAAACGTCTTCCGGTGCAATTGAAATACCGCGAGACAACAGGTTTCTGAACTCGCAGAATTCGCGCAACGCGTTAGTCAGGCCGGTACGAAGCCCGTTGACATGCGTACCACCCTGCGGCGTTGGAATCAGGTTGACGTAACTTTCCGTTACACTCGCGCCGCCATCGGTCGTCCAGACCAGTGCCCAGTCAACCGCCTCCGTATTGCCCGTCATGTTTCCCGAAAATGGTTTTGCCGGTAAAGTTTCAGCGGCGCCTATTTCCTCGAGCAGGTATTCTTCCAGTCCACCTTCGTAACGCCACTCAATCTTTTCCGCAGGTTTCTCAACCTTGAGTTTGACGGTAATACCTGGACAAAGAACGGCCTTGGCGCGCAATGCATGCTTGAGGCGGCTAACCGAAAACTTGACGGAATCGAAATACTGCGGATCGGGCCAGAAGCGTATGGTTGTGCCGGTATTGGCTTTGCCGACCGAGCCAACCACCTCAAGCTTGCCGCGCTTCTTGCCGCCGGCAAAGCTCATGTTGTATTCCTTGCCACCGCGCCGAATCCACACCTCCAGGTTTTTCGACAAGGCATTCACCACCGACACGCCGACGCCGTGCAGCCCGCCCGAGTACTGGTAGTTGCTGTTCGAAAACTTGCCGCCGGCGTGCAGGCGAGTCAGTACCAGCTCGACACCCGGAATCTTTTCCTTCGGGTGCTTGTCGACCGGCATGCCGCGACCGTCGTCGGACACTTCGAGCGAACCGTCCTTGTAGATAGTGACTTCGATCTTCTTGCAGTGGCCTGCAAGCGCTTCATCGATACTGTTGTCGATAACCTCGTGAGCGAGGTGATTTGGCCTCGACGTATCGGTATACATGCCTGGCCGGCGCCGTACAGGCTCCAGCCCGCTAAGGACTTCGATGTCCGCAGCGTCGTATCGCTTACTCATCTGTTAACCAGAAAAATGCCCGGCGGCAGTTTAGCCTGAAAGGCCTGGACGTGCACCCGCTATATTCAGCTCAGGTCGGCGAGCAATGCGTTACGCACATTATCGGCAACCGGGCTGACTTCGACCTGGTAATTTTCATGGTCGATGCCTGCGACGAAGCTGGCACCCGATTTCAGTGCGACTACCTGTTCGGCAGGCAGCTCGAATCGCAAGAAATGTACCGCAGACGTCTTGTTTCGATCAGAGCGCTCCAGGTCCTCATCGGCGATTGCGTAATTTCGTTCGAAATCGACGACCTGTATGTAGACTCTATCCTCAATACCGACCAATTGCGTGAGCATCTCCCGGCGTTGCTCTTCATCCGGGAACTCGATCATGAACGTCGCTTTCCAATTGCTGCCGTCCGGAATCAGGGCATTGTAGGTGTCCAGCTCTTCATTGATGCCATCTGCTTCGAATATTTTCTCAATGCGTAACATCTCCTGTACCTGGTACTGCATCGTCAGCCGGTCCTCGAAATACAAGGCTGCGTTAGTGCCAAGATCCAGGCGCCTGTCGCGCTTGTGTTGCAACACCTTGCTGCGAAAAGCGTCGCGCTCTTCGGCATAGCGTTCAAGACTGAACAAGTCATCGCGTGTCAGTTTTTGCATCTTAAATTCCATAGGCCTGGCGTAGCAGGCTCATCGGGTTGCGCGGAGCGTAGCTATCGAGGTCCTGCACAATTTGCTCCGCGGCCATAGGGCAATCGCTGGTGAAATGATCCGCCTCACTGCGCTTCAGTTTACTGATGACAGGCGCGGCGATCTTCTTTGAGATTTCGTGAAACTCGCGTTTTACCGCGTAGGTGCCATCGTGACCGGAACAGCGTTCAATTGCCTCAACCCTGGTATCCGGTATCAACTGCAAGATGTCACGAGTCTTCAAACCAATATTCTGTACCCGCAGGTGACAGGGCACCTGGTAAGACACTGTGCCGAGCGAATTCGGGAAATCTGTTTTCAATTCGCCATCCCTGTGGCGCAGCATCAGGTATTCAAACGGGTCAAACATGGCCGCACGCACTTTCTCGACGTCAGCGTCATCCGGGAACATCAACGGCAACTCCTGCTTGAACATCAATGTGCAGGAAGGCACCGGCGTCACAATATCCCAGCCTTTATCAACCATTGCGGCAAGAATCGGGATATTCACGGCTTTGGCCCTGGCCACTGCATCCAAATCGCCCAGCTCAAGCTTCGGCATGCCGCAGCAGACTTCTTTTTCCAGCAGCGTCACCGCGATGCCGTTGTGTTCATACACAGCGACAAGATCTTCGTTAACCGCGGGATGATTTCGGTTGCCATAGCAAGTAGCGTACAGGGCAACCTTGCCGCGGGTCGCCGACGTCGGCCGGGCTTCGACCTGGCTTGTATCGTGAAGGTATGCGAGCCGTTTTCGTGCCGTCTTTGAATGGTATTCGGGAACCGGAGCACTGCGATGCACGCCCAGCGTATGTTCCAGCAGTTTGCGACCTGCTTTGCTGCGGTTGCTGGCATTGACAGCATTGACAACGATCGGAATGCCCGCAAACTTGCCAACCGTATCAGTCGCGGACAACACCTTGTCACGCAACGACGCGCCCTCTTTTTTGAATCGCGCCGACTTCGCGCGCAACATCAAATGCGGAAAATCGACGTTCCATTCGTGCGGCGGCACGTATGGGCACTTCGACATGTAGCACATGTCGCACAGGTAACAGTTGTCGACAACGTCCCAGTAGACCTTTTTCGGAACGCCATCGACTTCCATCGTTTCCGACTCATCGACGGCATCAAAAAGAGTTGGGAATGCGTTGCAAAGATTGAAGCACCGCCGGCAGCCGTGGCAAATGTCGAAGACACGTTCAAGCTCCTCGAAAAGAGGAGCTTCATCGTAGAATTCTTCAGACTGCCAGTCGAGCGGGTGCCGGGTGGGTGCCTCGAGACTGCCTTCGCGCTTGCCTTCGGACAAACCTAGTCGTCGAGCGAATCGAGGGCTTTCTGGAAGCGATTCGCGTGCGAGCGTTCCGCTTTGGCCAGCGTCTCGAACCAGTCTGCAATTTCGTCAAAACCCTCGTCACGGGCAGTCTTTGCCATACCGGGGTACATATCCGTGTATTCGTGGGTCTCGCCCGCGATGGCAGCACCGAGGTTGGCCGATGTCGGCCCGATTGGCAGTCCCGTTGCGGGGTCGCCCGTTTCTTCCAGGTACTCCAGATGCCCATGCGCGTGGCCTGTCTCGCCTTCCGCCGTTGAACGGAACACCGCGGCAACGTCGTTGTAACCTTCGACATCCGCTTTCGCCGCAAAATACAGGTAGCGACGATTGGCCTGCGACTCGCCGGCGAATGCATCTTTGAGATTTTGCTCGGTTTTGCTGTCTTTCAGTGACATTTCGTATCCTCTTCGGGGGAGTTTCTGGTATTTAGAATGGTTCTAACATGCAATAACTGTAGTTCGCGCGCACGGTACTGTCAACCGAGTGCGATTGACGTATGCAAGCCCCATCTGTAGCGTAGCGACGCACAATTTTACGGACGGACATTATGGCTGCTGCCAAGAAAATCGACCTCGAAAAATCATTGGCGGATCTCGAAGATCTCGTTGAGGAACTCGAGTCCGGAGACCTCTCGCTGGAAAAAGCGATGAAAAAATTTGAAGACGGAATCAAGCTGACACGAGGTTGCCAGGCGGCCCTCAAGGAAGCTGAGCAAAAAGTCCAGATCCTGATGAAGAGCGCCGGTGGCGATGAACTCGCGGATTTTGAGATCGACGACGACGCCTGACGTTGGCGGCCTGACCGGCCGCCTAGGTCTCGCCCATCAACTCCATCAATGCCACAACCGTCGATTCCACGCCTGCCGTCACGGCCGGCTCCGGCGAGATCTTGAATAATGGCGAGTGATGGCTTGGCACGGCCGGCCCACCTGCCTCCTCCGCATCGAAATCGGCCTGCGGAGTGCCACCGATAGCCCAGTAGACGCTTGCAATATCGGGATTCACGGTGAAGAACGGAAAGTCCTCGGCACCCATGCCTTTCGGCGGAATATCCACGACGGCGTCGTCGCCCATCGTTTCAGCCCAGGCCTGCTTGAGTCGGCGAGTCAGCGCCGCATCATTCACCGTCGGTGGCACGCTCTCGTTGGAAACGGTGACCTCCGGAAGCATGTCATCGGGCAGCCCGGCGACACGGCCCATGTTTTCGGCAATGCGTTTGATGCCGTTCAGCAGGATTTCGCGAGTCTCTGCGCTGGTGTTGCGAACCGTTATTTGCAAATGCGCCTGATCGGAAATGATGTTGTGTTTGGTACCCGCATGGAACGAACCGACCGTTACCACGCCCGGGTCTCGCGGTGCCAATTCACGCGAAACCAGTGTTTGCAAAGCGAGCACGATCTGGCTGCCCAGGACGATCGGGTCCTTGCCGCGATGCGGACTCGCGCCGTGCGCACCGACACCGTGGATGATGACGTCGACGGTGTCCGCACCGGCATACGGGCTTTCTGACACATTAATTACGCCCGCAACGTCACTGGATGACACGTGGAATGCCAGCGCGTAGTCCGGCGTACCGAAACGACCCCAGATATCATCGTCACGCATCGCCTGCGCACCCAGTACCCGCTCTTCGGCAGGCTGGACAACGAGCATCAGCGTACCTTTCCACCGGTCCTTTTGCGCCGCCATCAGGCGAGCGGTGCCGACCAGGCTGGTGATATGTACATCGTGACCGCACGCGTGCATCGTGTAGACCATGTTGCCGGTGATCGGGTCCTTTTGCTGCGCGCGCGATGCATTCGGCAGGCCAGACTTTTCTTCGACCGGCAAGCCGTCCATGTCCGCCCGCATCATGACGAGCGGACCTTCGCCATTTTCCATGATTGCCACGACACCCGTACCGCCGACGCCTTCAGTAACCTCGAAGCCCGCAAGGCTCAGTTCCAACGCCATGCGGCGTGCCGTTTCGTGTTCGACTGTCGACAGTTCAGGGTTTCGGTGAAAGTAATCGAACAGGCCCTCAAGATGCTGATCGTAGTCCTTCTGGACTACAGCACTCAGGTTCTGTGCCATCGACGAAGCGGAAAGTAGTAGGGCCAGCAGGCCGGCAATTGACTTGGACATCGGATACCCCTGATTTACGCAGTGGGGCAGTGTAGCGATTTTCCGCGCGGTTTGCCTAATGGACGACCTAGGTGTTGGCGCCGCCGGTACCTTGCAGCCGCGTGATCAGCGATCGCAGGAAGACCTTGTTGAATCTGAGCTGACAGGCCGAAGAGACCTGTTCCATCAGTGTCGAGCTGACTCTGAGGATCGTCACCTGGCCGTCGGCACAAATGGACGCCTGGCGACGGGCACCACGAACGTAGCTGGTTTCGCCGAAGCAGTCGCCGTTGGACAGCTTGCCAAGGTTATTGCCGTTCGCCTGCACGCGGACCGAGCCCGCGACGATGATATAAAATCGATCGTCGACCTCACCCTCGCGGACAATGTCTTCATTGTCTTGGTACTCGTGCCAGTCCGAGGCGCGCAGCACTTCCCAGATTTCCGCGTGCGAGAATTCATGGAAAAACGTCAACGTTCGAAGCAGGTCGAAATGCTCCTGGTTGTCGAGGCTATCGTATTTCTGTCGCAGGTCTTTGTAGACGCGCGTCAGTTCCGCTGCCATCGCGTTGCCAGTCGAGAGACGTTTGTTCGGTTCTTTTTGCATCGTCGTCATGACAACCTGCTCAAGCGCTTCCGGCAGGTCATCTCGATAGGTGTGAATCGGCGGCGGCGTTGCATAGACAATCTGGTGCAAAAGCTTTGACAGGTTGTCGGCGCGGAAAGGGCGGAACCCGGTGAGCAGTTCGTACATGACAGCACCGAGGGAATACAGGTCGGAACGTGGCGTCAGCTCTTCAGACTGCACCTGCTCCGGTGACATGTAGCTCGGTGAACCGGCAATGCCCTCGATACGCGAAACTTCCGAATCGCTGACAATGGCAATTCCGAAATCGATAATGCGCACATCATTGTCAATCGTGAGCATGACATTCGAGGGTTTGATATCGCGGTGAATAACGCCGCGCCCGTGTGCGTAGTGCAAAGCCTTGGCACACTTGTAGATGATCTCAACAACATCATCGACCCGCAGCAGGTTGTCCGGTCGGCAATAGGCAGCGAGTGTACGGGCGCCCTGGATGTGTTCCGTTACTACGTAATAGGCGCCATCTTCTTCGCCGGCATCGTAGATTGGCATGATGTTCGGATGCTGAAGCATGCCGACCATGTGTGCTTCATTGAAAAACATTTTGCGTGCAACACGCGCACGTTCCGCGTCGGCATCTTCCTCGGTATTGTAGACCTTGATTGCGACGTCGCGACGGTAGTAAGGATCGTGAGACAGGTAGACCATTCCCGTGCTGCCCTTCCCGATCTTGTTGATGATGACGTACTTACCGATCTTTTCGGGGACGTCTCTCGGGCGCTTGATATTGCTGATGTTGCTGGCCATGTTGTCTCAATCGATTAAGTCATTAGCCACCTGTATAAACCGAGTAAGATTGCGGCATACAGCGCAGCGGCGAGGTCATCCAGCATAATTCCCAGCCCTCCACCCAGTCTGTGATCCAGGTCTCTAATCGGCCAGGGTTTGACAATATCCATCACCCGAAAAAGCACGAACGCGAGCACCCAACCGAGCACTGAAACCGGCGCGATAAACAAGGTCAAATACATGCCGGCGATCTCGTCCCAAACGATGCCGCCATGATCGTGCACGCCAATACGCCTGGCGCTTTCGCCGCAGATAAAGACGCCCGCCAAAATGATGACGGCAGCCACCGCCAATTGAACATAAAGTCCGAACGGCAGCACCAACCAGAACAGCAGGACGCCGGGCAATGAGCCAAAGGTGCCTGGTGCAAATGGTGCCAGCCCGGTACCGAATCCGAATGCGAGGATATGCACGGGATCGCGCATCACCTTGCGAGCAAGACTGTCAGGTGCTTTGTTCATTTGAAGTGACGGTAACCGCTGTCGTCGACAGCCACAACGTCGCCGTGCGAATAAAACCTAAGTTCGACCGATTCGGTCACCGTACCGATCGCCGTTATGCCCGGAACATCGGCAACAGCATCCGGCAATGCCGTAAAACACAGTTCGTAGTCGTCGCCGCCGGTCAACGCGAGGCGCGTTCTCGTGTCATCATCGAATCGTTCGCGAAGCGCATCGGATAACGGCAATTTCTCGATCTCGACGCGAGCACCAACGCCGCTCGCGGCCAGCATTTTTTTCAGATCGCCGGCCAGGCCATCCGACAGGTCGATAGCGGCGTGAGCCTTTGCAACGAGTGCCCTGCCGGTTTCTACCCGGGCGGTTGGCCGCAGAAAGCGCGCAACAAGAAACGCATCGTGCACACCGTCCTGCAGCAGTCCGAGGCCGGCGGCCGCGTCGCCGACCGTGCCGGTCAGATAAATGGTGTCACCGACCCTGGCGCCGCTACGCAGCAGTGCAGCATCGCGTTCGACATCACCCGTTATCGTGACTGTCACCACCACGTTGTCGGCGCGGGTGGTGTCGCCGCCAACAAGCGCGAGCTGGTGTGGATCGGCGGCTTCGTACAGGCCCGCTGCGAAGGATCGCAGCCATTGCTCGCTGTTGTCGTTCAGTGTCAGCGCCAGGGTCATCCAGCGCGGGCGCGCACCCATTGCGGCGATATCGGACAGGTTGACGGCGACCGCTCGGAAGGCGATGTCAGCGGGATTCGTGTCCAGCGGGAAATGGACGCCCGCGATCATCGTGTCAACGACCTGCACCTGGTCGAATCCGGGCGACGGCTCGAGCACTGCGCCGTCATCACCGATGCCAAGCTTGACGCCAGCGGACTCTTTCTTGCGATCGAAAAAGCGGTCGATAAGCTCGAACTCGTCCACGATGTTTCTGGCCCTATTGTCGCGCCTGAACCTCGATTTCCCGCAGCGATTTCGCCGCAGCGTCGAGGCAGGCATTGACGTACTTGTGGCCATCGATCGACGCAAAGCGCTTGGCCAGGTTGACGCTTTCATTAATGACAACCCGATACGGGATATCGATACGGGATTCAAGTTCGTAGGTGCCGATCAGCAAGATGGCCAATTCGACAGGATCCAGTTGCTCGAGGGGTCTGTCGATCAGGTCGGCAATATTTTTCTCGAGCGCATCCTGCGAATCGCTGATTGCGGGAAACTGCTCGTCGAAATACTCCTTGTCGACTCGCTGGTAAGCGGCCTGCTCCTGAAATTGTGCCACCAGCTCTGCCGTCGAGTGCCCGGCGATGAGTTTCTGGTAGAGCGCCTGCACCATCAGTTCGCGTGCGCGCGTCCGGGCGCCCGCTCCTTTTGAACTGGCCTTGCTCATCGTGAGGTCCTTTTGACTCTAGTCGATGCGGCGCAAAAGGTTGACCATCTCGATTACGGCCAGTGTCGCTTCTTCGCCCTTGTTGCCCGCCTTCGTGCCGGCACGTTCAATCGCTTGTTCGATGGTATCGACCGTCAAGACGCCATTGCCAACCGGGATACCGTGCTTCACACAAGCCGCCGTAACGCCTTTTACGCATTCGCCAGCGACGTAGTCGAAGTGCGGCGTGCCGCCGCGAATTACGGCACCGAGCGCAATCAGGCCGTCAAACCGTCGTGTCGCTGCAACTTTGTCCACGGCAACCGGCATCTCAAAGGCACCGGGGACACGAAATATCTCGATATTGCCATCGGTCGCGCCGTGCTGCCGCAGGCAATGCAACGAGCCTTTGATCAGTGACTCGACGATAAACTCGTTGAAGCGTGACGCGACGATGGCAAATCGCCCGTCGCGAACCATGACATCGCCTTGTGTCGTTTTTATTTTGTCCATCGTGCCTTTTACTCTGAGACGTATCCGGTAATTTCGAGGTCGAATCCGGAAATCGCATACATGTGCTTAGGCGCCGATAATACACGGATTTTGCTCAGCCCGAGGTCACGAAGTATTTGTGCGCCAACACCGTAGGTGCGCAATACTTCATCGCCGCTGCGGCGTTCCTCCAGATCGTCATGCAGCGCGCCGAGTGATTCGACCGCATCCATAAAATTCCGAGACGTTTCCTGATCACGCAACAGTACAATGACGCCCACGCCCTCTTCCGCAATGCGTTCGATGGCACTACTGAGCGGCCACCCGAGCGATGGACTTTCAACGCCAATGACATCACCCAATGTATCCTGCAAGTGCACTCGCACCAGCGGCGATGCAATCGTCTCAAGGTCACCTTTGACCAGGGCGACATGTACAGCACGATTCACGTGATCGTCGTAGCAATACAAATCGAACTCGCCATGCTCGGTCATCACTGACTTTTGCGCAATGCGCTCGACATTGCGTTCCGTGTCCAACCGATAGCGAATCAGGTCGGCAATTGTTCCAATCTTGATGCCGTGCTGTTTGGCAAACACCTCCAGATCCGGGCGCCGAGCCATGCTACCGTCTTCTTTCAGAATCTCGACGATTGCAGTAGCCGGTTCAAGGCCTGCGAGTCTCGCCAGATCGCAGCCTGCTTCGGTGTGGCCTGCGCGGGTAAGTACACCACCGGGTTGTGCCATCACAGGAAAGATATGGCCCGGCTGACTCAGGTGTTCGGGTTTGGCGCCCGGTGCGACCGCTGCCTGGATGGTCCGTGCACGATCATGTGCAGAAATGCCGGTCGTAATGCCTTCGGCCGCTTCGATCGAAATCGTAAAATTCGTCGCATGGTGCTGGTCGGTCTCGCGAACCATGAGCGGCAAGCGCAATTGCCTGCAGCGCTCGCGCGACAGCGTCAGGCAGACCAGCCCCCTGCCGTGCGTCGCCATGAAATTGATATCTTCCGGGCGGACTTTCTCCGCCGCCATGATCAAGTCGCCCTCGTTTTCACGATTTTCGTCGTCGACCATTACGACCATCTTGCCTGCTTTGATATCGGCAATAATTTCTTCGATGCTGGCAAAAGGATTGCTCATCGCGCTTGGGTGTATCGTGGTGTTGTCAGGCATAGCCGTGCGCCTTTAATAGATCAAGTGAGATGCCGTCGCCGTCTTTGCTGATGAGTCGCTCGAGGTACCGCGCCAGCAAATCCACCTCGACGTTAACTTTGGTTCCGACGGCGTAGTCATCGATCGTCGTGACCGACGCCGTGTGGGGAATGATATTCAATTCGAATCGATTTCCCGATACTTCGTTGATGGTAAGACTGACACCATCGACGCAAACGGAACCCTTCTTTGCCACGTAGCGTGAGTATTCAGTGGGAATTTCGATGCCAAGACGGATCGAGCGCGCGTCTGCCGACCGGGACTGCACAACGCCGACGCAGTCGACGTGACCGCTGACCAGGTGCCCACCCAGGCGTTCGCCAAGGCTGAGCGACGGTTCAAGATTGACGCTCGAACCGGCCTGGAGCTGCCCGAGCGCCGTAACATTCAGGGTTTCCAGTGACACATCGGTGTCAAATCCATCGACATGAAAACCAACGGCCGTCAGGCAAACGCCGTTGACGGCAATGCTCTCGCCCAGTTCAAACTCGTTCCAGGGCAGGTCCGGCGAACGGACCGTCATGCGCACGTCACCCCCCTGGCGCGTCATTGCCTGGATTGTGCCTTTTGCCTTGATAATTCCGGTAAACATCCGCCGCCTCAATTCCGCGTTGTCAGCATTGCCGTCAGTCGCAAATCGCGCCCGATCCGGCGTACGTCGGTGAATTGTAGCTCACGACGGTCTCGAAGCGTGGTCCAGCCCGGCGTGTCAGCCATTCCCCGCGTTTCGCTGCCAAGAATCTGCGGCGCCTGGTAGACCACCAGCTCGTCGAGCAGCTGTCGATCCAGCATATTGCCAAGCAACTCGGGCCCGGCTTCAACCAACAGCTCGTTCACGCCGCGGCTGGCGAGCTCGCCGAGCACCGCATCGATGTCCACGCGGCCATCGCGTTCGGGGAACGACATCACTTCGACGTTCAAGCCCTCGAAATCGCCCTTGTGCCGTTTGCGGACGCAACAGATCAGTGTTTGACCCGGCAGCGACAGCATTCGGGCCGACTGCGGCATTCGCAATCCGCTGTCCAGCACGACCCGCAGCGGCTGCAGGCCACTGCCTGCAAATCGCGGGTCGCGTACATTCAGCGACGGATCGTCGGCCAGGACAGTCCCGATGCCGGTCATCACAGCCCCGGAACGCGCCCGCAGTCGCTGTACGTCGTTGCGCGCCTCAGGCCCTGTGATCCACTGGCTTTCACCATTGGCCATGGCGATGGCACCGTCAATGCTGCAGGCGACCTTCAGCCGAACAAATGGCCGACCGGCAGAGACTCGCTTCAGAAATCCGCGATTCAGACTGGCGGCGACATCCGCCATCAAACCCTGCTCCACGGTGATTCCGGCCTCTGTCAGCCGGGCGAGACCTTTCCCGGCGACCAGCGGATTTGGATCGATCATCGCGACCACAACCCTGGCGACCCGGGCGCGGACCAGGGCATCGGCACACGGTGGTGTTTTGCCATGATGCGCACAGGGCTCGAGCGTTATGTACGCCGTCGCACCAAGCGCTTCGCTACCTGCCGATTGCAATGCATTGACCTCGGCATGTGCGGCGCCTGTGCGCTGATGCCAGCCTTCGCCAACAATCGTGTCGTCCTTAACCAGCACACAGCCGACAACGGGGTTTGGATGCGCACTGAATCGACCGCGTTCGGCAAGCCGCAACGCGTGCGCCATGTACGCGCAATCCTTCTCGGTAAACGTGGACATCGGCACTAGTCCTTGTTTTTCTTACCGAGCAACTCGGGCAGCAACGACATTTGCTCGCGGCTCGCGGCCGTCTCAGAAATCTTTTGCAGACGCTTGATCTCGTCTTCGAACTCGGTAATGTCCTGGAAGCGGCGATATACCGAGGCAAACCGGACGTAAGCAACCTCATCGAGTTCATGCAGCTCTTCCATGACGAGTTCGCCGACCAGTCGGGACGGCACTTCGCGTTCGCCCATTGTTCTCAGTTTGTGAATCAGGCGGCCGATTGCCTGCTCCAGCTCATCGCTGGGCACCGGCCTTTTCTCGAGTGCCCGAATCATGCTGTAGCGAAGCTTCGCCTCATCAAATGGCTGGCGGCTGTTGTCGGTCTTGATCAAGCGCGGCATGACCAATTCGGCCGTTTCAAAGGTCGTGAAGCGTTCGTTGCAGGCCAGGCATTGTCGCCGCCTGCGAATCTGCCGCCCGTCACCGGCAAGGCGCGAATCGATGACTTTGGTTTCCTCGTTGGCACAAAACGGACAATGCATGAGTATTGGCCGGCCGGCCCTCTAGCCGTATACCGGGAACCGCTTGCAGAGCTCCAGGACCTGGCCGCGGACGCGGTCGATGATTTCCTCGTTATCAACATCATCGAGTATATCCGCAATCCAGCCCGTGAGCTGTCGCGTCTCTTCGACGCCGAAGCCGCGCGTAGTAATGGCCGGCGTGCCGAGACGCAGGCCGCTGGTGACAAATGGCGATTGCGGGTCATTCGGTACCGAGTTCTTGTTGACCGTAATGTAGGCTCGGCCGAGGGACGCGTCAGCGGCTTTACCGGTAATGCCGCGGTCGATGAGGCTTACCAGCATCAGGTGGTTTTCCGTTCCGCCGGAGACAATCGGGTAACCGCGTTCGGCGAGGACGGCCGCCATGACTTTCGCGTTCTCGCAGACCTTGGCCTGGTAGTCCTTGAACTCGGGTTCAAGGGCTTCTTTCAGTGCCACGGCCTTCGCGGCGATCACGTGCATCAGGGGACCGCCCTGGGTTCCCGGGAACACCAGCGAATTGAACTTCTTTGTCAGCTCGTCGTTTGCGCGGGCCACAATCAGGCCACCGCGTGGCCCACGAAGCGTCTTGTGGGTCGTCGTCGTGCAGACATCCGCGTAGGGGACCGGAGTCGGGTAGTGCCCGGTCGCGACAAGTCCGGCAACATGTGCCATGTCAACGAACAGGTAAGCGCCGACGCTGTCGGCAATTTGCCGAAACCGGGCCCAGTCCACGACCTGTGAGTAAGCTGAAAAGCCCGCGACAATCATCTTCGGCTGGTGCTCATTCGCCAGCTCTTGCACGTTGTCGTAGTCAATCAGTCCGGTCTTGCTGTCGATGCCGTATTGGATCGCGTTGAACAACTTGCCGGAAAAATTCACTTTCGAGCCGTGTGTCAGGTGACCACCATCGCTAAGGCTCATGCCCAGGATCGTATCGCCCGGATTTACCAGTGCATGATAGACCGCGGCGTTGGCTTGCGAGCCGGAATGCGGCTGTACATTCGCATAATCGGCGCCGAACAGTTGTTTCGCGCGTTCGATCGCCAGCGCTTCGACATCGTCAACAAATTCACATCCGCCGTAGTAACGCTTGCCCGGGTAACCTTCCGCGTACTTGTTGGTCAGTTTGGAACCCTGCGCCGCCATGACACGAGGGCTTGTGTAGTTTTCCGAGGCGATCAGCTCGATGTGCTCTTCCTGTCGCTGGCCTTCGAGGGCAATGGCTTTGGCTACGTCTGGGTCATACGACTCGAGCGTCGTGGTTGTGTCGAACATGGATACTCCGCGGATGGGCAGAAAAGACGGCGATATTACCTGTGGAGCTAGCGGGTTTCCACGAAGGATTGCACGACACGCGTCCAGGCCCTGGCGAGGTTTTGCCGATTGTAGCCGCCGCCGCCAGTTCCGATGATGCGACCCTTGCAGTATTTGTCGGCCAGACGGCAAAGAGCGCCGGCCGCGTAGGCGTGCGCTTCCTCGGTCCAGCAAAGATGCGTAATCGGGTCACCTTCAAGGCTGTCCGCCCCGCACTGCATCAGGATGAATTCTGGCCTGGCCGCCTCCAGGTAGGCCTCCACGCGTGTCCAGGCCCGGTGAAAATCGCCATCACCCGCACCGGGTGCAATCGGAATATTGAGCTTCGTGTCTTTCGCACGCCCGATTCCGGTCTCGTCGGCGGCGCCGGTTCCAGGATAAAGGTATCGACCATCCTCGTGGATATCCGCGAAAATCAGGTCCGGATCATCCTCGAACCCGTAGAACATGCCATCGCCATGGTGCGCATCGATGTCGACATAGGCAATTCTCTGCACGCCGAACTGCTTTCTCAGGTATTCAGCCGCGACGCCGCAATCATTGAAAACACAGAATCCCGCGGCATGGTCGCGCGCAGCATGGTGCAAACCGGCGATGGGTACGAAGGCACGTTGGTGATTGCCGTGCATGACTTCATCGACGGCGCACAGCACGGCACCAACGACCGCCGATGCGGAGTCGTAGATGCCGGCAATAGCCGGTGTGTCGCCTTCGTCCAGGAAGCCTGTACCCTCTGCCGACAGGCGTGACACTTTGTCGATGTATTCCGCGGTATGGAACAGCGCGAGTTCATCGACCAGCGCCGGACGCGGGTGGCCATAGCTGATTCCTGCGGACAAGCCGGCCTTCTCGAGTTCCGCGTGGAAGACATCATGGCGGTCGGTGCCGAACGGATGCGGATCGCCGAAGCCGTAAGCTGCGATCTCATCCCCCCGGTAAACAAGCACGGTGTCGCTCATGGACGCCTTATGACTGTTTTAATGCGTAGCAGCATACCGGATAATGCGCGCTCCATAACTATTGGTCGGACAATGGCTCAATACATCTACACAATGAATCGCGTTGCAAAGGTCGTGGCGCCCAAGCGGCACATTCTGCGCGACATATCCCTGTCCTTTTTCCCCGGTGCGAAAATCGGCGTGCTCGGACTCAACGGCTCCGGCAAATCGACCTTATTGCGCATCATGGCCGGGCTCGACACCGAGATCGACGGGGAAGCACGGCCGCAGCCTGGCATCAATATCGGCTACCTGCCGCAGGAACCCGAACTCGATCCCGACAAGGACGTACGCGGCAATGTCGAAGAAGGCCTGGGCGAAACCATTGAGCTGTTGAACCGCTTCAACGAGATCAGCAACAAGTTTGCCGAACCGATGGGCGACGATGAGATGAACGCGCTGCTCGAAGAGCAAGGCAAGTTGCAGGATGCCATCGACGCGGCCGGCGGATGGGAAGTCGATCGCAAGCTGGAAGTGGCTGCGGACGCGCTACGACTGCCGCCCTGGGATGCGGACGTCACGAAACTCTCCGGTGGCGAACGCCGTCGTGTCGCGCTTTGTCGCCTGTTGCTGTCACAACCCGACATGCTGTTGCTCGACGAACCCACCAACCACCTCGACGCAGAATCCGTTGCCTGGCTGGAGCGCTTCCTCGACGAATACCCGAGCACGGTGATCGCGGTCACCCACGATCGCTACTTTCTCGATAACGTCGCCGGCTGGATCCTGGAGCTGGACCGTGGCCATGGCATCCCATGGGAGGGCAATTACTCGTCGTGGCTCGAGCAAAAAGAGGATCGCCTGAAAAACGAAGAGGCCTCCGAGAAAGCCCGGCAGAAAGCAATGGCGTCCGAGCTGGAATGGGTGCGCAGCAATCCGAAAGGCCGACAGGCAAAGTCGAAGGCGCGATTGCGTCAGTTCGATGAGATTTCTTCGGCGCAGTATCAAAAGCGCAATGAAACGAATGAAATTTACATCCCGCCGGGGCCACGCCTCGGCGATGTCGTCCTCGAGGTGAACGATCTGAAGAAAGGTTTCGGCGAAAAACTGCTGATCGACGGCTTAAGTTTTCAGTTGCCGCCCGGCGGCATCGTGGGTGTCATTGGTCCCAATGGTGCGGGTAAGACGACGATGTTTCGCATGATCACCGGCGACGAAAAACCCGACAGCGGCACACTGCGCCTGGGTGACACAGTGCAGCTCGCCAGCGTCGATCAGTCGCGCGACAGCCTGAACGACGACAAGACGGTCTGGGAGGAGATTTCCGACGGCCTCGACCTGATCCAGGTCGGCAATTACGAAACGTCGTCCCGCGCCTATGTCGGCCGCTTTAACTTCCGCGGGCAGGACCAGCAGAAGAAGATCGGCCTGTTGTCGGGCGGTGAACGCAACCGCGTACACTTGGCCAAGATGCTGCGCGCCGGCGGCAACCTGCTGCTGCTGGACGAACCGACCAACGACCTCGATGTTGAAACGCTGCGCGCACTGGAAGAAGCCTTGCTGGAGTTCCCCGGTTCGGCCATCGTGATTTCGCATGATCGCTGGTTTCTCGATCGCATAGCGACGCATATCCTGGCGTTCGAGGGCAACAGCGAAGTCGTCTGGTTCGTCGGTAATTACGCGGACTACGAGGCGGATCGCAAGCGGCGGCTCGGTGCCGATGCAGCAAACCCGCATCGAATCAAGTATAAGAGACTGGACGCCTGACCTTCCCGGAGAACGAACGATGAACCTGCTGCTGACAGCCAGTACTGTCTTCACGATCATCGCCGTGTATTTCGTTTTTTCGATGTTTCGGCACGCGCGTCGACGGCGCCCGGTGCGCGCGACGCGCTCGCTCGCCGGCGGCGTCGTATCCGGGGCGATCGGCAGTGCCAGCGTCCTGCTGGCTTTCAGCTATTACGGTTACGGCCGCCTTGTCGACGAAACCCTGGTCAGCCGCATCGAGTTCTCGCAGACTGCGCCGGGTGAGTACATCGCGCGGGTCATGGTCGACGGTCGGGCGGATCGGCTGCTGACACTGCGCGGTGACGAGTGGCAGATGGACGCCCGCGTCATCAACTGGAAACCACCAGCGACGATGCTCGGACTCGACCCGATTTACCAGCTCGATCGACTGAGCGGCCGATACTCCGATATTGGCGATGAGATGTCCCAACAACGGACGGTGCACGCGCTGTCCGACGAGTTGCCGCTGGATGTCTGGTACGTTGCGCGAAAGTTTCCGATTTTGATGCCCGGTGTCGATGCCCACTACGGTTCGGCGACCTACCTGCCGATGGCCGACGGCGCCCGATTCGAGGTTACGCTGAGCCGCACATCGCTTGTAGCAAGACCTTCGAATGAACAGGCTCGAACGGCTGTCGGAGAATGGGGGCGTTAAGGATTTTGTTATTATGTAAAGCGTGTGTAGCGGGCGAAATCCGTTCGTGCATACTCGATTACATAACAATACAAAAACGAAATGATCATCGATTATGTCAATCGTTTTAAATAAGGACCAAGGGGTTGAGAGCGTGTTCGCGGAGCGAATAGGCCTCGAGTGCCCGTATTGCGGCGTCTACGCTCACATGAGTCCGCAATCGGTACCGGACGCGGCCGCCCTGTTGCGCGACAAACCCAAGCACGTTGGCCTGGTCTATCAGTGCGATGCCTGCCACGCGCCGGTTTTCCTGCGCTTCGCCGTGCGCGAATACGCTGAGAACCGCGTCGAACTGCTGCGCAATTTCATGGAACTTGAACGGCCCAAAGAGAAGTTCGCGTTTTCCTATTTGCCGAAGCACACCGAAGTGATGTTTCGCGAAGCCCTGTCGTGCTATTCGCACAACAACTTCAATGCGTTTACGTCGATGTGCCGCCGCGCCGCTCGCAGTGCTTTCCAGGCGCTCGGCGAAGGCGGCAAACTGCGTGCGTTTGAAGAAGTCATGACCGCCCAGGATATCGCTGGCATTGACGACGACACCTTCGCACCGATCAAGGCCGTCCTGTTCGGCGGCGGCCAGGAAGAAGAGTTACCAATGCTCAACCGTGCGCAGGCTGGCATCCTGCTGGAAGTCATGAAGGACATGTTCTATCAGTGCTTCGTCCGGCACGGCAAGCTCACACGCGCCATCAAGGTGCGCCGTTTCTTCGTTACCGAAAGCAGCAACGACACCCTGCAATCGGCTTAGGTCATCTCGCTCGCCGCGACATTGGTTCTGAGATGCAGATCGCGCTGTGGAAACGGAATCTCAATATCGTGCTCAGCCAGCGTGCGATTTATGGCGCGATTCAGGTCGTGCGTGACGGGAAGTCGCTTGGCGGGGGTTGCGACAAAGACACGCGCCTCAAAATCCAGTGAACTCTCTCCATGCGCCATGAAGAACACCGCAGGCACAGGTACCGACAGCGTATCCGGGTGACGCGATACGGCATCAAAGATCAGCTCCCGGACCCGGTCAATGTCGGAACCGTAGGCGACGCCGACGCGCAGAATAATGCGCGTTACCTGGTCGCTTAAAGTCCAGTTCGTTACATTCTCGGTGATGATTGATTTATTTGGCATCAGCACCTCGCGGTTATCGAAGTCCGTGATTCTTGTGGCTCGAATTTTGATGCTGGTCACGGTACCTTCAAGTTGACCGATCGTCACGATATCGCCTATTCGAATCGGCCTTTCAAACAGAATTATCAGGCCGGATACGAAGTTCGCGACGATTTCCTGCAGCCCGAAACCGAGGCCGACGCCGAGCGCCGCTATAATCCATTGCAGACTTGACCAGTTGACGCCAAGGCGACTAAGACCTGCGACCAGGCCGACACCGACCAGCAAGTAGCCAGCGATTGCGATCACCGCATAGCGAGTGCCGGGGTCGACGTTGAACCGCTCGAATATCGTCAGCTCCAGGATTCCACGCGCGTTTCGCGCTACAACGAGGCCACTTGCGATCCAGAACAGTGCGGTAACCAGGTCCCAAACGCTGACACCGCTCGTGATCGCTTGTCCGCCAACATAGTGTGTGCCTTGCCAGAGAACCACATCATTAACGATGCCGAGTGCCGGAAGCATGCCGCTCCATACACTCCAGAGACCGAGCGCCAATACCACGAACAGGATCACCAATACCCCGCGCCGCGACTGTGCAGACAGGGTATCCGGATCCGCGACTTCCTCGTCAAGTAACTTCGGCATCGCGTCCCCGCTCTGATCGGCGGCTCGCTCGAACTTTCGCCGCTGTGCTTCCTGCTGACGAAGTTTGGTGAGTCTTTTCAACGTCAGGCGGCGATGCCCTATCAGGAAGAACCGCAAAGTAAGTCGATAGACAATTGCAGCCAGCAAAAGAATGATTCCCGACTGAAATATGCGCGTCTGCAGCGCGATCGCAGCCTCGTAGTAGCCGAACAAGGGCATGACACCCACTGCCAGTGGTGCGGTTACGAGAACGAAGAAAAGAATCTTCAGCCCGGGAATCGCAGGCGTTGACTCAGAAACCGATACCGCGATCCCGCCACGCGGCTTGAGGTAATGAAACGCGAACAAGGCGATGGCGACCGAGCTGATCACGAAAGCCAGCCGACCGATGCCGTACTTGATCACCAGGTCGTCCGATGCCAGCGCTGCTGTGAAAACAAACGCCACAGTCGCCTCGACAGCCATGAACCACGACAGATGGAATCGCAACTGTCGGCAGGGTTGTGGCCTCCAGCCAAAGTGACGCTGGAACACACCATCTGGACGGGCAAGAACGCGAAACCCAGACAAAACAAACAGTACCGCTGCCGCCGCGATGAGACCCTGTGCTACCGCGGCTGTGAATCCTGTTCCCGGCCCTGAGCCGGCTGCCAGGCCGATCGAACCGACGGCAAGCGGCAAGGGCAGTGCAAGCAGAAAACTGATCAGCAGTGCCAACGGCGTACTCAGGTAGGTGTCCTTGCGAACGTTGCCGATGAATTCCGCCAGCGAAACGAGGCGCCGCCGCAAGAGAGGCGCCATCAAAAGCAGACCTATTGCCGCCAATCCGAGTCCGACGGCGGCGGAATTGAAGCTTGCATAGCCGCCAACGACCGCTTTGACAACCGCGTACCAATTCGTCGGCGAGAAGAACCACGCTATGTTGCTATAAAGGTTCCGCAACAGCGTCTGACCGGACTCAATCCGGGTCGGCAGCCAGAGCAGGCGCCTGTCCAGCAAGCCGGCCAGTGCCAGGGTGCGTTCGCGGAGGTCCTGGCGCACCAGCCGTTGTGCACTCAGCTGGTCGGCATTATCCCGCGCGGCCGTACTGAGTGAGTGAAGAAGATCCCGGCGCTGTGCGACGAGGCCGATTGCGCTCGTCGTGAGTTCGCTTGCAGGTTGCGACTCTCCGTAGCCCGTCAACAACACGTCGGTCGCACTCGGCAGATCGGACAGATTGCGCAAGCGATCCTGCCACAGTACGCGATTCAGACGGATACCGACCATTGTCTGGTCATTCAGTGTCATCGCTTCGGCAAGCTGGTCGGAACTCGGCAATCGATAGCGAACATCTCGCAGCAACTGTGCGGTATCGTCGTTTAGCTGCCCGGTTGCCAGGACCTGTTCTACCGTTTGAGCGGAGGTCGTGACCCGTGCCAGGTCCTGCTGCAACTGCAATGTATCGCTGGCGTAAACCGCGCCGCGTTCAACGAGGTCCAGGTAGTTTCGTGCGAGTTCGACGTTGTCGCTGGCCAGTCTCTGCAGCGCGTCTCCCACACCGGCGGTCTGAGCCGCAACGGCCGACACTTCCCTTAACCGGGTTCGCGCCCGTCCGATCCGTGATTCGCCAAGACGCTTCTGCAGCGAAGCGATTGATTCGGTCAGTCTCGCCAGTTGTGCATTGACCAGATCCAGGCGGGCTGCTGCAATTTCCTGGCGCGCAGCCAGTGTCGTGCGTTCAGCGGCGAGGTCCGCGACAGCCGCCTGCCGCTCGGCGATCTGCGCCTCAACCTTAACGCGGTTTGCCTGCGCCACAGGGTCTGCAT
This sequence comes from uncultured bacterium, assembly GCA_963976365.1. Lineage (GTDB taxonomy): Bacteria > Pseudomonadota > Gammaproteobacteria > Steroidobacterales > Woeseiaceae > UBA1847. Next base: position 49,851 of record CAXBKH010000014.1, on the reverse strand, counting down.
CCGATTGCTGTGGCGGCGCCGTTTCTGCCAGTCTCGCCGCTTCAGCGCGCGCCGTAGCAATCTCGCTGGCTATTTCGCTCGCGCGTGCAAGCAGATCGGCTTCACGTGCCCGCAGCGTTTCCAGGCTTGCGTCCAGCGTTGCTCGCTCCGCCTGCAGCTGGCTCAACTGTGTATCGATGAAACTGACCGCAACGTCATCCGGAACGTCAATCGGCGGCCCCTGCTGTACCCGCTCGAGTTCGACAGCAAGTTCTTCCAGCGTCGCCTCGGCAGCGGCCGCAGCGGCTACGTATCCCTTGACAGCCTCGGCCCGATCGGTAGCTCGCTGCGCGACCTGCTGCGCTTCGCCAAGAAGGGCAATGGCGGCGGAACGCTTTTCTTCACTAATCGATGTGTCGGCGCGCAGCGCTTCGATTCTTGTCGCTATTTCAGATGGAGCTTGCGCGTGTACGCCCACGGTCCACAGCAAGCCGACAAGAATAACTTTGTAATTCAAGCGCGTGCTCCTGCTTGTTGAACCTACGGCGGACTGCCGCCGAGCGCTATATACAGCGCGATATGATTGCCGGCTTCGATGCGACGAACCTGCAGCAGCGCCTGTTCGGCTGCGAACAGGCTGCGTTCCGCGTCCAGCACCTCAAGATACCTCACTACCCCTTCGCTGTATCGTTTATGTGCCAGTTCCGCAAGTCGACGCTGGGCAACCACACCCCGTTCCTGGGCTGCGACCTGGTCGGCGAGATAACGCTTCCCGGCCAATGCATCAGCGACTTCTCTGAAAGCCGTTTGTATGGACTGCTCGTACTCGGCAACCGCGATGTGCTCACGTGCTTTCGCCACATCAAGATTGGCACGTCGGCGACCGAAGTCAAAAATCGGCAGGTTGATAGCGGGACCGAAACTCCACGAGCGACCGTCTGTCCCAAGCAATGAATCGAGATCGGTTGACGCGTAGCCTGAGCTTCCAGTGAGCAAAATCGATGGAAAAAACGCGGCGCGGGCCGCACCGATGTTGGCGCGTGCGGCTATCAGGCTCTCTTCCGCTGCACGTATATCGGGTCGCGACTCGAGCAGATTGGATGGCAGGCCCGCTGACAGCGCCGTGGCTCCGACCTGGTTGGCAAGCGATCGTGGCATCGGCAGATCATCGCCTATCGGTCCTCCGACCAGTACCGCCAACAGGTTTTGATTCTGCGCGCGCGTCAGGCGCAACCCGGCCAGTTCCGCTTCGGCCTGAGTCAGCAGGGTTTCTGCCTGGCGAAACTCAAGCTCCGACGTCACTCCGGCATCCAGTCGCCGGCGCGCGATTCGTAACTGATCACTGCGGGCCTGCACCGTGCGCACGGCAAGTGCAATCCTTTCCTCAGCCTCCAGTGCAGCGAGATACGTGAGCGCAACATCACGCGCCAGCGAACGCTGAAACGCTCGAGCAGCTTCGACCGTAGCAAGGTAATTGCGAAGTGCAGCGGCGGACAGATTGTGCACTCGCCCCCAAAAATCGAGTTCGAAGGCCGGAATTGTGAGTCCTGCCGTATAACTCTCGGACACACCGGCACTCGTACTGGATGTTGCGATCGACGTTCGGCTGCGTTGCGCACTTGCAGATCCAGCCACCGACGGCAGTCGGTCCGCACGTTGAATGCGATACGCGGCGCGTGCTTCGTCGATACGGAGCACGGCCACTTGCAAATCACGGTTGTTAACCAGTGCATTTTCCACCAGCGCCTGAAGCCTTTGATCAACAAAGACTTCACGCCAGTCGAGCTGACTGGCGACCTGTGAACCGACCTCGTCGACCGCATAGTCTGACGGATACTGTGCCTGTGTCGGCAGCGATGGCCGGATGTGTTCCGGTGCCAGCTGACACGCGCCAAGCAGTCCGAGAATCACAATCAGCAAGGAATTACGCATCGCTTGTCTCCTCATGCGTCGTATCCATTTTTGTGCCTGGCCCACCCCGCGAAATCCAGCGCCGTACAGCGAGATAGCTCAGCGGAATGAAGAAGATGCCCAGCAAGGTTGCAGCAAACATACCGCCCATAACACCGGTTCCAACTGCAATACGACTTGCGGCACCAGCACCCGTCGAAATGGCAAGCGGTACCATGCCGAGTATGAATGCGAGAGACGTCATGATGATGGGCCGCAAACGCAACTTCACCGCATTCATTGTCGCGTCGAACAGGCTTTTGCCAAGTTCCTCTTCTTCAATCGCAAACTCGACGATCAGAATGGCATTCTTTGCCGCCAGACCAATGATCGTAATCAGACCGACGTTGAAATAAATGTCGGCGGGCAAGCCGCGAGCGAATGAAAATACGACTGCGCCGAGTACGCCAAGCGGCACGATCAGCAAAACTGCAAGCGGAATTGACCAGCTTTCATAAAGCGCCGCAAGTAACAGGAACACCACAACCAGGGAAAACGCCAACAGCATGCCAACCTGCCCGGCCGACTGCTTTTCCTCGTAGGACATACCGGTCCATTCGAAGCCGAACCCATCCGGGAGCTCAGCAGCCAGACGCTCCATTTCATCCATCGCCTCGCCGCTGGAATAACCGCTCGCCGGCATACCGGAGATGGTGGTCGACGGGTAAGCATTGAATCTGTTCAGCTGTGGCGTGCCAGCTGTCCACTCGACAGAGGTAAAGGCGCCGAAAGGAACCATGACACCACTGGCACTTCGCACCCGCAAATTCAGAATGTCGTCAGGCGTCATGCGATAGGGTGCATCTGCCTGCAACATGACGCGCAGAATCCGACCGTCACGCGAGAAATCATTCGCGTACGAACCGCCCATCGCGATCGACAGCGTCTGATTCACATCGCCGATCGACAGCTCAAGGGCGCGTGCCTTGGTGCGATCGACATTGACGCGCAACTGAGGCGCATCGGGCAGTCCCTCGGGTCGTACCTGCGTAAGCAACGGACTGCTGCCGGCGGCGCCGAGCAACTGGTTACGTGCACTGATCAGCGCCTCGTGGCCCAGACCTGCCCGATCCTGCAAGATGAAAGTGAAGCCGCTTGCGACGCCGAGTTCACGTATCGCCGGCGGGCTGAGCGTAAAAATAAATGCCTCTTTAACCTGCGACAAGGCAGCCATCGCACGGCCAGCCAGCGATGCCGCGCTGTTCTCCGGTCCCTCGCGCTCGTCCCAGGGATGCAGCGACACGAATGCCATCGCATTGGCCTGACCGCTGCCAAAAAAGCTGAAACCGCGAACGACGGTGACCCTGTCGACCTGGGGCTGATTCCGATAGAAATCCTTGACCTGCTCGACCGCTTCGCCGGTGCGCTGCATCGTCGCACCGGGCGGCGCCTGAATTACCGTAAATACACTGCCTTGGTCTTCGGTCGGCAGGAAGCTGCCTGGCAGTTTCCCGAATAACATGATCGTGACGCCAACCAGCGCGACAAACAAGGCGATAAATCGCAATGGCCGCAACAAGATTTTTCCAACCGAAAGCTGGTAACTGCGCGTCGTTCGTTCGAACCATCGATTAAACCCGGAGAAAAACGTCCACGCGCGCCCGCGCCGAACACTGTCATCGGATTTTGACTCGCCTGTTTTGAGCAAGGTCGCACACAGTGCAGGCGTCAATGTGAATGCGAGCAAGGCAGAAAAGCCAATCGAGACGGCAAGCGTCAGTGAAAACTGGCGATAGATTGCGCCGGTCGATCCTGGAAAAAATGCCATAGGCACGAATACCGAGACCAGGACCAGTGTGATACCGATAATGGCTGACGTGATTTGCCCCATCGCTTTTACCGTTGCGTCATAGGGCGAGAGTCCTTCTTCGGCCATCACTCGCTCGACATTTTCAACAACGACGATCGCATCGTCGACCAGGATGCCGATCGCGAGCACCATCGCAAACAATGTGAGTACGTTGATCGAAAAACCAAATAACCACAGCCCGACACAACCACCTGCAAGGGCGATTGGAACGACGATTGTTGGAATGAGTGTGGCGCGCCAGCTTTGCAGGAACAGGAACATGACCAGGACGATCAAGAGCATCGCTTCCACCAGCGTTTTCAGAACCTCTTCGATGGAGATCTGGATAAACGGCGTCGTGTCATAGGGCACTGTCCAGCCGATATCTGATGGAAATGACGCCTCCAGTTCGGCCATGCGACTGCGCACGCCAGACGCGGCGGAAAGAGCGTTTGCACCAGTTGTCAGCTGCACAGCCATTCCCGCAGCAGGATTGCCGTTAAGCTCCAGGTCAAACAGGTAGCTCTGAGCACCGAGTTCGATGCGCGCGACATCACCGAGCGTCACCGCCGATCCATCGGGATTGGAGCGCAGAATAATCGAGGCAAACTCATCGGCTGTGGTGAATCGGCTTTGCGTCAGTACCGTTGCGTTAATCTCGTAGCCGTCCGCAATCGGCTGGTCGCCGAGTGAGCCGCCCGGCGACTGGCTGTTCTGTTCTCTAACAGCAAGCAGCGCATCCGACGGCGACAGGCTGTATCCGGCCAGCTTGTCCGGGTCGAGCCAGATTCGCATGGCGTATTCGGAAGAAAACGACCGAATTTCTCCGACGCCCGGTACACGCCGCAACTCATCGACGACGCGGGACGTTGCGAAGCTGCCAAGTTCCAGGGTACTCATTGCGCCGGACTTTGAGGTCAGCGCGACGATCATCATGAACCCCGCAGACGCCTTGTTTACCTGGATGCCTTGTCGTTGCACCTCCTCGGGAAGCCTTTGCTCAACGGTTTGCAACCTGTTCTGAACGTCGACCTGCGCGAGATCGATGTCCGTTCCGGCAACAAACGTGACGGTAATCGTCGCGGTTCCGTTGGACTGGCTACTGGACGACATGTAGAGAAAGCCTTCGACACCGTTCAGCGCCTGCTCAATAACCTGGGTTACATTGGTTTCGAGCACCGACGCGTCTGCACCTGGATAGGTAACCGATACTGACAGCGATGGCGGTGCAATCGACGGATATTGCTCGACCGGCAAGTCACGCAAGGCGCTGGCACCGGCAAGCAGAATTGTAAGCGCGACGACCCACGCAAAGATGGGACGATCAATAAAGAATTTTGGGCTCATTTCGAGTTGCCGACTAAGTCCGAAAGTTCGTCACTTGCAACCGCAACCTGTTGCCCCGGCCGGATTTTTTGCAGTCCATCCACAACAACGCGTTCGCCGCCGTTCAATCCTTCGGTTACCAACCAGGCATCCTCGGAAAGATCGCCGAGCACAACCGGTCGTGCCTCAACGATGTCGCCATCGCCGACGATCATCAGGCTTGCACCCTGTGGCGACAGCTGCACGGCTCGCTGAGGAATCAGCAGCGCTTTCGGGCGCACGCCAGCATCCAGTTTGGCGCGCACAAACTGCCCCGGCACGAGTGCGTTGTCCGGATTCGGAAACTCGGCGCGAATGGCGACGGTCCCGGTCGCTGGATCAATCGATAAATTGAAGAAATCCAGGTGCCCACGGTGTGCGTATTGACTGCCATCCTCCAGTATCAACGCGACGCCGATTCGCTGTAGCTCCGGCAATTCCAGACTTCCCTGGGCAATCTCGCGACGGGTTTTCAGAAGGCCGGCGCTCGACTGGGAGAAGTTGACAAAAACGGGATCCAGTTGCTCGATTGTGGTTAGCAGCGTAGCCGCTGAGGCACTGACAAGCGCACCTTCAGTGACCTCTGCACGCCCTGCACGGCCAGCGATCGGCGCGGTGACGGTTGCAAAACTGAGACTCAACTGCGCGCTTTCCAACTGTGCCTCGACTTGCGCCTCATCTGCTTCTGCTGTGCGTAGTCGCGCGACCGCCGCATCAAATTCCTGCTCGCTGATTGCCTGTTCCGCAACGAGACCCCTGAACCGTGTGACGTCCTGCGCAGCATTGGCGACTGTCGCCTTTGCCCGGGTAAGTGCCGCCTTGGTCGCATTGACGCTGGCCTGGAGTTCCCGCGGGTCAATCTGAAAGAGCTCCTGACCCTCAACGACATCGACACCCTCCTCGTACAGGCGTCGCTCAATAATACCGTTGACTCTTGCGCGTACCTCCGCCGTTCGAACCGCCTGGACCCGGCCAGGAAACTCAACGACGTTTTCGGCCGCTTGGGGATCGGCGACGATAACGCCTACCTCGACAAGTGGAGGCTGCTGCGGAACGGCTTCCGAACCGCACGCGGCAAGAAACGAGACCAACAGCGCCACGGAAAGTGTGCGGAATACAAGATTGAGATTCATTATTTCTGGGCTTCCATCTCCCGCAACAGGTCCATCGATGAGCTGCGGTAAAGTGAGTAAAAAAGTTCAAGCTCGGCCAGTTTCTTGCTCGCCTGCTTGCCTCGAATACTGCTGCGTGCCTCCGAAACGACCGCAACAGCTTTCTCAAAACGCTTGATCTGCAATTCAACTAACGCACCGTAAGGATTGTCCTGCATCGCAAAATAATCCTGCCGTTCGCCGGGTACGGAGCGCCGTTCAACAATACCCATGAGTTCCAGAATCCGAATATTGGTGCAGAGGCTGCCTTTACTGATGTGCAGCGTCTCGACAAGTTCGGCCGCGCTAACCGGCCCGTCAGAGACCACCAAAGCCGCCCAGATTTGTCCCGCAATGCGGGTCAGCCCGGCTTCCTGGGTGATCTGGCCGAGCCTTTCGATAAACTGTTGCTTGCCGCCGGCATCTTTTCTGAAGGCCACTGGAATTCCCCCTCTCGGGTTGGATTGGGTTTGTCGTTGAGTGTCACGCGGAGTGTCACGCGAAACTGGGGCCGAATTAGCTCATATTTTAAACATTTAGTAAATACTAAATGTTTAAAATATTCTAAATAGCTTTGCTTTCGCGACCAACGGCCTGGCGCGACGTTACCGTCAATATCCCGATTTCTAGCTGATGGCGCTGCGCACGTTGCGGAATATCCGCATCCAGGGACCCTCCGGACCCCAATCGTCCGGGTGCCATGAGTTCTGGCTGGTCATCGCGACGCGCTCCGGGTGCGGCATCATGATGGTGACACGGCCGTCGTCGTTGCTGAGACCACAGATTCCATCGACCGATCCATTGGGATTCGCCGGGTATTCGTCGGCAACCTGCCCGTAGTTATCGATGTAACGCATGGCAACCGTGTATGACGACGTGTAGCGCGCAGTGTCATCAGCAAATACGGCCCTGCCCTCTCCGTGCGAGGTTGCGATCGGCATTCTTGAACCCGCCATGCCGGCCAGGAACAGCGACGGACTCTCCACCACCTCCACGAGGCTCAGCCGTGCTTCGAATTGCTCCGACGTATTGCGCAGGAATTGTGGCCAGTGTGCCGCACCGGGAATCAACTCGCGCAAGTGAGACATCATCTGGCAGCCATTGCAGACACCGAGCGCAAAGGTATCCTTTCGCTCGAAAAAGGCCGCGAACTGGTCACGTGTCCGGCTGTGGTAAAGAATAGACTTCGCCCAGCCACCGCCGGCGCCGAGCACATCGCCGAACGAGAACCCGCCGCAGGCAACCGCGCCCTGATAATTGTCGAGCACCTCATCACCGCTCAACAAGTCACTCATGTGCACGTCAACTGCCGCAAAACCGGCACGCATGAACGCGGCAGCCATTTCATACTGGCTGTTGACACCCTGCTCCCGGAGAATTGCGACCCGTGGCGGCGTTCCGACGGGCCGCGCGCGAACCATGGCGTCGTTCGGATCGAACGTCAGTCGCGCGCTCAGACCGGGGTCCTTGCGATCAAGGATTCGATCGAATTCCTGTTTCGCCGTCGACGGGTTGTCGCGCAACGACTGAATCCGATAGCTCATCTCCGACCATTCGCGTTGCATCGCGGTCCGGTCCAGTTTCAGCAATACGTTGTCATCGTTTTGCACGATGAGCTGGTCCGAGCCGTCAACGCGGCCAATAGCAGCCGCTGCAACGCCAAACCTGTCCAAAACCATTTGCACTTGCGTCAGCTTGTTCTTCTCAACCTGCACGACGGCGCCCGCCTCTTCATTGAAGAGTTGTCGCAATACGTCGATACGCGACCCGGTGAGCGACAAATTGACGCCAAGCCGACTGGCAAACATCATTTCGGCAACGGTCGCGAACAGGCCACCGTCACTACGGTCGTGATAAGCGAGCAGCATGTCGCGACTGTTCATTTCCTGGACTGCCGAAAAAAATCCAGTCAGGAGTGATGCATCGTCGATATCCGGCGTCCGTCCGCCGGTTCGTTGGTAGGCCTGCATCAGGCAGGAGCCACCCATGCGATTGGCGCCTTTGCCCAGGTCAAACAACAAAAGGTAGCTCGACTCATCCGTTTTTCTAAGCTGTGGCGTCAGGTGCTTTGTAATGTCGGTTACCGGCGCAAAAGCCGAAACGATCAGTGACACCGGCGCGACGACCTGGTATTCCCCGGATTCGTCTGCCCAGCGCGTTCGCATCGACATCGAGTCCTTACCCACCGGAATCGCGACCCCGATCTCCCGACACAGTTCGTCACCGACCGCTTTGACGGTGTCATAAAGATTCGCATCTTCACCGGGGTGTCCCGCCGCCGCCATCCAGTTGGCCGACAATCGAACCTTGCCGAGTTCGTCAATCGGCGCCGCGGCGATATTGGTAATTGCCTCCGCGACGGCCATGCGACCGGATGCCGGCGCATTGGTCGTGGCAAGTGGCGTTCGTTCGCCCATCGCCATGGCCTCGCCGGTCCGACTGTTAAAACTCGATGCGGTAATGGCAACATCGCTCACCGGAATCTGCCACGGACCGACCATCTGGTCGCGAGCGGTCAATCCGCCAACCGTACGATCACCGATATGAATCAGAAAGGACTTGTCGGCAACGGCCGGGAAACGAAGAACACGCATTGCCGCTTCTTCGAATTCGATCCCGTCGAGATTCAGCTCATCGTCCGGCAGACGTTGATGCTGCACGTCGCGTTCCATCTTCGGCGGGTTGCCAAGCAGCATTTGCATCGGCATGTCGACGACGCGATTGCCAAACGTCCTGTCATTGACGACCAGGTTGCCATCGTCCGTCAGCGTACCGATGATAGAGGCCGGACATCGTTCGCGTTCACACAACGCCGAAAATTCGTCAATCCGGTCATCGCCAATCAACAGAATGTAGCGTTCCTGGGCTTCATTGCACCAGATGCCCATCGGCGACATACCGGGCTCCGCATTGGCCACGTCGCGCAATTCGATGACGGCGCCGTGCTTGCTGTGATCCACGGCTTCCGGAACTGCGTTGGACAGCCCGCCTGCGCCGACGTCATGAATAAGCAGAATGGGATTGTCTTTCCCCATCGCCCAGCAACGATCGATAACTTCCTGGGCGCGGCGTTCGATTTCAGGATTGCCGCGTTGCACTGACGCGAATTCAAGATCTTCACTGGATGTGCCGCTGGCCAATGACGAGGCCGCGCCGCCGCCGAGGCCAATCAACATCGCCGGGCCGCCAATGACAACAACTTTCGCGCCGACCGGCACATCGATCTTGTTGGCGTGCTCGGCACGCACATTGCCGACGCCACCAGCAATCATGATGGGCTTGTGATAGCCGCGGATCTCGTTTTCAGGCAATCCCGGCAAGTGCGATTCGAAAGTTCTAAAGTAGCCGGCGAGATTTGGACGGCCAAATTCATTGTTGAATGCCGCGCCGCCAATGGGCCCTTCGATCATAATCTGCAGCGGCGTTGCCAGGCGTTCAGGGTGCGGGAAGTCGTCTTCCCAGGGCTGCGCGAAATCCGGAATCCGCAAATGCGAAACCGTGAATCCCGCCAGCCCGGCTTTTGGCTTGGCGCCAAGTCCCGTCGCACCCTCATCGCGAATCTCGCCGCCGGCGCCGGTCGCCGCGCCGGGAAACGGCGAGATAGCGGTAGGATGATTGTGCGTTTCCACTTTCATCAGGATATGAATCGGCTCATCGACGTAAGCAAACTCGCGAGTCGTTGGCGCCGGCATCAGGCGCGCGCCATCCCAGCCCTCAATGACGGCGGCGTTGTCGGAATACGCGGATATGACGCCGGTCGGCGTTTTCTCCGTGGTCGACTTGATCATGCCGAACAGGCGCTTGTCCTGCAGCTCACCATCGATGATCCAGCTTGCATTGAAAATCTTGTGTCGACAGTGTTCAGAATTCGCCTGCGCGAACATCATCAGTTCGGCGTCTGTAGGATCGCGATTCAGTTCCGAGTAGCTTTGAACGAGGTAATCGATTTCGCCGTCACTCAAGGCCAGTCCAAGTGAAATATTCGCAGCCACCAGTGCCTCGCGGCCTTCGGCTTTTAACGGAATAATGACCAGCGGTGCCGGTTCGTGGACACCGAACAGGCGTTCGGCGTCCTCGCTGCTTGTAAACACAGCGTCGGTCATGCGATCAAATAATGCCGGCGCTATCGCTGCTGCCTCATCGGGACTAACCGTCTTTCGAAACTTGACCGAGTAAACGATGCCGCGTTCGATGCGATCAACAGCGTCAAGGTCGCAAGCCCTGGCAATGTCGGTAGCCTTTGACGACCATGGCGAAATCGTGCCGGGGCGCGGCACGACGATGAATTTGTGAGCGCCTTTCTTCGGCCGCGATGCCTTGTCGCCGGTCAACAGTAGCGCATCGAGGCGTGAGCGTTCCTCACGCGACAGATCCGTATTCGTAGCGACAAAATAGACGAACTGCGCGTGCAGAGAATCGACGCGTTCGTCGAGGCGCTTCAATGCCCGCGTCAGTTTGGCGATTCGAAAATTGGAGAGAGCCGGCTGACCGGGCAGTTCAAGCATAGTGTGCGGGAGGTCGGGACGAAACCGGGACTATACCAAGGTCCATTAACAGACCCTAGCCCTTGTCACCCGGCGTATACACCGGCACAGGAAACTGGGTCACGTTACCGCCTTCGAGCTTGCTGATCTTGCTGATGCCCTGCTTGTCAACTTCATCGATACGGATGATTGCGTGCATCGGCAGATAGGTGCGTTTGACGTTCTCAAATTCACTTTTAATCTTTTCTTCGGACGGATCGACGACCAGGGTCGTGCGTTCGCCGAAGACGAGCTCTTCGACTTCGACAAAGCCGAACATGTCACCGTGACCGACACCGCGGGCATAGATCTCATAGACCTGTCCCCGGCTCATGAATATGACTTTGTAAAGTGGTTTCTGACTCATCGTTTGGCTGCCTTTCGAGGCCGCGTAGTGTAACCAAAACGACCCGAAAGGGCGCGATTTCGCCGCATTCCGCCGGCAGCGCCGCATATGGGACATTTTTCACATAATACAAGTCGCTGCAGCCCCCGTTATGTGAACTATTCGGCATCCTATCTCATTGTTTCGTTGCACTATTTGACCACTAACCAGACCGGAATACTTCATGCCGCTCGAGCTCAGAATAATAAGCGATCACGCAGATATTGTCGGCGACGACGCCGTCCGCGAATTCTTCGACAATGGCGGCACTATTGGCCGCTCGTTGCAGAATGACTGGATCCTGCCGGACCCTGATCGCTATATCTCCGGACGCCACGCAGCGATCGACTACAAAGGTGGCATCTACTACCTGATCGACACCAGCAGCAATGGTGTCTACGTCAACAATGAGATGGAGCCGATCGGCAAAGGCAATCCGCGCCGACTGTTCGACGGCGACACGCTGCGCATGGGTGACTTCAAGATTCGCGTGTCAGTTGATTCCGGCGAGAGCCTGGTCATGCCGCTGAACGACGATATTCAGAATGCACCGGATCATAGTCAGCAACTGGTTGACGAGGTTTCCTTGCGCACCGGCATGAAACTACTGGATGAAGAAGAGATTACCGGTGATGAAGAGTTTCAATCGGTATTGTTTGGCAGCGGCCCGAAGAAATCGGTGCCGGAGCCGAAGCCTGTTGCCAAACCCCCGGCAAAGACAAAAAAAGCAGTAGCCGACAAATCCCCAGCGCTTGAAGTGTCGGCCGAGGATCTGTTTGACTCGTTCCTCGACGGGCTTGGTGTCAGCCGAGTGGAACTACACCCGTCGGTTAATCGCCCGGAAATGATGATGACAGCTGGCCAGGTGCTGCGAGAATTTGTCAAAGGCGCAACAGCTTTGCTTGCCAGTCGTGCCAATCTCAAAAATGCGTTCCGTCTCGACCAGACCACGGTCCTGCCACGTCACAACAACCCAATGAAGTTTTCCGAGAACACCAATGATCTGATCAAGCAATTACTGGTGGGTGGCGAAGGCGACTACCTCGGTGCCAAAGATTCGATTCGCGAAGTTTGCCGCGACCTGCTCAATCACCAGAATGCGTTTCTCGATGCAATGAACAGCGCGTTCCTCGAGTTTGCCGATCGCTTCGAACCGGACGAGCTGCAGGAAGGATTTGATCGTACGCTCGGCGGCGGGCTGTTGAGCTTCATGAACAAATCCAAGTATTGGGAGCTTTACAAGGATTTATACCCGATCATCACCGAGAAAGGCGGTGGCCGCTTCCCGCAGATGTTCGGCGAAGAATTCGTCAAGGCCTACGAGCGACAGGTCGCTGAATATCAGCGACACGATCGCCAGGGTGGCCTGGCGGCGGCAAACTCGGAAATTGCCGCAAAGCCGGTGGACGATCCCGATTTGATGACCACGCAAAAGCTCGATGCGTCACAACTTCCTCGCGAGTCCCAGTTTGAGAACGAGGACGCCGTCGACTCACTGGCCGAAACCGGCGCAAACGAAATCGATCGCAGCTTTATCGACGAGCTGGAAGATTCGTTGTCGCGCGAGGTATCAAAGGACCAGCTGAAAGCCTGATGCCAATCTAGCCGGCTTTGTTCTGGCGATTTTGAATCAAATCCTCAACGACACCCGGGTCAGCAAGCGTTGACGTGTCGCCGAGATTGCTAAAATCATCGGCGGCGACCTTGCGCAGGATTCTCCGCATGATTTTTCCGGAGCGCGTCTTTGGCAGTCCGGGCGCCCATTGAATCAGGTCGGGTTTTGCGATCGGGCCGATTTCCTTGCGCACCCACTGTTCCAATTCCTTCCTTAACTCTTCGCTCGGAGCTACACCTGTCATCAGCGTGACATAAGCGTAGATGCCCTGCCCCTTGATGTCGTGCGGATAGCCGACGACGGCGGCCTCGGCGACGTCATGGTGGGCCACCAGGGCACTTTCCACTTCGGCAGTACCCATGCGATGCCCGGAAACGTTCAGTACATCGTCAACGCGTCCGGTGATCCAGTAATAGCCGTCTTCGTCCCGGCGCACGCCGTCGCCCGTGAAATAACTGCCTTCGAAGGTTGAGAAATACGTCTCGACGAAGCGATCATGATCACCATAAACGGTGCGCATCTGGCCGGGCCAGCTGTCACGAATAATCAGGTTGCCTTCGGTCGCGCCGTCCAGTTCCCTGCCTTCACCGTCCACGATTGCCGGCATGATGCCAAACAGGGGCTTTGTTGCCGATCCGGGCTTCAATGCAATGGCACCCGGTAGCGGGCTGATCAGGATGCCACCTGTTTCGGTTTGCCACCACGTGTCGACGATCGGGCAGCGCTCTTCTCCGACGACGTGGTAGTACCATTCCCAGGCTTCCGGGTTAATCGGCTCACCGACGGAGCCCAGCAACCGCAAACTCTTGCGCGACGTTTTTTTCACCGGGCCGTCGCCATCCCGCATCAGCGCGCGAATCGCAGTCGGTGCTGTATAGCAGATATTGACCTGGTGCTTGTCACAAACCTCCCAGAATCGCGACGACGTTGGGTAGTTCGGCACACCTTCAAACATCAACGTGATCGCACCATTGGCAAGCGGACCGTAGACAATATAACTGTGGCCCGTCACCCAACCGACATCGGCCGTGCACCAGTAAACGTCGCCAGGGTGGTAGTCAAACACGTACTCGTGCGTCATCGCTGCGTACACCAGGTAGCCGCCCGTTGTATGCAGCACGCCCTTCGGCTTGCCCGTCGATCCTGAGGTATAAAGAATGAACAGCGGATCTTCAGCACTCATTTCCTCGCAAGGACAATCTGCATCCACCTGCTCTTCGATATCGTGCAGCCAGACGTCACGTCCTTCGACCCAACTGACGTCCTTGCCGGTGTTTTTGACAACGAGGACTTTCTCCAAAGTCGTCACCTCCTCCTGTACCGCCGCGGCGTCGACATTGGCCTTCAACGGAATGCCTTTGCCGCCGCGAACGCCCTCATCGGCAGTGATGACGATATTCGACTCACAGTCGTGGATGCGTCCTGCCAGTGCATCGGGGGAGAATCCGCCGAAGACGACCGAGTGAATGGCACCGATGCGAGCACATGCGAGCATTGCGACCGCCGCTTCCGGAATCATTGGCATGTAGATGGTAATACGGTCGCCCTTCTTTGCACCCAGCGCTTTCAGCGCATTGGCAAACTTGCAAACGCGCCGGTGCAGGTCCGCATAAGTTATCGTGAGGTCGCGCTCAGGGTCGTCGCCCTCCCAGATAATCGCAACATCATCGGCCTTTGACTCGAGGTGCCGATCAACGCAATTGAAGCATGCGTTCAAGGTGCCATCTTCATACCAGCGAATATGCAAATCGTCTTTCGCGAAACTCACATCCTTGACCACACTGAACGGCTTGATCCAGTCGATACGTTTTGCCTGCTCGGCCCAGAAGCCTTCGTTATCGTCTATCGACCTCGCATACATTTCTGCATAGTCAGTCGCTTTGATCAGCGCCCGCTTTTCGGCGGCGACGGGTACCGGATAGATGTGCGATTCCATTGTATTACTGCCCCCTGGATTTTACTTGTCGTGCAACATTCAGCAGGCGCTTGGCCTGTACGAGATGTGGTCTGTCGATCATCTTGCCGTCCATACCGATGGTTCCGGCGTCCGGATTGGCTGCGAACAACTCAACAATTCGTTCAGCATGTTCAAGTTCCGCCTGCGTCGGCGTAAAAGCTGCATTGATGATGTCTACCTGCGCAGGATGAATGGCCAACATGCCGGAAAATCCATCCCGCCGGGCCTTTGTCGCGTAGTGGCGCAGACCCTCTGTGTTCTTGAAGTCAGTGAAAACCGTATCGATCGCGACCACTTCTGCTGCTGACGCAGCGAGCAGGCACATCGAGCGAGCCATCTCGTAAGTTGGCAACCAGTTGCCTTCGTCATCCCGGTTCGCTGCGGCACCCAGTGCCGCACTCAGGTCTTCCGCGCCCCAGGACAGGCCCAGAAGGCGCTCAGTCGAGGCGACATAAGAGTTGAGCGTGAACAGTGCTTCAGGCCGCTCGGTGCACAAAGAAATAATCTGCGTTCGACCGGGTTCGATCTGATGACGACTTTCCAGCTCGCTCAGTCGTGCGGCAAGTTCCACCGCCGCCGCCGCGCTTCGCGGTTTTGGCAGGACGATGCCCGCTGGCGCCGATGGCATGACACCTTCAAGATCGGCAATGGCGTCGTCACCGTCAATAGGATTGATCCGTACCCAGGCATTCTCTTTGCCCAGCAGGTATTCGCGTGCCATGCGACGGGCATCCGGTCGCGCTTCGGCCCGGACAGAATCCTCGAGATCGAGAATCAGGGCATCCGCGCCGCAATCGCCCGCTTTGGCCAACTTTCGCTCGCTGTCGGCCGGTACAAATAAGAAACTGCGAATCATTCCGGCCGACGCAACATTAGGGCTGATCGCTTGCATTCACCAACCAGGTCCTTGTTTTGATTGAAGGCCCGATGCCTGAAAATGACAATGCCATTGTCCGGCCGGGACTTGCTTTCGCGCAGTTCCAGCACTTCAGTTTGAACGTTGATTGTGTCCCCGCAGAAGAGTGGCTTTGGAAAGCGCACTTCGTCCCAGCCGAGATTGGCAACCGTCGTGCCGTGTGTCGTATCGTTGACTGAAATGCCGACCATGAAACTCAAGGTCAGGCAGCTATTGACGAGCGGCTTGCCGAACTCGGTTTTTTTCATGTACTCGGCATCAAGGTGCAGCGCCGCCGGGTTGTGCGTCATGGTCGTTATCAGCACATTGTCCGTCTCAGTGATCGTTCGCCGAATGGGATGCTCGAAGATCTGACCGACGATGAATTCCTCGAAATACAGTCCAGGCATTGTGGCCTCTGGGTTTCACATGGATTCGACATTGTGCCAGCGTCCTGCATATCAATACAGGGCCGGCCGACAGGAAGCCTCAAACATCAAGCAACGTCAGGAAGCGTTCTTCGATTCCCGCTGCGTGGCACGACGTGCCCGCTCGATCGCCTCCTGGATCAGTTCACGCGCCTTTTCGGACCCGTACCAGTCGCCGATACGAACCCACTTGCCCGGTTCGAGGTCCTTATAGTGCTCGAAAAAGTGCTCGACCTGCTGCATCGTGATGTCTGGCAAATCGGTGTGTTCGATAACGTGATCGTAGCGCTTTGTCAGTTGATGCGCGGGAACGGCGATGACCTTTTCATCCTGCCCGGCATTGTCTTCCATGATCAGGACGCCGACCGGACGGACGTTAATGACGCAGCCCGGCACAAGTTCGCGCGTATTCACGACCAGGACATCAATCGGGTCGCCGTCTTCGGATAGCGTATGCGGCACAAAGCCGTAGTTGCCCGGGTACGACATCGGCGTATACAGGAAGCGGTCGACAACCAGCGTACCCGCCTCTTTGTCCAGTTCGTACTTGATGGGCTGCCCGCCCAGTGGAACCTCGATGATGACGTTAACGTCCTCAGGTGGATTATTGCCGATCGCAATGGCGTCAACTCTCATTCAAAATTCCTTAGGCTGGAGGTAAACAATAGATGTAAGGAATTGTAACAACTCTTATTTGTCTTTTCTGTTGCATTCATTCTGCTGGTAGCCTGCATACCGGATTGACTGGAATCAAAATCATGAAAATTGCAGTTTTTGGCGGAACGGGTTTTGTCGGCAGCCACGCGGTGAGGTCCCTGGTAGCCGCGGGTCACCAGGTTTCGATGCTTGTTCGCTCCGGAAGCGAGCACAAGGTCCCGGATGTCGAAATTTGGCGCAGGATCACGGGAGACCTCGGCGACGAAACAGCGCTGGACTCGGTTCTGAAAGATTGTGACGCTGTTCTTTACAGTGTCGGGCTCCTCCGGGAGTTCCCCAAGCGAGGTATCACCTACGAGAATACGCAATACCAGGGTGTTGTACGGGTCGCCGCTGGCGCAAGCCGGCACGGCGCCAGGCGTTTCATACTAATCAGCGCAAATGGCGTGAAACAACCGGGGACGAAATACCAGGAAACCAAATTGCGCGCCGAGCAACACCTTATGAACAGCGATCTGGACGTGACGATTTTCAGGCCATCGGTGATATTTGGCGACCCTGACGGAAAAATCGAGTTCGCAACACAGCTTTATCGCGACATGGTTGCGCAGCCATTGCCGGCAGTCGGCTTCTTCTCGGGCCTTACACCGGGACGCGGCCAGGTCCTGATGTCACCGGCCTATATCGGCGATGTCACGAAAGCGCTGTGCACCGTATTCGAATCGCCATCGAGCATCGGTCAAACCTACCGGATTGGCGGGCCTGAGATTCTCTCCTGGTCCGAGATGATCAAACGTATTGCGGCGGCCGTTGATCGTCGAAAATGGATCGTCCCCATGCCGATCGGCGTGATGAAACTCGCGGCATTGCTATTCGATTGGCTACCGTCCTTTCCCGTTACCCGTGATCAGTTAGCCATGCTTGCAGAAAACAACATCGCCGACCCGGAGGCACTCGAACAGCTTGCCGGTGGCACTCTAACGCCGATGAACGACACGAGCCTCGCCTACCTGAACAAGCCGGAGACACATTAGATGAACGCTTTGACGAAACTGAGAGCGCTACTGGCAGGCCCCGTGCTGCTGACAATCCTGCCCGGCTGCGCCGGCGTGCCCGATGGCGTTGAGACTGTGACTGGCTTTGAACTGCAGCGCTACCTCGGCACCTGGTACGAAATAGCCCGCCTCGACCACAGCTTCGAGCGCGGGCTGTCGCAGGTAACGGCCGAATACACGCTGCGCGACGACGGCGGCATTCGCGTCGTCAATCGCGGCTACGAGGCGTCAGCCGGCGAATGGAATGAGGCCGTCGGCAAGGCGTATTTCACGG
Organism: uncultured bacterium; assembly: GCA_963976365.1. Taxonomy (GTDB): domain Bacteria; phylum Pseudomonadota; class Gammaproteobacteria; order Steroidobacterales; family Woeseiaceae; genus UBA1847. The sequence continues at coordinate 31,828 of CAXBKH010000014.1, read as the reverse complement.
GCGACAGCGACATCGGCCAGTTGAAGGTTTCTTTTTTCGGACCGTTCTACGGCGGCTACAACATCATCGAGCTGGACAAGGTCGACTATCAGTTCAGCCTGGTCGCGGGGCCCGATCGTAGCTACCTCTGGATACTCAGCCGAACGCCGCAAATGGACGCTGCAATACTGGAAGAGCTCATTCAAAAAGCGAAACAGCTGGGTTTCGCGACAGACGAACTTATCCTGGTTGAGCATTCTCCGTAGTTCGACTTCGCATTATCCTTCTGATGCCCCCCACGTCAGCGGCAAAACTACGGCCTTAATCTGTGATTCCCGCGTTGGTATCCCAAGTCGTTGGGTCTTGATTCACGTCTGTAACAACGAGATTCTGCAGGAAATCACAACCAAGAATACTGCTCTCGATTGAATCTCGGAAGTAGCGCAACCGCAGATCACGGCCGGAAAAGCAATTGCCATCAAGAAATTCCGAATCGAGGAATGGTTACCTAACATAGGGTCGAGGATCAAAGCCGCACTTCAACATTTCCGCATCCTCTCCGACGACATTCGGACGCCAGACAATTTCCTGACCGTTGAATTTGTAGCCATATTTGGAAGCATCTTCGCCACATGCCCGAAGATAGTAGTTATACGCAGCCCCCATCAACGCCTGAGCGGACTTATGACCCAAATCCCGAGCTTGTCGGAACAGAAAAAATGCCAAAAGGTGGCTTTCGGTTCCCATGCTTTCCAGAGTTCCATCGACACGGCGAATTGAACTCGTGTGATGTAGAATCATGCCCGCATGAAAAAAATCGTTTGCGGTATGCAGATTCCCTTCTGAAACTGCGCGAAGCACTGCGAACCGCCTGTCTCTCTCTTCCTGGAGCGTGGGTGTTTTCCCGGCATTGCGGTTTTCGTCGGAACGTATAGCCTGATCCGCATCAAATAAAACTTTCAATTGCTGCGAGTCTGTCGGTTCAGATCCCAACGCAGCATCAAGTTGCCCGACAAAAACTACTGCGATAACAAGCAAGACTCCGATTTTCATTTTCGCACCCGATAAGGCTCGGTCTGTTCCAGACTACATCAAAACAAAGCCGAAACCGCCATCTGCCAATCAATCTTCTCACCTGCATTCCATTTGGATACACAAGTTTCGGTATCAATATGCATGCCGAAGAAGGCTCTATCAAACCAATCGTCGAGATCTTTGTCGCTTGCTACGGTAGAAAGTCCTGACTGATAGTGCAGACGCTGCTTGGTCGGATTCGAGAAATAGACTTCACCTTTTACTGACTTGCAGCAATCGTAACCACCCTCGTGAACCAGGTGGTGATGGTGTCTGCAGAGCAGAATCAGGTTACTAAGGCTCGTTTCACCACCGTCGGCCCAGTGCTTGATGTGATGTCCATCGACGAATCGCGTATGGGTACAGCCAGGAAAACGACAGCCACCGTCGCGTATTCGTAGTGCACGGCGCATAGGCGGCGGAATTGCGCGTGACCGGCGCCCGATTGAAAGCGGCTCGCCGTTGTCATCCTCACGAATAGCCACGACCGTGCTATCACAACTGATCCGTCGCGACGTTTCCGCGGTAACGTGCGGCCCATCTTCGATGTCTGAATTTCCTGCATTTACGTGCACGACGACCTGGTAGCGGTCGGCCGTCGAGCCTGACGCTTCACTATTGTTCATGTAGGTTTCCGCGATCTGTGCCAGTGCATCAGCGCGGCGGGTGCCTATCGGTTCCAGGTCGTTCGACGTCGCTTCATCTGCACCGTCGCCCTGACTCGCCTCCGCATCGATCGCCATTTCCAATGCTTTGACGATAAGAGCACCCTGTTCGGCAGGTAGTCGAGCCTTGATCACCAGGCACCCGTCATGATCGTAGTAATGCGTCACCTCACGATTGCAATACTGGTCATCGGCCAACTTAGTATCCTGCAACCGCGAAGCCGTCCTGAATTTAGCCACGAGCTTTTCCACATGGTGCGCCGTACCATGGCGAGCAATCGAAAGCAGGTAGTCCTCATTGTCGGTATTCGCAATGCGAGTCATCGCTCGAACTTTCGAGTAACTCAACTCGCCGCGAGAAAATCCGGTCGAAATTTTTGGCAATTGGGCGAGCGCGTGGGCAACTCGAACTTTCTCACGAGCCGCGTTCATACCGATGCCGCACTTCAGGTTCAGCCAATGCGCGCAGGAACACAGACCGAGCGTTTCCCAGTAGCACTTCTCGTCAAATTCGCGAATGAGTGTCAGCAGTCGAGCTTCGGCGGCGTAAAGATAACCGCAGAGTTCAGTGATTTCACCGCCGAGGCGCTCGGCGTCGGACTGGGCAGATATGGCTGTTTGTTCGACAAATGCGAGTGCGTTAGACACGGTTCCCTCCGGCTGTCTTTGCTATACTGTTGTTATATACAGTATACACTTAACTCGCTGATAATACTAAATAATTAGTCGGACTTTGCCTGCAAAATCAGGAGGATTCCTTTGCTATTGACGCTATCCATTTCCGTACCGTGATCTCAATAAACGGCATCGGCGCGGACGCGACGTTGAGTACTTGCTGATTAAAATCGCGGATATCGAACGCGTCGCCCAGCGCTTCCTTCGCTTCTTCCCGCAGGGCCAGGATTCTCAGCTGCCCCAGTTTGTAGCCAAGTGCCTGTGCCGGCCAGACAACGTAGCGTTCAATTTCGGAGGTTGATGTCGCCCTATCGAGGCCTTCGGTTGCCACCATGTAATCGATCGCCTGCTCGCGACTCCACTTTTTCGCGTGCATCCCGGTGTCGGTAACCAGGCGAACGGCGCGATGAAGCTCAGCCTGCAATCGTCCCAGGTTGCCGAACGGATCGGCGTCGTAGACACCGATCTCCGCTGCCAGTTGTTCCGCGTAAAGCGCCCAGCCCTCGCCGCTGGTATTTGACGCCAGGGCTTTTTCAATCGGCGGCGTTTCGCGTTCCATTGCCGATGCACCGTCAAGGTGATGGCCGGGAACCGCCTCGTGGTAACTCAGCGTGCGCAGCGTCCAGCTTGGGTGCAGCGCCGTGTCCCTGAGGTTAATAAAGTAGTAACCGGGGCGTGAGCCATCAGGCGCGGGGTTGTTGTAATAACCCATCGGCGCCGAATCCTGGCTGAACTCGGGAACCGCCTGCACTTCGACCCGATGTTCCGGCAGGTCGCGGAACAGCGTCGGCAGGCGTGTATACATGTCGTTCACGTAGGCACGAACGTCGCCCAGCAGTTTGTCGCGTCCTGCCGCGTCGTTGCTGTAGATAAAGCGCGGCTCTACGTTCAAGGCCTGCATGCGTTCACCAACTGAGCCTTCGTTATAACCTTCGGATCGAAGAATCGCGTCCATCTCCGTGGTAATGCGCTGCACTTCCGCGAGCCCGGTGCGGTGAACCTCCTCGGCGGTCAGATTCGAATCGGTCATGTGCCGGATCATCGCGGCGTACAGGGCCTCACCGTTTGGCAGCCGCCAAATACCCGCATCATGCGGTGCCGATGACTTGATTTCGCCCAGGTAGTCGGCGATCCGCTGGTACGCTGGAATAACCTCGTTGCTCAAAATCTGCAATGCCCGATCGCTGTAATCACTTGCGTTCTCAACTCCCGCTTCTTGTAGCTTTGCATCGAACGTCAAGTACACCGGGTTCTGATCGGCTGCCGGCGCGACGAATGCCTGCACCACGGCAAGCGATTTATCGACGATGAAATCCGGCGGAATCGCACCCTGTGCGACTCCGTGACGATAACTGTCAAGCGAACCATCAAGCGCCGCACGAACGCTTGCCAGTCGTTCCAGGTAAACCTCGGCATCGGCCGCATTGGTAACCGGCTGCTGCGAGTTCAGGAAGTTTGGGATATCGACCGTCGGTCCTGAGTTTTGATTAATGACGAACGGCATGTACCACACCGTCCACGCACCGGCTGTTGTGCCATAGTCGACGACCCGCGACGGTGACAACATGCCATCGAACAGCATTGTCAACATTGCGTGCGTGCGTTGCCGGTCCGGATCGAGCGCCGTGACGTCGATGGCTTGCAGCTTTTGGAGCGCAGCTTCCAGCGCCTCGGTACGCGCCGCTTCGTCTTCAACAGAACGATCCATCATGCGCCGCGAGGTACCGGGCACAAGGCTCTCGGGCAATCCAACCTGGGTCGCTGCCTCGGGCACGTGGGCGAAGAAAGCAATCGTCATTTCCTGCACCGCCGCATCGAACTGTTCCAGCGGTGCTGGTTGACCTGCACTGGATGGCTTTTCGGCCCCGCACCCGGCGCTCAGTATGGCTGCAAAGGCCAGGATGGCGAGCTTGAGTTTCATCTGGATTCCTCGGTGACTTTGAGGCCCATACTACCGGACAATACCGGCCAATTTTCGACTCGATCACATTCCCAAAAAGATCGATTGACAAACATCCGGCTGTGATTATAGTACCGCGCTTATGAGGCGGGCAGTCCCGCCACGACCCGAAGGGCCGGGCCGGTTTTCACTCGCAGGTCGCCCAACTGCACTGTAGGACGTTTGATGAAAACCGCCACTGTTGCCGCGGAAGAACCTCCCGGTCCATCGGACCAATCCCGATCTAATTTCCACAAGAGTAATGGTGTTCATGTGTCGTCTGTTGACCAGACGAGCGGCGCCATCTTGCGACGCACGGCGCCGAAATTCCGGTTGTCCGAACGTTCCGCTGCTTTTCTTGCGGAGTTTTACCCGGATGCCACTCGCGACAACTGGAACGACTGGCGCTGGCAGAACCGCAACCGCGTGCGCACGCTGGCCGACCTGGCCAGGATGATCGAACTTTCCGACGAAGAATCCGAGGCGATTAAACGCCACACAGGCGCGTTGCCGGTGGGCATTACGCCGTACTACGCGAGCTTGCTTGATCAAAAGAACGCCTCGCAGGGTTTGCGTCGCACTATCGTGCCGGTACTTGGTGAGTACCTGACCTCGCGGGGTGAGAACGAAGACCCGCTGGGTGAAGATACGCACAGCCCGGTGCCGGGTCTCGTGCACCGTTACCCTGACCGTGTCCTGTTGCTGGTTACCAATTTTTGCTCGGTCTATTGCCGCTACTGCACCCGCGCGCGCATGGTCGGTGCCGCAGGCGAGCGCAGCGTCAGGAAAGGCGATATCGAACAGGCGCTCGACTACATTGAGCGAACCAAAGCCGTTCGCGACGTACTCATCTCAGGCGGCGATCCGCTGAGCCTTGACGATGACCGGCTTGAATACATTTTGAAACGCCTGCAGAAGATTCGTCACGTTGAATTTATTCGTATTGGCAGCAAGCAGCCGGTCGTTCAGCCCATGCGGATAACGCCCGAGCTGACACGCATCCTGAAGCGTTGCCATCCATTGTGGATGAGCCTGCATTTCACGCACCCGGACGAGCTGACACCCGAAGTGGCCGAGGCTTGCAGCCGACTGGCCGATGCGGGAATCCCGCTGGGCAGCCAGACCGTACTGCTGAAGGACGTCAACGACGATATTGATACGCTGAAGACGCTGATGCACGGCTTGCTCAGGAATCGCGTCAAGCCCTATTACCTCTACCAGTGCGACCCGATCTCCGGATCTGCGCATTTCCGTACGCCCGTGTCGAAAGGCGTCGAACTCATTCGCGGGCTCCGTGGCCACACTACCGGCTATGCCGTACCGACCTTTGTCGTCGACGCGCCCAACGGCGGTGGAAAAATTCCGATTTCACCTGACTATGTCAGCGGCTACGACGGCGACGACCTGCTGTTGCAAAGCTATGACGGCGGCACCTATCGCTACCCCGACTCGGGGCAGCGCCTGTCACGAACTACGGAATCCTGAACATGAAAAATGGTGAAATTTCAGTCGGCCTGACTTACGACCTGCGCGATGACTACCTTGCGGAGGGATACAGCGAAATCGATACGGCCGAGTTTGACCGTGCCGACACCATCGAGAGCATCGATGCGACACTGACCAAGCTCGGTTACAAAGTCGACAGGATCGGTAACGTCAAGGCATTGGCGGCACGCCTGGTCAAAGGTGATACCTGGGACATCGTGTTCAATATTTGTGAAGGGCTCCACGGCATAGGGCGTGAAGCACAGGTGCCGGCGTTGCTGGATGCATACCAGATCCCGCATGTCTTCTCTGACGCGCTGGTCTGTGCACTGACGCTTCACAAAGGCATGACCAAGGACGTCGTTCGCTCCGCGGGCGTTGCAACGCCCGACTACGCGGTCGTTCATGACCTCAGCGATATCGCAAACATCACATTACCGTTGCCCCTGTTCGCCAAGCCGATCGCCGAAGGAACCGGCAAGGGCGTCAGTGCGCAATCGAAAATCAACAGCCTTGCCGAGTTACGAAAAGTCTGCCGCAAACTGCTTGGCGATCACAAAGGCCAGCCCGTACTGGTTGAACGCTTTCTCCCGGGTCGTGAATTTACCGTCGGTATTATTGGCACCGGGCGCAAGGCGCGTGCATTGGCAACAATGGAAATTGTCCTGCTTGAAAACGCGGACGCCGAGGTTTATTCCTACCGCAACAAGGAAGAATGTGAACAACTGGTTCAGTACCAGTTGCTTGGCCCCGGGCACCTTCGTCAGGAGGTTGAATCACTGGCTGTACAAAGCTGGCGAGCGCTTGGTTGCCGCGATGCAGGTCGTATCGACATTCGTCTCGACGAATACGGCCAGCCGCAGTTCATCGAAGTCAATCCGCTGGCCGGCATTCACCCGAAGCATTCTGACTTGCCCATTATGGCCGCCAAAAAAGGTGTCTCCTACAATGTGCTGATCGGCAGAATCATGTCGTCGGCGATGCAACGAATCGGACGAGTAGCCAAAGCTGAATCTGTAGCGGCCTGATGTCAAGATTCCAACAATCGGTGCTGGTCCTGCACGAATCGATTGGCGACAACGCGCGGGCAGATGAAGTCGACACGCTCGAGCAAGCGAAGTATGTCGCTGGAGTCATGCGCGAGCTGGGCTGGTCCGCGAGCTGCATGGCAACAGACCTCGACCTCGCCGGGACCATCAGCGAAATTCAGGAAAAGAATCCGGTGTGCGTGTTCAACCTGGTTGAATCGCTGCACGGTGACGGTTCGCTGGTGCACATTGTGCCGGCGGTCCTGCGCTCTGCCGGCATTCGGTTCACCGGATCAGACAGTGAAGCGATGTTCCTGTCCTCGCACAAATTGCTGGCCAAGCACGTGATGCGTGAGAATGGCATTCCGACTCCCATTTCCTTCCAGCCCGGCGAACCGAAACCGGCGATGAATGCAACCTGGATCGTCAAATCAGTCTGGGAACATGCGTCTCTCGGCCTCGATGATGGTTGCGTCGTCAATAGCCTGTCGGCCGCAAGAGCGCGAGTCGATCATTGCCGCGCACAGTTCGGTGGTAACTGGTTTGCCGAGCAGTTCATTGATGGGCGCGAATTCAACGTCTCGGTTTTGGAAATCGACCGAAAACCAAGAATTCTGCCAATCGCCGAAATGACCTTCATTGACTTTCCACGCGACAAACCGAAAATCGTTGGTTACGCGGCCAAGTGGGATGAAGCTGCGCCCGAGTATGCCGCGACTGAACGTTGCTTCGCCGAACTGCCGCAGGCTGAGCACGCCGCAATCGTCGATGTCGTTGAAAAGTGTTGGGCCGCGTTCAATATACGCGGCTACGCTCGAGTCGATATCCGGCTGGACTCCCATGGTGTGCCCTGGGTGCTCGAAGTGAATGCGAACCCCTGCCTGTCGCCCGAAGCCGGCTTCGCTGCAGCCTGCCGCGAAGCGTCTGTTTCCATGCAAACTGCGATCGAACACATTGTAAGCGCCGCGGTGAATTGAGACGTGTTTCGAATCCACAAGATATTTGATGTTTCGACGCCGACCAACCGCCAGCTCCTGAGCCAGGTGCAGGCGATGCTGCGTATTCAGTTTGACGGACTGAGCGAAAGAGACATTGCCAAGTTGCCGGCGCAACTCGCCAATCCGTTGAAGTATCGATTTCGTTCGATACTCCTGGTCGCCGAAGACGCGAACGCTGTCGTGCGCGGATTCGCGATGCTTTTGCACGCACCCGACCTGGCCTTTTGCTATCTCGACTATATCTGCGCTGGCCGCGGCGAGACCGGCGGCGGAATCGGGGGCGCGTTGTATGCCCGTGCACGAGAGGAAGCCTATCAGCTGGACGTGATCGGCATCTTTATGGAGTGCCTGCCTGACACAAAAGAGCTGTCGCCCGATCCCGCCGTTCGCAAACAAAACGCCGCACGCCTGCGATTCTACGAACGATTCGGGGCACGGCCGTTGGCCAATACGGCATACGAGACGCCACTAACCGATGACGCCGTTGACCCGCCCTTTCTGGTCTATGACAGCCTCGGCCAGACAGACCGACCGTTACGCCGCGATGTCATGAAGAAGATCGTTCGTGCCATCCTGGAACGCAAGTACAGCAGCTCCTGCTCGCCGGAGTATGTCGATATGGTCGCGCGCTCGATTAAGGATGATCCGGTCGCGCTGCGCGAACCACGCTATTCGCGTGCGGACGAAAAGCTGCCGGACGAAAAGCCGAAACCGCATCGCATCGCACTCATCGTGAACGACCAGCATTCGATACATCACGTCAACGACCGAGGGTACGTCGAGGCGCCGGTGCGTATTCCGGTAATAACCGACGAGCTTGCCAAGACCAAGGTGTTCGAAACCGTCAAGGCGCGCCGCTACGGCGTCAGCGTGATCGAGCGAGTGCACAAGCCCGAGTTTGTACGCTTTCTGCGCAATGCCTGCGCCAATGTTCCTGCAGGCAAGTCGGTGTATCCCTATGTCTTCCCGGTACGAAACCGGGCCCGCCCGCCTCGCGAGGTTCCGCTGCGCGCGGGCTACTACTGTATCGATACTTTTACGCCACTGAATGCCAACGCCTACAAGGCCGCGCGCCGCTCGGTGGACTGCGCAATGACTGGCGCAGACTGCTTGCTCGACGGCAGTCCGGCGGTCTATGCGCTCGTGCGTCCGCCCGGGCACCATGCCGAATCCATGGCATTTGGCGGCTTTTGCTATTTCAATTCTGCAGCGATCGCGGCAAATCACTTGAGCGACCATGGCCGGGTCGTGTTGCTCGATATTGACTATCACCACGGCAACGGTTCGCAGGACATTTTTTACAAGCGCAAGGACGTCTTCACGATCTCCCTGCACGGACATCCGCGCTACAGCTATCCGTATTTCTCCGGTTTCGAAGATGAAAAAGGGGAAGACGAAGGCAAGGGTTTCAACCTGAACCTGCCGCTCGCCGAAAACCTCAACGGCGAACAATATCGCAAGGTGCTCGCCGGCGCCCTGGAAAAAATTCGCAAATACGATCCGCAGTTCCTGGTCTTGTCGCTTGGCCTGGACACCGCCAAAGGCGATCCGACCGGATCGTTTTCCTTGATTGCAAAAGACTTCCGGGACAACGGTCGGATGATCGGTGAACTGCAGCTGCCAACGCTGGTCGTCCAGGAAGGCGGCTACAAAACGCAGACACTGGGAATCAATGCACGACACTTTTTCTCCGGGCTCTGGAGCGGCCTCGCGCTGCGCTCGGCGAGTGCGAAGAAACACTGATGCAGTGGCGTTCTGAAACCCGTACCTCGGACGCGGATGCCGTCGGCAAGCTTGTCGAGGAGACCGGTTTCTTCTCACCGGACGAGCAAGACATTGCAGTTGAGCTTGTCGAGGAACGACTTGCTCGCGGCGCGGAAAGCGGCTACGAGTTCCTGTTTGCCGACGATCCGGAACATGACGGCCAGTTGCTGGGTTACACCTGCTTCGGACCGATTCCCGCAACGCAATCCAGCTTTGACCTTTACTGGATCGCGGTTTCGCCAAAGATGCAACGCCGTGGAATCGGCGCCAGGTTGGTTGCTGAAACCGAGCGACTCGCGCAGCAGATGGGCGCAGTCCGCCTGTTCGTCGATACGGCCGGACGACCGGAGTATGCGCCGACCCGCGCGTTCTACGAACGCATGGGCTATCGCCTCGAAGCCAACCTCACCGACTTCTACGCGCCAGGCGATGCCAAAATTATTTACGCCAAGACACTGATTGCCTAACGCCGAGCCATTGACGACCTCGCCTGCCAGCGAAGCATGCCGTAAACCAGCAGACCGGAAACAATAACACCCAGACCGAACAAGCCCTCGACCGGTCGGTTCATCAATACGTACCACAGGGTCCAGCCCATCACCGCGAGGTAAATGAGCGGCGGCACCGGGTAGAGAAACGTACGATACGGGCGATTCAGATCGGGTTGTCGCCAGCGCAGCACGAACACGGCGAATACCGTGACGAAACTGTTCAGCGCCAGCGTAAACCCGGCGAAGAGCAGTACGGATTCGAAACTCGCGGTCAGGATGAAGACAATCGCGAGACCGGATTGAATGTAAACCGCGGTGCTCGGGATGCCGTCCTTGTTGATGCGCGCCGAAATGCGCATCGCCCTGAAGTCCTGTCCCATTACCTGCAATACACGGGGACCTGCCATCAACATGGCACTGACCGTCGAAATCAGCAGCATCGCCAGAACGAGGCCGGCGACCCGCCCGCCGGCTTCTCCAAACGCGGCCTTTGCCGCAATCAACCCGACTTCGACTTGTCCGCGAAGTTCAGCAACCGGCGCAGCGTAAAGAAATACGAAATTCAGCGCGACGTACAACAGCGCAACGACAAGCGTTCCTGTCAGCAGGATACCCGGCAACGATCGTTGCGGGTTTTCAAGCTCGCTGCTGAGATAGGTGGCGGCATTCCAGCCTGTATAGGCGTAGCTGACGTAAATCAGCGAGATTGCAAATGCGCTGCTGGTGAAGAGTTCGCGGTCGCCGGCCGACGGCAGAAACCGGACAGACTGCGGCGTATCGATCAGCAGAACGGCGAGCAGGCAAAAGCCGATGATGACGGCGACTTTCAGGGTCGTGAAAACGACCTGCACGCCACCGCTGTTGCGACGCCTGCCAGCATGCACAACGGTTAGAACAGCAACCAGCGCGACGGCCAACGCGCGCTCTGCCCATGCAGACGGTGCTACCTCGAAGATTGACATTGTGTAGGCGGCGAATGTCATCGCGGCGAGTGCGGATGGCCCGGCAAAACCGATGGTGACCGATGTCCAGCCAGCAACGAATCCAACGGCCGGATGATAGATCTCCGACAGGAAATTGTACTCGCCCCCGGATCGGGGAAAAGCGGCGCCCAGTTCCGCATAGGTCATCGCACCGCAAACGGCGATCAGTCCGCCGATGGCCCAGAGCGACAGGATGACGAAGCCCGATTCAATGTCGAGCAACTGGAATCCAAGGCTCGTGAACACGCCGGTGCCAATCATATTGGCGATGACGATCGCGGTGACCGTCGGAAAGCGAAATTTGTCAGTGGACATGAGCAACGCGCATGTCCGTCAGTCTAACGAACACGCACCCCGGCGACTAGCAGCAGGCCCGCCAGCAAGAACCATTCGAACGCACCGCCGCCACCCGAGCCCTCTTTCCATTGCACGTCGGCGACGCCGGGATTCTCTTTAACCCGGTCGCGGAAACTATCGAGTTCGACTGACAGATTCTGTGTCATGGAACCCATCGCCGCTGCGAAACTGGCATCCCGGGTCTTGCGAATGACCTCGCCGCTTTCCACCAGCGTCGACCTGTCGGACATCTTGTCGAGCCCCGGCGCACGAAACAGCAATCGTGCCGTTTTGACGTCAAACACCGCGGTATCGACAAAGGTTTGTACCTCGTTCGAAGTCGCTTTGATCACGTAAGAGCCAACGATCGTCCAGTAAAGAAACGACGTCGGATTATCGTCACTGACAGCAACCTGGTCGTAAGAGACCAGCGCCATCACGTCGACGCCGTACAGACGCGCAACCTGCTGCATGCCGCCGACGCCTTTACTGGATCGCAAGTAAGTGTCGGGAATGACCTCGATGTGTTCGATGAAGTTTCGATCCACGAACTCGGCCTTGACCCTCTCCAGGAGCTCGATCTTGGTCGTTTCCGAAATCGCGCTGCGGCCACCCTGGCCTGGGACGAACGCGATACCGACGCGCAACGGGAGCTCAAGGTAAGGGATCGAGTCCTGCAGGTTTGGCGGTATCTCGCCTGCCGGGTAGAGGTAGTCGACCAGACTGCTGGAAACGCCACTCCGGGTTTCCCCGCCCATGTTCCAGAACGACGAACAGCCGGCAAGCAAAAGGACGATCGAACTCCCCAATAAGGGTTTCAGGCAGTTCATTTGACGCACTCCTCAGTTCGAGCAAGTTGCTCGGTTTTATGGCCGCGAATATAGGCTTTCTATTGGCGAAAACAAGAGGATTTGAACGAGGCGATTTTGTGCTGCCGGGGATGGGCGTTCCGTGGCGCCGGACGGTGCCTGCCCGCAGCCAGCGCTACTCCTTGTAGCTCGGATCCAGGAGGCCCTTTTGCTTTAGAGTCTTTATTAACATCTCTACCCTCACGTAGGCGCCCAGACCCAAGATTCCGAAAACGACTGCGATGTATTCCAACGGTATTCTCCTTTTACTTCCTGGCATGAGTTTTAGAACCAGCGGATGTGCCGACGGTTACTATTCTTCCTGACCGTTCAGGCGTTTGCAGTGTACAGGGTTGAGCGGAAATCGGAGAGCGTGGGATGGGCGCTTCGCGCCGCCGGATGCGGCGTTGCCGCTGCCCGGCTCGAACAGGGATCGAAAGCCCATACCTCACTCGGCCAGAAAAACAAAAGGCCCCGCGTAGGGGCCATTTGTTTTTCTGGCGGAGAGGGTGGGATTCGAACCCACGGTACGGGAGACCGTACACCTGATTTCGAATCAGGCCCATTCGACCACTCTGGCACCTCTCCGGGGGTCTGGGGCTCGGATAGTGAGAAGCAAAGTGTGCCTTGTCAAGGGTCCCAAAGCGGATTTCCGGTGTCATAATTGGCCGACGGAACGGAGACCCGCGTTTGCGCCTGCTATCCATTGTCACAATTGCCGCCCTCGTCGGCACCTGTTCAAGCCCGCCTCCGATCCTGGACCAGGTGCTGGAAACGGGCGAGCTTCGCGTGGTTACGCGCGACAGTCCGACGGCCTACCGGGTCGGCCCCAACGGGCCGTCAGGGCCGGAGTTCGACCTGGTGCAGGCCTTCGCCGATGACCTCGGCGTGGCGCTGGCGATCGAGCCTGTCGCCAGCGTGTCCGAAATTCTGCCCAAGATTTTGTCCGGCGAGGCGCACATGGCCGCCGCCGGGCTTTCGATCACCGACTCGCGCCAGAAGTACCTCAACTTTGGGCATCCCTACGAATCCGTCGATGTCCATCTGATCTACAAGCTGGGAACCGGTAAGCCCAGGTCGCTTGAAGATATCGTCGGACGATCCATCGAAGTCATGGCCGGCAGCAGCCACGTCGAACTGCTCGAATCGTTGAAAGAAAGTTACCCGGAACTGACCTGGACCGAGAATGCGGACATTGAAGTGGCGGAACTTCTCGCCAAAGTCGCACAGGGTGACATCGATCTGACAATCGCTGACACGCCGGACTTTGATATCCAGCGCCATTTTTACCCGGATTTGCGCATCGCGCTGGATCTCGATCTCAGCGACCCCATTGCCTGGGGATTCCCAAAAGACAGCGCCGATTCTTTGCTCGCTCGGGCCGACGAGTTCCTGATTCGCGCCGGTCGGGTCGGGCTCCTGGCGCAGGTTCATGATCGTTACTACGGCTACACCAAGAAGTTCGACTACGTCGGGACGCGCAATTTCATTCGCCACTACAAGAGCCGCTTGCCGCGTTGCCGTGAAATGTTCGAGCAGGCCGGCGCCGATTGGGGGGTCGACTGGCGTCTGCTCGCCGCGATCGGCTACCAGGAATCGCACTGGCGCTCACAGGCGGTGTCGCCCACGGGTGTCCGCGGCATCATGATGCTCACTCGCGATACGGCGGACTACCTGGGTCTTGACGATCGCCGCGACCCACTCACCAGCATTTCCGGCGGTGCCGAGTACTTTGCGCGACAAACCGAGCGCGTGGCCGACACAGTGGCCGAGCCGGACCGAACCTGGATGGCGTTGGCTGCCTACAATGTGGGATTCAATCACATTAAGGACGCGCGCATGATCGTGGAGTGGCAGGGCGGCGACCCGGACAAATGGATCGATATCAGCGAAGCGCTGCCCCTGCTCTCGCAACGCAAGTGGTATTCACGCGTGCCCTTCGGTTACGCGCGCGGCTGGGAGCCGGTTTTGTACGTCAATAATATTCGCGCTTACTACAATATTCTGAAATGGCTGACAGCGAATGAAGACCCCTTCGCCGATGACATCGATACCGAAATAGCGAGCACTGACACCTAGCGCCTTGATCGGAAGAACGCTTGCAGCAATGCCGTTGCCTCATCAGCGAGCACGCCACCGTTAACCTCGTAGTGATGATTCATTGCGCGAGACATTGAAAGGTCTTCGACGCTGCCTAGCGCTCCGGCCTTCTTGTCATAGGCGCCGAACACCACCCGCCCTACGCGTGCCTGGGACAGTGCCCCGGCACACATGACGCAGGGTTCCAGGGTCACGTAAAGCGTCGCGCCCGGCAGGCGGTAATTGTTGCGTATTTGTGCGGCCTTCCGAAGCGCAGCGATTTCTGCGTGGCCGCTGGGATCTTTGTGCGCTATTGAGCAATTGTGTGCACGGGACACGATGGCGCCATTTTCGACGAGCACGGCCCCGACCGGCACCTCACCCGCGGCCATGGCGGCTTTCGCTTCGGCAAGCGCTGCGCGCATGTGGTCAATGTCTTCCTGTGGCCACTGCGAATCCATCATGAACCTCGCGCGTCGTCAGACGCTGATGTATTGAACATCACTGAAGCCCCGAGCGTTCAACTCCGCGACAATTTCATCCCGGTAATTCGGGTTCATAATGATTACCAGTGCGTCATGACTTGCACTGCCGCAAAAATCTTCAACATTCAGAATCGGCAAATGCACAGACGGCATGAACCGCCCTGCTTTTTTCGGGTTTATATCGATCGCGGCCACAATGCGGTTAAACGCCGTCGGATGCATGTGCTTCATGTGATGACAAAACATGACGCCCTTGGTCGCCGCACCCCATATATAGACCTGTTTGCCATCGCTCTCGTTGAGAATGTCTTCAATGACGGACGAAAATGACGGAAACGTTTCGTCAAAGGTCACAGGCGTCCAGTTTTCAGGCTCATCATGGGCGCGACCATAGGCCGAAAAATTCGCCTCGCCGAACTTGCCAATCACAAACTGGTATTGATCGCCAAACAACAGGCCATGTTGCTCAACTGATTTAAAAAGCGATGCCAGCGAGCGTGGCGTGAAGTAATTGACGTGCTCGTAGGTGATATCGAAGAACGTCTGGTGTTTCTCGATCCAGGAAAAATCCGGCACTTCGATATAAATCTCAGCGTCCGAAAACACGTCTGACAGGAGACTGAGAAACGCATGCGGTCGCTGGATGTGTTCAAGAACGTGCCTTAGCACGACGAGGTCCGCATCCAAGCGGTCGTCAGCCGTTAGAAAGCGTTTCTCGATATTGAGGTTGCTGCCTTCATACGCCCCGTCGTAACCACGCACTTCAAAGTGGCCGTCCGACTGGAGTAGCTCGACGAATTCGCCTTTGCCACAACCGACTTCGACCAACGAACTGCCCGCCGAATAGCGCCTTTTCAACAGGTCCCGGACTTGTCGCATATGCTCTGCAAATTGCGATGAAACGGCCTGGTTATTCTGATAGTCGGCGTCGTAATGAATAAGCTCCGGATCGAACGCGGCGTTGTCGACCAGGCCGGTAATGCTGTTTCGTCGCAGTGCCACACGGCCGAAGGACTCGGCTTCATCAGCTGACATCAGGGGTCGGTTCGGGATAATCGGAACCGTAATCGACTCAGCTTCGATGTCCGCTACTCCCATTCAATGGTTGCCGGTGGCTTTCCGCTGATGTCGTAGGTAACGCGTGAGATACCGTCAACTTCGTTGATGACGCGCAGCGAAACATGTTCCAGAAACTCATAAGGCAATCGTGCCCAGCGTGCCGTCATAAAATCAATGGTCTCGACGGCGCGCAACGCAACGACGTAATCGTACTTGCGACCATCACCCATGACACCAACGGATTTTACCGGCAGGAACACGGCGAAGGCCTGGCTGGTCTTATCGTAGAGACCCTGCTTACGAAGTTCGTCAATGAAAATATCGTCGGCCAACTGCAGGATTTTGACGTACTCAGCCTTGACCTCGCCGAGCACGCGCACACCGAGGCCGGGGCCCGGGAACGGGTGGCGCATGACCATGTTCTTTGGCAAGCCGAGTTCCAGGCCAATGCGCCGTACCTCATCCTTGAACAATTCGCGCAGCGGTTCGACCAGTGACATACGCATGTGTTCAGGCAGGCCACCGACGTTGTGGTGCGACTTGATGACATGCGCCTTGCCGGTCTTCGCGCCGGCCGATTCGATGACATCCGGATAGATCGTGCCCTGCGCAAGCCAGTGCACATCCTTGAGCTTGGTGGCTTCTTCCTCGAAGACCTCAATGAACTGGCCACCGATGATTTTACGTTTTTCCTCGGGATCCGAGACACCCTTCAGGGCGGCGAAAAACCGATCGGATGCATTGACCCGAATAACATTGACGCCGAGATTCTCAGCAAACAAAGCCATTACCTGATCGCCTTCGTGGTGCCGCAGCAAGCCGTGATCGACGAAGACGCAAACCAGTTGATCACCTATCGCCTCGTGCAGCAACGCTGCAACAACGGATGAATCGACACCACCCGACAAACCCAGCAGGACCTTGCCGTCGCCAACCTGCTGCCGCACCGATTCGATTGCATCGGCGACGATGTTGCCTGCTGTCCAGTTGCCCGGGCAGCCGCAAATATCGCGTACAAATCGACGAATGATCTCGCTGCCCTGCAGGGTATGTGTCACTTCAGGATGAAACTGCACGCCATAAAAGTGTCGGGCAGTATCTTCCATTGCCGCCAGGGGTGAGTTGGAACTGCTCGCTGTGGCCTTGAAACCGGGTGGTATTGCCGCGACACGATCGCCGTGACTCATCCAGACTTTGAGTATCGACTCGGACTCGGAGTCGCTCAGGCCGCCGAATAAAGTTGAGTCCTGTGGTTTGATTTCGGCATAGCCAAATTCGCGATGCGATGATGACTCCACTTTGCCGCCGAGTTCCGCCGCCATCGTCTGCATGCCGTAGCAAATGCCCAGAACCGGCACACCGAGTTCAAAGACTGTGTGCGATACGCGCGGCCCATCGTCAAAATGCACAGACTCAGGACTGCCCGAGAGGATCACGCCCTTAGGCGCAAACGCAGCGATTTCCGCATCGGACAGGTCCCAGGGATAAATTTCAGAATACACGCCCCACTCGCGAACGCGACGGGCAATCAGTTGAGTGTATTGGCTGCCGAAATCGAGTATCAGCACCCGGTGCGCGTGGATGTCGGGGTGCATCAGGTCTTGGATCGGTAGTTGGGAGCTTCTTTGGTGATGGTCACATCGTGCACATGGCTTTCAACCATACCGGCACCGGTGATGCGAACAAACTGCGGTTTGGTGCGCATATCGTCAATGCTCGCACTGCCCGTGTAACCCATTGCTGCGCGAATGCCGCCGACCAGCTGGTGCACGATTGAAATCATGCTGCCCTTGTAGGCCACGCGACCCTCGATGCCTTCCGGCACCAGTTTCTCAAGTTCTTCTGTCGCGTCCTGGAAGTAGCGATCCTTGGAACCGTGCGAGGCACCCATCGCGCCCAGGGATCCCATGCCTCGATAGGCTTTGTAGGAGCGACCCTGGAAGAGTTCGACTTCGCCGGGTGACTCCTCGGTACCGGCAAACAAGCCACCGATCATCACCGAGTAGGCACCGGCGACCAGCGCTTTGGCAATATCGCCGGAGTAGCGAATGCCGCCGTCCGCAATCAAGGGGACACCGGATTTTTTGAGCGCCTCGGCAACTTCGGCAACCGCGGAAATCTGCGGTACGCCGACGCCCGCGACCACTCGCGTGGTGCAAATGGAGCCCGGACCAATACCCACCTTGACCCCGTCGGCGCCGGCCTTGACGAGTGCCAATGCCGCGTCACCCGTGACGATATTGCCACCCACAACCTGTACCTCCGGGTGCAATCGCTTGACTCGCGAGACCCGCTCCAGCACGCCTTTCGAGAATCCGTGCGAGGTATCGACGACCAGCAGGTCGACGCCGGCTTCAACCAGCGCATCGACCCGGTCGTCCGTATCCTGCCCGGTACCTACGGCGGCGCCAACCCGCAACGCACCGCTGTTGTCTTTGCAGGCATTCGGGAAATCCTTCGCCTTCTGGAAATCCTTTGCCGTGATCATGCCGCGCAATTCGAAGTTGTCGCCGACGACGAGAACTTTCTCAATGCGGTACTTGTGCAGCAACGACAAGACCTCTTCTTCGTCTGCACCCTCTTTGACGGTGACCAGTTTCTCTTTCGGCGTCATCACGGTCGATACCGGCGCGTCGAGCTGTGTCTCGAAACGCAAATCGCGGTGCGTCACGATACCGACGGTATTGTTGCCATCAACAACCGGCACACCGGAAATACCCAGGGAATGCGTGAGATCGATGACTTCGCGGATGGTCATGTCCGGAGACACGGTGATCGGGTTGCGCACCATGCCGGATTCAAATTTCTTGACGGCGTAAACCTGTTTCGCCTGCTCCTCGATCGCCATGTTCTTATGGACGATACCCATGCCACCTTCCTGCGCCAGCGCGATGGCCAGTCGCGACTCGGTCACCGTATCCATCGCAGCTGACAGCAGCGGAATATTCAGGCGGATTTCACGAGTCAGTGATGTGCTCAGGTCGACCTCCCGCGGCAACACCTCCGAATAACCGGGTTGCAACAGTACGTCGTCGAATGTCAGAGCTTCCTTGGCGATGCGCATGGATGAGTCTTCTGTCGGGTGGGGGTAAACGCGCGATTGTACGCGGCTCAGAATTGCGGGTAAACGGCAGGGGCTTCGATATACTGCGAGGATGCAATCGAATGACCCCACAACGGCGGCAATCACCGTCAGCCAGCTCAATCGCCGCGTCAAAACCCTGCTCGAACAGGGCATCGGCCGATTATGGGTGGAAGGCGAGATATCCAACCTGTCGCGGCCGGCGTCCGGCCACATCTACCTCAGCCTGAAAGACGACAGTGCGCAGGTCAGCGCTGCCTGGTTTCGCCAGCGACAGCGCGGCCCGGCGATCGGGTTCAAGGACGGGGATCGGGTTCTCGCCTACGGTCGCGTCAGCCTGTACGAGGCCCGGGGCAACTACCAGCTCATCATCGAACAGATGGAGCCCGCCGGCGAAGGCGTTCTCAAGCGCCGGTTCGATGCCCTGAAGCTGAAGCTGTCGGCGGAAGGCCTGTTCGATGAGGACCGTAAACAGCCATTGCCGGTATTGCCGAAACGCATCGGTGTCATTACCTCACCGAGCGGTGCCGCGATTCGCGACATCCTGAGTGTCCTGGGCCGCCGCTTTCCCGCCGTTCCCGTTGTGATTTACCCGGCGGCCGTGCAAGGTGATGCGGCACCAAGCGAACTCATGCAGGCATTGCAGACTGCGATCGAGCGCAAAGAATGCGACGTTCTGATCATGGGCCGTGGTGGCGGCTCGCTCGAGGACCTGTGGGCATTTAATGACGAGCCGCTCGCCCGGGCGATCGCCGCCTGCCCGTTGCCGGTGGTCAGCGCGGTCGGCCACGAGATCGATTTTACGATCGCGGACTTCGTTGCCGACGTGCGCGCCCCGACACCGTCCGGCGCCGCCGAGATTGTCGTTCCTGACCAGGTCGCCTGGTTGCATCGCATCGACGTACTGGGTGAGCGCATTGCACGCGTTGGCCAGCGCGCGCTCGAAGATCGTGCGCAGACGCTGGACTGGCTGGGCCGACGGCTTATCGCCAGCAGCCCGGCTGCGACCCTGCGGCGCCAGGCTGACAAGCTGCGCGAAGACAGTGGACGACTGGCATCGGCAATGCGCCAGCAACTTCTGCAACACCGAAACGCGTTGCAACGCGCGGCGGGCAAGTTGCTGCAGCAGTCCCCAGCTTTATCAGTGCAACGCTCGATCGGCCGCCTGGCGACGCTGCGGCAACGTCTAGGAACCTCCGCACTGAAGGCATTGGGCGATGCCAGCCACCGTATTGCTCTGCTCGGCCGGGCGTTGAACTCGGTGAGCCCGCTGGCGACGCTGGATCGCGGCTACGCGATTGTGCAGGATGAGGCGAGCGGTCGGGTCCTGACCCGCGCCAGTGATGTTGCGGCGGGTAACAAGGTTCGTGCTCGACTGTCGGAAGGCGAGTTGGTCGCGACGGTAAACAAGGTCATCGGAAATGATTAAGCGATTTTCTTGGGTTGCGGCCCTTTTGCTGGTCGTTGGAACTGCGCAGGCAACAGAGGCATCCCCTCGGCCAGGCGGCGTCGCCCTGATCGAGCTGGGTAGTGCGGCGTTGCCTCCGCCTCGGGTGACGCTCGACGACAAACCCTTGCTGGTGATGAAAAGAGACGGACTCTGGGTTGCCGTCGCCGGTATTCCACTGGACACAGCGCCGGGTGAATGGCCGGTTATGATCGATGGCCAGCGAAAGACGGTCACCGTCGCCGCCCACACCTACCGCGAACAGCGGATTACCGTCGAAAACGAAAGTTTCGTGACGCAAAGTCAGGAACAGCTCGACCGTATCTTCAGGGAACGCAAGATTATTGACGGCGTACTGGGCAGTTTTCGTGATGTTCCGATCGACGGTATTGCACTGGCCGCACCCATCAATGGCAGCCGCAGTCCGAGCTTTGGCTATCGACGCTATTTCAATGACCAGCCACGCTCACCGCACAAAGGCATGGACATTGCCGGCAAAACGGGTGATCCCGTCATCGCACCGCGTGCCGCCCTTGTCGCGGCGACCGGCGATTATTTTTTCAACGGCAACACCGTACTACTCGATCACGGGCAGGGATTTGTGACCATGTATTGTCACTTGAGCGACATTGCGGTCAAGCAAGGACAGACCGTCGACATTGGCGACGTCATCGGCGCGGTCGGTGCGACCGGCCGCGTCACCGGACCGCACTTGCATTTCGGCACCTATCTCAATGGCACGGCGGTCGATCCCGCGATCTTTCTGCCGGCGGTCGGCGCCTCGGCCGGAACGTAACTCCTTGCCAGCTCGAGTTCGTGCGCAGGAAGGTTGTACCTCGAACGCAGCACTCGGATTGTCGCAAGAACCTCTCCCGATTCAACATCCACATTTTGTGAGCGACTCGCGAACACGACACCATCGACCTGTTCCCATTGATCGAAGCGCGTCTCGATATCTTTCCTCGTGCTGTCCAAGCCCGGATGAAAGGCGCGGAAATCGCGCGACATGTCGACCTGCCAGGTTTCGGGGTTCACGTAGCGGAATGTTTCGAACCCATCCGCCAAAGTGATCTTCAAAACAAAGTAGTGAGCGCCGCGAATTGTTTCCCGGCCAGCAAGTTCAACCTCGTGGCCACGACCTGGAAATTCGGCCAGGCAGAAGATATTGAATTCGATGCCATGTTCCAAGGCCCCCACCCCTTCATGATAGACGTCCTCCGGACCGTCTTTGTCACCTGGCCATTCCCAGACGCCTGCGTCATCCTTGCCTTCGGAATAGACCCTCGTGTCGTCGCTAAACACGTCAATTCGCATATGCCCGTCGGATGTCGCCCGGTACCAGGCAACCAGCAAGTTTCCGGCTTCGGCAATACTGAGAACTTTCTCCAGGTTTTCGACTGTGTCCACCAAACCCGCCGGACGCACAGCCATACTGTTGTTCAGCAGGATTTCCTTGATGCCCAAGGCCTGGCCAGTGCGTTCAGCCGTCAATAGTGGATAGCAAAAGAACATCAGCGTGGCACCACAAACGATTGCCAGGCGCCGATACTGAACAGGTCGCATTGATTTCTTCATATTGGGAATCCCGATTGCGGCTCAAGAGCACGAAGATCGATACATCTCAATATTTGATGCTTTGGCGCAAAGAATCGTTACTAAGCCGGCAAACACAGACGTCGTTGGGTTGCTCGATCTCACTTTCCGGCCGAACTTCAACGTTTCCAAGTATCAAGACCCAAGAGGATCCGGATTTCTGTGAGACCGCCCGACGATACCCGGGCGTCGCGACTAATCAGCAGCTTTCAAAAAAATCGCAAACCAATGGTCGAAACGCATCCATCTCGACAAGAAACGAATCGTGTCCACGGATACAATCCAGTTCGACCAGTTCTGTATCGGCACACACCGTTGCAATGCCTTTGGCCAACTCGCGTTGTTGCTCGATCGGAAACAGGATGTCCGTTTCGACGCCAACAACCAGTGCTCGATCGAGTTTGAGTTTCTTGAATCCTGCCGACAGCGAGCCGCCGTACTCCGCCAGGTCGAATAAGTCAGACGCGTGCGAGAGGTACAGGTAACAGTTCGCGTCGAACGCGCCACTGAACTTGTTCGCGTGATTTTCCAGGTAGGACTCCACTGAAAATTCGGCGACAAACTGGTCTTCCGTGCGCGCCGGATCGGTTGCGCGCTCGCGGCCGAAACGCTGCTTCCACTCCTCCGCCGAACGATAGGTAATCATGCCCAGTTTTCGTGCCAGTCGTTGGCCGGATATCGGCGGTGTCCCGGGATCGTAATTGCCCTTTTTCCAAAGTGGGTCTGAGCGAATCATCTCACGCTGCAGCGAACGGACTGCAATACCGAAGGGCAGTGAGCGTGTCGCGGATGACATGGAGATGAATCGCCTCACTTCACCGGCATGACGAACGCAATAGGCGAGTCCGCTCATCCCGCCCATGGAGCAGCCGATGACCGTGTGCAGGCAGTCGATGCCGAGATGCTTCACAACGAGCCAGGCCGACTCGGCAACATCCTCAAGTGTCAGTACCGGGAAAGACAGCCGATAGCGCTCGCCGGTCGCCGGGTTGATTGATGCCGGACCGGTCGACCCGAAGCAGCTACCCAGGGAGTTGACGCAAATCACGAAATATTTGTCGCTGTCGATGGGTCGGCCCGAACCAATCATGTCTTCCCACCAGCCGGCTGACGGGTCTTCTTCGGACGATGCGGCATGCGCTGAGGGCGACAGCCCGCTGAAAATCAGAACGGCATTGTCCCTCACCGCGTTGAGTACGCCCCAGGTCTCGTACGCCAGCGTCGGCGATTTCAGGTGCCCCGCCCGATGCATCCGAAACAATCCGTCGTGGGTATAGAGTTTTCTCGCCGAGCTCATTTCTTGACCTTTTTCATCAAGCGTTTGCGCTTTCGCTCCTGTCGCGGCGTCAGTACGTTGCGCCGCCCTTCGAACGGATTCTTGCCTTTTTTGAAAGCCAGACGAACCGGTGTTCCCTTGAGTTTAAACGCTTTTCTGAAACGGTGGACCAGGTAGCGCCGATACGCATCGGGCAATTTATCCGTCTGGTTGCCGTGAATAACGATGACCGGCGGATTGCGCCCGCCCTGGTGCGCATAGCGCATTTTGATGCGGCGGCCTCGAACCATCGGCGGCGCATGAGCTATGACTGCGGACTCGAGTTCACGGGTCAAATCGGCGGTCGACATGTCCCGCATTGCGGCAGCATAGGCTCGTTCGACGGCCGGCAACAAGTCGCCGACTGCCGTGCCATGCAACGCAGAAATCGTTATGCGCTCAGCAAAATCGAGAAACGGCAGCCGTCGGTCAAGATCGTCGCGGACCTTTTTGCGCTGGTCCGCGGACAGTCCATCCCACTTGTTCGTAACGACGACCAGGGCCCGCCCGCGCTCCATGACGAGGCCCAGCAAACTGACGTCCTGCTCTGTCACGCCTTCCTGGGCGTCGAGTACGGCGATGACGACCTCGGCCTGCTCGATTGCCTGCAACGCTTTTACGATGCTGAACTTTTCGATCGCTTCATGAACGCGTGCCTTACGACGGATGCCTGCCGTATCAATCAGGACGTACTTGCGATCGTTGCGCTCGAAAGGCACGGCTACACTGTCACGCGTTGTGCCGGGTTGGTCGAATACGACCAGGCGCTCCTCACCCAGGATACGATTTGCCAGTGTTGACTTGCCGACATTCGGACGACCGACGATGGCAATTCGAAGCTCGCGATCATCTTCGGCAACGTCTTCTTCGTCTTCCAACTCGTCCTGCGCGCCGAACGCTTCCAGCACCTCTTCCATCAACGCGCCGACCCGATCGCCGTGCGCTGCTGATATCGCGACCGGCTCACCGAGCCCCAACGCGTGAAACTCGCTGTTCGCGATCGCAGATTCGAGGCCTTCGGTCTTGTTGACGGCGAGCCATGTTCGTTTCGCATGCTTGCGCGCAAGTTCCGCAACATGCTGGTCTGCTGCGGTCAGTCCGCCGCGGCCATCGACCATGATAATTGCGACGTCGGCTTCCTGCAGCGCGCGAACCGACTGGTCGACCATGGCTTCTTCAATACCCTGCTCACCACCGGCAACGCCGCCGGTATCGATAACCAGGTAAGGAACCGGGCCCAGTTTACCGAAACCGTATTTACGGTCTCGTGTCAGCCCCGGGTAGTCCGCAACAAGCGCATCGCGCGAGCGCGTCAGTCGATTAAATAAGGTGGACTTGCCGACATTCGGCCGACCGATCAATGCGATGACAGGAAGCATGATTGAGCACCTTCACCGAGGCTGATCAGGACTCGTCAGCGGGAGTAGAAATATCGGGAGCCTTGCGCTTGCTGCGATCCTGTACAACGGTATAGGCCGCCAGCGTACCGTCATCGCTCTGTACGTAAAGCGTGTTGGCAACGGCGAGCGGCGGGCTTGTAATGGCCTTGCCACCCTGGCGCAATCGCGCGACCGGCTTACCGTCGATACTGCTGAAGAAGTGCAGATACCCTTCAAAGTCACCGACGACCACTGTGGTGTGAAATGGCACCGGCAAGGTCGGGTCACGCCGCAACAGGTCGTCGTTGCGCCAGGCTTCCGTGCCATTGGTGCGGCCCATCGCAATAATCTCGCCACCGGCTCGCGTTGTGTAGATGCTGTTCCAGTCAGCCGAAACGCCAACGTGCGTTGAAATTTCCCGCGACCACAGTACCTGTCCCGATTCCGCCGCCAGCGACGCGATGCGTCCCTGGTAACCCGCAGCGTAAATATCCTGACCGACCACCGCGATCGAGCCGTCAACGTCGGCCAGGCGATCGAGATCCGAGCGGCCGGTGGGCAGCGACAGCATCGAGTCCCATTCGATATCACCGGTCTCGACCGTGACACCCAGCAGGCGTCCGTTGTCGAATCCGGCGATGACAAGTGGTCCCACGAGCAGCGGCGATGACGCGCCGCGCATGGTGAGTGCCGGCATAGTCTGCTCAAGCTCCCAGCGCTGCTTGCCGTCGAACAACGACAGGGCCTGCAATCGGTTGTCGATCGATTGAACGACGACGTATTCGCCTTTGACCAACGGCTGGGCAAGAGTCTCGCCACCGATGTAGGCGCGCCAGCGTTCAGCACCGGTCTTTGTATCGAGTGCGATGATATGGCCGTCTTTCGTTGCAACCGCGACGGTACCCTCGCCGACACCCGGTCCCGCAGAGAGTTCGACCTCAAGCTTGGTCTTCCAGACAGCTTTGCCATTGGCCGGGCTCAGCGCGGTGACGTTGCCGTCCTGGCTCGCGGCGAAAATATTGTCGCCGTCGGTAGCGGGCCGCAAGCCGACCAGCAGGTATTCAGCTTCACCACCGAGCTTGGTGCTCCAGATGCGCTTGACGTTCAGCGAATTCTTGATATCGACCAGCTCTTTCGGCTCGAGCTCCTCGTCCTTGTCGCTGAACCAGCCACAGGACGCCAGTGTCAGCGCCGCTGCAAACAGGACCGTCAATTGCCTCGTTTTATTCACTCAGATCCACCCGTTTCAGGCACCGGAGTTTCGACAGCATTCATTTGCTCCGGTTCAGGCTGCTCACTGGCTTCGGCGTCAATCTCGGGTAGATCAAGTGCTTTCCACTGCACGAGCTGCTGGTCAACCGTGCCTTGCGACAGCGGATCGACCAGGACCTTTTGATAGGCGTCCTGTGCTTCAGCCAGTCGGCCAAGCGCCGTATAGGCATCGCCCAGTACCTCGCCGTAGGCCGCCGAAAACGACGGCAAGTCCTCGCCCGTGAGCAAGTCAACGACTTCCTGCGCTTTGTCCTGGTACAGGTAAATACGCGCAAGACGTAAACGAGCCACATGCTTCAGCTCGTCGTCTGCATCGCCATTGACGACGGCCAGCAGTGCGTCGGCCGCATCCTGGTCACGATTCTTGTCCATGTAAAGACGCGCCATTGCCAGACCGGCCTGGCCGGCATAGGTCGTCTTGGCGTAAGCCGTCTGAATTTCGGCTGCCGTCGTTGCAGCCCCATCAAGATTGCCGGCGCTGACTTGTTTGAGAAGACTCTCGTACGCCGCCGATGCCTCGAGCTGCGACTGCAGCTGCCAGTCGTTGTACTTCACGTAACCGATCATCAGACCGATTCCGATGACCAGACCGCCAATGACATACGCACCGTACTCTGACCACCACGCACGCATTTGCTCAAGTTGCTCTTTTTCTGAAAGTAGATCGTCCACGAAACAGCCTTTAACTCAAAATTTTTGCCAGCGTTGCCGCCAGCTCGTCGAGCGCAACACTCACCTGATCGTCAGTGCTTCGCAATGGTTTAATACTCACCTGATCGCTGGCGAGCTCCTGCTCACCAATGATCAGCGCAAACTCGGCGCCGCTTTTGTCTGCGCGCTTCATTTGCGATTTGAAACTGCCGCCACCCAGGTTCATCTCAATCCGAATCCCGGGCACCTGGTCCCGTAATTCTTCCGCCAGCGAAAACGCCTTTTCGAGCGTTCCCTCGCCGAGCGCAGCGATGTAAACATCGGCATCCGCTGTCGGCGCCTTGCCATCGCAGGCCTCGAACAGCGCAACAAAGCGCTCAATGCCCATCGCCCAGCCAATCGCCGGTGTATCGCGGCCGCCCAGCTTGCTGACCAGCCCGTCGTAACGCCCGCCCGAGCAAACAGCGCCCTGCGAGCCGAGTGCATCCGTTACCCACTCGAAAACCGTGCGCGAATAATAGTCGAGGCCGCGCACCAGGCGCGGATTCACGCTGTAGGACACTCCACCGGCATCCAGCAGGGACTTGAGCTCCCTGAAATGCTCCCCGGAAGCCTCGTCCAGGAAATCCAGCATGACCGGCGCGGCTTCGACCACGGCCTTCATGTCCGGGTTCTTGCTGTCGAGGATTCTGAGCGGATTCTGCTCAAGCCGGCGAATACTATCCTCATCCAGCTGATTTTTCACGCCGGAAAAGTACTCGACCAGCGCCTCCCGGTAGCCCGCACGAGCCTCCGGCGTTCCCAGCGAGTTAATCTCGAGCCGGATCTTGTCAATGCCGAGACGCTGCCACATCCGCGCACTCATTATAATCAGCTCGGCATCGACATCCGGCCCGTCGAAACCGATCGCCTCTACGTCGAACTGGTGAAACTGGCGGTAGCGACCCTGCTGCGGCTTTTCGTAGCGAAACATCGGCCCGGACGTCCACAGCTTTTGCTTCTGGTTGTGAAACAGGCCGTTGCTCATGCCGGCGCGCACCATGCCGGCCGTCGCTTCCGGCCTGAGTGTCAGGCTTTCGCCGTTGCGGTCGGAAAACGTATACATCTCCTTTTCGACGATATCGGTCACTTCACCGATCGATCGCTTGAACAACTCGGTCTGTTCGAGCAGGGGCAAGCGGATTTCGCGATACCCGTACGACTCTACGATCGACTGCACCGTCGTTTCCAGGTACCGCCAGGTAGCCGACACATCGGGCAGGATATCGTTCATCCCGCGAATCGCTCTGGGTTGCTTGCTCATGTTCCGGTAATCGTCAGCCTGGCGGTGCCGCGCCGATCCGCCGGTGGGAGTTCGAAAGGCTCACCGTTCACGCGCAGACTGACATTGGCCGCGTCGCCAAACAGGACGTTGAACGGCGCTTCGCCGGACAGGTTGACGGTCCGTCCCGCCCTGCCCAGGTCAAAAAACAGCCGTTGCCCCCGCGCGTCGCTTATCTCTGTCCAGCATTCGCCCGAGTAGCTGATCTGCAGGGTCATGTTGCCGTCGTCGACCGGCTCCGGCTCAACGTCGGCCACTTCCGGCTCGAGCGTCTCGTCCGCTTCATTGACAACCGGTTGATCTGCAGCCGCTTGATTTTCAGGCACGTCAACGAAATCATCCACGTCGCTAGTTTGCTCAGCGGTTGGCAATGGCGCGACCTGCCCCGTGACAGGCATCTCCGCCGACGGTGTGCGAACGGCGAACCACCAGTAAACGAACGCAACCAGCACAATAACGGCTATTGCGGCCAGCCAGGGACCGGGCGACAGGGCCTCGCGCTGTCGCGGTCGCAGCGACAGCGCCGGCTGTGCGTCTTGTGAGCGTGTCAGGACGTAATAGTCGTCCATGATATCGGCTTCGTTGACACGCACGATCTGTGCGAATTTTCGCAAGTGACCTTTGGCAAATACCGGCGCGCCAATCACGTCAAAATCGTTGCTTTCCAGCGCACGCACCTTGTATTCGTCCAGGTGCAGCTCCTTGGCGATCTCACGCAGCGGAATCTGCAGCTCGCGACGTGCCTCGGCGAGGCGCTCGCCGCACAACGGCCCGGTGACCGCGTCGTTCGATGCCGCCTCATCCGGATTTTCGTACTCGTCGTTCACTATTGAATACCCAGCACCTTGCGCGCTTCGTCGGATGCCGGGAACTCACGTATCAGACGATCTTCGAATTCTTTGCGGCCGCGATCATTGCCCAACCGGTCTTCGATTCTTGACGCCATCAGCAGCATGCTTGCCGACACCGGGCTGGTCGCCATATAGCGTTGCATGAATGCCCGCGCGCCGAGGTAATCTTCGCTCCTGTATTTCATCAGGCAAAGTTGCAACAGGGCCTCGCCATACGTTGACTTGCGTTCCAGCGCCGATCGAAAAAAGCTCTCCGCCGCCGCTTCGTCCGGCTTTTGTAGCATGCAGATTCCGGCATTGGTCAGCGTGACTTCCGCGTTGTCGTTTTCCGGATGACTGGCTGCCTTCGCAAAAAATTTCTGCGCCTCGGCAAAATCACGCTTGCGGCACAGGTAGACCGCGTAGGAGTTGTTCACATTGAAATCTTTCGGCGCGACCCTGATGGCGTTTTCGTACGCCTCGCGGGCGAGACGGCTGTTTTCGAGCGCTTCGTAGGTCAGTGCCAGTGTCGTGTACGCAACCGCCATGCGTGGCGCAATCTCAATTGCGAGCAACAACCTGTCGCGCGCCAGCTCGTAACTACCGGCATTGTAGTAACGTGCACCGAGTTGATAATTGAGTTCGGCCGCATCCGTTTCGTTGCGAACAGGCTCGGTTATGGATCCGGTCGTTGTCGACACACAGGCCCCGATCAGAAACAGGCTCAGGGCCGCCGGAATAATCCGTTTGCTTCGATTCATGCTGATGAGATCCTCATGTCCTTGTCGCCCGTGGTTTTCTGGCCAATACTCTTGTCGCCCAGCCGCTTCTTGACGCGGTCGCTTACTTTACCAGCTAGCTGGCCGCATGCTGCATCGATATCGTCACCGCGAGTCCGCCGGGTTGTGGCCACCAGGCCCCGATCGCGCAGGCGGGCCTGGAAATGCCGGATTGTTTCGGCCGATGAGCGCTTGTACTGCGTTCCCGGAAAGGGGTTGAACGGAATCAGGTTTACCTTGGCCGGTTTGTCTTTTAACAGGTCGGCCAGCTGATTGGCATGCGCAATGGAATCATTGACGTCGCGCAACATGACGTACTCGAACGTAATGAATCGATTGGAGCGCTTTGCCGCATATTGCCAGCAGGCGTCGAGCAAGGTGCTGATCGGGTGCAGCTTGTTGATTGGCACAATCTGATCGCGCAATTCGTCGTTCGGCGCGTGCAACGATACCGCCAGCGCCACGTTGCAGTCGTCGGCAAGCTTGTTGATATGCGGCACAATGCCCGAGGTGCTGACCGTGACACGACGGCGTGACATGCCGTAGGCCCAGTCGGAAACGAGCAGTTCAAGCACCGGAACGACGTTGCGGTAGTTCGCCAACGGTTCACCCATGCCCATGAATACGACATTGCTGATTGCCGCCTCGTCACTGTTGCGTCGGGGCAACTCGGCGATTGCGTGGCGAACCTGGCCGACGATCTCCGCACTGGTCAGGTTACGATTGAAGCCCTGTGCGCCGGTCGCACAAAACGAACAGTCAAGCGCGCAGCCCACCTGCGACGAAATACACAAGGTGCCGCGATCCGCTTCCGGAATAAAAACCGTTTCTACGGCCTGGCCCGACCCGCTTGAGAACAGCCACTTCACGCAGCCGTCTGTTGAGTCAAAACGCTGCTGAACCTCCGGCGGTACGATTTCAGCGCTTGCCTTCAATTCGGCCCGCAAGGCTTTCGACAAGTCCGTCATTTGATCGAAGTCATCGACCGCGCGCTGGTAGATCCACTGCATGATCTGCTTTGCCCGAAACGGCTTTTCATTGCGCGCAATCAAAAACTGCTCGAGATCGCCTTGCGACAATCCGAGCAGGTTGGTCTTCTTGACGGTGTCAGTCACCATAGTTCCAATCGTGTCGGCTCAGCAAAGAGCCTCGTCGACAATTGCCGACTACCGGGTCCTCGGGCAAACGCCATCGTCGCCGAAGAAATAGGCGATCTCGGTCGCTGCTGTTTCAGCAGCATCGGAACCGTGCACGACATTCTCTTCAATGCTCGCCGCAAAATCGGCACGAATAGTGCCCGGATCGGCATCCGCCGGATTGGTCGCACCCATGATTTCGCGATGCTTCGCAATCGCGTTTTCACCCTGCAGCGCCTGCACGATGACGGGGCCCGATGTCATGTAGCTCACGAGGTCGTTATAAAACGGACGCTCCTTGTGCACAGCATAGAATCCGCCCGCCTGCTCTTTCGTCAGGTGCATCATTCTCGCGGCGACAATTTCCAGGCCGGCTTTTTCAAAGCGGCTGTAGATTTCTCCGATCAGGTTTTTTTGTACGCCATCAGGTTTGATGATGGAGAGCGTTTGCTCAACGGCCATGTGCTAGTCCTTTATATTCACTGCTTTAACGTTTGCGCCCGGCGATAGTGCCGGGCAAATGGATGTAAACCCTTAATTCTACTACGGTAGTTTCAGACGTTGAAGCTTTCGCCACAACCGCATTCGCCCGAAATATTGGGATTGCGGAAGCTGAAGGCTTCATTGAGGCCGTTCTTGACGAAGTCGACCTCGGTGCCGTCGATGAGTTTCAAGGCATCGGCTGGCACAACGACCTTGATGCCCTTGTCTTCGAACACGATGTCGGAGGCATCGATCTCGTCAGCATAGTTGATGACGTAGGAATAGCCGGAGCAGCCGGTCCTGGTCACGCCGAGGCGCAGGCCGACAGCATCATTGCGCTTTTTAAGGTAATTCCGGACCCGGTTCGCCGCCGAGTCCGTCAGTGAAATAGCCATGTCATTCCTGTGGGGTGTCTGTGAGGTCCTGAATGGCTTGCCCAAGCGACCGGACCGTATCTTCAAGCACTAGTATACGTCCGGTTTTCTCTACAGGTACAGCCAGATCCTCCATAATCCGGGCGGTTTCGAATTCCTCAAGGTCTGAGGCCGGGCGACCCTGGTACCGGCGGCAAAATTCCTCGCAGGCCGCCAGGACGTGCGGGCAGCCCCAGGCGCGAAAACGCAAGCGCTCGAGGACGCCGCCTGTCACCCCG
>CAXBKH010000013.1:0-122733 GCA_963976365.1 uncultured bacterium | reverse complement strand
AAGGCGCTGGCAAATGGCCAGTCTGTTCATTCTGATCATGGTACTGGTTGCAGCGCTGATGCCGGCCGTGTGGTTCTGGGACGACCGCGTCAAGGGTATTGCCTGGTTTCAGTCGGTCGACAAGTGGTTGCATGGCATCACGTTCCTCGTACTGACGGTCTGGTTCGCCGGATTGTATCGAGTGCAGTCCTATTGGCGCATCGCGCTGGGACTGCTCGCTTTCGGTCTGTTGATTGAGTTATGCCAGCGCACGGTGACCTATCGCAGTGCTGACTGGCTCGATGTTGGCGCTGACGCAGCGGGCATCATCGCAGGCCTGGTAATTTCCCTGGCCGGCGTGGGTGGCTGGAGTCAACGGCTGGAAGCACGGTTGGTCGGCGATCGGAGCTGATTTTGGCTGACCTGTTTGCCACCGAGTCTGACCTGGGAAGCCCACTGGCTGATCGCATGCGGCCAGCCGATTTAACGGAATTCTACGGGCAGCGCCACCTGCTGGCCGACGGCAAGCCACTGCAACGCGTGATCGCGCAAGGTCGGGCACATTCGATGGTGTTCTGGGGCCCACCCGGCACCGGGAAAACGACGCTCGCACGAATGATTGCAACGACGACCGACTCGCATTTCATTGCGCTGTCGGCGGTTATGGCGGGCGTCAAGGATATTCGAGCCAGTGTCGCCGAAGCCGAGCAACATCGGCAAATGCGAAACCAGGGGACCGTCCTGTTCCTGGACGAGGTGCACCGATTCAACAAGTCGCAACAGGATGCATTTCTTCCCTTCGTCGAAAATGGAACGCTGACATTCATCGGCGCGACGACAGAGAATCCGTCTTTCGAACTGAACAATGCGTTGCTCTCGCGCGCGCGTGTCTACGTACTCAAGATGCTTGAAGCTGACGAGCTCGTTGAGATTTTGAATCGCGCTCTGTCAGACTCCCATCGAGGACTTGCGGGTCGTTACACAATCAGCAGTGAATCGATCTTGCTGCTCGCGGGCGCTGCCGATGGCGACGCACGACGCGCATTGAATCTGCTCGAACTGGCGGCTGATCTGGCCGATGACGGCAACATTAGCGATGCGATCGTCAAAGAAGTTGCCTCCGGCAACCGCCGCCGATTCGATAAACAGGGCGAATATTTCTACGACCAGATATCGGCATTGCACAAGTCTATCCGGGGTACCGATCCGGATGCTGCGTTGTACTGGCTGATGAGGATGCTTGATGGCGGTTGTGATCCCCTCTATATTGCGCGTCGGCTGATTCGCGTTGCATCCGAGGATATTGGCAACGCCGATCCGCGTGCCTTGCAGATCACCCTTAATGCCTGGGAGACGCAGGAGCGGCTCGGAAGTCCGGAAGGCGAGTTGGCAATTGCACAGGCCGTGGTCTACCTGGCTTGCGCGGCCAAGAGCAATGCGGTCTATGTGGCGACCAAAGCGGCGATGGCAGATGCGCAAAAGTACGGTTCGCTGGACGTCCCGCTGCACCTTCGTAATGCGCCGACTCGACTGATGAAAGACCTGGGCTACGGTGAGCAGTATCGCTATGCACACGACGAGGACTCTGCATTTGCTGCCGGTGAGAAATACTTTCCCGACGACATGAGCCCGACGAAGTATTATCATCCCGTGCCTCGCGGTCTTGAGATCCGGATTCGCGAGAAACTCGACGAAATCGCACAACTCAATAAACGAACTCAATCCAGAAAACCGAAATGATCGACCCGAAGTTACTCCGCCAATCCACCACGGACGTTGCCGCCAACCTGGCTCGCCGTGGCTATGTTTTCGATACTGACGCCTACCTGGCTCTGGACGAAAAACGCAAGTCGTTGCAGGTGGAAACGCAGAGACTGCAGAGTGAACGCAATACCAGTGCCAAATCGATCGGTATGGCAAAAGCAAAGGGCGAAGATATCGCACCTCTGTTGGCGGCCGTCGAAGATCTGGGCTCAAAACTGCTGAAAAGCGAAGCGGCGTTGCAGGAAGTGCAGGACCAATTGATGGAGATTGAGCTCGACCTGCCGAATCTGCTCGATGACAGCGTTCCGGACGGGAAGGACGAAAATGACAACGTCGAATTAAGGCACTGGGGCAAGGCAACCGAGTTCAGTTTCAAGGTTCGCGACCACATTGAGATCGGTGAAAGCCTGGGTATGCTCGACTTCGATGCGGCGAGCAATATGTCCGGTTCCCGTTTTCTCGTCATGACCGGTGCGCTGGCGCGCCTGCAGCGAGCCCTGGTCCAGTTCATGCTGGATACGCATACCATCGAGCATGGCTACACGGAAACCTATGTGCCGTACCTCGTGCATGGGCATGCACTCGTCGGTACGGGCCAGTTGCCGAAGTTCGAGGAGGATCTTTTCAAAACGGATGGCGAAACACCGTTTTACCTGATTCCGACCGCAGAGGTTCCGGTGACTAACCTGGTTCGCGACACGATGTTGGAGGCCAGTCAGCTTCCGCAGCGCTACACCGCCCATACCCCGTGTTTCCGTTCCGAGGCCGGGTCCTATGGCAGGGATACCCGCGGTATGGTGCGCCAGCATCAATTCGAAAAAGTCGAACTGGTGCATTTTGTTGCGGCCGACGACTCCATGAAAGCGCTCGAATCCCTGACAGGCCACGCTGAAACCATCCTGCAAAAACTCGAGTTGCCCTACCGCGTGGTTGCGCTGTGCGCCGGGGATGTTGGCTTCGGTGCCGCGAAAACCTACGACCTTGAAGTCTGGCTGCCGGGCCAGGGTAAGTACCGCGAGATCTCCTCGTGCAGTAATTACAACGATTTTCAGGCACGTCGCATGAAAGCGCGGCGCCGCAATCCCGATACGGGCAAGCCCGAACTCATCCATACACTGAACGGCTCGGGAGTTGCGGCGGGCAGGGCATTGATTGCGGTGATGGAGAATTACCAGAATGAGGACGGCAGTATCCGCATCCCTGCCGTTCTGCGGCCATACATGGCCGGCACCGACCTCATTGCGAAGCCATAAAAAAAGGTCGAAGCCCCGCAGGGCTCCGACCTTTCCCGGTGTGATTGTCTAGTCGCGACTCATGAACAGTCGCAGGACATACCAGAACATCAGTGCGATCGATGCGAACAGCGCCATTGCCGCGGCAACGTAGCGATCCTGTGGGTAATGATTCATGATATTTGATGTGTCATACAGCACGGCTGCGCCCGCGAATCCGATCATTGCGACCGAGAACCAGGTACCGAGCTGAAAGCCGAACAGGACCGATGCGACGATGCCGACGAGCGCAAGGATTCCGCCCCATACCAGGATGCCCCGCAGGAATGAAAAATCCTTGCGAGTAATCATCGCGGTGGCGACGAGTCCGACCGATCCCATCAGTGTTACGCCGGCGGCACTTTCTATGACCCCCGGCTGCTGCATTTGAGCGACCAGGATCAGCGGCGAGAAAATGATCGCCTCAGCGCCGACAAACAACGCGAATGCGGCGTACTGCGCCGGCACCGATTCCAGTCGGTGGGCGACGTGCGATGCCCCCCATCCGACCAGCATGAATGCGCCCAATGTCATCAGCCAGTTATTCACCATCGCCGGCGCAATGCGCATGGCGACACCTGAACTGATCAAATACGCCTCAATGGCCGCAAAAGCGAGAATCGCCCCGACAACATGTGCGTAGGACTTCCAGATAAACTCGGAACGATCTGCGACGGCCAGGCTGGATACCGGCGCCATAGAATTCGTGTGGTTCTGCATATCTTAAATCTCCTCGATAATGCGCTCAGGTGGATTCTACCACGGCAGTTGGTAACCTTCCGCGTGCCAAAACCCACCGCTAGTCTCGATAGTGAGGTCGTCGATACGCTGAATCAAGCCCTCGGCCGCCTGCCGCGGAGAAATTCCCTGGCCACTGGTCATGTCGGTTGCCACCAGGCCGGGATGAAGAATAGCGACGGCAACTCCTTTTGGCCTGAACTCGTGGGCGAGGTTGGTGGCTACCTGGTTGACGGCAGCCTTCGAGGCGCGATAGCCATAGTAATTCCCTGAGCTGTTGTCGCCGATCGAACCCACTCGGCTGGAGACAACGGCAATCTTGCTGCCGCTCGCCAGGTTGTTTCGCAATGCTTCGCAGACGCGCAACGGGCCGAGCGTATTGACCTCGAATTGCCGCGACATCGACTTGTAATCAAGCGCGCCAAATTCGTCCGGCAGCAGGATACCGGCATTGTTGACCACGATGTCCAGGGTCTCGCCATTGAGCTCGGCTGCCAGTGTCCGTACCGAGTCCCCGGAACTCACGTCGATATCAGGAATTATACGAACTCCGAGACGTGACAGTTCGTCGCTTGGTGCGCGGCAAGCGCCGATGACCGTGTCACCACGTGCGTGGAACTGGGCGGCGAGTTCAAGGCCGATACCTCGATTGCAGCCTGTAATCAGTACTGTTGCCATTGGACTTTCCCCGGGATCAAAAAAATGGGGTCGTAGCCCGGGCGGGCTACGACCCCTTGCATCGTATGGCGGAGAGGGTGGGATTTGAACCCACGAAGGGCTATAAACCCTTGCTGGTTTTCAAGACCAGTGCATTCAACCGCTCTGCCACCTCTCCGTGTCAGATTGAGCGCGAGCGCATTGTGCTTGCAGCGCCCGGAGTATTCAACCTTATGGCCGGTTCAATATTGAAAATTATTGAAAGGACGCCCATATTGATGGATCTGAGTCAGAACCGCTAGCGTGCCAGATAGTAATAACTATTTTAAGTAAGTGTTGTAACTATCTAATAAAACTACTAATTATTCTGAATTTTGTTGCTTAAGGATCGCAGATTGAAAACCTCCTCAAATCACTTGGGACTGCCTGCAGGTAATCCGATCGCAAATTTTTTCGTCATCGTTGTCGGCGTGCTGGCGATCGCGGCATCGATCGTGCTCGGTTTTTTCGCCTTCGTCATCGTCGCCAGTATCGTGCTGATCATGGCATCGATCGTCGGGCTCCGTGTGTGGTGGTTCAATCACCGAATGAAAAGGCAGAACCGCAAGAACCAGGGAGCGGGTGGCACTGCAGCGGGCGGCGTCATCGAGGGCGAATACCGCATCGTTGCCGATAACGACAAGGACGAGTAGAGTCGCATCCGATGCGAAACTCACAATCTGACGCCGATCGTCGACGTCGCCGTCGCAGGCGACGAATCCAGGTAGTAATAATTTACACAGCAATCGCTGTTGGCCTGGCGTGGTTTTTTGAACTGCAGGCAACGACAACGGTTATTTTCGTGCGCCATGCCGAAAAAGCATCCGTTGAAAGCAGCGACCCAGAACTGAGCGATGCGGGCAGGGCGCGGGCCGCTGAACTTGCCAGGCAACTTGTGTATGCCGACGTTGTTGCGGGCGTTGACGCCATCTATTCGACGACGTTTCAGCGAACCGAGCAAACCGCCAAGCCGGTAGCCGATGCGCTGAACTTGCCGATCACTCCGTACGATGCGATGAACACCGAAACGATCATCGATGACATTGTCAAGGCGCACAAGGGCAAAATCATACTGGTCGTCGGTCACAGCAATACGATTCCCGAGCTAATCGCCAATATGGGCGCCAGCAAGGTGGTTCCACCCATTGCTGAAGACGAGTACGACAATATCTATATCGTAACGATTCCCTGGTTTGGCAAGACCAAGACCATACGCTTGCGATACGGGACGCCGTACGTTCCAGCATCGTGATTTTCAGGCGCGAGCTGAAAATCACCACCAGCGGGCGCGGTACCTACGATCTGACCGACCGGGTGCAGAATGTTGTTGCCGAAGCGCCTGTCACGAACGGCATGTGCCACATTTTTATCTGCCATACCAGTGCATCACTGATGCTGTGCGAGAACGCCGATCCTGATGTCAGGCGTGACCTCGAGATATTCATGGCGCGGCAGGCTCCCGATGGCGACCCGATGTTTACTCACGTTGCGGAAGGACCGGACGATATGCCTGCGCATATCCGCAGTGTATTGACGCAGTCGGACCTGAACCTGCCGATCGGCGACAAAGCCTGCTTGCTCGGTACATGGCAGGGTATTTATCTCTGGGAACACCGCCACGCGCCACACACGCGGCGCGTTATTGTTACGGTGCAGGGCGAGGGCTGATCAGCGCGCCTTGATGCCTGCGGTTTCTCTGAGGATAACGGCTTTCTGGATAAACTCCGTATGCCGAGCAACGCGGACGTCGGCCAATATGGCGTCCTTGATCGTGCGATCCTGATTGATAAGAAATGTTGCCCGTCGCACGCCGACACCAAACGGTCCGTCGACGTCATACATTTTGATGGCGACCTTGTCCGGGTCACTTAACAACGCGAACGGCAAATCGTGCTCGTCACGAAATTGACGGTGACTTTTTTCATCCTGCGGACTGATACCGACCACGTTCAGACCCACAGCCTGGATGTCATTGTGAATGTCGCGAATTGAGCAGGCCTCTTTCGTGCAACCTGGCGTGAAATCGGCCGGGTAAAAATAGACGATTAGCGGGCCGTCTTGCAGCAGGTCGGACAGGGAGGTGTCGACACCTTCATGATTGCTAAGGACAAACTCAGGCGCTTTCGACCCGGCGCTCAGCATTGTGGTGCCGCAAAGATTGTTTCCATCACCCGGTACTTCGGATCGACCATGCCCAGTGCCTCATAGGTTTTTTGTGCGCGTTTGTTGTTGTGTTCAACGTAAAGCCGCAAACCACGGACATCCTTGTTCGCCATCGCCAGGGCTTCAACGTGGCGATAGAGGGAAGAGTATACGCCGCGGCGGCGAAAGTCCGGATGAACGTACACACTTTGAATCCACCAGAGCGTGCCGTTGCGCCAGTCACTCCATTCGTACGTCACCATAATCTGGCCAAC
The DNA here is from genome assembly GCA_963976365.1 of uncultured bacterium. Taxonomy (GTDB): domain Bacteria; phylum Pseudomonadota; class Gammaproteobacteria; order Steroidobacterales; family Woeseiaceae; genus UBA1847. Next base: position 115,868 of record CAXBKH010000013.1, on the reverse strand, counting down.
AAGCCTACCGTCAACTTCTGCCACCCAGTAGCGACCTTTGGCCGGATCGGCGAGTAATGCGGCAACACCCGGCCCGATGACATCGGCGGGCAGCGGTCGGCCTTCGGTTTCTTCGGCCATACGCGCATTGTACGACGCGATGATTTCGCCATCGGCTGGTGTTGCGTCCCGGATGTCCAGTTTCATGGCGCCTTCCCGCAAACTGAGGATCATAGCGGGGACCCGGCATGCGTTACAATCGAACGCCGGCCGCGGTGGTTCGCTTTATCTGATCCCGTGCCGGTCTGAATAATAATTAAAAGGATTAAAAACATGCGCAGATTTATTACCAAATCACTCGAAGTATTAAGCTTTGTTGTTATCGCGCTCATCGTTCTCGGTGCGGCGATCGGCGGCGCGAATTCCGGCGGATTCTTCGGATTCGTCGGCGGGTTGATCGGCGGCACGATCATGTCGATCGTTATATTCGGCGCACTGTTCGTGCTAATGGACATTTCCGACAATACGCGCCGCACAGCCGATCTGCTCGAGCAACAGAACCAGGGCTAGGCGGCTCAATTCAAGGCGCACCGCCAGTACGTCCGGCGCAATGCCGGGCGTCGGCCCGCCTATGGGTGAAATCCTTCATGCGTTATACATAATCAACCATATTGAGAAAGTGTCGTCGCGGAGTAGTGTCTACATAGTACGAGGCATTACCAGATAGGTCATTATCTGGCGGGAGCGAGCAATGTCGCGGTATTCGACACGACGGCACCGGCATCTGATGGATGAGTCCGAGCAAGGTTTGCTGGATGCGCATCAATCAGACTCAGAGCGAAAATCCCGTATTTCCGGGCAAATTCTCTCAGACACGAAACTGCATTTATTGTGGGAGTCCCGGCATGCGAAGTTGATGCTACCGGTTGCCGAACACCGAAAAACGACACATCAGATCATCAATCTCAGGCTCGCGAGCATGCAAATGATTCATGGCCGGGCGTTAATAGAATACGTCCGCGATCACGAAATACGCGGCGAGGAGCGAAGACGCTTCTTTGCCCAGTACTTTGGCTTGATGGATTATCAAAATGCGGTATTGGCAGCGCATCGTCACTACCTGCTGTCGATGTCCAGTATGGTTTCGACGAACCACCTTATCGACCTGATGTTCGATCCGGTGAGTCATGCTTTGTTGGCGCGATACCACGATGTTTATCGAAAGTATTTTGAGCTCAGTGCGTACGCAGCCAGCGCGCACGACGACGTTTGCGCGAGGGCTTTATGGCCGTTTATCCAGCGTGAAAAAATTGAGCTTAATCGTATACGGAAACGGCTGGTAACCACCGCGCCCGATATGCACTGCCGTGAGCTGGATCGACAGGCGTGCCTTGCCAGGAGCGGTCGATATCCTGTGCTCAACTACCTGTTGGCCTGAACCGGGTGGTTGCGGAATCGCAAACAACGCGGGTTGGGAATGGCGCGCCCGACAGGATTCGAACCTGTGGCCCCCAAATTAGGAATCTGGTGCTCTATCCGACTGAGCTACGGGCGCAGCGCACGGAATATTAGCAAACTGACCGAGGCGACGCAGGGTTAAGAATGTCATAATGGCCGGATGAACGGCATTATTCTGCGGACGCTTATCACGATGCTGGGCTTGTATCTGGCATCGCGTGTGATTCCGGGCGTTTCGATAGCGGGCACCGGAAGTTTTGTCCTGGCGGCTTTGCTGCTGGGGCTGGTCAATGCGTTCGTACGGCCGCTCATGTTTCTGCTGACATTACCCATAACCATAATCACGCTGGGTTTGTTTCTGTTCGTCTTGAATGCCGCCATGTTTGGGCTGGTTGCAGCGCTGCTGGACAACTTCCAGGTATCGGGTTTCTGGGCGGCACTCTTTGGCGCTGTCATTGTCAGTATTACCAGCACTGTCGCGTCCTGGTGCATCGGCCCAAACGGCCGTTACGAACTGTTCGTCGTGCGGCGCCGATAAAACCAATACCTAAAGAGAGAAACCGTGAGCGTAAAAACACGACTGATCGAATACGGCGGCGGAGCGCGTTTATTTTCCGGCCTGTTGGCGTGGGACGATGCGATTGCCGGGTCACGACCGGGCGTATTGATCGCGCACACAATTCGTGGCCGAACGCCGTTCGAGGAAGGCAAGGCGAAGGACCTTGCGACGCTGGGTTACACTGCATTTGCCTTAGATGTCTACGGTGCGTCAGAAATCGGCGGCAGCGACGGTCAACTGAGGGCGAACATGGATGCGCTTCGCGCCAACCGCGGGGAATTGCAGGATCGACTGTTGCTTTCCCTCGCGACGCTGCAGCAACAGCCGGAGGTCGATGAGGAAAAGTGTGCGGCTATTGGCTTTTGTTTCGGTGGATTGAGTGTGCTCGACCTCGCACGCCTGGGTGCGCCGCTATCGGGCGTGGTTAGTTTCCACGGATTATTTGATGCGCCCGACAATATCCGGACCGATCACAGCAACTGCAAGGTACTGGCATTGCATGGCTGGGATGATCCACTGGCCACACCGGAAGCGGTCGTGGCCTTCGCTGAAGAAATGTCGGCTCGCGGCATCGACTGGCAATTGCATGCTTACGGTCATACGCAGCATGCCTTCACCAATCCTGCTGCCAATGACATTGGCCGAGGCACTGTTTACCATGCCGCAGCCGATCGCCGATCCTGGGTCGCGGCGAAAAATTTTCTATCCGAATTATTCAATTGATTTCGTGGAGTGCATACGTGAAGCAATACTCAGTAATCTCGCTCGTCGCCGCTGGCATGTTTTTGTTTGGCTGTGGTGACAACAATGCAGGCACCGAGCCCGACACATCTGTTGCCGATACGGCCGCAGCAAGTTCCAGCGCCGAGCAGGCGGCCCTGCAAATCCAGGATGACTACATGCGTGGCATCATTCAGGAAATATCCCAGGACAGCTACGAAGGTCGAGGGCCCGGCAGTCGCGGTGACGATAAAACGCGAAAGTACCTGGCAAAACGTATGGCTGAGCTCGGACTTGAGCCGGGCGTGGAAGACGGGGACTGGGACCAGGCGTTCGAACTCGTTGGCATCAATGCCTCGCAGCCGCCGGAGTGGGTTTTCACCGGTCATGACCAGACCTTGGTGCTGAAGCAATGGGATGAGTTCATCGCTGGCAGTGGCGTACAGGGTGAGCGGGCCGAGTTAAACGATGCCGAAGTCGTTTTCGTGGGGTACGGCATACAGGCACCCGAGTACGATTGGGACGACTACAAGGGTGTCGATCTCAAGGGCAAAGTATTGCTGATGATGAACAATGATCCTGACTGGGATCCGGAATTGTTCGGCGGCGAAAAGCGGCTGTGGTACGGACGCTGGGACTACAAGTACCTGAGCGCCGCGATGCAGGGTGCAGCAGGCGCAATCATTATCCATACCTCGCCATCGGCCGGGTATCCATTTCAGGTTGTACAAACATCATGGACCGGTGTGCAGTTTGAATTGCCGGCCGGCGATGAGCCGAGAAGCCAGGTCAAAGGCTGGGTAACGGAGGACAGCGCGCGAGAACTCATCGCAATGGCTGGCTTCGATCTCGACGAGCTGCGAGAGCGGGCCTACAACCGAGACTTCGAGCCGGTACCGCTGGGTATCAAAACGTCTATCGGTATGGACGTCGACATCGAACGTGTGCAGTCAGGCAATGTGCTGGGCCTCATCCCCGGCAGCGATCCTGAGCTAAAAGACGAGGTAGTTATTTACACGGCGCATCATGATCACCTGGGTATCGGCACACCGAATGCCGAAGGCGATAATATCTACAATGGTGCTTTTGATAACGCCACGGGTGTGGCGCAAGTGATGGCGATTGCGAAAGCGATCAAGGCGCTGCCAACGGCACCGCGTCGTTCGGTCCTGATAGCGCTAGTCGGCGCAGAAGAGCAGGGGCTCCTGGGTTCCGCGTACTATGCGGCGAACCCGACATTCCCGCCGGGCAAGATCGCTGCCAATCTGAATTACGATGGTGGCAATGTCTGGGGCCATACGCACGATGTCACGTACATCGGGTTGGGCAAATCGACGATCGACGAAATTCTGACGATGGTTGCGAAACAACAGGGTCGTGTTGTGAAACCGGACCAGTTCTCCGACAAAGGCTATTTCTACCGTTCAGACCAATTCAGCTTTGCGAAAATTGGCGTCCCGGCGATGTACCTGGATACAGGGACCGATTTTATTGATCGACCGCCGGAGTGGGGTCGTGAACAGCAAAATCACTATACCGAGGTCAACTATCATCAACCCAGTGACGAATACGATCCGAACTGGAATCTCGACGGCATGATCGATGATGCCTTGCTGGGATACTGGACCGGTCTGGCTATTGCGAATGCTGACAATATGCCGACCTGGGTTCCAGGTGATGAATTCGAAGCGGCACGTATTAAAGCGTTGCAGACGAGCGAATAGGGCACGAACATGAATCACAATCGCTTCATCGTAGTCGTCGTGTCGCTTATTTTGTTGGCGGCCTGCGGCACGCCGGACGACGGCCAGGTTGCCGCGCAGGCGGACAAGTCTGCGGTCGTCGAACAGCAGCTCAACGCCATCATTGAAGAACACTGGGCGTTTGCACTCGCCGAAGACCCAACGCTGGCAACGGCTGTCGGGGTCAGCGATTTCAATGACCGGATGCCGGCCGTCACCATTGCGGATGAACAACGCCGACTGGAAGCGGAAAAAGCATTCTTGCGCCGGGTCCGCGATATTGACAGCGATGCGCTCAGCGATGAGGCTCGTATCGACGCTGACTTGTTCCAATGGGTGCTTGAGGATTCGATCGGGGCCAGCGAACTCCGGCTTGGCAGGATTCCGTTCAATACGTTTTCCGGCTTCTTCATGAACGCTCTGACAGCCAGCAGCGGCGTTTCAATGCAGCGCACCTCAGACTACCAGGATTACATTGATCGGATGGCCGAAATCCCGCGCTACTTCGATGAGAATATCGACAACATGCGTGCCGGAGTCGAGGATCTTTTCGTGCTGCCACAAATCGTCATTGATGGCGTGCTGCCGACGATCGAGGCCCAGGTCAAGGACGATCCAACAGACAGCAGTTTCTATGAACCGTTTGTTGATATGAGTGAGCGAGTCTCCGCCGAGGAGCAGGAGCGACTTCGGGAAGCCGGTAAGCAGGTTATTCGCGAGCAGGTGTTACCGGCGTTTGCGAAACTGGCCGCGTTTCTGCGCGACGAATACCAGGCAAGTGACACGATCGGTGCCGAGGACTTGCTCGAGGGCGAGGAATACTACGCATTCAACATCAAGCGATACACCACACTCACGGACACGACGGCTGATGAAATCCATAACATTGGTCTGGACGAGGTTAAACGGATCCGTGAGGAAATGGATGCGATCATTGAAGAATTGAACTTCAAGGGTGATTTCGCGGCATTCGGGAAATTCCTGCGGACCGATCCGCAGTTCTATGCGACCAGCAAAGAAGATCTGCTGAAGGAAACGGCCTACATCACCAAACGAATTGACTATGTCATGCCAGGCTTTTTCGGTAAGTTGCCACGACAGCCTTACGGCATCGTCGCGGTTCCGGACGAAATTGCGCCGAATTACACGACCGGCGCTTATTATGGGTCACCGCTCGGAGCCCCGCAGGGCGGTGCGTTCTGGATTAATACCTACGCGCTGGATCAACGCCCGCTCTACGAGATTCCGGCGCTGGCACTGCATGAAGCCGTACCCGGCCATCACCACCAGAACGCATTGTCATCGGAAATGGAGGATGCGCCGGCATTTCGCCGCAATCTATATTTCAGTGCTTTCGGCGAAGGCTGGGCACTGTACGCAGAAAAACTTGGCGTGGAAATGGGCATCTACCAGACACCGTACGAACATTTCGGACGACTGAGCTATGAGATGTGGCGTGCATGCCGATTGGTTGTCGATACCGGTTTGCACTCGCAAGGCTGGACGCGGCAGCAGGCGATGGAGTTTTTCCTTAGCAACACGTCCTTGTCCGAGGGCAACATTCGAGCGGAGGTGGATCGTTACATTTCCTGGCCGGGGCAGGCACTTGCTTACAAGCTTGGCGAACTGAAGATCTGGGAGCTGCGCCGAATTGCCGAAAACGACCTTGGCGACCGTTTCGATCTGCGGGAGTTTCACGACGTTGTGCTGGGTAATGGAGCTCTGCCACTGGCGATGCTTGAGCAAATCGTCCTGCGCTGGGTGGACGAAAAGCTCTCAGAGGCCGCCTAGTCAGCGATCAGGCTTTGATTGCGTCCTGCGCGCTTTGCCTCGTACAGGGCAGTGTCAGCACGGTGTAGCCAATCGACCGGGGTCTCGCCGGCCTGCAGTTCCGCGACGCCGAGTGAAATCGTCACGGCCTGATCCGGCACCAGTTCGTTGGCCTCGACCAGGGTCCGCAATTGTTCCGCAAGATGTGCGGCACGTTCGACGTTTTGTCCTTCCATAACGACGACAAATTCCTCACCACCGATTCGGTACAGATTGTCTGTCGCGCGAATACGAAGATTAATGATTTCCGTTACCTGTTTCAGGATTCTGTCACCGACAGCATGGCCGTAGTCGTCGTTCACTTTCTTGAAGTTGTCGAGGTCCAGTATCAACATGCTTGCCGGCGTTCCATTCCGCCTCATGTTGTTTACAAGATCGACTAGTTTCGTATCGAAGAAGCGACGATTTCCTGCGCCGGTCAACGGGTCCTTGGTTGCAAGCTGCATCAATTGTTCGCGCTGACGGCTGGTAACCAGCGAGAATGCGAAAGCAAAAGAACTCATAACGACGATTGTGATGAAGATGGTCATCGTCGAATGGGAATCGGCACGGCCAAGCAATGGAGGAATCAGGGCGAAGACGGTCGTGAACGAAAGCAGCAACGCCTCGTGCGGCCGCAGAAGGTAGAAAACCGCCATCAGGCCTGGATAGATCCAGTAAGCTTGTTGCGGGCCGATAACGTAAACCGTCGTCAGCACACCCCCCATGCAAAACATCGATATGGCAATGCTGGCAAAGCGAACCTTGCGCGTACGGTAAACGTAGATGCCCAGGCAGGTGAAGCCCAGCACGATCGTGGTGTCGACAATAGCGGCGAGCCATTCTCCTTGCAGGTACCGCAGCACCAGGAACGGCGAAACTCCGAAGGCGCCAGCAGCGCTCAATATCAGCGGGACATAACTTTCGATCGAATTGCGACGCTTTTCGGACTCGATAATGTAGCGCCAGGCCTCAAGCCCCGAATAAACCTCTTTCACCGCAACGCCACCCGGCAATCAACTTCGCTTGAAGCGACTGAAGAATCCGCTCCGGGCTTTGGTGTCGTCCTCGTCGTCCCCGTCATCATGCCCGCTGACTGGCGGTCGCACATTCAGCGCCTTGAGGGTTTGTGTCATTGAGATATTGATTTGATCCTCGATCGGTTCCGGCTTGGTGCCGGTTACGGGCTGCGCGGCGTCATTGGCAGCTTTCGGTTCGGGTTCGCGCAGCGACGGGTGCAGGTCAGCATTGAGTGCGCGTACCGTCTTCAGTCGCTGTGACGCGGACAAGTCCATACCGCCGCGTACTGGTTGGCTGTCAGAGTCAAGCGTCACTTCGACATCGCCGGGGCTCGTGGAGACACTGCTGGCCGCCGCGGTGCCAACCGCCTTGCTATTGCCCGCCGTTGCCGCTTGCTGCTCAGCGGGCTCAGCCTCGGCAACCACTTCGACCTCGTTGATCGTTTCGACGGCCTCGATATCGTCGTTGGCCGATTCGACAGCGACTGCCTTTTTCATAAATTGCGATGCAACCAGACTCAGCTCATCACCAAACAGGGTTTCTGCCATGCGGTCGTCGACGTCTTCCAGGGATTTTGCTCGCGACAGTTCAGCGGCAATCTTCTGGATCTCTGTATCGCTCTTGTCTATCTTTCTCGCAGGGATTTTCAGTGCGGGAATCTCGGGCTTGGTTTCGTCTGACGCTGGCTCGCTTTGTAAGGCGGGACTGATTTGCCCGGGTTCATCGATCAGCTGGCTTTCAATGCGCTGGCTTATGGCGTGATCCAGGGTGATTTCAGGAATATTGTCGACTGGCTTGTCGATCGGCGTGCTGCGTTCTTTGTCGGCACGGGCTTCAGGCGCTGGCTCGTCTGCCTGCGCGAATGCCAGGGCCTGTTCCAGGGCGTCAAGATCCGGTCGCAATTCGGCCATTGTCGGGTCGCGGTCCCAGTCGGGAATATCGTCGACATCGCTATTGCTGTCACAATTCTGCTCTTCGAGCGCAAGTACCGGCATGTCCTGATCGGGGACTGCGACCGCAAGTTCCGGCAGGTCCTGTTCCGGGACGTCGGCCACGAGTTCCGGCATGTCCTGGTCAGGTACGTCGACGACGAGTTCCGGCATGTCCTGTTCCGGGACGTCGGCCGCGAGTTCCGGCAGGTCCTGTTCAGGGACTTCGACTGCCAGCTCTGGCAATTCGGGTTCCGGTTCCGGTGTGTCTGATGCGGCTTCAGGTTCCGGGATGGTGGGCTCATCGGCAACCGCAAGTTCTGGTGCCAGGATTTGCAAATCGGGCAGCGTGTCCTGGATCAGTTCCGGAAGATCCGCGGGCTCCGGTACGTCGGCAAAGACGATGACCGGCTCATTGCAGACTGGCTCCGGATTGACTGGCTCCGGCGTGACGGGATCCGACGCCGGCTCGGGAGAAGCTTGCGGTGCCGACTCGGCGAGCGCAGTCGACAGCGATGCTGGCTCGGCGTGCGACGAGGTGTCGATGGCAGTTTCAGGCGCCGTCTCGGCGGGTGTTTCAGGGACCGGTGGCGGCGCGAAATTGAAACCGGCAGCACTCAGCCCAAACTCATTTTCGCCAATTCTCGCCAGCAGTTCGGACGAGACCTTGTCGAGTCCCTGGTCCGCCGCTGTCGCCATGGCGGATTCCACAACGGTATTGGCAACTCGCGGGACGCCACCCGTCAAGTGGTGCAGCAGTGGTGCGGCATCGGCATCGAAAACCTGCTCGAAGTCGCCGCCAGCCAGGCGAAAGCAATGGCGCAGGTAGCCACGTAGCTCGGCGGGAGGCAAAGGTGTCGTCTGCAATCTTTGGCGAACCCGTTGACACAGCCTGCCAAGCTGCGGATCGCGTAGCGATTGATCGAGATCCTCGTCTCCCATCAGGACGATACTGGCACCCTCCGACAGGCCCGCATCGGCCGCAGTTACGGCCTCAATCTCGGCCAGCGTGTCGACACCGAGCCGCTGACTGTCCTCTATGGCGATGACCAGTCGTGTGGCGTTGTCTGCCATCTCCTGCAGGCAGCGCCGAAATGCGTTGAACTTCTGAATTGTTCCGCCCGGCTGATTCTCGATACCCAGTTCGTCAAGCAACAGGCCGAGCACGTCGGTGCTATTCAGGCGCATGCGGCCGACTCGCACGACCTTCGGCTTGCCGACCATGGATTCCAGTGCTTTCATGACGAGTGTTGTCTTGCCGGATCCCACCGGGCCGGAGACCGTCGCTACTGCATCGCTGGCGATCAAGGCCTTTTTCAGTCCTGCCATCGCGGTGGCGATTTGCGGTCCCACGAAGACATCGGTGCCGATTGCCTTGGCGCGAAAAGGGGGTTTCTTGAGCCCGAAATGTTGTTCGTACATAGTGATCCGCTCGTAAGCGTCTGACCGCCCCAAAGGTGACGGCCATACCAGATGGCCAGTTTGGGTCCATTTCGGCGCAATTTCGTCGGCTTATGTCACAGAAATTGCCTGCAGATTGGCTTTCTGGCGCCTTTTGCAGCGTTTTCGGGTGTCGGTAAATAATCCCTGATTTCGAGCCCGGAACCCTTCAGAATACGGCAACCAAAACCCGCTTCGGAAAGATCCTAAAATGCGATTCCAAGAGCCTTCGTCGTCACCGAGCGGACGGCACTAGTTTGAGCACTCTCGAGCGAGATGTTCGTGACGGCGTGGCGGCGGGGCTGCTTGCCTATTTCATGTGGGGTTTCCTGCCGGTCTACTTCAAGGTCGTCGGCTCGGTATTGCCGCTTGAAGTCATCGCTCACCGCGTGATGTGGGCAGTCCCGTTTGGTGCAATCATTATCGCTGCGCGCCGGCAATGGGGCGAGGTCGGCCGCGCCTTGACGCACAGATCGATGCTGGGCTGGTTGTCCCTGTCGGCGTTTATCATCGGCATCAACTGGTTCATCTATATCTGGGCGATCCAGGATGACCGAATTTTCGAGGCCAGCCTTGGCTATTACATCAACCCGCTGACGAATATGCTGGCCGGCGTGCTGCTCTTTGGCGAACGCTTGCGCCGTTTTCAGGGTATAGCGGTGTTGCTGGCGGCGCTGGGTGTACTGATCCTGAGTGTTCAAGGCGGGCAGGTTCCCTGGGCGTCGCTGGGACTTGCCGTCAGTTTCACCGCCTATGCCGCAATCCGCAAAAGAGTCGTTATCGGCGGCATGCCTGGACTTTTTATCGAAACCTTGCTGCTGGCGCCCATTGCTGTCACCTGGTTCGCCTGGTTCAGCTCAACGGGCCAGGCCGTTTTTGGTGACGGCGATATGGCGATGTCGCTTTTGCTCGTCATGGCCGGTCCCGTCACGGCCTTGCCGTTGCTGTTCTTTGCTTTGGCCGCCCGGCGCCTGCCGCTCACCACCATCGGCTTTATGCAATTCCTGTCGCCTACGATCCAGTTCCTGACCGGCGTTTATTACGGTGAGGTGCTGACAGTCGCACACTGGGTCTGCTTCGTGTGTATTTGGATAGCGGTCGCCATTTTCAGCGTCGATGCCATTCGCAACGGGCGAAAAAAAGCCCCCGCAGCGGTTGCTGAAGGGGCCTGATCGGGTGCCTGGCGCTTGAAACAGCCTATTTTCGGGCCTTTCGCTCCGCTGCTTCTTTGATAACCGCCTCGGCGACGTTCTGTGGGCACGGCGCATAATGCGCGAACTCCATCGAGAACTGGCCGCGACCGGAAGTCAGCGTACGCAAGTGACCAATGTAGCCGAACATGTCCGCAAGCGGCGCATCGGCCTTGACGCGCACACCGGTTGGGCCTGCGTCCTGAGATTTGATCATACCGCGTCGGCGGTTGAGATCGCCGATGACGTCGCCGACGTTGTCTTCGGGCGTGAAGACATCGACTTTCATGATCGGCTCCAGCAACTGCACACCGGCTTTCGGAATTGACTGGCGGTAGGCCGCCTTGGTCGCAATCTCGAATGCCAGCGCAGAGGAGTCGACGGCGTGAAAGGCGCCGTCAAGCAGCGTGAACTTGACGTCCAGCAACGGATAACCCGCCAGCGTACCTTCGCCCATGCACGATCCGAAGGCCTTTTCAATTGCGCTCCAATACTCGCGCGGAACGTTGCCGCCGGTGACCTTGGATTCAAACTGGTAGCCTGAATTCGGCTCGCCGGGTTCGATCTGGTAGTCGATCTTGCCGTACTGGCCCGAGCCGCCGGACTGCTTTTTGTGCGTATAGCTGTCGGTAATCAACTTGGTAATCGTTTCGCGGTAGGCAACCTGCGGTTTACCCATTTCGACTTCGACTTTATGGGTGCGACGCAAAATGTCGACCTTGATGTCGAGGTGCAGCTCGCCCATACCCTTGATCAGCGTTTCGCCCGAGTCTTCGTCGGTGGCCACCTGGAATGACGGGTCTTCCTGAACCATCTTGTTCAGGGCGACGCCCATTTTCTCAGTGCCTGCCTTGTCTTTCGGAGCGATTGCGATCGAAATCACGGGATCCGGGAACACCATCGGCTCAAGCGTTGCCGGCTTGTCGACATCGGCCAGCGTATGGCCGGTGCGGGTGTTTTTCATGCCGAGCAACGCGACGATATCGCCGGCCTGCGCGGAGTCGAGTTCCTGGCGGGAGTTCGCGTGCATTTCGACAATTCGACCGATGCGCTCGGTCTTGCCGGTGAACGTATTGAGCACACTGTCGCCTTTTTTCAGGCGGCCGGAATAAATGCGCGTGAAGGTCAGGGCGCCGTAACGGTCGTCCATGATCTTGAACGCAAGCGCACGCAAGGGCTTGTCGGGATCGACAATGGCGACACCGCCTGTCGGATTGCCTTCAAGGTCGATCTCCGGCTGCGGTACAACCTCTGTCGGATTCGGCAGATAGTCAACAACTGCATTAAGAACATTCTGTATGCCTTTGTTTTTAAACGCGGAACCACAGTAAGTCGGGAAGAAGTCGAGGTTGATCGTGCCTTTTCGAATGCAGCGTTTTAAGTCTTCGACCGATGGGATTTCACCGTCGAGATAGGCTTCCAGCAAGGCATCGTCCTGCTCGACCGCTGCCTCGACGAGCTTCTCACGCCACTCGGCCACTTTGGCCTTCATATCGTCGGGAACATCACCAATCGTATAGGACATCGGATCGGCGGAATCACTCCAGACCCAGGATTTTTCGGTCAACAAATCGACCACACCGACAAAATCGTCCTCGATGCCAATCGGCAGCACCATGACCAGCGGGTTCGCCGCCAGGATGTCTTTAACCTGCTGCACGACGCGGTAAAAGTCCGCGCCAATTCGGTCAAGTTTGTTGACAAAAATAATGCGTGCGACTTCCGAGTCGTTCGCATAGCGCCAGTTGGTTTCTGACTGCGGTTCAACACCGCCGGAGCCACAGAATACGCCGATACCGCCATCGAGCACCTTCAGTGATCGATAGACTTCAATGGTGAAGTCGACGTGTCCCGGTGTATCGATGATATTCATGCGGTGCTTGTTCCACTCGCAGCTGGTCGCGGCAGACTGAATGGTGATGCCGCGCTCCTGCTCCTGCTCCATGAAGTCAGTGGTTGCTTCGCCATCGTGTACCTCACCGGTTTTGTGAATCTTGCCGGTGAGCTTCAGAATTCGTTCGGTCGTGGTCGTCTTGCCCGCATCAACGTGGGCGAAAATGCCGATATTTCGGTAGGTGCTAAGGTCTTTCATTTCTCTGCTTCAGCTCAGTTAATTGTTTCCTGGCACCCCTTCGTCGCATTGCCATACCGCTCACGGTTCTCATAGCCTTTTGCAGCGAGAACCCGGCAATAGTACGAGGTGGGTGCACGTAAATCCTTGCCGGTCCTGACGGTGCTATCCGGCAGCTGGTGCGGCGCTGCAAATCGGATCGGACGGGCTTTCGGGCGCGGATAATAACAGCGCGGAGCGCCCTAAACCAGTGAAATTCTTAGAGTTCGGCACAGCGCAGACGCCGCGAGTCGAATACTGAGGCAAAACAAGCAGCTACAGCGCCAGGGTCAGCGCCGCAAAATGGCGATCCAGCGTGCGATATTGAGCAGGCTCATCAGCGACGCCGAGACATAGGTTAGCGCTGCCGCCGTCAGTATCCGCCGTGCATGCGGCCGATCCCCTTTTTTCAGGATGCGGTGCTCATCCAGCATCGGCAGTGCCCGGTTAAAGCTGGCATCAAATTCGGTGGGAAGCGTCACAAGGTGAACGATGGCGGCAATGCCAAGGGTCAGCATGCCGGCCGCGAAGGTGATCAGGCTCAAAGCCGGTACTCGTGTCAGGATGCCGAGGAACGGTGACAGGATAAGCACAGCCGCACCTGTTTTTTGCACCGGACCGCTTGCACGCACGAGTCGGGTGCGCCATTTCAACGGCGCATAGTCCTTATGGTCCTGCAATGCGTGCCCGACCTCGTGGGCCGCCACGGTAATTGCCGTCAATGAACAGCCACTGTGATTTGCGGCGCTTAGCCGAACCGACTTTTCCATCGGGTCGTAGTGATCACCCGAGTCAGTCTGTTCAACGGTGACCGATTGCAGGCCATGTCTATCCAGCATGTGGCGGGCAAGGTTTGCGCCGGTATTGCCGTATCGGTCCTCAGGTTCGCTGTACTTTTTCAAGACGTGCTTGACCCATAGACCGGGACTGAGCAGGACAAAAAGAAACACAGCAATACCTGCGACGTAAATCATCGGCGAATCCTACCGCTAATTTTGCAAAAGGTCGTCTGCGGCGTAGTCTTGGTTGTTCAACAAGGAATGGTCAGGACAAGAAACCGTGAGTGGACCGTCAGTTCAGCATTTCAGTTCGAAGACATCAACGCGATTCGCAGGGCAGTGCCTGTTGTCAATGGCGAACCATTTGCCGAATCGACCGAGTTGCAGACGATGACGACGGACCAGGCGATACTTTTCGCGCTGCTGTTTTTCGTTTTCGTTTTCCTCATCTGGGGGCGCTGGCGCTACGACCTTGTTGCATTTGTTGCTTTGCTGGTGGCTTTGTTGACCGGTATCGTGCCGAAAGAGGAAGCGTTTACGGGTTTCGGTCACCCGGCGACGGTCATCATTGCGCTCGTACTGGTCATCAGCAAGGGGTTGTCCAACTCCGGCGCAATTGAGCTTGTCGCTCGTTATGTTGTCGATTCATCCCGCAAGCTGTCGACACACATAACGATCATGTCGGGCCTCGCTGCGTCGCTTTCTGCACTGATGAATAATGTGGCAGCCCTGGCCCTGTTAATGCCGGTCGATATGCAGGCCGCGAAAAAGGCCGGGCGCAGCCCGTCGCTTTCGCTGATGCCATTGTCTTTTGCGTCAATACTCGGTGGCATGATTACGCTGATTGGTACGCCGCCGAACATTGTCATTGCCGAATTTCGTGGTGACGCGCTCGGGGAATCCTACCGGATGTTCGATTTCGCGCCTGTCGGCCTGATCTGCGCTGCCGTCGGTGTCGCTTACGTTGCTTTGATCGGCTGGCGTTTTCTTCCGGCGGAACGACAATCGGCGGACGCTGCAAAGGAGTTATTCAAATTATCCGATTACATTAACGAAGTTCGGGTGCCCGAAGGATCTTCGGCAATTGGTAAGCTGGTTCGCGAACTCGACGAGCCCGCGAGTCGCAGCGATGTCGAGATCGTCGGTCTCGTGCGCCGTGGCCGACGAATGCCCGGACTGGCGCGCGCCGTCAAAATACGCGCAGGCGACGTGCTCGTCGTCGAGGCCAGTCCGGACAGCCTGGAAGAAGCGCTCGGCAGCCTAGAACTCGAGTACGTCGGCAAGGCAGAAGGGCAGCTGGATGACGGCGACCTGAGTCTGAGCGAAGTTGTGGTGCAGGAGACGTCGAGTCTCGTCCGGCGTTCTGCCATGTCGATGCGCTTGTTGTATCGATACCGGGTAGCGTTAGTTGGGGTTTCGCGACGCGGTGAGCGTTTTAGTGAGAATGTTCGCAAACTGGAATTGCAGCCTGGCGATGTTCTATTGCTTTTGGGTACTGCGGAGCAATTAAGCGATGCAACAGGGCGACTGGGCCTGTTGCCGTTGGCTGACCGCGGGCACAGCGTCATCCAGCGCGACAAGGCCTGGTGGGCCGTCGGCTTGTTTGCTGCGGCAATTGTCGCAGCGAGTTTTGGCCTGGTCTACCTGCCGATCGCACTCGGGTGCGTCGCCGCGACCTACGTGTTTCTGAATATCGTTCCGATCCGCGACGTTTATACGTCCATTGAATGGCCGGTCATTGTCTTGCTGGGTTCCATGATACCGATTGGTGGTGCGTTGCAGTCAACCGGTGGTACGGCATTAATCGCCGGCGGTATTGTCGATTTGTCTGTCGGGTTTTCACCGATCGTTGTACTGACGCTGCTGGTTATCGTGACAATGACCCTGTCGGATGTCATGAATAATACGGCGACCGCCGTCATCGCGGCTCCGATCGCGATTGAAATTGCGAGCCGACTCGAGGTCAATCCCGACCCGTTCCTGATGGGTGTTGCCGTTGCAGCGTCCTGCGCATTTCTTACACCCATTGGCCACAAGAACAATACTTTAATCATGGGGCCGGGCGGTTACCGATTCGGTGACTACTGGCGCATGGGGTTACCACTGGAGATATTGATCGTCGCAATTTCGGTTCCGGCCATCGTCACATTCTGGCCATTGTACTGACCCGGCTTATGTAAAGCACTTGTCGCAAAATCGCGGAACACGACGTCAAAAACTGACAATAAGCGCTAACAATTTTACTAATGCGTATATTTGCCAGCCAGTAAGTATCTGATTAATAGAATGTTATTGCCGGATAAACGAGTGCTTGCCGATTGGCACAGCGCTTGCAACACCTTGGGTCATCAGGAAACGAAATGGAGATCCACATGGCCAGGGCGACAATTCTCGATTGGACAGAAACGTCAGTGCAACTGAAATTCAACGCGCGCCGTGACGTGAAGTACCGGGTTTACCGTGATGAAAACCGTCATTTCCTGGAGCTTTGCGACCTTTCGGACAAGCCGATCCACACGCTGCAATTGCCGGACGGCATGAAGCTCGACCAGAGCAGCTACGAAGTGTTGTTGCGTTACGTCTTGCTGGATGTCGTCGCCGCGTAATTCTCTACGTCCTGCCAGACGCGCAGCAGGTTCTCGCCGAGGATCTTCTGAATATCGGCTTCTGAGTATCCACGTTCAAGCAAACCCTTGACCAGATTCGGATAAGCCGATACGTTTTTCAGGCCGACCGGCAGGGAATCGCCCACGCCGTCGTAGTCCGAGCCGATCCCGACATGGTCGATACCGGCTATGGCAACGACGTGATCGAAATGATCCAGTACGTCGTCAAGGCTGGCAAAAGGCAGAGGCCCGTGTTCATTTGCGTAGATATCCGGAAACATGCGATCGCTGTCTTTTTCGCTGTACTGAGGATTTTCCTGTAGCCACTTTTTGCCAGCTTCAGAGCGAGCGGAGACGTATTCGCGCGCTTTTGCGGTGACGAACGACGAACCAAAATTAATCTGGATCACGCCGCCTTTCTTTGCCAGCGCAACGATCATTTCATCACTCATGTTGCGTTCGAATCCAGGGGTGAAATGGCGGGCCGAGGAATGCGACGCGATGAGCGGAGCCTTGCTGATTTCGATTGTCTGCCAGAAAGCCTCATCGGATATGTGACTGACATCCACCATGATGCCTAAGCGGTTCATTTCCCGCACGACATCCCGGCCGAACTCACTAAGGCCATTCCACTGGTGGTTAGCATCGTACGACGAGTCGGAAATGTGATTCGACAATCCGTGCGTCAGCGTAATGTAGCGAATACCCCGGTCATAAAAATGCTGGAGATTGTCGAGATCGCCTTCGATGGGAGAACCATTTTCCATGCCCATCGGCAACGACATGACGCCGGCCTTGAACTGCTCACGTACGTCGCTCGGTGACGTCGCAATCGCGAACTTCTCAGGCCATTTTTCGGCGAAGCTCAGGACACTGTCGATGAGCGTCTCGGCGACCGCTTTCGACTGGCCCTCGGCCTCCAGCGATGATGGCGTATAGATCGACATGAAAGGGGCATTCAGTCCGCCCCGACGCGCACGCGGGTAGTCAAAATCGCCGCCATCGGTCGATTCGGAAATGTCTGCCGGTGTAGAGGCCAGTCGGTAGGGAACATCGACATGGGTATCAACAATGATGCTTTCCGTGGCGATACGGGCTGCATCCTCGGCAAAATCGGGTGTTGTTGTCGTATTGCAGGCTGCGATTAACAGCAGCGAGAAAAAGATACAGAGCTGTCGGCAGGTCATAGAATCATAATTCACTGGTCCAGGCGGCCGAAGATTGTAACAATATGCCGAAGTCCGTACAGGAGTATAACGATGAGCAACGATAACCCACCGGCCGATCATCCGTTTGTCGACGACAATTCAACGGGCAATCCGCTGGAGCAGAACCTGAAGTCCCAGGCCACCTGGCTCCGAGCCTTGTTCATGCTGATCAGTTGCGTTTTGGTCAGCATCGCAAGCTTCGTCGGGTCCGTAGTCGTTGTTCTCGGGTTCTTTTGGGTCCTGTTTACCGGGGAGGTCAATCGCCAGGTGCAGCAGGTCGGACAGAGCCTTGCCAGTTATATTTACGAAATCGTCCGTTACCTGACCTTCAATACTGACCAGAAGCCATTTCCGCTCGGCGGCGAGTGGCCGTCCGGCAGTGTCGAAGACGATAGCGACGACTGACCGGCGGCTAAACCGATAACTCTCGCTGCGCGGGCTGCCAGTGGGCGAGATTGATTTGCGCGGCGCCGACGCCGAGGTTGCGAACCCATCGCGCTGCCGCGTCCAGCGTCACCCAGGTGCGTATTTTGCCCTTGCGCGTTTCCGCAGTAATGGGTCCGTTCGGCGTCCGCGCTTCGATATGGAAGCGGGCTCCGCTCGCGATAATGTTGATGTTCTTGATGGCGCCAGCAGCGACCATCGCTTTCAACATGCGTTCATCCATTGGGAGTCCCCGGGGAAGTGTCGTTAGGTTCCGGAATCGTGATTCCACTTTTGTCGCAATGCCTGCGGATCAGCATTTCAACCATGTTTGCAACGCTGCGATGCTCGCGTGCAGCCGCCCTGCGCACCGCGTCCTTGAGCGCGGGTTCTATACGCAAGTTCAGCGTGGATACCTTGGTTTTCGCCATGCGTTGCATTGTATAGCAAAAAAGATGGAAATGTAACGCATTTAGCGTTTATCTAGGACTGGGCCGGGGCATTCGGTATATTGGCTCGAGGTCACGGAGGTGGGAACAGAAATGGAACAGGGAATCTTCATGTTCAGTATGGTTGTTGGTGTCAGCGCGGTCTTGTTGCTGGCTTTCACGCTACTGATGATTGCGCTCGGAAAGGTCGACGTCTGACTGATGCGCGAGCCCATTCGGCTGGACAGTGTCAATGTTGGACAGTCGACGACGATCCGACGCGGCGACAAATCGGCGCTTACCGGCCTTCTGAAGCATCCGGTCGCTGGACTCGTCCCGGTTGGCGAGAACGGAGTCGCCGGTGATACCGTGGTGGACACCACGCATCACGGCGGCGCTGACCAGGCGGTCTATCTCTACCGCAGTGAAGACTATGACTGGTGGGCAGAAGAAACCGGCAATGCCTTTCCTCCCGGACATCTGGGCGACAATCTTACGATCCGTGGTTTGCCCTCGGAGCTCAAGATTGGCGACCGCTTGCTTATCCGTGAGGTCGTGCTTGAAATCACGGCGCCGCGCATTCCCTGCTACAAGTTGGCCCTGCATCTGGATGACCCGGAGTTCGGGCTCGCATTTCGTCGAGCCGAGCGGCCCGGCGTGTACTGCCGGGTCTTGAGTGGCGGCAAGATCCGGGCGGGCGACAGCGTCACCTTTATCACGAATGATGCCGAAAGCGTCGCAGTCCTCGAGCTGTTTCGCTTCTACTACGACCTGTCACCCGAGGTCGAGACGATGCAGCGCCTGCTGGCAGCGCCGTTGGCCGTTCGGTTTCGATCCAAGGTGGAAGCCAGGCTCCGCGCACTGGAGTGCGAACCGGACACGGGCGGTTCTGCTTGATTTCTCGGACATATGATATCAAAATGATATCATATTGATCTCGGCTGCTTTGCCGGGGAACATAAGGAGAACGGCATGAATCGTGAAATCAGGCGGACGGTCTCGTCCGGTTATCTAGTGCTTGTAGTCTTGCTCGCGGCGCAAGTCGGTCTCGGCTATGTTCTTGTGACCGCATTCCAGGCACAGGCGATCCCGACCTTCATAGTCGCGCTTCTGCTATCAATGCTGGTGCTGGTCTGTTGGGGTGGATTCATGATGGTGCACCCGAACGAAGCGAAAGTGCTTCAACTGTTTGGCAAATACGTTGGCACAACGCGCGAGCCCGGATTGCGATGGGCCAACCCGTTTTACTCAAAAGTCGCGGTGTCTACCCGCGTTCGGAACTTCGAAAGCAGCAAGCTCAAAGTGAACGATGCCAACGGCAGTCCAATCGAAATTGCGGCGGTGGTTGTATGGAAGGTTTTCGACACGGCGGAAGCGCTGTTCGAAGTCGACGACTACGCAGGGTTTGTCGAGATACAAAGTGAGTCAGCGCTGCGTAACCTCGGCACGACATACCCGTATGAGCCGCACGAGGGCGAAACCCTGTCGCTGCGCAGCAACCAAAACGAGATCGCCACAGCGCTGGTCTCAGAGATCCAGGATCGTCTGACGCAGGCGGGCGTAACGGTCATTGAGGCGCGTATCACGCACCTGGCATACGCTCCGGAAATCGCTAACGCGATGCTGCGGCGCCAGCAGGCATCCGCAATTATCGCGGCGCGCACGCAAATTGTTCAGGGGGCCGTCGGCATGGTGCAGCTGGCGTTGAGGGAATTGGACGAGAACGACGTGGTTGCACTTGATGAGGAGCGCAAAGCGGCGATGGTCAGCAATCTGCTTGTGGTGTTGTGCAGCGACGAAAGCGCACAACCCGTCCTCAATACCGGCTCTTTGTACACCTGACCCGGGATAAGCAATGCCAGCGAAAAAATCTTTCGCGTTGCGAATGGATGCCAGGACACTGGACGCCATGCAGCGCTGGGCAAAAGACGATCTGCGCAGCCTGAATGCGCAGATCGAATTCGTATTACGAGAAGCCCTGCGCCGTGCCGGCCGACTTGGCAGTGATGACGTTAACGATGGCAACAAGCAGTGATTCAAGTGCTAGCATGAGACGATGAGAGCCTACCTGCCGTTCATCCTGGTCGCACTCGGGGTCTTCTCGGCCGGCTGCGTCGCTTACGTGGCGTGGGAACTCACCAAAGAGGCCTTTCGGGACGGCGACGACGATTAGCACCATGTGCGATTAGCACCGTGTGCTTCGTGCCGTCCACTCAGCGCCGCGAGCGACTGCCTGACCTTTCCTTGGATTGGCGACCGCGACTTTCGCTTTTTTGCGAGCGCTGCGGTTGTGCTCTGTGAGTTGCGGCAGGCTGTGACTGCTGGCGTGTCTCGGCGCGCTGCGTCGACTGGCGCTGCTGCGGTGCCGGCGCACGTGACCGGCTGGGCGCCGCCTCGCTCCGTGACTCGCGAGAATCCGTGCGCGGCGCCTGTCGCTGCGTGTGTCTCAACTGCGCGGCAGGCTGGCTGCGCTCTACCTCCGGTGAGCGAACCCTTGGTTCATTTTGATGACGTGTCAGACCCGAACGCGAAGTGTTCGGACGCGTCACTTGAGTTCTCGCTGCCTGCGGTTGCTGAACGGTCTCTCGCTGGCGAAACGTAATCTCCGGCCGCGTATTATCGCGCGATCGGGCTGCCGTATTCTGTCTCGGGTTGTCGTTGGATCGGTTGCTGCGCTGCCTGGTGGGGCTCTCGCGCAAGTCTTCCCGAGTACTGGCCACAGCGGGGCGCTGTGTATTGCGATGTGCTCGCTCGCGAAATGCGATTGGCTGCGTTTCCCTGCTTCGATTCACGGTTGGCGGGTTGCCATTTCTGTCACGGCGCGCATACCCTTCGCGTCGCACGTACTCGCGACGTCGTTCATGTGCACGCCAGCGATCCCCTTGCGTTTGGTAGTGACGGTTGCTGCGATAGCCATGCGTGTAGTAGGTGTTGTAAACCTGGATCGACGGTCTGCGATACCAGTGATTCCAGTAACTTCGTCCGTAATAGGGGTGGCCGTAGTAGCTGTGGTGCCAGGTATGCAGGCTGTGCGACGACCAGCCAATCGTAAACGCGGTGGTTACACCCCAGAAGTAACCATGATCGAAATGGTAGCCGGCAGCATAGGGGTAGTAATAGACCGGCCGTGGACGCGGGTAGTAATAGTAGACGCGGCGCGGCTGGTAGTAGACAACGGTCTCCGGCTCGTAATAAGGGACGTAAATGACGTCTTCCTGCGCCGGCTTGATGTAAATTACGCCATCGTCTTCAGAGACAGTCTGGTATTCGTCGCTCTTCAGGTTGCCGGCCGCATAGGCACGATCCCGAAATGACTCTACGGCGGCGACAACGTCGGCTTGTTGCGCAACAACAGCGTCGCCGAGACGAGCTGTCCATTCGAGATCTTCATTGAGGAGTTCGACAACTTCCGGGTAGTTGATCAGGGCGACAACGGCATCATCCCAGTTGCTATCAGGCTCCAGACTGGAATCATTTTCGTAGGCGTCGAGAAAGCGGGCAGCCTCGACAATTTGCAGCGGATAGGCTGAAGCCGGCAAGACAATCGCAAGCAAATCGTCCGGGTATAGGGCGATCGGTCCGACGAGCTCCTCCAGTTCATCGGAGGTCAGCAGCAATGCACCGGAATCGGCCTCGTATTGGCCAATCACGTTGCCATCGTCGTCCACAGGTACCTGTGCCAGCGAGAACGCCGGAATTAACAGGAAAATCGCTATCTTGAGTTGAGCTTTCATACGGCCTCCGGGTCCAAAAATCGACGGACCTGTCTACATTGAGGCCAATACTATCCGACGCTAGCTGAACCGCCCCTTAACCGGCAAGATTCCGACTAGTCGTCCTGACCGCCATGCCAGGCAAGGAACTTCCAGCCCGCGTCGGTTCGTACCAGGACGTCGGTGTAGCGGCCATTGCTGGTCTCGATCTCGCCGTCTTTATCCTCGTACGCGACCGTGTAGAGATAATGGGCAACGGCGACATCGCCGCGCACGACTATCGACAGCGGATACAACTCGTGCGCGACCGTTTTGCCGAGCTGATCTTCAAATCGATCCCACATTTTAATGGATTCTTTGCCGCGCGGAGCCGGCGAAGTCGTTCCCCAGCCGACAAATTCGTTAGTAAGGAGTTTGTCTGGCCATTTCTTGTCGCCTTTTTCGTTCGAATTCCAGACTTCCTCAACCACGGCCCAGACATCGGCCGGATCGCTGTCGTTCTGGGCAAGTGCGGTCGATACAAGTCCCAATAAGCAGACGCCCGCGAAAAAAATCCTGGCCACCGTGTTCCCTTTCATGGTCTTTCCCCCCGCAATCAAGAATCAGGGCAGTTTAGTCGTATTGATTGGCAACGACAATGAGGAGTAGGGTGCCTGATTTGAAACCATTTCTGCTGTACGGGCATCTAGACTTGGATAGCCAACAGCAGGGGAGAATTATTATGCAGAAAATATCGGCGACAAGACTGATCGCGGTCGTTGCTTTTGCTTTCGCAACGCCGGCGATAGCGGCGGACTGGGTTGAGAAAAGCAACGAACACGCGCAGATCGTTCTGGATGTTTTTGCCAAGCTGAGTCCTGAAGGTGCCGGTCAGTTGGGCGTCGATGGCTTGGATGAGGAGATATCCGATCTCGGACCGGGTATTCATGAACGCACGCAAAAGATGTCGCGCGATCTCCTGATCGAGCTTCAAGGGCGCCGCGACAAGGCGACAGACAGCAAAGTCAGGCAGGATCTTGGCATCCTGATCCAGGCAGTCGAAGACAGTATTCGCAGTACCGATCTCAATTACGAACAAATGCTGCCGTACTTCAATATAAACCAGACCATCTTCTTCGGCGTGCGCGGCATCATAGATCCGCAAAATTCACGTGACCGTTATCCGGCGGCAATCGCGCGCCTGGAAAAATACGCGGGGCTTACCGAGGGGTACGAACCGTTCACCGAACAGGCGAAGGCCCGAACCCGCGAACGATTTAGCGTTGCCGGACTCGTCGGACCGTACCGTGGTGAAGTCGAACAGGATCTTGAGCGCGCCGATACAATGATCGAAGGTATCGAGGAATTGCTTGCCGGTACTGATCTGCAAGGCTGGCAGGAAAGCTACCAAGCCGTCGCTGCGCAAATGCGGGACTACAACGAATTTGTCCGTGCCGAAGTGTTGCCACGCGCACGCGACGACTACCGGCTGCCACCTGACCTTTATGCCGATGCGCTGCGCAACTGGGGAGTGGATGCAACGCCCGAAGAACTCATCGAGCAGGCCACCAAGGGATACATGGATATCCGCGGAGAAATGGAAGCACTTGCGCCGCTGATTGCTGCCGAGAAAGGTTATGACACGGACGACTATCGCGAAGTGATCGCGCTCCTGAAACGCGATGGCGCGATCGACGGTGACAAGCTGCTTGATCACTACAATGCGGTGCTCCGTGACATTGAAGAAATCATTGTTCGTGAAAAACTGATCAGCTTGCCGGAGCGAGACGCCGGCATTCGAATTGCATCCGCCGCTGAAACAGCAGCGCAACCGGCGCCGCATTTGCAGCCACCCCGTTTGATCGGAAATACCGGCGAGTACCCGTACTTCGTTATTCCGCTGCTGACACAGAACGAGGACGGCAGCTGGCAGCAGACAGACGATACCTACGAAGCCGGTGCGTGGACACTCACCGCCCACGAGGCTCGCCCCGGACACGAAATGCAGTTTTCAAGCATCGTCGAGTCCGGTGTATCGATTACACGTGCTGTGTTTGCATTCAACAGCGTCAATGTCGAAGGTTGGGGCCTGTACGCCGAAGCCATAGTGCGACCTTACCTGCCGCTCGAAGGGCAAATGATCAGCCTGCAATACCGCTTGATGCGGGCCGGACGCATGTTCCTCGATCCGATGCTGAACCTGGGCCTTATAACGCCGGAAGAGGCGAAGAGCCTGATCATGAACGACATGGCAATCGGCGAGTCCTGGGCGCAAAACGAAGTTGAGCGCTACACCTACCGAATGCCGGGGCAGGCAACGGCATACTACTACGGGTATAGCAAGATGCAGGCGCTACGAGCACAGACCGAGCTGAAGCTCCGGGACAAGTTCGACCAGCAGGCGTTTCATGATTTCATCCTCGATCAGGGCATGTTGCCACCGCGGATTCTGAAACAAGCCGTGATGACGGAGTTCGTTCCAAGCCAGCTGAACTGACATGGCGGTATACTCCGGTTTCCCGATAGTGTGGGGAAACCGGAGTGAATCACAACCTGAAGTGTTATCGATGCGGAGAGGCGCTTGCCGTGCTCTCCTTACCGTTGTCGCGACGCGACCAGTGCCCGGCGTGCAGCGCAGACCTCCACGTCTGCAAGATGTGTCGTCACTACGATGCGCACGTCCCGCGCCAGTGCCGCGAAGATGGCGCTGAGGATGTAAAAGAGAAAGAGCGGCCGAATTTCTGTGACTGGTTTGTACCGTCCGACAGCGCTTTTGACCCGGGTCGAAAATCAAAGGAGGACGAGGCTCGCAGTGCGCTGGACGCCTTGTTCGGAGGGTCAGGTGACGATTGACCGGCGCCAGTTCCTGCGAGCCGCAGGCGCCTCGCTGGTCGCAGGTCAGCTAGGCGCTTGCGGCAGGAGCCGTTCGCCGGTTGCCGGCGTTCCCGTGAGCGGATTCAATGATGAGTCCACCGCGGAGGAGGTGACCGCTGGTCTGAACCTCAAAGGCAAATATGCGGTGGTCACCGGATGCACCTCCGGTATTGGCCTGGAGACCATGCGTGTGTTGGCAGCAAGAGGCGCTTTCGTTGTCGGCACCAGTCGTTCAATGGCACGGGCGGAACAGGCGTGCAAGAGTGTCGTCGGCATAACGTCCCCGGCACGGCTTGACCTGGGTGATTTCGAATCGGTTGTTGAGTGTGCAGAGCATATCCGAGGCATGAGGATTCCCATTGATATGTTGATCTGCAATGCCGGTTACCTCGGCGGTGGCAACGATCGGGAAATCGTACACGGCGTCGAAAAGCACTTTGCTGTGAATCATCTCGGCCACTTCATTTTCGTCAATCGCGTTCTGGATCGTCTGTACATAGCGGACCAGGGCCGAATCGTGATGACAGCAAGTCGGACGGCCTATACCGAAGCTCCCGAGCAAGGCATCCTGTTCGACGACCTGACCTTTAACGAGGAGTACAGCGGGCTGACCGCGTACGGACATTCCAAACTCGCAATTGTGTTGTTTTCGTTAGCCCTGTCGAAATTATTGCGCGGCACACGGATCACGACGAATTCGATGCATCCCGGTGTAATTGATACCGAGATCGGACGGCATTTCAACCCTGTCATGCGCTTCGGATTGAAGCTGGTGGCAGCCGTCGGTGGCAAGACCATTGAAGAAGGTGCGGCCACCGGATGCTACCTGGCAACCAGTAAGGCGCTCGGTGCGGTGAGCGGTCAATACTTTGAGGATTGCAATGCAGTCGTCGTCGGCGGCAAGAATCACCTTTACAATGATGCGATGGCCGAACAGCTAATGGCAGTTTCCGAAGCGCTGACAGCCGACTATCTAGTCGAGCAAGAAGGTCCGCAACGACGCGAGCGACCCAATGCAAGCTAAAGCCCTCGTTGTACTCTCCGGTGGCCAGGACTCGACAACCTGTCTCTACTGGGCGATAAAAAACTTCGGTGCGGCGAACGTCTGCAGTATCACCTTTGACTACGGACAACGCCACCGGATCGAACTCGACTGCGCACGTGATGTTGCAGCGTTTGCAGGCGTCGAGAATACTGTGCTGCCGATCAATACGTTTTCGGCGATCGGAGGTGATGCGCTGACAGATTCGGGAATTGCAGTTTCGAGCGATGTTTCAGCGGACAACGGCTTGCCCAATACTTTCGTGCCGGGACGCAACCTGATATTCCTGACCTACGCAGCGGCATTCGCCTACCGGCGTGACATTGAAAATATTGTTACGGGCGTTGCGCAAACCGATTACAGCGGCTATCCGGATTGCCGCGAAGAGACGATGCGCGCCCTGCAAGCGGCACTCAATCTCGGCATGGAAAGTGAGCTGCGCATACACACGCCGCTGATGCATTTGTCGAAATGCGAGACAGTCGAGCTTGCAAGTGAGCTGGGCGCTCTGCCTGCGATGGCGCTGACCCACACTTGCTACAACGGAGAGCGTCCGCCGTGCGGACAATGCCCAGCCTGCGAGTTGCGCGCTCGTGGGTTCGCTGAAGCCGGTATCGACGATCCGTTGGTCAACAAGTCATGACTTACTCAGTAAAGGAGATCTATTACACATTGCAGGGGGAGGGTGCCCATAGCGGACGTCCGGCTGTGTTCCTTCGTTTTTCTGGCTGTAACCTCTGGTCCGGTCGAGAGGAACATCGTGCACAAGCTGTTTGCAGGTTTTGCGATACACAATTTGTCGGGGTCGACGGTCCCGGCGGCGGGAAGTTCGAATCGGCCGTAGCGCTGGCCGCAGCGGTGCGATTGCACTGGCCTGCCGGCGGAATTGATGGACACCCTTACGTCGTTTGTACCGGTGGTGAGCCGTTGCTGCAACTGGATACGCAGGCGATTAGCGCATTGCATGCGGCAGGCTTTGAGGTCGGAGTCGAGAGCAACGGCACCATTGTAGCGCCGCCTGGAATCGACTGGTTGTGTATCAGTCCGAAAGCCAATGCGGATCTTGTACAGGATTCCGGTGACGAACTGAAACTGGTCTATCCGCAGCTTGAGCGGTCCGCGCAGCCTGAGATGTTCGAAGGCCTCGCATTTGAGCATTTTTATCTGCAGCCAATGGACAGTGCCGATGCGCCGGAAAATACTCGTCGCACAATTGACTATTGTCTCAGGAATCCTCAGTGGAAACTAAGCCTGCAAACACACAAGTACCTGGGTATTGATTAGCAATGAATCACCGTGTCGGACGTATCGCTTTCGCTCTCGTTGTCGGCCTGTTGGTCGCTTTTTATTCGCATCGCTGGATAACTGACCCGGATGGGCGTGAAGCCCGGATGCTCGAAGTCAGCGTTGTCGAAGCATCCCGCGAACGCTTGCGCGAAACAATCGGAGTCGGGTCGCTTGAGATTGTCGATACGCTGGCGCCTAACCGGATCGTTGGCAAGGCTTACGTTTATCCGGAGAGCGAGGGCTGGTCCGTCTCCGGATTTTACCGACGCAACGACAACGATCGCTGGCATCCGTACCTGATGTTGTTATCGCAGGATCTCAGGCTGGTGACGCTTAAGGTTCAGGATAAAGATCCAGACCTCAGGTCGCGCGCTGAATCGGACGTCGTGCTGGAGGTCATTGACTAGTACGCTTGTCGACAAGCGTCGAGCTAGTCGACCGACACGTTCTTGGCGTCGAATTCTGCTCGCATTTCGCCCAGATGCTCTTCGTACCGCTTCCAGCGACCAATCGAACGGGTGTGAGCCGGCTCGCGAACCTGCGCGGCGCTTGCGGTGGATACCGCCGTCTTTTGTTCATGAAAACGCAAACAGGCGTCCTCCCAGGGCAAGCCGAGTTGCGAAATCAATTGGCGCGCATTGGGTTCCAGGTCCCGCGCGGTGTCTTCGTAAGACACATCAATGATTCGTCCGGGAAAACGTTCACGCCAGGTATCCATCAACTGCAAATAGCGCAAGTGGTGGCGAGCCATTTCGTCCTGCTGGTATGAGTGCAAATAGGCGTCGGCAAACAACTGTTTGAAGCTGGCGAAACAGGCATCCATGGGGTTACGAACCAGATGCACGATACGGGCATTCGGCAGTGCCTTTAGAATCAGTGGAATGTAGACAAAATTCGTCGGCAGTTTGTCAACAAAGTGCGGCGTATCGCCGTGCAGTTTCTTGCCGCTTGTCATGTACATTTCGCCAAGCCGCATTGGATCAACCTGCAAGGCGTGATGTAACAATTCGGCCGAGAAACGTTTCGGTTCCTGAAACTTCGACAACCGACGAATAGCGAACCCGAACTGCTGCAGTTCGCCGGCTGAATGCACGGCAGAATGACTGGTGATGATTCTTTCGATGAGTGTCGTGCCGGTACGCGGTTGTCCCAGTACAAAAATCGGCGCGTCGGATTCATAACCGGCTCGACCATCGTCGAACCACTCACGCGTGACAGTGTTTTGCAGCGCTTCGAAGAATGCAATTTCGGCCAGCTCGTCATATTCCACGGTCTTGCGGCGCGCTGCCGCGCCGGCTTTGAAACCGTCAAAGGCCTCGGGCCAGGATTCCAGGTCTTCGAATTCCTTGCCAATGGCATAATGCAGGAATGCAAGTCCTCGATCGTTGCTCCCCTGTTTCGGCAGTGCCGCACGCATGGCGGCAATATGCGATTCGTCGACCGCTTTCCGGCATGAGGCCAGAATCCAGTGCGCCTGCGGGTTAAATGGCTCGCGCTCAAGTACCGATTCCAGCAAAGATGCTGCCTCGTCGGTGCGACCGTGATACACGAGGCTGTTCGCGTAGTTCACGGTAAACGGAATGTGGTCGGGATTTTGTTCCTTCGCCCGGCGATGAAATTTCGTCGCTTCAACGTGATCGCCCATTAGCGCATAAACAATAGCGACGAGGTCGTTGACGATCGGATCGTCGGACTCATGCTTTAGTGCCTCATCGAGCGCGGCGTCGGCTCGCGCGACCTGGCCATCCGTCATGAACAGGCGGGCGAGTTGGGCCCATGCGGCAACATGGTCGGGTTTGAGCTTGGTGACGGATCCGAATGCGCTGACTGCCGTTTTTCGATCCTTCAATTCAAGTGCGACCAGGCCGACAAGAAAATGCGCCTGCACCAGCCTCGGTTGCTCCGCCAGAACTCGCTTACAGCAGGCAGAAGCATCCTTGAGCCTGCGCTGTCCCAGCGCGAGAAACCCCTCCCGAAGCTCGTTCTGGACCCAACTGCGCGACTTAAAGGCGGACATCGAACTCAGGTGCCACGACGGTCGAGCGCATAGTCCGCCGGCACGGTAAAGCCAAACTGATAGACAATTCTCGGCTGATCGCCTTGCAATACTTCGGTGCCGTGTGGAAATTCAGACGCGAAAAAGGCCCACAATCCGCGCTCACCGACTTTCAGCCGCTGTGCGCCGACCAGGGGGTAAGCTGACTCGTCTTTGCCCTGCACCAGGACATTGCAGCGCAGGTGCTTGTCACTGGTCTGCTGGTAGTGCGGTTGCCGGTCAATGTGTGGCTTAATGAAGCCACCGGGTTCAATGTAGGAAATAATCCAGCCGAGGTACGGGTCGACGGGATAGCCATCCAGGGCAAAGGTCGCAATGATACGCGCGGCAAGTCGTTGCATCTCGTGATCGCAATATTGGCTGCCATAGACTTTTTGTCGAAAGCGCATCGGGCCCGAAGGGTTCGCCTCAAGCACGCCGGTGGCCCGGTATTCGTTTGCAACCGCCAGCAGATGCGCCTGCTGTTCGGTACTTATGAACTCGTCGATTATTCGCGCATTGGCACGTTCAATCCCAGTCATACCCGATTCTGAGTCCGAACGTTCGGGGTCGGCTCGGGCCGAAAAAGAACGCCGGTGCAATCGCACCGTTATTCGCAGAACCGTCGTAGTACAGCTCATCGGTCAGGTTTTCGACGTAGCCGGTTACCGTCCAGTTGTTTGCAAAGCGATAGCCGAGGCGGGCCGACCAGTCCTGGTAAGCCGCGTTTTCAGATTCCGCGATGTTGTCGTAGCCGCGTCCGCGCTCGCTTTCCCAGAACACTTCGACACTGCCAAAGAATTCGCCATTGCCGCGAGGGAATGTACCTGTGAGTGCGACCGATCCGGAAAGCTCCGGTGCCCAGAACAGCGAGCTGCCTTCGCACGTCCCGGGGGTCTCGCAGACGAAGTCAAGACCGAAGGCTTCGGTGTCCAGCCAGCCGGCGCTTGCGTAGAGATCAAAGTTGTCGCCCAGGGCTGCCGTGATACTTGCCTCGATGCCGCGGCCTTCCGCTTTTTCCGTATTGCCGACCCTGGCGCCACCATCGAAGTAGTTCACCTGGAGGTCTTCATAATCGTAGACGAATGCCAGCACATTCAGATTGGCTTGATCGTTGAAAATGGTGCCCTTGTAACCGACTTCATACGACCAGACTGTTTCCGGTCGGAAGAAACCCGGCCGATAGCCATCCGCCTGGGAAAACGGTGCATCGGCACCGTCGCCGTACCACTGGAAGGTGTCCTCACTTGGGTCGTTACTGTTGATCACCGAGAACGTACCGAAACCGCCGGACTTGCCGCCGCGAGTCGCGCTGGCATAGACCACGGTGTCGTCATTCGGCCGATAACGTAAAATGAAGCGTGGCGACGTGTCGTTCCAGTCGCGCGTATCGGTTATCGCGCCGTCAGTGAT
Source organism: uncultured bacterium (assembly GCA_963976365.1). GTDB lineage: Bacteria > Pseudomonadota > Gammaproteobacteria > Steroidobacterales > Woeseiaceae > UBA1847. Next base: position 85,125 of record CAXBKH010000013.1, on the reverse strand, counting down.
GAATCCGTACAAAAAGTAGGGTCCGATGTCGCTCTCGACCGGAAATACGTTATTCGAAAAGGTTTTTTCGTCATAGGTGTAACGCACGCCGATGCTGGCATCCCATTCGTCGTTGATCTGATAACTCAGGTCGACATAGGCAGCCCAGCCCTGGTAGTCGCCTTTTGCACGGCTGGTTTCGTTTAACAGGCCATCAGAACTTGGCGTGAAGGCCGGTATGCCGTAGACGTAGGACCAATAACCGACATAGCTCGCGCAATCCGTGTACCCGTAGTAAGCACCGTAGTAGGCACAAAAGGCTTCCTCGCTACCCGCATTGGCGAACATGACATCGATGTTTTCCTGGTAAAAGGAAACACCGGCGTACCACGACAGATCGCTGTCTCCGGAGGACACCAGTTTGAATTCCTGCTGGAAATAATCGCCGCTCTGGTCCTGGGTGTAATGGCCAAGGTACAGGTCAGTTCCGTCGTAATCCTCGGTATAGAAGTAGTCGTGATCCTTGAAGCCGGTGGTTGACTCAAAGGTCGCAAAATCGAGGTCGTATTCGATTTGCAGGCCCAAGGTCGTAATCGTGGAGTCGTCGCGTGGATCGAAAAGTTCACTGCTGACGTTTCTGCCACCGACCGGCCGGGTATAAGTCAGCCCCGTCGCCGCTTCGATGTCCGCGAGCCGGCTATTGTCGATAGCACGGTAAACCGATCCTGACTGCTCGCGATCTTCGTACTCGACCATCGTTTCGACGCTTAGGCGATCGGTCTCGTAGGTGGTTGACCAGCGGACGGCGACTTTGTCGTGTGCGATCAGGTCCGGCCCGCCTGCAAAATTCTTGACATAGCCGTCTTCCGTTGAGTAGTAGGCAGCCATGCGCATCGCAAAACTGTCACTGACCGGAATGTTCAGTGCGCCTTCGCCAACAACGTGGCCGCGTTCAGCGACATCGAGTTCGGCATAGCCTGAATAGCCGCCGTCAACCTCCGCCTTGTTGGTATGCACGCTGAAGGCACCGCCAATGGCATTGCGGCCGAACAGGAAGCCTTGCGGGCCTCGCAGTACCTCGGATCGTTCCACATCATAAAGACTCGTAACAACCACGCCGTTGCGGCCCTCATACAGGTTGTTCTTGAAGAACGCGGCGGACGGATCGCCGCCAACACCGAAGTCCTGCGTGCGCACGCCACGGATACTGACCGCGTCGATGAAACTGTCCTTACTATTGCCGGTCACGCCGGGCGTAAAGGAGATCAGGTCCTTGATGTCGTCCAGGTTCACGTTGCGCGTGAAGTCTCCGGAGAACGCTGTAATGGCGAGGGGGACGTCCTGGACGGATTCGTCGCGCTTGGTCGCTGTGACCACGATTTCTTCCAGCGTTTGCGCATTCAAAGGCGATGTAGCGACCGTCGACATCAGCGCTACGGATACCGCCATGGCAATCTGCGACCGCCTAGGGCAAATATTAGTGCTGGATTCTGCACTCAATGGTTTGGACATCCGGAATCTCCCCCGATCAAAATGCCGAGTAGTTGGTTATTGCATCCAATATATTACTATTATCGGAGACGATGCAACGCCGCTGTTGCACAATACGATCCAATAATAACAACAAATCATCGAGGTAGATTGTGGAAACGTTCGGCATAGTCAGTCTTCTTCCAACGGCCGTTGTAATTGCCACCGCCGTATTGACCCATCGCCCGGTGGCGGCATTGCTTTCCGGCGTCCTGGTCGGGATTCTGTTGCTTTCGCCCGGCAATATTATCGGGACGCTCTCGGACATCACGCTTGACGTCATGCAGGACGAAACCATTGGCTGGGTCATTGCCGTATGTGGGCTTATGGGCAGCCTTATCTACATCCTGATCCAGACCGGAGGCGCGTCGGCGTTTGCCCGGAAAATGGCCAAACGTGCAAACAGTCGCAGTAAGTCCTTACTGGTAACCTGGTTCCTCGGCATGGTCATGTTCATCGACGACTACCTCAATGCCATTGCGATCGGCAATTCAATGAAGAAGGTCACCGATAATTTCAAGGTCTCCAGGGCGATGCTGTCTTACGTGGTTGATTCGACGGCTGCGCCGACCTGCGTCATTGTTCCAATTTCGACCTGGGCAGTTTTCTTTGCGGGCGTTCTTGAATCGACAGAGGTCGCAAACACGGGCGATGGCATGCGTATGTACATTTCGGGAATACCCTTTATGTTCTACCCGTTTATTGCATTGCTGCTGGTGCCACTGGTTGCCACCGGAAAGTTTCCACTGCTAGGTCTAATGAAAAGGGCCGAGGAACTCGCGAAGCAGGGCATGCCCGTGATGGAACCCGTCGAACAACTCGAAGTAACGGAAGGGCCGGTCGATGAAGCCGGTAATCCCAAAAGCAATCTTTGGGTGTTTCTGATCCCGCTATTCGCGTTGATTGGTTTCTCCTGGTATTTCGACATCGACCTGCTGCGTGGCGTAATTGCCACACTGTTTCTGACGATACCGCTTGTCGTCGCGATGAAGCTTATTGGTGCGCACGCGGCGCTGGATGGTGTGCTTGAGGGATTCAAGATAATGCTGCCGCCGCTGGCGATTGTCGTGGTCGCATTCATGTTCAAGACCGTCAACGATCAGCTCGGCTTGCCGCAATTCGCGATCGCAACGGTGGAACCTCTGATGTCGCCAGTGTTCTTTCCGCTCGTCGTGTTCCTGACAATGGCGCTGATTGCGTTCGCAACGGGTTCGTCCTGGGGCGTCTTTGCGATCGCGATTCCGATCGTCATGCCACTTGGGGCCGCGATGAATGTACCGACACCGCTCGTTATTGGTGCCTTGCTGTCGGCCAGTTCGTTCGGCAGCCATGCCTGTTTCTACGGCGACGCCACGGTGCTCTCGGCGCAAGCCTGCGGTGTCGGCGTGATGGAGCACGCACTAACCCAGCTTCCCTACGCACTGGTTGCTGCCACCTTGGCATCGATAGCCTATATCGGCTATGGGCTCGCGATCGCTTAGTGTCGTCGATGGGTGATCAATGTGACGCCACCCAGCGGATCAGCAGGATGATCAAGGCTGCGTAGCTTATCCCCAGGATGATAATCGATGCGTCCAGATCAAGGTTGTCGTAAGTCATGACATCAGCCCGTTTATGCTTGAATTGAGGCTGAATTGTCGGCCGACGGGCCCAGGACTTGATGACTTATAGCTGATGGAACCCTGACGTTTCTATGATATTGGGCTTACTGCGGTCTTTTGCTGCTCGTCTTTGATTTCCTGGCGCCATTCGAAGACGTTCAATTCGATGAAGACGAATGCTACGAGCCAGAGGAACGCATCCCAGAAATCCACGAAGTCGCCCTTGAATCCCCAGTAAATTGCTGCCAGCAGGAGCAGGGAATACAGCACGTACTTGGCGGCGTAGCTGAGGCGCAGTGCCAGGCCCTCATAACGGTTCTTTTCCTGCAGCCGCACATCGATTTCGAGTACCAAAACGACCAATAGCCAAACGCCCGCATTGATCACATCGACCCAGGCGAGAAGACGGATATCGATCAGTCCGGACCGGTCCACGACGGCGGGCATGGCATCAAAATGAAAAAATGCGCTTGCCTCGGACAAAGTACTGCAATTGGCCGCTGTCAGTTCGACATACTCATCGAGATCTACCGCGTAGGACCAGCCCTCGGTGACCAGCGCGCAAAGGTTACTGACGTTTGCCAGCGGCGCGGTGTCGTAGATGAACCCCAACTTCGCCAGGTACCCGTAAAATGCATAGACGATAAATCCATAGCAAAGTACACGAACACCCTGCAGCGACCATGTGACTCGCGGACTGTAGTGGTGATCTTCGAGGACATAGGTTTCCAGCTCAAACATCAGTAGCAGGATGAGCCAGGCAGCCGTATCAATGGTCGCCGGAAACGACGCGATGATATGCGACATTTCGACGCCGTCGGGAAATTGCAGAACGGCAGCAAGAAATTCTTCGCGCCAGAAGACGAACACATTGAATGCGAGCAATGCGTAGACGACGTACTTGAAAAACTGGAACAGCTTGTGGCTGTTAATTGTCAAATACAGGCTCCCGCCTTGGTATCGGGCAAATCGAAGTGCGAGTTTATGCGCGATGCGTGGCGAATGGCAATCGCCAATTGTCAGTCGATGCTCCTGGCGAAATCCGTATCGTCGGAATCGGCCCCCAGGTAGTAGACCCAGACGTTTTCTTCCCCGGTCAGGAGTTCGATGTACTTCGGGTGTACGAAAATGTTTTCACGACCGGACTTGATTTCGCGCAGTATCCCCAGGTCGCAAAGTTGCTTCAAATAGACCGACGCGGTCTGGCGTTTGGCGATGCCGGAATCCACGATATTGCCAATGCGACAATAGGGCTGTTTGAAAAGCAGCTCCACGAGCTCCCATGAGTAGATCTTCGGCAGTCGCTTTTGCACGTACTGGCCGGTGTGCTCCATCAGTTCGCGGATCGACTTGATCTTGTCTGTCGTCCAGGTGCAGGTTTCTTCGACACCGTCGAGAATAAAATAGATCCACGGTTCCCATGCCTGTTCGGAGGTGACCTTTTGCAGGAAACGGTAATAGGCGGCCTTGTTCTGGATAATGTAGCGACTCAGGTACAGGATTGGCGAGTCGAGCAACCCAAGCTCCACCAGGAACAGGATATTCAGGATCCGGCCGGTGCGGCCATTGCCGTCGGAGAACGGGTGGATGGCTTCAAACTGGTAGTGCTGAATCGCCATTCTCACGAGCGGGTCGATATCGGTGCTCCTGTGCATGAAGTCGGCCCAGTTATCGAGCATGTCGATCAGCAGCCGCTGCCCGACGGGCGGCGTGTAGATCGTCTCGCCGGTCAAACGGCTGGTCAGGGTCGTACCCGGTTCCGAACGGATATCGAGCTCCACGCCCTTGACCGTGCTGCAGATCTGGATGGCCATGTCGGTGGTTAGCATGCGTCGCTGAACCATCTTGGTGCCTTCGTACAGGGCCGTCCGGTAACGAAGCGCCTCCTTGGTCGCCGCATCGGCCCGGTCCTCGGCGATATCGGCGAATTCAAACAGTTTGTCCGTCGTCGTAACAATGTTCTCGATTTCCGAGCTCGCCCGGGCCTCGAGCAGCGGTAGCGCATTCACCAGTACCGCCGAATTCGGAATGAGTTCCGCAGCCTGTTTGAGCTCCGCCAGTGCTACGCGCGCGGTGATACAGCGTTTGAGGATGTCGGTGTTTTCGACCAATGCGCTGGGTGGCGGCAGCAGCGGCAGGTCGTTGTAGGGCACTTTTGGATTAAAATCAGACACTTAGTGTAAACCTCGGCCGGCGATCCTCGTGTCGATCGCGTCGACAGGTTGGGCTTATATGTCGATATTATTCAGTTTTATCGACACGTTGGGATGACATGTCGATGCCATCGACGTCTCGGGATGATATGTCGATTTTTGGTGAATTTTTCGACATGTCTTGAGTATATGTCGATTTGACCGACGTATTCGTGACCCACGTCCAACATTGGCAGAAACGCGCCTGCCGTCGCGGATTCGAGACATCGTGACAGATGCCGTGTCCCGTCTTAAGCTACTTCCATGAGCAAAAACCCTGTCGCGATTTTCACTGCTGCAATGGCCCTTGTGGCTTGCGGTGGGGATGGCGGACCGATTCCGGTCGTCAATCCACCACCGACTCCGCTGGCGCCGACGATTACGACCGCACCGGTATTTGCCAATTTGTCGTTCAACCAGGGCCTGGCAATGAAACAGGCGCCCGGTGATGCAACTCGCTGGTTCGTCGTTGAGAAGGGCGGCATGGTCCGCGTTTTCGCGAACGACCCAGACGTCCTGTCGAGCAGCGTGTTCCTCGACATCCGTGGGCGAGTCAATGCTGCCGGCGAAGGTGGCCTGCTCGGCATTGCATTTCATCCGAATTTTCCGGCGCCGGCCTATGTTTATGCTTCCTATACTCGCAACGGATCACCGCTGGTGTCCTATGTATCGCGATTTTCGTCGACCGATGGTGGTCTGACACTCAATGCCGCAAGCGAAGTACCCATCCTGACCGTTTCGCAACCGGACACCAATCACAACGGCGGCGACATCGTATTCGGACCTGACGGCTATCTCTACGTTGGCTTTGGCGATGGCGGCGGGTCTGGTGATCCCGCAGGCAATGGCCAGAACGTCACCAACATCATGGGTGCAATGGTGCGAATCGATGTGATCGGCGGCTCTCCTTACGCCATCCCCCCGGGCAATCCCTTTGAGACCAATGGCGTTTGTCCGACCGGCATTGGCTCCAGTGCCTGTCCGGAGATTTTCGCCTGGGGACTCCGCAACCCCTGGCGCTTCTCGTTCGATCAGACTACGCAAAACCTCTGGGCCGGCGATGTCGGACAGGGCAGCTGGGAGGAAATTGACATCATCAGGGCGGGCGGTAACTACGGCTGGAATGTGCGCGAAGGCGCGCATTGCTTTCAACCGGCAACCGGGTGTGCGACGAGCTTTATTGACCCAGTCACGGAATACGGTCGCGGACTTGGACAGTCTGTAACGGGTGGCTACGTATATCGCGGATCCGCGATTCCCGACCTGGTCGGATGGTATCTGTTCGGTGACTTTGTCTCGGGACGGCTATTTGGCGTTCCGGCGGACAGTACAGCGGGTATTGCACCCACTGTCTTTGCCGAGACGGGCCTGCAAATTGTCAGTTTCGGTGAGGCCAACAATGGGGATCTATTCCTCTTGCACTTTGGCGGCAGCATTCATCAAATAGTCGACCTGCCCTAGGTTACTTATTGCGCTAGACTCGGCTGCCAATTCCTAAGGCAGATGCAGGGGTGAGTCGTGGCAGTCAAGAGTGATATCGAAATCGCGCAGGCAGCGCATGTTCTTCCGATCCAGAAAATCGGCGCCAGGCTGAATATTCCAGACGAAGCCTTGATCCCCTATGGCCACGACAAGGCCAAAATCAGTGCTGAATTTATCAAGGCGAATGGCAAGTCCAAAGACGGCAAACTTGTCCTGGTGACCGCGGTCTCGCCGACACCGGCGGGCGAGGGCAAGACGACGACCACTGTCGGACTGGGTGATGGCCTCAACCGGATTGGCAAGAATGCGGCTATCTGCCTGCGCGAACCCAGCCTGGGCCCCTGTTTCGGCATGAAAGGCGGCGCGGCCGGAGGCGGTTATGCCCAGGTTGTGCCAATGACTGATATCAATCTGCATTTCACCGGTGATTTTCACGCGATCGGCGCAGCGAACAACTTGCTGGCGGCATTGATCGACAATCACATGCATTGGGATAACGAACTCAACATCGATCCGCGGCGCGTAACCTGGCGCCGCGTGATCGATATGAATGACCGGGCGCTGCGTACGGTGACATCGGGTCTTGGTGGTTATCACAATGGTGTGGTTCGCGAAGCCGGCTTTGATATTACGGTTGCATCGGAAGTCATGGCGATCTTCTGCCTGGCGACGGATCTTTCCGATCTGGAGAATCGACTCGGTAATATCGTACTGGGTTATACGCGAAAGAATGAACCGGTCACGGTTCGGCAGCTTAATGCGCATGGCTCGATGACCGCATTGTTGCGTGATTCCTTGCAGCCCAACCTCGTGCAGACGATGGAGAACAACCCGGCCTTGATGCACGGCGGGCCGTTCGCGAATATCGCGCACGGTTGCAATTCGGTGGTCGCGACGACCACGGCATTGAAACTGGCGGATTACGTTGTCACGGAAGCAGGATTCGGTGCGGACCTCGGCGCCGAGAAGTTTTTCAACATCAAATGTCGCAAGGCGGGTCTTGAGCCCGATGCGGTCGTGTTGGTTGCGACGATCAAGGCCCTGAAAATGCACGGTGGTGTCGCCGTCGACGAGCTAGGCAAGGAAAACCTGAAAGCGCTTGGCGATGGTTGCAAGAACCTCGAGCGCCACATTCGAAATCTAGGCAAGTTCGGCGTGCCCGTCGTTGTTGCAATTAATCACTTCACGGCGGACACCGACGCTGAAGTCAAGCTCGTGCAGGAGTATTGCGCCAAGTACCATGTCAAAGCAATCAAGTGCACACACTGGGCGGATGGTGGCAAAGGGACGATCGAAATTGCCGAGCATGTCGTCAAACTGTGTGAAAGTGGTGCCGCACAATTTCGTACCTTGTACGAAGACGACATGTCACTTTGGGACAAGACAGCGACGATCGCACGAGAGATCTATGGGGCGGATGACATTATCGCCGACAAGAAGATCCGTGAGCAGTTCGAGCAGTATGAAAAAGAAGGCTATGCGAAGTATCCGATTTGCATGGCGAAAACACAGTACAGCTTTTCAACGGACCCGAACTTGCGCGGTGCGCCAAGCGGCCATGTCGTACCCATTCGTGAAATTCGGCTTGCTGCGGGTGCCGAATTCGTCGTCGTAGTTTGTGGGGCCATCATGACCATGCCTGGATTACCGCGTGTGCCGGCCGCTAATGCCATTCGTGTCAACAAGCAAGGCCAAATCGAGGGTTTGTTCTAGGGCCGAAGCCCTGGCTGGGCCGGTTCGTCACGCATTACCGTGCAACCCGATCGGGATTCGGCATCGCGTTCAGGAATTCGACTCAACCAGCTGATGGCTGTCCGCGGCGGTCAGCGTGCATCCGTAGACTTTTTTGAGTTGCTTGATGACGGACTGTGTATCGTCCGAGAACGGTGCCTTACCTTCAAACGCGTGCAAGACAATGCCTTCCAGCAGGTTGCCCAGTGAGAGGTCAGTGTACTCGGCGACGCCTTTCAATACTTTGAGCAATGATGACTCGATTCGAACGCCAGTCTGGGTCCGCTGGATTGGGGTGCTTGGCATGGCAGGGAGTCCTCTTTAATGTTATCAAGGTAACAATATAACAATGTAGCATTGACTCTTCAAGTGCCTTTTTCCCGATACAGTCAGTCAGCGAGAGTGACGCGCCTGAAGTCATTGAATCTCATCGGAATTGAGTGGGATGCCAACACTGGAAGATTTGCGAGAAGGTTTTACGCTCGGCGACGCCGAGGTATTGCCGCAGGAGGGCGTCATTCGGCGCGATGGCGAAATCCTCAGACCCGAGCCGCAAACCTGGCGCGTCTTGCTGGCGCTCGCGGCTCGCGACGGCAAACTGGTCACCAAAGAGGACCTGGTCCGGGAGGTTTGGGACGGCCGGGCCGTCGCCGACGACCCGATAAATCGCGCAATCCGGGAAGTTCGCAAGTGTTTCGGCGACTCGGCGAAGGCGCCCACCTATCTGGAAACATTGCACAAGCGCGGCTACCGGCTGTTGAAAAAGGTCGAGCCGCTCAAGCCGACAAACAAAGAGCGGGTCGCGGTGGCGAGTACGCCGCCTGCCTTGCGGCGATGGAAGCTGGCCGCGGCCGCGCTGGCGTTCAGCGTTTTTGTGATCCTTGCCGTGACGCTGATCAGGAGCAGCCCGCCGCCGCCCGTTCGCTCGATCGCAATTCTGCCGTTCGAGAATCTCAGTGGCCGCGCGAGTGACGAGTACATTGTCTCCGGCCTCAAGGTTGCGCTGGTTCAGGCGCTTCACAGCATGCAGGACTTCGTGGTCAAGAACGGTGCGGTCAGTTACCAGATGGAACCGGACGAAATTGCGACTTTACTGGGTGTGGAAAGTGTTCTTATCGGGACGATGCAAAGGAGCGGTGATCTGCTTCGCGTCAGCTATTTCATTTCCAAAAATGGACAGGTGGAATTCTCGGAAAGCGTTGAAGGTATGGCGAGCGACCTGTTTTCGTTGCAGGAAAAGCTCGCAACCGCCGTCCGGGCGAACCTGGGCGACGAACTGACGCCGGCACTGATTACAGGGCACAGGCCGGGCAGCGAAGCGTATGACAGCTACATGAGGGGTATGTACGCGCTTGAGCATCGCGGCGAGCCCGGTCGACTCGAAGAAGCGATCGAGCTGTTCCAAACCGCGATCGAACGAGACAGGCAATATGGACCGTCGTACCTGGCGCTGGCGACCGCGTACGCCCTGATGCCTGACTATCGCGGGTCACCGTTGCAAGAAATGAACCGTATGGCCCTGGAAGTGATTGAATCGGGAATTGCTGTCGATCCTGTTATCAGTAATGCGGCGGGCGCAATTTACGGCTTCGTCTATCACAAGGAAAAGCGCTGGCAGGAGGCGGAGGAGGCGTACCGTCGCGCTGTGGGCGCAAGTGTTATTGATTCCAATGCCTTCAACTGGTACTCGCGAATGCTATCGAGCGTTGGAAGAATGGACGACGCACTGGCGCAAGCGCTTCGAGCACTGGAACTTGATCCGCGCTCGACGGTTAACAACAGCCGTGCGGCGATTGCCTATACATGGCTCGGCAATTCCCAGAAAGCCCGCGAGTATTTTGTCCGGGCCAATCATCTGGGCGCAAAAGGACCGACCCACATGCTCGCATACGCGTTCTTGCTATCGCGCGACGGCGACATAGAGCTTGCAAGGAACGTGGCAACTGTTGGCATGGAACTCGCTGGTGATGACGCGAGCTGGATTGGTCCGGTTTTCGACGCCTTTGCCGATCCGCAGAGTATTCCTGCGGCGCTGGCAGCACTCGATACGGCGTCCGTCTCGCCCCAGGTTGAATTTACGGCAAGGACACTATTCGGCGATACCGATGGCGCGATGGAGATTGCATGGCGACTCGAACAACCGGGGGAGATTTTTGAAATGGATCTGTTGTTCGTGCCGGAACTCAAGGCAATTCGGGAACACCCGGAGTTCATGTCATTGATGGAGCGCCTGGGTATCACAGAATACTGGCGGCAAAACGGTTGCGAGTTTCGTGACGACCGGGTTTTTTGTGACAGTCGCTAGTCGTCCTGCGAAACACGCCGGGAGCGCTTTAGTGCACTGCGCCGACTCTTGGCGTCAAGTCGTTTCTGCTGCGCCTTTTTGCCGGGTCGCGTTCTGACGCGCCGCTTTGGCTCACGCAGTGCACTGGCGAGCAATTCCGCGAGTCTGGCCAGCGCCGCCTGACGGTTGCGGTCCTGGCTTTTGTAAGCCTGCGACTTGATGACGATGACACCGTCATTAGTAATCCTGTGATCGGCGGTCTGCAGTAATCGTGACTTAACCCGTTCGGGAATAGCCGCGCTCTGTCGCGCATCGAATCGCAGGTGAATCGCCGTCGCGACCTTGTTGACATTCTGGCCGCCAGCACCCTGCGAGCGAATCGCCGTCAGTATGATTTCGGACATTGGAATGCGGACTGAGTCCGAAATGTCGAGAGTGTCCACGTTGGCCTCAATGTGTGAGAATGCGCGTCAATAATCCCCATCGGCGCCTCGAATGCAAGTCCGCAATCTTTCAGTCCTCATCGTCTGCCAGCTGATATCTACAACCGGTTCGATTGTCATGGTGACGCTCGGCGGAATTATCGGCACGGACCTGGCAACAAACAAGGCGTTCGCAACACTGCCACTGTCGGTTATGGTGATTGCTGTCGCCGCCACGACGATTCCGGCAACCATGTTGATGCGCAAATTCGGTCGGCGCAAGAGTTTTTCGATTGCCTCACTTTCGTCCGTGTTTGCGTTGTTCATCGCGGTGCTCGCGCTCAGACAGTCCAGTTTTTTCTTATACAATCTTGCCGTCATGTTATTCGGGGTCAACATGGCCTTCACCTATCAGTACCGATACGCCGCGGCAGAAAGCGTCGATGAACGATATGTTCCCCGTGCAATTTCACTGGTACTGGTGGGTTCAATCGGTGCGGCGTTCGTTGGCAAGGAACTGGCGACGCGCGGCCAGTTCTGGATCGATGGTGTCCCTTACGCCGGTACCATGGCTGTCCTGGCGGCCCTGTTCGTACTGCAGGCAATTCTGTTCCAGTTCATGGGGCCGGGCCGGGAAACCAGTGAAACCGGGAAGCAGCCTTCGGGTCGCGCACTGGGGGAAATCTTGCGGCAACCGGTGTTTATCGTCGCGGTGCTTGGTGCGACGACCGGCTTTGGCCTTATGACGCTGATCATGACAGCGACCCCGCTGAGCATGCACGTCAATGATCATTTCTCACTGGAGGAAACCGCAAGTGTCATCCGGGCCCATGTGCTGGGAATGTATACACCCTCACTGGTGACCGGATTCCTGATCGAAAAGCTGGGCGTTCTTAGACTGATGTTTGCAGGAGCGATCGGTTTGCTGGCAGCGGTGATCGTGGGACTGCAAGGACACACGATTCTGCACTACTGGTGGGCACTGGTGTTACTCGGCGTCAGTTGGAACTTTCTGTACGTTGGGGGTACAACAATGTTGACATACACCTACCAATCGTCGGAGCGATTCAGGGCGCAGGCTGTCAATGAATTTCTGATTTTCGGGACATCGGCAACCGCTTCGTTGCTCGCCGGTGCTGTTATACACTTTTTTGGCTGGAAGACACTCATGCTCGTTCCGGTGCCATTCTTGCTGTTTATTTGTATTGCCCTGATCATGGTCCGGAATGATCGGCAATTGCTGACACGAGGCAAAGCGCGTGGCTGAGAAAACGAACCTGCGAAATTTGCTGAACGATGCTGCAAGGCGGAGTATTGCGTACCGTGAAGACGCGTCGACGCGGCCTGTAGCGCCATCCCCAGCCGCCGTACGTGAAACCCGGCAATTTGTGGAACCACTCCCGGACCAGGGCAGCGACGATCAGGACGTTTTGGCGATGCTGGACCGCGTAGGCTCGCCGGCAACCGTGTCGATGGTGGGCCCGCGATATTTCGGGTTTGTCATTGGCGGCTCTCTGCCCGTGACTGTCGCGTCGAACTGGTTGAGCACGGCTTGGGACCAGAACGTCGGCATGCATGAAATAACGCCGGCGACCTCAACCCTGGAACAGGTCGCAATGGATTGGCTGCTTGAATTATTTGGCTTACCCGACGACGCGGCTGCCTCGTTTGTAACGGGCGCTACCGTCGCTAATTTTACGGCGCTGGCCGCGGCACGAAACCGGGTTTTTGCCAACGTCGGCTGGAATGTCGAAGCCGACGGCCTTATTGGCGCACCGCCGGTCACGATCATTGTTTCCGAGGAAACACACCCGACGGTTTTCAAGTCCCTCGGCATGCTCGGTTTCGGTCGCAACCGAGTGGTTCGCGCGCCGGTCGATACAGAGGGTCGTATCGACGCAAAGCGCTTTCCCGCGATCGATGGGCCAACCATTGTTTGCACGCAGGCAGGCAACGTAAATACTGGCGCATTCGATCCGGTGGCGGATATTTGCGAGTTGGCGAAGCCGAAGAATGCCTGGGTGCACGTTGACGGTGCGTTTGGACTCTGGGCCGCGGCATCGCCGGACCGATCGTATCTTTGTGCAGGATTGGAGGCGGCCGATTCATGGGCGACCGATGCACACAAATGGCTGAACGTGCCCTATGACAGTGGCATCGCGTTCGTTCGCGATGCCGCGGCACTGCAATCGGCGATGGCAATAAAGGCCGACTACCTGATGACGGAAACCGAGTTTCGCAACCCGTCGGATTTTACTCCGGAGTTGTCCCGACGCGCGCGCGGCGTGGACGTTTGGGCGGCGTTGAAATCTCTGGGTCGCCAGGGGATCGCCGAAATGATTGATCGCTGTTGCCGCCTTGCGCGCCGATTTGCAGACGGGCTGAGGTCGGCTGGCTATGACGTACTGAACGACGTGGTGTTGAACCAGGTACTGGTGTCATTCGGCGACGATGCAACGAATCGAAAAATCATCGCCCGGATTCAGGAAGAAGGCACGTGCTGGTGCGGCGTCACAGTCTGGCAGCGAAAGACAGCCATGCGAATCAGCGTTTGCAATTGGTCGACGACCGAAGATGATGTGGATCGGAGCCTGGCAGCCATTCTGGCGATTGCGCGACGGGAGATTGCGTGAAGGGTCGCCTGTACGACGACAATCTTTACCAATTCGCGAAGCCGCAAGCCAGCTACTGGGAAGCGACGGCCGCTGACATCCGGGTCACGGCGCCGGCACTCTCGGATGACGAGAGCTGCGATGTCGCTGTTATCGGTGGTGGCTACACGGGCTTGTCCGCGGCTTTGCACCTCGCGCGTGACCATGATGTCGACGTTCGCGTCCTTGAGGCTGGTCCCTTCGGTTGGGGCGCGTCCGGGCGAAACGGCGGATTCTGCTGCATCGGCGGGGTCGGAGTTCACCGCCGGGACCTGGTCAGGATGGTCGGCGTGGATCGGGCACGACAGTATTTTCAATCGCAAGTTGAAGCCGTTGAACTGGTTCGCCGGATTGGCGAGGAAGAGAGTCTCGATTTCCAGGCACGGGGCAGCGCCGAACTTGAAGTTGCACATACAAGGAAAGCTTTCGAACGGCTTCGAGAGGACTACGAGGTATCAACCCGGCACCTGAACCTGCCAGTCGAACTATTGTCGGCTGAAGAATTTCGTGAGCGACATTTTGATTCCGATGAGCAGTTCGGCGCCTTGGTTTCGCGACCGGCGTTCGGACTGCATCCGTTACGTTACTGTCGAGGCCTTGCCAATGCCGCAATACGGCACGGCGCCGTGCTGCATGAACGCAGCGAGGTTCTGTCCTGGAACAAGCGTGACGACGGCTGGCATTGCATCAAGACGGCTGGCGGCAGCCTAAGGGCGCGCAGGGTAATTTTCTCAACCAATGGTTTTATGCCGGAAAGCTTGCGACCGGAATTCTTTGCGCGAACCATGCCGATCATCAGCGCAATCATTGTCACCAGTCCACTGACGTCACAGCAGAGAGCACTTCATTCCTGGGTTACGGGCGAGACTGCCGCCAATTCGCGGCGCATCCTGAATTACTTTCGCCTGTTGCCGGACAATCGATTTCTGTTTGGTGGACGCGGTCACTCGAGCGGGCACGCGGACGGCGAGCGGGAAACCTACGCGCGCCTTGAGGCAACGCTCAAAACAATCTGGCCGAAGTGGGGCGATCTGGCCGTTGATTACCGCTGGCATGGGCTGATCTGCATGACAGGCTCTCTGTGCCCGTCGATTGGCCGGCTTGACGACGACAAGAGTGTCTCGTTCGCCTATGGCTACCATGGAAATGGTGTCAACACAGCGACCTGGGCGGGAAAAAAACTAGCGGACTGGATTGGATCGGGCCAGGCGCCGGATCTACCCGAAATCGTTCAGGGCCTGGCGAAAAAATTTCCGCTGGCCAGTTTGCGGCTCAAGTATTTCCGATTGGCGATTGGACTTGCGTCCTGGATGGACCGTCGCGGCTGATCAAAAGTTGTAGACGAATCCCAGGGAGACAACGGGCCAGGCCTTGTAATCACTGACTTCATCTTCAAGCTGCACGCGCTCTGATTCCAGTGCGGGTCCAAGCTGGTCCTGAACGGACTGCGGAGCGTTGTCGAAACCGGTTGCAGCCAACGTGACAGACGGCTCGCCTTGCCAGAGCACACCGAAGTCCAGGTTAAGCCCGACCTTGCCAAAGATCTCAAAATCGTAGCCAACGCCGACATAGGGAGAGGTGCTGTCAAATGACGTGACACTGATCAGTTGGCCGACATCCGCGGCTGAGAAGGTGTCATTGCCAATCGTGAAGCTGGCGCCAGCGGTGTCCAGGCTCGTCATCTGCACTTCGTTGCCATTCTGGTAGGCGCCCGCTGTAATGCGGAAAGGACTCAGCGGAAATCGAAAGTTGCCGGTCAGGTAGTAATTGTCGAGCGCGAACGTCGCGTCATAATTGATACCCGCCTGGGAACCGGATGTATCGTAGTCGTACTGGTTGGCGCCGAGGCGCATGTCGATCCACGGCAGTGGACTCCAGCGGCCTTCGATGCCCAGCCCTAATGTTCCTGCCTTGAAGCCGACGCCGAAGTCAGCATTGGCCGTGCCGCACGCGGCCAGCAACAGCGTCACCAGCGTTGCTTTGCATTTGATCTTGGTCATTTGAGTTCCCGGTTTGCCCACAGCGTGAATTCAAATCAGAGGATAAGCGCCGTGGCGGTATTCGACTGTGCGGCAGATCACAAGCGCAACGCGCTGCAGCAATATGTTAAATCTGTGGAGTTTCCCCGGTTTTGAGTACGGCGGCGCATTCAGCCGCCGCCTACAGTGAGAATGCGCAGGAAGCGCAGACCATTAACCAAAAGGAGATTGAAATGCGGGAATTAACAATGAGCGAGATTGGCCTGGTATCGGGCGCCGGAGATGAATGCTCGGGTGGTGGCAATAATTATGGTGGTGTTTCTGTACCCGATGATGTTGGAGGCGACATCGTCGCTATTTACGAGGGCCTGGTTGCTGCAACGTCGCATATCATCGAACGGGTGGCCAACTCGTTCTAGAAAACGACTACCGGGGCGCGTTCAGCGCCTCGGTAGTCATGCTTCGAATGACCGTGATCAGAATTGCAACAGCAATAACCAGGCAAAGCATTGCCAGTACGCCTGGCTGCACTAACGGGATGGACTCGGCGGGTGGGTTCCACCGCCCATGCAAACATCGCCAATCCAGTTGAATCAAGAAATTGATCGTTGCATGACTGATCAGTCCGGGCCAGAGCGATTTAGCGACAGCATACTGAATGCCGAATATCAGTCCTGCGACAAATACGAATGACCACGATGCATAGGGGTGGAAAACCGTGAAGACAGCCGCGGAGACCAGTACCGAAAGTATGACGCCGCGTTGTCGAAGAAAACCTTGAACATAGCCGCGGTGTATTGTTTCTTCTACAAAAGGGACAAGGGCGACCATGACTATGAAGCCTAGTGCGATTTCTGCAGGTTGCGGACATTGGAAGTGCAGGTCGAGCGGGGTAATCGCACTGGCATCCGGCGCTCGGTAAACGCCAAACGAAATGCCCGCGACTAGCTGGCTCCACCAGATAATACGCAGCAAGACACCAACAATGACTGCCCGAGTTGCAACTCGCCAGCTCAAGCTGGCAAATCTGAACTGCTCCCAAATATATCGTCTTTCAGTTTTCCAGAGTGGAAACAGCAGAAACAAAAGAACCGGCGGGACGATGAGGTAGGCGAGATCTGCTGCGAATGCAGCTTCGTAGCCGTTGTTGATCAGACCATTCTGTGCAATCGCTCGCGCGATCAATGCAGCAGTCAGCGCAATCATGACTGCAGTTATTGTTGTCCTTGTAATGCGGTGTGCAGTCATCGGCCCCAGCATGCCGATCTGGCATGATTTCGTAACGCGCAGTAAGTGACTAAATAGGCGAGAAACGCGCCGGTTACTACAGACCAGGAAGGTCGGTATACGTCGGTTCAGACATTTTCTCGCGACCCCAGCGCAGAAAAATAGATGGACGAGCCGCCGGGTCGATGTTGACGTTGTCGAGATCGCCATCGACATGCGGCAGCGCCATCAGGCGCTTGTCCATGACCTTGAACCATAACCACGGCAAGTAGGCGAGCACGTACATGCCGAAATAGCCGTTGGGCAATCGCGGCAGGTCATCGAAATGTCGCAGCGACTGGTACCGGCGTTGCGGGTGCGCATGGTGATCGGAATGACGTTCGAGGTGAAACAGAACGAGATTGCTGTAAATGTGGTTGCTGTTCCAGGAATGGTGCGGAGCGCAGCGCTCAAGCTTGCCATTGGCATCCCTGTGCCGAAGCAGGCCGTAATGCTCGATGTAATTCGCGCTGGTCAGTTGCCAGTAGGCCGCCGCACAGTGAATGATCAGGAACGGAATCATTTTCCAGCCAAGAAATGCCACCAGCAGGGATGCAAGAAGCAAAGTGATCGCGTAGGACTGCAAAATCGGATTGCTGTAGTGCCATGCCGGTTTGCCGCGGCTGTGCAGCCTTTCCGCCTCAATCGTCCAGGCTTCGGTGAATGCTCCCGGAATTTCGCGCAATGCAAACTTGTAAATACTCTCGCCCATGCGAGCGCTCGCCGGGTCGTCAAACGTTGACACGTACTTGTGGTGGCCCCGATTGTGCGCCACTGT
Organism: uncultured bacterium; assembly: GCA_963976365.1. Classification (GTDB taxonomy): domain Bacteria; phylum Pseudomonadota; class Gammaproteobacteria; order Steroidobacterales; family Woeseiaceae; genus UBA1847. The sequence goes on along the minus strand of CAXBKH010000013.1, from coordinate 67,230 downwards.
GAAGTGACCGTATCCTGGTACTGCGAGAACGATTCTAGCCAGCCATTTCTCGAGTTTTGTATTTTTGTGGCCAAGCTCATGCCCGGTATTGATCGCCAATCCGGCCAGAATGCCGGAGAACGCCGCGAGCAAGACGAACGCCCACCAGCTCAGTGGCTGTAATGCGGCGTACACGGCAACCACGATAAAGCTGAGAAAATGCAAAGGTACGATGATGTAGGTGAGCCGCCGATAATAGGGGTCCTGATCCAGTTGCAGGACAATTTCCTCCGGCGGGTTGTTCCGATCTTCGCCGATTGCCCAATCGATGACCGGCGCCAGCCCATAGTTGAGGATAAACGGCAAGATAAGCCAGGCATCATTGCCGCTGTTTGCGTGCAACCAGAGAAACAACAAGGGTTGCAGAGGGTGAATAACGGACAAAAGCCAAAGCCAGCGCTTCCTGTCAACATAATGTACGGCCTGTCCGTCTGCACTAACGCCGTTAAAAGCTTTCATCGCGGGTTCATCGCCTGATTACGTCGACAAATTATACAAAACCTGCGCATCGATTGACGATGATAATTGCAGCTGATACCAAAATTGTCTCGATGAGGCGCATCGACAATAATTACTTTATATTAACTGAACTCATCATTTGACCCGGACGGGACGTGACGCTCCATTACAAGCTACTCATCATTGCGGCGACGTCCTTACTCATTACGTCCTGTGGCAACGATTCGTCAGATGCAGTGTCGGAAAAGCAAAAGCTGCCGACCTTGTCGGCGGCAACACTCGGCGAGCAGCTTATTCTGGATACGGCGTCCTATCTGCAAAGTGAACCCTACGCGAGCGCGAATCGGCAACGTGGATCTGATCGCGCGATGCTTTGCATGGCGTGTCACAGCCTGGAGGCAGGCGGTGCGAACATGATCGGACCGGCACTGCACGGTATGTTCGGGCGCGAAGCGGGCAGTAATGGCGACTTTGACTATTCGCCCGTGTTAAAGAATGCGAAATTTATCTGGACGCCCAGGGCACTCGACGCGTGGTTAGCGCAACCGGCTTCGTTTTTACCCGGGAATCGCATGGCTTTTGCGGGCGTCCCGCGGCAACAGGATCGCGACGACCTGATCGCCTTCCTTCTTGAAGAAACATCGCAAGTTGAGGACACATGGAACTAAGTCAGGCACTGCCGAACAATCGCATTGAAAAGGATCGCCGCGAGTTTTCCTGGCGAACCGTTGTCTACGGATTCGCGCGTTCTCGACGCCACAATCATCGGCGCGCGGTCGACGATGCGGTCGTTTTTCTTGACCGGGGACATCCGTGGCTGTTTTTTCTTGCAACCGGCACCATGCTGCTGTCATCTGCCGACGCATTTCTGACGCTGAAACTGATGGGGCTGGGGATGTACGAAGCCAACCCGTTCATGCAGGCAGCCATGGAGCAGGGCACTGCCTGGTTTTCCGGGATCAAGCTGGCAATGACTGCGTTCGGTATCCTGGTGCTGGTTTTTCTTGCCAAAGCCCGTTTTTTGAATCGCGTCCGGACCGGACTCATGCTCACCGGATTCTTCACGATGTACGCCTGCCTCGTTTGTTACGAACTGGTCAATCTTTTCAACAGGTTGTAAACCTGCGCCCGCTGCAATAAATTCCAACTGATGCGCGCTTGCGATAAACTAGCGCACCTTTTTTTTGCCCCAGCAATGGTTCTCGGACCGCGGGACGATTGGGCAGCATAAGTCCCTGAAAACATGAGTGAATCTTTAAAAGAACGCCTGGCCTCGACGCCGTTGTTCGGCGCCAACGCGACTGCCGTTGAATCACTGTACGAACTCTTTCTTGAGCAACCGGACTCCGTGCCTGCGGGATGGCGAGATTATTTTGAGTCGATAGGCGGCGCTGAGACGGAAATTGCGCACTCGGTTATTCGCGAACGATTGCTCAAAGAGTCGCGTAATGGCCGAAAGTCGGTCAAGTCGGTCAGTCGTTCAAGCACGCAGGTCGCCTCCGGAGAAAAGCAGGCTGCTGTTTCTCGTCTGATCCAGGTCTACAGCCTGCGGGGACACCAGATCGCGCAGATCGATCCGCTCGGTTTGCAGGAGCGCCGGGTGCCGGGCGTGCTGAAACTTGACTATCTCGGCCTGACCGAATCGGACATGGATCTGGAGTTCTTTACCGGCGGGCTCGCCGGTGAGGCCAACCAGCGCATGAAATTGCGTGACATCCTGGCACTGCTCAAGAGTATCTATTGCGGCAAGATCGGTGCGGAGTTCGCACATATTTCGAAAGCACGTGAGCGCCTGTGGCTCCGCAAGCGATTCGAACAGGGTGCGGCGGCCAATACGCTCACCGACGAAGAACGCACTTACATACTCGAGCGGTTGACGGCCGCTGAGGGCATCGAGCGTTACCTGCATACTCGGTACGTTGGCCAGAAGCGATTTTCGCTCGAAGGCGGCGAAAGCCTAATTCCAATGCTCGACGATATTATTCACCAGGGCGGCATTGCGGGCATCGAGGAAATTGTCATCGGCATGGCACATCGTGGCCGCATTAACGTACTCGTTAATATTCTTGGAAAGTCACCGGAAGAGTTGTTTGAGGAGTTCGAGGGTAATTATGACCTTGCCGAATTGAAGGGCTCCGGTGATGTGAAATACCACAAAGGCTTTTCGGCCGACATGAAGACCGACGGCGGCAATGTGCACATTGCGCTGGCGTTCAACCCGTCTCATCTTGAAATCGTCAATCCTGTTGTCGAAGGGTCAGTACGTGCACGCCAGCAACGCCGCGGGGATACCGAGCGAAATGAAGTGTTGCCGGTCTTAATTCACGGTGACGCAGCGTTTTCCGGACAGGGCGTCGTGACCGAGACTTTCCAGATGTCACAAATAAACGGCTTTCGCACCGGCGGAACCGTGCATATCGTGATTAACAATCAGATCGGCTTCACGACCAGCCGGCCATCGGACGCCCGTTCGACTGACTATTGCAGTGACGTTGCAAAAATGATCGAGGCGCCAATATTCCACGTGAATGGCGACGACCCGGAAGCAGTCATATTTGTCACTCGGCTGGCGTTGAAGTATCGCCAGAAGTTCAAGAAAGATGTCGTTATCGACCTCGTATGCTATCGACGGCATGGCCACAACGAAGCCGATGAGCCGGCAGCAACGCAGCCGATCATGTACGGACGTATTCGTGACCACAAGTCGACCCGGGCTTTGTACGCAGAAAGCCTGATCGAACGCCGGATTACGACCGCAGATGTCGTTGCCGCGCAGCAGGATGCCTATCGCGACCGCCTCGACCGCGGCGAACCGGTGCAGGAAGCGTCGCTTGGCATGATTGGCAACGCGTACACGGTCGACTGGACACCGTATTTGCACACGGAATGGGATGACGAAACGGACACGTCGATCAGCCCGAAGACAGTCGCCGAACTCGGCAAGATCGTCACCAATCTGCCAGCAGGCATCAAGCCGCACGGGCGAGTGCAGCGGATCATCGACGAACGCGTCAAGATGGTCGCCGGCAAAGTGCCAATGGACTGGGGCTTTGCTGAAACCATGGCCTACGCGGCGTTGCTGCGGGACGGACACGATGTGCGCCTGATTGGCCAGGACAGCGGACGAGGCACGTTCTTCCACCGTCATGCCGTTGTGCACAATCAGGTCAATAACGAGGAGTACATACCGCTTGCTCAGGTGGTCGATCGCCCGGATGCGTTTCGCGTCATCGATTCTTTTTTGTCGGAAGAAGCGGTGCTCGGCTTCGAGTACGGCTACGCCAGCACCGAACCGAACACACTGGTGATTTGGGAAGGCCAGTTCGGGGACTTTGCCAACGGTGCACAGGTTGTTATCGACCAGTTCATCAGTTCGGGCGAAGCAAAATGGGGGCGCTTGTGCGGCCTCACGATGTTTCTGCCACATGGCTACGAAGGGCAGGGCCCCGAGCATTCATCGGCGCGTCTGGAGCGATTCCTGCAGCTCTGCGCCGAACACAATATCCAGGTCTGCGTACCATCCACACCGGCACAAATGTTCCACATGATTCGCCGCCAGCAAGTGCGAAAGTACCGCAAGCCGTTGGTTGTAATGACGCCGAAGAGCTTGCTGCGACACAAGTTGTCGGTCTCGAGTATTGGCGAAATGTCGACCGGCAAGTTCGAGTTGGTGATTCCCGAAATTCAATCGATCGAAGCGAAGAAAACCCGGCGTATTGTCCTGTGCAGCGGCAAAGTGTATTTCGATTTGTTCGAGACCAGGGAAATTCACGATATCGATGACATTGCACTGATACGAATTGAACAGCTGTATCCGTTTCCGATTGACGAGTACGCAGAATTGCTTGCGCAATACGAACACGTTGAGGAAATTATCTGGTGCCAGGAAGAGCCATTGAACCAGGGCGCCTGGTATCAAATCAAACATCGACTACAGGAGCCGCTGCAAAACCATCAGCAGCTTTACTACGCCGGCCGACCAAGTGCTGCCGCGCCGGCCTCCGGTATCTTCAAAATTCACGTACAACAGCAACAGGCACTGGTCGAAGCAGCGCTTGATATCAAGTCCGAGGCGAGCAAAGTCGCCAAGCCTGAAAAAACCAAACGGAAAACATAAATGAGCATAGAGATTAAAGTTCCGGCGTTACCTGAGTCCGTTAGCGATGCAACCCTGGTTGCGTGGCACAAAAACGCCGGCGATTCCGTTTCTCGCGACGAAAACCTCGTTGACCTTGAAACGGACAAGGTTGTCCTCGAAGTTCCTGCACCGGCGTCCGGGACTCTCGCGAAAATTGTCGTCAAGAATGGTACGACAGTGGTTGCTGGTGACGTACTCGCAATTCTTGAAGAAGGCGAAGCTGAAGCCAGCGCTCCCGAACGAGAGGCACCCGCTGCGGCAGAAAAATCCGCACCGGTACCTGAGAAAGAATCGAAAAGTGCCTTGAAGACCAGCCCGGCCGTGCGCCGTCTGCTGGATGAGCACGACCTTGATGCCACGATGGTCACTGGCAGCGGCAAGGATGGCCGCATAACGAAGGCCGACGTTATGTCATTCCTGCAGTCCGACGATAGCGCGGAAGTGACCCCGGGTGATCAGGCATCGGCTCCACAGGAGGCGTCTGGCAGTCTAGTCGCGGAGCGAACGGAGGAGCGGGTACCGATGACGCGCCTTCGAGCACGTATTGCCGAGCGACTCATTGAAGCACAGCAGTCCGCCGCGATGTTGACCACGTTCAACGAAGTTGACCTTACTGAGGTTATGGCGCTTCGTAAACGCTACAAGGAATCATTCGAAAAACAGCACGACGTTCGCCTGGGATTCATGTCTTTCTTCGCCAAGGCTTCGGTCGAGGCGCTAAAAAGATTCCCGGTGGTCAATGCGTCTGTCGAAGGCAATGAGATCATTTACCACAACTACTACGATATCGGCATCGCGGTTTCGAGCGATCGTGGCCTGATGGTTCCGGTGATTCGTGATGTTGACCAGATGAGCTTCGCCGAGTTCGAGTTGGCGTTGAATGAAATGGCCGGGAAGGCGCAGTCGGGCACCATCGCCATGGAAGATCTGACCGGCGGTACCTTCACCATAACCAACGGTGGAATCTTTGGCTCGATGATGTCCACGCCGATTCTTAACCAGCCACAAAGCGCGATCCTCGGAATGCATTCGATTCAGCAACGGCCGATGGTCGTTGACGGCGATATCGTTGCACGACCGATGATGTACCTGGCAGTGACTTATGATCATCGAATCATTGACGGCAAAGAGGCCGTGCAATTCCTGGTAACCATTAAGGATCAGCTGGAAGATCCGGCTCGACTAATGTTGCAGGTCTGAACGATCCGCACGCAAAGGACTAAGTAGACATGAGTAGAAGTTTTGACGTTGTAGTCATTGGTGCCGGTCCGGCAGGATATATTGCGGCGATTCGCGCGGCGCAGGCCGGCAAGTCCGTCGCCTGTATTGACGAATGGAAGAACAAGGATGGCAAGAACGCTTTCGGTGGAACCTGCCTGAATGCCGGTTGTATACCGTCCAAAGCCATGCTTGAGTCCTCCGAACTGATGCATCGGGCTCAGCACGAATTCGAGACACACGGCATCAAGACCGGATCAATTGAGCTGGACCTTGCGGCAATGCAAAAGCGACGCGCCTCGATTGTTCGGCAATTGACAGGCGGCATAGCGGGCTTGTTCAAAGCCAACAAGGTCGAAGGGCTGGTTGGACACGGGAAACTGCTTGCTGGCAAGCAGGTGGAGTTCACGCCGGTCAATGGAGACGTCGAAGTGCTTAGCGCTCAGAACGTCATTCTCGCGTCGGGTTCTTCGCCGATCGAGTTGGGGATCGCCAAGTTCGACGATGACAGGATTATCGATTCCTGGGGCGCGCTTGAATTGACTGAAGTTCCGAAGCGCCTTGGCGTGGTTGGTGCGGGCGTCATCGGCCTGGAGCTCGGCAGTGTCTGGGCGCGGCTGGGGTCGTCGGTGACGGTACTCGAAGCAATGCCGGACTTCCTGTTCATGGCCGACCGCGATATCGCCAAAGTCGCTGCCAAAGATTTCAAAAAACAGGGACTCGATATCAAGTTGGGCGCCAAGGTGTCGTCCGCAAAGGCTGGCAAGAACAGTGTCACCGTAACGTACGACGATGCGAATAGTTCACAATCTGTCGAGTTCGACAAGCTGGTCGTAGCCGTGGGACGCAAGCCTCATACCGATAACCTGTTCGCAGACGATGCCGGCATTCAGACAGATGAACGTGGCTTTATCGTTGTGGACGATGAGTGTCGTACGCGTGTTAAAGGTGTTTACGCTATCGGCGACTGCGTGCGCGGACCAATGTTGGCGCACAAGGGATCGGAGGAAGGCGTTATGGTTGCGGACATCATTGCTGGCGAAACCGCCGAAATGAATTACGACGTCATTCCGTCTGTCATTTATACGTCACCTGAGATTGCCTGGGTCGGGAAGACCGAGGAAGAAGTGAAAGCATCCGGTCGTGCTTACAAGGTCGGATCATTTCCGTTCGCCGCAAGTGGCCGTGCCAAGGCGATGGAACAGACTTCCGGTATGGTCAAGATGATTTCGTCAAAAGACGATGACGAGATTCTCGGCGTGCACATTGTTGGACCGATGGCCGGCGAACTGATATCAGAAGCGGTGCTGGCACTTGAATTCTCGGCAAGCACCGAAGACATTCAACGCACAATTCATGCGCACCCGTCGCTCGCTGAAGCAGTTCACGAGGCTGCCCTGGCGGTCGACAACCGCGCGCTGAATTTTCCGAATAAATAGTGCGTAAACCGGCCCCGCGCTTGCCAGGCGTCCGGGGTCGTGATGGCCTTATTCCCAGAAATCCGCGTTCTTGATGCCAAGTGCTTTCGGGTCGAAGCTGTATTTTTTCACGCCGGCATCTTTCTGCCTTTCGTAGTCCCGAAGCGCCTTGACGGCCGGGCTGCCCATGAAGAACAGGATCAGAATGCCAAAGATGTTCAGCCAGGCCATGAGTCCGACGCCAATGTCACCCAGGGCCCAAGCGAGGTCAGCAGAGCGAATCGTGCCGTAGAACACTGAGCCGATCAGCACCAGCTTCAGTATTGTTAGCTCACCGGGAAACTTGAACGTTCGGCGAATGTAGGCGACGTTCGTTTCGGCGATGTAGTAGTAGGCCAGCAAGGTTGTAAAAGCAAAGAAGAACAGCGCAACGGCGACAAATATTTCTCCGGATGCACCGACGACACTCTCCAGCGCCATCTGGGTAAAGGCCGGAGAGTTGATGATGACATCAGTGCTGGCGACACCGCCGCTGACAGCACTAACAACATTTTCCACGTAATACTGCTGAGTAATCAGGATCATGAATGCAGTTGCCGAACAAACGAACAGTGTGTCGACGTAAACCGAGAACGCCTGAACCAGACCTTGTTGCGCTGGATGGTCAACTTCGGCGGCGGCGGCAGCGTGTGGGCCGGTTCCCTGGCCCGCCTCATTCGAGTAAACGCCACGCTTGACGCCCCAACCGATCGCGGCGCCGAAGCCGGCCATCGGTGTAAATATGTCCTTCATGATCAACGCAAACACGTCCGGAAGGTCGGTGATGTGGAAGGCAATGACGCCGAGTGCCATGAGAATGTAGCCAAGGGCCATGAAAGGCACGACGATTTGTGTAAAGTGGGCGATGCGTTTCACACCGCCGAAAATAATGAAGCCCAGGACGCTGACGACCACAATTGCAGCCACCAATTTTGTCGTCGAAACGCTATCGCCAAAAAAGTCGATTGTCGAACCACCGCCGAATGCGAGTTCCGCGGCATTGCCGATGCTGTTCGACTGCACGCCGGGCAGCAGTGCACCAACTGCGACGATCGTCGCGATGGCGAAAATCCATGCGTACCATCTCTGGCCCATCGCCTTTTCAATGTAGTAGGCAGGTCCACCACGGTATTGACCTTCATCCTCTTCCTTGTAGATCTGCCCCAGTGCCGATTCGATGTACGCAGTCGCCGCGCCGAAGAACGCGACCACCCACATCCAGAACACGGCACTCGGTCCGCCGAAACCGATGGCGGCGGCGACACCGGCGATATTGCCGGTTCCGACGCGGCCCGACAGCGAAACAGCCAAGGCCTGGAATGAGGAAATGCCCTGCTCGGATTCCTTGTTGGATAGCAGAAGCCGGATCATTTCCTTGAAATGTCGAACTTGAGCGAAGCGGGTGATGATCGAAAAGAACAGCCCGGCACCCAGGCAAAGGTAGATAAGTGCCTCGCTCCAGATATAGCCATTAATCGTTGCGACGATTTCCTGCATGCCGGTCCCCTGATTCTTGTTAATTATCGGCGAACGGAATCTTACCGCATATTGGGCCGACGTGGCCCGCTTTCAATCTGCCGCCGAGCGCAATTTCGCGATATAGTGTGCGCCAGCTTAGCAATGGAGCGAATCGATGGTTTGGTGGCAATGGATGGTGATTGGGGGCATCTTGCTGGCAGCGGAGATGTTCGCGATTGATGCGCAGTTCTACCTGGTATTCATCGGCGTATCGGCTGCATTGGTTGGACTCGCAGGATTGTTTGGCATCGACATGGTCTTGTGGATGCAGTGGGCCATGTTCGGTGCCTTATCGCTGATTTCAATGTTCACGTTTCGTCGTCGCCTGTACGAAAAAATTCGCGGCAATGTCGTTGGGTTTCGTGATTCGCTGGCCGGTGATTCTGTCACGGTCAATGAGGACCTGACGGCTGGCACCGAAACCCGCCTTGAGTATCGTGGTACCAAGTGGACAGTTCGAAACTCCGGCACGACAACCATATCCGGTGGCTCACGTGCCCGTGTGGTCAAGGTCGACGGACTGACACTGTATATCGAAGCCGAATAAGACAGGGAGAGAGAATATGGACACTGGGTTTATTGCAGCGCTGGTATTTGTATTTGTGGCACTCGTTGTCATTGCGAAGACAGCCGTTGTCGTCCCGCAACAAAATGCCTACGTCGTTGAAAGGCTGGGCAAGTACGCCAAGACCCTGAATGCCGGGTTTCACATACTTATTCCTTTCTTCGAGAGGATTGCCTACAAGCACACGCTGAAAGAGCAGGCGACCGACATCGCCGAACAAGTCTGCATCACAAAAGACAACGTACAGGTGGGTGTCGATGGCGTTTTGTACATGCAGGTTCTTGACCCCGGGCGCGCCTCGTACGGCATTGGCAACTACATGTTTGCTATTTCTCAACTGGCACAGACAACCTTGCGTAGCGAAATTGGCAAGATCGATCTCGATCGGACATTCGAAGAACGCGGCACAATCAACCAGAATGTTGTCGCCGAACTCGACAAAGCGAGCGACCCATGGGGCGTTAAGGTCTTGCGCTATGAAATTAAAAACATTAACCCGCCGCACGACGTACTTAGCGCCATGGAAAAGCAAATGCGCGCAGAGCGTGAAAAGCGTGCGGTTATTCTGACCTCAGAAGGTGAGCGCGACGCCAAGATCAACCAGGCCGAAGGCGAGAAGCAACAGGTCATCAAACAGTCTGAAGCCGTCAAGACGCAGCAGATCAATGAGGCGCAAGGTGAGGCCGAAGCCATTCTGGCAGTTGCCACTGCGACCGCGCAGGGTCTCCGCGAGGTTGCCGCAGCGGTCATCGATCAGGGTGGTCCGGATGCCATGCAGCTCAGAATCGCCGAGCAGTACATTCAGCAGTTCGGCAATCTTGCCAAGGCCGGCAATACGTTTGTCGTACCCTCAAACCTGGCCGACCTGACATCGATGATGGCGCTGGCCACGGACATCGCGAAAGGTAAATCCAAACCTGCCGCATAGTTCGGATCGTGTCGGTCAGGCGTTGCGCCTGACCGACACCTTGTCGGTGTGGCTCTGGAGGTCCAGGACGTTAGCATCCTCGTCGGCAAGCACCGATGTAATATCCCGAATCAGGCCGTTGCGATCGAAGGCGTGCACGCTCAGATCGACAGGGTAGGTGCTGTTTTGCGAACGTCCCCAACTGGTTTCAAGCACCCGCTCCGGGCTGCGTTGCTTCAGTCCAAGAAAATTGCCGCAGTCCTGCCGGTGAATCGTCACGCCGCGGCCCTGCGTGATATAGCCGACTATCGACTCGGGTGGCACTGGGCGGCAACAGCGTGCGAAGTTGCACAACAGGTCTCCGATGCCGGCGACTTTGGCTGAATCGGGCGGGGCGGATTTGCGCCTGCTCTTGCGGCGCGGCTTCACCAGCGGCGGTTCTGCGGATCGAAGGTTTTGCAACGCGGTGGCGATCGATGCCGATGTCAGGTCGCCGGCCCCCAGCGAGATGCACAATGCCGCGGTGTCCGCATGTTTCAGCTTCTTCGCGATGGCGTCGGTAGAGACGTCCTTCTCATTCAGGCGCGACAGCTCGCGATCGAGAATGTCGCGGCCCTGCCGCAGGTGCTGGTCCCGATCCTGGTGACGAAACCAGTTTCGCACCTTGGCCCGGGACCGCGCACTCGCAATATAGCCCAGTTTTGGACTGAGCCAGTCTCGGCTCGGCTGCGCCTGACTGCCGGTGATGATCTCGACCTTGTCGCCATTCTGGACGTGCTGCGTCAGCGGCACGATGCGACCGTTGATTTTGGCGCCACGACATCGATGCCCGACTTGCGTATGCACGTGGTAGGCGAAGTCGAGCGGCGTAGCCTTCGCAGGCAACTCGACGATGTCTCCTTTGGGACTGACCGCATAGACGCGATCCTCAAAAAAATCGTCCCTGAGTTGATCAAGCAGATCCGTTCCGTCGTCGGTTGGTTCAAGCAACTGTCGCAGGAACTGAATTTTCTGGTCGAAAGCGGCGGGTGCGGCCGCGCCTTCCTTGTAGCGCCAGTGCGCGGCGACGCCAAGTTCCGCATGTTTATGCATATCGTGTGAACGAATCTGAATCTCGACGGTTTTGCCTTCAGGTCCAATGACTGCGGTATGCAGGCTTTGGTAGTCGTTTTCTTTGGGGTTCGCGATGTAGTCGTCAAATTCGCCGCGAATGTAAGGCCAGGTATTGTGCACGATGCCGAGTGCGGCATAGCAGTCTTTGACGTCGTTAACGAGAATGCGGACCGCACGAATGTCGTACAGATCATCGAGCCCGCGACCCTTACGCTGCATTTTTCGATAGATGCTGTAGATGTGTTTTGGACGACCTGATATCTCGGCATCGATCGAGTTCTTCTGCAGCTCATCCTGCAACTGCTTTTTCACCGCCTCGATAAAGTGCTCACGCTCGACGCGCTTTTCTTTCAGGGCTCTGGCGATATCGCGATAGGTATCCGGATCGATGTAGCGAAAAGCGTAGTCCTCCAGCTCCCATTTAAGCTGCCAGACGCCCAGCCGGTTCGCGAGCGGCGCGATGATTTCGCGGGTCTCAATGGCAAGCGACTGTTGCACGGTGCGGGAGGCTTCGCGCGCCGCTCGCAGCCTCAGGAGCTGTTCGGCGATTCTTACCAGTACCAGCCGGACATCCGAGACCACCGCGAGCAACATCTTGCGTAATGCCTCGGACTGCTGCACGGCGAGCACTTCGCCGGGCTGCCAGTTGCCGGGAAGCGAAAACTGGTCGAGTTGCTGCAACCCTAGAAGATATCGAGATATTCGATCTAATGGATTGTTTTGTATCTGTTTTTCATTAAGAGCACCGTCGCGAAGCAGGGGGTAGGCGTGCACTGCCGCGATAATGGCTTTCGGCAGTCCCAGCGGCTCAACAATCGCGGCTATTTGCTCGCCCTCCAGGCGGGCGGCGGCCAGTCCCGGCTGCTCGGGCAGGTCCGCCAGGTACTGGCGTACTTCGGCGACGATATCGTCCGGTTCGCTGCTGTTCATTTGATTTTCAGCGTCGCTAGTCGCCATTTACCAATTTTCTCGTGTGTGCCTGTTTGCTCAATACCCGCTATCATACGCGCAGTTTCCACCGGGCATTCCGGTTGGCGACTGACTTGGGCTAGGTAAGAGCAGGACATAATGGCAGGACACAGTAAATGGGCGAATATCCAGCACCGCAAGGGTGCCCAGGATAAAAAGCGCGGCAAACTTTTTACCAAGTTGATTCGTGAGATTACCGTCGCGGCGAAAATGGGCGGCAGCGATATCGATGCGAATCCGCGACTGCGGCTGGCCGTCGATAAGGCGAAGGCGCAGAGCATGCCGAAAGATAACATCGAGCGTGCGATAAAACGCGGTGCAGGCGAAACTGACGGTGCGGATTACCAGGAAATTCGCTACGAGGGCTACGGTCCCGGTGGTACCGCGGTGATGGTGGATTGCCTGACCGACAATCGAAACCGCACGGTCGCCGAAGTGCGTCATGCGTTCGCAAAGTACGGCGGCAACCTTGGCGCGGATGGATCGGTTAATTATTTGTTCGATCATGTTGGGCAGATCTGGATCCCCGCCGGTATTGGCGAAGAAAAAGTCATGGAAGCGGCGATCGAAGCCGGCGCCGAAGACGTTGTCGCGGATGCGGATGGCTCCGTCGAAGTGATTACGGCACCTGGCGATTTCGAGCAGGTCCGAGACGCGATGCGGAACGCCGGTATCGAGCCGGACGAGGCACAGGTCACGATGCGTGCATCGACCAGTGCAGCACTCGGCGTTCAGGAAGCCTCGTCAATGATCAAAATGCTGGAAGTGCTCGAAGATCTGGACGATGTGCAGCAGGTATACAGCAACGCTGATATCAGTGAAGACGTAATGAAGCAACTCGATGACTGATTCGATGACAAAGCGCCGCATTTTGGGGATCGATCCCGGTTCCCGACTGACGGGCTTTGGTGTGGTTGATTTCTACGGTGACAAGGCGGCATATATCGCCAGCGGTACGGTGCGGAGCATTGACGGTGCCTTCGCGGATCGACTCCGGCAGATTTTCGAGTCAGTTGGCAGCATTGTTGACGAGTACCGCCCGGACATCGTATCGATTGAGAGCGTATTCATGCACAAGAATGCCGGCAGTGCCCTGAAACTTGGCCAGGCACGGTCGGCTGCCATCTGCGCGACGTTCCGGCACGGCGCAGAAGTGTACGAATATGCTCCGCGCGAGATCAAACAGGCCATCGTTGGCAGCGGCGCAGCCAGCAAGGAACAGGTACAGCACATGGTGGTGTCACTGTTGAGTCTGGATGGCGCGCCGGCACCGGACGCGGCCGATGCACTCGCGGCGGCACTGTGCCATGGTCACCAGCGTCGCTTGCATGCGGTGTTGGGAACCGGCAGTGCTATAGCAGGTGCACAATGATTGGATCGCTCCGCGGCCGCCTGACCATGAAACAGGCGCCGCAAATTGTCGTCGAGTGCGCCGGTGTCGGCTATGAAGTGGAGACGCCAATGTCTACCTTTCTGGATTTACCCGAACCTGGCTCAGAATTATTCCTGTACACGCATTTGCTGGTACGCGAAGACGCGCAGATTCTCTATGGCTTCTCGAGCGAGGACGAACGACTGATGTTCCGCACGTTGCTCAAAGTCAATCGTGTGGGAGCGAAAATGGCGCTGGGCATTCTGTCGGCGATGTCCACCAACGATTTTCGTCGATGTGTGGAATACGAAGACGCAACAACGCTTTCCAGGATTCCTGGCGTCGGCAAGAAAACGGCCGAGCGCCTGATTATAGAAATGCGTGATCGCATCGATGCGGCTGCCCCGGGTGGCGGCAAAGCGGCGCCGTTGACCACTGAAGCCAGTGCCCGCAGTGAAGCCGTCGATGCGCTGGTTGCGCTCGGCTACAAGCCGAAGGAGGTCAACAGCCTGATTGCGGGGCTCGATACGGACAATAAATCTGCCGAGGACATCATTCGTCTCGCACTCAGACAGGTGGCGCATTAAATGGCGAGCGTAGAACACGACCGGCTCAGCACCGGAACGACCTCCGGCGACGACAAGGTATTTGATCGCGCGATCCGGCCGAAAACGCTGCAAGACTATCGCGGACAGCCTTCCGTCAATCAGCAGATGGGCATATTCATCGAGGCGGCGCGAAAACGCGCAGAGGCCCTTGATCATGTGCTGATTTTTGGGCCGCCAGGCCTTGGCAAGACGACACTCGCACACATTATCGCAAATGAGATGGGCGTGACATTGCGGCAGACATCCGGCCCGGTACTTGAGCGTCCGGGCGATCTCGCCGCTATCCTGACCAATCTCGAGCCGAATGACGTGCTGTTTGTCGATGAGATTCACCGCCTGAGCCCTGTCGTTGAGGAAGTTCTTTATCCGGCAATGGAAGACTTCCAGCTGGATATCATGATCGGCGAGGGGCCGGCGGCCCGCTCAATCAAGCTGGAGTTGCCACCTTTCACACTGGTCGGCGCAACCACGCGTGCGGGGCTGTTGACGTCTCCATTGCGAGATCGCTTCGGTATTGTGCAGCGGCTGGAATTTTATTCCGCCGCGGATCTCGAGCAAATTGCGCACCGGTCTGCCGGAATCCTGAATTTGCCGATTGAGGATGCCGGAGCGAGAGCCATCGCGACACGATCTCGTGGCACCCCCCGTATTGCCAACCGACTGCTCCGGCGTGTGCGCGATTTCGCCGAAGTCGAGGGTAATGGGGTCGTCACAGGCACCGTCGCGCAGAAAGCGATGGATATGCTGCAAGTCGATCCCTTCGGGTTCGATGCATCAGACCGACGCTTGCTGTTGACGATCATCGAGAAATTCGACGGTGGACCTGTCGGTATCGAGAGCCTGGCGGCCGCGATCGGCGAGGAGCGCGGCACGCTCGAAGACGTGCTGGAACCCTACCTGATCCAGCAGGGATTCATGATGCGCACAGCGCGAGGCCGGGTCGCGACCAGGAACGCCTACCTGCATTTCGGCTTGAAACCGCCATCTGTCGCCGCGACTCAGGAATTACCGTTTGATGATGAATAAACCCTTCGAGTGGCCGGTTCGCGTTTACTACGAAGATACCGATGCCCAGGCGGTTGTGTATTACGCGAACTACTTTCGCTTTATGGAGCGTGCGCGGACGGAATGGCTGCGTGCACTGGGAGTTGACCAGGTCGCGTTAATGCAAGACGATCGCCGAATTTTCGTCGTCACGGAAACGAAGGCGCAGTTTCTGCAGCCGGCAAGACTGAACGACGAGCTGATCGTCACTGCGAGCCTGGGGCAAATGACACGTGCCACGTTCGAAATTCAGCAGAATATTTATCGCAACAACCTGGATGGCGAACTCCTGGTTCGCGGCGGGGTCATAGCCGCCTACCTTGATGCCGACACCATGAAGCCAAAACGTGTACCGCCGTCCCTATTTGAGGAAAAAACGCCATGACTGCAGATATGTCCGTCCTTAGTCTCCTGTGGGACGCCAGTATTCCCGTGCAAGTTGTCATGCTGCTGCTCGTCGGGGCCTCGTTGATGTCCTGGAGCATCATATTCACCAAACGACGCCTGATTCGTCGCACCAAGGACGCATCGGATGAGTTTGAAGCAGCCTTTTGGTCCGGTGGCGATCTCAACACGCTGTATCGCAGCGCAACCCGCGCGAAAGGCGGCAGTATTGGCATGGCCAGCATATTCGAATCCGGATTTCGCGAATTCAATCGGGCGTTGCAAGCCGACGGCACCAGCAACGACAAGTTGATTGAAGAGTGCCGGCGTGCCATGCATGTCGCCCAGATGCGGGAGGTTGATCGTCTCGAGCAAAGCCTCGCGACGCTGGCCACAATTGGTTCGACAAGCCCGTATGTCGGCCTGTTCGGTACTGTCTGGGGCATCATGGGCGCGTTCATGGGACTGGCGAACGTGCAGTCTGCCACGCTGGCGGTGGTCGCGCCTCCGATTGCTGAAGCCCTGATTGCCACCGCGATGGGACTTTTCGCTGCGATCCCCGCAGTCATCGCCTACAACCGCTACGCGGACAAGGTCGTGCGACTCGAATACCGTTATGACGGTTTCATGGAAGAATTCTCGAGCATCCTGCAACGACACGCGCGCGCTAAAAAGGGGACTTGAGATGGCGACGCCGCTGCAAAAGCGCAAGCTGATGGGCGAAATCAATGTCGTGCCCTACATCGACGTGATGCTGGTGTTGCTCGTAATTTTCATGGTGACAGCGCCGTTATTGACGCAGGGTATTGAGGTCGATTTGCCGCAGGCAAATTCGGAGCCTATCCAGGAAGTGCCGAATCATCGACCGCTGGTACTGAGCGTCGATGCTGAGGGCAACCTGTACATCGACGTTGGCGAGAACGAAAACGAACCTGCTTCCGGCAAGGAAGTGGTGGCCAGGGTGGGCGCGGTGCTGAGAAATCGCCCGGACACACCGATTCTCGTCAAGGCCGATCGAACGGTGCCTTACGGCAATGTCGTTGGTGCGATGGTGCTGCTGCAGCAGGGTGGTGCGCAGAACATTGGATTCGTCACGGACCCGCTGGATAGTTATCCGGTTCCGGAGTAGCTCGTAACGTGGCGCAGAAAACGCGATATTTTGTCCCGGTCACGCTGTCGGTGCTGTTGCACGCCGGCTTGCTTGCAACGATGTTTGTGGCATTCGATTGGGCGCGCCCGGCGCCGATAACACCGATGGCCATTCATGCGACTTTGGTGACCGAGGATAAGAAAGTTGCGCCACCACCGGTCGTCGAGAAAAAGCCGGAGCCTGAACCGGTCGTCGCAGAGCCGGAACCCGTTGTGGAAGAGCCGGAGCCCGAGCCGGACAATAGCGAGGAACTGCGCCGCGCCGCTGAAGAGCAAAAGCGCATTCAGGATGCGCTAATCGAGAAGGAACGTCTCGAGAAAATTCGCCAGCAGGAGGAAGCGGAACGCAAGCGCAAAGAACGCGAAGAGGCGCAGCGCAAGAAAGACGAAGAAGCCCGCAAGGAACGTGAGCGCGAAGAAGCGGAGCGCAAGCGGCAGGAAGATATCAAGCGCCAGCGGGAGGAGAACGAACGCAAGCGCAGGGAATTGGAGGCCCGCGAGCGGGCTCAGGAAATCGAGGATGAAGAGCGCCGACTGGCTGCAGAAAGTTCCCCGGCGATGGCGGCCTACCAATTTGCGATCTCGCAGAAGATCCGCAGAAACTGGGCCGTGCCTGCCAGCGCCGGTGCTGATACTGTATGCATCGTCAACGTGCGGCAGATTGCCGGTGGCGAAATAGTCGGTGTATCGATTGTCAGTTGTAATGGCGACGAAGCCGTCCGGCGTTCGGTCGAAGCCGCGATCTATCGATCGTCGCCTCTGCCTACGCCTCCGAACCCTGATTTGTTCAGGCCGTTACTGGAGCTGACACTGGCGCCGGAACGCTAGGATCAATTTGATCATGAGGTTACTGTGTACAAAAAACTGATATTCGCGATGATTGCAATGCTCTGTGTTGTGACTGACGCCACGGCGCAAAAGCTCAGAATCAATGTGCAGGGCATTGCCCAGCCTACGCCGGTGGCGATCGTACCGTTTGGCTGGGAAGGCAACGCGCCGCGTTCGCCACTCGATATTGCCTCGGTCATCAACAATGACCTGAAGCGCAGTGGCCGGTTTGCACCAATTTCTGAAGCGGACATGCTGCAAAAGCCAACCGACGGTGCCAACGTCGATTTCGATGACTGGACTATCCTGGGCATCGAGGCGGTCGTCGTCGGTAAGGTCGTCGAAACCGGCGACAACGCGTATACGCTGCAATTCCAGCTTTTTGATCCCATCAGTCGTAAGCAGCTTGTGGGCTACCGCATGCCGGCCAGTCGCGGCACGATGCGCGCGGCTGCTCACCGCGCCGCTGACATGATTTACGAGAAACTCACCGGTATCAAAGGCGTTTTCGGCACCAAGGTCGCTTACGTCACGGCCGAGCAACGCGGCAAGGAGCGTCTGTATTCATTGATCGTTTCTGACCAGGATGGCGAAAACGATCACAAGATCATGGAGAGCAAGGATCCGATCATGTCGCCGGCGTGGTCACCCGACAGTCGCCAGCTGGCCTACGTTTCCTTCGAAGGCTCGCGTTCGTCGATCTTCGTCCAGACACTGCGATCCGGCAACCGCTTCCAGGTGTCGAACAAGCCCGGCATCAACGGCGCGCCATCCTTTTCACCGGATGGTCGCAAGCTTGTTGTGACGCTTGGCGGTGTGGACGGCAACCCGGATATCTATGTTATCGACATCCGGACACGTGATGCGACGCGCCTGACAACCCATCGGGCCATTGATACCGAAGGCACCTGGTCGCCTGACGGCCGCTACATCTATTTCACTTCCGATCGCGCCGGCGGCCCGCAGGTCTACCGTATTTCGGCCAATGGCGGAACTCCCGAGCGCGTGACGTTCGAAGGGAGTTATAATGCACGGCCGCGGTTGTCCCCGGACGGCACGCGGCTGGCGATGGTGCACAACGACCGCGGCAATTTCCGTATTGCTGTGATGAACCTCGAGACCAAGGACCTGCTGATTCTGTCCAGTGGGCAACAGGATGAATCACCAAGTTTTGCACCCAACAGCGATATTTTGATTTACGCTACGCGCCAAAGAGGTGATGGCGTACTCGAGACCGTGTCGGCCGACGGATTGATCCGGCAGAAAATGGCGTCAGGGCAGGGAGATGTACGTGAGCCGGTATGGTCACCGTTCCCACGATTCTGACAAACTAACTAACATTAAGTATCAATGATTAGTCGTTGATTTAATTATATAATTTGCTTACAGGCACAAGGATTTTACTATGTCTTACCTAAAGATTTTCTCAGTTTTGCTGTTGAGTGCGTTGTTGGCCGCTTGCCCCAAGCCGGTCGTTCCCGACCCTGAGCCGACCGACGTCACCTACGGCGGTGACAGCGGCGCTGACACCAGCGGCGCGGGCGGCGGTGGTTTGGGTGACGGCGAATTCTTCGGCGAAGCTGACGAAACGCTGGGCACGGTCATCTATTTTGATTTTGATTCCTCCGAGGTTCGGGCCCAGGACCAGGATATCGTCGCGGCACATGCGATCCGGCTGAACGAGGATTCGTTTGCGAGCGTGCGGCTTGAAGGACATGCCGACGAGCGCGGATCAAGGGAATACAACATCGGTCTCGGCGAGCGGCGCGCGCAAGCGGTACGCCAATTGCTGATGATTCAGGGTGTCAATGCGTCGCAAATCCAGACCGTCAGCTTTGGCGAGGAACGTCCGGACGCAATGGGCAGTTCGGAAAGCGACTACGCACGAAACCGTCGTGTTGAGATCAAGTACCCCAGGTAGACCGATGATCTTGAAGCACAAAACCTTATTGCTGTTGCTACCGGCACTGCTATTCAGCGGCTGCGAGCTAATGCAAACACAGCCGGCCGAAGACCCGGTGCTCGTTAAGCTCGCTGAACTCGAGCGGCGCTTGCAAAGCATCGAGCGAGTAATGCAGAACCAGAGTCTCGTCAACCTGACCCAACAGGTCAGCGCCGCCGAGCGGCGTGGCGATGAGTTGCAAGGTCGTGTCGAAGAACTCGAGCACAATGCAACGAGCAGCAGCGAACGGCAACGGCAACTGTATGCGGATCTTGACACCCGCATGCAGGAACTTGAGGCTTCGTTGAAGGCAAGCAATTCGGTCAGCGTGATGGACGGCGGCAATCTGCCGCCGGGCCAGCTGCCGGTTCCCGGCGGTTCGGATCGCGACAACTACCAGGCAGCGCTCGAATTGCTGAAGGAACAGCGCTACGAGCCTGCAGCGGCAGCGTTCACCCAATTTCTGGTCACGTTCCCGAGTAGCGAGCTGGCGGACAACGCGCAATACTGGCTCGCTGAATCGCACTATGTCACACAGAAATTCGAACGCGCTTTGAAAGAGTTCGAGCTTGTCATCACCCAGTACCCGTCGTCTCGGAAAGTCCCGGACGCATTGTTGAAGATAGGCTACTGCAATTACGAGCTGAAACGCTGGGATGCCGCGCGCACTTCCTTGCGGCGCGTGAATACCGATTACCCTGAGACCACGGCTGGCAGGCTTGCCGGCCAGCGCCTGCAGCGGATGAACGAAGAGGGCGTTTAGGCAGGCTTTGGGTGCCCGGGTGCCGGGCGCTTGTTATTTGTTGTCCATCCGGTATCATGCGGCCGGCATTCCGGCGGCGATTCCGTTGCCCACAACCCTGACGGGGCGTTAGCTCAGAGGTAGAGCATTCGGCTTTTAACCGACTGGTCGTAGGTTCGATCCCTACACGCCCCACCACTTATTTATCAGATACTTAGCGTGAATATTCCGCACCTATCCAGCCTCGATAGGTCTCACGCAAGTCTCATAAAATCCTGGTAGCCCTTTACCTCTAGTTTTGGCTGGTCTTATATTGCAGGCGGGCAGGGTGCGCAAACACCCCATCCGCCCTAACCACGCCAACCTAATTGGAGGTCAACATGGCTACCGAGAATTCTACAGAAACACAGCAAGACCGCGAAAATCGACGAATCGACGAAATCAATATTGTACTCGCCGATCTTCACATGATGGGCGACCTACTGATTGCCTCTAGTAACTCCCCTGATCCACTGGACGACGACACGCCAATGCAGGCTGGCTGGTTCGTCACTCGGCAGGCAGACAAGCTCAAAACGCTTCTAGGACAAGAATAACCCTTAGTCACAGGTTAAGCCCCCGGCCAGCTCTCATCTAGCCGGGGGCTTTTTTGTTGCTGCGGGAGCTGGCAACGGGTCAATCATGACTCATGGCCCGTATTGCGTCGCCGATCAAATCTGGCGAAAGTGTCCAGAAAGGCCAATCTAATACCTACCTACCAGTACACCATTTTGCCGCGCTGCAGCCCTTGATTCATGCGGCCTTGAGGGGCGAATTCTTCAATGCCTCGGTATACACCTCACCGGGTCCGCACGGACCCGTCTAACAGACCTATTCGTGCTGAACGCCGTATCGGTGAGCTAATGCAACTACAGAAGGAAACGGTGGGGTTGGCACCCGCTGGCCGACCGAGAAAAATCGGGTCCAAGTCGGACCCAATTTCCAAGCCCCCAACCCTAGCCGAAGCAGGCATAGACAAAAAACTTGCTGACCGTGCAAGAAAAATGGCCCATCCAAGGGTAAGCAATACTTGTACGGCAAACGATAAAAGCAGCCAGTGCCGCCGACCGACCCCGCTTGGGTTAGTTACGACGACACTGACCACAAAGCCCGCTGCGACCGGCAAGCCGGGGGACGTGCAACGGGTTGCCAGCACACGGTTCCCACACCGCTGCTGGCGTGTCCGCGTTTTCTAATTGAGGTCACGGCACACCCCATCCGCTTACTATCCGCGAGCGGCGCGCGGTCCATTGTTAACTCGCGCCAAGCCCCTCAAGGACAACAAATGACGCCGGGCGCGTTACCAGGAAGTCGATACGCGCAACGCCGACAATCTCAATCAACAAATTGCCTGCGAAACTGGTCGTATCGTCAAGAATCCTAATTGTTGGATTCATCCTGACGCCGACTACCAGGTCGTTAAAGTTGCCCAAAACAACATGATAGTTTTCGGGTGACGTGACCGAATCCGCGTTGGTGGTGACAAACTTCGGCACCTGTGAGATCGCGGGCGGCAGTTCCAGCGATGTGTTATCGCTTGAAATTCCCGTCTTCAGTTTCGCGTAAGTTCGCCAGATGTTTGGATGCATGATCATTCCGGTGAGTTCGGATAGATCGTTATTTGCATTCAGGAACGTTGCCGCCCCGTCGATGACTTCATCCCAATTGGTCGGAACACCGACGCCCGGAACCGAACCAACACCACTGGTGTTGTATAGGCCCGGAATCAGCAGCGGCGAAGCGCCGCCAGCGCCGACAATACCGGCCTGGTCGATTGCAGCACCGAAAGCCCGTGTATACGCGCTTGTAATCTGTGCGCCAAAGTCCGGGATATCCTGCGTTGCTTCAAGGCTCACTTGCGTTCGCACGGCGACGGTCTTTGCTGTCAAAGTACGACTTGCGAACGTTGGATCACTTGCCGACAGGCTAGCGCCCTCAGTTGAACGCCAGCTAAAGGTCGGGTCTGCGGTTTGATGCGCATAAGTAACCGTCTGAGCGTTCATTGGCACCGTCTGCGCACCGGCTCGAACAAGAACAGATTGCGCACGCGCCATGTCAATCCAGCCCGGCACAAATTCAGCCGGAATCAGTACGCCAGTACTACCCGTCGTCACGCTTTTCTGTTCGGCCAGGTATTCAACTGCCTGTCGGTCACCGCAGTTGCTGCCGAAAATCAGCGCACGCGCCCAGCGGTCCAAAGATATCTCCGGCGTGGACTTCGGCTGAAGTTCGGGAACGTCCGTTAGCTTCGTGTCTCGCGGCAATACAAACGACTTGACGCCGTTATCATCCATGACTCGATACTTTGGCGTATCGCCAAATCGTGGCCGTGGGCCTTTTTGTGGTCGGTCGTTCTCGATTTCGAGCTTTTCAACTCGCTCAATCAAGCCGTTGGTTGTTTCAGTAAAGTTTTCTGCGACCTCTTTGACCGCATCTAAAATAACTTCAGTACTCATCTATTTTCCTCAGCACGCCGATTTTTCAGCGTGCGAAACAATGATTAATTGGTAGCCGCTACGCTTGCACCGTCCCGGTGGCTCGAAGTCGGTTTGGAAGGCTTGGCCCAATAACAGCGTCCCGCGAGTTATCGGCATCCGTGAAACGTCTAAAAAGAATCCGACACAACACACGACAGCTTCCCGCGAGCCGTGTATTGCGACATCCGCTAGTCAGGCGTCCGCTAGTTGCTTCAAACGCGAGACAATTATTTTCGCCTCACGTTGTGAAAATCCGTTCTTGCGCAATCGCTGCTCACAGCCTCGCGCCTTGAATTTCTCCAGCCAGGAAGCAGCACGCTTCTCGGCAAAAAATCTGGTTATTGAGATCATAAGTATCCCTAGTTCAATGTGTGTGGCTCGCCTGCCTCAATCTTGTCGGCAAGCTCGCGCAGTGTTTCGATGGTCTGTGGTGTTCCAAGCACCTTGAGCATGACGCCCAATGCACCAGTGAGCATTAATCGCCAGGCGTCGTCCTCGCTCAACTTGGTTGCAAGTACTTCGGCCCATTGTCGGATTGACTCACCAGCCTTTCGGCGCAATTCAAAATCGTTTTGCATTGATCATGTTCCTTAGAGCGTTACCAATCGGCCCGCTGCAAATTTCACGGGTTCGGTTTCGTGTTTCTTCATCGTCATTGCCAGTGCAACCATGCCGTCAATACGTCCATGACTGCGCGCCTTGTTCAGCTTGCGGTTGCCAGCAGGGTCCGAGTCGATCATGCAGTTAGCAGCGCACCAGTTCAGAATCGGGTTGTCGCCGTGGCGCACACGATCATTCAACAGCTCGCCCTCAAGGGTATCGAGGGCGGGGGACATATCTTTGTATCCCTGCCCGTGAGGGATCAGCGGTAGTTCAACACCCAGGCGTTGCAGTTCGCGCTCAAGTACATCAATGCGCCAGCGGTCAAATGCAATTGACTCAACGTCGTAACGCTCGCACAGATCAACTAGCCGTTGGGCAACAAAGGCATAGTCAACAGATGCCCCCGGCGTGGCCGTTAAATGGCCCTTTTTGGCCCATTGGTCGTAGGGTGCGCGGTCACGGTGAGCGCGGTCATAGATACCATCCAAAGGCGCGAAGAATTCAGCCTTAACATGCAATTCGTTGTCGTATTCTGCGACGTAAACCAATGCCGTAAGGTCGTTGCGTGCCGACAGGTCAAGGCCTATGCGAACGGGTCCGACCTTGAACGCTTCAGCGTTGGGTTTCCCGTTACACGCGGCCCATACTGCGGGGGCAATAAATCCAGTCTCGGCACTGATTCGCTGATTCAATCTGAGGTTGCGAAAGCGAGCTTCAAAGTTCGGCATCCGTCGCGCTTGTTCTGCCTGGCGCATTAGTTCCGACAGATCCAGAAAATGATCTACAGCGGGATTGCAGTCACGAATCACCTGCTCATCGAAAATGTCTGCATCCTCCGGCGCACAGATCAAGGTCACATGCACTGACGGGTCTTTACCGGCGATACCATCGTCAATCAGTTCGGATAATGGATGATCGTCACGCGGGGCTTGGGTGCTAATGACGATGCCTAGCGAGCGGTCACGTTTACCCATCGCTGTAGTCAGGTTGTCGTATAGCTCGCGGTTTTTGGCCTGTGCCATTTCGTCATAGATCCAAAGGGTAGGTGAAAGACCATGAGCGCGGCGAGCATCTGCTGAAAGTGCTTCATAGGTCGATCCCTTGCCGTCACCGTCCAGGACTTCAATTTTCTTGTGAAACCGCTGTATGTTGCAGCGTGTATCGAACTCCGGCACCGCAATAATGATTGCCTCCATTTCATTGAACAATAGTGCGGCCTGTAGGCGGTCGATAGCAGCCGAATAAACCTCACCGCGTGGCTCTGATTCAGGGCCAAGCAAATGCGCCAGCGCCAGCCCCGATAAAAGCCCGGTCTTACCGTTTCCACGCGGCTCAGAGAGCACACCCAGGCGAACAGGGCCGCCGTAAACCTCTTGCACGAATTCACGCTGGCTGGGCAGCAATTCCATGCTTTCACCGGCCCTGACTCCCTTCGTAATCGGCAGCGACTCCAAGAAAGCAATCACGCGGTCAGCCCTCGATAGTCCGGGAGCCTCCCAGGGCATATCAACGGCCTTAATCGGCTCGGTTTTGGGCCTCGCACCAGGTCCACGCCTACCCATTGCCGCCAACCCCGCAAACTAATTCTGGAAAAAGGATCACGCTACGGTAGTTAGGATAAAAAGCGGGCCGCGTCGAGGTGCCCCCTCCCTTTTCAGGCGTCATCGTCGGTATTCCAGGGGTGGTTCGGGTCTAGCGGGCGTCCGTTCTCATCACAGCCTCGCACCTTGCCTGATCGTTCCTGTGCGGCCTTGTGGCTGTCATGACAGTACTTACAGAGCGGTTTCAGGTTGTTCTCATCGAAGAACAGCCGAATGTTTCCCTTGTGCGGGATAGTGTGATCGACCACTGTCGCCACCGTGATGCGGCCATCGTCTTCACACATCGCACACATTGGGTTCAATACTAGAAACCGCTTAGACAGTCGTCGCCATCGTTGCAGGTCGTAAAGCCTCATTTCAGTAAACGTCCTGTTGTCGTGGTAGTGGCTCGCAGTGCAGTGCCTTGGTACGGCGTGACGCGTCAGCCAGTGCGGTTAATGCGTCGTTGCCGGGTAGGCCGTCATCAATGAACTCGGCTACCAGCTCGATAACCTGGTCGGTTAGCTCGGTCTGCAGTTCGTCGATAGACTCCACGCCCATATCGCTAACCGGGTGTCGCCTGTGACAGTGCGGTTTGATGTTCATAGTTGTGGGTGCTACCGATTCTCTGCGATACCGTGCCGTCGACGCCCTGGTAGTGTTTCGCAATATGGTTGAACAGGGCCGCAACCCCGCTGTGCGATGCGCCGTCGCTAATCGCAATCGCCGCCACGGTAGCTGCCAGGGTGTTAATGATGTCGTTCGCCTCCACGCCACCGGCATATGCTCGATTGACTGCATTCGTCAGATCGCGCGTCAGTTGTACTATTTCATCGTCGTATCGCATGTCGTTTCCTGTTCAATTTCAAAAGTCTTTATCCCTTAAGGTGTGAAAATTCAGGGGCCAGTGTGATTTCTGGCTTAAATTTCAACATTACTTCGCGGGTCTTCCAGGCCCAGTTGCCACGGTAGATACAGCTATTGCCGGTCAATACGTTTTCGGCAAGGTGCCGGGCAATATGGCTGGTTTCGGGGTGTTCACGCCTCGGTCCGGTTTCCAGGTTCCAGTCGTCGGGGTGCGTCCACATCTGCCGAATGGCGCGACTGATATTGTGCTTAACCCGTTGCCGGCAGCGCTCCAGCTCGTCTTTGAATTTCTTCGGTTTGCCGGCGTGGGTTGCTTGTTGCAACACCAGGTTTATTTCGATTAGCCGGTTATTGTTGTTTTTCTTCGCGTCGTGATGTATTCGCGGATCGTCGATATAGCGGCGAATGTCTTTAGCCTCGGCGACCAAATCGTTTAGCGTGTCGCGGTCGATAATCTCGACGGGTTCAACGTCACCCGCCAAGCCGTCTATATCCTTGCAGGCAATGTGCTGCCGTGGTTTATCGAGTAGCGCATGAATAAACCCGAAGCCCAGAAGGTTCGGAAACGTCGTGGTATCAACCAGGAATTTGCGCCCAACTAGCCGAAACTCGATTTCGCCGTCATCGTAATTGCGGATAACGTCCTCCAACAGCGGGACCAAAATCTCCTGGTCACGCTCATCGGGTGGCTGCTTGCGCTTAACTCGCTCCAATGCCTTTGCAAGTTGTCGTAGTCGCTTGCTCATGAGCGGCCACCGTGGACCCAAATTCGGACCTGTTCCGGGTGAGCGTTCAGAAGCTCGCAAATGTCGTACAGCCTTAACCCGAGGCTGTACAGGTAGATTGCTCTCAGCCTCATGACTCACCAACCTTTTTGGAGCCTCGGGCTTCAACTGGCAAAACCAGCATCCGCCCGAGGTCGTAGTCAGTAAGTAGACAGTTTATTGGCCCACTACGATAATCCGAGGCCAAATTTGTTTGCCATGCGATATTGCTGTAGCCCTTTCTGGGTGTGGGCTTTGGCTGTTTTAATCTAGGTGCAGGGGAAGGTATAGGAGCAGGTGCAAGTGCAACTGCAACAGCAAGTGCAACAGCAAGGATCATTTCACACTCCGTAGTTCTTTGATGACGGAATACTGAAGTTCCTTGGGGATATCCTTTCCTTGTGAGCGCGTTACCGTCTCGACCTTTCCTTCGATAAGGGCATTTTCAAACTTGCTCATTGGGATCCGGTCGATTCTGCTGCCCATGCCTGAAAACAAGGTCAGGTACTCGCGAAGGAATGCGCCGCGGCTGCTTGGCTTAAATCGACCGTAGCGCTGCGGCTTCCCATAGATACGTTTGACGTTGTAGTAGCGCTGTAGCTCAACTTCAAAGAACTCGCCCATCGTGACTATGCGAAAGGTCATTACCAGCTTGGGGGCTTTGCCCATGAACATCATTGCTGTCCTGTAATCGACAAACGCGAGGTCGTACACGCCAGGTTTGACCAGGGGTGGCAGATCGTCGGGTAGATCAATGTCCGGCAGGAGTTGCGCACTCACTCGGCCTCCCGCGGGAATTTCCCTACGTCATCGAAGATCCGGCCATATTTTTCCATGACCGCCTCACAGACTTTTATAGCCTCAATTAAGCCCGTGGCCGGAGTTGTGCGAATTTCGTGCTGTGCAGCCTCCTGCAAGGCGAGGGCAACCGTTGTGAAGTACTTTGTCGCTCGCCATTCTGGAGCGCCTTTCACGATGCGTGCGCGCTCTAGTTGCCAGCAATGTTCGGTTCCGCGTATCCGCGTTTTTTCATCTATGGTAATTTGCATTTTGCCTGTCCTAGATGCCCCGTATGAGCCGCACGCTCGCGGGGCATCGCCTTATTCGGGGGAGGGTGTTTGTCGCTGCGTCTGTTCTTGCAGCCAGCGGTCAACGTCTTCGCGTCGATAGCGAATCAAGCGACCCACGCGGATAAAGTCGGGGCCAACGCCATTGCGCCGCCATGAGATTATTGTGGGTTCGCTCGCATCTAACTCGCTGGCTAGTGCGGGGGTATCAAGTAGGGATTGCACTGGTCTTTCCTCGCTAATTGCTATTACATCGCGCCTCATGTGGCGCCTTAGCGAGGAATATAGGAACTCGAAACGAAGCGTAGCCCCTTAATTTTCGTTTTTGTTTTCTCGAAGTGGTTTGAGGATGTTTCTGTACTGCGCGGTTGATTTGGGATATCCGTCAACTCCGGCGTATCTTTTAGCTAGGATACCGGCAAGCTCATGATGACCGCGTCCATTAGATAGTAGTTTTTCTGCGTCGGTCAGAATCTTCTGATTTCTTTCGTTTGCGGTTTGGCTTCTTGATTCGGCGGACGCGGAGCCGCCCTTGCGCCCGCCGGTAGAGACTTTCTCGCTAACCTCAGCGCGCCTAATTAAGTTGGTTATGAAGGTGCCGCCGGTTCTTTCCCGCGAACCTCGCTCTCGCAAAACGTCCGAATAAACACCAAGTAGGACCAACTCAAGCAAGATGAGAAACATGAGCGGCAAAATGAGGAACGGAAGAAACAGAAGAAGGTTGATTCCGTTAATGCACTCTCTCGCCCACCATGACCGACCCTTGGTCGATATGAGGGGGAGCCAGTCAAAGATCCTATTAATCAGTTGGTCTGTGTTAGTAATCTTTGCCTGCAAGTAGTCGAAAGCCTTACTGCTGGTCATTTCAGCATCCCCGCCATTGCTTCGGCCATTTCCGTCTTTGCTTCGTCAGCAATTTCGGCATAGACCTTCGACGTTATATCGGACTTGTGATTTAAGAGCTTCCCGATTTTCTGCGTTGAATAGCCCTTGGTCGCCAACAGGCTGCCTACAGTTCGCCTAACATCGTGAATGGTCACGCGGCGCTTGATACCGGCGCGATCTAGTACGCGCTTCCACGCCTTGTAGGGGTTCGTTAGGTGCTGGCCTCGCTTGTGGCCGTTGAATACATACGGGTTGCCTTTTGTCTTCGGTACGGCCTGGACCACCTCTAGCGCATCGGAGGCCAATGGCACCACATGATCGCTGTTGTTCTTTGTATCGCGGAAGGTCAGCGACCCGTTGTCCAGGTCTACGTCTTTCCAGCGCAGCGTCAGCAGTTCAGATAACCTCGCACCCGTGAATAGCAGCATCTGGAAAAATGCACGAATCCACGGGTCAGGCTCTTGCTCAATCGCAGCGATAAGCGCGGGGAGTTCATTGGGCCGCACCCACTCTTTGCGGGGCTTCTCGACGTTTAGCTTGATGCCGTGAGCCGGGTTGCTGCCGCCATTGAGTTCTGAAGCAGGCCAGTCCAGATCGGTGATCGCCCAATTGATCGCGGCGCGTAGTAGCTGAACGGTCCGGTTGGCCTCGTAAGGCGCTTTTTTTGACGCTTGCCGGTGCATATCTCGGACATGCTGCCGGGTTAGGGCGTTCAGGGGCAGTGCGGATAGCTTCGGCCCAATATGGTTCTTTAGCCTAGATCGGCAGCGAGGTGCCTCCCGATCTGCCCATGACGACTGTTTGGCATCGATGTACTTGCCGACGACCGCGCCAACGGTCGAGGATTGTTGTCTGCTCTGTTCGGCCAGCGGGTCGATTCCGTCCCGCTCGTAGCGTCTAAGTAGCTTCTGGGCGTCTTCTCTGAGTTCGTCAACGTCCTCGCCGGTAGTGCAGGGTGCCAACACCATCAAGCGGCGACCGCTCGAGGGGCCATACTGCAAGACGTAGGACTTCCGGCCAGATTTATAGACCCTTACACCAAATCCGGGCAGGCGAGCGTCAAATAGCGCCTGCTTGCTCGGTCCCTTGGGGTCGTACTTGAGTTTCGTTATTGCAGTCTTGTTCAGCTTCATTGATTGGCCCGAGTCTCACTGGAGTCTCAGACCGGCATCATACTGGATAGTTCTCAATATTTCTGAATATCTTATAAAGCCTTATAAAATCTGCGCAAAATCGGTTAGTGAGTCTGCCTGAATGTGAACTAATCCGACTTTTAACCGACTGGTCGTAGGTTCGATCCCTACACGCCCCACCACTTTCAATGCAATTAAATGGTTTCGCATAAAACAGGCGACGCCATGCTCCAGTGTCGTTATTATTCACCGTTTTGTGCACAGGACTGAAGTCAAAAGTGGTGGAAAAACGCTGGAAAATCCATAAGTTCGGTGGCAGCAGCCTTGCTGACGCGAGCTGCTTTCGTCGAGTGGCCGGACTCGTACTAAACTACGATGAGCCACGCATCGGCGTCGTCGTATCTGCAATGGGCGGCATGACCGATACATTGATCAAACTTGCGACACTGGCGGAGCAAGGCGACCAGCAATTCGAAGCTGAGCTCAATGCGATTGGCGAACGCTATTCGGAGGCTGCTCGAGGACTACTCGATGGCGAACATCTGGTCGGCGTTCTCGATGCCTGGAGCCACGACGCCGAGGACATCATCGATGTGCTGCAAGCGATAGCGCTGGTCAAGTCAGCGCCGCAACGCAGCCGCGACGTCGTTGCAGGTTTTGGTGAAATCTGGTCTGCTCGATTGCTGGCGGCTCTGCTCGCGCAAATTTCGCCTGAACGCGGTGGCACCTGGATCGATGCGCGCGAGATTGTCACCGTAAGAGAGACACACCTGGGCCCGACGGTTCTTTGGGATAAATCGCAGGCGAAGATGGACCTCGCGCTGCCGCCGGATTTCCGCGGTATTGCCGTTATCACCGGATTTGTCGCCGCCGATGAAGAGGGACTGCAGACCACCTTGGGTCGCAACGGCAGTGATCATTCGGCATCCATTTTCGCCGCGTTGACGAAAGCATCTGAACTCAGTATCTGGACCGACGTGGATGGCGTGATGAGCGCGGACCCCAATCGTGTTCCGGAAGCGCAGGTTATCCAGCAACTGACCTACAACGAGGCGATGGAGCTGGCTTACTTCGGCGCCAAGGTCATTCACCCGCAAACGCTCAGACCGGCTATTGACAACGATATTCCGGTCATCATCCGCAACAGCTACCGGCCGGAGCACCCGGGAAGCCGGATCGAAGCGCAGTCAATTCCGTCCGACAAAATCAAGGGCATTACCGCAATCGGCGGCATGGCGCTGGTCAATGTCGAAGGTGCCGGCATGATCGGCGTTCCGGGAACCGCGGATCGCCTGTTTGCCGCGCTGAAGAATGCCGGAGTGTCGGTAACGCTGATATCACAGGCAAGCTCCGAGCATTCGATCTGTATCGCAGTGCCAGAGGATGTTGCCGAGCGCGCACGCAAGGTAATTACGGATGCTTTTTCCGACGAACTTGAAAGCGGCCAGATTCACAGTGTCGATATCAACATGTCACAAAGCATTGTGGCTGTTGTCGGCGATGGGATGGCCGGAACGCCCGGCATCGCGGCACGTTTTTTCGGGACGCTTGGTCGCGCCGGAATCAATATCCGGGCCATTGCACAGGGTTCTTCCGAGCGCAATATTTCTGCCGTTGTCGATTCCGCCGATGCGACCCGCGCGCTGCGTGCTGTGCATTCCGGTTTTTATTTGTCAGCGAAAACGCTGTCGATAGGGGTTATTGGCCCGGGTACGGTTGGCCGATGCCTGCTGCAGCAGCTGGAAAAGCAAAGAGCCAAACTGGCAAAAAGTTTCAACATCGATTTGCGAGTTCGCGCGATTGCGCGCTCAAAGAAAATGTTGCTGGGCGAACGTCGAATCGACATTTCTGGCTGGCAGAACGATTTCGAAATTCACGCGGTGGAAACAGATTTCGATGTGTTCGAGGAGCATCTCAATCCCGATCATTTGCCGCATGCCGTGATTATCGATTGTACCGCGAGTGACGCGATTTCGGCGAAGTATCCCGAGTGGTTATCGCGCGGCATTCACGTCATCACACCGAACAAGAAAGCTTTCAGCGGTCCCTACGATAAATATCAGGCCTTGCAGGTTGCGGCCGACAAGGGCAGTTCACACTTCTTCTACGAAACAACCGTCGGTGCAGCACTACCCGTAATCTCGACGCTCTGCGACTTGATTTACACAGGCGATGAAGTTCGCTCGATTCGGGGGATTTTTTCGGGAACGCTTGCCTACCTGTTTAATGTCTACGACGGGTCCAAACCGTTTTCGGCGATCGTCCGAGAGGCAAAGGACAACGGCTTCACTGAACCCGACCCACGCGACGACCTGTCCGGGATGGATGTCGCACGCAAGCTGATTATTCTTGCGCGGGAGCTTGGGCAGGGACTGGAGATCGGTGACTTCCCGGTCCAGAATCTCGTGCCCGAGGCGTTGCGCGACTGCTCTGTCGAGGAATTTCTCGAACGACTGCCGGAGTATGACCAGTCGATGGACGATCTTTACCGACAGGCTGTCGCGGATGGTAAATCATTGCGTTACATCGCCTCCCTGCAAGCTGACGGTACGGCTGCCGTCGGACTTGAACCGGTGGATGCGAATCATCCGTTTTCCAATATCAATCTGACCGATAACGTTGTGCAGTTCGAAACCGAACGCTACTCGGCCAACCCCCTGGTCATTCAGGGGCCCGGCGCCGGGCCGGAAGTTACTGCGGCCGGCGTATTTGCCGACCTGCTGCGCCTGGCCAACTTCCTGAACACCGGTGAAGGCTATGTCTGATTGGGTAACCGCGTTTGCGCCGGCATCGATCGGCAACGTTGCAGTGGGCTTCGACATGCTCGGGCTTGCACTGGAGGGTGTCGGTGACCGGGTTGTGGCGCGACGCGTCGAAGCCCCGGGGGTCATGGTTTCCGAGGTGCGCGGCATCGATGGAGAGCTGCACCCGTACCTGTCAACCGCAGCGAACGAAAACACGGCATCGATTGCCGCCCAGGCTCTGCTGGACGCTCATGGCCATGGCATCGGCATAGAGCTCAAGGTTCTCAAGGGCGTGCCCTTGCAATCGGGAATGGGCAGCTCGGCGGCGTCTGCAGTTGCGGCGGTCGTCGCGACCAATGCATTGCTGGATGCACCATTGGCGGTCGATGCCTTGCTGCCGTTTGCGCTCGAGGGCGAAAAGTACGCGAGCGGTGGTTTGCATGCGGACAATGTCGCGCCCAGTCTCATCGGCGGGCTGGTGCTTTGCCCCCAGGTGCTGCTGCCGGAAATCATTCGTTTGCCGGTGCCGGACGGCGTCAGCGCGGTGCTGTTGCATCCTGACCTGCAGGTCAATACCGCGCACGCGCGCAAGGCACTCGCCAAAAGCGTACCGATGCAACAATGGATTGATCAGCAAGGGCTATTGGCTGGCTTCATTACAGCTTGCGCGACGAATGACAACGCGCTCATTGGACGGTCTCTGCGCGACATCATTATCGAGCCACAGCGATCTGCAAACGTTGTGTGTTTTGATGCGGTTACGGAGGCGGCACGGAAGTCCGGTGCGCTGGGCTGCAGCCTGTCCGGCAGCGGACCCAGCATATTTGCGTTGTGCAAGACCGGTGACGCACGCAACACGGCGAGCGCGATGGAGCATGCCTGCCGCGCTCATGGCATAGCCTGCCAGTCGTGGGTGAGCCCGATGAATGCGCCGGGCGCGAGGCTGGTGGATTCATGAAGTACGTCAGCACTCGGGGCGCGGGACCGGTCAACCTCGATGACGCCTTGCGCAAAGGTATTGCAAGCGATGGCGGGCTGTTTCTGCCTGCCCGATTGCCGGCGTTCGGTCCCAGCGATTTCGATGGCGCCAGCGACATCCGCTCGGTCGCCGGCATCTTGTTGCGGCCGTTCTTCGAGGGCTCTGAGCTGGCTTCACAGATCGAGCCAATCCTGGCGGAGACCTACAGCTTTCCGATACCTGCAACGGCGCTCCCGGTGGTCGATGCAAACGTTTCGATGCTGGAGTTGTACCATGGCCCGACGGCAGCATTTAAGGATGTTGGCGCCGCGTTCCTGGCGGCTTGCCTGTCTCGCCTCGAAGGCGATGTCAATGCGCCGCTGACCGTTCTGGTCGCGACCTCCGGGGATACCGGCGGTGCTGTTGCGGCAGCGTTCGATCAGCGTCCCGGCATGCGAGTCGCGGTATTGTTTCCGGATGGCAGGGTCTCTTCGCGACAGGAACACCAGTTGTGCTGCTGGAGCGAGAATGTCATTTCGTTGAAGGTGCAGGGCGCATTCGATGACTGCCAGGCGCTGGTTAAGGCAGCAATGGCCGATTCGACGCTGTCGACAGTGCATCGTTTCAGCTCGGCGAACAGCATCAATATCGGTCGCTTGTTGCCGCAGAGCACCTATTACGCAGATGCGAGCCTGCGACATTTTCGACGCACAGGGAATAAGCCGGGCTTCATAATACCGACCGGCAACCTGGGCAACGGTTTCGCCTGTGTCATGGCACGGGCAATGGGACTGCCCATCGGCCCCATCGTTTTCGCAACAAACTCGAACAGAACCATTGCGGACTACTTCGAATCAAACGAATGGTCACCGCGCGAGAGTCTGCAAACGCTGGCTTCCGCAATGGATGTGGGCAACCCCAGCAATATGGAACGATTGCGGGAATTGGGCGGTGATGCAAAGGCATTGCGTGAGCAACTGGCCGTCACCTCGGTAACTGATGAACAGATCAAGGCGGCTATCGAGCTAGACTTTGCAGAATTCGGATTCGCAACTTGTCCGCATACGGCAACGGCGACTCATACCTGGCGCCACCTGGATCCCGACGTGCGGCGACAGGACTGGATTCTGGTCGCAACCGCACATCCGGCGAAATTCGAAACCATCGTCGAACCCCTGATCGGCGAGTCAGTGCCGTTGCCCGCCGGGCTCGCGGACATTCTTTCACGGCCTAAGTCGGCGATTTCGATTCAACCCGACATTTCGTCGCTTGCCGCTGCGTTGGCAGACCACTAGGATAAGCCAGATCTATGTCCGACGTGATTGAAATTCAGAATTATCCCTGGCTCTTGCCTCTGCTCGCAGTAGTTGCGTTACTGCTTGTGTGGCTGCTGTATCGAGTACTGTCGCGTAAAAGAGGGAGCCTCGAGCAGGTTATCGCTGAGGTCAGTTTCGACCGAATCGAAGGCCTGGTAATACCCAAAGCTGATGAAGGCGAAATTCTGATCGACTACCTGCTGCTGACGACGCAGGGCCTTTTGATACTTGAAGTCAAAGACGTACAAGGCATCGTTTTTGGTGGCGATAAGATGCAGGACTGGACGGTCATCAATAAAGAGCGTCGCTATACGTTTTCAAATCCGCAACCGGCACTCTACGATCGCATTGCAGCCGTTCGGCAGATTGTGCGACAAGTTCCGGTGGCGGGTCGCATCCTGTTTCTCGACGGCGCAGAATTTACCAAGGGTATCCCGGGCCTGGTTTGTGACCTCAACGAGTTGATTAACGAATTCGGCGAGCCTGATAAGAATGCCGCGAAGTTCAAGATCGAGGCGTTCAAGCCACACTGGGATCTGATCCGAAAGGGTGCCCTGAACACCAGCGCACTGTAGGCCCCATGCCGACAATTCAAGCGATACTGGCTGATATCACCACGCTGGATGTCGATGCGATTGTTAACGCAGCTAACGAATCACTGCTTGGGGGCGGCGGAGTGGATGGTGCAATACATCGAGCCGCGGGTTCAGGGCTGCTCGATGCCTGCCGTGCGCTGGGTGGCTGCAAACCAGGACAAGCAAAGATTACTCCGGGTTTTAATCTTCGGGCGAGGCATGTCATTGCAACCGTCGGACCGGTCTGGCGCGGCGGTGGCCATGGCGAGGCGGAGGTGTTGCGGTCATGTTATCTGCAATGCATCGATCTCGCAGAATCGAATGGCATTGCGTCGATCGCTTTTCCGGCGATCAGTACCGGAGTCTATGGTTTCCCGAAAAACGAGGCCGCTGAAATTGCCATCAGTACGGTATCGAGTGCCGTTGAGGGCACTGCGGTAATCGCTGAAGTCGTTTTCTGTTGTTTTTCGCGATCCGATCTCGACCAGTATCGATCGATACTGATGCAACCCTAGTCCTCCGGGAGATCAAAAAACCGTTTGGCGTTCGCCGTCGTGATGGCGGCAACGTGTTCAATGGACTGGCCGCGTGCGTCGGCGATCACCCGGGCGACCTCGGGCAGATACATCGGTTCATTGCGCCGTGACTTCGGTTTTGGACGAATTGTCCTTGGCAGGAGATAGGGTGCATCCGTCTCAATCAACAATCGGTCGTCCGGAATCAGGGATACGATGTCATACAAATGCCTGCCGCGTCGTTCGTCGCAAATCCAGCCGGTGATGCCAATGTAAAGGCCCAATGCCAGGTATTCGCGCAACGATTCGCCCTCGCCGGTAAAGCAATGCGCGACTGCACGCGAGATTCCAGGCAGGCGGGGTTCGAGCACGTCGACAAAATCGTCGTGGGCGTCGCGTTGGTGAAGGAATAGCGGTTTTCCGCATTCTTGCGCGATATCGAG
Source organism: uncultured bacterium (assembly GCA_963976365.1). GTDB lineage: Bacteria > Pseudomonadota > Gammaproteobacteria > Steroidobacterales > Woeseiaceae > UBA1847. The sequence continues at coordinate 30,812 of CAXBKH010000013.1, read as the reverse complement.
TTGTCGGTTGAATGCCTCCAGCTGCGCCTCGCGCGGCGAGAAATTGCGGAAGTAGTCAAGACCGCATTCGCCAACTGCAACGACATTGGGGTCTCCAACAAGACGCCGAATCGTGGCATCGCTTTCATCGCTGTAGTCTGCGGCGTGGTGCGGGTGTACGCCGGCGGTGGAATAAAGTGTGCCGCTGGATTCACGTGCAAGACTTAAGGCGCGGAGGTTGCTGTCGTCGCTGCTGCCGGTAACGATTATCTTGCTGACACCCGCGTCAAAGGCGCGCTGTATCATCTCGGCACGATCCTCATCGAAGCTGTCGTGTGCGATATTGGCGCCGATGTCAATGAATTGATTGGTCATCGCCTAGAATTGTCCCCATCGAAATACTTTTGCACCGACAGCGAGGAATGCCGCGCTGAGTGCCGTCAGCGCGAGCAGGCTGGGCGCGACATCGGTGAAAGTCGCGCCATCCAGCATTACGGCCCGCGCGGAATTCAATACATGGGTCAGCGGAAATATATTGGCCAGTTTTTGTACGATTTCCGGTGCACCTTCCAGCGAAAACCATACGCCGGACAGCATCATCATTGGCCAGTTGATCAGGTTCAGCAATCCGCCGGCGAGTTCTTCACTGGTCACTCTTGCGGAAACGAGAAGACCCAGCGAGATGAGTGAAATTGCGCCGACCAGCGCAACCAGGAACAATGTGAAGTAACTGCCGTCCATGCGCGTGCCGAGAATCAGGTGGGTGCCCGTGTAAATAAAGCCAGTGATGAGCATGATCAACACCAGGCGTGAGGCGACTTGCGCAGCAATGAATTCAAACGATGTTAGTGGTGTTGCGCGAAGGCGCTTCAGGAAGCCATTTTTGCGATAGCGAACCACGACGTAGCCGACGCCGAACAGACAACTGAACATCATATTCATGCCGAGAATGCCCGGCAGCAGCCAGTCTGCATAGCTGACTGCAGCACCGGTGACCTGTTGCTTGTCGATGAGTTGCTGATTTTCCGTACCAGCCTGTAACAACACGATCTCCGCGAAGTAGCCTTTCGGCGACTGCGGATTTATCCAGTAACGCGCGTTGTCTCCGAACTTGACGACCAGGTCGAGCTGGTGGCGCTCAACCTTGCGCATCGCCAGTGCCTCGTCCTGGTAGGGCACAAAGTGAATGAATTTTGTTTGCAAGAACGGGTGGGCATTGAAGTTGATCTCATTGGAGTCCTGCAAGACACCGACGGTGTACGCATCGCGATCGTTGCCGAACGCAAACGACAGGCCGAACACCAATGCGATCGGCAGTATCAGGTTCCAGGAGAGCGATGCCCGGTCGCGCAGGAATTCGCGATTGCGGGCCTGGAAGACCGCGTAAATTCGTTTCCACATGTCCGTCAGGCTCGCAATGTGTGGCCGGTCAGGTCAAGGAACAGATCCTCGAGGTTCGGCTGACGAATTTTAATCTGATTGAGATTGCTGACATGCACTGATAGCTGCTGCAGGCTCGCACTGACATCGGTCGTTATGACTTCGATCACGCCGAGTTTTTCGAGCACGGTGTGTTCGATGCCCGACATGTCGCCGGTCAGGTCGGATATCGGCAATTCGATGATCAGGCCGTCATATTGCTTTCGCAACAACGCATCCGGTGATCCCTGGGTCACGATCTTGCCGGCATCCATGATTGCAACTTCATCGCACAGAACCTGCGCTTCATCCATGTAGTGTGTAGTTAGCAAAATCGTGGCGCCTCCGGAACGAATACTTTGCACGAGATCCCAGAAATTTCGACGCGCTTGCGGGTCAAGCCCGGTCGTCGGTTCATCCAGGAAAATCAGCCTTGGCTTGTTGACCAGCGCAACGGCCAGCAGCAACCTTTGGCGCTGCCCGCCCGACAGCTTTCGGTTGTCGCGATCCAGCAGATCGCCAAGCGAGCATTGTTCGACAATTTCGTCGAAGTCGGCCTGGCGGTCATAGAGCGTGCGAAACATTTCGATTGTTTCGCGAACGGTAATGAAGTCCTGCAGCGCGGTATTCTGGAACTGAATGCCGGCCTCCTGGCGGAATCTACGGCCGGCAATCTCCCCGTAGTAGTAGACCTCGCCCGATGAAGCCGGGGTGACGCCTTCGATAATTTCGACCGTGGTGGTTTTGCCTGCGCCGTTTGGTCCGAGAAGCCCAAAGCAGATGCCCTCCTGAACGGAAAAACTGACACCATCCACGGCGATCACGCCTGGATAGAGTTTCCTCAAGTTGCGGGCTTCAAGCGCGATGGCCATCGCCGAAGAGTAACCAATAGACATGCCGCAGACTAGCGTCCTCTGCGATTGCAACCATTCGTCACCGAGAGGTATCTAAAAGGAACAGAACACCCAGTGGAAGTGAAAATGGCAAAGACAATGGCGAAAACCCTGTTTACGGTCGGCTTGCTGGCCCTGTTGCTTGCGGTACCCGCATTTGCGGCATCGATCAACAAGAGCGTAAAGGTCGGGGCCGGCGAGACATCCGGTGGCGCGACATCGGTCAACGGCAGCGTCACCGTCGGTGAAAATGCGGTCGTTACCGGTGGGGTCAAGACGGTGAATGGATCGATTCGAGTCGATGATGGGGCGAAAATTGAGAACGCATCCACTGTCAACGGCGGCGTGCGCATTGGTGACAATGTCGAGGCCGACGACCTGAGCACGGTCAACGGCACGGTTCGAGTCGGTCGATCGTCGACGGTCGACGGCGAAATTGAAGCGGTCAACGGCAAAATCAGCGTGGATGCCGGCTCGACGATCGCCGACAATGTGAGCAACGTCAATGGGCACATTGAGTTGACGGGTGCCGAGATCGGTGGCGACGTAACGACCGTGACCGGCGACGTCAGCCTGTCGGGTAGCGCACTGGTAAAAGGCGACCTGGTTGTCGAAAAACCAAGCAACTGGGGATGGGGAAAGAGCAAGCAGCGCAAGCCGCGAATTGTGATTGGGCCGGGTAGCACCATTGAAGGCGTTATCAGGCTGGAGCGCGAGGTCGAACTCTATATCAGTGACACGGCCAGCGTCGGTGGTGTTGAGGGTGTCATGTCATTGAGTGACGCGGTTCGCTTTAGCGGCGAACATCCCTAAAATTCCGTAGAATGGTGGCCGTGCAGAGTGCCGCCAGCCAACTACCGCTGTTTTCAGAATTCGACGAGCCCGACTCAATGTCGGGCTTTGCCGTACGTGAGAGTGGCCGTGCCAAACGACTGTCGATCAAGGTATTCCCGCGCGGTCGTGTCGAGGTCGTTGTCCCGAAGCGTACTCGCCCGGCCGAAGTGCGTGAATTCGTTGAGGCGCACCGTGACTGGATACAGAAATCACGGGACCAGTTCGCGGCTGAACACACGCCGGAGCCTTTTGTATTGCCTCGGCAGGTTTGTCTCGACGGAATCGGGCGACGGTTCACTGTCGAATACAAGCCCGAGCGCAACGCAAAGACGGTCAAGTATCGCGGGTATACCTACAAGGTAGTCCTTTCCGGCCGCATTGACGACGAGCGTCTCTGCGTTACGGCACTTAAACGCTGGTTGCTCAGTCTGGCGAAGCGAGAATTCGAACCTCAGCTACGTGCGCTGAGTGCAATGAGCGGAAATCCGTTCAAAAAACTGCACGTCCGCGGTCAGCGTACCTGCTGGGGCAGTCACTCCAGTACCGGGACAATCAGTCTGAATTATTGCCTGTTGTTCCTGGATCCCGCGCACCTGCGCTACGTGATGATCCACGAACTCTGCCACGCGCAGCACATGAACCACTCAAAGCGATTCTGGCGCCTGGTCTGCCAGTTCGAACCGGATTATCGACGGCTCGATCGCGACCTCAATTCCTGCTGGAAAAGAATCCCTACCTGGGTGGGAATTTATTAATTAAAAACAATTAATTAAGTTACTATTTAAAAGTAAATTATGACATGTGAATGACGGCGAACGCGGTGACGTTTTCATTGTCAAAAGCCGTGCATTCACGGATACTCATTTTCGATGTCACTGAAGTCTCGAAATCTTGCCGTCTCACTCCTGCTCGCGCTGCTCCTTTGCAACGCGGCATTTGTTGCACATGCCGCATCGCATGTGTCGGGCGAGGTCGTCAATTGCGAAGTGTGCCTCGCGCACACGCCGCTGTCGCATGGCCTGGCTCAGGACAATTCAACTCCGTTAATACCGCACGCTGGCACGGAGCGTGTCGGTCAGACTTTTCAATCCGTCACCGCCACACCGTCGCGGTCGACTTGCGCGCGTGGGCCGCCTCTTCTTTATCAATAATTGACCATCACGTTGCTCTCGGCAGCGATTGTATTTTGATTAAACGATGAGGAGGCGATGCCATGTGTATCGACTTGTTAAAGCGCGCCATTCTGGTGCTGATAGTGGTTTTCCCGGCCGTTGCCCTGGCGCAGCCGACGGAAATGGAATTATTGCGCACCGCTGTTGCTGAGATGCGCGCCGACTATGATGCGAGAATTGCCGAGCTTGAACGGCGCCTCGCTGTTGCTGAGCAAAACGTGCAGCAGGCGAGTAGTGCCGCGACCATTCCCACGCCGGCGCCAGGTCGGACGACGTCGGCAAATCCGGGAATCGGCGTCATATTTTCCGGAACGGCCTGGGATCACAGTAATTCGCCCGACGAGTATGCCGTTGCTGGCTTCCCCTATGGGGGAGAAGCCGGCCCGATCGAAGAAGGCCTGGCTCTCGGCGAGACCGAGATCATCATGAATGCCAATGTCGATGACAAGTTCACGGCCTGGCTAACGCTGGCACTGGCGCTGGAAGACGGCGAGGCAGTGACCGAGATAGAGGAGGCCTGGGTTGAGACAACGGCATTGCCGGCAGGCTTCAGTGCACGTCTTGGTCGATTCTTCTCGGGCATTGGTTATCTGAACAGCAAGCACGTGCATACCTGGGATTTTGTCGATCAGCCCTTGCCATACCAGGCGTTCCTTGGTGGCCAGTTGATCGACGATGGATTGCAGCTGCGCTGGCTGGCGCCGACCGATCTTTATCTTGAAATCGGAGGTGAAGCGATGCGTGGCGGTCAGTACCCGGCTGCATCGGCTGCACATGATGGTGTTGGCAGCTACAGCCTGTTTGCGAATGTCGGCGGCGACGCCGGTTCGGGCAGCAGTTGGCTGGCAGGTTTGTCGTATCTCGACGCGACCGCAATCGACCGGCCGTCCGGGGATGAAGACGACCCGTTGCTTTTCACCGGCGACTCGAAGCTCCTTGGTGCTCAATTTGTCTGGAAGTGGTCACCAAACGGCAACTGGAAGGAACGCAACCTGATTCTGCAAGGGGAATACCTGAAAAAGAGCGAGACTGGCGTCTATTCAGGGCTGGGACTGGTCGATACCCCCTACGACGGCGATCAAAGTGGCTGGTACGCACAAGCGATTTATCAGCCGATACCGCGTTGGCGCTTCGGTGGCCGCGTTGACACCCTGTCGGCCGACAATCCCGGGATATTGTTTGATGGCACACCTCTAGAGACGGGCAGCAGCGACCCGCGGCGATTCAGCCTGATGGCCGACTGGTCCAACAGCGAGTTCAGTCGATTGCGGCTGCAATTTACGCGGGATAAGGCTGGGATGACAGACGAAAACCAGTGGGGGTTGCAATACATTCACAGCATTGGCGCGCACGGCGCGCACACGTTTTAAGGAGCGGCATCGTGAAAGCATTGTTAGTAGTTGCGGCACTTTGCTTGCCTGCTGTGTCACAGGCCAATGTCAGCATATTTGCCTGCGAGCCTGAATGGGCGGCTCTTGCCGATGAATTGGGTGGCGAACACGTGTCGACCTATGCGGCGACGACCGCTTTGCAGGACCCACACTACATCCAGGCGCGGCCGAGCCTGATCGCCAAGGTGCGCAACGCTGATCTCGTCATTTGCAGCGGCGCGGAACTTGAGATTGGCTGGCTCCCCGCCTTGTTGCAGAAAGCGAACAACCCGAAGGTTTTGCCGGGAAAGCCCGGCTACATGGAAGCAAGTGCGGAGGTTCTGCGCCTGGGTGCGACGACGAACGTCGATCGGGCACAAGGCGACATACATCCGCAGGGCAACCCGCATATTCAGACCAATCCCCACAATATTGCCGCGGTGGCCGCCGCGATGGCGCGCCGATTGGCCCAGATCGATCCGCAGAATGCCGGCGTCTACGAGACCAGGAGCGAGGATTTCCTGAAGCGCTGGCAGCTGGCAATCGCTGCCTGGGAATTGAAGGCGGCACCGCTCAGGGGGATTCGTGTCGTGACACACCACAAGTCCTGGATTTACCTCGAGCAGTGGCTGGGGTTGCAGGAGGCTGGCAATCTCGAGGCGATCGCCGGTTTGCCGCCGACGGCAACGCACCTCAGTCAATTGACCGCGCTCCTCCTCGACAACGGGGCCGACGTTATCATCCGATCGCCATACCAGGACGGGAAGCCATCCGAGTGGCTTTCGGAGCGCACGCATATTCCCGCTGTACTGCTACCGTTGACCGTCGGTGGCACGAGTAAAGCGACGGATTTGTTCGGCATGTTTGACGACATCATCGATATCTTGCTTGGAGCGACGCAATGATTGAAGCGCTGGACTGGAGCATTATCGGCCCTGCGGTTGTTGCCGGTCTCGTGGTCTTAAGCACGCACGTACCGCTGGGCCAGGAAGTCCTGAAGCGAGGCATCATATTCATCGATCTCGCAATCGCACAGGTGGCGGCGTTAGGTGTTATCGCCTCACACGCCATGGACTGGGATCCGAACGGAATCGAAGTTCAGATTGCCGCCGTCAGTGCTGCACTGATCGCAGCAATCGGTCTCAACTGGACCGAGCGACGCTGGCCGCGTATCCAGGAACCGCTGATTGGCATACTGTTCATACTCGCTGCGACTGGTGGCATTCTGTTGCTTGCCGGTAATCCACATGGCAGTGAGCATCTGAAGGAATTGCTGGTTGGGCAGATACTGTGGACCACCTGGTCTTCCCTGGTGCCTATTTCGGTGTTGTACGCCATCGTTCTCGCAATCTGGTTTACGCTGCGGCCACGGTTCGGCGCGCTGCTTTTCTACCTGACATTCGCAGTGGTAGTGACGGCGTCAGTGCAGATTGTCGGTATCTACCTCGTATTCGCCAGCCTGATTGTCCCTGCGCTGGCAACGACCGGAATCCGGCGCGGCAACCGACTGATCGCGGGTTACCTGGTGGGGGCTACTTCGTACCTGGCGGGTATTGTCTTGTCGTTCGTGCTGGATCTACCGACCGGCGCCGTCGTGGTCTGGTGCATGGCAGGTATCGCAGTGATGGTCGGCCTGGTTATTTCAGACAAACGAACAGCCGCCTAACCTAACCCTGGTCGAGTAATTCACGCAGATTGATGACCGCAGCGTTCGCCCTGGCGAGATAGTTCGCCATGACGAGCGAGTGATTGGCAAACAGCCCGTAGCCGCCGCCATTCAAGATCATCGGTGAGCGCAGTGGTTCAAGGCTTGCCTCAAGTTCGCGGATGATCTGGCGAACGCTGGCCTCGGCGTTTTTGTCGGCAAGCACGTGCTCAAAGTCAAACTCGGCGGCGCGAAAAAAATGCACCAACGCCCAAGCTGTGCCGCGAGCTTCGAAGAAAATATTGTCGACCTCGAACCAGCCGGTACGAACGTTGAACGTATCCGGCTGGTCTCCGGCTGCCTCGGCAGCCGGCTCTCCGGCGAGATCGTCATTGATGCGATTCGCAGCAACGCTGTTTCCAAGGCGCCGCGTCAGGCTGCCCAGTCGCTTCTCGACCTGTGACAGCCACTCACGCAGGTTGTCGGCTCGCGCGTAGAACTGGGTGTCCTGGTCGCCATTAATCAGGCGCTGACGGTAACGAACAAAGGCCTCGATGCCATCCCGGTACTCGGACTCCGTCGCCGGAAAAAGCCAGGAGTCATTGTTGAAGAAGAACTGCGGCTCGCCGGCAGCAATATCTTCATCTTCCTTGGATTGCGACTGACTGCGCGTGTAGTCATCGCGCATCACGCGGCCGAGATCGCGAACCTGAGTAATAACCCCAAGTTCCCAGCTCGGTATGTTGTCGAGAAAAATATTCGGCGGGATCTTGTCATTGGTCAGGTAGCCGCCGGGTTTGTCGAGCAGGGTTTCTGCCACTCGAATCAGTGTATCGGTCGTCGACAGTCCGACAACCGCAGACTCAAGCTCTGCGGAACGGTTGACCCAAAAGATGTCGGGCTCCCTGGAAACGTAAATGCCCAGGATGGTCATAACGAGCAGGATGACCGCCAGCGACGCGCCGATAACTCGTGTCCATCGGCTCGTCGCCAGGATGCTCTTGGCGGAACGTTCGATCATCACTGTCTCCCGACCCGCTGCCGGAATCAGGCCGCGAGCTGCCGCAAGACGTAATGCAGGATTCCGCCGTTCTCATAGTAGTCCCGCTCTTTTGGCGTATCGATTCGGACCTGTGCCTGGAACGTAATGGGGTCGCCTTTTTCCGGCGTTGCCGTCACGTCCACGGTCTTGGCCTTGGGGTCCGTCTGCCCGGAAATCGAGTAGCTCTCCGTCCCGGTCAGTCCCAGCGATGCGGCGTCCTGGCCGTCCATGAACTGCAGCGGCAATACGCCCATACCGATCAGGTTTGAACGATGAATACGCTCAAAACTTTTTGCGATGACGGCTTTGACGCCAAGTAAAAGCGTACCTTTCGCCGCCCAGTCGCGCGATGAGCCGGTGCCGTATTCGCTGCCGGCGATAACGACCAGCGGTGTTCCCTCTTCGCGATAGCGAACCGAAGCATCGAATATCGACATCTCCTCACCGCTGGGCTGGTGGCGCGTCCAGCCGCCTTCAGTGCCCGGCGCAAGCAGATTGCGCAGGCGAATGTTGGCGAATGTGCCGCGCATCATGACTTCGTGATTGCCGCGGCGTGATCCGTAGGAATTAAAGTCCACGGGCTTGACGCCTTGCGCTTTGAGGTAGTCCGCTGCAGGGCTGTCGGGCGCAATATTGCCCGCCGGTGAAATATGATCCGTGGTGACAGAGTCACCGAGCAGCGCAAGTGCTCGCGCACCTTCGATATTCTGCACTGCCGATGGACTTTTGCTCATGCCCTCGAAGTAGGGTGGGTTCTTGACGTAGGTCGACGCCGCGTCCCAGGTATAAATTTCGCCGGTCGGGGAATCGATGCCTTTCCAGTTTTCGTCGCCTTCGAACACGCTCTTGTAACTGGAGCGGAACATGCTTGAGTCGATGTTGTTGGCAACCACTTCCTGGACTTCGGCCTGGCTGGGCCAGATGTCTTTCATGTAGACCGGGTCGCCGTTTTTGTCATTACCCAGCGGGTCATTATAAAGGTCAACGTCCATGTTGCCGGCGATGGCGTAGGCAACAACAAGTGGCGGCGATGCCAGGAAGTTGTGTTGTACCTGTGCGTGAATGCGGCCTTCAAAGTTGCGATTACCCGACAGCACGCTCGTACCGACGATCTTGCCTTTTTTAACGGCTTCCGCAATCTCGGGCATCAGTGGGCCCGAGTTGCCGATGCAGGTCGTGCAGCCGTAGCCCACGTTGTAGAAACCGATCGTATTCAGGTCGTGCAGAAGACCGGACTTCTTGAGGTAGTCAGTGACGACACGCGACCCGGGTGCAAGGCTCGTCTTGACCCATGGTTTGGCCGTGAGGCCTTTTTCCGCTGCCTTTTTCGCGACGAGTCCGGCGGCGACCATGACCGCCGGATTCGACGTGTTGGTGCAACTGGTGATCGCTGCGATCAGGATAGCGCCGTCACGAATCTCCGTATCTTTGCCATTGATTTTGGCGATCGCCTTGCCGCCTTCGGTTCGATTGGCAATCGTCGTTTTCAGGAAGCCCGGGTACGCGGTGGCTGCGGCACTCAGTGCAATCCGGTCCTGCGGTCGTTTCGGGCCGGCGATGCTTGGCTCAACCGTACCCATATCGAGTTCCAGCGTATCGCTGTACAAAGCGTCGGGTTCGCCGTCATGACGCCAGATCCCTTGTTCCTTCGCATAGGCTTCGATCAACGCGCATTGCTCGGCATCACGGCCGGACAACTCGAGGTAGCGAATGGTTTCACCGTCGATCGGGAAGATGGCGCAGGTTGACCCGAATTCCGGTGACATGTTGCCGAGGGTTGCGCGATCGGCCAATGGCATATGCGAAAGGCCGTCACCGAAAAATTCGACGAACTTGCCGACAACGCCTTTGTCACGCAGCATTTCTGTGACAGTGAGCACAAGGTCCGTCGCAGTTGTGCCTTCGCGCAACTTGCCGGTCAGTTTGAAGCCCACGACGTTCGGAATCAGCATGGTAATGGGCTGGCCCAGCATCGCGGCTTCGGCCTCGATACCGCCGACACCCCAGCCGAGGATGCCAAGCCCGTTGATCATCGTCGTGTGCGAATCCGTTCCGACCACGGTATCAGGATACGCCGTCAACTTACCGTTCTTCTTGGCGTCGAAAATTACGCGGCTCAAATACTCCAGGTTGACCTGGTGCACGATGCCGGTGTTTGGCGGGACGACGCGGAAGTTCTTGAGTGCTGACTGACCCCAGCGCAAGAACGAGTAGCGTTCCTTGTTGCGATGGAATTCAATCTTGTTGTTCAGGTCGAGTGCGTTCGCGGCACCGTAATTGTCGACCTGTACCGAGTGATCGATGACCAGCTCAGCCGGTGACAGCGGGTTAATGCTTTCCGCGGACCCGCCGAGTTTGACGACGGCATCGCGCATCGCGGCAAGATCGACGACGGCCGGAACGCCGGTGAAATCCTGCAGAATGACGCGGGCCGGTGTGAAGGAGATCTCGGTGTTTGGCGGCGCTTTCGGATCCCAGTTTGCCAAAGCCAGGATGTCGTCGCGGGTTACATCGCGGCCATCCTCGTGACGCAGCAGGTTTTCCAGCAGGATCTTGAGCGAGTAGGGCAGGCGTTCGACGTGGCCTTCTGAAACTGAATCCAAACGGTAAATTTCGTATTGTTTGCCGCCGACCTCAAGCGCAGAACGTGCGCCAAAGCTATCCGTCATTGTGTTTTCTCCGGGATCAGGGATTGTTCGCGGCCCGTTGACCGCGGGTTGCGAATTATAACGAATGGGCGCCGCGACCGCTCACCCTATTTCATCAATAACCGCACCGCCGAGACAGCGCCTGTCGCGGTAAAAGACCACGAACTGACCGGGCGCGACCGCCTTCTGGCGCTGGTCGAAGCGAACCTCGACCCGTTTATCGTCCAGCAAGCGGATGACACAGTTCTGGTCGCCCTGACGGTAGCGCACCTTTGCGGTGCAACGAAAATCACGGCCTGGACCGGCGGGTGGCGTGCCAATCCAGCTCGTATCCGAGCCGATCAGCCAGTTGCTGAACAGCATCTCGTGTTCGCCCTGGGCCACGATCAGCGCATTGTCATCAAGGTCCTTGGCCACGACGTACCATGGCGCCTCGCTGCGATTGCTGCGTCCGCCGATACCAAGGCCCTGCCGTTGTCCGAGCGTGTAATGCATCAGTCCCTGGTGGGTGCCGACTTCCTCGCCGCCCGGCGTTCGCATGGGTCCCGGCTTCGCCGGCAGGTAGGTGCTCAGGAATTCGCGAAACGGTCGTTCGCCGATAAAGCATATGCCGGTGCTGTCTTTCTTGTCGTGTACCGGCAACCCGGAATCGCGTGCGACCTGTCGCACTTCGTCTTTCTGCAATTCGCCGAGCGGAAAAACGGTTTCAGCCAGTGCCTCTGCACTGACGGCGTGCAGGAAGTAGCTTTGATCTTTTCCACGATCAGCCCCCTTGAACAATGCACCGTGACCGTCGACTGCCGCGGAAATCGCGTAGTGTCCGGTGGCAAGCAGATCGCCGCCCAGGCGTTTCGAGTAGTCGCGGAAAACACCAAACTTGATTTCGCGGTTACACAGCACGTCAGGGTTAGGCGTTCGCCCCTTTCGATACTCTTCGAGAAAGTATTCGAATACCTGGTCGCGATACTGTTTCGAGAAATTGGCGTGATGGAGCGGAATGTCGAGTTGCTCACAAACGAGCCGCGCATCCTGAAGATCATCGGCTGCCGTGCAGTAACCGTCATCATCTTCCCAGTTCGTCATGTGCAGGGCATGCACGTCGGCGCCTGCCCGCTGCAGCAGTATTGCGGCGACCGCCGAGTCGACGCCGCCGGACAGGCCAAGAACGACCCGCTTGCCGGCAACGGATGCCTGTTTTAAATCACTCATAGGCGCGAGAGTGTAGCACCGGAGAAAGTGCCCGCGTCGCTACCGGAACTTGCAGATTAGTGGCCCGGCGAAACGGACCCGGCGATCAGACGAGCGACGCGTTTGCGAGTACGCGATGTACGTTCTGTTGCAGCGGAAGCATTCCGGTCAGGAGCGCGTCGGATTCTCGCTGACCTGCCGTGTAGTCCTGCACACAACGCAAAACTGCCGGAGAGCGCAATAACGGCTTCCGGGTCTCGATCTCGGGCAGGGTTGCCCAGCGACGAGCGATGATTCCATCGTCAAGTGGCAGCGACTCGTCACAGGAAATGAAGTCAGCCGAATAGACAATGCGAAGAAACTGTTGCCGTGTTTGCGGGTGAATCCAGAGGTAGATGCCGACCAGGTCACGGCAAGTAACGACGCAACCGGTTTCCTCCAGTGTCTCTCGCTCAACGGCCTGTTCAGGCGATTCACCCGATTCAATATGACCGCCGGGCTGGCTCAGAACCCTGCGTCCGGACGAGTGCTCTTCGACCAGCAGGAATCGTCCATCGACATTCACAACGGCAGCAACCGTCAAGTCGGTCGAATACATAGACGTACCTTCTATATGCCGAGCTGCCGAAATTCCATTTCGACTTCGCTCGCCAGCCAGATTTCATCAAACATCTTGCTGTACAGTTTCGCGACGGCGGGTTCGTAGGTATCCGCAATGCCTTCCCATCGGTTCGCCTGCAATCGATAAACAAGCGCCGTCTCGTCTGCAATGCAAAAGGCTTCCGCGTGGGTTCGCAAATCTTCGCGCACGTGCCGAAACTCAATGTAGGTATTCAGGCGTCGCCCGAGATGAACAAAGTTGTTGCCGTTCTTGACGGCGCGCGATGGATCCGCAATCAAGACACGAATCCGTGCATAAGTCTGCGACAGCACCATGCGCTTGATGATTTCCAGGAATTCCGGGTTGTCGTAAATGCCCGGTTCAAGGTCATGCGTAAAGATCGAAACTTTACGCGATGCCTCGCCAACGACTTCCAAAGCCGCCTGGCGCATCTCGTCGCAAGTTGAGATAACCCAGCGCTTGCCTTTTTCTCGTGCCTGTTCCATAGACTCGTGATACTACTCGCCGTGCGCGACTGCCATTGCCAACTGCGTCACGTTTTGAAGGACAAAGGCCGGATGAAAATCATTCGCATCCCCCGTGTTTATTGGCTTTGAGTCGCGTTGAGAAAATAGTCCCAGCGCCGATTTACTTCACATATGGTCAGTGATTCTCAGGTATCTCAAATGCGCCGTTTGCAAGAAGAAAAGTCAGCAATGGTGCCAGCCTGGGGTCCCGGCGGGACGAGCGGGCGAGTCGCCGCTGACTGCAAATGTCTGCCAACAAGGCCTCTGCATCGGGCACTAACGGGCAATACTGTCCATTGACGAACAGGCAACGATCGTCGAAAGCCACTTGCGCCATGCCGTGAATCACAAGTCCGCCTCCGGCCATCATGTGCGAAAGCCAGTGCTCGGTCTCGGCAGCATTCGCGCCATCGGGTTTTAGCCAGTCTTTGTTTTGTGTCGCAATTCGACCGAGCGCGAGCGCAACGTCGTCGAAATGTTTGCCGGACAGTCCGAGCAGCTTCGATGCCCGTCTCGCCGCAGCCCTGGAAATAAACCCGGGTATTGATTCACTCGGGTCAAGGTCGGGGTCGCGATAGAAATCGCTTGCGCCGGATGGCGCGATATTCAGTTGGTATGCGAGGTCGGTGGCCTCGGGCGCGCGCATGCCGATCGAATAGGTCATACATGCCCGACTGGCGGTGCCCCAATGCGCGATGCCCGGGGGCAAATACAGAACATCGCCTTCAACCGAATCGACGACGGTGCCGGTAAATTCCGCAAGCAGTGAGAGGTCTTCGCTTGCCTCGGGGTCCGCGGCAACGTCGTCCGCACTAAAATGCCAGTTCCTCTGTCCGAAACCCTGGCACAGGAAGACGTCGTAGTTATCCCGATGCGGCCCGACGCCGCCGCCGGGCGCCGCGAAACTGACCATCAGATCGTCAATGCGCCAGTCTGGAATAAACGGCACGGTGGCGAATAGTGCTCGCAAAGCGGGCACGTGCTTTTCCACGTCATGCACGAGCAGTGTCCAGTCACGCCTCGGTAGATTAGCCAGTGTTTCGGGATCGAACGGCCCGGTTTCCGAGCGGTAACGATTGCGTCCCGAGCGACGATCAACGAATACGATTCTCGACTCCACGTCATCGAGTGTCGCAAGCCAGGCAAGTTCATTGCGTGTAACAGCGGGCCGAAGACGGGGCAGCGCCCGCGCCATGAACAGCGGGGATTTCTGCCAGTGTTGCTGCAGGAAGGACTCCGCCGTCAGTTTGTCAGGCAGGCTGAGCATGTCACTCCCGGCCTAAATATCGCGAGCTTGTTGCGCTGCCAGACCGGTGTAGCGTTCCGGCGTCAACTCCAGTAATCGTTCGATTTCCGCTGACGGAATATCCAGTGTTTTAATGAACTCGAGCAACACATCACGAGTGACGGATCGCCCGCGAGTCAAGGCCTTGAGCTTTTCGTACGGCTCCGGAATTCCGTAACGTCGCATCACGGTCTGCACGGCCTCTCCGAGTACCTCCCAGGCATTGGCAATGTCTGCCTGAATCGCCTCGTTGTTCACCTCGAGTTTGCCGACACCTTTCACCAGTGACTGCAACGCAATCACAATATGGGCGATGGCGGCACCAAAGTTTCGTTGTACGGTTGAGTCGGTGAGGTCACGCTGCCAGCGCGATATCGGGAGTTTTTCCGCGAAATGTCCGAGCATTGCATTGGCCATACCGAAATTGCCCTCGGCGTTCTCGAAATCGATCGGATTGACTTTGTGCGGCATGGTCGATGATCCAACTTCATCTTTCGCGACGCGCTGTTTGAAGTAGCCCAGCGAGATGTATCCCCAGACATCGCGACAAAAGTCGATCAATACCGTGTTGTAGCGCATCAATGCGTGGCAATACTCCGCGGTCCAGTCGTGCGGTTCGATCTGCGTCGTGTACGCGTTGCTTGCAATGCCCAGTGACTCGATAAAACGCTGGCTGATTGCGGGCCAGTCGGCATCGGGATAGGCAACGGTGTGTGCATTGTAATTGCCGACGGCACCATTGAATTTACCCAGAATCTGAACGCTCGAAACCTGTTCCTGAATTCGATCCAAGCGGGCGATGACGTTTGCAATTTCTTTGCCCAGGGTGGTCGGGCTCGCTGTTTGCCCGTGAGTCCGCGACAGCATCGGTAAATCCGCGTTCTCTTTCGCGAGTTTGACCATCTTGCCGCGCAGGTCTCTCATGCCCGGTAGCAATACGTCCGAACGTGCGGTGCGCAGCATGAGCGCGTAAGACAGGTTATTGATGTCTTCTGACGTGCAAGCAAAATGCAGAAAATCCTTTAACGCATTCGTCTCCGGACCGCTGCCGAGTTTCTCTCGTATGAAGTACTCGACTGCCTTGACGTCGTGATTGGTGGTCGCTTCAATTTTCTTGATGCGCTCGGCATCGTCAATCGAAAAGTCATCGATGATGTGATTCAAAACGTCTTTCATTACTGACGTCAGTGGGTCGAGTTCCGCAATCGACGGTTCGTCGGCAAGGCATTGCAGCCAACGAACTTCGACCAGGACGCGGTAGCGGATCAGTCCGAATTCGCTGAAAATATCGCGAAGACCGGTAACTTTTTCGGCGTATCGGCCATCGGCCGGAGAGAGCGCCTTAATCGTGGAGATTTTCATCGGCGTGAGCGTTTCCTGAGGGACAAAGCAGTGTAAACTTGCGCGCGCAAAGCGCGAATCATACACGAACCGAACGCTGCCAGACGGCAGAAAACACGACCGGAACAGGACAGGCAATGAGTGACAAGGCATATCGAACGGAGAGGGACAGCATGGGTGAGCTTCAGGTCCCTGCGGACGCTCTATGGGGTGCGCAGACGCAACGCGCAGTCGACAACTTTCCGATATCCGGGCTGTGCATGCCCCGGCAATTCATCGCAGCGCTTGGATTGGTCAAGTGGGCGGCGGCCGGTGCGAATTCCGAACTGGGGCTGCTGAAGAGTGACATCGCCGTAGCCGTCCAGAAGGCCGCATTGTTGGTCGCCGAAGGCAAGCATGACGCGCAGTTTCCCATCGACGTTTTCCAGACCGGGTCGGGCACCAGCTCGAACATGAACGCCAACGAGGTTATTTCGCACCTGGCAACGGAGGCGCTCGGCAAAGAGGTGCACCCGAATGATCACGTCAATATGTCGCAAAGCAGCAATGACGTCATTCCGACCTGCGTCCATGTCAGTGCGGCGATCGCCATCCACGACAAGCTGTTGCCAGCGCTGGCACACCTCTCCGAAACGCTGGAAAAAAAGGCGGACGAAACCCGCCACGTGGTCAAGACCGGTCGAACGCATTTGATGGACGCGATGCCGGTAACGCTGGGACAGGAACTCGACGGCTGGCGATCGCAGGTTGACCATGGTGCCGAGCGATTGCGCGACACCATGAAGCGCCTTGTTGCGCTTGCGCAGGGTGGGACCGCCGTGGGGACCGGGATCAACGCGCATCCGCGGTTTGGCAGCAAGGTGGCGGTGTTGCTGAGCGAGAAAACAGGTATTCCCTTTGTTTCTGCAGAGTCGAAGTTTGAGAGTCTGAGCAGCCAGGATGCGGCCGTTGAGACCTCCGGCCAGCTGCGGGTCCTGGCTGTCAGCCTGACGAAGATTGCCAACGACCTGCGCTGGATGAATTCGGGTCCGCTGGCGGGTATTGGCGAGATTGAGCTGCCGGCGCTGCAGCCCGGGTCCAGTATCATGCCCGGCAAAGTCAACCCGGTGATTCCCGAAGCGGTTGCGATGGTGTGTGCGCAGGTTGTCGGCAACGACGCGACCATCGCCATGGGTGGCCAGTCCGGTAACTTTCAGTTGAATGTCATGTTGCCGGTCGTGGCTTACAATCTGCTGCAAAGTATTGAATTGCTGGCTAATTCCTGTGTTTGCCTGGCCGATAACGCGATCGCCGGATTCACGGTGAATGCCGACAACATCAATCGCGCGCTGGATCGAAACCCGATCCTGGTGACGGCGCTGAATCCCGTCATCGGCTACGAGAAAGGCGCCGCGGTGGCCAAGGCTGCCTACAAGCAGGGCCGACCGGTCAAGGACGTTGCTCGGGAAATGACCGACCTTACCGACGAAGAGCTGGATCGATTGCTTGATCCTGCCGAGTTGACGCAGGGCGGAATCAAACATTAAGCACGGGCTGATACTTACGCCGGCTGATATCCAAAGGCAGCTGGCAGGAACGGCTTTGCCAGCAAGCCCCGCAGACATCATCATGCCGCCAGGGAGCTCAATGTGGCCGGAGTCAGTGCGGGAGCAGCTGGCCGGCACGCTGACGCCCGCCGGGGTGCTGGTCCCGATCATGAATCACGAGTCTGAGCTCACGGTATTGCTGACGCAGCGCTCTGCGGCGCTGAAACATCATGCCGGGCAAGTCAGCTTCCCGGGCGGGCGCAAGGAAGCGTATGACCTGACGCTGGAGGAGACGGCGCTGCGCGAAACCCGCGAAGAAGTCGGCATCCTGCCTGATTGCGTCTCTGTGCTCGGCTACCTGAATACGATGCCGACGATCACCGGCTACGCCGTGACACCGGTTGTGGGTATCGTGGCAAGTGATGCATCGTTGGCGGTCGATCACAATGAAGTGGAGTACACCTTTGAGGTGCCGCTGTCCTACCTGCTGGACCCGGCAAACGATGTGTATGCTGAACGCCTGTGGCATGGCCGAAAAATGTCGATGGTCGAGTTTCACTGGCAGGGCGAACGTATCTGGGGTGCGACAGCGTTTATGATCTTATCGCTAAGAGAAATATTGTATAAACAATAACTTATGAGTGATATTCAGAAATTACTTGATATTATGGCTCGCTTGCGGGACCCGGAGACGGGGTGCCCATGGGACGTGAAACAGGACTTCGCGAGTATCGCCCCGTACACCATCGAGGAGGCCTACGAGGTCGCCGACGCAATCGCGCGCGATGACATGTGCGACTTGCAGAACGAGCTCGGCGACCTGCTGTTGCAGGTTGTGTTTCATGCGCGCATGGCACAAGAGGCGGAGATTTTCGATTTTGGTGACATCGTCGAGGGAATCGCAGAAAAGATGACGCGGCGGCACCCACATGTATTCGGCAGCGCCGAGGAGCGTTTAGAAGGCATCAAGGCGGGCAGCTGGGAGAAGATCAAGGCTGACGAGCGTTCCGATAAGGGCGACGACAGCGTCATGGCAGGTATTGCGCAGGCCTTGCCAGCACTGATGCGCGCCGAGAAACTGGGCAAACGTGCCGGCGACGTCGGATTCGACTGGCCGGATCGCGAAGGTGTACGCGAGAAAATCCAGGAGGAGCTTGGTGAACTGGAAGCGGCTGTTGGAACCCGTGCCGAGGAAAGTATGGAGGAAGAGTTCGGTGACTTGCTGTTCGCCATTGTGAACATGGCGCGGCACCTGAAAATCGACCCGGAAAAAGCCCTGACGGGCGCCAATTACAAGTTTGAACGGCGGTTTCGCGACATGGAGCGTGACATAGCCGAATCCGGAAAACGCTTTCGCGACTTCAACCTGGAAACCCTCGACAGGTTATGGCGCAAAGCCAAGGGGAGAGTCGGCTAGCCATTCAGCCACGGTTCATTGCGCTTCCCATAATCTTGTTCCCAGGCTGGCATTTGGCCAGATTCTGACAAGAGGACAGGACAATGAAAATCCAACCGAAACTCGCAGCCCTGGCGTCCGCCGCGATGCTATTCGGCACATCGGCAACGGCCCTGGCTGACCATGACGATCGATACTACCCACGGGACAGTCGCGCGCAGTACGACTATGCGAAAGTTCTGTCCACCCAGCCGCTGGTCAACTACGTAACGGTGAAAACCCCGGTGCGCGAGTGCTGGGAGGAAACACAGTACTACACGGTTGATCGGAATTCCGGTCATCGCGCGGGCGGTACTTTGCTCGGCGCAGTGATTGGCGGCGTCATTGGACACCAGGTCGGCAGCGGCCGCGGCAACGATGCCGCGACGATCGCCGGCAGCCTGATCGGTGCTGCGATCGGAAACGATGCGGCTTCGAAAAGGCACCCGCACGGCGTTGAACGGCACGCCCGTCCCGTCGAGCGCTGCGAGACCAGCTACCGCGAACATCGTGAAAAGCGTATCGAAGGCTATCGCGTGACCTATCGCTATAACGGCCAGAAATACGTCACTGAAATGCCTTACGACCCGGGTGAGTCGATACGCGTTCGCGTCGACGTACGGCCCGCGAGCTAGGCCGGGAGTTCTGGTGTGACGCGCCTCGTTGCAATCGCATTGCGCTCGTACGACACTTGGCGAATGCGATCGACACTGACATTACTGGTACTGGCCGCCGTGTTTTTGCAGGCGGCCGATGCCCATTCCTTTGAACTGGAGGATGCGCTCAAGGCGCAGCACGCCCAGTACGAGGAGCCGGGCGAGTACCACATGGCGCAGTCTGGCGGCATGTCTTTGTCGGAAGCGATTCAGTCCGTCAAGAACCGTACTGGCGGCAAGGTGATCAGTGCGGAGACCCGAGTTGAGGGCGGGCGCGAGGTGCATCACATCAAGGTCCTGAAGGACGGCAAGGTCAAGACGTACAAAATCAATGGCCGCAGCCGCTGATCCTGACATCATCAAAGGGACGAGAAGATGCGATTACTGGTAATTGAAGACGACCTGACCTTGCGCGAATCGCTGGCGCAAAAGCTGACGGCGGCGGGATTTGCGGTTGAGCAGGCGGCCGATGGCAAGGAAGGCCTTTACTATGCTCAGGAGTACCCGATCGATCTGGCGATTATCGACCTGGGTCTTCCGGGGGTACCCGGCCTGGATATCATCAAGCAGGTTCGTGCCGAAGGCAAAACCTACCCGATCCTGATACTGACTGCGCGTGATCGATGGGAAGACAAGGTTGACGGTCTGAGTGCCGGCGCCGATGACTATGTTGCCAAGCCATTTCATTTCGAAGAAGTCAGTGCCCGCGTCAATGCGCTGTTGCGGCGCAGCGGTGGCTGGGCGTCGTCGCAACTGGACGCAGGGCCGGTGTCGCTCGATATGTCGCGCCAGGAGTTGTCCGTGCATGACCAGCCGGTCGAGCTGACGAGTTTCGAATACAAGATTATTGAATACCTGATGGTTCGAGCCGGGCAGGTCATCTCCAAAGCCGAACTGACCGACCGGCTCTACGACCAGGATTTCGAACGCGACAGTAATGTCATCGAGGTCTTTATCGGTCGTCTACGCAAGAAAATGGATCCGGACAACAGCCTAAAGCCCATCGAAACGCTTCGCGGCCGCGGTTATCGCTTCGCGCTGGAGCGAAACCAGTCGGGCTGAACTAAACAATGTATTCCCTAAGTAGCCGGCTGCTGATCTCTGTCAGTGTGCTGTTGCTGCTGTTTTTCGGCGCAACCATTGCGGTGCTCGATACGGCGTTTACCGAAGCCGGCGAGCAGGCTCGTCGCGATGTTCTGGAAGGACACCTCGTGGCACTGCTGGCCGCTGCCGAACCCAACGACGAGGGCGAGCTGGCGCTGCCGGAACGATTGCGGGAGCCGCGCTTCGCACAGATCGGATCCGGATTGTACGGCGAATTGCGAGACGCGAGTGGCGACATCCTCTGGCGTTCCCGATCGACCCTCGGGCTTGCGATTCCCGCGGGTGTGATACCCGCCGTCGGTGCACAGCAATTCGAGCGACAGACGCTGGCGGACGAAACACCGTTACTTGCGCTGAGTCTGGCGGTGGACTGGGAATTCGACGATGGCAGCACGCGCTCCTATGTCTTCAAGGTTGCAGAAAGCCTCGACTCTTTCAACGCCCAGGTTGCCGAGTTTCGCGGCCAGTTGTTCACCTGGTTTGCGGCTGTGGCGGCGACCATGTTGCTCGCTTTCTCATTTCTTTTGCGTGGCCTGATGAAGCCATTGCGCAAAATCGAGGCCGAAATCTCCGAAATAGAAAGCGGCGAGCGTGCTTCGCTATCCAACCGCTTTCCCACCGAACTGACCGGCGTTGCACGTAACATGAACCTGTTGATCGACAGCGAACGAGCGCGTTCGGATCGCTATCGATTTACGCTCGACAACCTGGCGCACAGCCTGAAGACGCCACTCGCGGGGATGCGCGCATTGCTTGGCGACAACCGAAGCGAAGACTTTGAAAAACGTTTCAACGATCAGATCGATCGCATGGACGAAATCGTACGCTACCAATTACGCAAGCCGGCGACCGCATCAAAAGAACGGCACGTTTTACAGGCCGTGCAGGTTGAAAAAGAAATTACCCGTCTCGTTGATGGATTGCAGAAGGTCTATCGGGACAAGGCGCCGCAGATTGTCGTCGATGTGTCCCCCGGTATGCAGTTTCGCGGCGATAGTGGCGATTTTCTCGAGTTGGCAGGCAACCTTCTCGACAATGCTTGCAAGTGGTGCAAACAACGCGTGGAGATCAGCGTGTCACCCTTGAGTGCCTCAGCGACGGTCGCGAGCGGCATGCAGTTGATTGTCGCGGATGACGGGCCGGGTATTCCGAAAGAATCAACTGACACCTTGCTCGAACGCGGCATGCGGCTGGACGAATCGACGCCTGGCCATGGCATCGGGCTGGCCGTTGTGAACGATATTGCACGCTCCTACGGCGGTACCCTGTCGATTCAGCAGTCGAAAATTGGTGGCGCACAGATTACAGTCTCGATTCCGCCGATTTCTTCGGCCAAATCGGAACAGGCCTAGATGCGTATTCGCTTTATCACCACCGGTGGAACGATCGACAAAATCTATTTCGACGCGTTAAGCGAATTCGAGGTGGGCGAATCCGTCGTGCAACACATCCTGACCGATGGACTCGTCGATTTCGAATACGATGTGGTGTCGCTGTTGCAGAAAGACAGTCTCGAAATTACCGACGAAGACCGTGAGCAGATTCGACAATTTATTGCCGACGACGATGCGTCGCGTTACATCATTACGCACGGCACAGATACGATGCCGGAAACGGCCGAAGTGCTGAGAGAGCTCAAGGACAGGACAATCGTGCTGACCGGGGCCTTGACACCGGCAAGGTTTCGAACCACCGATGCAGTTTTCAATGTCGGTATGGCGGTTGCTACCGTGCAGGTCGCAGAGCCCGGCGTCTACATTGCGATGAGCGGGCAGGTCTTCGAAGCCGGCGCGGTCCGCAAGAACCGCGCCGAAAACAGGTTCGAAGCTAAAGGTCGAAGTTAATACCCTGCGCCAGCGGCAGGTCCTTGCCCCAGTTGATCGTGTTGGTTTGGCGACGCATGTAGGCTTTCCAGGAGTCGCTTCCCGCTTCACGGCCGCCACCGGTTTCTTTCTCACCGCCGAAGGCGCCGCCAATTTCCGCGCCCGACGTGCCGATATTGACGTTGGCAATGCCGCAGTCCGAACCGCCGGCCGAGAGGAAGTATTCGGCATTCTGCAGGTTGTCGGTGAAAATGGCAGACGACAGTCCCTGCACAACACCGTTTTGCATCGCGATTGCCTCGTCGAGCGTTTCGTAGGACAACAGGTACAGGATCGGACCGAAGGTTTCGGTCTGAACGACATCCCAGTCGTTTTTCGCGACAGCGATGGCTGGCGTAATGAAATTACCAGGGCCTTCGATACGTTTGCCGCCGCAGAGCACTTCGCCGCCGGCTTTGACGACGGCTGCGCAGGCTGCTTCGACACGGTCGATTGACGACGCATCAATCAATGGGCCCATCAGCGTATCCGGGTCCAGCGGATTGCCGATCCGGATCTGGCCGTAAGCTTTAACCAGCGCGGCTTTAAGCTCCTCGAAGCGGGAGCTGTGCGCGATAATTCGTCGCGTCGATGTGCAGCGCTGACCCGCAGTGCCGACCGAGCCGAACACGATCGCAGGAACGACCAGTTCCATGTTCGCAAACTCGTCGACGATGATTGCATTGTTGCCGCCGAGTTCGAGCAGAACCTTGCCCATGCGTGCCGTGACCCGTTCACCAACCTTCTTGCCGACGGCACAGGAACCGGTGAACGAAATCATATCGATGCGCGTGTCATCGACGAATTTGGCAGCGAGTTCATTGCTGCCATCGTTGATGAGGAAGAACACATCCGGCAAATCCAGGTCGGCGAGCGCTTCGTTGATGATCTTGTGGACGGCGACACCACACAACGGCGTTTTCGGCGAGGGCTTCCAGATATTGACGTTGCCGCAAATCGCAGCGATGCAGGCATTCCAGGAATACACCGCGACCGGGAAATTAAATGCGGAAATCGTTCCGACGATGCCGAGCGGATGCCATTGTTCGTACATGCGATGCTGCGGGCGTTCGGAATGCATCGTCCGTCCGTACAACATGCGCGACTGGCCAACGGCAAAGTCGGCGATATCAATCATTTCCTGCACTTCGCCATCGCCTTCCGCCTTGATCTTGCCCATTTCCATGGCGACGAGGCTGCCGAGGGGGTCTTTGTACTTGCGCAACGCGTTGCCAATGCGTCGGACAGCGTCGCCGCGCACCGGCGCCGGGATATTGCGCCAGGCCTTGAACGATGCCTGCGCCCGGGCGACCACTTGTTCGTATTCCGCCACTGAGGTCGAGCGTACGCTCGCGATCAGTTCATTGGTCGCGGGATTGAAAGATTCGATAATCGACGCTGATTCATCGCGCGACGACGTCGCACCGAACCAGGTGCCGTCGTTGACCGCGCTGAGGCCAAGTTGATCCAGAACTTTTTGCATGGTGATTCTCCTCGTGGGCGCGCATTGTGCCTAGGTCGCCGCGCGCTTTCCAGACCTGCCTTGATCGAGGGCACCGGGAAAAAGCGCGGCAAAACAAGCGCTTTTAGTGAGCTTTGCACTTGATGCTGAAGTAGTCTGAAAAACACAGCATAAACTGTTGATTACATGAGAAACTTTTGAGGACGTTGTGGACCCGTGGCATAGTCCGGAACTTCTGTGCCCTAAAAAGCATCTCCCACACTAACGAAATGAAGATTAAAACGTGAGCAGAACCCTGGCTAGAACCGAATGGCATCCCGCAAGCTGGCAGAGTAAAGAAGCCGCACAACAGGCGACCTACCCGGACAAGGGAGCGCTTGATCGAGCGGTCAGTGACCTGAGCCGATTGCCGCCGATTACGACGTCCTGGGAGGTCGACGACCTCAAGGCGCATTTTGCCAAAGCACAGCGCGGTGAAGCATTTGTCCTGCAGGGCGGCGATTGTGCGGAGACGTTCGACGAGTGCACCTCGGAGAACATCGTGGCGAAGCTCAAGATACTGCTGCAAATGAGCCTCGTGATGATCTACGGACTGAAGAAGCCGGTGGTTCGCGTCGGTCGCATGGCGGGGCAATACGCAAAGCCGAGATCGGCCGACACGGAGACGCGCGATGGTGTTTCGTTGCCGAGTTTCCGCGGCGATCTCGTCAACCGCAGCGGCTTTACAACCGACGAACGTGTGCCGGATCCGCAAATGATCCTGCGCGGCTACGAGCGCGCGGCGCTGACACTGAATTTCGTGCGGTCCCTGGTCGATGGCGGATTTGCCGACCTTCACCATCCCGAATACTGGGATCTCGACTGGGTCGGGCACTCGTCGGCTGCCAGTGAATACCATGCGATTGTCTCGTCAATTTCGGACTCGCTCGACTTTCTCGAGACCGTTTCCGGACGGCAGTTTCACCGCACCCAGCGTGCCGACATTTACGCGGCGCACGAAGGCTTGCATCTGCACTACGAGCAAGCGCAGACCCGCTACCTGGAGCGTCGCAAGCGCTGGTACAACCTGACCACGCATTTTCCGTGGATCGGCATGCGTACAGCGCAACTTGACGGCGCCCACATCGAATACTTCCGCGGCATCGCGAATCCGGTCGGCGTGAAAATAGGCCCCGGAATGACGCGCGAGTGGTTGCAGGGCCTGGTTTCGGTGCTGAATCCGAATAATGAACCCGGGCGCCTGACGCTGATTCACCGCTTTGGCGCCAAGTCCATTGACGATCACCTGCCGGAGATGATTCGAACCGTCAAGGAAATGGGATCGCCGGTGTTGTGGGTCTGCGATCCGATGCATGGCAACACGGAGAGCACCTCGGATGGCACCAAAACACGGCGCTTTGACAACATCGTGTCCGAACTGGAGTCTGCCTTCAAAGTGCACGAATCGATGGGCAGCTACCTGGGCGGCGTGCACCTCGAACTGACCGGCGAGAACGTCACCGAATGTACCGGCGGCGCGCGGGGCCTGACCGACTCCGATCTCGCACGCGCCTACAAGTCCACGGTGGACCCGCGCCTGAACTACGAACAGGCAATGGAAGTGGCAATGCGAATCGCCGGCCTGGACAAATCCGCCTGAATCCCGCCAAAAGCCACCCCAACCAGCGTCCAGCGGTAAAGGTGGCAGTCACGTTAGCTTTGTAGAGACTGCCAGGCTTTGGCTGTGGTGATCTGGCGGGTTTCGCCGGGTTTGAGACTGTCCAATGTCCACGGGCCCACTGCGTTTCGAACCAGGCGGAGTGTCGGCAAGCCAACTTCGGCGGTCATGCGGCGGACCTGGCGGTTTCGGCCTTCGGCCAGCGTTATTTCAATCCAGTGGTCGGCAACGTTTCGGCGATAGCGAATCGGCGGGTCGCGAGGCCACAGTCCTCCAGGTTCCTCGATGCGTTTTGCCGAAACGGCGCGGGCCGGTCCATCCTTCAGCGTCACACCGTCAGTGAGTCTGGAAAGCTGCTCGTCAGTTGGCGAGCCTTCCACCTGTACCCAATAGGTTTTCGATACTTTCGACCTCGGCTGGCTGATGCGCGCCTGCAAACGGCCGTCATCGGTCAGTAGCAGCAGGCCCTCGCTGTCGAAATCGAGCCGGCCGGCCGGATAGACGCCCGGGACGTCGATGTAGTCTGCCAGTGTCCGTCGCCCATCCGGATCCGTGAACTGGCACAGCACCCGGTAGGGCTTGTTGAAAAGAATCAGCACTTTTTGTCGTCCCCGGCGATCTGTACAATGCACGCCTTTCCCGACCCACTGGATCTCGCATGCACTACGATCATATCAATGTGCCCGCCGACGGCGCGCCCATTACCGCAAATCCCGATCACAGCCTGAATGTCCCGGACTTCCCGATCATTCCTTACATTGAAGGCGACGGCATTGGTATCGATGTTACGCCGGTGATGCTCGATGTGGTCAATGCGGCCGTCAGGAAGGCCTACGGCGACAAACGTGCGATCAAGTGGATGCAGGTCTATGCCGGCGCCAAGGCGGCCGAAATTTACGGCAATGAGGATTTCCTGCCGGAGGAAACGCTGGATGCTTTTCAGCGGTACCGCGTATCGATCAAGGGTCCGCTAGCAACGCCGACTGGTGGAGGTATCCGGTCATTGAATGTTGCGATTCGCCAAACACTCGATTTGTACGCCTGTGTGCGACCAATCCGGTATTTTCCGGGTGTGCAGACTCCCATGCTGCAATCCGACCTTGTCAGTATGACGGTATTTCGCGAAAACACCGAAGACATCTATGCCGGAATTGAGTTTCCAACCGGCTCGGAACAAGTCCAGAAACTCATTAATTTTCTGCAGACGGAACTCGGCGTCACGCAGATTCGTTTTCCGCTGAGTTCCGGCATCGGCGTCAAGCCAGTGTCCCGTGAAGGATCCGAGCGCCTGATTCGAAAAGCGATTCAGCACTGCATTGCGCGCGACATGAAGTCGGTAACGCTGGTGCACAAAGGCAACATCATGAAGTTTACCGAAGGTGCTTTCTGCCATTGGGGCTACGAACTGGCTGCGACAGAATTCGGCGCGAAGAAAATCGGTGACGGACCATGGCTGTCGTTCAAGAATCCGAGGACCGGCAGCGAGATCGTAATTAAGGATGTCATCGCCGACAACTTCCTGCAGCAAATCCTGTTGCGACCGGAGGACTACGACGTCATCGCGACCTTGAACCTCAACGGCGATTACATTTCCGACGCACTGGCCGCACAGGTCGGCGGCATCGGCATCGCGCCGGGTGCCAACCTGGCGGATTCCATTGGCGTATTTGAAGCCACGCACGGCACGGCGCCCGGTTTCGCCGGCAAGGACCGCGTCAACCCCGGCTCCCTGATCCTGTCTGCAGCGATGATGCTGCGATATATCGGCTGGGATGAGGCGACCGAACTGGTTCTGAAGGGCGTTGCCAACACGATCGCGAACGGCGAGCTCACTTTCGATCTTGCTCGGCTGCGAACTGCAATTCAGCAACCGAAACGCAAAGACAAACCGCATGGCAAGAAAGATGTAGAGCAGGAGCTGGATCAAATGATTCCGGGCGCCAAACTGGTCGGTACCACCGGCTTTGGCGCGGCCGTTATCCGCCACATGGATGACTAGTCAGTTTGATCAGTAAGCCTATTTTCGACAAGAGTTGCCGGGCGTGCCCACGCCTCGTAACGTTTCTCGATGAAGTGCAGCAGCGCTATCCGGATTACTACTGCCGACCCGTGCCGCCGTTCGGCGCAGCGGACGCTCGATTCCTGATTGTCGGTCTTGCGCCCGGCATGCATGGCGCGAATCGTTCCGGCCGTCCTTTCACTGGCGATCATGCCGGCATCCTGCTTTACCAGATGCTGCACAAGTACGGTTTCGGCAGTCTTGGTCAATCAGAGTCTGTCGACGATGGCCTGGTGCTCACGGATTGCAGGATTACCAATGCCGTAAAGTGTTTGCCACCTGACAACAAGCCAGTCGGCGCAGAAATCAACACCTGCAATACCTTCCTTGCGAACGAGCTCGATTCATTGCCAGAGCAGTCGGTCGTACTGGCGCTGGGCGGTATCGCGCACCGGGCAATCGTCAAGGCACTGGGTGAACGGCAGGTTGAATTCCCGTTTGGCCATGCAGTAGTGCACGACCTGGGGCAGTTCAAATTGCTCGACTCCTATCATTGCAGCCGTTACAACACCAACACACGGCGTCTGACTGAAGCGATGTTTGACGCGATATTTGCAACGGCCCGGGAGATGTTGGATAAACCCTAAGGTGAATGACGAGGCGCCATTCGAGGTCAAAACATTCCTGCGCACGCTGACGCATCGGCCCGGTGTGTACCGCATGCTCGACGAGAAGCACAAGGTTATCTACGTCGGCAAGGCGAGAGACCTCAAGAAACGTGTTTCCAGTTACTTTAATCGCACCCACGATGCGGTGAAAACCGAAGCCATGATGGCACGCGTGGCGCGTGTGGAAGTCACAGTCGCGAACACCGAGGCAGAAGCACTGATCCTCGAAAACAGCCTGATCAAGCAGCATAAACCGCGTTTCAATATCCTGCTTCGGGATGACAAGAGCTATCCCTATATTCATGCATCGACGGACCATGACTACCCGCGCCTGAAGTTTCACCGCGGTCCGCGTCGTAAGAAAGGGCGTTATTTTGGACCCTATCCGAGTACATCGGCGGTTCGTCAGACCCTCAGCGAACTGGAGAAGCTTTTCATGATCCGAAACTGCTCTGAAAGTTTCTTCCGCAATCGCTCGCGACCCTGCCTGCAATATCAAATCAAGCGCTGTACCGCGCCCTGCGTGAACCTGATTTCGAAACAGCAATATGCCAGGGATATCGACGCGGCCATTCAATTCCTGGAAGGCAAGAATCGCAGCGTCGTCGACACCTTTGTCGAACGCATGGAAGAGGCCTCCATGCTGCAGGACTATGAACAGGCTGCGCGTTTCCGTGACCAGATATCGAAGCTGAAAGAGATCGAAGCGCGACAACTGGTGAAGCGCACGAGCAGCATGGACCTCGACATACTCGGATTTGCCTCGAACGGTGCGATGCACTGTGTCACTGTGATTTTTATCCGCAACGGGTCGGTGATTGGCAGCCGCGATCACTTTCCGCGGCTGCAAGGCGAGACGGACAAGCAGAAAATTCTGAATGCTTTCGCTGCCCAGTATTATCTCGACGGCGACGCGCCTCGCGAAATTATTGTGGAGACCGCCATCGAAGATGGTGATTTGCTGCAGCAGATGTTGACGGAAAGACTGGGGCACAAGGTACAGATACGGTCGCGGGTGCGGGGTGATCGTCTTCGCTGGCTGCAAATGGCACGAACTAACGCCGAGCAGGGCCTGAATCTTCGTGTTGCCAGCAACGCGACGATCAAGCGCCAGTTTGTAGCGCTCGGTGAAGCTTTGGGCCTGGACGAAACGCCGCAACGACTGGAATGCTTCGACGTGAGTCATACCTCGGGCGAGGCGACCGTGGCGTCCTGCGTCGTGTTCAATACGGCCGGCCCGTTGAAAAGCGATTATCGCCGCTTCAATCTCAAACCGGATTCCGCTGGCGACGACTATGCTGCCATGGCCGAAGCCCTGCGACGCCGTTACACGCGGGTAAAACGAGGTGAAGTGCCCATGCCCGATGTCTTGTTCGTCGACGGCGGCAAGGGGCAGCTGTCGGAGGCGGTGAAAGTGCTCGGCGAGCTGGAACTTGACTGGCTAAACGTCGTTGCCGTCGCCAAAGGACCGTCACGCCGACCCGGTGCCGAACAACTTTTTCGACCTGGCGATTCACGACCGATCAGCCTCGCTGCGGACTCATCGGCGCTGCTGCTGATTCAGCAAATTCGTGATGAAGCCCACCGGTTCGCGATCACCGGCCACCGCCAGCAACGCGCCAAAGCGCGTCGCACGTCCAGGCTGGAGCAGATTCCGGGCCTGGGGCCAAAGAAACGGCGGGAATTATTGCGGCAGTTTGGTGGCCTGCAGGGTGTCAATGCGGCCGGCGTCGACGATTTGATTGAAGTACGCGGTATTAGCCGAAAGCTTGCGGAAACCATATACAATGCCCTGCATCTTGAAAACTAATAAACATCAGGGTGTTTTTTGAAACTTAATCTTGCCAACATACTGACGCTGTTTCGAATTGCCGCTATTCCGCTGGTGGTCATTTGTTTTTACAGCGACATACCCTATGCGCGCCCAATCGCGGCCGTCCTGTTCGGTATCGCCGCTGTCACGGACCTCGTCGATGGCTGGGTCGCAAGGCGCTACGGTCAGACGTCGCGTTTCGGCGAATTTCTTGACCCGGTGGCTGACAAGCTGATGGTTTCGATTCTGCTCGTGATGCTGGTGCAGGCGGAATCCAGCTGGTTCGAGGACATTATCGCGATGTTCATTATCGGGCGCGAAATTACCGTTTCGGCACTGCGTGAATGGATGGCGACGATTGGCGAACGAGCCAATGTCAAAGTGTCGACAGCAGGCAAGATCAAGACAACGCTGCAGATGTTCGGTATCGGCTTCATGGTGTACCACAATGAAATGTTCGGTATTCCGATCTATACGGTCGGATTCGTCCTGCTATTGCTGGCTGCCGTCATGACTCTCTGGTCCATGCTTATCTACCTGAAAGCGGCCTGGCCCTTTATAATCAGCGATCAGGAGGCGCCGGGTTAGCCGAGGGCGCAATTTGACCTTGACTTAAGCCTGTCAGGAGATAGAATCTCGGCCCACCGCGGGAATAGCTCAGTTGGTAGAGCGCAACCTTGCCAAGG
>CAXBKH010000012.1:0-127039 GCA_963976365.1 uncultured bacterium | reverse complement strand
AAATCGCCGGTGAACTTCACCGGGGCAGCGAGAATGGCAACCACCATCAACGGCTCCATTCCCGCGCCCACCTTACGGCTGCGCGAGGGCGATGAGGTCACCATCCGCGTAACCAACCAACTTTCCGAGTCAACCTCTATTCATTGGCACGGCATCATTTTGCCCTTTCAAATGGACGGCGTTCCTGGCATCAGCTTCAGCGGTATCGCCCCGGGTGAGACCTTCGTTTACCGCTTCAAGCTCCAGCAAAGCGGCACCTATTGGTATCACTCGCACAGTGGTTTTCAGGAAATGACAGGCATGTACGGTGCGCTGATTATTGAGCCACGTGGCGAGGACGTGATCCACTCCGACCGGGATCACGTGGTGGAGCTGTCGGACTGGACGGACGAAGATCCGATGCGGGTCTTCGGCAAGCTAAAAATACAAGGCGACAACTACAACTTTAACCAGCCAACTGCGGCGGATTTCCTGCGAGATATGTCGGAGAAGGGCCTGGGCGGGGCAATGCAAAAGCGCCGGATGTGGAATCAGATGCGCATGAATCCGACCGATATGGCCGACCTCTCCGCAGCGACCCTGACCTATTTGATGAATGGCACCACACCGGCCGGCAACTGGACGGGCTTATTCCGGCGCGGCGAGCGTGTTCGTCTGCGTTTCATCAATGCCGCCAGCAACAGCATGTACGATGTTCGTATTCCGGGTTTGAAAATGACCGTGGTGCAAGCCGACGGTCAAAACGTCGAGCCGGTCAGCGTGGATGAATTTCGTTTCGGTCCTGGCGAAACTTACGATGTCATCGTAGAGCCTGACGACGACGCCTATACCGTGTTTGCGCAGAGCATGGATCGAACCGGCTATGCACGCGGTACCCTGGCGACTCGGCCCGGGCTGAGTGCCGCTGTGCCCGAACCCGACCCGGTTGAGTGGTTGACGATGAGAGACATGATGGGAAATATGGTGCATGGTGGCGGCGCCGGTAGCATGAATCATGCGGCCATGGGCCAAGACATGCCGGGCATGAACCATGGCGGTATGGCGATGGACCACAGCGCCCATACCAAGCATCATAATCCCCTGGCGGTACCATCACAAGAGGTGCGCCATGCACGCACTGAGTACGGCCCTTCGGTGGATATGCGCGTGGACACGCCGCGCACCAATCTCGATGATCCTGGTATTGGTTTGCGTAACAATAACCGGCGCGTTTTGACGCTGGCTGATCTGCGCTCTCTCGACGGTGTTATCGATAAACGTGGGCCGAGACGTGAAATAGAATTACATCTGACTGGCAACATGGAGCGCTATAGCTGGTCGATCGATGGTTTGGAGTTCGGCCAGAGCACGCCGGTGCACATGGCGCACAACCAGCGACTACGCGTGATCCTGCAAAACGACACGATGATGACCCACCCCATGCATTTGCACGGCATGTGGAGTGATTTGGAAAGTGATACGGGTGAGCAGCTGGTGCGCCGCCATACCATTCCAGTGCAACCGGCACAGCGCCTCAGCTTTCTGACAACACCTCACGATTTGGGGCGCTGGGCATGGCATTGTCATTTACTTTTTCACATGGATGCCGGGATGTTTCGGGAGGTGGTCGTATCATGACAGCTCCTCATGTAGTGACAATCCTAAGAGTTTTTCTGATCGTCGGCGCCCATACGCTCGCAAGTGCAACGCTTTGGGCGCAATCGAGCATGGAGCACCAAGGGCATTCTATGCCTGCCGAAGCATCTGGCGACACAACTACTGTGGCGGAACAGAAACCGAGCATGAATGACAGCCCGATGGCTAGCGGCGGCGAGACCATGGTTAATGACAGTATGGATCACGGCGCCATGGATAAGAGTGCACAAGGCGGTGAGGCACCGGCCGACGCGCGCGATCCGCATGCTTATTCCGGCGGTTATACCCTGACTGAGGGCCCCTATGCCTTGCCCGGACCGCGCCAGCTCAAGCTGGCCGACGAACACATATTTGCATCGCTGTTGGTGAACCGTTTTGAATACGACGTCGACAACGAGTCAGGCGTTTATGACCTGCAAGGCTGGGCAGGTACCACCTATGATCGATTCGTGCTCAAGGCTGAAGGCGATATTGCCAACGGCGGCGTGGCAGAGAGCCAGACCGAACTATTGTGGGGACATGCGATAGCCACCTTTTGGGATACGCAGGTGGGCCTTCGTGTGGATACCACCGATGCGGGTGAAGACAGGCAGTGGCTCGCCTTTGGTGTACAGGGATTGGCCCCCTATTGGTTTGAAGTGGATGTGGCCGGATATCTCGGCGACGGTGGTCGAACCGCCCTCGCGCTTGAGTTGGAGTATGAGCTGCTGTTTACCCAGCGTCTCATTTTGCAGCCGCGCGCCGAATTTACGCTGTACGGAAAAAATGACGAGGTCAACGGGATCGGCCGGGGCCTCGCCGATGCGGCCCTGGGCTTGCGATTACGCTACGAATTTAGCCGACAATTCGCACCGTACATTGGCATTGAAAGAACCGGTAAGTTCGGACGAACAGCCGACTACGCCGAAGCGCTGAATGAGCCAACGAGCGTGACCAGCTACGTCGCCGGACTGCGGTTTTGGTTTTGAAACGGTTTCCGGCCGCTGCCGTTATTTTGATCACAAGGAGCAACACCATGAAAAATCTAATCATCACGATTTCGACTCTATTCTCGATTACGGCACTGGCGTCTACCGCGCAGGCGCACGAACCCGAGCAACACATGAAAGACGCCGAGAAGCCCAACTGTGCGGCAATGAAGGACATGGACCACAGCAAAATGGATATGAACGATCCCGTCATGCAGGCCATGATGAAGCAATGCATGGAATCAATGCACGCCGACGATGAGGCATCAGAGACGCCCGCCGATGATCAGGATGAGCATATGAAGCACGATGCGCCTCCGAAAGACGACGAAACAGCAGCGACCCCGGATGATAATCATCATGAGAAAACAGAGGCGTCAGAAGACAAGCCGGGTGCCGAACATAGCCACTAGTTTCGGTATTTCACGTCCAGAGTCCGTTGCGCCGGTCGACTGCCGGTGCGCGGAACTGTGAGCAATCGCAAGGAATAAAAATGGCATTAACTAAACCCCTCGGCTGCATTAAATGCCTTAGCGTGGTGGCAGTCGTCATCGCCCTCGGCGGAATCGGCTTTGTCTATTCCGGGCTCTATTCAATGGGCGCGGATGTGCCGCACAACAAATTGACCTACTGGGTTTTGGAAACCTTGCGAGAGCGCTCCATTGCTCGTGCCTCTGGCGACATTCAGGTGCCGACAGATATCGACTCTCCTGATCGGCTGCTTGCCGGCGGTGCCGATTACAATGATATGTGTGCCGGTTGTCACCTTAAACCGGGCCAGAAAGACAGCGACCTGTCCCTGGGGCTTTATCCCGTGCCACCCAATTTGACAGAGACGCAGGGCGAGCATGGCCATGCAGACGATGACCAAACGCAACCAGACCAAAGACGCTTCTGGATCATCAAACACGGTATCAAAGCGTCGGGAATGCCCGCATGGGGACCGGGGCATGACGACGATCGGATTTGGAATATGGTGGCCTTTATCGAGAAATTGCCAACCCTTTCATCAGGGCAATATCAAATACTTACTGCGCGCGGTGAGACAAGAGATGGCCACGACCAAAAATAATTTAGTGTGCGCACGACTCAAACGCTAGAACAATTTTCAGCTCGAAGAAACTGGCAAAAAGTTCATCAAACGGGGGAATACCATGAATATGAAGATCAGGCAGTACACGGCATTGTTGGGATTTATCTACACTCTGACATTTTTTTCTGGAATCGCATGGGGTCAGGCGGCCGCAAACTCCGGTAGCTTGCTGGACGAGGTCGTCGTCACCGCGCAAAAGCGGGAATCCAATCTGCAGGACACGCCGTTAAGCATCAGCGCCCTGTCGGGCGATACGATGCAAAAAATCGGTATAGATACCATCGAAGACTTTCAGTTCTTTGTGCCGGGTGTCACCGTGACCAATGACTCAATGGCAATTGTGAATATTCGGGGAATCGGTACGTCGGCGTTCGGCGTCGCAACTGACCCCAGTACCACTGTTCATATCGACGGGATCTACCAGCCGAGACCTACCACGGGCTACATGGACATGTTTGATGTTGAACGAGTGGAATTGTTGCGCGGCCCGCAGGGAGTGTTGTTCGGTCGAAATTCTACCGGTGGCACGCTCAACATTGTTTCGAAGATGCCGACTGAAGAATTTGAAGGCGCAGTTAGTTTCACGGCCGGAAATCTCGATAAATTCGCATTCGATGGCACGATATCAGGAGCTCTGAGCGATAAAGTCCGGGGACGATTCACGCTGCGCCAAAATAAGCGGGATGGCAGGTACACGGATATTGTGACCGGTGCCACCTACCAGGATCAGGATACAATTGCGGCGCGCGCAACTTTCGTTTTTGACCTGTCCGATGATTTTTCATTGGAAGTGCGTGGCGACGTCAATAACGACGACGAAACCGGATTCCCGGCGGTTCGCGCAGGCTATGAACAGGACATTATTGACGCCGGCGCCACTATCCCTATCGGGGAAGACAATGTTGCGTTTGATACCGCACCGGTCAATAAGACGGATACCTGGGGACTGTCGACGGTCGCAACCTGGGAGGGTAGCGACTACACATTCAAGTCCCTGACGTCTTTCCGCAAAAGTGAAGTCGATCAGGTCATCGACGCTGACGCAACGGATCTATTTCTGTTCGACATCGGCTTTACGGAGAATTCGCGTTCCTTAACTCAGGAGTTGCAGCTGTTCAACACCAACCCGGATCGTCTGGAGTGGATTGTTGGTATATTCTTCCTGAATGAAGATGGCGACGGCGGAATCGATATCCTGTTTCCGGATCCGACCATCATCATCGGGGAACGGAACACAACCAACGCCTATGCGGTTTTTGGGCAGGCGACCTATCATATTACCGATAGATTGCGTGCCACCGCGGGCGCTCGGTATAGCCTGGAGAGAAAAAACTACAGTTTTTCAACCGCAGTAAATGGCGCCGTGGTTGATGCAGGGGCACCCTCGGACGATTGGGATTCGGTTACACCCAGTTTTGCGCTGGCCTATGACATCACAGATGACGTGATGGGCTATTTGTCGGCCACAAAAGGCTTCAAGTCAGGCGGCTTCCAGCTGGGCGATGCAGGGTCTTTTGATCCGGAAGAACTGTGGAGTTACGAAGCTGGTGTAAAATCCACGCTGATGGACGGACGGATGCGGGCTAATGTCGGCGTATTCAGTTACGACTATACGAACCTGCAGGTCGTCGAGTTTATTGGGGGCGTTGCGACAACATCAAATGCCGGCAAAGCCTCGGTGGAAGGTGTGGAGGCAGAGTTCGCTCTACGAGTCACTGACAATTTCGACATCAACGGCACAGTGGCCGTCATGGACTCAAAGTATGACCTGTTTTTCGAGGGAGGCGAAGACTTCTCTGGCAATCGTCTCGCGAACGCACCTGATCTGACATACACAGTTGGCGCTCAATACATAGTGGATCTGAACAACGGCGCCAGCGTGGCACTGCGGGGTGACTACGCGTTTCGCGACGATGTAGATTTCAAACGCAATAATCTTGCCCAGTTCCGCTCCGACTCCTATTCAATCCTCAATGCGCGCGCTACTTACATCACCGGCGACCAGCGCTGGGAATTGTCGGTCTATGGGCGGAACCTGACTGATGACCGTTATGCCACGTACATTACGGTCGGCCGGAACGCCGCCAGCGAAGCTGACATCAACGTGCCGGTTACGGTACATGGCGACCCGCGCCAATATGGGATCCTGGTTCGGCGGAATTTCTAACGGAGTTTTTCTGGTCTGAGTCTCCGAACGACCGGGGAATGCTACTCGCCAATATGGATTAGCGTTCCCGGTCGTTCGGAATCGAGACGAATGCTAAACTTTAGCCATATCAGAGCTAGCAACCGAGCGCCAGTCGAGCACCCAACCCTAGGCCGAAATCCGGTCGACATTTTGGCTCTCAGTCCTTGGCCAACAGAAATTGAGGCCAGCGTGAGAGCGGTCGGCTAGTGGATCGCTGCGTGCGGCAGACGAGTTGTGGGGCGGTTTCGATTTCGACGCCATCCACAATAAGCGTTCGCAAGGTCAAGAAATGAACAAGACATCTTTTCACTCGAGATCCAGGCGACGCTTTGTACAGCAAGTCGGAACGGCTGGTGAGATTCTTGACCTGAATTTACTGCTCCCCGCGTTCTCGGGTCAAAGTACAGGTCTTAGATCTGGCGCGGGAAGCGGCCCGATCGATCTCAGCATTACTAGCAAGCCGCTGGATATTGGAGAGCTGTTGGGTGACACGGCAACAATCAGCGGCTCAATTCCCGTCCCACTTGTCCGCCTGATGGGGGGGGCTGGGTGAAGCGATGCAGGCATCAATCCGGGCGATACGTTCCGGTAAAAATTACTATTGGGAGATATTTGATGAACAAGAATACCAAAAGCGCATTGAGAAACGCAGCAGGCGCCTTCGTGATATTCGTAGCGACCTCAGGCGCACAGGCACAAGACGCCGACGCCGACGAGATGACGGCGATTATTCAGGCCATCGAATTCGGCTGGGAGCGGGCGGATGGCACCCCGTTTCGCAAGCACTTCCTGGACTTCGATGGTGCGCGCTATGTGGAGGGTGGCGGCCAAAATATCGGGCTCAGCGACCTGATCGATCACCACGTGGAGCCGGAGGGTGACGCTCTGGACGGGTTTGAGCTTAATTTTTCGAATATTGAAACACACGTCGAAGGACCCTTTGCATGGGCGGTTGCGGATGTCGAGGTTATGGCGGTGGTCAAGTCTGACGGTCGGAAAATTCATAGTCGGGGATATGAGACATTTCTATTTCGGCGCGTCGGGAATGAGTGGAAAGTAGTGCACACCCATAGCTCATCGCGTCCGGTTAAAACCGACGAGGTAGAGCACAAACATTAAGTCGCGACACTTCGTCAAAAGGGCTTGGCCCTCCCACGCCGGACAGAAGTATATTGTCGTCTCCAATCGCCGACATGAAAACTGGTCCGTAGCGACGTTTTTGATCCACACCAAGCGTCGACAACAACTGTGTCGGAGGAAGCGTCATAGAACGATTATTTCTATTAGCATTTTGTCTCGCCCTAAGCGCCCGCAGCACGTATTGGCCGGCCCCCAGATCCTCACGGCGAAAACTGGGCACTCCTCGATTGCAAAATCCGCCATTGCCTGAGAGCATTTGGCCTTTTGTAATCGGAGCCGAAGGATGAACAAGGACCAAGACGTGAACCCCATTCGCCGCCGCGTGGTCGGCGCGCTCGCTCTCGGAACGGTAGCGAGCTTCGTCAGTCCCCGTCCGTCAGAGGCGAAGGGATTGCCGATCAAGGTCTACAAGAACTCGAGATGTGACTGCTGCGATGACTGGATTACTCATCTCGAGGCGAACGGCTTCTCAGCGATGGCCTTGGACGAGGGTAACAGCGACGCGCAGAAGCGCCTGGGCATGCCTGCCCGCTTCAGCGCCTGTCATACGGGCGAGATCAACGGCTACGCGATCGAAGGCCACGTGCCGGCGAAGGAGATCCATCGCTTGCTGCACGAACGACCGGATGCGGTCGGCCTGTCTGTTCCTGACATGCCCCGTGGTTCGCCGGGCATGGATGGGTCAATCTACGGGGGAATCGTCGATCCGTACGACGTACTGCTGGTAGGTACCGATGGAGAGGCGACCGTCTTCCAATCCTACCGTTGAGACGGCCATCTCGGCTGACGGAAACCGTAGTTCGGTAAGCGCCACTTGCTCTCGTCGTTCTCGAGGAGGAACTGCGAAACTTCCCGGTAGCCCAGGTAAATACATGGTACCTTCGCGATCGTGCCTTGTTGTTATTCGGCTTCGCCGACGCCTGTTCGCCGTCCCGGCAAGCCAAACCGCAAGAACAGGCCCATCAGTGGATTTCCTGGACAACGTCGCTTCACGGTGCGGTCGTTGAACGACGTGTTGGAAGGCAATAGCGTGCAGGTTTCTCGCGCGGAAACACTGGCTGGCTTGATTCCAGTTGGCTACGTGGAAGGGGTGTTTGCGTCACCATAAACCTCCTCTTTCGAATTCACCAAGTATCAGACAAATTACAAGAGGCGCTTCTTGTAAAGTAGGCTTGGTACAAGGCCCAGAGACAACATACGATTTCAGATGAACTTCATTAACACAAAAACTCGGCGCTTGCCGATCCGATACTTCATCGGTGTCATCACAGCCGTGGTTTGCCACTCGATATCGGCGCACGCCGACACCGCGCTCGGCAGCGCAGAGGCGCCCGTGACGATTGTCGAATACGGATCGCTGACTTGCGACTATTGTGTGCGCTTTCACAGGGAGGTTCTGCCGCTCATTCAGTCGCGCCACATCGATACGGGCAAGGTACGCTTTATCTACCGCGATTTTCCAACGGGTGCGGCGGCAACGCGCGGTGCGATTGCGGCACGCTGTGTAGCGCCCAATCATTACTACAGGATGCTGGACGCCCTCTTTGTGACGGTCGGTCGCTGGTCACGCGAGCGTGATGTAGATGCCGCGCTGGTACAGCAGGCGAGTGCGCTTGAGATTGATGATGCCGCATT
This sequence comes from uncultured bacterium, assembly GCA_963976365.1. Classification (GTDB taxonomy): domain Bacteria; phylum Pseudomonadota; class Gammaproteobacteria; order Steroidobacterales; family Woeseiaceae; genus UBA1847. Next base: position 118,380 of record CAXBKH010000012.1, on the reverse strand, counting down.
TCGGGCCTGTTTGAAGGATCCTCGGCGGATGCGCGACCTGCGCGAGGCCCAACGACAAGCAACGCAGCAATACGCGGTGATTGGCACACCTACGTTTCTCGTCAACGGTGAGATTGTGCGGGGGATAAGAACCATCGACGAAATGGAAGCGCTGATCGCTGAAGCCCAGTCGCGCGTGCGCACACAAGACGCGGATGGCGACACAAAGACTTCATCCCCCGAGGAGGAGTGATCGATCACGTCGGCGCCACTCAGAGCAAAACAGCGACGCAGTATCGATGAATGTCCGGAGGTGGCGCAGTCCGATTGTAATCGCGTGATAGCGGCAGCAGCGACACAACAGCGACACAACAGCGACACACGTTGCTGATGCTCCTGAGTATTAGTGCCGCCATGGTCGTCGTCGAGCCCGCCGGCTTGATCGCCGATTGCCTGAACATGGGGTAGTGACCCGACGCGGTGGTGCAGCGACTGAAGCACAGTTACCCCACACGGATTGTGTGTCGTGGCTTGGACTCTCCTGCTCTTGCGAGCACCGCTGCTCACGTCCAGAAGCGCGCTTCGCTTGCGCTCGACCATCAGAAATCGCTTGACATGGAGTCAGCTCCAGGTCGTAGGCTGTGGTTTATGGTGACAGATATCCCCGCTAAACGCGTCACATGGCTGGCCCTTTTTGCGTCCACCGGTACGCTAATTTGCTGCGCGTTGCCGATCGCGCTCGTCACCTTGGGATTCGGCGCCACAGTGGCGGCCTTGTCGAGCAAGGTGCCGTTCCTGGTGACCTTGACCCTGCACAAAGCCTGGGTGTTTGGGGTGTCCGGTGTGCTTCTCGCTGTATCGGGCTGGCTCATGTTCCGTCCGGGCCGTGCCTGTCCGGCTGATCCGACACTTGGCGCATTGTGTGACCGGACCCAGGTGTGGAACCGCCGAATCTTCTGGATATCCGTCGCCATTTGGGGTGTGGGTTTCTTTACCGCCTACCTCGCACTGCCACTGCGGCTATGGCTGGACGTTTAATCATGAACAATGGGGATCGTTGATTGGAGTTTCGTATGAAAAAGATCGCGTTGGTAGTAGTCGCACTGTTGTGGCTACCCACCGCCGCCTGGGCGGTGGATCAAGAAGTCGTGGACATTGGCGTGAGCGGTCTCGCCTGCCCGTTTTGTGCCTACGGTCTTGAGAAAAATCTCAGTAAGTTGCCCGAGGTTGACAGTGCCGAGGTGAACTTGGCAGCGAAATCTGCACGCGTGTTGATCAAAGCCGACCACACCGCGGATCTCGAACGGATCAAACAGGCCATCGTGAAAGCCGGGTTTACGCCCGGTGAGGCAACCACGTCGGTAGCGCAAGAGTAGTGCGATTATTTTTTGCACCGGCCACCAGCGTTGCCACCATCATCGGTTGGGTTGGTAGCGCGTGGGGCGCGCCCGTCACGTTTAATACCGCGTTGCCGGTGGGCGGCGGAGAATTCGTCGCCCGCGAGCTCGTCGTGAGTAGCGAGTCGGGACGTGATCCCAGCACGGCTGACCGAAGCGTAAATACTACCTCCCTGACCTCAGTCCTCGGCTATGGGGTGACACCGAAACTGGCCGTGTTCGGCGTATTGACCTACGTGGACAAAGACCTTGATGTCACGGTCAGCGGCAACCGAGTGAACCGCAGTGCCAGCGGTTTCGGCGATGCGACAGTTTTTGGCCGCTATACACTCGTCCAACGCGACCGGCCGGGTCGTACCTTTCGCGTGGCGCCCTTTCTCGGTGTCAAGGCACCGACCGGCGAAGATGACAAACGAGACGGTCTCGGGCGACTTCCGGCTAGTCTCCAAGCGGGCACCGGGGCCTGGGACGTGTTCGGCGGAGTTGTGGCCACCTATCAGGTGTTCGCGTTTCAAGCGGATGGTCAGGTGAGTTATCGGATCAACAACAACGCCAATGGATTTGATCCAGGCGATGAATTTCGACTCGACGGTTCCCTGCAATACCGGTTGTGGCCGAAGTCATTGGGCGAGGGGGTTCCGAGCTTTCTCTACGGTGTGCTCGAGACCAACCTGGTTTATCGCGACAACAATGAAATGGACGGCACCACGGACAACAACTCGGGTGGCACGACGCTGTACCTTTCGCCTGGCCTGCAATACGTCACCAAACGCTGGATTCTGGAAGGCGTGGTACAACTACCCGTGATTCAGAACCTCAACGGCGATGCACTGGAAAACGACTATGTGGTGCGCGCCGGTATACGATTCAACTTCTGATCATGACAATCAAGGTCGAGCTGTTCGCTTCGCCGGGATGCAACCGGTGCGCGCAGGCAAGGAAAGAACTGCAACACCTCGTCGAGGCGGTAGGCGACGATCGCCTGGAGTGGCGGGCAGTCGAAGTATTGGATGAGATTGATTACGCCGTGGCACTCGGCGTGTTATCAACGCCGGCAATTGCGATCGATGGCGAACTCGTTTTCACCAGCTTGCCGAGCACTACAAAGCTGCGCCGCGCCCTTGACGAGCGGTTGGCGAACGAGCCTACACGTGGACGTTGAAGCGCTGCGGCTCGCGCTGCAAGAAGCCAGTGTCGCTGGACTCGGGGCGGGATTCCTTTCATCTAGTGGGAAACATACAGTCATTGCAACGATCTAACTGTCTATGGACGGCCTTGGTCGATCAAAAACGAGTGAGTCATGAATGCCTATCAAATCAGTGAGCTGTCCAAGCGGATCGGCGTGAGTGCCGATACCTTACGCTACTACGAGAAAATCGGACTGTTGCCACCGGTGGCCCGCAGTACATCGGGTCGGCGCATTTACGGCGATAAGGACATATCGAGGCTAAATTTCATTCGGCGCGCGCAACGCATGAACTTTACGTTGGCTGAAATCGGCCAACTCTTGGAGATGCGCGAAAACCCTAAGAACGCTCGCGCCGAGGTCCGCGCCCTGATGCAAAAAAAGCTACAGGAGGTCGAGGAACAGTTTGAGGAACTGAATACGCTTCGAAACGAAATGCGCCTATTGATCAACTTGTGTCGCGGTGCGGAAGAGGGCTGCCCAATCATTGAGGACATTGATCACGATGGCTGAAGAGTCAGTCGATCTCTTGACGAAAGGCCTCTTATGTAAAGAGTAACGTCGAATGGTGAAGTGGCTGTGCAGGCTCAGCAAGATCAGTGAGAAGTGATCAGGTGGCGAAATGTAAAGAGTTGACGGCCGATAATCTCATCTTCCCCGCAAATGGGTGCAAGAAAGGGCGACTGTTTCTCGGTGCGGATTCAATCGACGGTTGCAGCACCCGCTAAAGTAGCCGCTCATCAGCGGCAAGTTTCAGGTAGAACATCGAAATCGCAAGTGGCAAGTATTGGCCGTTTCTTACCGCCCGGGCGGGGTAGGGACCAAGATCTATACAAATGCTTAAATTGAAGTCGGTGCCGCACAGCGGAGCGACGCAGTTGCGACCTCGGATCGAATTCGTGTGGGAGATCTGCGTGATTCGACTCCGTGTGCTGGCGTCAATTTTTCAAAGCGCCTTCTAACGGAATGAACACGTTCCAACCGGCTATTGGGAACTAGCTTCGCCAGTTCGGCTGTGCCGTTCATGAATTTATCCGTCTTACTTTTTTCCGCTACGAATCGCGACAGATTCCGGCCGTAAATGCGTGTAACGACTCAATGTTCCCCAGCTGTCATGCAAAGTGAACTGTTGGACTTCCACGATCGAGTATCCTGCTTCAAAAAGCCTGCTGGTCGCCTCGTGTCGCAAGTCATGAAAATGCAAATTGTCTATCTCGAGCACGCGGCACGCTCGTGTAAAAGCAGCACCTATCGTCTTGGGCTCAAAGGGGAACACTCGATCCTCATCATGATTTTGTCGACGTATGATTTCCCATGCGTCATCAGAATACTTAAATCGGCGAAATAGATCTCTATCCGATGGGTGTTTCAGATTCCGAACAATTCCTGTCTGCGTTTTTTCGTCATTGTCATCGATCAATAGACTCGTGATTTCACTTTGTCGGCGTGCCGAATGAATCGCGAACCACATGATGTCCCGCATAGGCATACTTGAGCGTCGTTTTTCTTTCTCCCGAAAATAATCTGTTAACGCCGAAAGTTCCGAATGTGATGGCCGGCGGGATCTTGCTTTCGATTTAGCGACCAGTTTCTCGGTTCTGAGAACCTCGTAGGCGTCATCGATCACCGATAGGTCGATAGGGACATTCCACGCAGCGCGTGCATATCGCAGGATGATCCGCAACCAGACCAGGTCATTATTTACCGTTGAGGCGCCGGCTCCGGATCTCCGTCGAGCACGCGCGTGTTCGATCAAGTCAGACGAATTGATATCGGTTACATCAATATTCGCGAGATTCGTTTTTTCCAGGAACTTGATGTGGGACGATTTGCTACGACCCATCGGGCGAATGTCAGAGACTTCCTTGCGATACTTCAATAGAATTTTATTCAGTGGGCCTCGCGGTGTGTGTTGCTTACGCCCGGGAAAGGTTTTTGACTTGCCAAGTTTGCTCTCCCGCCGTGCTGCCCACTCTGTAGCAAGGCGACGCTTGTCAAAGGTTCTGGATTCGCGGTGAACCAGGCGGCCATCACGTTTGATTCGTACCTCGGCGAGGTAGGCTGTGCTGCCATCACGACGTTGGCGTGGTCGAATTGTGGCCATTTTCACTCCAATTAGGTAAAAGAAAGTGCGACATGAGCAGTGCGACACGGTGCGACATGAGCCATTTTTGATACAAAATGGACGAGAATAGGTACAGAATGAGTTGAAAATAGTGCAAAATAACTAATTGATTAATAAGTAAAAAAGACGACAAGTGACAGACTACACAAGACCTTCGAGAGTGTCAATTGCCCCCATGATGGACTGGACTGACCGGCACTGCCGATACTTCTTGCGGCTCTTGAGTCCGTCAGTCTGTCTTTATACCGAGATGGTCACGGCTGCAGCCATCCATCACGGCGATTCGGGTCGGTTTCTGCGCTATGACGAATCTGAACATCCGATCGCCTTGCAACTGGGTGGCAGTGACCCGAAATTAATGGCCAATGCCACGCGCCGGGCGGACGCTTACGGCTATGACGAAATTAATATCAATGTCGGCTGCCCGAGCGACAAGGTGCAAAGCGGCCAGTTTGGCGCTTGCCTGATGGCGCATCCGGAAATCGTCGCCGAGTGTTACCGGGCGATGGCCGCTGAAACTGACGTGCCGGTTACCGTGAAAACCCGCATCGGAATCGATGACAAAGACAACTACGAGTTCCTCGCCGCTTTCGTTGATCGCCTGATTGCCGCCGGCTGTCAAAGGTTCATTATTCATGCCCGCGTCGCGATCCTCGACGGCCTGAGCCCGAAAGAAAATCGCACCGTGCCACCCCTGAATTACGATCGCGTGTTCCGCTTGAAGCAGGAATACCCCGAGCTTGATATCGTTATCAATGGCGGTCTCAGCAGTTTTGAGCAAATCGACAATGTCCTGAAGCGCGTCGATGGCGCAATGGTGGGCCGACAGGCCTATCAGCAGCCGTATTTCCTCGCGGAGCTTGAGCATCACCTGAATCCTGACTCGGTATTGCCGGAGCGGCGCCGCATTGTTGAAAAAATGCTGCCGTATATCGATGCGAATATTGCTGACGGGGTGCCATTGAATCGCATAACCCGGCACATGCTAGGCCTTTTCGCCGGTCAGCCGGGAGCCAGAGCGTGGCGTCGTACCATCAGCGAGCAGGCGCATCGCGAAGGTGCGGGCAGCGAAGTTTTGATCAAGGCACTAAATGCTATGCCTATTGCCGCCTAGACCGCTACAATGCACGCCCGCTAGATTGAATAATGAATAACAGGAACGGGATTCCGGCATGAGTGCGAAAACCGCAAACAAGAAACCAACGATGGCCGAGCAGGCTGACATTCACGAGCTCTACGAGCTGTCGGTGCAGAATGTCGAGAATGAAATTGAATTTCTGCAAACAACCTTCAAATCGCTGACAGGGCGTACGGCCTACCTGTATCGCGAGGATTTCTGCGGAACCGCGAGTGCGGCCTGCCAATGGGTCCGGCAGGGCAGGGAATACCAGGCCATTGGCGTGGATATTGAGCCGTCGGTGCTGGAATGGGGACGCAGTCACCGCATTTCCAGGCTCGATACAGAAGACCAGGCGCGTGTCAGCCTGATCGAATCGGATGTAATGACGGTGGAAACGCCGAAGGTGGACTTGTTGTCCGCATTCAATTTCAGTTATTTCATATTCAATACACGGGCATCCCTGCTCGCGTATTTCAAGCGTTCATACGATGCCATCAAAGAAGACGGCGTTTTCTTCTGCGACATGTTCGGAGGCCCGGAGGCGCAGGAAGAGACCCGGGAAAAGACCAAGCACAAGAAACATGGCTTTACCTATATTTGGCACCAGGCCGAGTTTCATCCGGTAACGCACTATATTCGCTGCCACATCCACTTCAAATTCAAAGACGGTTCGAAGCTGAAGAAGGCCTTTACCTACGAATGGCGCCTCTGGACGGCACCAGAGCTCCGGGAACTGCTGCTGGAAGCCGGCTTCAGGAAGGCGACCGTCTACTGGGAGGGCGAGGATGAAGACGGTGACGGCAACGGCGAATTTACGCCGGATGAAAAAGGTGAAGCCGATTTGGCCTGGATCGCGTACATCGTCGCGGAAAAATAGTAGTATTATTAGTCGCTTGGGGCATTAAGTTTTGGGCCGAGTTATGGCAAAAGATCTTGAAGTAGCCATTGTGTTTGCTGACGTTGTCGGCAGTACACAGCTGTACGAAAAGTTCGGCGATACCAAGGCCAGTGAGACGGTGGCGTCCTGCCTCGATATCATGAAGGACGCGACCTACCAGTTTAACGGCACCGTAATCAAGACGATTGGCGACGAGGTCATGTCGACATTTGAATCGGTCGATGATGCGATGGGTGCCGCCGTGATGATGCAAACCCGCATATCCGAAGCGGGCAAGAAAGAATCGGGAATCCCGGTGTCAATTCGCATTGGCTGTCACTACGGACCGGTCGTGCAGGAGCAAAACGATATCTTCGGCGCCGCAGTACACACCGCAAATCGCATGACATCGCAGGCGAAAGCCAAGCAGATTGTGATTTCCGGCCACACCGTCGAACAGATGAGCCCCGAGCTTCGTAACCAGTCGCGACAAATCGACGTTGCGACAGTGCGCGGGCGACTGGATGAAGTTGCCTTGTTCGAACTTGTCTGGCAGCCGGAAGAGGCAACCAGCATGTTGCCGACCATTGAATGGGAGACCAAGGGCCGTCGCGTTTCGAAATTGCTGCTGAACTTTCGCGATTCGACGGTGGAAGTGTCCGATCAGCGCAAAAGCGTCAACCTGGGCCGTGCGGACGACAACGACGTCGTTGTCAAAGGCAATTTGATCTCTCGCATCCATGCCAAAATCGAAATGCGGCGCGGCAAGTTCGTGCTGGTGGATCAGAGTACCAACGGGACGTTCCTGCAGAACGTGCAGGGACAGGAAGTGCTGGTGCGACGTGATTCGACTGAGCTGGATGACGAGGGCACGATTGGATTGGGTCGTGCCGAGGAGCCTGGGTCGCCGTTGGCGATTTATTACAAGACGATCGAGTAACGTTGAGGGCATCGCTGGTGACAGCGGGGATAGCCTTTGGTCAGCGCAGGCAAAATCCGGGATACTCTTTCACCGCTTCGCTTCGAGGCGCGGTGAAAGAGTATCCCGGATTTTGCTTTTGGGCCGGTGGTGATGCCGCCAGTTGTGACTCTAGCTCAGGGCGGCGGCGATGGCTTGTTGCTGTTTCTTTAGTGCTTCGGGCAGGCGCTCGCCGTAGCTGTCAAGGTATTCGCCGATTGACGCCATTTCTTCGCGCCATTGATCACGATCGATTGACGTCAAAGCGGTCAGCGCCTCGGCGCTGATGTTAAGATCGGTGGTGTTGATGTCGGCCGGGTCGGGCAGATATCCGATCGGGGTTTCAACGGCGTCCACCCGATTCTCGCAGCGGTTAATGATCCACTCCAGTACTCGCAAGTTATCGCCAAATCCCGGCCACAGGAACTTGCCATCAGGCGTCTGTCGGAACCAGTTGACATGGAAAATCTTGGGCAGCTTGTTGCCGCGATCAGCAAATGACAGCCAGTGTGACCAGTAGTCGGCAAAGTTGTAACCGCAGAAGGGCTTCATCGCCATCGGGTCGCGCCGTACGATGCCCACTTCGCCGACGTTGGCCGCCGTGGTTTCCGATGCGACACCAGCACCAACCAGCACTCCGTGTTCCCAGCTTTTCGCCTCGTAGACCAGTGGTGCCAGTTCCTTGCGCCGCCCTCCGAATACGATTGCCGAAATCGGCACGCCCTCGGGCGCGTCCGCGAGTGATGAGTAACTCGGGTTATTTCGCGCGGCGACGGTGAATCGCGAATTCGCTTGCGCAGCCTTGCCTTGTGCCGGGTCGAATTTCCGACCCTGCCAGTCGATGGCTGGTTGCCCGTCGATTTTGCCTTCCCACCAGGGCTCATTGTCGGCCGTGACGGCGACATTGGTAAAGATCGTGTCGTGCTTGATCATGTCGGCCGCATTTTTATTGGTTTTTTCGTTGGTGCCTGGCACGACACCGAAATAGCCGGACTCCGGGTTAATCGCACGCAACAAGCCGTCGTCGTCGAGGTGCATCCAGGCGATGTCGTCGCCGAGCGTCCAGACTTTCCAGCCCGGCAACGACTCTGGCGGAATCAACATGGCGAGATTGGTTTTGCCGCAGGCCGACGGAAAAGCGCAGGCGATGTAATGCGTTTCGCCTTTGGGGCTTTCGAGGCCGACTATCAGCATGTGTTCGGCCAGCCAGCCCTCCTGGCGGGCCTGGAAGCTTGCGATACGTAAAGCGTGACACTTCTTGCCCAGCAGTGCGTTGCCGCCATAGCCGGACCCGATGCTCTTGATGCTCAGCTCGTCCGGGAAGTGCATGATCAGGCGACGATCGGGACTCAGGTCGCCGGTCGAGTGCAGGCCTTTGACAAAAGTTCCATCCTTTTCAATGCGTTGCAAAGCATTCCTGCCCATTCTTGTCATTAGTTTCATATTAATAACAACGTAGGCGCTGTCGGTGATTTCGACGCCGCAGCGGGAATAGGGCGAGTCAATCGGCCCCATGCAGTATGGAATGACGTACATCGTGCGCCCTTTCATGCAACCGGCGAACAACGCGTCGACCCTGGCGTGTCCCTCGGACGGCGTCATCCAGTTGTTGTTCGGACCGGCGTCTTCCTGCTTGTCGGTACAGACGAAGGTCAGGTGCTCGACGCGTGCAACGTCGGTAGGGTCCGATCGGTGCAAATAGCAATTGGGGTATTTGTCCTGGTTCAGCTTCGACATCGAGCCATCGGCCAGCATTTGGTCGATCAGCTGCTGATATTCGGCGTCGCTGCCGTCACACCAGTGTATCGCGTCGGGGAGGGTGTGGCCGGCAACCTGGTCAACCCAGGCTTGCAGCGTGGAAAGTGTCGTCATTGAATTTTCTCGGTCGCGGGTGGTTGTGGTGGGAGGTTTCCACTGAAACAGGTCGGGGATTATAACCGCCCGAAGTCAAAATGCAGCCCCATCGGGTGCACGCGATCGAGATTAGTTCGGCGTTCTGCGAATCTAGTTGCAGAATCGCGGCGATCCGTTGCTCATTTCTGCCTCGAAACTGCGGATCGTGTCAAACTCGCGGTGCATCTCCTGTCTTGCGCTGTCATAGCGAAATCGCCATTCAACGACATCGACGCGGTCGCATTGATTGCTGCCCTGGTTGACGACCAGGGCGAGAAGCAAGGTATGCGTGGGTCCTGCAACGTCCTGCTTGCCGTAGCTGGCGATGACCGCTTTTCGCGATACGTTGAAGAACCTGAATTGCCACAGATACTCAACAAAGGCCCGCAATGACTCGTTGCTCACCGGTTGCGCCATCAGGCGTCCGGCAAAACCATCCAGCAGATTGCGGTCGACACCGGTGCGGTCCGCGTAGTTGCATTTGAACACCCTGGCGTAGCCCGGCGAGGTTGGGTCGCTGATATTGCCGACATCCTGCGTGTAGTCGAGTTCCCGGACGAATTCGAAGTAGCGATCATTCTCTATCGATGTGACGTAGTAGCCATTGACCGCACGCGAGTCGTTATCTTCCTGCTCCCAGGCCTGCGCGGTGACGAGGTCGTTGGTGCAGCGTTCGTAGGAGTTGGACTCATCCAGCACATGGTGCAAGGTGAAACTTCGCGTGGTGGTTTCGACGCGCTCGTCGACGAAAAAGCCCGCGGGCACATCGTAGTCAGGGTCGTAGGCTTTGCCGAGGATTTCCGCATCGTCGGGCAGGCCGGAAACCGCGGCCGACTGCGTTGCTGGCGGCGTGTTTTCCTCGGTCGCGGTACCCGAGCCGCCGCAGGCGGCTGCGATTACCAGAACTGGAAACAGAGAGAAAAGGGGGCGTTTCATCGCATCCGTCCGAATCTGTCCCGCGGTTTTGGCGCAATCCTTGCGCTATCCGGCAAATACTGTCGGGACAGGCTCTCGCCTTAAGCGGCGACTCCGTTCTTTCGCCAGATGGACAATTCGTCCGGTGCCTGGACGCCCATTTTCACGCGATTGTTGTTCGTCGAGAAAATAGTGATCTCGATGGGTCCACTCTTGAACAGGTCGGCAAGAGTGGTGGAAGGGTCAATGCCATCACCTGGCCTGATGACAATGGATTCTGCGTCGCGTCGGCTCACAATTAACATTGCTGGTTTTCCTTAAGATCACGATTTAAATCAGGCCTCGGCAAGCGATCGATGGCCAAAGCCACCCGATTCCCCGCCATGTCGGCCGTAGGTATTGGTGCCCGGTGTAACGCCCCGGAGCACTGAAAGACTGGATTCAAATTGCTGCTGACGAACGCGGATAATCGCGCCGTTGGTCATATTGAGCGCACTACTTTCGGCGGCTACGACCATCAGGTGTTGCCAGCGATTTTCGATGAGGTCGTTATCGTCGCACCATGCAATCAGGTCAGACATCTGATTTGGGCCAGCGGCAAAGCCCAATCTGGCGCAGTAATCGATGCGCTCCCGATCGAGTTGCTGCAGTTTGCTGACACAGGCGCTCTTGTGCTCAACCGCACGGTCAATGGCCTCGATTTCCTGTGATTCGAGCGCCCGGCGCTCCTCTTCGAGCGCCTCCTTCAATCCCAACGCCTCGAAGACCGTATCGTTCAACAGTGCGACGAATCGGGTTCGCGCTTCGGTGGGAGCGAGAGGAGCCATCGCTATTCGCCGAATGATCGATCGAGACGGACCATTGCGTCGGCAATGGCGGCCGAGTCGATTTCATAATCGCCGCTCTCGATGGCAGTGCGGATCTCCGCGACGCGCTCGGCATTGACGGCCGGCAACGTCTCAAGTGTTTTGTCCAGTCGCGCGAGAAGCTTGGCGCTACTCGTGAGGTTGACAGTGTCACTGGGCGGAACGGGACGGCTCGCCGACTGTTCCGGCCGGGCTGAACTGGGCTCAACCTTGCCGGAGGTCTTGGTCTCGTCGACCTTGTTGCCAATTTTCCCCAAAGTAGCCTGATCCATTGGACCGATCCTGTTTGTCATAATGTTTAACCCTCAACGATCATTGTTGCTAAACCCCGTATCGGCCACCTTTGGCGATACTTTAGGCTCAGCGTGAAAAAATTCTGTGCTGTTTGAAACCAGTATTTCGACCTGCTCGCGGGAGCGCACGATGCCTTCGACGACCCGTCCGGACTTGATGTTCTGGACGCGAATACGCTGATTGACTGCGCCATCCATCAATGCGGTACCAAGCATCGTGATACTGAATCCGCCGGTATTGACCATCAGCGTCACGCTCTGGCCGCGCTTGATAGCGATATCGGCTGCAAACATGCCGGGCTTTAAGGTCTTGCCGGCAATCAGCTGGGTTTTGAGGCGTTGCCCGATAACCTGGTCCGGATCGCTCAAATATCCACCTCGAATTCGCGATACGTCGCGTTGCTCCAGCGTGATGTCATCCGCCGTCACGACCTGTCCCTTGATCAAGGTCTGGCGGGCGACCAGCACGCCCGCCGTTACGACAACATCGACCGGTACATACACTTTCCAGGGTTTCCGGCCCGGGCAGCGCACGCCGACGATCGTGCGTGCCGCGATTTCGGTACCGCTGCGCAAGAAACCCTGCAGTGGCTTGTCGCAGTAGGGCAGGCGATGACGTGCGTCGGGCGGGTTTGCCCTGACCTCGGTATCGCCGGCATAGATGCCGGTGCGGGTCTCGAGAAAAGCTTCAGCGGCCCTGGCGATTTGTTCGACCGGCTGCCATTGCGGGTTTGCTGCTGTGGCGAGCGCCGGTATGAACAAGGACAGACCGCCCAGCAAAACGCAGACGACGGCGCGATGGCGCCGAGCGCCGAAGAATCGTCGTCGAATTGGCGTCGCCGTCAATTTCCCGACGTAAATCCCGCGCTGTGACAGTGTCCTGGTGCACATGAATCCGGTGTTCTCCTTCGTCTAAAGCCAATAGCTGCAATGTTTTCGGCAGAGCGGCAAAAAAATCTGCCGCAAAGTCATGAGCGGCAACTGCAATAGTCGATGCAATTGCCATGCCAGCACAGGGAATGCCTGTTTCTAAAGGGGTTTGGACTATGCCGCCGGGGCTGCAAATTGTTGCCGGAAGGGTGGCATTTGATTGCCACCCGGCGATGCGCAGGGGTCAACGAGAGGCTATCGGCAAGCTGGACGAATCCTTTAGCGGCCCGTGTTGCAGACCGTAAGCCGGGTTTTGGCACAGGCTTTGCATAGCCCTAGAGCAACAGGTATTCGCAAACAAGGCAAAGCAGGTTTCGACCCATGGACATACCCGCATTCTCACAACACGAGCAGGCATTGAGATTTCGAGCGCTTCGAAATGAGGTGCTGTCGTCAAACATCGCCAATGCAGACACGCCCAACTACAAGGCGCGTGACCTGAGCTTCGGCGACGCTTTGAACAGTGCGCGGCATGAGTCACTGGGCATGACGCAAACCAGCAAGTTGCATAAACAGGCCTGGGGACAGACGACCGACGGTGCCAAAACGATGTATCGGGTACCGCATCAGCCAACGCTTGACGGCAATACGGTTGAAATGGACGTGGAGCAGGCGGCATTCGCCGAGAACGCGTTGCAGTACCGCGCGAGCCTGGCATTTCTCGACGGCAAAATTCGCACGCTGCGCTTTGCGTTGAAAGGAGGTGACTGATGTCATTGTTCAAGGTTTTTGATGTCGCCGGCAGTGCGATGAACGCGCAGTCGGTTCGCATGAACGTTACGGCTAGCAATCTCGCCAATGCCGGTAGCGTCAGCGGCGATCCCGACAAGGTTTACCGCGCGAGACAGCCAGTGTTCTCCAGTTTCAGTGAATCACTGGCGAATCAGACCGGCGTCGCCGGCGTTCGCCTGGACGGCGTTCTGGAAAGCACGGCGCCGCTGCAAAAGATCTATATGCCCGACAACCCCGAGGCAGACGCCGACGGCAACGTGTACGCGACGAACGTAAATACGGTGGAAGAGATGGTCAACATGATCTCGGCCTCGCGTTCTTACAAGAACAACGTCGAAATGATCAACACGACGAAAGACCTGCTACTGCAGACCCTGTCACTTGGACGATAAGAGAGACGAGACAAACTCATGCCCAGTATTTCACCGATAAGCGACTTCCAGACATTTGCGCCCGTGCCCCAACAGGCAGAGCGCGACAACCTGGGCCAAGCCGATTTCCTGACCCTGATGATCACGCAATTCCAGAATCAGGACCCGTTCGAGCCAATGGATAACGGCGAGTTCCTGGGTCAGCTTGCGCAATTCAGTACCGTCAACGGCATCGAGTCGCTGAACGAATCGTTTACCGGTCTGTCCGGCTCGATGCAGGACAACCAGGCATTGCAGGCGGCGGGTCTTGTCGGTCAATCCGTTCTGGCGGTTACGGATATCGGCCACCTTCGCGATAGCGGGCCCCTGAAAGGCGCGATTGAACTGGAATCGAGTGCGTCCAACGTGCAAATCGATATCACCGATGAGAACGGCGCGCTGGTACAGCAGCTCAATCTCGGTCAACAGCCGTCGGGCATGGTGAATTTCAGCTGGGATGGCATTGACGCGAAAGGTGACAGGGCGAGTGCCGGTCACTACCAGGTCAGCGCACGCGTCGTTCGTGGCAGCAACATTGAAAGTGCGGCGACGGTAATCGAAGCCGAGATCAAAAGCGTAACGCTGGGCCAGTTTGGCGGCGGAATGTCACTCAACCTGGAGGGCGGGCAGAGCATGCCGCTGGGCCAGGTCTACCAGATTATTGGATAACAACAGAATTTAGCCAGGAGTAAACACATGCCATTTGCAATTGCACTCAGCGGCCTGAACGCCGCATCAGCCGACCTTGGCGTTACTGCGAACAATGTCGCGAACGTCAATACCACCGGCTTCAAAATGTCGCGCGCTCAGTTTTCCGAAGTGTTCGCCGTTGGTACGCAGAGCGTGAGCTCCAGCGCATCCGGAAGCGGTGTACGCCTCTCGGCAATCGCGCAGCAGTTCACGCAGGGCAACATCGACTTTACGGACAATGCACTCGACCTTGCGATCGGCGGCGAAGGCTTTTTCGTCATCAGCGACAACGGTGCTCGAAGTTACACGCGATCCGGTGCTTTCGGCGTCGACAACCAGGGCAATGTCGTCAACGCGCAAGGTGCGCGTCTGCAGGCCTATCCCTATGCCGGCAACGGTCTGTTCAATACTGGTACGCCTCAGGACCTGCAACTGACAATTGGCGCAAACCCGCCGCAGGCGACGACAAGAGCCAGCTTTGGCATTAACTTGCCCGCGGATGCGCCACCGCCGGCGAATCCGACGTTTGACCCGACCGATCCGGCAAGTTTCAACCATACAACGTCGGTTACGGTTTATGACACGCTGGGTGCTGCGCACACAGCGACGGTTTATTTCATCAAGGATGCTGCACCCAACACGTGGAACACTGAAATTGAAATTGACGGTAGCCCGGTTACCGGCGCGGCATCCGTAGTGTTCAATCCCGATGGCAGTCTGAATTCGCCGGCCGGCGGATTGATGCCGCTGGGAGCGTTTACACCGACGACCGGAGCGGATCCGATCAGCCTGTCGCTCGATTTTGGTGCGGCCACCCAGTTCGGTGACAACTTCGGCGTAAATTCACTCTCGCAGGATGGTTTTACGACCGGTCGTCTGACCGGTGTCAGCGTTGATGCCGAGGGCGTCGTCTTCGCACGATTCACGAACGGCCAGTCGACCTCGCTTGGCAAGCTGGCATTGGCCAATTTTGTGAATCCGCAGGGGCTGCAGCAGTTGGGTGACACAACCTGGGGTGAGTCCTTCCAGTCGGGTGATGCATTGCTCGGCGAGGCCGGTACGGCATCTTTTGGCAACATCCAGTCCGGTGCACTCGAAGCATCCAACGTCGATCTGACGGCGCAACTGGTACAGATGATTACGGCACAACGAAACTTCCAGGCCAATGCCCAGATGATTTCGACGGCCGACACCATCACCCAGACCGTCATCAACATCCGTTAAGCGCTGGGTAAAGGGGCAGTCCAATGGATGAAATGATTTATCTCGCGATGACCGGCGCTCGACAGACGGAGTATGCGCAGACCATCAACAGTAACAATCTCGCCAATGTTTCCACTACCGGATTCCGGGCGGATCTGCATTCATTCACGTCTGTTCCAATTGAAGGGCCGGGGGTCGACGCTCGTATCAATGCCGTTGTTGAGTCTTACGGTACCGATCTCACTCAAGGCCCGATCAACAACACAGGTCGCACGCTGGACGTTGCGATTCGCGGTGAAGGTTTTCTCGCTGTGCAGGCGCCCGATGGCTCCGAAGCCTATACACGCGCGGGAGATCTTCGCATTGAAGCCGGCGGACTGCTGATGACCGGTGCCGGCCACCTGGTGATGGGTGATGGTGGACCGGTCGCCATCCCACCGCACAGCAGCCTGCTGATTGGTGGCGATGGCACGATTTCCATCCAGCCGTTGGGTCAGGGCCCGGAAACACTGGCCATCATTGATCGAATCAAGCTGGTGAAGCCCGGAGTCGGAAATCTGCAAAAGGGTGAAGACGGTCTGTTGCACATGAAAAACGGTATTGAGGCCGATGCGGATGCGAGTGTATCGCTGATTTCCGGTTCGCTGGAACAGAGCAACGTGAACGTCGCAAAGACGCTGGTCAACATGATCGAGCTCGCGCGGCAATATGAAATGCAAGTCAATGTAATCAAGGCGTCAGAAGAAAATGCGGATGCCGCAGCAACCATGATGCGTCTCGGCTAGACCGACGTTAAGGACAGGAGAAAACGATGAACCAGGGACTTTGGGTAGCGAAAACCGGACTGGATGCGCAACAGACGCGCATGGCGGTTGTGTCCAACAATCTGGCGAACGTGAATACGACCGGCTTCAAGCAGGATCGTGCGGTGTTCGAGGATTTGCTGTACCAGAATATCCGCCAATCCGGCGGCCAGAGTTCCCAGGACACGGTACTGCCATCCGGCATGAGTCTCGGCACCGGCGTGCGCGTCGTTGCAACAGAGAAATTGCATACGCAAGGCAGCGTGTTGCAAACGGGTAATGCGATGGACGTTGCAATCAATGGCCGTGGCTTTTTCCAGATTCTGAAGCCGGACGGCGAGCTCGCCTATACGCGTGACGGTACATTCCAGTTGAACGCCCAGGGCGAAATCGTCAATTCGAGCGGCTATGTTGTGCAGCCGGGCATCACCATACCCGACGGTGCACAAAGCATCACGATCGGTTCCGATGGCGTGGTTTCGGTGAAGCTGGCCGGGGAGCCGACGCCGACGCAGGTTGGGTCTCTCGAAGTGACGGACTTTATCAATCCCGTCGGGCTGCAGGCGATCGGCGAAAACCTCTTTATCGAAACCGCTGCGAGCGGCTCCGGGCAACCTGGCACGCCGGGCTTGAATGGTCTTGGTGTCATCAATCAGGGTGCACTCGAGGGATCGAACGTCAACGTCGTATCCGAACTCGTGAATATGATCGAAACACAGCGTGCGTACGAAATGAACTCCAAGGCGATTTCGACAAACGACCAGATGATGCAGTACATCAACAACAATCTCTAAGAGAGCACTATGAAGAATTCAGCAAAGGCACTCGTCATACTGACCGCGGTACTGGTTCTGACCGCCTGCGGAAGCACGCGTGTGTATGAACAGGCGCCGATGCAGCCCATCGTGGTTTCACAGGTACACAAGGAACCGAATCCGGGCACGATCTACAACGCTGGCACTGACATGCGACTTTGGGAGGATCGCAAGGCAAATCGAGTCGGCGACATCCTGACGGTGGTTCTTGCCGAGCAAACAAATGCAACAAAGAACTCGCAAACGACAACCGGCAAAGCGACAGACGCAACGCTTGGCAATCCAACTGTGTTCGGCACGCCGTTGACGCACAAGGGCGTGCCCTTGTTTGAAGGCGCACTGAGCGGCAGCAGCTCGTTTGATGGCAAGGGCTCCAGCAGCCAGAGCAACAGTCTTGCCGGTGATATCACCGTAACTGTCGTTGACCGATTGCCAAACGGCAACCTCGTCATTAGCGGCGAAAAGTGGGTGACACTGAATCAGGGTCAGGAGTTTATTCGCCTGTCAGGGATTATTCGTCCCGACGATATCGAGCCTGACAATTCTCTGCTTTCGACGCGAATCGCCAACGCACAAATTACCTACAGCAGCAAGGGTGTCCTTGCTGCGGCGAACAAAATGGGACTGATCAGTCGATTTTTTAATTCAGTCTTCCACCCGTACTAAGGACGGACGCATCATGCATATGAAATGGAAAACGCGAATGGCACTGAAACGACTGGCGCTGGTCATCATGCTGGCGGGCACTTTTGCTGCCGAGCAGGCATACGCGGATCGGGTCAAGGATTTGGCGAGCGTTGCCGGCGTACGCAACAACCAGCTGGTCGGTTACGGGTTGGTTGTCGGTCTCAACGGTACCGGTGACCAGACCACCCAGGCGCCATTTACTGTTCAGGGTATCGTCAACATGTTGACCCAGTTTGGTGTAACGGTACCGACCGGGACTCGCATGCAGTTGAAGAATGTCGCGGCCGTTACGATTCATGCTGAATTGCCACCGTTTGCAAAACCAGGGCAAAAGATCGACATCACGATTGCATCGATTGGCAATGCAAAAAGTTTGCGAGGTGGCAGCCTGCTGATGGCGCCGATGCGCGGTGCTGATGGCAACGTTTACGCGTTGGCACAGGGTAACCTCGTCGTCGGTGGTTTCGGCGCGTCCGGAAACGACGGGTCGAGTGTTACGGTCAATATCCCCAGCGCCGGCCGGATACCCAACGGCGCGACCGTTGAGCGTGAGGTTCCGAGCGATTTCCTGACGCGCGAGTCGATTGTGCTGAACCTGAATGTACCGGACTTCACGACGTCGAATCGACTGGCGCAGCAAATCAACCAGACGATGGGTGAGGGTACCGCGCAGTCGCTCGATGCCGTATCCGTTGCCGTTCGGGCGCCGCTCGACGTGTCGCAACGCACAGCATTTGTGGCAGCGCTTGAAAACCTGGAAGTGGAACCGGGCGAGGTTCAGGCGCGAGTCATTGTCAATTCGCGGACCGGTACGGTCGTTATTGGCTCCAATGTCCGGGTCACGCCGGCGGCCGTGTCACACGGCTCACTGGTGGTGACAATCAGCGAACGACCGT
The DNA here is from genome assembly GCA_963976365.1 of uncultured bacterium. Classification (GTDB taxonomy): domain Bacteria; phylum Pseudomonadota; class Gammaproteobacteria; order Steroidobacterales; family Woeseiaceae; genus UBA1847. Next base: position 99,605 of record CAXBKH010000012.1, on the reverse strand, counting down.
TTGTCAGCCAGCCGAATGCACCGTTCAGTGACGCCGGGGAGACAGTTGCACTGCCGGTGTCGGACGTTTCCGTCACGCAGGAAGACTCGCGGATGTTCCTGTTCGAGCCGGGCACGAGCCTCGACGAGATCGTACAGGCTGTAAACAGAGTGGGTGCTGCACCTGGCGACCTGGTGGCCATCCTCGAAGCATTGAAACAGGCTGGCGCATTGCGCGCTGAACTGGTCGTTATCTAGGTCGCGAGCCAGGCCATGACTTCGACCATCACGGATTTCACGCAATACACACAATTGCGCAAAGCGGCTGGCGAAAATGATCCGGCAGCGCTACGTGAGGTCGCGAATCAGTTCGAGGCCCTGTTCCTGCAGACGATGTTGAAGAGCATGCGCGAGGCATCGCTCGGTGATCCCCTGTTTGGCGACAGCGAACAGATGGAAATGTACCAGGGCATGATGGACCAGCAGATGGCGGTTGAACTGGCAAGTGGCAAGGGCGTCGGCCTGGCCGACATGCTCGTGAGGCAACTCGGCGGCGCGGGTGCCGCCAAATTCGACCCACCGGAACAGGCCTATCCGATTTCGCGCAGCGCTTCGGTCAAGGCTCGCTCACCGACACCCGCGTGGTCTGATCCGGCCGCATTTGCGCGCGATATCTGGCCACACGCCGAACGCACGGCTAAAGAACTGAACGTTTCGGCCGAAGCAATAGTAGCGCAAGCCGCTTTGGAAACCGGCTGGGGAAAACATGTAATGCCGACTCGAGACGGGTCGACAAGTTTTAACCTGTTTGGGATCAAGAGTGGTGCCGGCTGGACTGGCGACCAGGTTGTTCGCGATACGCTGGAGTTCGAAAACGGTGTGCCGCGGCAGGAGAAGGCGAGGTTTCGGTCCTATGACAATGTGGCGGCGGCATTTTCCGATTATCGCGATTTTATTGCCGATAATCCGCGTTACAGCGAGGTGCGAAACCAGGGTACTGACGCCGCGGGTTTCGCCCGCGCGCTGCAGGATAGCGGCTATGCCACCGATCCGGACTATGCCGAAAAAATTAACCGAGTGATGGAGGGGCCGACGATGCGTCGGGTTCTGACTGAACTAAAGGCAGGTAGCTAGAATGCCAGGAATATTGAACACCAGCTTGAGCGGCATGCTTGCATTTCAGCGCGCGCTGGATGTCACCAGCAACAATATCGCAAATGCGAATACCCCTGGATACAGCCGCCAGGTAGCTCATTTCACGGCACGTCCGGGTAGCGGCAGCGGTGTCGGCTACATTGGCTCGGGTACGCAGATTTCGTCGATCGAACGCATGTACGACGCAATGCAGACCGAGCAATTGCGTACGACAACGACGGGCTACTCTCGATTCAATACATTGAACAACCTGTCGGGGCGCATGGATGTATTGCTTGCCGATCCCGATACCGGGCTGAATTCGAGTCTGCAGAGCTACTTCGGTTCAATGCAGGATCTGGCGAACGATCCCTCGTCGATTCCATCGCGACAGGCCGTCATTGGCGAAGCACAAGGCCTGGCCGCCAAGTTCCAGTCTCTCGATGATCGCCTGGCGGAACTGGAAGGTGAAGTGAACGACAGGCTCGAATTGTCAGTCGCCGATATCAATCGACTCGCGTCGTCCATCGCAGAGGTGAACCAGAAGATTTCGCACGCCAACGGCAGCGGCAATTCGCCCAACGATCTGCTGGATCAACGCGACAACCTGGTATTGCAGCTCTCCGCGCAGGTCGCCGTTACGACCAATGTCCAGGACGACGGCACGATGAGTGTCTTTATCGGTTCCGGTCAGTCGCTGGTACTCGGCGGCGAGGCACGTCAACTTGGCATCGGCGGTTCCGAGTTCGATATGACGCGGATGACAGTCACTTACCAGGGCTCATCCGGCAGTACGCCGCTGGATACCGCGTCGACTGGCGGCAATCTTGGCGGATTACTCGATTTCCGAAGCCGTATTCTGGATCCGGCACGGCAATCGCTCGGACAGACGGCAATTGCTTTTGCCTCCAGCATGAACGAGCAGCACGGATCCGGAATGGACTTGCGGGGTAACCTCGGCGCCGACCTGTTCAGTGTGGCACCGCCCCAGGTGCTGCCGTCATCCCTGAACACGGGCAGCGGTTCCGCTGTCGCAAGTATTAGCGATCTCGGCGCTTTGACTGGCGTCGATTACGTACTGGAATTCGACGGCAGCGCGTACAGTATGCGGCGCACCGATACCAATACCGTCGTTCCGATGACGGGCACCGGCACGGCAGGTGATCCGCTCGTTGCCGATGGCATGAGCATCGTTGTGGCCGGCACCCCGGCAGCGGGCGATCGGCAACTGCTGCGCCCGACGCACAATGCCGCGGGGTCGCTCAAGAGCATCGTGACTGACCCGCAGGCAATCGCGCTGGCGGCACCGACTCGAAGCTCGGCGTCATTCGCCAACACCGGCAGCGCCAATATCAGTGCGACATCGGTCGTTGATGCAGCCGATCCCGGACTGCTTGGCAGCGCGCTGATCGAATTTACCAGCCCGACGACCTATAGCATCAATGGCGCCGGAAGTTTTGCATACTCGGACGGCTCGCCGATCGTAGTGAACGGCAGTTCGGTAACGATCAGTGGTGCGCCGGCCGCTGGCGACCAGTTCACAATTGAAGCCAACTACGGCGCGTCCGGTGACAATGCCAATGGCTTGTTGATGGCCGGTGTGCAAGCGGTGGGCATACTTGACGGCGGCACAATCAGTATCAATGAGAATTACGGTCGCCTCGTATCCGAAGTCGGCTCTACCACCCACCAGATTCAATCGAACCTTGAAGCGCAAGGTGTGGTTTTGAAAAACGCGGAAGATGCAGTTTTGTCCACGTCTGCCGTTAACCTCGATGAGGAAGCCGCCAACCTGATCAAATACCAGCAGGCATATCAGGCGGTTGCACAAGTCGTCAGCGTTGCCAGCACCCTGTTTGACAGCTTGCTGAACGCGACCAGGAGATAGCATGAGAGTTTCGACGCGTGGCTCGTACCTGCAGGGCCTGAGCATGATGCAAAAGTTGCAATCGGCGCTGGATCAGACACAGCGGCAGATTTCGAGCGGGCGCCGCATACTGACGCCGTCCGACGACCCGATAGCGTCTTCCCGCGCGCTGGAAATGCGCGAAGCGATCGGTCGCCTGACGCAGTTTGATCGCAATGCCGGCATCGCTGCGAATCGCCTGTCGCAGGAGGAAGCCGCCCTGAATTCCGTGAACAACGTGCTGCAACGGGTGCGCGAGCTTGCGCTGCAGGCAAATAATGCAACGCAAAGCAACGAAACCCGGCAGCTGATTGGCGTTGAACTCAGGCAACAGCTCGACCAGCTTGTGCAACTCGCCAATCAAAAAGACGGCAACGGCAGCTATCTGTTTTCCGGCAACCATACGGACACACAGCCTGTGTCAAGGAGTGGCTCGAACTTCACGTACAACGGCGACCAGGGACAACGCCTGATTCAGATCGGTGAGGGCCGCCAGGTGGCCGACGGCGATTCGGGCGCCGCGGTATTTTTCACGATACCGGACGGCAACGGCACGTTCAGCCTGGCGAACAGCGGGGCGAATACCGGGACGGGGGTCATCGGCGCGAGTAGCCTGACGGACCCGACGGCCTGGACGCCTGACCAGTACACGATTCGCTTCATTGATGCGGATAATTACGAAGTGCTGGATTCTTCTGCAGCCGTCATTTCAACCGGCACTTTCGAGCCAGGCGGCACAATTGCCTTCAATGGCGCCGAATTTTCGCTAAACGGCGCGCCACAGGGCGGCGACGAGTTTTACCTGGCACCCAGCCAAAAACAGGATATGTTCGCAACCGTCAACCAGATCATTGCAGCCGTTGAGCTGGGCGTATCGAATGACCCGATGCGTGCTACGCAAAGCAACGGCATCAATATGGGGCTCCTGAATCTCGACCAGGCAATCGGCAATATTCTCGATGTCCGCACGCAAGTCGGATCAAGGCTCTCATCAATCGAGAGCCAGATCGACAATAACGGCGCATTCGCCTTGTCCTACCAGGAAACGCTCGCAAGTATCGAGGACCTCGATTATGCCGAAGCCATCTCCCGGCTCAGTTTGGAAACGACAACGCTCGAGGCCGCGCAGCAATCCTTTATTCGCACGCAGTCCCTGTCGTTGTTCAATTATTTCTAGCAGCGCCTATCGATTGCACTGAATTTTAGTGCGATGTGTCACAAGTTTTGACATTGCCGTTAAAGTTCGGCGAACCGCTGCCGGTGCCCGCTCGGGAAAATCTATCGCAGCGCTCCAACAATCCTAAAGTTCTGTCTCAGCCGACCGATAACCTACTCGAACGGTGGTCTTGAATGGATTTCGTGGCCGTAAATGACTTCCGGCAGCTTTAGCAGACCGGACTTTTTGATTAACAGGAGTTTTAAAATGGCACAGACGATTAATACCAACGTTGCATCGCTTAATGCGCAACGTAATTTGAATCGTTCGCAAGGTTTGCTAAATCAGTCTTTGGAACGGCTGTCTACTGGCCTGCGAATTAACAGTGCGAAGGACGACGCGGCAGGACTTGCAATTTCCGAGCGCTTCACTACACAGATCCGCGGCATTGATCAGGCAGTCCGAAACGCAAGTGACGGTATCTCTCTGGCGCAAACCGCAGAAAGTGCGTTGGGCGAACTGACCAACAACCTGCAACGTATTCGTGAATTGGCGGTGCAGTCAGCGAACGCGACGAACTCCGGTTCTGACCGCGCTGCACTGAACGCTGAAGTACAGCAGCGAATCGCCGAGGTTGAGCGTATTGCGAGCCAGACGTCGTTTAACGGCCGAAAAGTTCTCGATGGCACGTTCGGCAGCGCACAGTTCCAGGTTGGAGCGAACGTCGGTGAAACGATTTCCGTCAACCTGACAACGGGTATGCGGTCCAGCCAGATTGGACAGATTGCGAGTGCAGTCGGTACTGCAGTTACGGCGAACGCCCTGACCGACAACGGTCTCACGATCGCAGTTGGAACAGGCTCGGCTGTTAGTGTCGGCGCCTCGGTCGCAGGCTCGCTGAACGGCCAGGAAGCGGACAGTGCTTACTCGAAAGTTCGTGCGATTAATGATGCCGGTGTTGCAGGTTTGACTGCAACGGCGAATAACTTGCACGCAGGAACATTCAGCACGGTCGCATCAGCCGCCGCGACGAGTACCTACAACCTGACGATTAACGGTACCGCAATTTTCAGCGGTAGCGACAATATCGCCGCTGGTGGGTCTCTGACAGCGTCTGACGTTGCTGCGCAGGTGAACTTGTTCTCATCACAGACGGGTGTATCCGCGTCGGTTAGTGGTACAGACCTGACGTTCACCTCGGTCGACGGTCGTAACACCGACATCACCGAAGTGCTGACCCAGGGAACGGGTGCAACCTTGACCGGTACCGGCATTGCGACAGCCTCGGAAGGCGTTGTTCGCGGCACGATCACCATGTCTGCCTCTGACAACATCACGATGACCGGCCAGTTCGCCGACGTCGGTCAGGCAGCAACGATCGCCAAGGACTCCGGCACACTCGACGGCGTTGATGTACTGAGCGTCGCGAATTCTGAAGCGGCCATGAACCGAATCGATTCTGCACTCACCGTTGTTAGCGACCTGCGCTCAAGCTTCGGTGCAATCCAGAACCGCTTCGAATCAACGATTGCCAATCTGCAAGCGGTATCCGAGAACCTGTCTGCTTCACGCAGCCGGATTCAGGATGCTGATTTCGCTGCAGAAACAGCAGCGCTGACGAAAGCACAGATCCTGCAACAGGCCGGCGTTGCCGTACTGTCCCAGGCAAATGCTCAGCCTCAGCTTGCCTTGAGTCTGCTGCAGTAAGCGATGAGATAACCCCCCGACGGGAGGCGGCAGGGATGCCGCCTCCCAATGGGATCTAAGGTCAAAGGGGAATTTGCATGTCTTCTCAGGACATAAATCAAGTCTCCGCACGAACGGGTTCGTATGCGGTGTTGAGTCCCGCGCCAGTCAAGGCGCAGGGTGGCAACAGCGAGGCGAAAAGCGGCAATAAATTGCCGGAGCCGCCGAAACCGGACCTCGAAGGTCTTGCCCGAGAGCTAAATATCGCCAGCCAGACAATTGGTCGCGACCTGCGATTCAGGGTGGATATGGAAAGCGGCCGCTCGGTGATCCAGGTGCTGGATCGCGAGACAGGCGAGATTGTTCGGCAAATTCCACCCGAGAACGCCAAAACCTACGTTTCGGAACTGGGCGAAGTGGCCCTGAGGCTCTACGACAACCAGGTCTAGGTGGTCGAACGGCTAGCGAGGCGAGGAAATCTGGCATGGATCTTGTAACTCAGGAACCTGTAGAACCTCAACAAAGGCAAATCGAGACTGAGCTATGGCAAGTATTATTTCATCGGGAATCGGATCCGGCCTGGATATTGGCGGAATCGTACAGCAGCTTGTCGCTGCGGAGGGTCAACCCTTGGAAACCAGGCTTACGCTGAAAGAAAGCAAGGCGCAGGCGAAACTGTCGGCCTTCGGCAGCCTGAAATCCTCGTTGTCCGGCGTTCGCGACAAACTGGAGGCGATGAAATCGCCTGAAAAGCTCCTGGTGCGTAAAGCAACGTCCAGCAACGAAGACGTGTTCAGCGTCACTGCCGATACGGATGCCGTACCGGCTCAGTACGCGATTGAAGTCGTGCAAACGGCAACCTCACAAAAGCTGACGTCCGGTGCATTTACTGGTGCCGACGCGGCCGTCGGCGTTGGCACACTGACCATTGATGTCGGTGCGTCAAGAATGATTCTTAATATAACGACCGAGAACAACACGCTCGCGGGAATTCGCGATGCAATAAATTCATCGACCAGCAACCCGGGCGTTTCGGCAACCGTCGTCAACGCCGACAGCGGTAGCTACCTTATTCTCACGGCTGACGGAACCGGCGCCGAGAACACGCTGACGGTCACGCAGGCAGGCGGCGATGGCGGCCTGGCCGCGCTCGAATACGATCCGGCGAACGGCCTTGTTTCGATGACGGAATCGATTCCAGCCCAGGATGCCTTGATACGCATCGACGGCCTTGACGTGATGAGTTCGAGCAATACCATCACTGGTGCGGTAGAGGGCGTGACTATTTCAATTTTCAGTGATACTGGCGGCAGCAGCGAATCACTGCGGGTTGCGAACGACACCAGCGCCACCAAGACACTGGTCGAAGAATTTGTGTCCGCCTACAACGACATGATTACGACCATTGATTCGCTGACCGCCTACAGTTCGGAAAGCGCACAGGCGGCACCCTTGCTTGGCGATTCGACCATCCGCGGAATTCGCGACCAGATACGACGCGAGATGAGCACAGCCGTCAACGACCTCGATGCATCGTTTTCCACGTTGAGCGAAGTCGGCATTGAATTGCAACTCGATGGCAAACTGGCGGTCAACGATACTCGCCTGAGCGAAGTGCTGGCCGATGACTTCGTCAAATTCGGGCAACTCTTCTCAACGACCGACGGTTTTGCGACGCGATTGTACGACCTGACCGACGGCTTCCTGCAGTCCGACGGAATTATTGAATCGCGGACACAGGGACTGACGGCACAAATCGATGGCATCACCGACGATCGCGAAGCGCTCAACGATCGACTGCTGGCACTTGAGACGCGACTGTTGCGGCAGTTCAATGCGCTCGACTCGTTGCTCGCACAGCTTTCGACGACAAGCAACTTCTTGTCGCAGCAACTGGCAAACCTTCCCGGCGCGACGAGCAATAGCGGCGGCTAAATACACAAGGATAGGTAATGTATACAACGAGCGGAAATGAAGCGTTACGAGAATACCGGCAGATCGGTACGACCAGCACTGTTGGTGAGTCGTCACCCCACCGATTGATACAGATGATGATGGAGCATGCGTTGAGTCGCATCAATTTCGCTCGCGGTCACATGGAGCGCCAGGAAGTTGAGCGCAAGGGCAAGGCCATCGGTGATGCCATCAGTGTCATCAATGGCTTGCAGGTGAGCCTGAATCACAAGGCGAACAAGAGAATGTCGGAAAATTTCGACGCGCTATATGCGTACATGATGCGCCGCCTGCTGCAGGCCAACCTGGACGATGACCTGTCAATTCTCGACGAAGTTCATGGCTTGATGCACGAACTCAAGGAAGCCTGGGATGCGATCGCCGATGATCCGGAAGTGATTGCCGCGACCGGGGCGGGCGCCTAGCAACCTTTGAGCCGATACGAGCGACAAGGATTCATTGACGATACGTCAGGAGGACAAATCATGGCTGCAAATCAAGCATCGGTAAATGCAAGCCCGGCCGATCACGCGATGGACATCGTCGCGCGCATGGAGGCACTGGCGGATAGCGGCGAATGGAGTCGCATCGAACAACTTGCGGCACGCTTGCGCAGCGTCTTGCTGGACATTCCGGACAAAGAGCGGCAGGCGGCGATTGTCAGAATTAGCCCGTGTTTCGAGCGGCTGCAGATCAAGGTCCTGGTATCCCGCGGCGAGGTGGCCGAGAAACTGTCGGATATTCGCCGCGGACAGTTGGCTACCCGCGCTTATGGCCAGCCGGATCGCCGAGCTCCCGATTCCCGATTACGTTAAATAAGTCTCTATTTGTGATATCAGTCACAAATCCGGCCGCTTTGACGGTTTATGCTGCACGCAGTCGAATGATACGACGTAAGAGCGAGGGCAGGCATGAGCGATCAACAGTCAACTCATGGTCAGGTATTGATACTGGATTCGGATGACCGCCGTGCGGCGGAGTTCAGCCGTTGCCTCAAATTCCTCAATTACGAACCCGTTGTCGCCGGCCGCGATCGCGACCTCGATACCCTGAATGTCGGTGACGAAATCGCCATTGTCGTGGGCTCACTTGGCAATGCTAGCAAGCTCGCTGACGCGGTCTCGAATTACCACCTGAACCGCGATTGGGTGCCGATGCTGTGTTTCCCGGACGCAATCCAGTCCCGGCCCGAGTTGGCCGACGGCCGTAGCTGGGCAATCGATCTACCGCTTCGACGCTCACAATTGCTGCGGCTCTTGCAGCGTGCCGAACGCTACCAGGGCACGAATCGCCGTCAGCGACTGACTGGCAGTTCACCATCCATACACGGCGTTCGGCAGCTCATCGAACAGGTGGCAGACTTTGACACCAATGTACTCGTAACCGGGCAGTCCGGTACCGGTAAGGAGCTGGTTGCACGGACCATCCACGAACTGTCCGATCGCGCTGACATGCCGTTTGTGCCGCTGAACTGCGGCGCGATTCCACCGGATTTGCTGGAAAGCGAGTTGTTCGGGCATGAGAAGGGCGCTTTTACCGGCGCAATTGCCTCGCGTACCGGTCGCTTCGAACTGGCCGAAGGCGGTACGCTGTTCCTCGATGAAATCGGTGACATGAGCTTGCCGATGCAAGTTAAGTTGTTGCGCGTGTTGCAGGAACGCACCTTCGAGCGGGTTGGCAGCGGCAAAACACAGAAATGCAATGTCCGCATTGTCGCCGCAACTCACCGGGATCTGCCGCAAGCCGTTGCAGACGGCGAGTTTCGGGAAGATCTTTTCTACCGACTGAATGTTTTCCCTATCGAGATGCCGCCGCTGTACAAGCGGGTCTCGGATTTGCCGCAGCTGCTGAACGAGCTGTTTGTCTCGCACGATGCGGAGGCTGGCACCGACTTGCGGGTCACGCCCGCCGCAGTCAAAGTCCTCGCCAATTACCCCTGGCCGGGCAATATTCGCGAACTCAGCAACCTGGTTGAGCGGCTCGCGATTATCAAGCCCGAGGGCAAGATTGATGTTTCGGACTTGCCGGCCAAGTATCGCGACACGATGTCAACGCCCGTTGCCGAGATCAACACGGTTTGTGAGGCGATGCAGCTGACCGAGGCCAACCTGAAAGAAAAGCTGCAACAGGTCGAACAGGACTTGATCGGACAGGCGATGCAGGCGTCCGATGGTGTTGTCGCGAAAGCCGCACGACTGCTGTCCATGCAGCGCACCACGCTGGTCGAGAAGATCGGCAAGTACAATATCGCCGTTTAGTCGGCCCGCGTCCGGTTCTCGGCGCGCCAGTCCCTGCTCTTCGCAACGCCGGCTTTCCGGCAGACCCGCCAGCCCGTCAGGTTTTTGACGCTATTGCGATGGCCGGATATCAGCTAAGTGCTTAATAAATAAAGAAAAGTGTCTTTGGCATGTAACTTGCAGTTATTCATGCAGTCATGAACGAATAATCGCAGGAGCGCCGTATTGGCCACATCGTCACACAACGTCGAGCAATTGCACGAGGCTTTCGAGATCTTCAGCCATCAGTCGAGGCTGCTCGAAACCGGCCGTCGGCGTATCGCCAAATTGCCGCAACAGAATGAACGCCTTAGTGCGATTGGCGAAATGACGGCGGAGTTTGCACACCAGGTTCGCACACCCCTGGCATCGGCCATCTTGTATGCAGGTCAACTCGACACCTCGAATCCTCGCCAGGCACGTATCGCCAGCAAGATCTTGCTGCGCCTGAATGACCTTAAACGCATGGTCAACGACATGCTCGGGTTTGCCGCCGACGCGCGTGCCGACCGCGTGCCGGTCAACGTGCTGGGCCTGTTTGACGAAGTGTGCGAAAGCATTGATGGACAACTCGGCAACAACACCAGGCTGCGACTGTCGGTGACGGACGAAAATCTGAACGTTGTCGCCAACAAGGACGCATTGAAAGGTGCCTTGCTCAACCTGGTGACCAATGCCGACCAGGCTTGCAGTCAGGGCGCGAATATACTGCTGCACGGACATCGCTTCGGCGACGACGTTCACCTGTGTGTGACCGACGACGGTCCCGGAATTCCGCTTGACGTTCAGCCGCGTCTGTTCGACGCATTTTTCACGACCCGGCCACAAGGGACCGGTCTCGGACTGTCAGTCGTCAAAGCGGTTGTCGCAGCTCACGACGGCGAGATTTCAGTCAGCACTTCGGAACGCGGTAGCAGTTTTACGATTCGAATTCCGGGTAGCCGGCAACAAGGGGCGGCGCAATGACTCGATCAGCTGTATTGATCGTCGAAGACGATGCCAATCTGCGCGCAGCGCTGTTCGACACGCTCGCAAGTGACGAGCAACCGGTATTTACGGCGGACAATGGCGCGACCGCGCTGGAAATTATCGACAGTTCGGCAATTGGGCTGGTGGTAACAGACTGGCAAATGGAACCAATGGACGGCATGACGCTGCTCAGCAAGATTCGTGAGCAGCACCCGACTTTGCCCGCAGTCATGATGTCAGCCCATGGCACGATCCGGAATGCGGTTGATGTCATGCGAAGCGGCGCATCGGACTACCTGGTAAAGCCCTTTGAGGCGAAAGAACTCAAGGCGATCGTCGACAAATACCTGAAATCATCCGACAAGGGCGACACACCGATTGCTGCCGATGCGGCCACCGTTGAATTGCTGCAGATTGCGAAACGTGTTGCGAGTACTGATGTCACCGTGACGATCAGCGGCCCGTCAGGCTCCGGAAAGGAAGTGTTCGCGCGTTACATTCATGAACAATCGCCGCGCAAGGATCAGCCGTTCGTTGCGATCAATTGTGCGGCAATACCCGAAACCATGCTCGAAGCAGTGCTGTTTGGATACGAAAAGGGCGCATTTACCGGCGCCACGACCGCGCATCCCGGCAAGTTCGAACAGGCGTCCGGCGGCACCTTGTTGCTCGACGAAATCTCCGAGATGGATATTGGCCTGCAGGCGAAATTATTGCGGGTAATCCAGGAGAAAGAAGTGGAGCGCATCGGTGGCCGCAAGATTATCCCGCTCGATGTGCGAGTCCTTGCAACGACGAACCGGGATCTGCGGGCTTACGTGCGCGATGGCAAGTTTCGAGAAGATCTTTACTACCGACTGAATGTCTTTCCGTTGCACTTGAAGCCTCTCGCGGAGCGCCGTGACGATATCCTGCCGTTGGCCGAGATGGCACTCGAGCGGCACAGCGATCGAGTGGCAAGCCTGTCGGATTGCGCGCGTGATGCATTGCTGCGCCACAGCTGGCCGGGCAACGTACGCGAACTGGAAAACGTCATCCAACGGTCCCTGATACTCCACAGCGGGCCTGAACTTGCGGCCTCGGACCTGGTGTTTGAGTCCCAGCCCGGCCCCGGGGCAAATGACGGTGACCTGGGCGAAGGTCTGAGAAGCAGGGAATTTCAACTGATTCACGAAGCGCTGCTCGCCCATGACGGCAAGCGTGCGGACGTTGCGAAAGCGCTGGGCATCAGCGCTCGCTCACTGCGTTACAAATTGGCGCGTATGCGCGCAGATGGATTGGCCATTCCGGGAGAAAGCTCATGAATGAGATCAGTGCAACCCAGTTACTCGGTCAGATTCGAACCCTCGGCAAAGAACTGCAACCGATTCAACCAAACCTTGAAGCACCGAAATCGGGCTTCAACGATCTGCTGAAGGCATCGCTGAATGCGGTCAACGAAGTTCAGCAGCAGGCCGCCGCGATGAAAACCGGCTTCGAGAATGGCACCAGCAACAAGAGTCTTGCCGAGGTCATGATCGCTGGACAGAAAGCCGATCTTTCGTTTCGCGCGGTAACCGAAGTTCGCAACAAACTGGTCACAGCCTACCAGGACATTATGAATATGCCGGTGTGATCAAAGTCACGCGGTCATTTATGAAAACAAGGAACGCATAGGAAGTCATGGATAAAGGAACTGTAATCGAGTCAAGCGTTGTACCGTCGAGCCACTTGAGCCTGGCGGGCGTCCTGCACATTCCCGCCGTGCGGCAGGTCGTGCTGCTGATCGGGGTCGCGGCAGCCGTCGCTGCCGGTTTTGCCGTCGTGCTGTGGTCGCAGTCACCTGCGTATGCGCCGTTGTATGCAGACCTGGACACTCAGGAGGCTGCCCAGGTCGCCGAGGCTTTGAAGGCATCGGAGATAAAGTACAAACTCAATGCGGACGGCAGTATCCTCGTCGCGGAGAATCGCGTACACGATGCACGCTTGCAACTAGCCTCGCAGGGATTGCCGCAAAGCTCATCGGCTGGCATGGACATGATGCAGGAACAGTCCAGTTTCGGCGTCAGTCAGTTCATGGAAAGCGCCCGCTACCAACATGCACTTGAAGCTGAACTGGCACGCACGATTTCGTCGCTGGGCGCCGTTCGCGAGGCCCGCGTCCATCTTGCCTTGCCGAAGCAAACGGCCTTCATTCGCGACAGTAAAAATGCCAGTGCTTCGGTATTGTTGCATCTCTATCGCGGCCGACTCCTGGAGGCTGACCAGGCATCGTCCATTGTGCACCTGGTCGCATCCAGCGTACCGAACCTGGTTGCCAGCGATGTCACGCTGATTGATCAGAACGGACGCTTGCTGAGCTCTGGAACGGATCAGCCAGCGGATGCGATGGCGGCGACGCAATACAAGTATTCGCGACAACTCGAAGAAACCTACAAACGCCGCATTGAAGATTTGCTGACGCCATTGCTTGGCGCCGGCCGCGTTCGAGCCGAGGTCGTCGCCGACATTGATTTCACTTACGTCGAGGAAACACGCGAGTCATTCGACCCGGGACGGTCGGTGGTACGCAGCGAACAGATTAACGAAGACCAGACCAGTGCCCTGGGCGCACTGGCGGGCGGCATACCCGGCGCGTTGAGCAACCAGCCACCCGTCGATGCCGCATCAGCCCAGCAACAGGCCGCGGCGAGTACCGCAATTTCGTCCGAGGCGGAACAACTCGAGCCACAAAACCTGTCGCGCAGCAGCACGCGAAACTATGAGGTCGACCGAACGATTCGACATACGCGACCTCAATCCGGTGCCATCCGAAAACTATCGGTCGCAGTACTGGTCGATGATTCGCCAATCTCGGAGGACGGCGGCCAGGCGAGCATCAGCGACGTGAATATTGAACGGTACACGGCACTGGTTAAAGAAGCTGTCGGATTCAGCGAGTCGCGCGGCGACACCGTCGTCGTGCTGAGCGAAGCATTCTTGCAAGTTGAGGAAGTTGCCGAAGCGCCGCCACCCTCGTTCTGGGAAAAGCCGATTTTTCGCGAGTCTATCAAGCAGGTGTTAGGCGCGATCGTCGCACTGGCCATTGCATTCGGCGTCATTCGACCGATGTTGCGTGGAGTGGTTAGCGGCGGAACGCCGGTCGCCGGCGAATACATCTCTGGTGGCGGCAAGTACTCCGGTGGCTTCGGCACACCACAACTGGCCGGCGGCGCAGGTGCCGCGCCACTGCCCAACTACGAAGAGAAAGTGGCCGCAGCGAAGAATATTACCGGACACGACCCGGCGCGAGTCGCCCAGGTTGTCAAGAAATGGGTGAGTGCAGATGACTAGTCCGGCCAGGGAAATGAGCGGTACCGAAAAGGCCGCACTGTTGTTGATGACCCTCGGTGAAAATGAAGCGGCCGAGGTCCTCAAGTTCATGGAAACCAGCGAGGTACAAAAACTCGGTACCGCAATGGCGACGCTCAAGAGTGTCAGTAGAAACGATGCGGACCAGGTGCTCGATGTTTTTATTGTCGATGTCGAAGACCAGACGGCCCTCGGTGTCGACACGGAAAACTACGTCCGCAAACTTCTCGGTAATGCATTTGGTGCCACCAAAGCCAATGCCTTCCTCGAACGTATTGTCAGCGGCGACGACGCAAAGGGGCTGGAGGCGTTGAAGTGGATGAGCTCGCGCGAAGTCATCGACATCATCCAGGACGAGCATCCGCAAATCATCGCCATTGTACTGGCCTACCTGGACAATACGCAGGCCGCGGAAGTCATCGAAAAGCTGCCGGTTGAGATGCGCTCGGATATCGTCATGCGCGTCGCTCGCCTGACGGACATACAGCAAAGCGCGCTGGCAGAGATCGAAAACCTGATTGCAAACAAGTCGGCAAACACCAGTCGCGGCGCCACGCGCAAAGTTGGTGGCGACAAAGTTGCGGCGGCTATAGTCAACGCGCTGAAGCCAGAGCGGGGCGAAGCCCTGTTGAACGAAATCAAGGAACGAAACGCCGAGCTGTCGCAGCGCATCGAAGACATGATGTTCGTATTCGATACCCTGCTTGAGGTTGACGATCGCGGCATTCAGGCGCTGCTTCGGGAAATTTCAAACGACTTGCTGGTCGTTGCCCTGAAAGGCTGTGACCCGGAAATCAGCGACAAGATTCTCGGCAACATGTCAAAGCGCGCGGCAACCTTGCTGCGTGAAGACATGGACGCCAAAGGCCCGATCAAGTTGAGCGATGTCGAAACCGCGCAAAAGGAAATTCTGGATGTAGCGCGACGCCTTGCCGATGCTGGCGATATCAACCTGGGACAGGGCGGCGAGGAATATGTCTGACGAGGCAGCAGTCAAGACCGCGCAGCGCTGGGATGTCCCTGCAATTGATGGCTCCGACGGCAAAGGTTACCTGACAGCCGGCCGCCTGCAGGAATTGCAGAAAGACGCCTACGATGAGGCCTGGCAAAAAGGTCATGCCGACGGTGTCGCCGCGGGCGAACAAGCCGTTCTGCACCGCGCTGCCCGCTTTGATGAACTGTTGCGTGCGCTCAGTCATCCGTTTGATGAACTCGACGAGTCAGTCGAAAAGCAGCTGCTGGAGCTGACGACTGCCCTGCTCAAGCAGCTGTTTCGACGCGAAATCAAGATCAACCCGTCGCACGTCATCGGTGTTGTTCGCGAAGCCATTCAGGCGCTGCCGATAGCGAGTCGCTCGGTAAAAGTGCACCTGCATCCGGACGACGCGGCGCTGGTGCGCGAGATGTTACGGCCAGCGGACAACGAACCGGCATGGACGATTGTCGAAGACCCGCTGGCGAGTCACGGCGGTTGCCGCGTGACCACGGAAAATTCACAAATTGATGCCAGCGCGGAATCCCGCTTGCATGCCGTTATCAGTCGATGCCTCGGCGACGAGCGTGAACAATGACAGAACCCGTTATTGTTCATGCTGGCCCGGGTCCCGATCGCAACCTTGAGCGAGCGTTACGACTGGGACCGTATGTCGATCGCGCTTGCGATCAATCGCCCGAAATGGTGGTCGAAGGCGTATTGCGTCGTACTGTCGGGCTCGCGATGGAGGCAGAGGGCTGTCACGCAGCCCTGGGCGGTCGCTGCGACGTCGTCGCCTCTGACGGACGTCACGTCGAAACCGAAGTTGTCGGTTTTTCGGGCGAGCGACTTTTCCTGATGCCCATCAGCGACATGCGTGGTGTCGTACCGAACGCGCGTGTTATCCCTGTAGCCGAATCCCCCGCTGTTGTCGTTAGTGACGACTTGCTTGGGCGAGTGCTGGATGGACGGGGCCGGCCACTTGACGGCGGCAAGCCACTGGCCCGCGGTCAGAGCGTTCCGCTGATGGGGCAGCCAATCAATCCCTTGCAGCGCCAGCCCATCCGGACGCAACTCGATGTCGGTGTCCGCTCGATCAATTCCCTATTATCCGTTGGTCGAGGGCAGCGGCTTGGCTTGTTCGCGGGCAGTGGTGTCGGCAAGAGTATGCTGTTGAGCATGATGACCCGCAACACGGAAGCCGATGTCGTTGTCGTTGGTCTCGTCGGCGAGCGTGGTCGCGAGGTCAAGGAGTTCATCGATCACTCGCTGGGTGCTGAAGGGCTGAAACGCTCGGTGGTGATTGCGACGCCGGCAGACGAGACGCCGCTGATGCGATTGCATGGCGCGTGGCTGTCGACCGCCGTTGCAGAATATTTCCGCGACCAGGGCAAGAACGTGTTGCTCTTGATGGATTCATTGACGCGCTTTGCACAAGCACAACGCGAGATTGCTCTGGCCATCGGTGAGCCGCCCGCGACCAAGGGATATCCGCCATCGGTGTTTGCCAAGTTGCCGCAACTGGTCGAGCGTGCCGGGAATGGCTCGAGTGGCAGCGGCTCGATTACGGCAATCTACACGGTACTGGCCGAAGGCGACGATCCGAACGATCCTATCGTCGATGCGTCGCGTGCAATCCTCGATGGTCATATTGTGCTGTCCCGCACGATGGCAGACGCAGGAATCTACCCGGCGGTCGACGTTGAATCGTCCATCAGTCGGGCGATGAATCAGTTTGCGAGCGACAGCCAGCAGCGGCTTGTTGCGCGCTTCCGCCAGGTCTATTCAACCTACCAGGAAAATCGTGACCTTGTGGCAGTGGGCGCGTACCAGCCGGGCTCGAATCCGCAGTTGGATGAAGCCATTGCATTGTGGCCTTCGATTATCGAATTCCTGCGGCAACACCAGAACCAGAAGATCGATGCGAAAACCAGTCTCGCCGGTTTGCGCGAGCTTTTTAACGCGGTTGATGCCGCGGATGCTGACGACGAGACGCGGCAATGAAACGCAAGATCGCAAAGATCAGCAAGGTCGTGTCAATCGCCGCGTCGGAAGAGCGCCGTTTCAGCGAACAGACAGGACGATCGCAGCGAGCTTTAAACCAGCAATTGGAGCGCCTGAAGGAACTGAACGCGTATCAACGCGGCTACAACAGCAAGGCGCCGGTCGCAGCGGGCATGAGCTCCGCCCACTGGAAGGACTATCAGACGTTTATTCAACGACTGGACCAGGCGACCCGCACCCAACAACAGGTCATTCGCGAATGCGAACAGAACCTGGAAATGCACCGACGGCGCTGGATGGTGAAACGACAAAAACTCGAATCGCTGGAACGGGTACTCGAGAAATGCCACCAGCGCGAAGCTGTTTACGCAAGTCGGCTGGAACAAAAGCAGCTGGACGATCTGCCGGGTCGCCAGGTGTCGATCGTGAAATCCGGCGACAGCTGAAAGCTGGCACACATCTTGCTCTAACAGAGACAGGGATTACACAACCAACAAGGACACCGCATGCTTGCGACGTTGAATTTGCAACTTACAGCGCTGCGTACACCGCTCGACGGAGCGATTGAACCCAGTGGCATTCCGGTCAACGGCCGCTCGACGGGTGACGGCAAGCCGCTGTCGTTTGCCTCGCTGATGGCCGCACAGTCGGATATCCAGCCGGTACAAGCCTCGGTCAGCGGCGAAACCTTGCCGGAAGACGGCAATGGTTTGCCGCTTTTCGAGCCACCGCAGCTAGCGAGTGAGACTGAACCGCAATCCGACATCGACATGTCCGCGATCGCGAATCGCCGCGACGTCGATGAGCACCGGGCAGAAATCCCGGCATTGAATGTCGAGCTCGCGGTGCCGTATTCGCCGGCAAGAAATCCGATGATCGACCCAGCCCAGGTCACGCTGCTGCCGGTTGAACAACTGCCAACGGTGGTTACCGGGAAACCGGAACCGAGTGCCAAGGCTCAGGACGCCATGCCGCAGGCGATTTCACTTGAGCGCAATCCACAGGCTGCGCTGCAAAATCGTCTCGCCGCTACGCTGGCAGCCCAGGCGCAGGTTGCGAGCGCTCCTGCAACTGCTGCTGGCGCCATGGCAGAGGGCGTTGAAGCGCCTGTTGTACAGTCTCTTGCTGAAAGCCTGTTACGGGACAAGGCACCGCAAATGACAATCGAGGCAGCGAAGCCCGTTGTTGTTCCGGTTGACGATGCGACGGTCAAACTGAGTGACGCATTGGCGGGAGCAAGGCTCCCGGCGCCCGGCGTTACCGGGTCCGCACTGGAGACCTTGCAGCGCCCGGACACGCGGGTAGCCGCGACGTCTTCGATTCACAATGCGACAGCGACACACCTGCCTGCGACCCTGTCGCAGTTCAGTATCGATGCCGCACAAAACCGCACTGACCTGTTGACGGACACGATCACCACGCCCGTCCGCGACGCCGCATGGGGTGACAAGCTTGGCGAACGCGTTTTGATGATGAGTGGCAACCAGCTCAAGACCGCCGAAATCAAGTTAACGCCGGCCGATCTCGGACCGCTGCGCGTTCGTATCAGCGTTGAAGAAGGCGCCGCCCATGTCTCGTTTCATGCACAACACGCGGTAACCCGCGAGGCGATCGAGCAGGCACTGCCACGGCTTCGCGAGATGCTCGCCGACAGTGGCCTGTCACTCGGGCAGGCCGACGTGAGTGACCAGGGTGTCGCCGACGGCAAGGCCGACCGGGAATTCCTTGCCGGTAGCAGGGGCGGCATTGCCACTGACGCGCAGGACGATGCCGCAGAAGTGGAGCTTGCCGAGCGACGGAAATCCGTCACCAGCAGCAAGCTGCTGGATACCTTCGCCTGATACGTCAAAAATCCGACACACCGACGCTCCTGACTGGCTTGAAGGTAGGTCGTAAATTATTGAAAAATAACAACTAATAACGCGCCAATCGTGCTTGGCACGGCACTTGCATTATCCAAGGCAGGACACATTGGAGCAAGTGATGGCTGAAGAAGCGACAGAAACCGAAATCGCCGAAGGGGCAGAAGCACCCAAAGGCGGCTTGATGAAAAAGCTGCTGATTGGCGTCGGCGCGCTGGCACTGGTCGGCGGCGGCGTTTTCGCAGGAAAGACTTTCATGAGCAGCGACGAGCCAGCGGCGGAAGAGGTGGTGGCCGAAGACGTCGCTGTGTCGAAAGAGCCGGCACTTTACACCAGCCTGCATCCGCCACTGGTCGTCAATTTCAAGGACTCCAGCGGCGCATCGCATTTCATGCAGATCACGATGGAAGTCATGGCGCGTGAGCAAAGCGTGATCAACGCTGTTCGCGAGCACACGCCGGTTATCCGTAACGCGCTGATCCTGCTTTACAGCGGTGCAATTTACGACGAAGTATCAACCCAGGACGGCAAGAAGAAAATGCTGGCGGACGGTCTGAAGGAAATTCAGAGCGTCATGACCCAGCAGATCGGCAAGCCCGGTGTTGAGGCTGTGTATTTCACCGCCCTGGTCATCCAGTAGGCAACGCGATGACTGACGAAAACAGCAGCGACCCGGTTTTGACCGATGATGAAAAAGGCGCATTGCTTGACGGCATGTCGAGCGGCGAAATCGAGGTCCATTCGAGCAATGGTCCTTCATATGCGTCGGTCACAGACTTCGAGGTTGGCCCGCGGTTTCGCATTGTAACCAACAGCTATCCGAGATTGCAGAATCTCAATCGACAGTTTGCCGCCAAGATTGGCAAGCACATCGAGGTGCTGTTGAACACCGAGTGCGACGTTACTTTCGACCATATCGACACCTGCACCTACAGTGAATTCGGTGAGCGCCACCAGAAGCTCGCGTTGCTAATTGAATTTGCGCCCAAACCATTGCAGGGCTCCGGGCTGATCAGTCTCGACGCAGCACTCGTCGAGACATTGGTCGAAACGTTTTATGGCGGTGCAGGCAACGATCCGTCTCAGCAGGACGTCGACTTCTTTACTCCAGGCGAAGTCAACGTGGCCACGCTGTTTTGTCGTGCGGCCATTGGTGTCATCGGCGAAGTCTGGCGGCCAATTGCGGAGTTCAAGCACGAAATTGTCACGTCGCACCTGAGTTCCGGTGTGATGGATTGCGTCGATGGCGGCGACAGGGTCATTGCGGCTGAATTCAGCCTCAAGGTCGGCGACAAGGAGCAGACGTTTCATATCATCTGGCCGCAGAACACCATTGCATCGCTGGTCCCCGTCTTTGACGGTCAGAAACGTGAGCGCGATGTCGCCGAAGACGCCCGCTGGGAAAAATCGATTCGCGCCCGGGTTGTCGATTCGATCGTCAGTATTTCATCCAGCGTCGGCAAAACCCCAATGACACTGGGTGCCATTGCGGACCTCAAGCCCGGCGATGTCATTTCGATCAGCAATCCGCAAAAAAGCACGCTGTACGCACGTCATGTGCCCATTCTCGAAGGTCGGTTTGGCGTCCATGACGGTCGTCACGCGATCGAAGCGACGCAATGGCTGGAACCCGAAGCCGGGTCCACGCCTGCTAACTCAAAGTAAAACGAAGGACGTTCACCCATGGAAAATGAAACGCCGAAGTCCGGCAACGAAAACAACGAGGCAGCCACCCAAGGGCAGGCGAGCCCACAGTATTCACCTGATGAACTCAGTAAGGGACAGAAAGCCGCGGGCGGCGATCGATCCGACGTGAATCTGGACCTGGTGCTGGATATTCCCGTCGAAGTGTCTTTGCGCGTTGGTTCGACTGACATTTCAATTCGCGACCTTGTGTCGCTGGTTGAGGGTTCCGTCATCGCACTTGACCAGGATGCCGGGCAACCGATGGACGTCCTGGTTAACGGCACGCTGATTGCCCACGGTGAAATTGTCATCGTTGACGACCAGTACGGTGTGCGATTGACCGACGTTGTAAGTCCGGCCGATCGCATCGAGCAGCTTCACTAGTCGGTATTGCCATGACAACTGAATCCGCAATGATTGCAGACAAGGCCGTGACCACCGTGGCGCCGGTTGTAGGCGGCGGTGAACTGCTGGGCATGGGTATCAGCATGGTCATCGTCGTCGCTGCCATACTACTACTTGGCTGGTTCTATTCCCGTTCGCGCCTCGCCGGAAGCGGGCACAGCGAACTGATCAATGTCGTCGCAACGCGTGCGCTCGGCCCGAAAGAGCGCCTGATGGTTGTCGAGATCGCAGATCAGCAGTTACTGATCGGCATGACATCAACGTCGGTGCAAACGCTGCACGTATTCAACAGTCCTGTTGCCATTCCGGCAGCGCCTCGATCCGGCGAAGGCTTTTCCGCGCGCCTCAAGTCAGCCGTAAGGGAGCTTCGTAAATGAAGTTCCTGGTCGCCGTGTTCCTGCTGTTGTTCGTTTGCACCACCGCCGACGCACAAACAGCGCCGCTGGCACTGGCCGGCGAAGCCACAGAGGGGCAGAGCTACACATTGAGCATCCAGATCCTGGTGCTGATGACGCTGCTGACACTGTTGCCGGCCATCGTGCTCTCAACCAGCGCCTTTATTCGCATCATCATTGTCCTGTCGATACTTCGCCAGGCACTGGGAACCGCGCAGACGCCACCGAACCAGGTGTTGCTGGGCATCGCCTTGTTCCTGACGTTCTTCATCATGTCGCCGGTCATCAGCGAGATCAACGAGCTGGCGGCACAGCCCTATATCAACGGCCAGATGTCGGCGGGCGAAGCCTTCACGACAGGCATCGAACCGTTACGCAAGTTCATGCTGTCGCAAACACGAGAAAGCGATCTGCACCTGTTTGCATCGATTGCGGGCGCGACTGATATCACCTCGGTAGACCAGGCACCGTTGTCGATCATTGTGCCGAGCTTCATGGTCAGCGAACTGAAAACAGCTTTCCAGATCGGCTTCCTGATCTTTATTCCGTTTCTCGTCATCGACCTGGTCGTTTCCAGCGTCTTGATGTCGATGGGCATGATGATGCTGTCGCCGATGCTGATTTCACTGCCGTTCAAAATCATGCTGTTTGTACTTGTCGATGGCTGGGCGCTGTTGCTCGGCACGCTTGCCTCCAGCTTTTACACCTAGGACGACGCGATGACACCGGAAATGGTAACGACAATCGGACAGCAGGCCCTTTGGGTGACGATGATGATCGCATCGCCACTGTTGCTGTCCGCACTCGCCGTCGGTTTGCTGGTTGGCATGTTTCAGGCGGCCACACAGATTAATGAAATGACGTTGAGCTTCATTCCGAAACTCCTGGTCCTGGTGCTGGCGCTGATTGCAGCCGGACCCTGGATGCTCAGCATCATCGTCAACTACACGCGCCAGTTAATGGAGCAAATTCCTGCCCTCATCTCGTAATTACGGGAAAGGATTCGAAATGTTAGTGAACTACGAAAATGAATATCGAAATCGCAATAGGACCACTGATCGAAACGCTCTCGACGTACATCTGGCCGTTCGTGCGGATTGGTGCCTTCCTGATGGTGATGCCGCTGGTGGGCGGAAGCTTCGTTCCGCTACGGATCCGGTTGTTGCTGGCCGTTGTATTGACGATCGTCATCGCCCCCAACGTGCCCGCTACAGCGACGCAGGATGTGTTGAGTGCGGCGGGTCTGGTCACGATGACTCAGGAGATCGGGATTGGCGTCGTGATGGGATTCTTAGTGCAGCTTGTCTTCGACGCGATCGCGCTCGGCGGACAGGTGATCGGCATGAGCATGGGTCTTGGTTTTGCAGTGTTCCTGGATCGGGCCCGCGGAGTCAGCGTTCCGGTACTGGGCCAATTGTTCATGATGCTCGGCATGCTGATATTCCTGGCACTGGATGGCCATCTGGCAATGATCCAGTTGCTGGCGATGAGCTTCCAGGCCTGGCCAATGGCGGAGCAGGGCCTGACCGTGCCGATCCTCGAGGAACTGCTCGCATGGACGTCAAACCTGTTCGTGTTCGGACTGAAAATCGCCTTGCCGGCAATAACGGCGCTGTTGGTCGTGAATCTCTCCTTCGGGGTCATGAGCCGGGCGGCACCGACGCTGAACCTGTTCGCGGTTGGCTTTCCCGTTGCGATGTTATTGGGATTCGCGGTCATTTTTCTAAACATGGGCGTACTGGTCGAGAACGTCTCGAGTTTTCTGACGCTCTCGATTTCAGCGATTTCATCACTGCTTGAAAACTGATTTGACCTGAGGACGACAGACCGAAGTGGCAGACGAAGCACAACAGGACAAGACCGAACAAGCGACTCCCAAGCGTCGTGAAGACGCGCGTAAAAAGGGCGACGTACCCCGGTCACGTGAGCTGACGATGACGGGTGTCATGTTGTCCGGCGCGGGTGGTCTGTTGCTGTTGGCGGCGCCAATGGGCAGAGACCTGCTCGCGGCATTCGGCCAGGGCTTCGTGATCGAACGCGAGGCTGTGTTCGATCCATTGCTGATGGGACCGGCGTTCGCTGAAATCGCCGGCAAGGGCATGCTCAGCCTGTTGCCGTTTGGCATCCTGTTACTGCTTGCCGTATTTCTTAGTGCGACGGCCATTGGTGGCTGGTCGTTCAGTATGAAAGCCGCGAGTTTCAAAACGGAACGATTGAATCCACTGAAAGGCCTGAAACGGGTGTTCAGCGCGAATGCCCTCAATGAACTGGTCAAGGCGCTTGCAAAATTCTCGCTGGTGGCGGCGATCGCAGTGGCCTGGTTGTGGGCTTCAACCGATGACTTGCTGTCCCTCGGACGGCAACCCGTTGAGGAAGCGATTGGTAGTGCGCTCAGATTGTGTGGCGTTTCGCTGCTGGTCGTCAGCACCGGCCTGATCCTGATCGCCGCTGTCGACGTACCGTTTCAGCTGTGGCAATACCAGAAAAAACTCCGCATGACGCGGCAACAGGTGAAAGACGAATTCAAGGAAACCGAAGGCCGGCCCGAGGTCAAGTCACGGATTCGGCAGCTGCAACAACAAATCGCCACGCGTCGCATGATGGAAGAATTGCCAACGGCTGATGTTGTGATCACCAACCCGACGCATTTTGCCGTCGCCCTGAAGTACGACCAGAACAGTGCGGGCGCACCGCGCGTCATTGCGAAGGGCAAGGACCTGATAGCCAAGCGAATTCGCGAAGTCGCCAGCGAGCACGGCGTGCCGCTTTTCTCGGCTCCACCGCTGGCCCGGGTGCTGTTCAGGACCACGGAAATTGGTGATGAAATCCCGGCGCGTCTGTACACCGCGGTCGCGCAGGTGCTCGCCTACATATTCCAGCTCAACGAAACATTGCGTCCGGGACAAAAGCGTCCGGCTGCACCTGTTCCAGATATTAATGAGGACGATTTTCCCGGCCCGGGAAAACCACGTCGAGTAGACACTGATGGCGAATAATTCAAACAACAATTTTATAGCAGACGTAATCCAGGGCCTCGGCATGCCGGTCCTGCTGCTGGCAATCCTGGCGATGATGATGATCCCGTTGCCGCCGATGGCGCTGGACATCCTGTTCACCTTTAATATCGCATTGTCACTGGCGATATTGCTGACGACGGTATACGTCAAACGCCCCCTTGAGTTCGGCGTCTTTCCAACCGTCCTGCTGGTCGTAACCCTGCTGCGTCTGGCACTGAATATTGCATCGACCCGCGTCGTATTGCTAAACGGGCACAGTGGAACAGCGGCGGCTGGCGAGGTCATCGAGGCCTTCGGTGAGTTCGTAGTGGGCGGCAATTACGCGGTTGGTCTCGTTATCTTCGCCATTCTGGTCATTATCAACTTCGTCGTCGTGACGAAAGGTGCGGGGCGCGTCTCCGAAGTATCGGCACGCTTCACACTTGATGCGATGCCCGGCAAGCAGATGGCGATCGATGCCGATCTGAATGCCGGCGTTATCGACCAGGAAGAAGCGCGATTGCGGCGCCAGGAAATCGGCGAGGAGGCGGACTTCTACGGTTCGATGGACGGTGCCAGCAAATTCGTTCGTGGCGATGCGATCGCGGGCATCCTGATCCTGTTTATCAACATCGTCGGCGGCCTGATCATCGGGACATCGCAGCACGACCTGTCGCTGGGCGCCGCGGTTCATAACTACACTTTGCTGACGATCGGCGACGGCCTGGTGGCACAGATTCCTTCGCTGCTCCTGTCGACTGCGGTTGCGATCATCGTCACTCGAGTCACCAAGTCGCAGGACATGCGCCAGCAGGTCGCGTCGCAGCTGTTCAGCGACCCACGGACACTGATCGTCACCGGCCTGATCGTCGGCATCCTGGGCCTGATCCCGGGTATGCCGAATCTGGCCTTCCTGAGCCTTGCCGGCCTTTGTGGATTCGCCGCTTTTCGCATGATCAAACGGCAGAAAGTGATACCGGCACCCGAGCCGCGAGTCACTGACCCCGATGCCGTGCTGCCGGAGCTGAGCTGGCATGACGTGGATCCGGTCGACCTGATCGGACTCGAGGTCGGCTACCGGCTGATTCCGCTGGTCGATTCACAACGCAATGGGCCGCTGGTCGCTCGCATCAAAGGGGTTCGCAAGAAACTGACGGAAGAACTCGGATTCCTGGTCTCCCCCGTTCATATCCGCGACAACCTCGACCTGCAGCCAAATGCTTACCGCATTTCGCTGGCAGGCGTGTCGATTGGCGAAAGCGAGGTCTACATCGAAAAAGACCTCGCCATCAATCCGGGCCAGGTGTTCGGCAAGATCGAGGGAATGGCGACCAAGGACCCGGCGTTCGGCCTCGAAGCCTACTGGATCGAAGCCTCACAGCGCGAAGAAGCGCAGATGCTGGGCTACACGGTCGTCGATCCTGCAACCGTTGTCGCGACTCATCTGAGCCAGCTGTTGCAGTCCAATGCACATGAATTGCTGGGCCATGAGGAATGCCAGCAGCTGCTGGATCGACTCGCCTCCGCGTCGCCAAAACTGGTTGAAGAGCTGACACCGAAGCTGTTGCCGATGAGCGTGATCACGCGAGTCCTGCAGAACCTGCTGGAGGAACACATTCCGCTGAAGAACATCCGCAAGATCGCCGAAACTTTGGCGGAACACGGCTCTCGCAGTCAGGATCCCGACGTTTTATCCGCCGCGGTGCGTGTAGCGCTGGGTCGTTCAATCGTCCACAACGTAGCAGGGACGCGGCCTGAGCTGCCCGTTTTGACCCTGGACCCAGAGTTGGAACGAATCTTGAATGAGTCAGCACAAGAGACAGGAAATATTGGATTGGAGCCAGCCATGGTTGAACGACTGCATCAGTCGCTGACAGAGAAAGCGCAAAGCCAGGAAATCGCCGGCGAGCCGGCCGTGTTGCTGGTCGCGCCGCAGGTTCGGCCGTGGATGTCACGCATGATGCGCAACATTCGCAACCTGCACGTACTGGCCTATAACGAGATTCCTGATGACAAACGAATTCAGATGATTGCCGCCGTGAGCTAGTCACGGCGAAAACGAATTAAGTGAAGAGCAAGGGTTAGGAAAGCAAAAGCACCACGAACGAGCGAGCAAATGAAAGAGGAAACATCGTGAAAATCAAACGATATCTGGACAAGGACATGCGGCAAGTATTGCGCCGCGTACGTGAGGACCAGGGGCCCGATGCGGTCATACTGTCCAATCGTCGCGTCGCTGACGGCATTGAAGTCATTGCGGCGATTGACTATGACGAGGCGCTGGTGCGACATGCACTGGGCGATGCGCCCGGGACCGATACGCAGCTTGACGGCGACACGTTTGCGAGCATTGCCGAAGACGATGTTGCCGAGTCGGGTCCCGCGCCTGAAGTGATATCAGCGGACATCCAACCGGCTCCGGTGCCGCGTCTCGATGAATCTGCCGAGACAACGTCACAGTCGCTCGCGCTTGCGGACATGCAATCCGAAATCGCATCAATGCGTGGCTTGCTGGAAACGCAGCTGTCCGGATTGCTCTGGAAGGACAGTTCACGCCGTTTCCCGATGCGTGCCCAGGTGCTCAGAAACATGGCCCGCCTCGGGCTGGCACCGGATGTCGCGAACATCCTTGTCAACCGCCTGGAGCCGATGACCGAACTCAAGAACCTCTGGACAACTCCGTTGTCCGCCCTGGCGACCCTGCTACCGGTGGTTGACAACAAGCTGCTCGAAGAGGGTGGCACAATCGCACTGATCGGTCCGACGGGAGTCGGAAAAACAACGACCATCGCAAAAATCGCGGCGCAGTTTGCGATGAACAACTGGGCGGACGATATCGCGCTGGTTAGTGCCGATTCCTACCGCATCGGTGCCAAGGAACACCTCACGGCTTTCGCCAACATCATTGGCGCCAAGGTCTATTCCGCCGCCAGTTTTGACGAGCTGTCCGAGACACTGGACAAGCTTCGCAATAAAAAACTGGTATTGATCGATACCGAAGGACGCAGTCAGCGCGACCGCGACCTGTCCAGTGCGCTGGCCGCGTACGGACGCAACGCAGACCGCGTACGTTTCTACCTCACGCTATCGGCGGCAACGCAGGAAGCAGCACTCGACGAGACAGTCCGCGAGTTCAACAAGGTGCCACTCGAAGGTTGCATCGTGACCAAGATTGATGAAGCGGCACAACTCGGCTGCATCATGAGCACCCTGATCCGAAACGATCTGCCCGCCGCATTCTTCTCCGACGGACAACGCATTCCCGATGACCTGCACGGTGCAGCGCGGAAAAAACTCTGGCTCGTCAACCAGGCGGTTGACTGCCTGGAATCAAGTCGTGTCTGCGTTGATGAACGCACGATGGCCGAAAAATACTCACAACAGAGCGTCGCCAATGCCTAACGAAACTCAAATATCGGGCCTGCAGGGCAGGATGAAACGCAAGCCGGCGAAAGTACTCGCGGTCTGCAGTGGAAAAGGCGGTGTTGGCAAGACCAACGTCGCGACCAACCTCGCTGTCGCCCTGGGTGGCCGCGGCCGCAATACGTGCTTGCTGGATGCGGACATGAGCCTGGCGAATGTCGACGTCTTGTTGGGTTTGCAGCCATTGTTCAATCTGTCGCATGTGGTTTCCGGCGAAGCCGATTTGCCAAGCACCATACTGGGCGGTCCGAACGGCATTCGAATCGTGCCCGCATCGTCCGGAAGTTTTTCGATGACCGATCTGCCGGTCGCCGCACAGGTTGGCATTATCCAGGCCTTTAGTGCGCTGTCGAATCAGCCGGAGATTCTGATTGTCGATACGGCGGCAGGCATCTCGCCGAAAGTTGCACGTTTCGTGCAGGCTGCGCAACACCCGGTTGTTGTCGTTCACGACGAACCCGCTTCGCTGACCGATGCCTACGCCTTGATCAAGGTTTTCAGTCAGAACTACGGGATTACTCATTTCCAGGTTGTCAGCAACAAGACTCGAAATGCTGCAGAGGGCAAACACCTGTTTCGCAAGTTGTCGCGCGTCACCGATCACTACCTGGATGTCGTGCTGCGCCATGCCGGCGACATCCCGGAGGACCGCTACCTGAAGAAGGCGGTTCAGGAACAGCGAGCCGTGGTTGAGGCCTACCCGCGCAGCGGCTCGGGCCAGGCCTTTCAGGCGCTGGCGGCAGTTATTGACGCGTTGCCGATTGCACGTGAAGCAAGTGGCGGCATCGAATTCTTTTTCGAGCGTCTACTGATGGCTGATTCGAACCGGCGAGGTAAGGTTGCATGAATACCTACACCAATCTGGCTGCTAGCAGCAGCTATTCCAGCGATGACCTGATCACACAGCATGTCGAACTGGTCAAACGAATCGCCCACCACCTGGCGGCACGGCTGCCATCAACGGTTGACGTCAACGATCTGACGCAATCGGGCATGGTCGGCTTGCTGGAGGCGGCGAGCAATTTTGACGCCTCCCGCGGTGCCAGCTTTGAAACTTATGCCGGGATTCGAATTCGCGGCGCGATGCTCGACGACATTCGCAAGCACGACTGGACGCCAAGGTCGGTACACCATAAGTATCGCCGGGTAACCGAGGCAATCAACGAAATCGAAGGCGAAACCGGCGAGGCGGCAAATCCTGAGGATGTTGCGGTACGCCTCGGCATA
Organism: uncultured bacterium; assembly: GCA_963976365.1. Taxonomy (GTDB): domain Bacteria; phylum Pseudomonadota; class Gammaproteobacteria; order Steroidobacterales; family Woeseiaceae; genus UBA1847. Next base: position 70,246 of record CAXBKH010000012.1, on the reverse strand, counting down.
TCGATCGACGAGTACTACAAGATTCTTTCGGATAGTGCTTGCAGTCGACTGTTCAGTTTTGAAGAAACGCTGGAAGAGCCAACCCTGCAACGTAAGCCACCGTCCTCGGATACGCCGCGACCGGACGAAGAGTTGTACCAGGCACAGTTTCGCGAGCAGCTCGCCGGGTCAATTGACAAATTGCCGGAGCGTGAGCGACTGGTGCTGTCCCTGTACTACGAGCAGGAACTGAACATGAAAGAAATCGGCGCGGTCCTGGATGTATCCGAGTCCCGTGTCTGCCAGATTCACGGCCAGGCTGTCATGCGCTTGCGCGCGGCGGCAACGCGCTGGTGAGGGAGGAAGTCGAGATGTCGGACCTGTTTTCGGGAATCGGACGAATTGGGCCAACCTATCCGGTCAAACCTGTGCGACCCGCACAAAAAGATCGTGAACCCGGGAAGCGCCACAAGGAAGACCGCCAGAAACCCGAGAGCGACGACCGACAGGGCGATGACGACGAGAACAAACCAACCATAGATGAGCATGTCTGATGATTACCCTTGAAGCCCATTACGTTTACCTGCTGCTGGGATCCACTGCGATCATGCTGGCACTGGCCTGCCTGTCCTTTGCGCGATTTGAAAATCGCTGCAGGGAGATCGAAGAATTCTGGAAGAGTCCGACCGGAACTGCGTTGCAGGACGGCAAGGACGGCGAGCCGAGCAACGCCAGTGAGCAAGCGCGAATCGCGATTCGCCTTGAGGCAGGCATCAACGAATTGCATCGCGTCTTGCAATTGATCGACATCAACAAGTCTAAACCGGATGCGCCACCTGTCGAACGCAGCCTGCCTATCGAAAACGCGGTGCGCATGGCACGGCTCGGTGCGAGCATCGACGATTTGACAAAAAACTGTGGTCTCAACATTGGCGAGGCACGCCTGATGCAGAAACTCCACGGACAGGCCGCGGCGTCGGCAGTCAGGACACATTAAGTCATGGATAAGAGCGATCAATTTCGATTCGTAAGCCTGCTGGCACTGGAACTGGACAACGGTGACATTTCCCTGCCATCCCTGCCGGATGTTGTGATGAAGATTCGTCGGATGCTGGAACGAGACGACTGCGATTTCGGTCGTATCAGCCAGGCGGTAAGTATTGACCCGGTACTGGTGTCGCGACTGTTCGTATTTGCGAACTCGGCCTTTTACAATCGCGCCAACGTCAAAATTGAAACCCTGGAAGGTGCGATCGGGCGCCTCGGCTTCGAAGTCGTTCGCAATGCGGCGATGTCGCTTGCGATGAAACAGCTCTACGGTTCGGACAAGAATGACAAATCGGCCAAACACCTGAAAGCCGTCTGGGCTCGTGGTATGAAGCTGTCAAGCATGGCCTTCGCGATTGCCGACACGCAGCCGCACCTGAATTCCGAGACAGCTTTTCTTTGCGGCCTCATGCACGAAGTCGGAAAGCTCTACATCCTGACCAAGGCTGAAGAGTTTCCTGAATTCCTTGGCAGCCCGCAGTCACTGAGTCTCGTGCTGGAGGAGTGGAACCCACAGGTCAGCAAATGCATTATCGAATCCTGGGGCTTTTCCGATGAAGTCGTCGAGTCGACCGACCCGGAGACTTATCAGGATCACGAAATAGACACGCCGACAAACCTGGTGGACGTCATCCGGGTTGCAAAAATGCTGCTCGACAGCAACGAGCAGAAGTTAAAGGACCTGTTCGAGAACGATTTGTCGTGTCAAAAGCTGGCAATGTCGGACAACAGCATGTCGCGGGTGATGGACGCATACCGGGCAAAACTGCAAACAATGCAGCAGTCACTGGCCTGATTGCGCGTTGCCGGGCTTCTGGCTCAGGTTTCGGCGGCATCCAGTTCCAGTCGGCGCATCCGCAGCGTCTGCGACTCCCGATTGAACATGTGCTGAATCAGGATCTCCCGCTGGGACGATGGCAAATCGACGAATTCAACGGCAATACCGAAGGTGAGTTCCGGGCGATCGGTCGCTGGCGGGTCAGTCAGCCGAATGACCTTGCAAAAGCATTCGACGTAGCGATTGTCGGCCGAGAGCAGGAATCGCAAGTGCAGCTTGTCATCGAGCGACAGCGCCTCCTGGGACGAGAACACCATACCGTCGGCCCCGACGTCGCAGGTTTGTGGAGGCGACTGCGCGAGACCTGCCTTGCTTTTTCGAAGCCCCGGTAATTGTTCTATGACCACATTCAACTTGTCATTGAATAGCGTCATGCAACGACCCATTGCGGCGTTTTCGCCGTTCAGGAGAAACATCGCTTCGCTGAGCCGTGCTTCGATATCGACAAGCTTCGACTGGGCGCCGTCATTTTTTCCGAGGCGCAGGTTGCGGTGGTCGATTCCGGCCTTGAATTCATCTTCGGTCAGTTTCTCGTACTTCAGATAGACGGCCTCGCTGACGCGAAATGATCGCCTGTTCTCGAGACTATTGCTCATTGCTGGTTTCCTCGTTCTGGTCGAGCTTGGCCGCCCGCTGGGCGATACTCATCATACGAATTTTGTCAATTTCCCGGCCACGCACGATGCTGATATCGACGCGGCGATTGCGGGCGCGATTTTCATCGCTGTCATTGGGTGAACGTGGGCGGGTGTCGGCATGGCCTGTCACCATGATGTTGACGGGATCGAGATCGGACACTCGCAGCAGTTCGTGTGCCACCGACACAGCCCTCGATGTCGATAGCTCCCAGTTGGACCGAAAGCGTGCGTTGCGAATGGGTACGTTGTCGGTATGCCCGGAGATCGTGACCTCACCACTGTTGTTGTCGATCAGGCCTGCTATTTTGGTCAGCACCGGAATGAAATCCGGACGGACATCGGCATAGCCAGACTCAAACGACGCGTTTTCGAGAATGTGCACGATGACTTTCATGCCCTCGGTCTGGATCGCCACGCTGCCGGCCTTGATTTCTTCCTTGAGTGCGATTCGCAAGCGACGCGCATGGTCGCGAGTTTCTTCGATCTCCTTGAGTTCGCGATCCAGTGCGTCGAGCGTGTTGCGGTTCGAGTCGATCGTGAACTGCCGCACGGAGTTGATGGCGGAGGGGTCCGGTTTGCCAGGGCTGAATTCCTGAGCGACTACACTGGTGCCTTTCGGAATCGTACGCACTTCGACCTCGGCCTGCACGCCAAAGGCATCTTTCATCGAACCCGAAAGCTGCTTGAATTTGGCCACATCCATTTCCGAGAATGCGAGCAACAGGACAAAGAAGCACATTAATAGTGTCATCAGGTCGGCAAAGGTCATGACCCACGCCGGAACGCCGGCTGCTTCCTGTTTTTTCAATGGTGCGTCAGACATGAGCCGCAGACGAAGCCGTCAGGCCTCGCCGTCTTCCTCCGAGCGCTTCGAGCGTGGCAGGTAGGCCTCCAGCATGCTCGCAATAATGCGCGGATTCTGGCCACCCTGGATGCTCAATAACGCATCAATGATCAGGGACTTGCTGGTGTACTCTTCGGCGCTTCTGACCGCCAGCTTGTCGGCGATCGGTAGTGCGACCATATTGGCCAGGATGGCGCCGTACAGAGTCGTTAACAACGCGACGGCCATTGCAGGTCCGATCTGCTTGGGGTCGTCCATGTTCGACAGCATCTGCACCAGGCCGATCAGGGTTCCGATCATGCCCATTGCGGGGCCGACGTCGCCAATCGCCTTGAATATATCCTGGCCATCCGTATGCCGCTTCAGCGTCTGGTTGAGATCCTTTTGCAGCATCGTGCGAACGGTGTCGGCCGGGTGACCGTCGATCAGCAGGCCCAGGCCGGTTTTCATGAACTCGTCGCCAATTTCGCGATCTTCAAGCGCCAGCAGCCCGCCCTGTCGGGCAGCCTTGGCGAGTTCAACGGATTCGTTGATCAGGTCTTCCGGGTTGGAGGGTTTGTGCAGGAACGCCTTGACGGCGATCGAAGTGGCGCCGAGGAATTTCCCCAGGCTGAACTTCATCATCGTCACCAGCACCGTGCCGCCCAGTACCACGAGCAACGAAGGCGTATTCACAAAGGTACCGGCCGATCCGCCCAGCACGATTGCAGTCATTACAATGCCGAATGCGCCGATCAGACCGATTAATGTCGCCAAATCCAATGTAGTCCCTCCGTGCCTTGGGATCAGACGGAAATCGTCTCTAAGGGGGTTATCGGCAGATCACGCGAACGCTTTAGATTTTGTGCGCTCTATTTGGACTCTGCGGCAACAAATGCACTGCAATTGCGGCCATTGCGTTTGGCCTGGTAAAGGGCCGCGTCCGCACGGCTGACAAAACTCGTCGACGTGTCACCTTCCACGATTTCCGTGTACCCGACTGAACAACTGATGGTGACAACCGCATTGGTTGTTTCGATTTTGAGATTTCGGACGATGTCGAGAAAACGTTCAACCAGTGCCTCGGTGTGATCGGCCGAGGTATCCGACAGGATCACCGCAAACTCGTCGCCACCGTAACGTGCGATCAGGTCATTCTTGCGAATGAATGAACGCGCCAGGCATTCGCCCACTGCTTTGAGCACCGCATCACCGGCAGCATGCCCGTGCGTATCGTTAACCTGCTTGAACTCGTCGAGATCGATCATCAGCAAGGTTACCGGCTGCCGGGAAACAAAATGCATGTTCAGGCTTTGCAGAATCGCAGTATCGAATGCGCCGCGATTATAGGCTTCGGTTAACGCATCCCGTTGCATTTCCTCGCGAGCCGCCACCAGGTCCTGGCGCAGGCTCGACATGCGAGAATTCAGTTCGTTGAGCTGTTCTTCGTATTCCTGTTTTTGCTTGGCAAAGGTTTCCGTCACGCGTGAAATCGTTCTGGACAGGGCGTCCTCGATCAACGGCAGTTCACCGTTACCCACCGCGTCTTCGATAACCGACAGGCACTCGATAATACTGGACTCGGTATTCTGGTCTCGAGTACCGATATCGCGAAGCCCGCTAACCAGCTCGTCAACAATGCCGCGGTAGCCGTTCAGTCGCTCGGTGACAAATGCCTTTTCCTGGTGTCGCCGATCCGCAAAAAATCGCCGTATCCGAGCCCACGAGCGCTGGCCGTCGGCCGAGGCCGGGATATCGAAGGAGGGTACTGCCGCGCCGTTTTCGATATGGCAGGCAAACTCGGTGCAACAGCGGGGAAAAGCGGTGGCGTCCGCGTCGCTGTCGAGGCGGAACGACTCGTTGCCCATGACGCGCACGACGCTACTCAGCGTGTCCAGGGCGCCGTTAACAAGATCGAGGCTTGCCAGTTCGGGTCCGTCAGGTACGGCATGATCCCGGGAGCCAAGGAACCTGGAAACAAGACTCATATAGGGATGCTCGCTGCGCGTGGTCGATACAGACTTCATCGGCCTGCCACGGCATTTCTTAAGCTCACCGCTTATGGGCGGTAGCGCCCACCATGAAACAAAATATGGTCAAAATAGACCAAATAAATTGGAAAGGCCTCAGGGATTCCCTGATTTTTCGTCAAAAAAGTGACATTCGCTCAAAGAGGGTGGTACAACGCCATATATGGACAAGCAGGAACACATTTTGATTCCTGTGATTTAAATGCTCGAAATTAAAAGGAATTTTGAAGTGAGCCCAGCTGGCCCCGGGGATGTTGAATGATGACTGGCGAAGGCATGATCATGGTGATCAACCGAGAAATTTCGGATGCCGAGAACCTGAAAGAGCTCATCGAGTTTATGGATGAGCCCGACGTCTGTACGTCGACACCTGCCGAGTGGCAATCACGCATCGGCCAATCCAGGCTCGGTGCGGTGTTCGTGGGTCCCGATGTTTCGGACGGCGAGATTCGCTCGGTCGTTGGCGATGTCGGCAAACTCGATCCCAATATTCCGATCGTCATGTTGCGAGGCGGTGAGCGGTGACGATCACCAGCTCGGACCTGCAGAAGGTCTACCCGTGGGCGCGGTTTCATTCCCTGTCATACCCGGTTCGACTGGACGCACTCAGCGAAGTCCTCGACGATATTCGAGCAAGCCACCGCAAGATCGATCATGCCAATCCACGTCCGGCCGGTGACCGCTTTATCGGCCGAAGTGCCGATGCCGTCATGGTGCGAAAACTGATCGAGCAGGTCGCGCCGTCCATGGCAACCGTGTTAATCACCGGCGAGTCCGGCACCGGCAAGGAGGTGGTGGCAAGGCAGATTCACCAGAGCTCCGGACGTGAAGGCCCGTTTGTTGCTGTCAACTGCGGCGCGATTCCCGAACACCTGCTGGAAAGCGAATTATTCGGTCATGAACGAGGTGCCTTTACCGGCGCCGTTGCCGCGCGTGCCGGACGGTTCGAGCAAGCCAAAGGTGGCACATTCTTCCTCGACGAGATTGGCGATATGCCGACGGTCATGCAGGTCAAATTGTTGCGCGTCCTCGAGGAACGAGTGGTTGAACGAGTCGGCGGAAACCGCAGCATTCCGGTCGATGTACGCCTGATCGCCGCGACGCACCGGGACTTACCGACGCGCATCGAGTCAGGCGCGTTTCGTGAAGATCTCTACTACCGCCTGAGTGTGTTCCCGATCGAAATCAGTCCGCTGTCAGCGCGTCCCGAAGATATTCCGCTGCTGGTCGACGAATTCGTGCAGCGCCTGTCAGCTGAGCAAGGCGTTTCGTTGCAACTCGACGATGAAGCGCTTGCCGCGCTACAGGAATATTGCTGGGCCGGCAATGTTCGGGAGCTCGCAAACCTTATCGAACGGCTCGCGGTCATCAAGCCGGGCGGCAGGATCGCCCGACGCGATCTGCCCTGGCCAATCGTTGAGCGCGAAGCCGCGACGGAAATTCTGAGTCACAGCCTGGAGCCGGTGAAGAGTGGCGGCATCGTCACGCTGCCGCAGGACGGTATCGATATGAAGCAGTATCTTGCAAGTATCGAACAGGACATGATCCACCAGGCCCTGGCGGAGTCCGGCGGCGTGGTGCAGCGAGCGGCCGAGATGCTCGGGGTAGGGCGCACAACACTGGTTGAGAAAATCAAGCGCTACGAAATCGACGCCAGCAAGAAACCGTCAACGAAGTGACGCAAGCTCAACGCGCTGCTGGCAGCGACTGCTGGCAATGTGGGCACGTCCCGCCATCTTTCGCCGCCTGTGCCAGCGCCAGTTTCACTCGTTTCGCGTCGAGAATCTGGCTGGCTCGATGCCTGCTCAAACCCAGGTCAATTCGTCGTGCCTCGAGGTGTCGCTCCTCTTCTGCATCGATCACACCATCGTCCAGGGCGCGCGCTGCATCGGCCATATAGTCCGAGGTGCTTTGTTCGAGTTGGCGGGTGTAGCCGGATGCGAGAATACTGGTCGGTAAAGCGACCATGCCGATACCGACGACCGAGATTAACGCACCGAAGATTTTTCCACCTACCGTGATGGGCGTGACGTCGCCGTAGCCAACGGTCGTCAGGGTGGCAAACGCCCACCACATTGCGGCTGGAATGCTGCCAAAGTCGACGGGTTGAGACTCGCGCTCGAAATAGTACATGCCCGACGCTGCCAGTAGCATGATGGTGATCAGAATAAGAAACGCGGCGCCGAGGGCGCGGCTGTTTTCGCGAATGGTTGCGAACAGCAAATTCAAGGCGGCGAAATAACGCGTGAGTTTTAACACTCTGAGCAGCCGCACTGCGCGAAGCACGCGCATGTCGGCGCCGCCAAACACGCCGAAGGCCAGAAGGTAGAACGGCAAGATAGCCAGCAGATCGATGATGGCGTGAAACGAAAGCATATGCCTGAGGCGCGTGACAACAGGCTGTTGCTTCGCCTCTTCGCTGATTTCCACCGAACTCCACAAACGCAGCAGGTACTCGACCGAAAATACGGCGACGGTAATCGTCTCGAATACGAGTAGCTTCGTGCCATAGCGCGCTTCGAAGCTCGGTATCGACTCGAAAATGACGGCGAGCACGCTCAGTGAAATCAGTGCGATCAGGAATACATCGACGACTCGGCTTGTTAGATCGTCGTCTTCTGCCGTCTCCAGTACGCGGAAGACGGTGCTGCGCACACTCGGGCCGTCAGCTCTGGCTCCGGGCGCGCCTGTCCTGGTTGCCGGTCTGCTCAAGGTACTGCCTGTTTGCTGATTGTCTGACCGGTAGCGGCGGCAAGCCGCAAAGCTTTAATTGCCGCGCCGTCGCTAAAGAATTTCGCCGAAATGGCGACAACTACCGAGTACTTGTGACTAATGCGAAAGGGCTACAGGATGTCGAGCGAGACCACACAAGCAAGAATTCATCCCGGTCCCGGGGTACTGCTGACCGCGTTATGGATCCTCGGCGGCTGCGCCGGGCTGCCGACCGTCGACTTCTCAGCCGGGCATTCCCTGGCGGATGCGACCGAGGAATTTCCGGCTCCGCCCGTGCAAGCACCGTCGCCACCGGCAGCCGTTTCGGAACCCGAGCCTGTCGTATCGGAACCTGTTGAAACCTACACCGTCGTTGTCAAGGACGTTCCGGCCGTCGACCTGTTGTTTTCGCTGGCGCGCGATGCCGGTCTCGAACTCGACATGCAGGCGGATAACAGCAAGACCGTAACGATCAACGCGGTCGATCGGCCGATGACCGAAATTCTCGCGCGTATCGCTGAACAGTCGCACTTGCGCTATACGCTGCGCGGCCACAACCTGATCATCCAGGATGATGACCCGTACTGGCAGAACTACAGGGTCGACTACGTCAACATGTCGCGCGACAGTGAAGGTGAAGTCGGCGTCGCAACACAAATTGCGACATCGGGCGGTACGGTAGGCGAGGAAACGAGCTCACAGGGCGATGGCCAGGGTAACCTCTCCAAGACCACCGTCAGAAATACATCGAAAAACGATTTCTGGAGTTCGCTGGAAGTCGGTCTGGAGGCCATTGTTCGATCGGATTCGCGTCCCGATGAATCATCATCGCCGGCCGAAAACGATCCGGTCATCGTCAACAGGGTGTCCGGTATCGTAACGGTGCTTGGCAACCAGAAGCAGCAGTATCGAGTTCAGGAACACCTCGATCACATCCTGTCAAACTCGCAGCGACAGGTGCTGATCGAGATGACCATTGTCGAAGTCGAACTCAGCGACAACTACCAGGCAGGTGTCGACTGGCAGCGTCTGTCGAGCGCGGCAGGTCTCGGCAATAATGGTGTGTCGGTGCAGGGTAATTTGCTGGGTGCAAATCTGAACCTGCCGCCGGTCTTTTCGCTGGGCTACAACGACGACGACCCGAATGGCAGCAATATATCGGCAACCGTCAAGATGCTGCAGCAATTCGGCGATACCAAAGTTCTGTCCAGCCCGAAAATCATGGCATTGAATAACCAGACAGCGCTGCTGAAGGTTGTCAATGAGAGCGTTTTCTTTACCGTCGAACTGGATATTCGCGAAGCGACCGTTGACCTGCCCGAGCGTCGCACATTTACGAGCGAACTTCACACCGTGCCGGTCGGGCTGGTGTTGAGCGTCACGCCGCAAATCAGCAGCGGTGGCTTCGTCAGTCTCAATGTTCGCCCGACGATCAGTCGAATTACAGGTTTCGCCGTTGACCCGGCACCGCGTCTCGCCGGAGCGGATTTTGACAACCTTATTCCGGAAATCCAGGTACGCGAAATCGAGTCGCTGCTCAAGGTTTACGACGGCCATACAGTCGTTCTCGGCGGGCTCATGCAGAACGAACGCGAGAGTGGCAAGGACGGCGTACCGGGCCTGTCGCGTATTCCAAAGCTCGGCAAATTGTTTTCCTACACCAGCGACAAAATGGTCAAAACGGAGCTGGTTATTTTCCTGAAGCCAACCGTCATCCACCGGGGCTCGCAGTTTGAAACAAATATGCGGATTTCCGACTACTACGATGTCGCAGCTGAAAAACAGTCTGCGAGCTCCGTCGAATACCGCTAGCGTGCCGCGCATGAAAAGCTTGCTTGTAGACGTTCTTCGCCAGGCCAACGGTGGCAGTCCGGACAAGACGCTGTCGGATTCCGGCAGCTTCGATACAACACGTAGTGAGTTTCCGGACACGGCCAACGACCCGGTTGCCGAGGACACAGGAACCACTGACGACGCGCTGGCTCTCTTTGAGACCTCCGCTTCAGCGGCTGCAGTGGTGCATGACGATGATGCGCAGTTTTCCGTTCTCGACGACTTCCTGCCGGCCGAAGACGCCGGCGACGCCACGAGTGAGCCGGCCAGGCCGGCGAGCTTTGCGTTGCCCGCAAACGTTCACGACAAGGGGCCGGTTGTTGCACGATTCGCGCCGCTGGCTTGCCTCGTGCTCGCATTGCTCACAGCGGTGGTGTGGACGGGTTATCAGGAAATGAAGTTGAAATACGCCGAGTCGCAATTTGCAAGCGCCCAGATCGGCCGTTCAGCTGGAAACCTGTCGACGCTGGGTGGCGATGACGAATTGGATACGGTCGAACGATTTCCGTTTCTTGGCGCAAATGCTGACACTGACTCGGAGCATGTCGAATGAGCACGACAACTGTTCGTACGCTGAAAACGACGGAACCCAGCCTGCCGCTGGGCGAACGCCTGATCAAAGCGGGTCTGATCAGCGAGGATCAGCTGCAGGTTGCGCTGAAAGAGCAGTCGCGAAACGACGAGCCCCTCGGCCGAATCCTGGTGAACCTTGGCTTGATAAGCGAAGGTGTATTGCGCGACACGCTGGGCGAATCGCTCGGGCACGATGCGATCGACCTGGCAACGGCGATTCCCGATCCGGACGCACTGAAGATGGTGCCGAAGAATATCGCGCGTCGCTACAGCATGCTGCCGATCAATTTCGACAAGAATGAAAAAGTGCTGACGCTGGCAATGGCCGATACTTTTAATATCGTCGCCATCGACCAGGTTGCCGCCACGTTGGGCAGCGGCATCGGTATTTCGACGCTGGTTGCCGGCGAAGCGGAAATCGAGGCGGCAATTGAGCAGTTCTATCAATACGAACTGTCAATCCAGGGCATTCTTCGCGAAATCGATACCGGCGAAATCGACAACCTGAATGTTGCCGTGGAGAACGAGGAATACAGTCACCCTCTGATTCGACTGGTCGATGCGATACTTGCCGATGCGGTGAAACGCGACGCGTCGGACATACACCTGGAGCCCGAGGCCGGGTTTCTCAGGGTGCGTTATCGTATTGATGGCGTACTGCGGCAGGTTATGGCTCTGCACCGCAGCTACTGGCCTGGCATGGTGGTGCGACTGAAAGTGATGGCGAAAATGAACATTGCCGAGACGCGTGCGCCGCAGGATGGGCGTATCAGCCTGACGCTTGCCGGCCGCCGGATCGATTTTCGTGTCGCGTCACAACAAACGACACACGGCGAGAACTTTGTGCTGCGCGTACTCGACCGCCGCAAGGGCATACTGCCACTTGAAAAACTGAATCTGGTCCACGCGACGATGACCACGCTGCAGGTCATGATGGCCCGTCCCGAAGGCATTATCCTGGTGACCGGCCCGACCGGCAGCGGCAAGACAACGACGCTGTATTCGATGCTCAATTATCGCAACGACGAGTCCGTGAACATCATGACGCTCGAAGACCCGGTCGAATACCCGATGGCGATGATTCGGCAGACGTCATTGAACGAAGCGGCGAAACTGGATTTCGCCAATGGAATACGTTCGATGATGCGGCAGGACCCGGACATTATCCTGGTCGGCGAAATTCGTGACGAAGAGACCGCCGAGATGGCACTGCGTGCCGCGATGACCGGTCACCAGGTGTTCTCGACCCTGCACACCAATTCAGCGCTGGGCGCAATCCCACGACTGATCGATATCGGCGTCAAACCACAGATTATGGCCGGCAACATCATTGGTATCGTCGCTCAGCGTCTTGTGCGCCGGCTGTGCCGTCATTGCAAGCAGGCATATGCGCCCGACGAGGCCGAACGGACCTTGCTGGGCATCAACAGTACGAAGCCGGTATTGCTGTATCGCGACGGTTCCTGTGAGTCCTGCAACTTCATGGGATACAAGGGTCGCCTGGCTGTCGTCGAAGTCCTGAAGATCAATTCGGAATTTGACGAAATGATTGCGCGTTCAGCGACGCGCAGGGAAATGAACGAAGCGGCCGTGCAATCCGGCTTCAAGGACCTGGCGCATGACGCGATTCGACATGTGCTCGCTGGAACAACGAGCCTGTCGGAGATCTCCCGGGTCGTTGACCTGACTGCCAGGGTGTCCTGAGCTCATGGCGTCTTTCAATTACAGGGCAGTCGACGCGCACGGTGTCGTTGTATCCGGAAGCCTGGAGGCTAACAACGAACACGCGCTGGAGGCGCAGCTGCGACAGTCAGGCATAGAAATGTTGCGTTGTGCCGAGCAAGGCCGAGGCCTTTTCAGGCGCAGGTCGCGTGTCACGCGTAAAGAGCTGATCGGCTTTTGTTTTCACATGGAGCAGATGACGCGTGCCGGATTGCCGATTCTCGAGGCGCTGACCGACCTGCGCGACAGCGTTGGCAACCCTTCATTTGGTGAGGTTATCAGCAACCTGATCGGTGCCGTGGAATCCGGCAAGACCATGTCTCAGGCGATGTCTGAATTCCCCCGGGTCTTCGATGACGTGTTTGTCAGTCTTATCGCAGTTGGTGAGCAGTCGGGCGAATTGCCGGATGTCATGAAAAAACTGACGGAGTCGCTCAAGTGGCAGGACGAACTAATGGCGAAAGCCAAAACCGTCATTCTGTATCCAGCGTTCGTCGGGATCGTTGTCCTCGCTGTGATGCTGTTCATGATGCTCTACGTCGTACCGCAAATGGTCGACTTCATCCGTGAAATGGGTCAGGAGCTGCCGATACATACGCGCGCCCTGATCGCGTTCTCAGGCTTTCTGACCGCGCACTGGTGGTGGGTGCTGCCATTGCCGGGCGTTGCTGTGTTGCTGATCAAGTTCCAGGCCAGTCGCAGCGACTCGTTTCGCTTTCGCGTCGATGGCTGGAAGCTCAAGGCCTGGTACATCGGGCCGATACAGGAGAAAGTGATCTTGAGTCGCTTCGCGAGCTACTTCGCCCTGTGTTACAGCTCGGGTCTCGATGTGCTGGCGTCACTGAAGATCGGCGAGGACATCGCTGGTAACGCCGTAATTCGCAAAGCGATCCAGGATATCCGCGTCGGCATTGCCGACGGCAGTGCCCTGAGCGCCAGCATTGAAGCGACCAGGATGTTTCCGCCGTTGATCGTGCGCATGGTTCGCATGGGCGAATCGACGGGCTTGCTCGACAACGCGTTGACTAACGTCAGTTATTTCTACGATCGCGAAGTCACCGAGTCGATCGACCGCTTGAAGTCAATGATCGAACCGGCGATGACGGTGGTGCTCGGCGCGATTATGGGCTGGATCATGCTGTCTGTTCTCGGCCCGATTTACGAAACCATCAGCAGTATCGGAGTTTAGGGCCATGGTGCAACGCGTCTTCTATGTCACACAGGGATCGCTGCGCGTCTGGTTGCCGGGAGCGGCAGGCAAGCGGGTTGCCATGAGATTCTCCGACGATGATACGGGCTTGCGCGAATTTGACCGTTACCTTGCTTTGTATCCGGACATGAGCAGCGCGATGCTGATCGATGTGATCGAAGAGGAATTCGCGCACGACTCGATCCCAAAACTGGGCCAGCGGGATCGCAATGCGTTGATTCAGCGGCGCGGGCAACGCAAGTTTCGGCGCACACCGTACCGGGTGTCGATTTACCAGGGAATGCCGGGACGAAAGGACAACGAATTCGGCGTTGTTCACAGCGCCATATCCAATCACGAACTGGTCGATCCATGGCTGCAGATAATCCTGGAGCACAAAACGCCGTTGTCCGGCGTCTACTCGGTACCGCTGATGACGCCGCGGATCGCGCGGCGACTGTTTCGCTGCAATGATGCGGTCATGTTTGTCGCCCCGCACCAGGGCACCAAGCTCAGACAGGTCTTTCTCCGTGACGGCGCGATCCAGAGCGCGCGTTTGTCGCAGGGACCCGGCATCGAAGACGAGGACTTTGCGAAATTTGTTGTCACGGAAGTCATGCGGAGTCGCCGCTACCTGGACCGGACCCGGCTGATCTCGAACATGGAAACGCTCAAGGTCTGCGTTGTCGCGAGCGAGGCAACGGCGGAACGAATTCGAGCGCTCGTTGACAGCGACAGTGCCGACCAGTACCGATTCCTCACGCCGAAAGCGGCGACCCGAAAACTCGGCCAGAAAAAACTGCACGCGGCCGATCATTTCGAGGAAGTGTTCCTGTCGGCGGTCGCGAAGAGTCAGCCGAAGCACAGTTATGCGACTGCGGGTGAGGATCGTTACTGGAAGATGCGGCGGCTGCGCAGCGCCATCATCGGTTCAGCATTTGTAACCGCAACGGCCTGCTCGGTCATTGCCGCTGCGTTGTTGAGCGATGTCTGGGGACTGCGCAATCGCATAGCCACCATTCAATCGCAAGTGGAGTTCCTGGCCGAGACCTTCCGGCGCGAAAATGATCGGTTCGACCCGATAAAGGCCGATTCGCATGAAATGCAACTCGCCGTGGATACCGGCGACTACCTGCTGGCGAACAGGGTTCCGGTTCCCTGGGTAATGAACCAGCTGGGTGCCGTGCTCGGCGATTACCCCGACATAAGGCTCCAGGAGTTGAACTGGCTGGCCGAAACACCGCCGGATCCGAATCCGCGACCGCAACGACGCGATGTCAGCGCGCCGGTCAGCGTACCGGTGACGAGCGGAGTCAGCGCTATCATTACCGCAGATATCGAGCCGTTCGACGGCAATATGCGCCATGCTTTCTCGCGTATCGACGCGCTGGCCGCCGATATCGAGCGACGCACCCATTTCGATCGTGCCAATGCGATCGAATACCCGTTCGATGCAAATACCAGCTCGGCGGTGTCGGGCGAAATTCTCAGTCGCCCGGGTGACCAGACGGCGAGGTTCCGGTTGCGTGTTTACTATGCATTGCCCGACGCCGGCAAACAGGGGAGGGACGACGATGAACCGATCTGACCTGGACTGGGTTTATATTCGGCGCTTCACGGCAAGACCACTGTTGTCGGCCGCTGTTGCTATTGCGGTTCTTGCGTTTGCCTTGTGGACCCACAACGAACACAAAGCTTTGTTCGCACAACTCAAAGCGAATCGCGTTGCGGTATACGAAGACTATGAATCGCTGATTGCGCAGCGGCGCCTGGTTGACCGATACCACCGCCGCTACCAGCAATACTATGAACTCGGTTTCATCGGCCGGGAAAATCGACTGGACGTCGTCGAAACGATGCGCACGACCACCGCGGAACTTGACCTGCCGCGCGTGAGCTACACGATTGAGCCCCAAGCCGGCGTTGTTGCTCCGGTGACATCATTTCTCGGAGGCGAAAACATCCAGGTCCGGGTGAGCAAACTGCAACTGGAAATGGGATTGATGCATGAAATTGACCTGCTGCGTTTCTTCGACGTATTGCAAAGCCAGGCCCCGGGAGTGATTAAAGTCGATCGATGTCAACTGACCAACATCGGCGATACCAGCGGCGCTCCTGGGGATCCAAATTTATCAGCCAATTGCGAGGTGAACATTTTCAGCGTTATCACCTCGGACGTACATTCGGGAGAGACGACATGACCGGGGCAGGGTATCGATCGCCCGGTGCGCTGTTGATGGTCGTCTTGTTGTCGACTGCAAGTTCGTCGATTGCCGATGAAGGCTTTTACGAATCCTTGCCCGAAGTGACCATTGGCAAAGTATTTTATTCGCCACAGCAACGGGCCGAACTCGACCAGCGGCGTAGCAGCGGACCCGTCGCAACCAGCAAAAGCCCAGGAGCAACGAAGTCCGCGCGCGGGAAAGCCGCCGACGATGCAGCGGGATTCATCATCAGTAGCAAGGGTTCGTCAAAAGTATACGCGAACGGTGATTTCGTCAGTGTTCAACCTGGTGTCGACGTCAAGTTTCCCGGCAGTGTGAAAATTCTTCGTGGCGATGACCCGAACGAGGGCGATACCCGTGGCGAGGAAGATTAGTCCAGCCCGACACCGTCAGCGCGGTGCCGCATTATTGCTGATCATGCTGGGCGTGATAGCGGCAACGGCCACGGTGTTGCTACTGAACCTGAGCCGCGACGACTTGCGCACACGGCAGCTCAAGCACACGCAGGCGATGCTCGCAATGGCACGCGAGGCGTTAATCGACTACGCGTTGCTCAACCCCGACTACAATCCGGCTGCAGCGTACAGCTTGCCGTGTCCAGACATTGACGGCAGCGGTGGATTCGCCGATGGCGAAGCGCATACAACAGCCTGTGGTGCTGCCGGCGTGTCGATGATCGGGCGCTTGCCCTGGCGCACGCTGGGACTGCCAGCCCTGAAGGACGCGTCGTCCGCATGCCTGTGGTACGTCGTATCGGGATCCTGGAAAAACGCCGGCACGGCGACCGCGGCAATGATCAATGTCGACAGCAACGGTCAGCTGCAGTTGTACGATATCGAGCGAGCTGCAATCAGCAAGGGCGTTGCCGCGGACGATCGCCCGGTCGCGATGGTCATCGCACCGATGCAGGCGCTGGCAACGCAAACGCGTCCTGGTGCACTGCCGGGTGTCGAATGTGTACCGGGTGCGAATGCCGACAATTATCTTGACGCGGATGCCGGCAGCGGCATTTCAAATGCGATTCTGGGCGGTGTCGTCGACGGGGTCGACGTCTTGGCGGTTGTTGCTGGCACTCGTGACGATCACAACGATCGTATCGTGTCTATTTCCAGGTCCGACATCGAACGCCGGCTGGTCAACCGAGCCGATTTCCGCGACAACATGCGCAATCTCGGTCTCGCTGCTGCGGCGTGCATCGCGCACTACGGCACGAATAATCCAGCAGGCGTGGACGACAAGCGGCTGCCCTGGCCGGCATCGCTCGCGCTCACCGATTACCGTCTGAATTCAAACTACGACGACGCGGACATCGGCTTCTATTCCGGCCGGCTGCCGGACATTGCCGACGACAGCAATTTGTCAACCGGAAATTCGATTGCCAGGGTTCTCAGCGATTGCGACACATCGTTGGTGCCGCAGTGGACGGCCATTCAAATGGTGCGCTGGCAGCACTGGAAAGATCATTTTTATTACGCGGTCAGCGAGGCCTTTAGTCCGACTGCCACAACGCCGTCAAATTGCGGCAATTGCCTGACGATTAACGGCGGTGGCCAGTATGCCGCAGTGCTGGTATTCGCCAATTCGCGGCTCACAGGCCAGGTTCGCGATGCGCCGCCGACAGACACGGACACGAAGCGTGTGCCGGGCAACTACCTCGAGGGACTCAATGCGAGCAACATCCCGGGTCCGGCAAGCGCTCGAAATTTCGAATCGGGTGCATCGTCGGCCGTATTCAATGACTTGCTGTTTTGTATCGACGACCAGCTGGTCGTCTCGGAGTGTTAAGCGATGAACGGGCGAAATCAACGGGGATTCTCACTGATCGAATTATCGATTGTCATACTGGTCATGGGTCTGCTGCTTGGCGGACTGATGATGCCGTTGTCGGTGCAACGGGAAAATGCCCGATATCGCGCCGGGCTGGAGCAGCTCGATGCCATCGAATCTGCCATTGAGGGATTTGCGCTGTTGAACGGGTTCCTGCCTTGTCCAGCCACGCCGGCGAGCGCCGGCGTGGCCGCGCCGTCCGGAAATGCCTGCTCTGTACAACACGGATTTGTGCCCGCGACGACGCTGGACCTCAATGGTCAGCGAAACGACGACAACCTGTTGCTTGACCCCTGGGGTTCACCATTGCGCTACAGCGTTAGCGCCAGCGATGCTGACGGCAACGGTGCTTGGGACTTCGTCACACCCGGCGAACTGGGTTCCGTGACCATGCCGTTGCTGGCACCTGAGCTCACCGTTTGTCGTACAGCGAGCGGGTCGTCGGCCACGGCTTGTGCGTCGAGCAACGATACGTTAACCGCGGGTGCGCCACTGATTGTTTATTCACTCGGCAAGGACTGGTCGACGTTCTCGTCCGCAGATCAGCTTGAAAACGTCGGCGCGAACCTGGGTGGCGGTCCGTCAGCCACGAACTATCGCGTAGCCTCTGACGTCGTATTCGTGCTGCGAGGACGAAGCGAATTGCCCGGCGGCGAGTTTGACGACCAGTTGCTCTGGATGGCGCCGAATCGCCTGTATGGCCGCCTGGTTGATGCCGGTCATTTGCCCTGAAAAAGGCTAAAGCTGCTGTAAATCCGGCCGATAACCCTTTCATGGTAGGCCGGAAACCGCATGAGCTATGGCGCGGTGGTCATCGGACGAACGAACAGAGTGAGGCAGAGCTGTGAAGATGCAATCGTTTAACAAATATCGACAGTCGGGTTTTACGCTCGTCGAAATCGCCATTGTACTGGTCATTATCGGATTGCTGATTGGTGGCGTCCTTAAGGGCCGCGAGATGATTACAAACGCGAAGATCAAGCGTATTGAAAACGATTTTGCCGGTGTGTCGGCTGCGATTTTTGCGTACCAGGACCGCTACGGTGTGCTGCCGGGTGATGACCCCTCGGCCGCGACGCGCTTTTCGGGAACCTGGCGAACATCGGATAACGGCAATGGCAACGGCAACATCGCCGGCGGCTGGAACAGCACGAACAACGGCTCCGAGTCACGCAAGATATGGAAGCACCTCCGCGGAGCAGGTCTGATCGCGGGCCCCGTCGACAATACGGATGCGAGCTACCAGCAGCCGAGCAATTCCTTCGGCGGACTCGTGGGTATTGACCTCAACCTCTTCAACCTGAGCGGTCACAATATTGTCTTCGGTGAGATCCCGGGCGACATCGCCCAGATACTGGAAGCCCGAGGCGATGACGGTGTGCCGTCGCGAGGCAGTATCCAGGCCCACAATTCGCAGACAACCTATTCAATCAACACGCGCTACGACGTCGCATTCCGGCAGTAACCGGGGTCGGACTGCAAACACACAAACGCCCTGCAGGATAGATTCCTGCAGGGCGTTTGTGTGTGCATGGTCAACTGCCGACAGATTGCAGCATCGACTGCGCGTGCAGGTGTTGGGCCTCGAGAATCAAGGGCAGTGTCTCCGCGCTGACATTGAGCTTGCCCGCAATGTCGGCGAAGGCAGCGTCTTCCGCCGGCTCATCGACTGTGAGAACCAGTTTTGCCAACGACACCACGTCCACGAGACCCGGCGGACCGCCTCGGGATGTGACACGGTCTTCATCGTCGAGCGAGTTGGCGATTTCGCTGGAAAAACCCCAGGCCTCGATGATCGATTTTCCGACGCTGGCATACCACTGGTCCTGCACGGTTTTCAGTGACTGCGGGTCGCCCAGTAATTTCGGGTAGCGGGTCGCTTTGGTGAGAATGTAGAGCCTGCCAATGTCGTGCAACAGGCCGCAAAGGAAGGCATTATCGGCATTGACGTTGCCCGAGTTTCTTGCAATCACGAAGCTCATGGAAGCCAGCGCGAGACTGTTGCTCCAAATTTCCTTGATTGCGCTCTTCAGTTTCTTGTGTTCGGAAGCGGCAAATATCTGTGCAACGGCGAGCGTGATGGCGGTATTTCGCACAACCTCGAATCCCAAACGGCTGATCGCAAGATCGAGGTCAGTAATTTCAATTCCCGCACGATTGTGAAACGCGGAATTTGCAGCCATCAACAGGCGCGCGACCAAAACGGCGTCCGTGCGAACGACTGACGCCAGGCGTTCGGAACTGCAGGTCGGATCCTCGAGCGCGGTGCGAATACTGATGACGACGTCGGGAAATGACGGCAGCTGAATATTTTTTGAATTCAGATCGGCGGCCAATTCCTGAAGAAATCGGGTTTGTTCGTCGGCGGGCACATTGATCTCCTGTTGATTGCCGCCGACACGTTAATACGAGAGCTTCTGCCGATTCAAACTTTGTTTACGCCGGTATCACATCCTCAAGCGCTTCCTGAGCCAGCACCTGTTCGGGCATACGCACCAGGATGGGCCCGAATTCATAAAAAATGTGCAGTGCCTTGAAGTACGCTTTGCGATTGCCTGTTTGCATTCTTGCCGCGCAGGTGGACAGCGAGGTCGGCGTCAACATCACGGCGGCACCCCCGTCGATGTCACCGCTGTCGAGCAATGCTTCGGTTTCCGGACTGGTCAGGAGGACCACCGGCACCGTCGACTTGTTCGGGCCGAACGCGATGTCGCGCAGCACGGAGATGTTGTGCCTGTCGGCATTGCTGAAATCGAAGAAGAACAGGTCGGGCATGGCGACGCGGCGAAATTCGCCTGTCTGGCGGATACGCTGTATCGCCCGGTCGCCGGGTGTCAGGCGCCGGATGGTTCCACTAACGCCGTTGTCCCGCATGACCTCTTGCAACAGGGTGGCCCGTCCTGGCCGGTCCGCTATGAGTACAATATCAATCTTGTCTTTGCTTTCCTGCATCACCATCTCCCATAGGCGGAGCACAGTTGTGGCTGCGTGTATCCTCAACGTCAAAGTCGTGACAACGCTGTATTTTGCACCTTACGGCCCATATGTTGCAGTAAGTGTGCCAATTGCGGCAAAATAGCGCTACCATTTCAAATAGTATATAAAAAACAATAGTTTACAATTAGTTACAAATTTTACAATATAATCAATAAGTTGCGTATTGGTCGCGACATGGCGACAAAGTCGCGAAATATCGTGACTTATGGTTCGTGACTGTGTAGAAATGTCGCATGGGTTGGGGCGAACCGATCAAGCACAGGACCACAACATGATGTGTCCCGCAGACAGCTGGATCGCCAGGCTGAGGCTGCCTCCCTGTCCCTGTCCCTGTCCCTGTCCGATCACCCGAACATCAACCCGAAACGTCAAGAAAGTGGACCAGCCATGACCGGTGTCGATGTCTTCGTCAGTTTCGTTGACATTGTTGTTATCGCAACCGCACTTGCCATCCTGATCTACGTACTGGTCGCCGGGGTCTCGAAAGGGTACCGGCGGATGCCACCCGGCGGCAGCGTTATTGCAATTGGCGTCGTCATTGCGGCTATCGCGCATATCTCGGATCTGCTCTACGGCTTCCTGGTGCCGGACTCCGGGCTCGCGCAGGCGATGAGCTCAAGCTTTTTCGCCGCCAGTTGGCTTCAGTGGGGACTGTCGAGAGCGGCGTTCGCGCTGATTGCAATTGGCCTGATCGCGCTGATGCTCGGGCGTCGAAAAATGGAGCATGAGATCGTAAGCCGGAATGCGCTGGTCGAAGATCTGCGCAGCAGCCGCAATGTGTCCGATCGCCGGTTTCGCTACCTGTTCGATTCCACGACGGATTCAGTGTACTGCTACCGCTTCAGCACGCCACTTTCGATTTACGAGTCGGTCGACGCGCATATTGATGCGGTGCACGATGCACGACTGCATCGTGCCAACGACGCGTTTCTCCGCGAACTCAAGGCCGAGGATTTTGCGGACGTTGTCGGACAGCGTTTCGGCGAACTCGATGGGGCCAAGGATGTCGAGGCACACGCCGCAATGATGACTGCTTTTGTCGAGAGCGGCTACCGCATCGAGGACTACGAATTCAATTACAAGACGCCGGCTGGTGAAGAGCGCGCATTGCGTGTCAACCTGATCGGCGTGGTGCGCAGGGGCTGCCTCGAGCGAATCTGGGGCGTTGAGAGCAACGTGCTTGAAATTCGACTGGCGAAGGCAGAGCTGCAGCGTCGGCAGAAATTCCAGAAGTTGGTTGCGGACGTCTCAACACATCTGGTGACGACGCCGGATGACCAGGCGAGTGATGCGATCCGTGAATGTATCGGCCGCATCGCGACCTTCTTCGAGGTGGATCGCGCGATGATGTTTTGGGTTGACGATCGCGCCGACGAAAAAGTATCGGTGGTCAGTGTCTGGAGTCGTCCCGGAATTAATCCCTTTGGTGGCACCTTGTCGATCGACAAGTACCCGTTTCTCTGGAAAAAGATTGCGGACAATCGAGACATTGTTCGAATTGACAGCGTCGCGGGACTGCCCGACAACATGGCTGTTGAGCGGCAGAACCTCTTCAACAATGATTTGAAATCGCTGCTCATTTTGCCGCTTGTAATCGAAGATGAAATCGTCGGTGGTATGACGCTCGGCTGCGTTGTTGAAGAGAAACTCTGGAGCGACCAGCTGGTATCGGACGTCAGTGTTTTCGTGGATGTACTCGCCAATTCAATGCTGCGCTTCAAGTCCAAGCGTGCGCTGGCCGATGCGCTGGACGGCTTGCGTCATGCCACGAACCGATTGGAAGCGGAAAACGTCTATCTTCGTGAGGAGGTGGAACGCCGGCAGGGTTTCGATGAAATTGTGGGTGAATGCAGTGCGGTATTACGCTGCCTGCATCAGGTTGACCAGGTCGCCGATACTCGAATCCCGGTGCTGATATTGGGCGAAACCGGCACTGGAAAGGAGTTGATTGCTCGGGCAATTCACGAGCATAGCGATCGGCGCAGCCGTCCTTTAGTGAAGGTCAATTGTGCAGCGCTTCCTGCAAATTTGATTGAAAGCGAATTGTTTGGGCACGAAAAAGGCGCGTTCACCAGTGCCGACAGCAAGAAGCGCGGCCGTTTCGATCTCGCTGACGGTACGACGTTGTTTCTCGATGAGATCGGCGAAATTCCGATTGAGTTGCAGGCAAAGTTGCTGCGTGTATTGCAGGAAGGCGAGTTTGAGAGATTGGGCGGCACCAAAACGATCAGGGTAGATGTGCGGCTGGTCGTGGCAACCAATCGTGATCTCGGCGCGGCGGTACAGAACGGTGAATTTCGGTCGGATCTTTTCTATCGCATCAATACCTTTCCGATCGAGTTGCCGCCACTTAGAGATCGCGGCGACGATATCGATTTACTGGCACACCACTTCGTAAAATTGCACGCGAAACGACTCGGTCGCGACGTACAGGAAATTTCGTCGGAAATGATGCGCCAACTCCGCGCTTATTCCTGGCCTGGAAATATTCGCGAATTGGACGGCATTATCCAGCGAGCATTGATTTCAAATTCCGGACCGGTCGTCAATCTTGTCGAACCCCTGGTTTCCGGGATCGATGACCGCGAAACACCGCGCATTATCTCGTCGACCATTGCCGATCTCAAGCTGGTTGAACGCGAGCACATCGTGGCGGTGCTGGACCAGGCGCGATGGAAGATCTCCGGTGACAAGGGTGCGGCCACGAAACTGGGGATTCCGCCGAGTACATTGCGTTCGAAAATGAAGAAGCTGGGAATCGTCCGTCCGAGCTGATTGTCCTTTCAACCTCCCGCCATCAAACGCCAATAATCTGACATATTGCGGACAGCCAATCGGATGTCAGCAAGCTGCAGCCAGCGCCACACAAAGCACGGCGAGTGTGAGGCGATTCACGATCAAAGTGTGAGTCGTATCACAATTTAACCAATAATCGCGCCGAAACAATGCTTTGGCTAGCGGAATAAACGAGAGTTTCTCCTCGGCTCGCAATGATCGCGGGCAGGCGCCAGGCAACGCGTTGATTGTTGCCATAAAAGGAATGAACCTTGAACTTGGCAGACTTGGAAATGTCGCCAGCATTCGTCCGGATGCGGCGAGTCTCGACACTGTGTTTGTTTGTTCTACTCGGCAATCCGGCATATGCCGCCGGTACCGCGGTTGGCACAGTGATCGAAAATACCGCGAATATCACCTACGACCTGTCCGGCACGGCGTTGGCGATACAGTCGAATACGACTAGCATTGTTGTTGCTGAACGCATCAACGTAACGACGACACTGCAAAGTCCGCAGACGCTGGTTGCACCAAACGATCTGAATCGCGCCTTGTTATTTACTGTGACTAACACAGGTAATGGTGACGAAGCGTTTGCACTGGCAATTGACAGTGCAATCGGTGGTGACGATTTCGATCCGGATCCGGCAGTCCCGGCGATCTATTTCGACAGCAACTCGAACGGTGTTTTCGACGGCCCGGACCAGGCCTATGTTCCGGGAGGCAACGAACCGTTGCTGGCGCCGGATGCGTCAGTCAACGTGTTTATCGTCAATGATATTCCGGGCGCCGTCAGCAACGGCCAAACAGGTCGCAGCCAATTGACTGCTACGTCAATGACCGGCAGTGGGCCGGCTGGAACAGTTTTCGCCGCTCAGGGCGACGGCGGTGTCGACGCTGTTATCGGTACAACAACAGGCTCCGCAGCGGCGACCGGCGAGTATCTCGTATCCGATGTATTGATCAGCGTCGTCAAGGCACAGTTGGTCAATGACCCGAACGGCGGCAATCAGCCGATTCCGGGTGCAACGATTACCTACACGATCACTGTAGAAGTCACCAGTGCAGGCGTTGCCACGGCGAGTGCGCTCCGCGACGCCATTCCAACATTCACGACCTTTGTACCCGGCAGCATCACCTTAAATGGCGGCGCGATCAGCGATGCGATCGACGCAGATGATGGCGAGTTGGATTCGAGTGGCGCGGCGACAGTTGTTGTGCGACTCGGCGACCTGACACAGGCGGACGGCGTTCAAACCGTCGTCTTCCAGGTAACTATTGACGAATGACATTGAATATCAAGAGCGATTTTTAATTGGAGGAAAGAGCGACATGAAAATTCTTAGTGGACTGGTCCTGGCAATCGCGAGTTTTGCCGTCGCGGCGCAAGCGCACCTTGATGTGCAGACCGTCGTGCAAAAACAGGAAGTGTTTGTTAACGACAATGGCGAGTCTGAAACACGAATGGTGACGGCAGACGTTGTTGTCCCTGGCGAGACCGTGTTTTACACGATCACATTCACCAATGTCAGCGACGAAGCGGCGGACAACGTCGTCATAACCAACCCGATCGCTGCGGACCTGGTGTATGTCGAGGGATCGGGGTTCGGACCCGGTGCCGATATGCAGTTTTCGGTTGACGGTGGTGAGACGTTCACTGCGGCCGAGCAATTGACTGTAAGCGAGGATGGCGAGACGCGGGCGGCAAAAGCCAGCGATTACACGCATGTTCGCTGGGTATTGAAGAACAACCTGGCCGCAGGCGCACAGGCAACTGCGCGATTTGCAGCCGTTTTGGAATGAAGGACTTGTGAGCAACAAGCCTTCGCTTTGGCAAACGCCGGAATGATCCGGCTATTCAAGAGGTAAGGAGTACCGTGATGAAACCTTTGACAGGAAAGATAGGCCTGATATTCAGGCTAGGCGCCATGGCCGGCGTCCTGTTGTTTACGCAACAGGCGATGGCTGTTGGTACCGCGGCGGGAACCGCCGTTGATAATACGGTGACTGTTGACTATGACGTCAATGGTGTCGACCAGGCAGATTTGACGTCATCCGTCAGTTTTGTCGTCGATCGCCGGGTCGACTTTACGCTGAGCCTGGTAGGCGGCGCGCTGGTCGATGTAACGCCCGGTGAAAACGATGCGTTTTTCGATTTGTTGCTGACCAATGATTCGAACTCACCGCTCGATTTCAACCTGTTGCTTGATCAGGCCGGTGTAACGACCGTTCGAAGCGTTGGCGACACCGCTGACATGTCGAATGCCGAATACGCCGTTAGTGGTGACTTCGTCGCAGACACTGCGCCGGTGCAGGGTGGTCCGCAGTTCGTTGATGAATTGCCGGCGGACGAGGATGTGATCATACGTGTCTGGGGCGATGCGGCACTTGCACTGCTTAACGGTGACATCGCCGGTATCCAGATCAGCGCTACCGCAGCCGAGCCGGGAGCTGCATCGACCGAAGGTGCGGCGCTGGTTGACGGTGTGGCCAATACCGATCTCGGCATCGAGAACGTGTTTGCGGATGCTGGTAACGATGGCGTTGAAAGTCAGACAGACGGTTTCAACGTTGTGACGGCATCGATCGCGGTGACCAAGTCATACGCCGTGATTGCCAATGACCTGGGCAGCGGGTTGCCAATCCCCGGTGCAACGGTTGAGTACACCATCACCGTAGTCAACAGCAGCGCGACGGATGCAGACGCTGTGTCGTTAAGCGACGATCTGACCGAACTCGGCAATGCAGTCGATCTGGAGTTGAACGTTGCTGGCCCTGTCTACAACGGCAGCGACGTTGCGGTATACAACGACGGCGTACAGCTGGCGTGTGACGTGGAAACCAACGGCGACGGCGATGGCTGTGATCTTGCCGGCACGGTAATCAGTGTTGGCGCGGCTGATCTTGTGGGCGGCATTACTGTCGCTGGGAACACGACTTTGACGGTGCAGTATCAGGTCACGATCGCTGACCCTGATCCGACCCCTTAAGGACGTGTAGAGACGCATCACGGTGTTCAAAGTACGTAACACGTTGACAGGCATGCCAGTCGCTCAGGGGAGTGGCTGGCAGCGTGTCGCGCATGGCGCCGCCCCACCCGGGCGAGGCACATGCGAGCGTGTACAGGGCAACCCTCGGGGGGAGCGACAGCTCCCCCCGAGGTACGTCTGGCGTACCGCTTGCACCGTCATGTCGAGGTTCATGGTCACGATTTTTGCCGCTGTTCTGGTGGTGGGTACGGCATTTGCCGGCCCGCCGGGAGCGGTGATCAATAATCAGGCGAGCCTCGTGTACGAAGACCTTGCCGGACAGCCGGCAAGCGTTGACAGCAATCCGGTGTCCGTCGTCACTGCGGTCATTCGCAGCACGTCAGTCGTCGAATTTACCCGTGTCGTAGCAGCAGGATCGGGAACCTACCAGGAAGCCGTTGGACCTTCGGCGTGCTTCCAGGGCGGTGCCTTTGTCAATTCTGCTAATCCCACGCTACTTGGCGGTACGACGATCGATCCCGCACTTCCCCAGGACGTTTCGCCAAGCTCATCGTTCAATATCGGTGAGGCGGCATTCATCCGGCTTGTGGACAGCGACCAGAACCTGGATTACCTGGTCATTGACACCGCGGTCGTCACGGTCACTGATCTGACCAGCGGAGACAGCGAGACCATACAGCTTTCAGAAACCGGTCTGAACACCGGAATTTTTGCAGGCTATGTACCGCTGGCATCCGGTGTCGCGACACCCGGCGATTGCGTTCTGCAGGGTATTCCGAAATCCACCATACGAGTGTCCTACAGTGATCCGGCCGATCCAGCCGATACCGCACAGGCATCGGCGTCACTGGATCCTGTACAGCGTGTGTTCGAATCGCGAACAGGCAATGTCGTTAGTGGGGCAACGATTGAAATCGTTGATGCCATCAGCGGAGTGCCGGCAATTGTTTACGGCAATGACGGTGTCAGCCAGTTTCCATCGTCGATCGTAAGTGGCGGAACCGTGACCGACAGTTCAGGCACCGTCTATGTATTCGGTGCCGGTGAATACCGATTCCCCGTTGTACCGGATGGTGATTACCGACTCGTAGTTACCCCGCCAGCGGCTTACGTTGCGCCGTCATCCGCGTCCATTTCGGCCTTGCAGGCATTGCCCGGTGCACCGTGGCAACTGAGCCCGGCTTCATTCGGTAGTGCATTTACCAAGAATGGCGATGTTTCAATTGCAGTCGACATCCCGCTCGACCCGCAGGCGTCTGCACTGTTCTTGCAAAAGCGAACGCTGACAACGATCGCCGCGCCCGGCGACTTCATTCGCTACGAACTCGTGTTGGAAAATACGTCGGTCAGTGGTGTCGCATCGAATGTTGTTATTACGGATCAATTGCCATCCGGCGTGCGCTACGTTCCCGGATCAATGACTCTGAACGGGACCAGCGTTGCAGATCCATTGTTTGACCCGCTTCTGAATACCCTGCAAATTGATGTACCCGATTTGCCGGTGGGCATCAGGGCACAGATTTTCTATGTCGTCGAGATTATCGGCGGCAAACGCAACGAAGAACTCGTCAATACGGCTACCGCATTCGCCGGCGGTGGTTTGATATCCAATGAGTCCGCGGCGTCAATTCGACTGACCGAGGACCTGTTCCGATCGACAGGAACGATTATCGGCCGGGTACTCGAAGCGGATTGCAGCCAGACAACGTTCTCCGAAGAGCAGGGCGTTGCCAATATTCGCGTGTATCTTGAAGACGGGCGCTATGCCGTGTCCGACGCAGGTGGCCGATTCCATTTCGAAGGTGTTGAACCGGGCACCCACGTCGCGCAACTCGATACATTCACGGTACCCGAATACTTCGACCTGGTGCCCTGCGGCCTTGCACCCGGTTTCTCCGGCCGGGCCGACTCCCAGTTCGTCAAGCTGTCGCGTGGCAGCCTGCAACGCGCCGATTTTTATTTGCGCCGCAAAGAGCCACCCAATGGCCGCGTTGACATTGAGATGCGGAATGCCGGTACGGACAGCACCGAGCAGGTCGCCTACGAAGTGGAATTGAACGGCATCGGCAACGTTGACATTGAAAACATCAGCCTGATGGTCGTTCTGCCGACAGGTGTCAGTTATGCATCCGGAACGCTCAAGGTCAACGGCCAGTCCGTCGGGGAACCGCATACTTCAGGCCCGTCCGTATCAGTGGCGATACCGCCGCAGACAGGTAATTGGAACCAGACTGTCAGCTTTGTGGCGACGATCGATGATGCCGTCGACGGCGAACTCACGACAAAGGCCGTGGCGAAATTCGACACGCCGATGGCCGCGAAGCAAAGAACCCCGGTTGTTGAAACGCGCATGTCACGCGAACCTGCCGTTGTGAAGAACGAAGGCTACGTGCTGGACCTCAAGTTCGACGTACTGTCGGATCGCCTGTCGCCGGAGGACATCCTGCAGCTCGACAGATTGATCGACGACTGGCAGGGGGTTCGAGGCGTCCAGGTGTCCGCGGTGGGTCATAGTGACAGCCAGAAAATCAGTCTGCGAAATCAGCAGGTCTTCGCTAACAACTACGTTCTTTCGAAAGCGCGGGCGCTGGCGGCGGCTGTCTATGTTGCTGATGCATTGAAAGTTCCGGTTGAAAGAATCCAGGTCGAAGGCAGGGGGCCGGATGATCCGATCGCTGACAATTCGACGGCTGCCGGGCGACAGAAGAACCGTCGGGTGGAAATGGCGTTGACCGGAATTCGTCCTACTCAACCCTCGTTTCTCGAGGTGACGCAGGAGTCGAGCGGCACCCGGGAGACGCCGACAGTCGGTGCCATTCCCGGCATGAACAAGACGTTGATCAAGAAACCTGTCGACAACGATCTCGGCATGCCATCGTCACAAAAAGAGCCGCCGATTGCCGGGCTGCAGCCAGGCTATGAAATGTTGCTGCCGGTTGCGGGTTACGCACCGGCGATCGCATCGACCAAGGTTTCGATCCAGCATAAGCCCGGACAAACCGTCGAACTGACATTGAACGATGCGCCGGTTAGCAAATTGAATCTCGACAGTGTGCAGTCAAACAAGGCCGGTACGGTCGCGATCAGCCGTTGGGTCGGTGTCGATCTCGTCGATGGTGCCAATGAGCTGCGCGCCGTTATCTGGAATGCAGATGGCAGCAAGGCCAAGAGTATTCGCAGGACAATCCACTACACCGGCACACCGATTCGTGCCGAGTTTGCACCCGAGCATTCGACCCTGGTTGCCGATGGCAAGACAGTACCCGTTATCGCGGTGCGGCTGTTCGACCGTTCGGGAAAACCATCGCGCGCCGGCATGGTCGGCCGATTCCGTGTCAACGCACCGTATCGTTCGGCCTGGGATGTTGCGAACGACCGCAAGAATGCACTGGTGGAGATCGGGGAGCGCAGCGCAAGCTACCGGGTGGATTCCGATGGTATCGCCTACCTGGAATTGGAGCCGACGACGCAAACGGGTGAGGTCACCGTGGTGTTGCCGTTCGAGAATTATCGCGAGCAGGAATTGCGGGCCTGGCTGAAGCCCGCCCAGCGCGACTGGATACTCGTAGGCTTTGCAGAAGGCACAGCGGGTTACAACACGCTTTCCGATAACGCGACGGCAGCGACCGCTGCCGGTCACGAAGATGAGTACTACGATGAAGGGCGCGCGGCATTTTTCGCGAAGGGCTCAATCAAAGGCGAGTACCTGCTGACGGTTGCGTTCGATTCAGCGCGTGACCGCGACCGAAATCGCGAGCGTTTCGATACCGTTGTCGATCCGGACGCATATTACAGCCTGTATGCCGACACGGCGGAACAGCGTTTTGAGGCGGCGAGTCAACGCAAGATTTACCTGAAGCTGGAACGCAACCAGTTCTACGCACTGTTTGGCGATTTCGATACCGGCCTTTCCGTGACCGACCTGGCACGCTACCAGCGCAGCTTTAACGGTTTGAAGAGCGAATACCGGGGTGAAAACTTCGGTTATTCGGCCTTTGCTGCCGAAACCGACCAGACGTTCAACCGCGACGAAATTCGTGGCGACGGCACGTCGGGGCTCTATCAACTGAGCGCAACGCCGATCATCGCCAACAGCGAAAACATCCGAATTGAAGTGCGGGATCGTTTCGACTCCGGTGTGGTACTGAGCACGCAGAACCTGTCACGATTCCTCGACTACAACATCGATACGCTGGCCGGCACCCTGTATTTCAAGCGACCCATTCCCAGCCGCGATTTCGACTTCAACCCGGTTTACATCGTCGTAGAGTACGAGTCCGTTGCGACGTCGACTGACGATGTCGTCGCCGGTGGTCGCGCTTCGCTCAGTACGGGTAACGACTCGGTCGAAGTGGGTGTAACTCATATCAACGATGCCAGCCAGGGTGCTGAGGCGGACATGACCGGTCTGGACCTTCGCTGGCAGATCAACGAGCAAACCGTATTGAAAGCCGAGGTCGTTGAAACCAATGCGACCATTGGCGGTGTCGAACAAAGCGGCTCGGCCCACAGCATCGACCTTGAACACAATGGCGAGAAAATCGACGTGCACGCCTATCTTCGCGAAGTCGACGATGGCTTTGGGCTCGGTTACCAGTCGGATGCGGATCGCGGAGTACGTCGTCTCGGTGTTGATGCACGTGCCGAGCTGACGGAGCGCTTTGCAGTTGAAGGCGAAGCCGTCTGGCAACAAAACCTGCAGTCCGAGGCCATTCGCAATGTCGCTCGAGGACTGGTCCGTTACGAGAACGACGATTTTTCAGCTCGCCTCGGGCTTTCGCATGCCGAGGACAAGTTCGATGACGGCGACAGGCGTACGAGCCAGCAGGCCGAAGTCGGCATCGCGCAGAAGGTACTTGACGACAAACTGCGGCTGCGTGCGAGCGCCAGTATGGCACTGAACGAAGATACCGAGAATCTCGATTATCCGAGCAGTTTCATCGTTGGCGCCGATTACCGGGTGATGGACGGCGTCGACCTGGTTGCCGAGTACGAAGAATCGAGTGGCCGTGACCTGGATGCCACGATGAGTCGTGTCGGTGTGCGAGCGACACCGTGGAGTCGTGCACAGATCAATTCATTCCTGACCAACGAGCAATCCGAACTCGGACCGCGTCTGTTTGCAAACCTCGGCCTGATCCAGGGCTTTCAGATCAATGAAAAATGGGTGGTCGATGTTGGTGTCGATCACGCGAAGACGCTGCTTGACTCGGGCGCGCGCCAGTTCGACCCGGATCGGGAACTCGGTGCCGGTTCGCTGAATGAAGATTTCGTTGCGGGCTATGTCGGCGCGATGTACTCGTCCGACAACTGGAGTGCCAATAGCCGAATCGAGATCCGCGAATCGGATAGCGAGGATCGCGTCACGATGCTGATGGGCTGGTACCGGGAACCGTCGTCCGGCCACGGCATGTCTGCCGCGTTTACGCGCTTCCAGGCGAAGACCGTGCTGGGAACCGAGATGTCGCAGAACAACCTCCGCTTCGGCTGGGCGTATCGCGCGGCCGACAGCCAGTGGGCCTTCCTCAATCGTATCGACCTGATTTCGGACCTGATGACGACCTTGACCGAGAAGCAGGATACCTGGCGGATCGTCAACAACTTTAACGCCAATCGTCGATTCAATGCCGGAACGCAGCTGTCGTTGCAATACGCATTCAAGTACGTTCGAAGCGAATTCGATGGCAATGGCTACAGCGGCTACACCGACCTCATTGGCGTCGATCTCAGACATGGATTCCGTGAACGGTGGGACGCAGGCGTTAATACGAGTGTTTATCACTCCTACAAATCGAAAGTCTTGGACTACGGCGTGGGAATCGATGTCGGCTACGAGCTGGCGACCAATATGTGGGTGACGCTGGGCTACAATTTCGAGGGCTTCGACGACAAGGACTTCGCGGCCGCTCGCTACACGGCATCCGGTCCTTATCTGCGCTTTACGATCAAGGCCGATCAACAACTCCTGAAGCGCATCGCAGGCCGGCGATAATTCATCGCAATGGCCGTATTCGGTCGCGCCAAGTGCCGACGAACCGTGTAATCTTCTGGCGGTGAAATCCTTAAGTGAGCACTTCGGCGAGCAAAGCCCGTTAAAAGACCTGTTGCCCGGATTCCAGCCGCGTGCCGGCCAGGGCTGGATGGCGGAAGCCGTCGCCGAGGCCATTCAGAGTTCGGGTAAGTTGGTGGTCGAGGCCGGGACCGGGACCGGAAAGACCTTCGCCTACCTGATTCCGGCCTTGCTGAGCGGTCGCAAGACGATCATCAGCACCGGAACCAAGGCGTTGCAGGACCAGCTTTACCATCGCGATCTCCCCATCGTCAGCAAGGCGATCGGCCGGCCCGTCACAACCGCATTACTGAAAGGTCGTGCCAACTACCTTTGCCTGCATCGACTCGATCAGGCGAGCGACCCGGACCCCGATTTGCAGATGGACCTCAACGTGGTTCGCGAGTGGCGCTATCGCACCGTCAGTGGCGACAAAGCTGAATTGATCGACGTTCCGGAGGATTCGCCCATTTGGCCGATGGTAACGTCGACAGCGGAAAATTGCCTGGGCCAGAAATGCCCGGAATACGCCAAATGCCATGTCGTCAAAGCGCGCAAGGCGGCGCAGGATGCGGACCTTGTTGTCGTCAATCATCACCTGTTGCTGGCCGATCTTGCGATGAAGGAAGAGGGCTTCGTCGAATTCTTGCCCGGTGCCGAGGCGATTATTCTCGATGAAGCACACCAGATACCGGATCTTGCCGTGCAGTTTTTCGGCGTGTCACTGGGCAGTCGTGAAATGGAACGGCTGGTCGAGGAAACTCGCGCGGCGACGCTCAAATATGCTCAGCCCGAGCTGAATCGGCGAGTGGATGCATTGCAGGCCGCCATTCGCAATTTGCGGGCCGATGCACCGCGCGATGAAGGGCGACACGAGCTGGGTGAGGTTTTGACGGGCATGCGTGACGCGTTCGAGACGCTGTCGCATGCGCTGCATGGCGTGCAGACGGCCATTGCCGGGATGGGCGACGCGTCCGTCGAGCTCGAAAAACTGCATGAACAATGCGTCGGCATGGCTGAACGACTGGCGGTGTTGACCAGCGAGGACTCCTGGGACGGGCTTCGCTGGCTCGAAATCCACCCGCGCAGTCTGCGCTTGCACCTGACACCGCTCGACGTTTCCGGAAAACTGAGCGGCCTGATCAACAACGAATTCCAGTCCTGGATATTCACGTCGGCAACATTGGCCATCGGTGAGGATTTTTCGCATTTTGGCTCGCGCATGGGCCTGATCGGCGTTGCCAGTGTCGCATTTCCGAGCCCGTTTTCGTTGCAGCAAAACGGTTTGATCTATCTGCCCGAAAACCTGCCACAGCCGTCGGACCCGGGGCACACGGATGCGATGCTCGAGGCTGTCACGCCACTGCTCGATCTGGCGACCGGCGGCATGTTTTGCCTGTTTACCAGCCATCGTGCACTCAACAATGCAAGACAGTGGTTCAAGAATAACAAGTCGGCACTCCGCGGGCGTACCCTGCTTGTTCAGGGCGATGCGCCGCGCGACGATCTGCTGCGCCGCTTTCGACAGATTGGTGATGCAGTCCTGCTTGGTACCGGCAGTTTCTGGGAAGGCGTCGATGTTCGCGGACCCGCGCTCAGTGTTGTCGCGATTGACAAGCTACCGTTCGGGTCGCCGTCGGATCCGCTGATGATGGCGCGGCTTGAGTACCTGCGGCGGCAGGGCGCCAACGGTTTCATGGAACACCAGCTTCCGCAGGCAGCGCTGTCCCTGAAGCAGGGCGCGGGCCGATTGCTTCGAGACCACAATGACTATGGCGTCGTGGTCTTGTGCGATCCGAGAATCCGCGGCAAACGTTACGGCAAAATGTTTCTTGATTGCCTGCAGCCCATGCCATCGACGTCGGCGCTGAACGAAGTGTCCAGTTTTCTTGCCGCACACCAGCGCAAGGGAGCCGTGGCGTGAGACGTCTTGCGATCGATACGTCAACGCTCGCGTGTACCGTTGCACTGCAAGTAGACGGCGTCCTGATCGAACGGCATGAAGAAAAGGCACGAGAACACACGCGCTTGCTGATGCCGATGATTCGTGACGTGTTGACCGAGGCCGACACTGAGCTTGCAGCGCTTGACGCCATTGTGTTGGGGAACGGGCCGGGTTCCTTTATTGGATTGCGGATCGCAGCATCGGTCGCCCAGGGCCTGGCTTTCGGCGCAGGTCTCAACATTATTCCCGTTTCGTCACTGGCAGCGGTTGCGGCCCAGGAATTCAACGACGGCGACGCGCGGACGGTCGCGGTGGCCCAGGATGCACACATGCATGAAATCTATCTCGGCTTGTACGCAAGAGGGCCGAACGGATTGCCGCAGGCAGTGTGCGACGAACGCCTGCACGCGGTCGGCGCAATTTCAGAACTGAAGGGACACGATACCTGTGCCGTTGCGGGAGAAGGCTGGCTCAGGTATCCCGAGCACCTCGAGGCCAATGTCGCTTTGCGCGGCGCGCACCCCGACGTTCTGTATCCGAGAGCCGCCTGGTTGCTGGCGTTGTCGGACAATTGCCCGGAAATCGAGCCGGACAAGCTTGTGCCCGCTTACCTGCGCCAGAAGGTCGCGCAAAAACCTCAATGAATGGGAATCGTAACAGTACTGTAATATTCGGCTGTTCAAATTCGGGGCCACGTAGCCAAACTCGGGTGTCCAGGCCGTAATGACACAGAAGAAAGTTCTGATCGTTGAAGATGAAAAGCCGATCCGCGACATGATTGCATTTCACCTGTCGCGCGCCGGTTTCGAGGTATTCGAAGCGCCGGATTGCCGCTCGGCGCGGGCACTGCTGGCGGACCAGCGACCCGATATCGCGCTGGTCGACTGGATGCTTCCTGATATGAGCGGCCTTGAATTGACACGTATGCTCAAGCGCGACGAGGCGTTTGATGACCTGTCCATTGTCATGTTGACCGCTCGTGCGGATGAACACGACAAGGTGTCCGGTCTCGACAGTGGCGCTGATGACTACATCACCAAACCGTTTTCGCCGCGTGAGCTCATTGCCAGGATTCAGGCCGTATTGCGACGCTCACAGGTTGGAAAAACCGATGTGCTGACGATGGGAAAACTGGAGCTTGACGCGCTGGGGCACCGGGTATCGAGCGAAGGAAACGCCATCAGGCTGGGGCCAACTGAGTATCGACTGCTGGAGTTTCTGATGACGCACCCGGATCGGGTGTACAGCCGGGCACAGTTGCTGGATCGAGTCTGGGGTGCCAATGTGTATGTCGAGGAGAGAACGGTGGATGTGCACATCCGACGACTTCGAAAAGCACTGAGCAACACATCGGCGGATGAGTACATTCAGACCATCCGCGGGTCAGGTTACCGCTTCTCTACGCAGACGCAGTAGCACGATGTCGCCATCTGCCCGAAAATTTTCAATTTCGCTGGTACTTTTCCTGCTGGCCGGCGCAATGATTGGCTGGTTTTACGAACGGCCGCTTGTCGGCCTGCTGGTCGCGGCACTGCTATGCCTGGCATGGCAAACTCGCCAGCTCCTGCAGTTCGAACGCGCACTGCGCACCAACAACTTTGACAAGTTTCGTTTTGGCGAAGGTATCTGGGAACAACTGCTTGCGCGAATCCGCTTTGATCGTGAGCGCGGTAAGCGCCGAAAAGTCGCGTATCGTAACTTACTTAGGGAAGTCCGAAAATCAACGGATGCGATGCCGGACGGCGCGGTGATTCTCGATGCCCGGAACGAAATCCTGTCCTGCAATCGGGCGGCATCCGAGCTTGCGGGTTTAAAGCGTAAAAAGGACCGCGGCCAGCGGATTGACAATATTTTGCGCGATCAGGCGCTGTCCTCGCTGTTCGATGATGACGATTTCGAAAAATCTGTGGAGATCGCATCACCTTTGCGGGATGGTGAATGGCTGAACTGTCGTGTCGTTCCTTATGGCGCCGATCAAAAGCTGTTACTGATTCGCGATGTCACAGAGCGCATGCGATTGACCAGGATGCGGCGTGATTTTGTGGCCAATGCATCGCATGAACTGCGATCACCGTTGACCGTCATCAGCGGTTATCTTGATGCGCTGGCGGAAGACGATGGCTTGCCCGATCAATGGCACCGACCGGTAGAGCAAATGCAGAGTCAATCCCGGCGCATGAACCGTATTCTCGCTGAGCTGATGGAATTGTCCCGCCTGGAGAGCTCGGGGTCCGCAAGCCAGGACGAGGTAATTGATGTCGACGCTTTGATCCGGAAAGTTGTGGCGTCACTCCCGCAGCAAGCCGATACGGCGACAATATCCATCACGAATGCATCCAGGGTTCGGCTGTTGGGCCGCGAGGCAGAGATCGAATCGGTCCTGGTCAACCTGCTGACCAATGCGCTGAGACACACGCCATCAAGCGGTACCATTACTGTGGCCTGGGAGCGTTCCATCAACGGCGCAAGCCTCACTGTTGAAGACACTGGAATCGGCATTGAGGCGGCGCACCTGCACCGGTTGACCGAGCGGTTTTTTCGCGTCGATCGCGGCCGTAGTCGGGATGATGGCGGCGTCGGTCTCGGGCTCGCAATCGTCAAGCATGTCCTGGCACGCCATCAGGCTGAACTCGATATTGTTAGCGAACCCGGCAAAGGCAGTCGATTCAGTTGTAATTTCCCGGCCGACCGCCTATCTCGGCCCCTGTAATAAAACTGCAACACTTTCGTCATATAAAGGCAACGCGGCGCGCCGTATCGAGCGGCCGGGTTTGTGCATTGGATCTTGATCTGACGCGTCCGGTCTTTGTTTTGCAGTTTGATTCAGGAACGAAATGATGAAGTTTAAGACCAGTGCACTGTCAGGTGTGGTAACAATGCTACTTGCCACGTTCGCTCAAGCCGAGGAATCGAGCTGGGCGGACCGAATTGATGTGAAGGGAGACTTTCGGCTGCGGTACGAGAGCATTGACGAGCAGTTCGAGGAAAATCGCGATCGCATGCGGTTTCGTGCGCGAATCGGATTGACTGCCGATGTGCAGGACAACGTTCGGCTCGTGTTGCAGTTTGCAACGGGGGGTGACAATCCGGTATCGACGAACCAGACCTTCGATGACGGGTTCTCGCGGAAAGATATCGGGCTTGACCTCGCCTACGTTGACTGGAAAGTGAACGATGTTTTGTCACTTAATGCGGGCAAAATGAAAAACCCATTGTTTATTGCTGGCGGTGCGCCCTTGATTTGGGACGGTGACCTGAATCCGGAAGGATTCGCAGCGAAATTTAGCTCAGGTGTATTCTTCGGCACCGTGGCAGGCTTCTCCGTGGAGGAGCGTAGCGCGGCCGACGATTCACTGCTTTACACTTTGCAGGGCGGCGTCAAGCTGCCATTGGGCGATAGCGGAGACCTGACAGCCGGTGTGGGCTACTTTGCTTACACTGACACGGTTGGGAATACGCCTTTTTACAATGGCAGTGCGAAAGGAAACTCTGTCGATGCGAACGGTAACTACCTGTTCGAATACAGGAACACTGAGCTTTTTGCACAGTTTGATACCAGGCTCTATGACTGGGCGTTTCGCGTATTCGCACAGTACACGCAAAATCATGAGGTCAGTAATCAGGACAAGGCCTATTCATTGGGCGCGAAAATCGGTTCCGCAAAGAACCAGGGCGATATGGAATTTGCGGTCATATATCAGGACATCGAGGCCGATGCGGTGATCGGTACGTTCAACGACTCAGACTTCGGTGGCAGCGGTACCGATGCGGATGGCTTTATCCTGAAAGCGAAATACGGGCTGTCGAAGAAGATTTTCCTCGGCGGTACATTGTTCGTGAATGATGTTGACCGTTTCCAGGGAACAGAACACGACTATAATCGCCTGCAGATTGACCTGGAATTTAAATTCGACTAATCGGAGTAACTATGGAAGCTTCAGATCTTAGCGGTCATATTTCTAAACGGTTCAACAAAGACATTGAACACCTGCGCAGCTCGGTGTTGTCGATGGGTGGGCTGGTTGAAAGACAGTTGCAGCAGGCAATAACCGCGATCGTCAGTGGCGACAGCGAACTCGGCCTGCAGGTGGCGAATGACGACTACCTTGTGAACGAACTCGAGGTCAGTATCGACGAGGAATGTGGGCGGATTCTCGCGATGCGAGCCCCGGCCGCTGGCGATCTCAGGCTCATCGTCGCGATTATCAAGACCATAACCGACCTGGAGCGCATTGGTGACGAAGCCGAAAAGATCGGGTTTCTCGCCTCGCGGCTGGCGGCGATGGATCGGCCGTCGGATTCGTACCGCGAACTTAAAAATCTCGGCACTCACGTGTCGCATATGGTTCGCGATGCGATGAATGCTTTTGCCCGACTGGATGTCGACGAGGCGCTCGACGTCGTACGTGAAGACGAACGGGTGGATGAGGAATACGAGACAATTCAGCGCCAGTGCATTACTTTTATGATGGAAGATCCGCGATCGATCAAACGTGTAATGAATGTTACGTGGGCTGCACGCTCACTCGAGCGCATCGGTGACCACGCGAAGAACATTTGTGAGTACGTCATCTACATGGTGCAGGGCAGGGATGTGAGGCATACTCACATCACCGACATGACAGACAATCCGAACGACCAGTAGGTACCATTGTCTTAATTTAGTGTGATGATCTTGCCGAACCGACGACTGCTCAATCTCGCCGCCGCGCTGGCGTGTGCTGGCATGATGGCCTTTGCGCTTTACTCGCAACACGTTTTGCTGCTTGATCCTTGCCCGCTGTGTATCCTGCAGCGCATTGCAGTGATTGCGATTGGACTGGTATTCCTGGTCGCTGCCGTGCATAACCCCGGTCAGGTCGGATCGCGTATCTACGCGGTTTTTGCGGTGGCATTTGCCGTTGCCGGTGCAGCGGTAGCGGGCTGGCATGTCCGGTTACAGAATCTTCCTGCTGACGAAGTACCCTCCTGTGGCCCCGGTCTCGAATACATGGTCGAGAATTTTCCGCTTAAAGATATTCTCGGCATGGTGCTGAAAGGGTCTGGCGAATGTGCGGACGTTGCGTGGAGTTTTCTCGGCCTGACAATGCCAACCTGGGTACTGATTAATGTAATTCTGCTGGGATTATTCGCGCTCTGGAATAATGCATTTCGCCGGCTAGAGCAGTAACTCCATAATTCGCTGGTAAAGACCAGAGAGCTTTACGACATCGTCGATCCTGACGTGCTCGTTGACCTTGTGAATTGACGCGTTCACAGGACCCAGCTCCACAACATCCACACCTGCCGGGGAAATAAACCGGCCATCCGACGTGCCGCCGCCAGTCGATAACTCAGGCTCGGCACCGCGAAATTCGAGAATCGATTGTACGACGGCGTCGACGAGCTTTCCGGGTTTCGTCAGGAACGGTTCGCCCGACAGGTGCCACCGCAGTTCGTATTCGATGTCATGCCTGTCAAAAACTTCATGCACCCGTTTTTTCAAGCTCTCATGATCCCATTCGGTGGAGTAGCGGAAGTTAAAGCGCGCGGACAATTCAGCGGGGGTAACATTGGGTGCCCCGGTACCGCTTTGAATATCGACAACCTGGAAACTGGTCGCAGGGAAGAATTCGTTGCCCTGGTCCCATTCAATGCTGTGCAGTTCCGAGAGAACCGGTGCGAAGCGGCGGATCGGGTTGTCGGCAAGCTGCGGGTATGCGACATGTCCCTGGATACCGGAAACGGTCAGCATGCCGCTGAGGGAGCCCCGCCGGCCGATACGCACCAGGTCGCCGAGTTCATTCTGGCTGGACGGTTCCCCGATTACGCACCAGTCGAATTTCTCATCGCGTTCTTTGAGCGCTTGCATGACGCGCAACGTACCGTCCCTTGCGCGACCTTCTTCGTCGCTGGTTATCAACAGGGCGATGCTGCCGTCGTGATCCGGCTGTTCAGCGACAAAGCGCTCAACGGCGACGATCATCGCTGCGAGTCCGCTCTTCATGTCAGCCGTCCCCCGGCCGAAGATATTGCCGTCTACGACGGTAGGCTCGAACGGGTCACTGCGCCATTGCGAGATGTCACCCGGAGGGACGACGTCGGTATGACCGGCGAAACACAGTACCGGCGACCCGGTTCCACGCCGCGCCCACAGGTTGGTGACCTCGCCAAACTGCAGAGTCTCACATTGAAAGCCTGCGGCTTCGAGGCGGCGCGCAAGCAGCACCTGGCATCCGGCGTCATCAGGCGTCACGGATCGTTGCCTGACCAGTTCGCACAAAAGCGCAATTTCCGGGTGTCGGCTAACTTCACTAGTCATATTAAAAAATCTTTACAAGTTATTGTTATAAAAGGTGAAACCGCGAAACTGGTGATGCATTGCGAACCGGATTCGACGGCCGGATTGCAACAATTCGGTAACAAAGCATCGCTATCCTGTGCCCGGTATTTCAATCGAACCGGAGACTCCCACAGTGAGTACACAGCGATCCAAATTTGCGATTACGTTCACGGCCATTTTCGGCCTTCTTTTGTCAGTGTCGGCACTGGCGCAGTCAGCCCGCGATTACGTTTACGTCGTCGGTTCGTCAACAGTTTATCCGTTTGCGACCGTTGTCGCCGAACGTTTTGGCCGCGGCAGCGAATTCAAAACGCCGAAAATCGAGTCAACCGGATCCGGCGGAGGGCTGAAGCTGTTTTGTGACGGTGTCGGTGTCGACTACCCGGATATTGCCAATTCGTCTCGCGCAATCAAGCAGTCTGAAGTTGACGCATGCGCGAAGAACGGAGTAACCGAAATCGTCGAAGTTAAGATTGGATACGACGGCATTGTCTTCGCGAATGCGCTCAACTCGACGGAAATCGACCTTAGTCGGCGCGATATTTTCCTTGCCCTGGCCAAACAGGTACCGGGCAAGGTCGATGGTGAACTGATCGACAATCCCTTCGTCACCTGGGCCGATGTCAATCCGGCCCTGCCTGCCACCAAGATCGAAGTCCTCGGTCCGCCGCCGACATCGGGAACACGCGATGCCTTTGTCGAACTGGCGATGGAAGGCGGTTGCAAGGCCGTCGGCTGGATCAAGGCGCTCAAGGACTCCGACAGCAATGCTTACAAATCCATTTGCCACACGATCCGCGAAGACGGTGCCTTCGTCGAAGCTGGCGAGAATGACAACCTGATCGTGCAAAAGCTGCAGGCCAATCCGGACGCCTTCGGCATCTTCGGTTTCAGCTTTCTCGATCAAAACAGGGAAAAGGTCAAAGGTGCCCATGTCGATGGTGTTAAACCCACCTTCGATGCGATTGCCGAAGGCGATTACCCGGTTTCACGCCCGCTGTATTTCTATGTCAAGAAAGCGCATGTCGACGTGATTCCCGGGCTACGCGGCTTTCTTCGCGAGTTCACCAGCAATCGAGCCTGGGGTGACGAGGGCTACCTGTCCGATCGTGGCCTGATCCCGATGCCGGAAGACGAGCGCGAGGCAGTCGCGGCTGCTGTTCGCTCGCTAACTCCGTTATCATTGGCGAGTCACTAGCTCTCCGCGCTGATCTGATCGCAGCGAAGAACAACAAAAACTATGCAAAGCACGACACTTATCCTGTTGCTGGGTTTTCTCGCGGTCGGCGCGTTCTACTTCGGACGCGACCGGTCGCTGTCGCTCGCCGGCGGACCCGGAAAAGGCACGGCGTTGCACTCGCTGCCGGGCTACTACGGCTACTTTGTCGCGCTCTGGGTAGTGTTGCCATCGCTCGCACTGTTCTCCGCATGGATTCTGCTGGAACCCAGAATTGTAACCGCCCTGGTTGTTGACAAGCTGCCGGATTCCTATCGCTCCGTAAGCGGCGGTGAGCTGAATCTCTTGATCAACAACATCCGCAATCTCGCATCCGGCGATGTAGTCAGCGTTTCTGTTGACGATGATCTGCGCCAGGCAGCGCAGCTCTACAACGACTACGGCCGGGCGAGCCGAACCTTGCTTTCGGTGCTGGTCATTGGTCTGGCATCGATTGGCGGTGCTTTTGCCTGGGTAAGAATTCGACCTCAACTGCGGGCACGCAACCGTGTCGAGTCGGTCATTCGTTGGGCGCTGATAGCCGCATCGAGCATTGCGGTACTTACGACCATTGGCATCGTCATGTCCGTGTTATTCGAAGCAATGCGGTTTTTCCAGAAGGTGCCCATATCAGAGTTCCTGTTCGGCACCACCTGGAGTCCGCAAACTGCAATTCGCGCCGACCAGGTTGGCTCATCAGGCAGCTTCGGAGCGGTGCCGTTGTTCGCAGGGACGATGTTGATAACCAGCATCGCCATGATTGTGGCGGTCCCGATCGGCCTGATGACAGCAATCTATTTGTCTGAGTATTCAACGAGGAGGATTCGCGGCATTGCGAAGCCGTTACTGGAAATCCTGGCCGGCATACCGACCGTTGTCTACGGCTTCTTTGCAGCGCTCACCGTCGCACCCTGGGTTCGTGAGGCAGGCGAGGCGGCGGGCTTCGCGGTGGCCTCCGAGAGCGCGTTAGCGGCGGGTCTCGTTATGGGGATCATGATTATCCCGCTGGTGTCGTCGCTGGCCGACGATGCCATCAATGCCGTGCCGACGGCAATGCGCGATGGCGCGCTGGGTCTTGGATCCACCCGATCCGAAACCATGACCAAGGTCATCCTTCCCGCCGCATTGCCCGGCATTGTCGGCGGCATTCTGCTGGCTGTTTCTCGTGCGATCGGCGAGACGATGATTGTCGTGATGGCTGCGGGTCTTGCCGCCAACCTGACGGCGAATCCCTTCGAAGCCGTCACAACGGTCACTGTGCAGATTGTGACGCTGCTGGTTGGAGATCAGGAGTTTGACAGCGCCAAGACGCTGGCCGCATTTGCCCTGGGACTGATGCTTTTTGTGGTAACCCTGTTCCTCAATATTATCGGCCTGCACGTGGTCCGAAAGTACCGCGAACAATACGACTAGGCGATGCAACGATGACCGAGAAATTGACAACGCTGCAAAAAGTTGAAGCCGGACTGGCACGACGACACCGTAAAGAAACCCTATTCAAAACGACCGGCATGATCGCGACCGGTATTGGCGTGCTGTTTCTCGCGGTGTTTTTTGCGACTCTCCTGAACAAGGGTTCCTCCGCCTTTCAGCAGAGTTACCTGTTGCTTGATATCGAGTTTTCAGAGGATGTGATAGCGCCAGGCGGGCAACTGGACCTCGAGTATGCGGATTATGATGGCATCGTGCGCGCCGCGCTTCGCAAGGAATTGCCCGAGGTGAGCGATCGCAGTGAACGACGTCAGTTGTATCGCCTGGTCAGTATTGGCGCGGCCTACCAGGTGCAGGATGCTATCGCGG
The DNA here is from genome assembly GCA_963976365.1 of uncultured bacterium. Taxonomy (GTDB): domain Bacteria; phylum Pseudomonadota; class Gammaproteobacteria; order Steroidobacterales; family Woeseiaceae; genus UBA1847. The sequence continues at coordinate 26,716 of CAXBKH010000012.1, read as the reverse complement.
CACAACCGGAATTGCTTGGCCAAACCCGGGCAATCTGGGTACCGGCATCCGCAGATGCCGACATGCTGATAAAGGGAAATATCGATGCCGCGGTTGACGAAGAGCTTCGCACCCTCTCGGATCAGCAGATAGCCTGGATCGAGCGCCTCAATGAGGCCGGCCGGCTGGATTTGAAGTTCAATGCCGCGCTCTTCAGCAATGGTGATTCGCGTGAGCCGGAATTGGCGGGCATCAAGGGCGCAATGATGGGCTCGTTCTTCATGCTGATCGTCACAATCGCTCTATCCTTTCCGATAGGCGTTGCAGCCGCGATTTATCTCGAGGAGTTTGCGCCGCGCAATCGATGGTCAGATCTCGTCGAAGTCAATATCAATAATCTTGCGGCTGTCCCGTCGATCGTATTTGGGCTGCTGGGGCTGGCCGTTTTTATCAACTGGATGTCATTGCCACGATCGGCACCCCTTGTCGGTGGCTTGGTCCTGACGCTGTTGACCTTGCCCGTCATCATTATTGCCTCGCGCGCATCGATTAAGGCAGTACCGCCGTCGATTCGGGAGGCGGCACTCGGCCTCGGAGCGTCAAGAATGCAGGTCGTGTTTCATCACGTGCTGCCGCTGGCAATGCCCGGCATGTTGACCGGCGCCATAATCGGCATGAGTCGCGCGCTCGGCGAATCCGCGCCACTGCTGATGATCGGCATGATCGCTTTCATCGTTGATGTTCCTGGTTCATTTACCGACCCGTCGACGGCATTGCCGGTGCAGATTTATCTCTGGGCCGATAGCCCGGAGCGCGCATTCGCCGAGAGAACGTCGGCGGCAATTATTGTTTTGCTCGCATTCCTGTTACTAATGAATCTGACCGCGGTTATTATTCGCAGGCGTATGGAACGAAAATGGTAGCAACTCTCAAACACTACAGGCAACGTGATACCGAAATGGCAGCCAATACCGAGAATACGACAGAAAAACGACGCAAAGCGGCGGTGCTCGACTATCACGAACAGGAAATCGAGCTGGGCCGCGAGACGGTGGGGCATGTGCGTTGCAAGGACCCGTTCATGGTCGCCGAAAACGTCAATGTGCACTACGGCGACAACCACGCCATTCGAAACGTCACCCTGGAAATAGGCAAAAAAGAAGTTGTTGCGTTGATCGGGCCGTCGGGCTGCGGCAAGTCGACGTTCCTGCGTTGTCTCAATCGTATGAATGACAGCATTGAAAGCGCGCGTGTAACTGGCAGTATTACGCTCGACGGTGCTGACATTTACAGTAAAGAACAGGATCCGGTCGCCTTGCGCGCACGCGTCGGCATGGTATTTCAGAAGCCCAACCCGTTCCCGAAAAGTATCTACGACAACGTTGCGTACGGACCACGTATTCATGGTCTCGCGCGCGACAGGGCGGAACTCGATACGATCGTTCATTCCAGTCTGGAGCGTGCGGGGCTGTTGAAAGAGGTCAAGGATCGCCTCGATGAACCGGGCACCAGTTTGTCGGGCGGACAACAGCAACGTCTCTGTATCGCACGAACAATTGCTGTCAATCCGGAAGTCATACTGATGGATGAGCCGTGCTCGGCACTGGACCCGATTGCCACCGCGCGTATCGAGGATTTGATGGATGAACTGTGCGAAGACTATGCGATTGTGATCGTAACTCACTCGATGCAGCAAGCCGCCCGCGTGTCACGTCGCGTCGCGTATTTCCATCTCGGTTACCTGGTGGAAGTTGATGACACGGACAAGGTGTTTACCAACCCACAGCACAAACTCACCGAAGATTACATTACCGGCCGAATCGGATAGTTCGCCCCTGGCCTAGGCGTTTCGTTTCAGAAACTCACCAAAGCGGGCTTCGGAAAAACCGACGGCAAAGAATTCGTCGGCCTCAAGCACCGGACGTTTGACCAGCGTCGGATTTTCAATCATCAGCGCGAATGCTTTGCTTTCAGTCATGTCACTGCGGTCGACTTCCGGAATCTTGCGCCAGGTCAGACTTTGTTTGTTGAGCAACTTGGTCCAGTCTATGCGCGCCGACCAGCGCTCCAGCATCTGGATGTCGAGACCATCGTCCCGTACATCGTGAAACCGGAAGTCAATATCGTGTTGAGCGAAATAGGTGCGCGCTTTACGGCAGGTATCGCAACTCTTGATTCCATATACCGTCAACATGTTTACTCGTCCAGGTTCCTCAGAAGTTCGTTCAGGCCAGTCTTCGATCGTGTCTTGGCGTCGACACGTTTTACTATAACAGCACAATACAATGAATATTTGCCATCAGGCGAGGGCAGGTTTCCCGATACGACGACTGAGCCGGCCGGAATTCGCCCGTAGCTGATTTCACCCGTCGCTCGATTGTAAATGCGCGTACTCATGCCGAGATAAACGCCCATCGATATTACTGACCCCTGCTCGACTATGACGCCTTCGACGACCTCGGATCGAGCGCCGATGAAACAGTCATCTTCAATAATCGTCGGTCCGGCCTGTACCGGTTCCAGTACGCCGCCGATACCGACGCCGCCGGACAGGTGTACGTTCTTGCCGATTTGTGCGCAACTGCCCACCGTGGCCCAGGTATCGACCATCGTGCCGCTGTCCACGTAGGCGCCTATATTCGTATAGCTTGGCATCAGCACCACATCCGGCGCAACGTAGGCGCCACGTCGAACAATCGCGTCCGGTACTACACGGACACCGTCTGACTTAAACCGTTCCGCTGTGTAGTCGGCGTATTTCATGCCGACCTTGTCGTAGAAGCGACTGTGGCCCCCGTCGATGACCTTGTTGTCGCTCAATGCAAAGCTCAGCAAAACAGCCTTTTTCAGCCATTGATTGACCTGCCAGCCCGTCGCGTGTTTTTCAGCGACTCGAGCAACGCCAGTGTCAAGCTGCTCAATGGCGGCGTTCACAGCGGCAACGACGTTTGTGCGGTCCTCAAATCCCCGGGCTCGATTCTCAAATGCATGCTCGATGATGGTTTCGAGATCATTCTGGCTGAATTGTGTAGTCACTGTTTGCTGTTCTCGTCCAGTTCTTCGCGCAAAGTCTGCGCCAGTTTTGTTTTTTTCTCTCTCGACATTGGTTGGCCGGAAAGGTCGCTAACGTAAAAAACGTCTTCTGCTCGCTCACCGATAGTCATAATTTTCGCCGAGGCGATATCGATTCCCTCCCTGATGAATACCTGTCCAACCTTGCTCAGCAATCCCGGCCGGTCGGCGGTGGTCAGTTCCAGTACGGTCTGGTCGTCGGTCGGCCCGTCGGAAAACTCGACGCTTGTCTCGGTGGAAAACATCCGCGCCTGACGCGTTACGGCTCGAGTGACTTTTGCGATCTTGTCATCTTCGATACTCAATATGCGGGTCAGCGCGCGCCTGATCTTGTTGATTCGTTGTTCGTCGATATCGACGCGCTTGTCGGACTCCATGAATACAAAGGTATCGATGCTGTAGTGATTGTCGAGCGGCACGATACGCGCGTCCATGATTGTCAGGCCGAGTTCATCCAGAATTGCCGTGACCTGGGCAAAGGTATGTTTTGTTCTCGGCGTGTAGAGCACCGCTTCAACTCCGTCGCCAGTACGTCGGCGACGGACGTCGACCAGGCCGGTCAGGCTGTCAATATTGGAATCCGCCAGCCACTCGGTGTGCCAGGCGACTTCAGAACTGCGATAGCGCAGAAAATAATTGTCGTCGAACAAGGTCCAGATTCGGGCGATTTCCTTTTCGTCTACGCCAGCCGCCTCAAGATAATTGCGCGCCTTTGCTTTTTTCTCGCTGACCAGCTGCTGCTCTTCAAACGGATTTTCGAGGCCACGTCGTAACGCCCGTTTTGTCAGTTCGTAAAGGTCTCGAAACAACTGCGCTTTCCAGGAGTTCCATAGTTTGGGATCGGTACCCCGTACGTCAGCAACAGTCAGGACGTAGAGGTAATCGAGGTGCAGCGGATCGCCAACCTGTTCCGCGAACTCGTTAATCACCTCCGGATCGCCAAGGTCTTTCTTTTGCGCCGTCGTTGACAGGATCAGGTGGTGGCGCACCAGCCAGGCGACGGTTGCAGCATCGTCGCTGGCGAGGCCGTGTTCCAGGCAAAACGCCTCGGCGTCGACGGCGCCGAGTTCGGAGTGATCGCCGCCGCGACCTTTCGCGATATCGTGAAACAGACCGCCAAGATAGGCGATTTCCGGCTTCGCAAGCGACTGCATCACCTCGCTGCAATGCGGGAATTCGTCGTTGTATCGCTGCAATGCGAAACGCCGGAGGTTACTGACCACGAACAGGGTGTGTTCATCGACGGTGTAAGCATGAAACAGGTCGTACTGCATGCGCCCGACGATGCGGCCGAAAGCCGGAATGTAGAGTCCCAGCACGCCGTACAGATTCATGCGCCGCAGCTCGTGCGTCACGCCTTCGGGCGCGCGCAAGATATTCAGGAACAGGCGATGATTGCGCGGGTTTTGTCGAAACTCGTCATCGATCAGGTGCAAGTGCCGCTTGATCGACCCGACCGTGTAGGCGCTGACACCGCGGAGTTCCGGATGCTGCTGCAGGAGCAGAAACAATTCCAGCATCGCGGACGGGTCGCGCGCAAAAACTTTTTCGTCGGCGGTCTGCAGGAATCCGTTTTTTACCGCAAATCGAGAATTCAATGGCTGCACCGGGGCATTCGGGTCCATCAGAATGGCTTCTTCGAATTGCTGCAACAGTATTTCGTTCAGCCGACTCAATTCCATGACGGTGCGGTAGTAGCGCTGCATCATCTGTTCGACGGCAAGCGTGTAGGTCGCGTCCTCGTAGCCGAGCATTGCCGCGAGGCGCGTCTGGTGGTCAAACAGCAGCCTGTCTTCGCGTCGGCCGGTCAGTACGTGCAAGGCAAATCGAATTCGCCACAGGAAATGCTCGCCTTCACGCAGGCGGCGCAGTTGTCCCCGTGTCAGAAACTTGTGATCCACCAGTTCGGACAGTTTCGCTGCACCGAAATGCCGTTTCGCGACCCATCCGATCATCTGGATGTCGCGCAAACCGCCCGGGCTGCTCTTGACGTTCGGCTCGAGGTTGTAGGCGGTGTCATGGTAGCGATGGTGCCGGCGGATCTGTTCCTTGCGTTTTTCCTCGAAAAACTGCTTCGACGGCCACATTTTCTCGGGCGCGATAACCGCCTGCATTGCTGCAAACAGCGATTCAGGGCCAACCAGCAGGCGCGATTCCATCAATGTAGTTGCGACCGTCAGGTCATTTTTCGCCTCGTCGAAGCATTGCGCGACGGTTCGCACACTGTGGCCGATTTCGAGGCCGATGTCCCACAGAGCCGTGACAAAACCCGCCAGTGCCTCCTCGCTTTCCCGGGGCATTGCCTCCGGCACGAGCAGCATGATGTCGACGTCAGATGCCGGATGCAGTTCGCCGCGGCCGTATCCCCCCACGGCGACCAGTGCCGCGTCGGCATGGCTGCCGTGCTCGGTCCACAAGCGCACTAACTGCTGATCGATCATTCTGGCGCGGGCATGCACCAGTTCGACGACACTGTCGCCGGCCGCGAAGCGTGCTTTGAGTTCCTCCCCGGCCGCCGTCAGCGCGTCGCGGATTTCCGCGTAAATCATTGTTTTAGGGACGGTCTGCGGCACTTAGCGTCAGGACCTCGAAGCCGTCTTCCGTAATCAGGCAGGTGTGTTCCCATTGCGCCGAGAGGCTGTGGTCCTTGGTGACAACCGTCCATCCGTCCGGCAGGAGACGCACATTGGCCTTGCCGGCGTTCACCATGGGTTCAACGGTCAGTGTCATCCCCTCGCGAAGCTCGAGCCCGGTATTGTGCTTGCCGTAATGCAGTACCTGCGGGTCTTCATGAAACACCTCGCCAATGCCATGGCCGCAATACTCGCGCACGACCGAAAACCGGTTCTTTTCGACATTGTGTTGGATTGCGGCACCGATGTCGCCGAGGCGCTTGCCAGGTGCGAGTTCCCGGATTCCCAGCCACATGCTGTCGAAGGCAACATCCGACAGGCGTTGAGCCTGCACCGAGGGCTTACCGACAAAAAACATTCGGCTGGTATCGCCGTGGAAACCGTCCTTGATGACCGTGACATCAATATTGATCGCGTCGCCGGATTTCAGGGTCTTGTCGCCCGGAATGCCGTGGCAAACAACGTGATTGACCGATGTGCAGATGGACTTTGGGAAGCCGCGATAATTGAGCGGGGCAGGGATCGCATCCTGCACGGTCGTGATGTAGTCGTGACAGATCCGGTCCAGTTCGCCTGTCGTCACACCCGGTTTGACATAATCTTGGATCATATCGAGCACATCGGCGGCGAGCCGGCCGGCAACACGCATTTTCGCCTGCTGTTCAGGGGTTTTTATAGTAACGGCCATTCGGGATCCTGAAATAGGACGGAAAAAGGGGTCAGACCCCATTCCTTAAGAAAAACAGGGTCGGACCCCTTTTTCCGTCCCCGATAATCGGTTGTGAGAAAAATCTTGGCATTCCGCGTTGTTGGGTGCGGCCCGCTATGGTATAAAGCGCGCGCCCCAGTTACAACTGGGAGCTAATACTTCACACGTATACCGACACATGTCACTGGGTGCCCCGCTTGAAAAAGGGGTTGTGAGATGGGGTATGCGGAGGCCTAACCCGGAGAAATCGATATGGCAGACGTAACCATGCGCCAGATGCTAGAGGCTGGCGTGCATTTTGGTCATCAGACCCGTTACTGGAACCCGAAGATGTCACCCTACATCTTTGGCGAACGTAACAAAATCCACATTATCAACCTTGAGAAGAGCTTGCCGCTTGCGCGCGAAGCCTGTGCCTTTATTAAAGGTACGGTCGCCGACGGCGGGAAGGTCCTGTTTGTCGGCACCAAGCGCGCCGCGCGTGAGGCCGTGCAGACGCACGCCAGGCGCTGTGGCATGCCTTTTGTCAGCCAGCGCTGGCTTGGCGGCATGCTGACCAACTACAAGACCATTCGTCAGTCTGTTAAACGCCTGACGACGCTGGAGCAGATGGCGGAAGAAGGCGCTTTTGAGGGACTCACGAAAAAAGAAATTCTGGGTCTGAGCCGCGAGCAGGAAAAGCTCGAGCGGAGCCTCGGCGGCATCAAGGAAATGCGCAGCGTTCCCGATGTTTTGTTCGTCGTTGACGTCGATCACGAAGACATTGCGTTGCGTGAAGCTAAAAAACTCGGCATTCCTGTCGTCGCTGTCGTCGACACCAATTGTTCACCGGAAGGCGTTGATTACGTGATTCCGGGCAACGATGATGCGATGCGTGCAATTGAATTGTATGCAGCGCTGGTTGCCGATGCTGTGCTCGATGGCAAGGCATCGCTTCCGGAAGTCGCACTCGGTGATGATGATTTCGTCGAGCTGGACGAAGAAGGCAACGTCAAGAAGACGCGCGCGAAGAAGCGGCCTGCGAAGAAGTCGGCCAAGAAAAAGGCAACAGTCAAGAAGGCGCCGGTAAAGAAAGCTGTCGTCAAGGACGAAAGCGACGACAAGGCGCCGGAAGCGGCCGAGACACCTGCGGCCGACGCGAAACCCGCGGCAGACAAGACGGTCGAGGCGAAAGCTGACGCCGAGCCAGAGCCTGAGAAAAAAGTCGCGAAAAAGACGGCCAAGAAAGCGGCCAAGAAAGTTGCGAAGAAGGCTCCGGCCAAAGCAGCCGCCGAAGCCGATAAAGCGGAGGACTAGGTCATGTCAATTACAGCAGCAATGGTCAAGGAGCTTCGGGAGCGCACCGGCGCCGGCATGATGGAATGCAAAAAAGCGCTGGTGGAAACATCGGGTGATCTCGATGCGGCCGCGGAACTGTTGCGTACCTCAGGCCAGGCGAAAGCCGACAAGAAAGCAGGACGCGTCGCTGCGGACGGACGGGTCGTCGTCAGCCGCGAGGGTTCGAATGCCGTTATCGCCGAAGTGAACTCAGAAACGGATTTCGTCGCGAAAGACGAAAATTTCGTTGGTTTCGCGGAAGCCGTTGCGGCAGCCGCGCTGCAGCACGGTATTACGGATGTTTCGGAACTTGCAACAACCGATATCGGTGACGGCCGCACGGTGGAGCAGGCGCGCACGGATCTCGTCAGCAAGGTTGGCGAGAATATCTCGGTGCGCCGTGTTGCGATCATTGAGAACGCAGGTCCCATCGGCTTCTACACCCACGGTGCACGAATCGGCTCAGTCGTTGCCCTGGAAGGTGGCGATGAAGAGTTGGCCCGTGATATCGCAATGCATGTCGCCGCAATAAACCCGGCGTGTATCGACGAATCCGGCGTCTCACAGGACGATCTCGATCGTGAAAAGCGTATTTTCTCCGAGCAGGCGGCAGAGTCCGGCAAGCCGGCCGACATCATCGAAAAGATGATCACGGGCCGTATTGCCAAGTACCTGAAAGAGATTACGCTGGTAGGTCAGCCGTTCGTCAAAGATGACAAGGTAAGCGTTGGCAAACTGCTGAAGAGCAACAAAGCCAGCGTCAAGTCGTTCGTTCGTTTCGAAGTCGGCGAAGGCATCGAGAAGAAAGAAGACAATTTTGTCGAAGAGGTAATGGCCCAGGTCAAAAGCGCCAGTTCCTGATACTAGTGAAAGAACCCACCAGAGCCGTGGATATAAGGATGTTCTATGAGTGACACGCAAGGCCGGTATCGTCGTGTATTGCTGAAACTCAGCGGTGAAGCGCTGATGGGGGATCTGGACTACGGCATCGAGCCACGCGTCATTCAACGAATCGCCGCTGAGATCGCGACGGCTCGCAATTCAGGCGTCGAAATTGCGATTGTCGTCGGCGGTGGCAATATCTTCCGTGGGGAAGGGCTGGCCCGTTCCGGCATGGACCGCGTGACCGGTGACTACATGGGCATGCTGGCGACGGTTATGAATGCACTGGCTATCCAGGATGCGCTGGAGTCGCTTCAGGTTTTTGCGCGCGTCATGTCGGCATTGAAGATCAACCAGGTTTGCGAAGACTATATTCGCCGGCGCGCCGTGCGCCACCTGGAAAAGGGCCGCGTTGTAATTCTTGCGGCCGGTACCGGCAACCCGTTTTTCACCACGGATACGGCGGCGAGTCTGCGCGCAATCGAAATCGGTGCAGACGTGCTGCTAAAAGCAACCAAGGTCGACGGCGTTTACGATTCCGACCCGATGAAGAATCCAGGCGCCAAGCGCTTCGAGACCGTGTCGTATGATCGTGTGCTGACGGATAAGCTGAATGTCATGGATGCGACTGCTATCGTCATGTGCCGGGACAATCATTTGCCGTTGCGTGTGTTCGATCTGACTCAAAAGAATGCTTTGGTGCAAGCGATGTCGGGGGACGAAATCGGAACGGTCGTAACGGCCTGAGCAAGACTCACAAGAGGGCACTATCGTGTTGGATGAAATCAAGAAAGATGCAGCCGATCGCATGTCGAAAAGCGTTGCCGCACTGAAGCAGGAGCTGACGAAAATTCGTACCGGCCGTGCGCACACGAGCTTGCTGGATCACATTACCGTGGAGTACTACGGCAGTCAGACGCCACTGAACCAGGTATCCAATGTCGGCGTGGAAGATTCCAGAACGCTGGTCGTAACACCATGGGAAAAAGACATGGTGCAGCCGATCGAAAAGGCCATCATGAATTCCGACCTTGGGCTTAATCCGGCAACTGCAGGGACCGTCATACGCGTCCCGCTGCCTGCGCTGACCGAGGAACGCCGCAAAGACATGATCCGGGTGGTGCGCAACGAGGCGGAAGGCGGACGTGTTGCAATTCGCAATATTCGCCGCGACGCACTGAATGACGTCAAAGAGCTGCTGAAAGAAAAGATGATCGGCGAGGACGACGAACGTCGTGCCGAAGGCGAAGTTCAGGTCATTACCGACAAATACGTGGGCCAGGTCGATGCGCTGCTGGCTGAAAAAGAATCCGAATTGATGGAGATATAAGGAGCCACTCCTTATATAGAGCTTTCGTAACGTGTCAGAACCGTCGAGCAAAGCATTGAGGACTGACAATGTGCCGCGGCACGTTGCGATCATTATGGATGGCAACGGACGCTGGGCCAAAGCCAAGAACAAGGCGCGACACGCCGGACATCGCGCAGGCGTCAAATCGGTTCGAATGTCGGTCGAGACGGCCGCCGAGCGCGGTGTCGAATACCTGACTTTGTTCGCCTTTAGCAGCGAAAACTGGGCGCGGCCGGAAGAAGAGGTCAGCGCGTTGATGAATTTGTTTGTCGAAGCGCTGCGACGAGAAGTGGCTGAGCTGCATCGTAATAATGTACGGCTGAAGTTCGTCGGCGCGCTTGATGAACTGAATCCTGGTTTGCGTGACAAGATCGCAAAGGCGGAGGCGAAAACGGCGCACAACAACGGCTTGCGGCTGACGGTGGCGATCGCCTACGGCGGCCGTTGGGACATAGTCCAGGCGACACGCACGCTGGCACGCCGCGTTGCTGACGGCGAGATGGCGGTTGACGATATCGGTGATCGTGAATTCGCCGCCGAACTGGCGTTGTCGGAAACTCCGGATCCTGATCTGCTGATCAGAACCGGCGGCGAGCAGCGCATCAGTAATTTTTTGCTGTGGAATCTAGCCTATGCGGAACTCTGGTTTACCGATGTCTTGTGGCCGGAATTCGATCGACAAGTATTTGACCAGGCATTGTCCTTCTACGCCAGCAAGCAACGTCGCTTCGGGCACACCGGCGAGCAGGTCGAGGCGGTAGGATGCTGAGAACACGAGTCATTACAGCGGTCATATCGCTGCTGGTTCTCGGCGCAGTACTGTTTGTTCTGCCACCGGACGCCGTGCAGATTGTTATCGGAGTGCTGATACTGGCGGGTGCCTGGGAATGGTCGGGATTCCTGGAAACAAAGAGTTCTTCATTGCGCCTGTTGTACATTGTATTGGTGGGCGCACTTGTTGCGATCGTTGCGCTGTCGAATCAGGCTACCCTGATTCTGCAAATCGCCTGCGCCTGGTGGTTCATTGCATTTATCTGGACGTTCTTTTTTCCGACACCGATCCCGTTGGCGGTTCGCTGGATTTGCGGCATCTTGGTCCTGATCCCATTGTTCGTTGCCATGCTGCTCCTGTACCGACTTGAGCCGCAATTGCTGCTGTTTGCATTGCTGATCGTCTGGGCGGCGGACATCGGCGCCTATTTCGCCGGCAAGCAATTCGGGCGCGTCAAACTCGCGCCGAGCATCAGCCCGGGCAAGACCTGGGAAGGGGTATTCGGTGGCCTCCTGATGGTTGTCATCCTGTCGGTCGTCTGGGGCCGGATTGACGATTTGCCGCTGGCTGTGCTGGTGCCGTTTTGCCTGGCGGTCGCCGCCCTGTCGATCGTGGGCGACCTGACGGTCAGCATGTTCAAGCGATCCGCCGGCGTCAAAGACAGCGGCAAGCTTTTCCCGGGGCATGGCGGCGTGCTTGATCGCGTCGATAGTGTTGCGGCGGCGGCGCCTTTATTTGCATTGGGCGTGGTGTGGCTGGGGCTGGTGTAATGGGACGTTCAGCCTGTATTCATTGCGCGTGGCATAGCCTCGTATGCAACACTGCGGGAACTGCAGCTTCTGCTGTCAGTCCACTAGAAACGATGGCGAACCATGACTGACATTCTTACCGATATCACAGCTTTCGTTGTACTGATCAGTATTCTGGTCGCAGTGCACGAATACGGGCATTACATTGTCGGCCGGTGGGTCGGCATGAAGGTGCTGCGATTTTCAATCGGCTTCGGCAAGCCGATTCTGATGCGTGTGGGCGGCAAGGATCGGACCGAATATTGTATTTCGGCGATTCCTCTGGGCGGCTACGTGCGGTTTCTGGACAGTCGCGAGGGCAGCGTGGCGCCGGAAGACGAAGGACGTGCTTTCGATCACCGCCCAATCCCCGCGCGAATCGCAGTATTGCTTGCGGGACCTGCATTCAATTTCGTGTTCGCCATCGCGGCCTACTGGGTGTTGTTTGCCGGCGGCGTTGTCGTCCCGCAACCGGCGGTAGGCAACGTTGCAGCGGACTCCTACGCGGAGCAGGCGGGTCTCGAGTTCGGCGACAAGATCATTGCGGTCGGCGACAAGGCGACCGGCGAGTGGGAAGACACGCTGGTCGCGATACTGGGTGAAATGGTCGACGACGGCAGGATTCCGATGACCTTGCAGACGGCCTCGGGCCAGCAACGCCAGACCGAAATCGATGTCGGTTCGGACAAGACGCGTCTCACCGAACCCGGTCAGCTATTTGATGGACTTGGCTTCGAACCCTGGCAGCCGCCGGCCATTATTGGCGAACTCCCCGAGGATGGCGCGGCCTATGCCGCCGGTTTCGAGGTCGGCGACCGTATTTCTACCATCGACGGCGAGAAAGTTAATAACTTCAATGAATTAAGGGCTGTAGTCGAACCAAGACCGGGCGAGGAAGTCACGGTCGAATTCGTACGCAACGGGGCAAATCGGTCACTGCAGCTGGTGCTGGGTGAGCACGAGGTGGATGGCAAGAAGCTTGGGCTCATGGGGGTCGTGCTGTCGCAGGCAACAGGTGACTATTACACACGGCGTGTTTTTACCCCACTGCAGTCTCTCGGCGCCGCTGCGGACAAGGCCTGGGCTTCAACGGTATTTACCGTGCAGATGCTGGGTCGCATGGTAACCGGCGATGTCTCGATCAAGAATATCAGCGGGCCGATCAATATCGCACGAATTGCCGGTGACTCGGTCGATCGCGGCTGGCGTTATTTTGTTGGCATCCTGGCAATCATCAGTATCAGCCTGGGTGTTCTCAACCTGCTGCCGATCCCGGTACTCGACGGCGGCCAGATTGTCTACCAGCTGGTCGAAGCCCTGAAAGGCTCTCCGCTGACAGAACGTGCGCAGATTATTGGGCAACAAGCAGGCATACTCGCGTTGCTGCTCCTTATGAGCTTCGCCTTTTACAACGATATCTTCGGCTAACGGTAATAATTGTAGATGAGAAATTTGGTACTCGCTTTGCTGGTATTGCTTCCGCTGTCGACATTTGCGGCCGGCGAATTCGTGGTCGAGGATATGCGAGTTGAAGGACTGCAACGCATTTCCGAGGGCACGGTATTCAATTACCTGCCGATTAACATTGGCGACACAATTGATTCGGTACGCATCGGTGAGGCCATCCGGGCCTTGTACGGTCAAGACCTGTTCGATGATATTGAAATGCGTCGCGACGGCGAGACGCTGGTCGTGGTCGTCAAGGAACGTCCGTCAATTGAGCGTTTCACCATCGAAGGCAACAAGGACATCAAGACTGAGGACCTGATGGAGTCGCTGCGCGGCGTCGGGTTGGCGCGTGGCCGGACCTTCGATCGTTCAGTACTCGATAACGTCGAAATGTTTCTGCGCGAGCAATACTACGACCGCGGTAAATACGGCGTCGAAATAACGACCGAGATTGTGGATCGACCGAACAATACGGTTGCGATTAACATCGATGTCAAGGAAGGCGAACGTGCCAAAATTCGACAGGTCAATATCGTCGGCAACGATTCGTTTGACGAGAAAAAAATTCGCGAAGACTTCGAACTCGATACTGCGAATTGGTTGTCGTGGATTCGGCAGGATGACCGATATGCGAAAGAGGCGCTGGAGGGTGACCTGGAAACGTTGCGATCCTTTTATATGGATCGCGGTTACGCCGATTTCCGCATTGAGTCGACGCAAGTTGCGATATCGCCAAACAAGAAAGATATTTTCGTAACCATTAATGTCGTTGAAGGCGAAGTCTATACGATTTCCGACGTCAAAATCGTCGGTGAAATGGTCGTTCCGGAAGTAGTACTGCGCAGCTACGTTCTTGCCCAACCTGAATCGGTGTTCAATCAGAACCTGTTGACACGGTCAGCCGAATTCATGCAGTTTCGTCTAGGTCAGGAAGGTTATGCCAATGCCGAAATCGAACCTGTTCCCGAATTGGATCGGGATGCCAAATCCGCGGCGATCACTTTCTATGTCAATCCGCAGAACCGTATATATGTTCGCAACATAAACTTCAATGGCATCAACCAGGTTGACGACGAAGTTCTGCGCCGCGAAGTGCGGCAAATGGAAGGTTCTTTTCTTTCCAATTCGCTAATGGACCGTTCAAAAATTCTGTTGCAGCGATTGCCGTATATCGAACCGGGCGTGGACTACAGCACCACACCGGTACCGGGTAGCCCGGACCTTGTGGATGTGGACATCGACCTGGAATATCGAATGCCCGGCCAATTTTCGGGCGGTGTCGGGTATTCAGAATCGCAAAAAATCCTGCTCAACGGCAGCATCGTGCATACCAACTTCCTGGGCACCGGAAACCGGGTTGCGCTCGAATTGAATTCCGGACGGTATCAAAAGAGGTACAGTCTCTCGCATACGGATCCCTACCGTACGATGGACGGCGTGCGCAGGACGATGAGTATTAACTACCGCGATATTACTCAGTTCACTTCTGCGTCGTCCGACTTTTCAACGACCAGCGCGGGTGCGTCGGTTGATTACGGTTATCCGATCACCGAGCATCAGAGCCTTTCTTTCGGTTTGACATACCAGCATGCGGAACTGGTGTCGTCATCGAACAGTACGCTGCAGGCGCAGCAATGGGTTACCAACAACGGTAACCCGTTCGTCGAAGACCTTGGCAACGGTCTCTTGTTTTTCGGAACCGAGTTCGACACCTATGAGGCGATCATGGGATGGTCTTACGACAGTCTGAATAGCTCACTGTTTCCGACTCGTGGTACGCGGCAGCAACTGTTCTTGAGCCTGGCAGTGCCAGGCAGTGATGTTGAGTATTACCAGGCCCGCTACAATTTTACGAAGTATTTCCCGGTAACCGGGCGGTGGATTATCAGTGCCAATGCCGAACTCGGAATCTCGGAGGGCATCGGCGGTACAACCGCGACGCCGCCCTACAAGCAATTTTATGGTGGAGGCCCACAATCGGTTCGGGGCTTTAAGGAGTCCTACCTTGGCCCGCGCGACAGTTTTGGACGACCCTATGGCGGCAACGTTTTGGCCGCCGGGCAGGTTGAGCTTATAATTCCGTTGCCGGATAAATTCGCGAGCCAGGCGAGGGCGAGTCTTTTCTACGACTTTGGCAATGTGTTCAGTACGGGTGAAGTCGGGTTTACGGACAAATTAGGCTCACCGATGGAGTACAACGTGGACTTCAAGGAGCTGCGTACCTCGGTCGGAATCGGTGTACAGTGGCTGGCCCCACTGGGGCTATTCAGGTTCAGTTATGCATATCCCCTGAATGCGTATAAGGGTAATGACAGATTCTACGGAGACGAAGTCGAGCGGTTTCAATTCTCCATCGGACAAGCGTTTTAATGGAATGGGATAGATGAGATTTATGAAGAATCAATTTATTAAAGCAGCACTTGGTATCGTGATGGTTGGTGCATTCGCACTTCCGGCGACCGCGCAGGAAGTCAAGATTGGCGTTGTCAGTCTGCAGGCGATTGTCGAACGTGCTCCGCAGACGAAGGCTGTTATGGACGCCTTGCGTGAAGAGTTTGCACCGCGCGAACGCGAAATTCTGGCCAAGCAAAAGGAAATTGAGGACCTGCAAGCCAAGGTGCAAAAAGACCTGGCTGTGATGGGGGAGACTGAACGCAGGAATGCAGAAAAGAACCTCCGAGACCTGGGCCGCGACTTTCAGCGATTGCAGACGGAATACCAGGAAGACAGCAATGTACGTCAGAACGAAGAGTTCGGCGTGTTGCAGCGTTCGGTATTGAAAGAAGTTCAGGACTACGCACAAGCCCAGGGTTACGACCTGATTGTGGGTGATGGCGTGCTGTATGTGAGCAGCTCAGTCAATATCACGGAAGAAGTTTTGAACGCTATCGTTGCCAACTACCAAGCGACGTCAGAGTAAACTGGCGTCGGGCGCCCCGTATGCCGATCAGCCTCGGAGAACTTGCTGCCCATTTCGGTTGCGAGCTGATCGGCGATCCGGATACGCTGGTCAGGGGCGTCGCGTCGCTACGAAGCGCTGCGCCGGATTCGCTTAGTTTTCTGTCCAGTTCTGCCTACCTGGCCGAGCTGCCCGAGACGCGGGCGGCCGCCGTCATCCTGCGAAAACAGGATGCGGCGAACTGCCCGGTCAACGCACTGCTCAGCGAACAACCGTATGCCACCTATGCACGCATGGCGGCAGTTGTTTGCCCCGAGCCGGTGTATGCGCCCGGGATCCACTCATCCGCCGTCGTATCGGATTCGGCCACAATTGCCAAGACCGCGCACATTGCGGCAAATGTTGTCATTGGTGACCGCGTTACCATTGGCGAAAATAGCGTGATCGGTGCCGGATCTGTGATTGGACGCGAATGCGACGTTGGCAGTGACTGCCACCTGGTCGCAAATACCACGCTGGTCAAGCGCGTTCGGATAGGCGATCGCTGCATTGTGCATCCGGGCGCTGTTATCGGCGCGGATGGTTTTGGCAACGCCATGACACCGGATGGATGGGTCAAGGTACCGCAGCTCGGGGGCGTGAGCATTGGTAACGACGTCGAGATTGGCGCCAATACGACCATCGATTGCGGCGCAATCGGCGATACGGTGATTGACGACGGCGTTCGCCTCGACAACCTGGTCATGATCGCACACAACGTAAAGGTTGGTGCGCATACAGCGATGGCAGCGATGACCGGTATTGCCGGTAGTACGACAATTGGCAAGCGCTGCATGTTTGCCGGTCAGGGCGGATCAGTCGGTCACGTTACGATTTGCGACGATGTCGTTGTTGCGGCCAAATCGTTTGTTAGCAAAGACATCACGGAGCCCGGCACTTACGGTGCCAGCTTTCCGGCCGAGAATGCGAAATCCTGGGCCCGACAGGTGGCACGGTTTCGACGCCTCGGTTCCCTTATTGATCGCGTAAAGAAGCTCGAACAATGATTCATGCCACTGCCATCGTTTCCGACACTGCAATGCTCGCGGATGACGTCGAGATAGGTCCTTACTCCGTGATCGGCGACGATGTAGAGATTGGCAGCGGATGCAAGATCGACAGCCACGTGGTGATCAATGGGCCGACACGTATCGGTGCCGACAATCACATCTATCAATTCGCATCGATCGGTGACGATCCTCAAGACAAGAAATATGCGGGAGAGGCAACGCGTCTCACAATCGGCGATCGCAACACGATTCGCGAATTTTGTACGATCAGCCGCGGCACCTCGCAGGACAAAGGGGAAACTCGGATAGGCGATGACAACTGGATCATGGCCTATGTTCATATTGCGCATGACTGTGTCGTTGGCAATCGGACGATCATGGCAAATAACACGACGCTGGCCGGGCACGTACATATCGGCGACTGGGTGATCTGTGGTGGCTTCAGCGGAGTCCACCAGTTCTGCAGAATCGGTGCCCATGCGTTTCTCGGCATGTACGCGGGAATTAATGCGGACGTGCCAGCGTATACCCTTGTTTCCGGACAGCCTGCGAAGCCGAAGGGCATCAATAGTGAAGGGTTGAAGCGTCGCGATTTTTCCGCCGCACAGATTCGCAACATCAAAGACGCCTATCGGCTTGTATACCGCAAGGGCCTGAAATTATCTGAGGCTATGCTGCAAGTTGAATCGAAACTCGAATCGCAGCCCGAGCTGGGACTGTTTCTTGAGTCACTGCGTTCATCCGAACGCGGCATCGTCCGCTAGCCGCGGTCGAATGAAGATCGGACTGGTCGCTGGCGAATCGTCTGGTGATTTGCTGGGCGCAGGTCTGGTACGCGAACTGCGGCACCGCTACCCGGACGCTCAATTTGAAGGCGTTGCCGGACCTGCCATGCTGGCCGCGGGATGCACGCAATGGGAGCCGGCCGAGTCGCTCGCTGTCATGGGACTCATTGAACCGCTGGCGCATCTGCCGCGCCTGTTGCGCCTGCGCCGCGAACTGGTACGTCGCTGGACAGAATCGCCACCTGACGTCTTTGTGGGCATCGACGCACCCGATTTCAATCTCGGACTGGAAAAGCGATTGCGTGCGGCGGGGATCAGGACCGTCCACTACGTAAGCCCGTCGGTATGGGCCTGGCGAGCGGGCCGTATCAAGACGATCAGGGCGGCCGCAGACAAAGTGCTGTGTTTGTTGCCGTTTGAAAAGACACTGTATGACGACGCGGGCATTGCTGCGGAATTTGTCGGCCACCCCAGGGCTGACAGCACACCCGCCGATACCGACGTGCTTGCAACCCGGTCTCTGCTGGGTCTTGGACCCGGTCCGGTCATCGCTGTCCTGCCGGGCAGTCGTGTCAGTGAGGTGTCCATGCTCGGTGGAATTCTGGTCGAGGCAGCGGCAGGGATCGCCAGGACTAAACCTGATGTCCAGTTTGTCACCCCGATTGCCACGCCGAAACTCCGGCCGATATTCGAGGCGCAGCTTGAAGCTGCGGGTCTGCGGGAGAGGTTTGTGCTGCTTGACGGCGATTCCGAGCGCGCCATGATTGCCGCGGATGTCGTATTGCTGGCTTCCGGTACGGCGGCGCTGGAGTCGGCGCTGCTCGCGAAACCGACGGTCGCCGCATACCGCCTGGGTCGCCTGAGTTATGCGATTATCAAAGCCTTGCGGCTCGTCCGCCTGTCACACTTCACCTTGCCCAACTTGCTGACGGAATCGCCGCTGATCCCGGAGTTCATTCAGGACGATGCCGAGCCTGGCCGGATAGCGGCGGCGGTGATCGCGCTGCTCGACGACCCGGCGCAAAGGCAAATGATCGCTGACAGATTTGCTAAACTGCGCGGTGAGCTGGCGCTGAGTACCAACCAGCGCGCCGCCGACGCAGTCATTGAGCTTATGAAGCTTTAGCCAGGTAATGCAGCAAGCAAATTTATTCGAAATGGACGGGCTTATCGCCGGCGTCGATGAGGCGGGCCGTGGTCCGCTTGCCGGGCCGGTTGTGGCGTCCGCTGTCATTCTTGATCGGAGTGTGCCGATTGACGGCCTGCGCGATTCGAAAAAATTAAGCGCTGCCCGACGCACAGTGCTGGCTGCCGAAATCAAGCAACGGTCACTGGCATGGTCGGTCGCCTGGGCGGATCCGGCTGAAATTGATGCGGTCAATATTCTTGCCGCGACGATGCTGGCAATGCGGCGCGCAATTCTTGGCCTGCGGTTGCGGCCGGACACGGTTCTCGTTGACGGCAATCGACTGCCCGATTTGCGGTTTCAGCACGGCTCGATCGGCGGGCGCGCGATTGTCGGTGGTGACGACCAGGTAGCGGCCATTTCTGCGGCGTCGATTATCGCGAAAACCAGTCGTGACGCGGTCATGCTCGAGCTCGATCGCCTTTACCCGCGATATGAATTCGCGCGCCACAAAGGCTATGGCACCGTCGTTCATCGCGAGAAATTGAGAGAATTCGGTCCCTGCCGTGAGCATCGACAAACCTTCGCGCCAGTCAGGGCGGCGTCCTGATGCCGGCGCAGTTCGTACACCTGCATTTGCACACCGAATATTCGATGGTGGACAGCACCGTTCGGATTCCGTTGTTGATGCGCCGCTGCGTCAAGAAACAGATGCCAGCGATTGCGCTTACGGACCAGAACAACCTGTTCGGACTGGTGAAGTTCTATCGCAAGGCGATCGCGGCGGGCATTAAACCGATTATTGGTCTGGATTTGCGAATTGCGAACGATGACGACCCTGATCATCCATTCACGCTGATTCTGCTGGTGCAGAATAACGCGGGCTACCGCAACCTCTGTGAGCTGGTAACGCGAAGTTACATCGAAGGCCAGGTACGCGGCGAACCCTTGGCGCGGCGCGACTGGTTGAACAAAACCAGCTGCGCAGGTCTTGTTGCATTGTCCGGAGGTGTCATGGGCGATGTTGGTCGTGCCATCGTTAACGGCAACAACAAAGTCGCCCGACAGGCGCTCGAGCACTGGATCGAGATATTTGGCGATCGTTTTTATCTTGAGCTCATACGAACTGGCAGGCCGAACGAAGAAAAAGTCGTTCAGGGCAGCCTTGCGCTGGCGCGTGAAAAAGCGATACCGGTCGTCGCAACAAACGATGTGCGTTTCCTGGACCGCGATGGTTTTGACGCCCACGAGGCGCGCGTGTGCATTCATGAAGGTCGGGGCCTGGCCGATCCCGGTCGACCCCGCGATTACAGCGAGAATCAATATCTCCGGACACCGCGCGAAATGTGCGAGTTGTTTGCGGATATACCGTCGGCCACTCGAAACACGCTCGAAATTGCACAACGATGCAATCTGGATCTGAAGCTCGGTGACAGTGTACTGCCAGCCTTTCCAGTGCCGGGGGGGCAAACGGAAGCGGCTTTCCTGGAATCGGAAGCACGAAAGGGATTGAGCGCTGCGCTCGAACTCAAGTACGACACTGAAAGCATTCCGGAGAAAGAGCGCCCGGCATTTGCAGCACCGTACTACGAGCGACTGAAAACAGAGCTGGGCGTGATCCAGTCGATGGGGTTTCCTGGTTACTTCCTGATTGTTGCCGACTTTATCCGCTGGGCGCGCGAAAATAACGTGCCCGTGGGGCCGGGGCGTGGCTCGGGCGCCGGTTCGCTGGTGGCCTGGGTGCTGGGGATTACAGATCTCGATCCCTTGCAGCATGTGCTGCTATTCGAACGTTTCCTGAATCCGGAACGCGTTTCGATGCCCGATTTCGATGTCGACTTTTGCATGGAAGGGCGCGACCGCGTCATCGACTACGTGGCCGACCGCTACGGACGCGAGCGCGTCTCGCAAATTATTACCTTTGGCACGATGGCGGCGAAAGCCGTGATTCGCGACACGGGCAGAGTCCTTGGCCAACCGTATGGATTTGTCGATCGTATTGCGAAGCAGGTGCCGTTCGAGATCGGAATCACGCTCGAAAAGGCATTGAACGACTCAGAAGAACTTGCGGCGATGGTTCGCGACGATGAAGAGGTCGCGGCGATCATCGAACTTGCGAAATCGCTGGAGGGGCTGGTTCGCAACGCCGGCAAGCACGCCGGCGGCGTTGTCATTTCACCGGGTGCGCTGACCGACTTTGCGCCGTTGTATTGCGAAGAGGGCGGCACCAACGTCGTCACCCAGCTGGACAAGGATGATGTCGAAGCCGTTGGCCTGGTGAAATTCGATTTTCTCGGGTTGAAAACACTGACGATCATTGACTGGGCAGTCAAGATCATCAATGCAACGCGACCGGAACTCAACTTTTCCATCAAGCGAATTCCGGAGAACGATCCACAGACTTTTCGAATGCTGCAGAGCACGCATACCGCAGCCGTGTTCCAGCTCGAATCGAGTGGCATGCGTGACCTGATCAAGCGTATGCGCCCCGACCAGTTCGACGACCTCGTCGCCCTCGTCGCACTGTTTCGGCCCGGTCCCCTGCAGTCGGGCATGGTCGACGACTTCATCAGCCGTAAACATGCCACGAATCAGTCCGACATTGATTATCTGCATCCCGAGCTGAAGCCGGTACTCGAGGAGACCTACGGCGTGATCCTGTACCAGGAGCAGGTCATGCAGATCGCGCAGGTACTTGCGGGCTACACACTCGGCGCCGCTGACTTGTTGCGTCGCGCAATGGGCAAAAAGAAACCCGAAGAGATGGCCAAGCAGCGCGAAATCTTCGTCTCGGGTGCAACCGAACGTGGCGTTGCCCAAAAAACAGCAACCCGCATTTTCGACCTGATGGAGAAGTTCGCCGGATACGGCTTTAACAAGTCGCACTCTGCAGCGTACGCTGTGCTCTCCTACCAGACCGCGTATCTGAAAGCACACTACCCGGCGGCATTCATGGCCGCCGTGATGAGCGCCGATCTGCACAACACGGATCGTCTCGTCACGCTGAAAGACGATTGTCGGCAATTGCACCTGAAGCTGGTCGCGCCGGACATCAATTTGTCGGATTATCATTTCAGCGTTCCTGACGACAAAACCATCCTCTACGGGCTGGGCGCGATCAAGGGTGTCGGCCGGGCAGCCGTCGAGTCGCTGATTGCCGAGCGTGAAGCAAACGGCCCGTATCGGAGCCTCGTTGAATTCTGTCGCCGAATCGACCACGACAAGATCAATCGACGCGCACTGGAGGCCATGATCAAGTCCGGTGCGATGGACAGTTTCGGCGAGTCGAGGCGCAGCATGATGAACCAGGTTCCCGAGGCACTGCGCAGCGCTGACCAGGTCGCCAAGGCGGCAGCTGCCGGTCAGAACGATATGTTTGGCCTGGCGGAACCGGCAATCGAAATCGTCGACAATAAGCCGCCGGAACTGGCCGAATGGCAGGAGCGGCTGCTTCTCAACAACGAAAAGGAAGCGCTGGGACTGTATCTGACCGGCCATCCTTTCGACGCCGTTCGTTTTGACGCACGGCACCTGTCTGATGGCAAGCTCAGTGATATCGTGGCGGAGCCGGCGCCGCAGACGACAAAAGGTGAGCGTAAATACGGCCAGGCGAAACGCGAAGCGACCGTGGCCGGTTTGATCGTTGACGTCAGAAAGCGCGGCAACCGGGTCAGTGTGGTGCTCGATGACGATACGGCGCGGATGGAAGTCAGCCTGTTCAGCGAGGCGTTCCAGGAGTTCCGGCACCTGCTGGTCAAAGACGAAATCGTGGTGGTCAGCGGAGGCTTGCGCTACGACGATTTCATCGGCAGCTGGACGATCAACGTAAAAAATGTGCTGCACATCGACCGGGTTATTGAATCCCGCGCGAAGGGGATGGTGCTTAGCCTCGCGCCGAACGGCCAGGGCGAGAAACTGTTGCAGAGCCTGCACGACCTGCTGTTGCCATTTCGAGCCGGTAGCTGCGATGTTTCCGTGCGTTATATCGGCGACAGCGCGGCGGCGCGCCTGTCGCTCGGGCCAGAGTGGGCGGTGCGGCCCAGTCGCGAATTGCGTGATAAGTTGACGGAATTGCTGGGAAATAATAATGTCCGCCTGCTCTACGCCCCGGGGCGCGAAATCATGTAGGGTTAGGGTCTTCGGGCCGCAAACGACAAGAGCCGACTGTGAAATTTCTGGACTTCGAACAACCGATCGCGGAGCTTGAGGCCAAGATCGATGAACTGCGCTACGTGGGTGATGACTCCGAAGTCAATATCAACGAGGAGGTCGCGCGCCTTAAGGACAAGAGCGAGTCGCTGACCCGAAGCATTTTTGCAAAGCTTTCGCCCTGGCAGATTGCGCGCGTGGCCCGGCATGAGTCTCGACCGTACACACAAGACTACCTCGATGTCATAGCGCCGGATTTCCAGGAATTACACGGCGATCGGATGTATGCCGATGACCCGGCCATAATCGGTGGCGTTGCGCGTATCGATGGGCGGGCGGTCATGTTCATTGGCCACCAGAAAGGTCGCGATACCAAAGAGCGCGTCCGTCGCAATTACGGCATGCCGAAACCGGAAGGATACCGAAAGGCGCAACGACTCATGCGTCTCGCCGAAAAGTTTTCGATGCCGGTCGTGACTTTCATCGATACACCGGGGGCCTATCCCGGTGTCGGCGCGGAAGAGCGCGGGCAGAGTGAAGCCATCGCTTACAGCCTGTACCTGATGGCCGGCCTCAAGACACCGATCGTTAATATCGTTATCGGCGAAGGGGGCTCCGGCGGTGCGCTGGCAATCGGTGTTGGCGACCGACTTATTATGCTGCAGTACAGCATTTACTCGGTCATTTCGCCGGAAGGCTGCGCCTCCATTCTCTGGAAGAGTGCCGAGCGGGCCGAAGACGCGGCCGACGCGATGCGCGTGACGGCATCACAGCTGAGTGAATTCAACCTGGTTGACGAAGTTTTGATGGAACCGCTGGGCGGCGCACATCGCAATCCGGGCGCCATGGCAGAAGTGATTCGCAATGCAATCGCATCGAGCCTTGATGGGTTGGTCAAACTCCCGGTTGAGCAATTGCTTGCCAATCGTCAAAAGCGTCTTGCGAGCTTCGGTCAGTTCAAAGGCAAGTGACCTTCGGGCCCGCGATTCTCGCTTCGCGGCTTGCCGAGCTTGAAACACAGGCCGGAAAACCGTCACGCTATATCGTCGCATTCAGCGGCGGGCTGGATTCCAGCGCACTGCTGCATTGTATTGTCGACCTCAAGGGTCAGTTTCCCGATCAAGCCTCGGTGCCGGTACTCGCGATTCATGTCGATCACGGACTGCATGATGAATCGGCGGCATGGTCCACCCATTGCGCGGCTTTCGCGCAGCAACGCGGCGTTGAATTTTGTGCCTTGAAGGTCGACGTTGACCCGCAATCGGGGCTGGGCCTGGAAGCGGCCGCACGTGACGCTCGATACGCGGCATTACAGGAGGAGTTGCAGCGCGGCGACTGGCTGATCAGCGCCCACCATCGGGACGATCAGGCCGAAACGATGCTGTTGAACCTGGTCCGCGGCAGCGGTCCTGCTGGCATCGCCGGTATCGGTGCGGTTCGCCCGCTCGGCGCCGGGCAGCTCGTTCGCCCGTTGCTCGGGATCGACCAGGCGGCACTCCGTGACTACGCGAAGGCAAAGTCCCTGCATTGGCTTGACGATCCTTCGAACCGGGACCGACGTTTTGATCGCAATTTTCTTCGCCACGATATTGTGCCGGCACTTCAGACACGCTGGCCCGATATTGCGCAACGCCTGCAGCGCAGCGCGAGCCATGCCGGCGAGGCAAGCGAATTATTGGCCGAGTTGGGGCGTATCGATCTGCGTGCGATCGGCGGGCGGCCGAGGCGACTCGATATCGATGGCCTGAACAGCCTGTCGCTTGCACGCCGAAAAAACCTGATCCGCTATGCGCTCAGCGAGCTTGGGCTGACCACACCAACAACGCGCATGCTCGATCGCGTGATCAATGAAGTCATACCTGCGCGAATTGATGCGCAACCGCATGTCGTGTGGCCGGGCGGCAGCGTTCGACGCTACCGAAATGCCCTGTATTTGTTGCCCGAAAAGCATGAGGATTGCTTTGCAGCATCGCCGTTGTCGCTGGATGAATTGCCGCTCGGGCCCGGGATGGGTCGCCTGGTCCTGCAGGGTGGCGCCGACAGCGGTTTGTCTGAAACGCTGGTGCGCAGCGGTCTGGTGGTGAGACAACGCCGTGGCGGAGAGGAAATTAGGCCGCAGGGTCAAGCACATACACGCAAACTGAAGAAACTACTTCAAGAAGAGGGCGTCCTGCCATGGATGCGCGACCGGCTGCCGCTGGTGTTTGCCGGGGAGCGCCTGGTGGCGGTTGCGGATCTGTGGCTCGCGGCCGATGCGGCCGCCGAACCGGGTTACGAGTTACGGTGGATCGACCGACCCGCATTGCATTAGCAGGGGCTGACTGATAACGTTTAACACCGTCTTTAGTCCAAACGACGGCGCGGAATTCGAAGGGTTGGAAAAAAGCATCACGCCTTGAGGTCGTGCTTTTGGTCCAGCCCTTTCTTGTTTCTTAGCTTTATGAAAGTCCACCGGTAACGCAAGCCGTTACAAACCTTGGGTTCGATCATGACATCGTATGTTTTCATTACCGGCGGTGTGGTTTCTTCATTAGGGAAGGGAATCACATCGGCCTGCCTCGGCGCCATTCTGGAAGCCCGCGGCCTGACAATCAGCATGATCAAACTCGACCCTTATATCAACGTCGATCCTGGCACGATGAGCCCGTTTCAGCATGGCGAAGTGTTTGTGACCCACGATGGCACGGAGACCGACCTCGATCTCGGCCACTACGAGCGATTCGTTCGAACAGCAAAAGGCGGTCGGCACAGCAACTACACGACCGGGCGCATATACGAGAGCGTGATCGCCAAAGAGCGGCGTGGTGACTACCTCGGTGCAACGGTGCAGGTCATTCCGCATATCACGGACGAGATCAAGGACGGCATCAGGAAAGGTGCCGGTGACGCGGATATCTGCCTCGTTGAGATCGGCGGCACGGTTGGTGACATCGAGTCATTGCCGTTTCTCGAGGCGATTCGCCAGATGGGCGTCGAACTCGGTCACGACCGGGTCGTCTATGTTCACCTGACCCTGGTGCCCTATATTTCGACATCGTCGGAAATCAAGACCAAGCCGACGCAGCACTCGGTCAAGGAATTGCGATCGATCGGTATTCAGCCGGATATCCTGGTCTGCCGCTCGGAAAAACCGTTGCCCGATGAGGAACGTCGCAAGATTGCACTGTTCACCAACGTGCAGCAGAAAGCGGTGATTTCGGCCTGGGACGCGGACGACCTGTACAAGATTCCGGCGATGATGCACGAGCAGGGGCTGGATGAAATCGTAACGCGTCAACTCGGGCTGGATTTGCCGCCTGCCGACCTGCACGAGTGGGCTGCAATAGTCGAAGCGAATCAGAATCCGACCGGTGAAGTGAATATCGCGATGGTTGGCAAGTACATGGACCTCAAGGATTCCTACATTTCGCTGGTCGAAGCGCTGCAGCACGGCGGCATTCACAACCGCACCCGCGTCAATATTACCTACATCGAGTCTCGCGACATCGAAGAACAGGGCACCGACTGCCTGCGCGGGATGGATGGCATTGTTGTGCCTGGTGGTTTTGGCGATCGCGGCATTGAAGGCAAGATCGCGGCAGTGCGATTTGCACGTGAGCAGGGTATTCCGTATCTCGGTATCTGCCTCGGCATGCAGGTCGCGGTGATCGAGGCGGCACGCAATCTTGCAGGACTGAAGGGTGCCATGAGCACTGAATTTGACCGGGAGACCGAGCATCCGGTGATAGCGCTGATTACCGAGTGGCGGGACAAGAC
>CAXBKH010000011.1:0-143576 GCA_963976365.1 uncultured bacterium | reverse complement strand
CGCTGGTATTGATCGGCGTTGTCGAGCGTCAGTAAGGTCAGTTATTCCTGCCGGTCGCCATCCCGGTTCATGTCCTGCGGCAGCAACCAGGGTTCATTTTGTACTCGCATCATCGCTTCCATTCGATTGGCGACGTGCAGTTTTGAGAGTACGGATGAGACATGATGCTCGACGGTGCGCTGCGAGCGGGCAAGCGCTTTGGCAATGTCTCGGTTGGTCGCACCGCTTGCGACCAGTGCCAATATGTCCTGCTCCCGCTTTGTAAGCCCGAGAGGATGATGCTTGGCGGCCCCGTAATGTCCGCGACGAGACCGGGGCATCTGTTTGGCAAAGCCAAGACCACGGGCAATTGACCGAGCCTTCGCCGCCGCTGCTCTTGCCTCGATCCGATCAAGGAGCTTGATGGCACGGGCGATTGCCGGGGCAGTCGTCTGTTTGCCTTCCTGCAATAAAGAAAGCGCCGCTGAATACGGTGCACCAAGCAACTCCCAGGCGTCGGCGGCTTCGTCCTGCCTACCTGCAATTTCTGCAGCACACGGCGCGGGTAGTTGAACATCAAAACCTCTTGGCAGCTTGAACCCAATCCGACTGGCCCAGACGGCAGCTTCACCAATATTCCATGTGTGCAGTTGCCGCACATTAATGCTGGCCAGGCGCTGAAGGTGCTCTGCTGCCGTATTCGGCTTGTCGTCGAGCCACGCAGCTTCGATCAGGTTGAACAATGCAGGAACCAGGTATTGTGATTCGTCGGTCGCCATCGCGTCCTGCAGTGCCCGCTGAGCGAGTTCTTGAGCATCCCCTGCACCCATGCGCAGTCGCACGCGTGCCAGCACAATAAGCGATGGCAGTTTCATTAGCAGTGTTTGGCGATCAAGCTTCAGCACCCCGGTCGCAATGGTTTCCGCATCACGGAGACGACCTTGCTCCAGTCGCAACTGCGCAAGCCGGCCGACGAGGTAATGTGTCCAGGAGTCCAGGTCATGTTGTGTGTCGAACGATATGCCGTCGCTGATGATCCGTTCGGCAAGCTCAAAGTTCTTGAAGTCAACACCGTATTCCGCAAGATTCGTGTAGACGCGGGCCGCGTGCTCATCGTGCCCAACCTTGAGCGCGAGCTCGAGACTTTCTTCGAGTAACTCGATGCCCTCGGGCCTGTCCCTGTAAATCATTGCCGTACCGACGTTGTTCAGGGCATGAATTCTTACCTCATCATTGTCGTAATCCGCGGCGAGCCGGAGTGCCCGGTTTCCCCAGTCGATGGCCTCATCCATACGGTCGTTAAGCATATGCAGCTGTGAGCGGAGGCTATATGCCATCGCGCGTTCTGACGAGGGAGGGGTGTCTTCGAGGACCCGAACAGCTTCATCGGCAAAGTGCGAGGCCTCCGCCGCTTCGCCGCGATACCAGTGCAGTCGGGACAGCCAACGCAAATTCTCGCCCACCTTGTCCATGCGATCGATCGCGCGCCAGAGTGTGATGGCATGACGTCTTGCTTCTAAAACATCGTCATTGATTTGCAGTGCTAACCCAGCTTCGTACGCCCAGTCTTCATACAGTTGTGCCGCGATTTCGGGTTCCGCGTCGTCGATAAACTTTAATGCCGTTGCAAGATGCGCGGCGGCTTCACGGTGCGCCCCGGCGGCTGACGCACTTGCCGCTGCCCGTGGTGCGTAGCGCAGTACCCGTCTTGCGTCCAGCGCCCCGGCAGCGTGATGAACCAGTTGGTCCATCGGCGGTTCTGGCTCTATGGACATCAGCGCAGCCAGTACGCGTGAGTGGATTGCTCGTCGTTCGCTCGCCGAGATGCGCGACAATGTCGCAAGACGTGCCAATTCATGGCGAAAACGCAGCGAGCGATTTACGTCCTGCATCAGCAGATTTCGCCCAACACATGCCATGGCCAGAGTGTCGCCGCTAATCCCAAACAAGGGTTGTAGAACATGCCTCGATACCGGTCCCGGAATAACGCTGATCGTCTCCAGAAACTCTCTTTCGGCCAGTGCGAGCCGATTGACTCTTGACCCGACCGCGTCTTTTACCGACGCAGGAATGGTCTCGAGGGCATCGCCCTGGCAGGCGAGGAGTTCTGTTACGAAGAACGGGTTGCCGCCAGTGATCTGGTAGATTTCGTCGCCAACCTGGCCAAAGGAGGCCCCGAGTGCGTTTACGCCCTCCCGGCTCAGTGGCAGCAATTCAATTCGGTGTGTGCAGGACGAAGGTAACTCTCCCAGTACTTGGGTCAACGGATGGTCGGATGAAATCTCATCATCCCTGAAGCTCATGACCAACAGTGTCCGGAGCATTGAAATGCGCCGGCCAATGTATTTCAGGAAGTCCAGGGTGGCATGGTCCGCCCAGTGCACGTCTTCGAACACCAGCACAAGCGGTTCGTGCATGGACTCCATGTGTTTGAGAACCGCTGCGAACAATCGCGATGGGTGGCTGCCATCGGCGAGGAGCTGCTTCACTTCGGGGCCCAGGGACTCAGCCATATCGTGAAGAGGGCCGAGGACCCGTGGAGTGAACAGGGCGTCGCAACCACCCCAGACAACCGTGCAGTCGGCGCTTGCCCGAACCCGCATTTCCTCGAGTGCTGAAGTCTTTCCAATGCCTGCCTCGCCACTCACCAGAGCGACGGCACCGTGGCCATCACTGGCGTTCTTGGCCAGCTCGAGCAGACTCTGAACGGGTTGTTCGCGTTCAACCAGCATCGGCAGTTAATCCTTGGAAACTTGCGCTAGAAACTTGTGCTTTGTACAGGCTTATCGCTCAAGGGCCAAGTGGGCAACTTGCCATCTTTGGTGGGGATTGGGCGCTAATTTCGCGAAAAATGGGCAAAAGAGCGGCCAGACGCGAGTTTTTACGGGGCAAGCTGGCAAAGAAACTCGAAAAGTCGTGTACCGAAACGTCTCAAAAAATAGGTATACCGCTAACAAAATTGGGGGTATCTACCGAGGTGCGACACCCGCAAGGGTTCTACTCTGCTGACTTGAAATTCGGGGAGCCCACAAATCGACGATTGAGGGCGCAATCCCGGACCCCACCGCGGCGGCCACGTTTGAGCGCTGTGGCTTAAGGGAAGAATCAAGAATAAGGGATTTAAGGGGATACTCCTTGCTTGCTTGCAGAGCTCCATGGCAACGCCGCCTCCAGCCGTCGAAACGGTTGGCAGCCATTGCTTTGACCTTGTTTTGCCTTGTTTTGTCGAGCTGCGGTGGCGGCTCCGGAAGCCCCGACAACCCCGTCGTCGACGACGGAGTCACGGTTTCAGGTACTCCGCAAAAAGGCCTGTTCACGTTCCTGCAGATGAGTGCTTTTCCCATCGATCCCTCGGACGGAACGCTGGGCGATCGCATCGATGTTGACGTTTCCGGAGACAATTTCTCGATCAGCGTCGCGGCCGACCAGTTGACCCTGTTCGAAGCAAAAGGCGAATTCACCAGCGAGATTACCGGCAACCCCGTATTCGCCGAAAAACCACTGAAGTTGATTCTGTCGCCTGGGTCGACTGACGCGAATGCAAATATCAATATCGCGACGACATTGATCGCTGAACTGGTCCTTCGCGACTTGCGTGCCGGCGGTGTGAGCAATGTCGATGCGCTTATTCAGCAACACACCGAATTCATCAACCGTGCGATGGGATTTCCTGCCGGCACAGATCCGTCACAACTGGACTTTAATGACATCACCGAGAGTTCGGATATGTCCGACCCGAACCTGCAGCTATTAATTCTGAGCGGCGGCCTGGTCGAAATGCTGCTCAATAACAAGCTGTACTCGGGCGGCTTCCAGAATATCGTCGATGGCATCGTTGCAGCGCAAAACGACGCCGAGGCGGCCGCCGTACTGGCCGTGCTAGAAGGCGTTTCGGCAACCGCCATTTACGCACTGGCTCGGGAGTACTCCGGATTCGACCTGCCGACGGCGATCATCGGCGGTAATTTTTATGTCTGGGTCTGTGAGCTGAACGGTCCGTGCCAGTGGATCGAAGAAACCGAGCCGCGAATTAGTGTCTCCAGCAATTCAGCATTCGAAGCGGAAGGCTCGATCAACGCAATGATCCGACTCAACGCGAGTGCCGACGCCACCATGGAAGTTCATGTCACGGTGACGTCCGATACTGCGGTCGCCGGCGAAGACTTTATCGCTATCAGCAAGACCGTGCTGGTGCCTGTGACTCGGACGTTTGCCCGAGTGCCAATTGACCTCATCATCGACGCACTGCCTGAGTCGACCGAAAGCTTCGAAGTCAGTATTGAGGCGGGCAACAATGCCTATCCTGTCTTTCAGCATACGGCAAAACTGACCGTTTACGACGGAGTAAGAGCGAGCCAGGACTCCCCGGCGGCCCGCGACCCGGCTGGTCTGGAAATGACCCTTGATGTACAGGCGATCTGTAATCCCGTACTGAATATGGGCGACGAGGACTGCCTTCCGTTGACTGACAATGTGCCGGTGTTTGGCGTTGCAGACGAACGCGCAAATGTTGCGAAAACGCTGGTGGATATAGTTTCCGATTGCAACGGGACTGCATGCGATAGCGATCGCATCATCGATTTCTTCCTGGTTGCCGACGACACAGCGGGCATTGCGGGGGAAACACCACTCGGCTCCTACCTGTTCGACAGGGGCAATATTCGTGGGCCGTCGGATACTTTTGGCATGCCCGTCCCGGTACTCAGGTTGACCGACCCCGATTCCATGGCACTGGCGGGTGACGCTGCATTGAACGGCTGGGACCTGCGCGTTGAGGGCCGTATCGGAACGTCGGGCACTGCCGTTGCAAGTTCAGTGGTGCCGCCACTCGTCGAGGCACCGAGCAGCGTACTGGTCGGAGACACCTTGTTCGACCTCGGGTTGATTTACGACGTCATGCCGGGCGCTGACCAGGCTTGCTTGTCCGGGCAATATGCAATTGACGCACAGTACATTCAGCCCGGATCAGGCTTTATTGTCGGGTCTGGCATTATGTGTGTCGACTATGATCCCGGCGGTATCGGCGCGGGTCCTGCAACCATGGCGGCCGGACAGCTGGACCTTGTCTTAAACGGCCGATCCACTACGGCCGGCCAGATCGATTTTGCCTTGCCGCCCGGCCTTTATTCTGAAATCACACTGGAAAGGAGTAGCGGCGAGGTTGAGAAAAGCACCGAGCCGGGTCTCCGCTTCATATCCGCGTCGGCCTTTGTCGCCATCACCAACCGTCTGCACTCCGCGGGTTGGCCGTTCAAGCTGATTATCAGCCGACTTTCACTGACGCCCGATGGCGTCACTTTAAGTTTCTCCGACATGGACTATGTCATGGATCCCGGCTATTCAAGCCAGGATCCGCGTTCGACCGGCATCCTCTACAGCAACGATATTTTTTACCGCGGCGTCAAAGGTCAGTCAGGTTCGCTATCGCTGACACAACAGGGTGTCACGGGCAGCATTGCAGTGACCGGCGGGCCGCTCCAGGCCGATCACATGGCCTTTCCCCGAGCGCGCGTGGAATGGCAGGACTTCAACCAGTTGATCGACGACAACGAACTGCAAGCCACCTCCGTTGTCGTCGATGAATTCAGCCTGGGACAAAGTACGGCGTGCGATGGACCTGAATGCTTGCAAGGTCACCAGGACTGGTACACGGCAACTGCGACCTTGTTGCTGGACAGCAAGGGTTTCGCGCTCGGTGATGCAACGATTAACGCGGGGCACCGCGAGCCGCGCTGGGGCGCGCGGCAATCCGGTAGCTTCGCCTGGTCCCGACCGGATGACCTGACTGCCCAGAGTCGACTCAAGCTGGCATTGCCGGGCTACCGTCTGGCCGGCGAGCGCGCCGCGGACGTATTGATCGCGCACCTCGATGAGCCGGACAGCGGTAGTCAGGTTGTCGTTCACCCGGCGGGCAGCCCTGCATTTCGCGATGGCAACTATCATCCGGTCGGCCTGTCCGTGGGGCCGGAAATCTATCGTGGTGCCGGCGGTACCCCACAGGTCGGCGATGGTCAGGACCTGGGCGGTTTGTTTGCCACGCTGCGTATCAACAACGGTTACGACCCGCAGTTCGATCTCGTATCGGCGTCTGCCGTCAAGTATGTGATACGCAACTCGGGCATCACCGGGGCATTCAATGTTGCCAGCGGTTCGCTAACTGGATCAGCGCCGCAGTTTTACGGCTACCCGATTGAGCTAACTCGATTCGCCGTGCGGGGCGTCGACAATACACTGGATACCCACACCTGGATCGATGGCAGTCTTGCCTTGCAGGGAGAAGCGGGCGGTGATGTCGGGGAAGGACTCGACATTCACTTCACGAATATGCAAATCGACTGCAGTGCGCGGCTTGGCAACATTGATCTGTTGTACGAAAGCTGCGACGCGGTGGACAACAACGGCAATATGATCACCGATGAAAACTGCAATACCGTGTTGCATGCGTGGCAAGCGGAAACCGATATCTTCGCAGCGGGATTTACCGGCAATGATGCAGGTCAGTCATGTTCTGTCGAACCGCAGCAGTTCGGATTGCAGCATCAATTGCATTTCAAGGCACTTGACGAACCTGTTGCTTTCGAGACGGCCTGGGATCCGACGGGCAACCTCAGTCAGTACGACAGTGGCCAGCTACCAACCTACCGGTTCGATCGCAGTGCGGAAGGAGATGGATTCCCGGTCAAGACGAGCAATCAAATGCCGGACCATGTCGTTCTGGCGGCCGCTGATGTCGACGGCGAGCCCTACGGTTGGCTCGAGTTTCGAAGGTCCGAGGTCGGCGTTCCATTCTGGAATTCATTGCAGACAGACCTACGGGTGGCCAACGCGCGATACGCAGGTGCCATTTCTGCCGAGCCTACCGTTGTCGTGAAAGACGGGGTGCTTGAGGGGCTGCAGGCGGCGCAACGCAATAAGAATGTACTGAAGGAAGGGAACGGCTTATACGAGTCGGACAAGCAATCTGCCGTCGAGGCGCAATATCAGTGGGGCGGCACCGGATTCGGCTTTCAGCTTCCCGTTTACTATCAGCCCTGGCAGTTCGATAACGGTCGATCGGACGCTGATGCGGCTGGTCGTCAATCGCGTTTCCTCGGCAGGCAGCTGAAGAAAGACCTGTTCGTTCTCGATGCCAACGCCGGTATCAATTTTATCGAACCCGACCGGACCAAGCTCAGTTTCGGCGCCAGCGCCGATTTCACGCGCCTGGACGGCATAGAGTTTCAGTTAGATATCGCAGACCCGCAAAGCGCTGCGGCGGTTGACCGGGTTCTGCTGGACCTGCGCGTCATCAACCAGCCATTGCTGGAACCGGCAGTCACGGACTTGTTGGACACCCTGGACATTGCCAACCGTTTTGCGAATCGCGGCATGGAAGAGTTATTGCGCGAGTCCCTTGAACTTGCGGTACTGAAAGCCGGCGAAGCAGCTGCGCCGTCGACGCCGAATAACCAGGACCCCTTTGTGACTGCAAGCGAAGTTCTGACGCAGATTCAGAGCATGCCGCAGCAAATGGTCGCAGTCATCGAAGAAGACCTGCAAGCTCCGCTTAATAACCAGCTGGCCGGGCTAAAGAGCGATCTTCGGGCTGCGTTGCTGGACATGGAAGGTGTGATTATCAATCTGAATAACGTGCAGTCGCCTGCTGACCGCATTCAAATATTCCAGGACATCAAGGAAAAAGAACAACAGGTTCGCGATATCGTCGAACAGGTTGAACGCGAGATTAGAAAGGTCGATACGCAGATCACTCTGAATATCCGATTCTCGCTGGACCTGCTTGGGGAGGCTTCAACCGCGTTGGCACAAGTGACGGACGCGGTAAATCGAGTCAATGACGTTATAGACGAGGCGAGCATGGTTTCTGCATCTGCTTGCAGCAATGGCCTTGTCGTCAATCCGAACGGCGCTGGCTTTATCCAGGCTGCTGCAAGCCGGGTGGCAGCTATCCGCGAGGTAGCCAACATCATCCGTGGCACCAATGCCTGGCTCGCCAGTGTGGAAGCGTTGGCACAAAATGAGGCCGACAAACGCAGGCTGGCCGTTGCACGGGAGCGTATCCAGGAAGCGACCGAAGAGTTGCTCGAATTCGTTGACAATGCCGACTTGGCCGTCAGCGGGGTTATTTGCGTCAATTCCGAGTTAGATGCCATTACAGACAAGGCGAAAGAGTTTACGGCCAGGATCCTCGGCGAACTGCAGGCTGCTAACGAAGCAGTGGGTGCTGCTTACATCGCAATGCAGAAACTGAATGACCTAAAAGACATGTTCGCAGAGCGTATTTACGGGCCAATTGCAGCTGTACGTGCGGCGCTGGAGCCGTCAACGAATGACGCTCAACCCGGCAACGGCACGACGATAAATCGTGGCATTGGCTGCATGCTCTACAACGCATCGCACGATGAGCCGCTGCATTGCAACCTGTTCTCAACGGATGCGGTGCCTTTCGCTCAGGCACCTTTCGGTATGAATGCACTGGCGAATAACCAACCTGGTGAACGCGATATTGCTGACGTGCTGTTCGATGCAATTGACGGCGAGGTGCAAAGTTTTTTCCACAGTGTCAAGCAGGACGTTCGTGATACAACGCGCGACCTGATGCCCGGTGCCTACATGACGCCAGAGCAATTGCGCCGCACGCTGGTGACGGAAATATTGCGTAGTGCGCCGGTTATGAAGTTGCGCGAAGAAATGGATCGGCATTTTGGCGAAATTGCCTATGCGGTTAACGGCATTGGCCTGCAAATTGTCGACCAGATCAATCTCGCGGTTGAAGGTGCGGTCGCGAGTGTTACCGGTCCGATCAATGACGCGCTGAGCGATGCGACCTCGGCGGTGCGCGGGATTCCATTGCAGTCTGCCGGCATCAACGGTTTTGCGACCATTGCAGGCAACGAACTCGAGCGTGCTCACTTGAGTGCGGGGTGGACAATGCGCGGCGGCGAGGACGATGACAAGACGGGATTCAAAGCGGCGCTTGACGCCGAGAGTTGGTCGGCCAAGCACACGAACCCCGATGTGAACACTCCCAGCGCCTGCGCAGTGGGTGCCAAAGAGAGTCTCCTGGACGTCAAGATTTCGGCGTACGGGTTGCCGATCAACGTGATGGCCGCTGACATCGATATTGAAAAACTGTATCTCGGGTTTACGCTCAGAAACGGTGCGCCGAACGGCCCCGCGCTGATTCCGATTGGAATTTTTGGTGGCATCAATACGGTTGGCGAGATCGGATTCTCGGAGGCCATCGTATTTGACCCGGCGTTTGCTGCCGGACTGGGGGCCAAGCAAACCTATATTGGTGCCTCGGCGGGTGCGGTCTTTTCCAACCTGACGGCCGACGTCGCATTTCTCGTTGGCCGTGTCTGCCCGGGAAATACAGCCATAACGGACCTCGACCCCGAGGTTGAGAAGTTCCTGCCTAATCTTCCGGCCAGCGGATTCACAGGAGCGTATTTGCGCGGTGGAGCAACCATTCCCGTTATTCCCGGCGGATGCGCCTTGAATGTTGGCGTGGTCGCCGATTTCGGGACCTGGATATTCGTAGGTCAGCCAACCACGTTCGGTGGCCTGGTCGGCGGCGGTGCGACAGGCCAGGTTGCCTGCATCGCCGCTCTCAAGGGCAAGGTTACGGTTGGAGGTAGCGCCTCCACGGACGGTGACCTGAAGCTCGCTGGCGAAGGCTGGGGTGTCGCGGGTATCGGTCTTGATTGCGATCCGGGAACCTGGACCAGCGTGGAACGCAGTCGTGAAGACGGTATGTGCGGTACCGGCGATGCACAGTTCGGGGCCTCTTTCGACAACGGAAAGTGGAAGGTTAATCCACCCAAACCGAGTGCGATTCACTGATGCGCAGGCTAAGCATAATAACGATGTTCCTGATGGCGACGCTGGCGGTGCCTTCAGGGTCCGCCGCCCAGGAAGGGCAGTTCTACTTTGTTGGTAAAACCGTCATCAGTGACGGTCCGGTTGCAGGCGCCACGCATGTCTACCTGCGATGGGACACGCTGGAAGGCGACCTGCCCGCGGACGTGCAACGGATTCGTCTGGAAAGAAACGGCGAGCAACTGGGCGAATGGCTGGTAGGCGCGGTTATGACGCCGGCCGAAATCAATTCGATCTACCAGGAAGTCGATCAGCAGCAGTTGAAACTCGAGACGATTACTCGTCTGAACGAACTGGCATCCGATTCAGGAACCCCGTTTTCAGCAGCTTCGTTCGCGCAGACCTTGTATCAGCTTATTAATCCGCAACTGCAAGACAGCTATAACCCGCTTTGGGCGTTCCTGGGTTCACGCACAGACATCAATGTCGCGCGAGCTCGCTATCGTGCATGGATAGACACGGCGCCGGCCGTTGCGGACGGTAGCAGCGTTGTTGAGTACGAACTGCTTGCGGTCGCGGCAGACGACAGTACGGCACGGCTTGGCCGCCTGCTGATCGATCCAGCGGCACAGCAGTTTGCGTTGCCCGCGAGCCAGTTCGAACAGATTCGAGTGTCGGACTGGCGCTGCGACCTTCCGGACACCGCCAAGGATCACTACACCGTTATGCTCGATTGGGCGGCAGCGGGCGGCGTGCGGGCCAGCGATCGCGTTGCCGCGCAAGCCTATGTTTCGGGCTACGACCTTTATCGTACGACTGAGAATCTTGACCCGGCAGACACGGAACCGCCGGTTCGCGATATCGCGGCGTTGGCGGCAAGCGCAGCGTTTGACGATCGCGGTCGTCCGGTGATCGATGGCCTTGAAAAGGTTAATGTATCGCTTCTAATCGATTCGGGTGCGCCGTCGACGGACCCGGAATGGTTGCTGGCGAGGGCGCGGCTGGTCGAGGCCGGTGTGGCGATTCCGGACGTTCCCGCCGAACGCATTCCGCGGCAGGGCAAGTGGATCGAAGCAAGAGACCAGCTGTCACGGTCCGGCTTGCGGCCGGGTGATCGACGCGGGTACTACCTGGTGCCACGCGATTTCACCGGCGACTATGGACCGACCGTGTCGACGGTGGTCACCGTGCCTTTGATGACGCGTCCACCGGCACCCTGGAATCTGCGTAGTTTCGCGGACCAGACCAGCCAGGCACTGGGCCTCAGGCGTAACGCGCTGACCTTTACCTGGGACGAGGTCAACGTGGATAATTACGTCAAGCTGTACCAGCACTCGCGTCAGTTTTGCAATGAATCGGAAGCGCGTAGTACCGGAATTCTTGAGTATGTGCCGTTGGGTGGCGACTGTGGAATCGATACGCGCCGTGCGGTCCGGCTGGACGTCCGGGATTACCGAATCTATCGTTTCGAAAACTTTGATATAGCTGGACGATTCAAAGACAGCGACGGCGATGGCGTCGAGGATTCGTTTGAAGCGCCGGATTTCGACGGCAATGGCAGGATCGATCCTTTCGAACGCAGCGCCGGCCTGCAGTGCGATTCGTCCGTGTACCCGCCGGGGTCTGAACAAAACTATCTCGTTTATGCCAATAACACGGGCAGTGTCGACTTGCAGCGACCGAGCTTGCAGGACCCGTCCGCACCGGGCATCGCCCGCATGCACGACACCGTTCCAGCCGGCAACAAGGACACCGTTTACTGGTACCGGATCGTTTCTGAGGCCAGTTCTCCGTTGCCGCTCGGTCGTTTGAGTCACATGAGCGCGCCGCAGCGCGGCCTGTTCCCGGACAGAGAACCACCCGATCCACCGACCGTCAGCGTTATGAAACCTGGTCAGGAGCCTGAGGGTTGCAACATTGAGCTTGAAACCGTCAACGATGGTACCTGGAGTTTCGCGGAGCAAATTCTTGAAGACGAATCGCAACGAATCTCGGTGTCGTGTACAGGCTACGATAATTCACACCTGGTCGATGCGCTTCGCGACAAGGACTCGAAAGACTGCATCAATATCGCCAACGCCTGCCAGGGCAGAATCGTAACGCTGGACTTTCCTGCCAGTGCGTCGACCGGCGATGTGGCCTGTTCCGCGCCCGTGCCATTCAATGGGTTAAATCAATTCTGTTCAGCCGGTATCGTAAACGTGGTTCCCAAGCTGGTCGATACACTCGTTCCGGCTGAGGCGGGCGACCTCGTTGCCGGCGGCGTGCAGGGCAATGCTGCGCCACCGCCCCCTGATGAGGGCGGCAGCTATTGCGTAACGGTGTTCGAGACCATTGATGGCACATCGTCACGTATCGGAAGTACTTGCGATCCAGGCGGCCTCGACTTTCAGGCACGTGCCGGGTTGTTCTGTGGCTATGCCGTAACGACGGACCAGAACAATAATATTTCAAGCACGGTGCAATTCCCCTGCACGGTAACGCCGGAGCATCCCAAGACACCGAGTCCGCCGCAGATTCTTAGTTTCAATGTGACCGCGTCGGAGGCGCAGTTCTCTATTCGTTTGCCGGCTGAACGTGTCGCCATTGCGTTGGCACGCCTTGACCACGAATCCGATGTTGGCGGATCGGAAAGTGCAATGGAAAGCATCCCGGTCATAGACAACGTCAGCAGCGATGCGATCGATGTGACGATGCCGGTCTCCGCGTTGCAGGGCGACCAGGATCGATTCTGTCTAAAAGTGATGTCAGTAGGCGGGGATGATGGTAACGGCAATGCACCCAGTTCCGACTGGAGCGCGCAGAAGTGTTTCGTCCGCACTCCAAACGGCGAAGACACGCCGACGTTCCTGCCCTGGCCAAAAGTACAGGGTGCGACCGAGGGTGCGCCACTGACCGCCAGCCTGGTGACGGATCATAAGTCGGTAATGCCGTTCCTGGGATTGAGCATGGTCGTGTCGCCCGAGATCGTCGCCGATGGCTCGGACCTGTCGCATTGCTGGGTCGAGCCCCGCGGTGCGACGGAATTCGATAATTACGGCTGCTGGGATGGCGGTCTGGCAAAAACTCATGCACTACTGGACCCGGAGCTGCGATTCATCTTGTATCGGCAGCAGCGGCAAATCGGCGATGTTGTTTCGCAGCGTGACTGGATCCAGGTGTCGCCGTTGATCGACTACGTGCATTTCGACAGTGAAGTCGTCCAGAATGGTGACCGAAACTTGTTGCTACACACGTTAAACGACCCGTACTTCAAAGTTGGGCTTGGATACCTTGGCGCCGGTGGCTCGCCGGATCCGCAGAGCCTTACCGTCTGGTTTGTCGATCAGTATCCATTCATGGAAACGCGTGACGCCGCTGGCAATGAGCCGTTCGAGTGGCGCTACCAGGCGGTTTACTTCGACAGACAGCACCGGCCTGTCAGCTATCGCGTCAGCGACTGGTTTTCCAGGGGCGCACCGTGATGAATCGCATTTCGACCATTGCACTTCTTGCGTTGGCGCTATCCCCGGCGTGCGGCCAAGCACAGGTCAGCCCGCTGATGACGGGGGAAACGGCCGACATGTGGATCGTGGACCCTGAAACAGGGCAAGTGACCGGATACGATACCGGCCAGTGGATGAACCAGGTCGACCCGTCTGACTACCCGTTAATTGATTTCGGTGACAACGCCGTTTTTCTAATCAACCTGTTGAAGAACAGCTCTGATCCGATGCTGCCGGGTCAACCGGAGTTGTCACTGGTTGGCCTCGGTGATGCGGCTCTTAAGGCCGGCGAGGGCGGCGAGGGTGGCCACCGGGATTTGAGAATAGCGCCGGCCCCAGGGGTCTACACCGATACCATCGCTGTCAATATTGGGGTCAGCAGCGCATTGCTGGCCAACGGTCCTCACACTCTGACATGGGCAGCCGTTGAAAGAGGCTCGGCACAAACGGTGGTGAACAGAAGCGTCGCGTTGTCTCAAAACTCCGGCGGAGCGGGTGAGAACGGTTATCACACTGAGACCTTTTTCCTGGTTAGCAGCGGCGAATACGAACTTACGGTTGGTCTGCAAGGCGCAGGCGTCAACCAGACGGTAGTCGTTCGATATGACCTTGTGATTGCCCCGGGCCGCGAACGCCGCGACACCGACGGTGATGGCATTCCGGACGCCGTTGAAATTGACATGGGCCTCGATCCACTGGAAGACGATTGGCTGGCGGACAAGGATGGCAATGGCTGGTCGGAGTTTGATGAATGGCTGCGTCGTTTTTGTCTTGACCCGGTGACAAGAATGCCGGTGGACGGCGATGACTCTTGCCTGGACGCAGACGGTCTGCCATTGGACACTGACGCGGACAACTGGAGTGACTTTGACGAAATCCTCCGCGGTACCAACTACCGTGATCCGGAGCCGCAGATACCACCGCAGCAGGACGCGCCAGCATCCGAGGAATACGAGGCGTTGCAGCGCCTGCGATACAAAGACTTTCCGGCGGCCAATCGTCTCTATGAAGTTGAGCACTTGCTTGCAGCCGGCGACGGGGTGCTCGATGTGCCCGGCCTCGCCAGTATTGTCCTCGATCAACAGACGGCTGGTGCCGTCGACACCGGCGGAATTCAGGTCCATACCTATTCACCCGCGCAGGACAACATTGCGGGTATTGACCTGTTCGTTGCCGCTAGCGGCGACGAGCAGGACGGCGTTGAGGATATCTACCTGAACGTCTGGGCCGATGCGGTCCACGACGGTGAATTATTGCTGTCACAAAAAATCGATGACGTTGTCATCAATGGCGATTCAGCCAGTGCAATAAATGTCCGATTCGAACCCGTAGCGGTGCAGCCGGGGCAATCAATATTTTTCGAGTTTCGCAAGAGCGATCTCGCGCTCGCAGGCACAAGCTTTGATGTGTTCTACGACACGAACTTCGCAAACGGTGTCGGCGGTACCCGCGCTGGATTCCAGTGGTGGACAGTGGGAGGCATCGGGCTTGACGGGTCGCTAGCGTATGACGCCACACTCCTGCTGCATGATGAGGAGATCACAGCAGCAGGACTCGTGCCCGGTGAGATCGCGCCAAGACGCCGAATGACGACACTCAGCAATGCACTTGCCGGAAACCGTCTGCCGGAGATGCGTTTGCCTGCGGGGAACAGCCTGATCCTCGATGCCGTACATCGTCACAGTGTTCCAGCGCAACCGGGCTGGCGAGTACCGGCCGACTACAGCCGACTCTACAAGACCTGGTTGCCGCGTACTGACGATGTAACCCCGCGTGCGATGCTTGATGAGTTGGGCGAGGGCGCCTGGACGACGCCCGAGGAGTGGCGCCGGGAATTCGTCGGCTACCTGCTGCCGCGTCTGGTGATGCCTTTGACGGCGCAACTGGATGTACAGAGCACCCTCGAGATTTCCGTGATTGAAGCGGCGCTGAGCGTGGAGGCTCGTCTTGACGGCACCGGCGGATTGCAGGTAATCGATGGCATCTATCAACCCAGCCGGCCCGTTTACAGTTTTCAGCCAGATCAGCCGCTGTTCGGCGACCTGGGATCAGGCCAATCGCCTTTTGTCGCTGAATGGGAAGACAACCTGGAAAGGCTGTCTGCAACGGACTTCAATCTCGACCAGAGCATAGTGGAAGTTCGCAGTGCCCTTGCACCCGGGCAACCGCTCAACGCCCTGGGCAACTGGCTACGCCGGAAGTTCTATGCGGGTGTTCCGGGCAGTTCCTCTGATGCCTATACGGTCAGCGAGCTGATGATCGCGTTCCCGGATGTTTGCAAAGTGCCGACGGCTGAGATCCCTGCCAGGCAAGCGGATGTCGACGGCTGGAACGAATTCTTAAATCAGTGTCCGGCCTGGGTCGACGATGCGGGCTACGCCGCGGCCGAAGCTGAGATGCAGGAGCGATGCTACCTGGTGCGATTGAACCTCCTGCCGGGTGCACTGCCTGCAATCGGCAACGATGCGACACTGGCGGATCGACAGGCCGATTCGGATGGCGATGGATTGGTTAACCTCGACGAGATCGAAGTGCCGGTTCGCCGGCTCACTCTGCCCTGGGCGTTTGACACTGATGGCGATACGATCGCCGACCTGGTGGACGACTGCCCAAATGACCCGTTCAACCAGTGCAGTGCCAACCCGA
The DNA here is from genome assembly GCA_963976365.1 of uncultured bacterium. Classification (GTDB taxonomy): domain Bacteria; phylum Pseudomonadota; class Gammaproteobacteria; order Steroidobacterales; family Woeseiaceae; genus UBA1847. The sequence goes on along the minus strand of CAXBKH010000011.1, from coordinate 127,647 downwards.
TACTGCCCATCGTTACACTCGATTCGGACTTCGAGTCCGCAGAGCCGGCGTTCGGTAGCGGATTCGCCCTGGTGAGCGTCCATCTTGGCCGCCTTTACGATGAGGCAGTGACGGTTTGTTACGAGGCCGTCATGGATTTCGGTGACACGGCTACCCCTGACGTTGACTTTGGGGCGGTCAGTGGTTGCATCACTATTGCACCGGGCCAGTTGAGTGCGTTGATTCGAGTGCCGGTCAACGCTGACAGCGAGATGGACGCGGGTGAAACCTTCACGGTTCGAATCACAAGTATCGACAATGCTCAGATTGGCGATGATGGCCAGGTAGTTATTACGCTGTTGGACACCGCACCGGCAGCGAATAGTGCGCCGGTTTTCACATCGGCCGCGACAACAACGGTCGCCGAGGGCTCAACCGCGACAAATTACTTCGCCATTGCCGCAGATGCAGACGGCGATACGCTGACCTATAGCATTGGCGGTGGCGCAGACGCGGCACTGTTCGTGATCGACGGCGTCTCCGGCGAGCTTCAGTTCATTGACGCGCCGGAGTTCGCTCTGCCAGCGGATGCGAATGCGGATAATGACTACGAGTTGCAACTGAGTGTCGATGACGGCAGGACAGGCGTCGCAACGCTGGACCTGGTGGTAACGGTCATTGCGTCTCAGCCACTGGTGAAGATGACTTTCCCGACGCCGAACGCGAATCTTGGCGGTGGAATTACAAGTACGCGGGTGGCGGGCAGTGTGACCGACTCGAGTGGTGGCGACTTGCCGGCCGGTGCGGTCAGTACTATAACCGTCAACGGTGTAGCGGCGGTCATCGATAGCAGCACAGCGACTCACTGGCGTTGGTCGGCTGACGTGCCGGTTGTCGAGGGCAGCAACACGTTCAGTATTGCCTACCAGTTGGCAGACAGCAGCGATGTGAGTTTCGACGTTGCCATCAATAACGCACCGTACTTCTCTTACGGCAATATGGAGGTCGACGCAGGCAGTAATCGTGTAGTCGTTCTGGACGACATCAACGACTCGCTGGTGGCCATTGACCTCGCTTCCGGAGCGCAGACTGTTATTACAGGTGGGTCCGGCGCTGTTGGCTCCGGGATCTCGTTCGTCTCGCCGCGCGACGTTACTCTGGACCTGGCAGGCAACCGCGCGCTGGTAGCCGACTGGAATCGCGATGCGGTCATTGCGGTTAACCTGTCGACCGGCGACCGGAGCTACTTGTCCAACTCAAGCAATGGAACCGGCCCCCTGCTGGATGGCGCACAATCGCTTGCGCTGGATGCAGCCAACAATCGTGTGCTGGTTGCGGGGACGATCGAACCGCTGCTGTTTGCGGTCGACCTTACCTCTGGCGATCGCAGTATCCTGTCGAGCGGCGGCACAGGCTCCGGTCCGGCGCTGACAGACTTGCGCGACGTAGTCGTCGATGCTGCCAATGACAGGGCATTCGTTTTCGACGGCAGTCTGGATGCCGTGTTCGAGATCGACCTGGCCAGCGGAGACCGAACTATACTGTCCGATGCGTCAACGGGCAGCGGACCGGATTTCGGTAACGTCGATAACATGGCCCTCGATTCAGCCAATAACAGGCTGATGCTTGCCGGCATCGGCGGCTACGTAATATCCGTTGATCTTACTAGTGGTAACCGGGCGACTTTCGTCGACGTCCGGCCGGAATTCGAGCCCAACAAGGTTGATTTCAGAGGCATCGCTGTCGATGCAGTTAACGACAACCTTCTTGTCGCCGACTCGCGTCTGGATCAGGTACTTCGCTTTAATTTAATCACCCCGGTACGGACCGTTCTGGTTGGAAACGGTGCGGGCAGTGGTCCGGAGTCGACGGTGTTGTACAGTGTTCAGGGCCTCTCTTTTGATTCGTCTAGAGACCGACTGATGCTGACGCGAAGCGGTGTAGCCGATAGCGTGATTGCTGTCGATATGATTGATGGCAGTCGGCAGACACTTAGCGATGACTTTAATGGGGCCGGGCCGACCTTCGACTTCCCGCAACGACCCGACATCGACACGGTCAACGATCGTGTCCTGTTCGCAGCCAACAGCAATGATGCGATCTATGCGGTGGATCTGACGAACGGCGGCCGTACACGTCTGTCCGACAACCTGGGCATTGGCAGCGGGGCGTTGTTTGGCGATCCATGGGACATTGATGTTCTCTCCGGAGGCGACGAAGCGCTGGTGCTTGACTCTTCCGTTGGACTGCTGCGTGTAGACCTTACGACGGGCGATCGGATCGTGGAGTCGGGACCAACCCAGGGCAACGGTCCAATCTGGAGTTTCCCCAATTCAATCGAGCTGCACGAAACAAATAACGTGGCGTATGTGCTCGATTACACGACGGACGCTTTGTATTCGATTGACCTGGTGAACAACGGCGATCGAAGCATCGTCTCGGACAACACGGGCATCGGCACGGGTATCAATTTCAATATTCCCTACAGCATGGAGCTTGACGTTGAAAATAACCGTCTCTGGTACTCCGACTACGGCGCCGATATTGTCGCGACGATAAACTTGTCGACCGGCGACCGAACTGTGGTGTCAGACAATTCCAGTGGTTCCGCCATCGCGCTCAGCAACCCGTATTACATTGCCCTTGATCTAGCCAACGATCGGGTCTTTGTATACGACCTCATCGTGACTGGTGTGCTTGTGATCGACCTGAGCAGCGGCCAGCGCGCGATCGCGTCGAAGTACTAGGCGGTGGTTTTGGTCGGTGAACGCAGAATCTGTGGCACGTCAGGGCATTCGTTATTCTTCGTCGAGCGCCGCGAATTCTTCCACCATAAAGTCCACCAAGGCACATACCGAGGGCAGCAGCCGGCAATGCGATCATGTCGCGTGTGATGAAACGAGGTTGATGCTTTAATTTCGCCGTTCTCGAATCACATTCCGGACTACCGAAACCTGATGTCGAGCTATTTCACGCTGATGGCGTCAAAAAACCAGTAGCGAGGATATGCGAATTGAGCAGTTGTCTTTTCTTGGCTGTGATTTTCGTCCGGCATTCTGGCCATTCTTGAGCCCGCAAAAATACACCCTGTCGACGGCCGATGTTATGAAATGATCAAAGACTTAACCTGCACAACGATTTCCCTGTTGTTAAGATCGAGTACATACCACGGCGCCCGGAATTGGAGGCAAAATCGATGCGAGCACTACCCATATTAATCGCAAGTATCATTTCAACCTTACTATCGGCCAGTGTGCTTGCCGACAGCCTGGACATTGAGGAATGGCGAGTACCCTATGAAAATTCTGTCCCGCGCGATCCGTTCGCGGAGAGCGCGACCTCTGTCTGGTTTGTTGGTCAGCGCGGCGGCTATCTTGCCAATCTTGACGCAGAGTCCGGCGAATTTACGCGCGTTCCACTCAAAGACGGGTCGGGAACGCACAACCTGATTGTTGGTTCAGACGGTATCGTTTGGTACGCCGGGAATTTAAACCGCCTGATCGGGCGCTACGACCCGGCGACGGACAAGATCGAAGAGATCGTGATGCCGGACGCAGCCGCGCGCGATCCGCACACGCTCGTTTTCGACGACAGTGAAGAAAACATCTGGTTTACCGTGCAGGGCGGCAACATGATCGGTCGCCTTCACATCGAGTCCCGCGCGGTCGATCTTATTCCTTCTCAGACAGCGAGATCACGACCGTACGGCATCAAGATGGCACCCGACGGCACGATCTGGGTGGTCCTGTTTGGCACCAACAAACTCGCCCATATCGATCCGGACACACTTGAGCTGGCCGAGATTGAATTGCCGCACGCGGGCGCGCGCCCGCGCAGACTGGAAGTGCTCGATGATGGGCGCGTCTGGTACGTCGACTACGCCAGGGGCACGCTTGGTGTGTACGATCCGGTCGGGAAGAGCTTTGATGAATGGCAGATTCCCGAAGGCGAACGCTCGCGACCTTACGGTATGGCATCGGATTCAAGTGGCAACCTCTGGCTGGTTGCGACCGGCGTGCAACCAAACGTATTCATGGGCTTTGATCCAGGCACCAAGACCTTTCACTCCGCGACAGAAATTGGCTCGGGCGGGGGTACCATCCGGCACATGCACTATCACGAACCCTCGGGTGCTGTGTGGTTCGGCACCGACACCAACTATATTAGCAGGGCGGTTGTCGAGCCATAATTCGCCATATTTGCGGCACCCGCCTTGCACAGCACATCGCGATACTAAGACCGTCTAACCAGGGAGACGGTCATGAAAACGCTTTTCTTATCACTGCTTTGTAGCCTGTCGCTGCCCGCTTTCGCGCAATCGGGATTCACCACGGACGAGTTCGCCGGCAGCTGGCGCATCGAGCATTATGACGATGACAGTCTGACCACGAGTCTGACTGAAGTCTATTTCCACGAGTCGGGTGCGTTCTATTCACAATCGTTGGTCAGCAACGGTTCGAAAACGCGCTACTACGAAAGCGGCGGCTACTGGGTGTATGAGAATGGCATGGTTCGACTGGACTTTAGCGAACGGTCCGATAGTGCCGCCGAGACAGTGCTCCTGCAGTTCGAGAATTTCAGCAGTATCTACCTGTCGTTTCGCCGGGTCAGTGTGGACGGCGAGGTAGAACCTGCACTTTTCGAAGCGCACCGTTTTGAAGGCTCATCGTTCGAGGATGGTTGTTAGGATGCCATATGATAGTGTCGTCTAGCCGGAAACGACTGATATACATCAGGAATCCTGCATTACGTCGGACCACTCCGGGTGCTTTTCGTACATCGCTCGCACAAAAGGGCACAGCGGAACGATTGTTATGTTGTTTTTTCTTGCATCATCAACCAGTCGTTCCACGAGCTTCAGCCCGACTCCCTGGCCCCGATACCGCTCAGGGACACCGGTGTGATCGGCGATTATCGTACTCTCACCGAGTTTTGAGAATGTGAGTTCCGCCACGTCCTCTGCTGAATCGTCCGCTGGAACGAAATAGCGCCCTTTGCTCGATGTCTCTTCGCGTTTGATTTCCATCGATTTGTCTCCGTTACTTGGTATGCGCCAGAATAACCTCTATTGCCCGGACAACCTCCTTTGATTTCTTTGCGTCCAGGGCGGCGCGAACCAGAATCTTTGCGCCAATGCCTATGTCAGCGCCGGCAACACCGTAGGCGTCTTTGACCATTTTGGTGGCGAGCAGCGACCCGGGATTAACGGCAACGATGACGGGACCTTTGTTCTTGAGCGCCTGTGACTAAGTGCGATCAGTCGACTGAATCAGTGATTCAGCGGTCCGATCGTTAGCCGGAAAGAACGACTCGATGGCCAGTTCGGATAGCGTAATGTCGAGTGCAGTACCGAAGATAGTCGTCGTACTGATAAAAGAAAGCAGACCGCCTTCTGTGATCAGCTCAAAGGGAACGGCGATCCGGTCGAGATGTTGGGGTTCGGCGATCTGGTACGGCTTTGCACCCGGTGGGACCGGAAACGACTTCAACTCGGCAAGTAACGCCGTTAGGTCCTGATCCGCGGATACTTCAATTTGATCGGCAAGCCGGGCAAAGATGTGCGCACGCCATTCGCGGAGATTGGCGATTCGTGCGGCCAGTCCGTCCGGATGCAAGCTTAAGCGAAGTACATTCACAGGCGGCTGCAATAATGACTCGTCGACACCGGTCAACAGCGTTCCAACGGCTTGGTTTGTATATACCATGTTCCAGTTTCGATCGATTGCGAGAGCCGGAAACGGCTCGTGTCCCTTCAGGATGCGCTCCACAGTACGCCGGGCCGTCGCAAATTCTGGATCATCCGTTGCGCGCTCACGAAAGACCGGTGCGAAGCCGGCAGCGACCAAGAGCGTATTGCGTTCTCGTAAGGGAACGGCAAGCTGCTCGGCAAGGCGCAAGACCATCTCGCGGCTCGGTGTACTGCGGCCGGATTCTATGAAGCTCAAGTGCCGTTGCGAGATCTCGGCTTCGGTAGCGAGCGCAAGTTGCGTCAGCGACCTGCGCCGCCGCCAGTCCCGCAGGATTGGTCCCAGGGTAGTGGTGGAAGATTGACGGTCCATGCTCGGACGATAATCGATTCGGCCGTCTCGGGCCAATTACCTCTGACGTAATCGACTTGCTGCCCGTCGCTTCGGAGAATGCACGCATACCGAGTCAATTTCCATTGAGCCAACGCAGGAGGTCGCTATGGCAAACTCCCCAACTCCCTTCACACTTCGCCAGATCATAATCGCGGACGCGGCGACCTGTCTGGCAATGGGCGCGTTACTGGTAATCGCACCCAGGGTCATCGCCGTGTTGACCCAAATTCCAGAATCTTTGCTTTTCTACGCTGGCGTCGGTCTTTTTCCCATAGCATTTTTCATGGCCATAGTCGGGCTTCGGTTCCCAACTAGTGCGCCAGGGGCCAGTTTAGTCATCATTGGGAACATACTCTGGGTGATTGCGAGCGTCTCGTTGCTCTTCGTCCTGAAATCGCTGAATGCGATCGGCGTGGTTCTTATTCTAGCGCAAGCAGCTGCGGTAGCGGTTCTGGCGTGGCTTGAATTTGTAGCGCTTCGCGGCAATGGATACCAAATTGCACGAGCGGCCTGACGCAGATCGTTGTCGCGTTGTTGCCAACTTACTGAACGTCGACGACGACCTTGCCGATTGCTTGCCTGCTCACGAGGCGATCGTACGCTTTGGCGACATCTTCGAGTCCGAACTGCGTCGCATCGAGCAATGGCCTCAAAGCGCCGGCATCAACGATCTTGGCCAACTCCGCAAGTATCGCTCCATGGGTTTCTCGTTTGTGGTCGTACAACATCGGGATCAACATGAATACGACGTGTAGCGAGAGGCCTTTGAAGTGCGCCGGTGTCAGATCCAGCTCGAGCAAGGACACCGTTGTTGCGACTTGTCCATTCAGTGCGGCCGCTGCAAACGAATTGCTTAAATTGGCGCCACCGACAGAGTCGAAAACGACGTCGAACCCGGCACCGCCCGTGTGCTGCGCGACGTAGTCGGCGACTTTCTCGGTCTTGAAATCAATGGCTGTGGCATCGAACTCGTTGATGACTTTCATCTGCTGTTTGCCGCTACCCGTTGCATAGACGTCCGCGCCAAAGTGCCGGGCCAGTTGCACGGCGATGTGTCCCACACCGCCTGCGCCGCCGTGAACCAGGATTTTCTGTCCCGCTTTGGCGCCGGCTCTTTGCAGGCCTTCGTAGGCTGTGATGCCGACCAGCGGCAGCGCAGCGGCCTCGCGCATCGAAAGCGACTTCGGTTTGTGGGCGATCAGCCTGGCATCGGCGAGCATGTATTCCGCAAGCGCGCCCTGCAAATCCGCGAGTCCGCCGGCGCAGCCGAAGACTTCATCGCCCGGGTTGAATCCCGAAACGCCTTCAGCAACCTCCTCAACAGTGCCGGCGAAATCCATGCCCAGCACAGCGGGCAGATCAGGGGAGAGCGGCAAGTCTTTTCCCATACTGCGGATCATCGTATCGACGGTATTCACGCTGGTTGCAGCCAAACGCACAAGCACGTGACCGGCCTTGACCGAAGGCCGAGGTAATTCTTCCGCATGGAATACGGCGTCGTCGCCATATTGATTGAGTTGCATCGCTTTCATTGGGCGTCTCCCTGATGTGTGCGATGCAGGTTAGGTTATTCTGAAAATAAAGAGAATACGGCTTGTTGCGAAATGATAATTCGTATATTTTTGATAAATGGATACGTTGTCGTTGCGTTTGTTTCTCAGGGTCGCCGACCTGGGCGGGGTTGCCGCGGCCGCGCGCGACCTGTCCCTTTCGCCGGCGAGCGCCAGTGCGCGGCTCGCCAAGCTTGAAGAAAACGTAGGGTTTCGGCTCTTCAACCGCACGACCCGTGCGGTCTCATTGACCACCGATGGCGCCGCGTTTCTACCCTATGCACAGCAGACGATCGAGACGCTGCAGGCGGGTCTCGGCGCGGTCAGTGGGCAAGGGGAGGCGGCGAAGGGACTGTTGCGCATGACCATGCCTGGCTCGTTCGGCCGGATGCACATCATTCCGGCGTTGGCCGAGTTTCAGGCACGGTATCCACGCGTCAGCCTCGACTTGCGGTTGTCTGACGAAGTCCTCGACGTGGTCGAAGGGGCTTATGACCTGATTATCCGAAACGCCCAGTTGGCCGACAGCAGCCTCGTGGCGCGAAAGCTGGCTACCGACCACCGGCTACTGGTTGCATCGCCGAGCTACGTTGAGACGCACGGTATGCCCGAGACGCCAGAAGGCCTGTCCGCCCATCAATGCGTGGTGTTTCCAGGAACCAATCGCTGGAAGTTTGAGAATGGTCGGATCATCGAGCCACCGCGTACCTTCGTAGTGAACGATGGCGAAGCGATGCGCTACATGATCGAGAGCGGGCTAGGGGTTGGCATGAAGTCGCTCTGGAATGCTGGCGAGAGTCTTAAAGCGGGGCGGCTCATCGAGGTATTGCCGGACTATCCGCTCACAACGGAGTCGGACATCTGGGCGCTCTATCCGAGTGGGCGAATTGTTGCACCGAAAGTGCGTGCAATGATCGACTTTTTGCTCGAACTGTTCTCGCCAGTCCCGTCGTGGGAGCGGTAGTCACTCATTCAACCTGCGCGGGCCACAATCCGAGTACGGCTTGCTGGGCACAAAATCATAACGAGTTTGCGAAACGCCTTCCGCCTGCATACCATCTCCCGCTCCCACGCGTTGTTCATGCCCGTCCATTACCCTACAGGAGCGTCGTCCCTTGGCAGGATCTACCCTTTTAACTCTGCTTGATGATATTGCAACACTGCTTGACGATGTTGCGGTGTTAAGCAAAGTGGCGGCGAAGAAGACGGCCGGTGTACTTGGTGACGATCTCGCGCTCAATGCCGAGCAGGTTTCCGGTATCCGGGCCAAGCGCGAGCTCCCTGTTGTCTGGGCCGTATTCAAGGGATCGGCGATCAACAAAGCAATTATGGTGCCGATAGCATTGCTTCTGAGCGCCTTCGTCCCCTGGATTATTATTCCCTTGCTCATGCTGGGCGGCGCGTTTCTTTGCTTTGAAGGGTTCGAAAAAATCACGCATCGCTACTTGCATGCCCCGGATGAGGAAGAAGAACACAAGAAGCGCCTTGAGGCGGTCGCGGACGAGAAAGTCGACATGGTCGCTTTTGAGAAGACCCGGATTCGCGGCGCGATTCGCACCGACGCCATTTTGTCCGCTGAGATCATTGTTATTGTATTGGGCACGGTGCAGGACGCTGACCTGGTGACGAGAATTGTCGTGCTGTCATTCCTCGCCGCTGCAATTACGGTCGGCGTGTACGGCCTTGTTGCGGGTATCGTCAAGCTGGACGATGTCGGCATGCACCTGATGGACAAGCCTGGTGATAGCCGCGTAGTAAGCATTCAGCGCTGGTTGGGTAAGTGGATTTTGCGCTTGGCGCCGAAGTTCATGAGAACGCTGTCGATCGTTGGCACTGCCGCCATGTTCCTGGTCGGCGGTGGCATTCTTGTGCATGGCGTGCCGCTATTGGCAGACGGTTTGCACATCGTTGAAGCCTGGGCACACAGCTTGCCGGCAGCCAGTGGGATCGCTGGTATTGTTGCAGCGATGCTCTACAACGGCTTGATCGGTCTTATCGCAGGCGGCGTTCTCGTAGGGGCCTTTCTTGGCGTCAAACGCTTGTTACCGAATCGCGCAGCCGCGCACTAATGTCAGACACTCAGGTTGGCTTTCGAAATCGTAAGGTCATCCGATCGGACTCGCCGATGGCCTGTGTGTCTGGATTGTCGGTGGTTGAGGGTGGCAAACGCCAGACGAAACCGTCGGCAGGGTCGTTGGGATTGGCGTTAATCTCACTGGCTTCTTCCAACACGAACCCGGCCCGTTCAAAGGCAGCGACAACATCACTGTGCTTTAAGTATCCGTTGTTGCCGCTAGCGAACTCGGCATCAGCATTTTCCGGCGCGCGGTGCTGGACGACACCGACCACGCCGCCGGGTTTAAGCACGTCGAACGTTTCAGACAGCGCGACATCGACAAGCGGTTCGTCGAAACGAAACAGGTGGTGCAACGCCCGGATGAACAAAACCGCGTCAGCCTGACCGTTCACACTATCCGGAATATCGTCAATCGTGTAGCCGACAATCGGTTGAGCGGTCTCGACGCCGTCAACGCTCATGTACCGGCCCATCTGCGAAATATCAGCACCAAAGCGTTCGTACCTATCTTCACCCCAGTTGTTGAACATCTGAGCCCAGAGGCCATGCGGATAGGTTACGCCGATCATTCGGCCGTGATCGGCAGTGAAAGGGGTCAGGATCTGGGTATACCAGCCGCCGTTGCCGGGCAGGACCTCGACGATGGTCATGTCCGCTTCAATGCCGAAGAAAGAGAGCGTCTCCAGCGAGTGGCGCCATTCATCACGGGCCCGGTTTTCATCGCGACGTTCGTGGGCAATGATGTCCGAAAGGGTGGCGCCAGAGATTTGATCGTTAGCGGGCAATTCTGCCGTGGCTGAAGCGGGCTCAGAACCGTTGGAACAGGCGGCCAGAAACAGTGCCATTGCGCTCACAATACTTATAGCCTTCATGAGATCCTCCTGGGGAATCGGTCACTCAAACGCGATGGCACGTTACCACAGAAACACGCGGCCAGGATTCAATGTTTTGGTCTTCAGCTGTCCTTCCTGGAGGGGCTGAAGCACCGGTTTAAACGTAGCGTTTTTGCAACGATATGGCACCCTATGCTAGCTTAATTGCACGAATGGCATTTGGGGGTCGTCGTCATGAGGGCAGCTGTTTTCGTGTTTTTCACGCTGATTTTGAGCGGATGCGTCCTGCAACCCCCGACCCCTCAAGAGATCGCTGCGGCACCATTCGACTCAACCGAAGAGCCCATTGTCGTCTGCCGGCGGGAGAAGCCGACTGGCTCTAACCGTGTCGTGACTGTCTGTCGAGAATCCCAGAGTGCTCTGGAACAGGCGCAGACCCAACGCGCAATGCGGCGGCTGCAGCGACAGTCGGAAGGTCTCTAGCAGAAAAGATTGCTCGAAAGGTAGAGAAATTAGGCCCAGTATTTGGGACTAACAGCTAAGACGCCGCCCAATTTTCCAAAAAAAAGTGGGTTTGGACCTCCTCGCTATCGCATGATGGCTTGGCGCGCTAACAAGCGGCAAGTTGCATTATCGCTAGGAAACATAGAAGCCGTAGGGCACTCGAAGCCCAACTCTTCGGCATTAGTTGGGGAGTCATGCGGCCTAAATTCATAGAAAAGCGCCAATTCAAGCATTGCTCCCAAAATGGGACCATGCTAGTGTCCGTTGATGCGAATTATCGCCAGACGCACGCTCAAGGCATTTTGGGAAAAGCATCGATTGGCGGAGCAATCGCTTAAGGCCTGGTACCGGGAAGCTGCACAAGCCACATGGTTAAGCCCTGAGGACATCAAGCGCAGATACAGACAGGCAAGTTTTATCAAGGGAAATCGGATTGTTTTCAATATTGGAGGCAACAAGTTCAGGCTCATAGTGCAAGCCAACTGCGAATATCGGATTTTATACGTTCGATTCGTAGGGACTCACTCTGAATACGATCGTATAGATCCGGAGCATATTTGAATGACTATTCGACCCATTCGCAATTCCAGCGACCACGAGAGTGCCCTGAAACGAATCGAGGCACTAATGTCGGCGCAGATCGATACAGCGGAAGGCGATGAACTTGACGTGCTGGCCACGTTGGTTGACGCCTTCGAGAAAGAACATTTTCCGATCGATTCGCCAGACCCGGTGGACGCCATCAAGTTTCGTATGGAGCAAATGGGACTGAGCCGCAAGGATCTCGAACCGTTCCTGGGTTCTCGAGCTCGTGTTTCAGAAATCATGAATAAACGCCGACAGCTGTCGTTGGCAATGATCCGGTCATTGCATGAAAACCTGGAAATACCACTGGAAGCGTTAATCGGCCACGACAGTTAATACCATCATCATATGCGCATAATGTATATTATGTTAAATAATGAATGGACAAGTATAGGCGGAGAAGCTGGACGTCCCCATTGGACCACTAGCGAAATTCCTGCCCGTACAGAGCAAATATCTTGCTCAAATGACCCTTCTACGGTGATTTGCCCTCGTCTGGTGTGCAAAAGTCTTGCTCAAGCCCGCTTAAACTGAGCGAATTTCTTAATCAAAAATCAGTCTCTCTTGCCTATTGTCGTGGGCGTTTCGGTCCCGTAGAACTTGGTCTCGGACAACAATCGAGGCCACGAAATGCAATTCCTTTTGACTCTCCTGATTGTGCCGCTCTTGCAAGTACTTGTTGCGGCGATCGCCACGTTGCCAGCCTGGCTGCTGTGGAATTGGATCGCGGTCGATGTATTTGAGCTTCCCGACATTTCGTTGCTGCAGACTCTTGGACTCATTCTCCTATTGGGCTTTTTACTTGGTAGCAAATTGACGATCGAACAATCATGAGGATCGACTTTGTATACCGACCGATTTTAGTGCGTTTCAAGGATGCTGAGGCACCGTTTTCCTTAGGTGATAGATTTTCCTTTCCGGAAAGCCTTGAAGATCCAATTCGGCAGAAGGAAGCACGCCCTCGTGCGGGAGCACAAAGGGCTTCACGGACCAAAGACGATGGATGTCATTGATCTAGAAGACAACTACCCCCGGACTCGCAGGCTCCTCGCAACTCTGCCGGCAAGCCTGGTTGAACTGGAATCCCAATCGACCATTCGCTCGCTCGGTCGTCTCACAGCGGTGGTTCTTCGTGCAGAGGAGCAACTTCTCGTGATTCGGCTCGATACGCTGGAAGCCGCGCTTAAGGGTTTCAACGATACGGGTACCTGGGGAGATTATTTCCCCGATGGATAAACCTGAGGCCAGCGACAATTGCCTGATCGCCGCCATATTCGCATGGACGTGCTTTGGTGTATGAACAAACGCAACGAGGCAAGATTCTCGCTGCCAAACCTGCTGCGACCTCAGCGAGTCCGTGGACTTCGATTTGAGACCATTGTTGCCGTAGCATCGGCCATATACCGCTACAACAAAAGGCTCATTCGGGCAATTAATAAACCTACTTTCCGGGCCCAGCGGGCTGTAAAACCTTGCATTCTGGCCCCCAATTTTGATACTGGCCAAGATTATTGACAATATTTGCGGACCCGGAACCGCAGTACTCGCACAATACGGTCGTAGTGGAATCATGAGCAAGCGCTATACACTCAACGGGATTCGTACCGACCCTAAAGCAGGTATCATTGTCAGTGTCGACAAGCGTTCCTTCCTCAGTCAACGACGCATACACCTGCAATCCGTGATACGGAATGCCAGCTTCACTTCCAGGGCTATTCGCGACAGTAAATGCGTCTGCACCTTGGACTCGGAAAACTCGAACTTCCTTAGTCATTACCCATGCATAACTGGCTTGGTTGAGCCCCAGCACAAGTATCACAAGCAATATTCTTAACGTAAGTTTTGTCATCGCACATTACTCCTTCAGAGATGCACATATCCCGGCAAGAACACCGTCTGCGCTCTCTCCAGAACGTTCATATGCTTTCTTAAAGTCGAACTTGATGTAACTTGTGTTTCGTTTGCGTGAATCCAGCCAGTCGCCGAATAGTAGCCCGGCCTCTTCACCTAGGTCGCGTTTAACAGCAGCGAGGTGTGAGGCGCTGATCACTTCATTCACATCGTCCATCTGCTCGAAGTGAACGTAGACATTCTCACCATAGAGTTTCTGCTGGCCATTGGATTCACATCCGGTTTGTCGCTGCTCGTTTCGGAGCTCCACAGCAATACTGTCTAAGGCACCAAGAGATAGCGTTAGAGCCTCTTCCGCTTTCGCAATACTCAGCCCGGATTCGGTAGCAAGGGACTCGACTGCTTGTTCAAAGTCACGTTCAGCAATAATACGCAGGATTCGGGCTTGCTCGACAAATGCTATTCCATCCGGGAGCATATCGCTATTGATGAAGGACTCTCGAATGATCTCAGCTGAATCGGGCGATTCAGGGTCAAAGACTTGCGCCTTAGCCGCCGCGACAAAGACGATTGACGCTCCCATCAACATGGCAAAAATTATTTTCATCGCATATCCTCCAGTTCGAATCGCGACCTGTGTCGTCATAGCTGACGTTGAATACAATTACGAAACTCGTATTCAAAATCGTGCGCTGAGTGCCTCTGAGTTGGTATAGGGTACGCACACGCCAAGACAACACTTGCAACCAGTAATGACTTTTTTCCCGTGGCCTGTCAATGTCTCCTGACGGAGACAGTTTTGGCGCAACTGTGCTTTATGTTTGCACAACGTTTTGGGTCTCCGAACAGGTAGAGAATCCTGGTTGACGCGCAAGCCATTGATTAAGAAATTTATCGATGCGCATCTTTTTGAATCTTGGTCGCAGTAAGAACTCATTCCATTTCGAGCTTTAGAAACGTCCCAGTTTCAATTTATGCTAAATAGTTTTTATTCGTACGAACTTGGTTGAGCCAAAAGACCCAATTTGGCGAGAAGAACGCACCAACTGGTCGACGATATCCAGTGATGGCGCATCGCTTTAATGCGGTCGTGCGCGTTTTTTCATTTGTTTTCCTGTGAACGACACGATCTACCGATCACTTGCGGTACATTCCATCTCTATCGAAACGTGAAACGGTCAATCGGTGTGCAGGCGTCGATCAATTCAATAGCAAGACTCACCGCGCTTGCGGCAAATCGATCGCATACGCTACGTCCATCAATCGCCATAAACAGAGTGTTGCCCTTTCAAAACGTACCCAATCGCTTCAGCGAAGTTTTCTGACGTGTTCATTCGTTCTGGCATGGTGAACATTGCCGGGCGGGTGTTGATCAATAATTTCGCTTTTTATAGGGGCCGATCAACACTTTTGCAAAGAGGGAAACGGGAAATTGAGCGCTTCAGCTAATCGCACTACGATAAATATCAATAGCTTATCGGTGATCAATGTTCAGAGGTTTTCCTTGGCCTCCAATTGAATATGTACAACTCCACCGAGCCATTGACTGAGACGACGAAACAAGGATCACGATCTTGAAGGACAAACCTATCCTTCTGATCGGGCCAGATCCTTTGGCATCTTCGGAAACGGTCATTCGAAAATTACCGCTGGGTCTACGCCGAAACCCGAGTCAGTTCGAGTCTTGTGCTGACTCCATTGGACCATTGAAAACGCGTGCGAAGAAATCGCCATCACGCCAGACCGGTCGATCATCCATATCCGCAATGCCACGAGATATTTCAAACATAGTGTTTGCGAATTTCTCAAGTGCATCGATGTCGACGAGATCGAATTCATCGGTTACCTGGTGGTAATGCGTGGAACGAAATTCTTTGTTTTCCGTGTCGCCTCCATTCGCAAAACCCGGTTTTAGTGACAGACCCGGCACGCCTCGCTTTACGAAACTGTACTGTTCGGATCGCGTAAAAATGCCCTCGTCCGGGATCGGGTCCGGACTGAGCCTTGCGCCTGCCCGGGCAACCGCTTGTTCTACTACAGGATAAATGTTTGATCGCTCTGCCCCATAGGCCACCACATCCTGAAAGTCGAACGTAAGAATGGGCATGTCTTGATTCACGACAGCGACAAGTGATTCCGCGGCCACGGTCGGGTTCTCCGCAAAATAGTCAGAGCCGAGCATTCCTCTTTCCTCGGCAGTCGTTGCCAGGAAGATGACGGATCGCCGCGGCGGTGCCAGCGCAAGGCGCCGCGCTGTTTCGAGAAGGATAGATACGCCAACGGCGTTGTCCATGGCACCGTTGAAGATTCCGTCCTCACCGCTCGAGTCGACTGGTTTTGTTCCGACATGATCAAGGTGTGCCACCAGCACAACGTGTTCTCCGGCCAATTTAGCGTCCGTTCCCTCAATAATTCCCACCACATTTGGACTGGACAACCGCCGGTGCTGCGACTCCACCTGAATTCGAGCAACCAAGCCTGTCTCAAATGCCGGCACCTGCCCGCCTTCGGACTCGGACAACGCCCAAATTTCCTGTATGTCAGCTCCCGCGGCGCCAAGAATTTGCTCTGCGCCGGCCATTGAAACAAATGCGCCTGCATGGAGATTGGGGGCCCGGCTATAGGGTGTGCCGTCGCCCTTGAGCCAACTCATTCGCGTGCCTTGTTTGAGAAATCCCAATAACCGAGCAAATGGCATGGTCCTTTCCGCTATGGGCGTATAGCAGTAGATCATTCCAATGGCACCACGTTCGGATAATCTCTCCGCTACAGTGGCACTATAATGAGCTCTTTCTTCGCTATTCAGGTACGTTGGGGCACCGCTAAGGACCATAGCGATCTTTCCCCCAATATCGAGGCCTGCGAAGTCGTCTCGGCCTTCATCTGCAGAGACAATCCCATAGCCCACAAAGACGACAGGCGCCTCCACAACTACATCGGTTGATGTACTTGAAGGAAGTACGAAATGATTGATTTCGTCGAGCGATACCGAGGGAAAATTCTGGAACGAAAGCGACCCCGCATCGGGTGACACTTTGCTCGGTTCGAGCATCGGGACATATTGATAGTATGTGCCGTCTCCGCCGCCAGGCTTCAGGCCGTACATGCCGAATCGCGTTGCAACATAGTTAGCCGCGATATCGTAACCGCGATTTCCCGTTTCACGACCTTCCAGCAGGTCGTCCGCCAGAAATCGTACATGCCCCTCGAGATTTGACGGCGACGCCGAATCAGCGCCTTCCGCTCGATTCTGTTCACTTGGCGTTGAGCACGCTGTGGCCGCTGCGACAGTCAGAATAGTGATCATAAAGCGTGGCAAAATCATTCGATCTCCCAGGGCCGGCAGATACCCATGAGTCTAGCGCCGGCACAATAGTTCAACGGCAGTTTCAATTGTGTCTTAGTGGCGACAATTGACATCGGCGTCCTAACCAGAGCGTCGCCTATAGCGCAGTCACACTCGCGTTGCCCTGCCCTACCATCAACGCCCACGGTGGCTTAACCGTCAATCCGATGATGCAAGCCGGGACAGGATATCGTCCATAGCTGGAGTAGCAATTCCCGCTTTGCGCAATTTCTCAAAGTCTTTCGCAATCCGTTCCTCCCAGCCCCATGATCCGAACCCTGCTTCGGGGCCTCCGCGAAGTGTAAAGTAGATGTGATCCGCACGACCCCAATAGGACTCAAACATGTAAGCATGAGCTAGCAAGGCTTGGGCCTGAGGAAAATAAAATGCGTCGTAGCAAGATGCCCCTTCATCAATCATACGCGCACTCGGATTGCTGATGATCGAAAGAAATTCTCGATTTAGCAATTTGATCCAATCGATTGTTACGAGTGCTACAGCACATTGGTACGACCAATAAGAAGGAATAGGAATGCCCCGGCTGCTGTACCAACTATATGAGTCGTTAATATGAGCAAGTCTGTCATCAGCAGCAGCGCGCGCTGAATCCAGATCACCTTGCTCATAATACGTCCTCGGGTTCGGCATGCTCTCAAGCGATTGATATAGAGCATCCATTCGCTCAGCTGATTCGGTTGCATAGGCAGCAGCTCTTTCCTGTCTTTCCTGTTCTTCCTCATGCGCTTTTTGTCGCGCTTTTCGTTGCGTTTTTTCCAGACGTTTCTTCTCATTCTCGTGACGTCGGTTTCGGGCCTCATGATCCTGTTGCTGATCCAATTGTAGGCACTCATAAGAACGCGGGGCGTAAGGGTTGTTTGTTCGTTCAAAAGAACACTTCGCCCCCAACAATGCCTGTGAGGAGCACCCTGCCATCAACAAAACGACACAAAGTGGAATCGCGATACTCTTCATAACTGCAGTCTCGTTGCCGTACCGGAGCCGGAAAAGACACAGCTGTCGTCCGTGTCCGAACCATTCCATGTCAGGTTGAGTACGCCATTGGCGGCGGAGCCGCCTCCACTGAAGCTTCCCGTACTTTGTCCGTCTTCGGAATCAGTGAAACTACCTGAAATCGAAAATGCGCCATCGGCTTGCGCGCCGCTCACTGTTCCGGAGAAGCTTGTCCAAAATCCGCTGCCGGATATTTCGGCGCCGTCTTGAGTAATGGCGTAACTGGCGCTGCCCTCGAAAGTACCGTTGTCCTCCGGGTCCTGACACCCGGTAACTGTTTCCGTTCCCGTACCCGACCAATCTCCGGTGAGGCTGAATATCGCAACATCTACAAAGTTGCCAACCGTCACCGCCGACCCACTGACTGGTTCGGACCAATCGGTCGTCGCCGTCACTCGATTGGTTCCGCCGACGGTTGCATTGGCCGAGTACACTGCGTCGAACATTCCGCTCGTATCCGTCGAGCCTTCGCCTGGCGCAATAGAGCCAATGGTCGAGTCGTCCACGGCAAGCGTGACGCTCTGGTCTTTGAAACCGGTATCCCCGCAAAGAACACGGAGCGCCAAATCGCCCTGCTCAGCAACCCAGAGAGCATCCGAAGACGCCTCTATTTCAATATCCGGAGACACGGCAAAGTAATAAACGAATACCTGGTAGAGCGCGCCAAGTTCCACGTCAATTTCTTCATCGTCGACAACTGTAACGTAGGATTCTTCGTAGAAACGGCTGAATGCCATGATAAACGTTGCGCCTTGTGGGCTGCCGTCCGTTGCGACCAACGCCGGCTCGATTTCAGGCAAAGTCGAATTTCGAGTATCGAGGATGAAGGTAATGGCCCGTGGCGCATAGCAATTGAATAGATTCTGTCCCGGAAAAAACGGATCATTCGCCGGAACTGTTCCGGGGTCGTATGGTCGAGCGGAAGAATCCGAAGTAAACGCGATTCGAAAGCGATTCCGAATGCGATCGAAAATTGCCTGACGGGACTCCGTGAGCAAATCGACAGATCCGAAATAACCCGCCGAGCCCTTTTCGGAGAAGGTGACAGCGTAGTCTGAAAAATGGGTTAGATCGACAGTTGCGGAATCGCCATCGATGTCGACAGTGGCGATAAAGTCGGTCTCCCGCCATGTACCTGTTTCTGTGTCATAAACCAGCGCAGGCTGGCTCGCCCCCGCTTCGGCCGTCTGCTCGAGAGCAATGCTCAGTGATACGGGCAGTGCAAATTCCGTTCCCGACGGGCCAAATTTGACTGCTGCGTGCAGTGGTACGACTGGGTCGGCGAGCGGGGCTGGCAATGCCCCTGTTCCTTGGAGTCGAACGACGCTGATAGGCAAAGTCTCGGTGAGAGCACCGGCCGGCACCTGCAGTGAAATTCCGTCAGGCGTCGCCAGTTCGCCGCCGGCGGGTCCAACCAATTTAACGGTGGCATTCGGCGGGGACATGACAAGTTGTCCTCGCAACTCACCATCCGGACTGCCTGACGTAACAACGCTGACGTAAAACTCTCCCGTTTCCAATGCATTTGCCTGCTCAGCACTTAGGTCGGTCGGCGGCAGTTGCCAATATCCAGGCAGCAAGGGGTCCTGCATCAGCGAAAATAGCAGCAGGCCGTTTTCCCCTTGCACCCCTTGGTAAACACCGACACTGACGGCGCTTGTGATATCAGTACTGACGACGACGCCCATTCTGGATAGCGGCTCGATCCAGGTCGTTGTTGCAAAGCCATCTGCGCTGCTCACAACCGGTGTGCCACCGGTGACGACTTGCGAGGCAGTCAATTGGTTGTAAAAGACATCGATTGTGTCGTCGATGATTTGGCCGCGAAGGTCACCGTCAGGGTTTGCAGCCGATTCGACGCTGAAATACAGTCGCCCATTGACTAGCACATCGATTCCGGTAGCCGTCAGACGGTCGTTGGCATTGACGTCGTTTATGTCGCGTGATCCCCAAACGTCAGCTGTCGTCATTGATTCTTCAAGCGATGCCACGAGTTCGCCTGCGCCGCCTGCGATGGCATCACGAATGCCGGCAGAGATCACATCAGCGACACCCGAAACCGTCATCCGCACGTAGTAGGAACCAACCGACGGATTGATTGCAAAGCCGGCTTTGGCGGTGCCGGAAGATGTTGACTGAGGCACGACAGCGGCTCCGTCCAGATCGATAGTGCCCACAGCCCAGCCAGGAGGAAGAATCTGGCCTCTCAGTTCACCATCGCCGGATTGAATCTGAACATAGAATCCGGTCGAGTTCAGGCGCCGGAGTTCATCGACACTTAGTTCCGTTCCTGACGGTACACCCCAGTTGCCGCCTCCGTTGTCGACCAGTGCTAAGGCAACCGGTCCGTTTTCTCCTGCGTAGCCCACGTTGATGGTTACCGATGTGGCCGTCGTACCGGCGACGGTAACTGTGCCGCTTGCAAGGATGTCATCACCGCTAGCTGAGCGTAGCGATGCGCTCGCAGAGACGGTCGTCGGTGCAGCCGTGGAGCCTATTACGTGTGTCGCGGAAAAGTCGACCGTGTAATCTGTCGTTGTGACTGGCGTGGGTGGACCGGAATCGTCGTCTTCACCACTGCCTGAGCACGCGCCCAGGACCAGGAGTCCGACTACCGGGACTAACTTCCAAATCGTTCTGATGCACATTTTCATAGGTCCTTTCGAGAAAATTTGTCGGTTGAATCTGCAGTCTGCGAACTGCCGGGTACGCCGCGAAAAGAGAATGTCGCGGGAGTCGCAGCGCCGGTCGAGGAGACACGTATTACCATGCGGTTCGTATCTGCATCGGGTGCGAGTCGAACCGCAACAGTCGCGTCGCCCCACGCATTTGTGCGCATAACAAGCCGGGTACTTTCGATGCCCGAGCTATCAATGAGGGCACCGCCCATACGGGTATCGAACACAATCGACTGGCCCATGACTCCGTTCCCGGCCTCATCCGTCAGCCGGGCGACAATGGGCTCCGGCAGCAGCTGGCCAGATGTACCGGTCTGGCGATCACCGCTCAGCGCAAGCAGGTAGTGCTCTGGAGTAGAGCTCGATGCGAGCAAATAGAGCAGCGAAGCGGTTCCAACGACAATTCGAGCGATACGCACTGTTATCCTCCTATACAGACCATCGGAAATCGGGCCCTTAAAGACCTGATGAAAAGTTCCGGGAAGGTCGTACGGCTCGGGAACGCTCCAGTTATCAACGACTTGGGCAACAAAGAGAGCGAGTGCTTATGTACGAACAGGGGTTTGCATTCGACCAGTGGATGATTACGCCCGCGGACAGCACGGTGTCCGGCCCTTATGGTGAGACGCACCTAGAGCCGCGTGTAATGGACGTTTTGATACACCTCGCTCTAGGCAATGGCGAGGTGGTTACCCGAAATGACCTGATCGACGCGGTTTGGGGTGGCGCTGTCGTTGGTGATGAGGTGCTGTCGAGGTGCATCTATCAGATTCGCCGCGCGCTCGGTGAAAGTAGTCGCGAACCGCGTTTCATCCAAACGGTGCCGAAGCGCGGTTATCGACTAAATGCAAAGGTCGTTGACCTCGGGGACGCGACAGGTGCGGAAAATACTGAGTCCTGGTCGGACGGTTCCCCCTTTCGCGGACTGGAAGCATTCGATACGGCGCACGCACCTGTTTTCTTCGGTCGAACCCGAGCCACGTTCGAGGCCTTGACGGCGTTGCGCCAGCAAGCGGCTACGGGCAAACCGTTTCTGCTGTTGCTGGGCGCGAGCGGTGTCGGCAAATCGTCTCTCGCCCGAGCCGGTCTTCTGAGTAACCTGTTGAAGTCACAAGATGCTTCGCTTTGGCACTACGACGTTTTTACGCCGGGTAGCTCGCGCGCGGGTCCGGTCCACGCGTTGCTCGAATCGTTGTCACGCGCCCTGGACCAGAGACTCGAAAACGAGCCGGATGTTATGACAATTGTCGCCGGCGACGCGGATACGATCAGCACGGGCACTACCGAGACAATGGCCCGACTCCTCGGCAATGAAGAGCGCGTTATTCTCGTGATTGACCAACTCGAGGAAGTGTTTGCTACGTCGCACATCGACGACAAGCAGCGCCACGACTTCTTCAATGCACTCGAACGTCTGGTCTGCAGCGGACTCTGTTGGATCGTCGCAACGCTGCGCAGTGACTTCTACCCAAACTGTGCGAACTATCCTGCGCTAATGCGGCTCAGAAAAGGAATCGGCCAATACGATGTCAGGCCGCTGGGGCCGACCGAGATTCAACAGACGATTCGGCTACCGGCCGTTGCCGCCGGCCTTAAATTCGAACATAACTCGGCCTCGGGTAGAAAGCTCGACGAAATGATTTATGAGGCGGCTGCTGCGCATCCGAACATGTTGCCTCTGCTGGAATTCACATTGCAGAGGTTGTACGAGGCGCGGAGCCAGGACAAGCTGCTAACGATTGACGCTTACGAGCGAATCGGAGGCTTGAAAGGCAGCCTCGCTCGACGTGCCGAAGACGTTTTCGCTGATTTGCCGACGGGGCAGCAGGACTCGTTTCCGCTCGTCATGTCGCGATTGGTCCGGCTGCGCGGTGAACTCGCAGCCTCCGAGCCTTGCCCACTCGATGAGGTGTCAGCACAAGGTGCAAGCGAACTGGTGCAGGCATTTATTGATGCGCGACTATTCAGCACGGAGCTTGGGGCCGACGGTTCACCGAGCGTCTCTGTAACCCACGAGACACTTCTCTCGGAATGGCCAAGACTTAGGACCTGGATTGACGACAATCGAGACCGAATCCGCGTGCATCAACGTGTGGCAACGGCTTGCGAACGGTGGTTCCTTGAAGCAAAACCAGACGATCTACTGCTGCCGCGTGGCAAGTCTCTCGAAGAGGCAACAGCCCTGCTCGAGGTGCCGGGAATCAACCTCAGTTCGCGAGAAAAATTTTACGTGGAACAATCCAGCCGACGCGCGAGCCGTAGGCGGCGGCTCGAACGAGCCGGTATCGCCGCTCTCGTGGTACTAACGATCGCAGCGGGCAGCCTCGCTTGGCAGGCGCTTGAGCAGCGCAACGACGCGCTCAATCAGCGCGCCATTGCTGAGCGCGAGACCGCAGCGGCTACCGAGACTGCCGATTTCTTACTCGATATTTTCAATTCAGCAGATCCTTCGGAAACAAGTGGCGGTCAGTTGACGGCAAAACGCATGCTGGATGAATCCATTGCACGACTGGACTCCGGACTCGTAACACAGGATGACCTTCGCACGCGGCTTCGCGCGTTGGTTGCGCGAGCCTACAAGGGGATCGGACTCTATAGCGAGGCGGAAGAATTGCTGCGCAGGGCCGATGCCGAAGCGGCATTGCACGGCGAGATATCTGAACGTGAACGCCTGGAGATACGTTACCAGATTGCCGACACGCTTTTTCAGCAGGGAAAGCTCGATGAGTCCGAAGCATTGCATGCGGAGATTCTCGCCAGGCGTATCGAGTTGTTCGGTGACCGAGACCTCGATACCGTGAGCAGCCAATCGGCTCGAGCGCACGAGTTGTGGCGCGACGGTAATGTTCACGAGGCGGAAACCTTGTTCCAACAAGTGCTGAGTACTCGCCAAGAGCAACTTGGAAAACGACACAGTCTGGTCACTGAAATTCTGACCACGCTCGGCTCTCTGTATTACTCGCGGGGCATGATGGACGAGGCGACGAAGTATCATCGAGCAGCTGCCGAGCAGGCCGAAGAAACTTACGGTGAAAGAAGCATAGGACTGGCAATCGCACTCAGCAATCTCGCTCACGTTGAATCTGACCCGGCAGAAAGCGAGGCGCTCTTCAATCGTTCGCTGGCAATTCGGCGAGAGGTCCTGGGACCTAACCATATTCTTGTGGCGCGTGCAGAGGAGATTCTGGCGAGTTTTTACGCTCGTGAGGGCGAACCCGAGCGCGCTGAACCGCTTTTTCGACAAGCCATACGCAAGATCGCGATTTCCGATGAAGGTCCAGCTGCTCTGGGTTGGTTGCAAAACAGCTTCGCGAAGTTTCTGGAGAACGAAAATCGATATGAAGAGGCAATTGACCTCTACAAAGAATCACGAGACAACTTCGCCACGCAACTGGGCGATGGACACCGGTGGACGCTGGTCGTGCATGGCAACTTGGCGTTGGCGAACTATCTTGCCGGTGACGTCGATACAGCAAGACACATTTTCGAAGATGCAATTACGGCTGCGTTTTCTGCGGAAGTGCCAAGTGAGCGCGCGATCGCAGACCTTCATCGCGCCTATACGGATGTGCTCTTACAAAGTGGCGATCTCGTCGAAGCGGAACGCTCAATTCGAGTGGCTGTTGATTATTATGAACGAGATTCTGAACTGAATGCGGCTTCACTCGCTTCTGCACTGGGAAGGAAGGCAGAGGTGCTGTTCCTAGCAGAAAACGCGCCTGAGGCCCTCGTGAGTGCGAAAAGGGCTCAGGAGTTAAGCTTTGCCGGTGCGAACGAAAGCAATGCCTATCTTCAGTTCCTTATCGGTGTGTTGTTGGCACCAAGTGGCGATTGCGACGGTGTGCGCGCGATGTTTGCAGAAGGATCATCGTTAATCTCAATTGATGCACGCACCGGACCGCAATGGATGCGATTGGAGCCATACGTTGATAGGGCGAGGCAGCAATGCGCGCAGTAACGATTAGTGGCAAATCGCATTTCGCCAGGTTATTGCCGAGGACACGCCTAAGACTTCTTCTCGGCGGCGCCGCAATTGATCAGAACTTTCGCTACAAAGCGGCGGTGAGCAAAAGATTCACAAGCTTGTCTGCAGAAATTTTTTCTCGTTGTTTAGCCTGGCCGCGTTTACTACCGACCACTTAGAAACGATCAAAGTTCGAAGAATCCGCTCAGGCACCAGCTCGCGACAATCTAGAAAGTGCGCTTAATCAGCACGCCCCCACCGAAGTCCGGGCTGCTGTCGCTAAAGCCGGTGAGCGCATACACCTGTACGCGCCATTCATCATTGATGCGTTGGGAAACGAATCCCGTCAGTTCCTGAATCGGGTCACCGCTTGCGAACGCCGACTCCCGGTAGTCGTAAATTAACCCACCGCGAGTTTGTGGCGTGAACTTGTAAATTCCGCCCAGCGAGCCCATGAGCACGTTCTCAAGATCGACACCGTCGGGATCACCACGAAACTTGTATCCGGCGGACGCAAGCAACGTAAACTGATCAATGTACTTGTAGAGGTCCGCTTGCACCGAGTAATCATGTTCACCGGTCCCGAGCCCTTTATCCTCATCAGCCGTAGCAAACTTGATCTTGCCTGTGATATCGAGAGCAATGCCCAAGTCGCGGTTATAAATGACGTCGTACAGGGTGACGCTGCCAATGATGTCGCCCAGCCCACTTTCAGTGATCGTTGACCCGGATCCGGGTACCGGCTGGCCGCCGGGATCGGTGATGACAGTTCCCGACGGTGCGCGGAAACTCAAGTACGGTACCGTCAGGCGAAATCCGAACCGCCCGTAATCTACGCTGCCCGTTACTGGGATGTACGTGTCTTCAATGTCGTCTGTACCGCCGTAATCGCCACTGGTGTAGTCGATGCCGGTTGACAGTTTAAACGTGGCGTCACCGGATTGTGCATTGACCCCAGTCGATGCTAATGCCAATAACACAATAAACAGTAATCGATGCATGTCTTGCTCCTCCTCTTGCCGGGGCTATGACCCTCAATCCTCTGGATCGCGGTCAAGGTCGCGATCCTGATCTTGCTGCTGCGCTATCACCGGCAAACCGATGACAGTTGCGATGACGGCAATCTGTAAGGGTTTCCTCGATGACATGGCGCCCTCCTCGTTCGATTTCTTTAGCCGCAAATAACGCACGGTTTCGTAAGTAAAACGGGGCCGGGCATGCCCGGCCCCAAGGCTACAGAAGCGGTTAATAGCGGGGGACTACTCAGCCTCTTCTGTTTCTTTCAGTTCAACCGGGTCAACGCCTTGCGCTTGTGCGCGCATTTGCATCTCTTCGCGGTGCTGCGCCATGAATTTCGCCTTCTCCGTATCGGATTCGATCATTCGTAGCTGTTCGCGATAGCGGCTTCGCTCCTCGACCGACATCAACGCTCCGCCGTAGATGCCCTGCCCTGGCGGCGCCAAGTCGACGTTTCGTGCTTTTGCGCGCGTTTGCACCATTTCGCGGTGCTGTGCCTCGACGCGGTTGCGCTCCTCAGCATTTGTCGCATCCTGCAACTGCTTACGGTACTGATTGCGCTCCTGTGCAGTCATAACCTCACTGCCGTAGATGTCCTGATCGCTCAACTTCGCGAAGTCCGGAACGTGAGTCCGATCCTGGTCTCTGTCTCGGTCACGATCCTGCGACGGCTCGTCAATCCGATCGCGATCTCGAAGACGGTCGCGGTCAAAATCTTGCTGCCCGCGTTCAACTTGAGCGCGGTCCAGTGATCGGTCCTGCCCTTGCCGTTGACCTTGCGCGATGCTCATTGACGCCGGCAGCACGAACGCGATTCCAATGGCTACGGCTATCACTGATTGGTGTCTCATGGTTTTCGCTCCTTTCCGAAGATAAAAATCGAATCTGACCACACAAATTCAATAGCACGTTGCATGACCAGCTCCATCCAAAACTCTCTGCTTATAAGTCTATTTATATTAGACGTTACTTAAATACGTAATTCCCGAACACCGTTAGTGGCTCTTACGCTGTTACGATTAGCAGGACTGCATTCAAAGGAGTTAGCCGCTGTTGAACACTTCTCATTTGCATGGGCGCGAACTGCGCGAGCATGCGGAGGCCGCATCACAACTGCTGAGAACGATTTCTAATCCGGCGCGACTGACGATCCTCTGCGCCTTGGTCGAGGACGAGCACTCCGTCGGAGAGTTAAGTGGGCTAATTAGCCTTTCAATGTCCGCCGTCTCGCAACATCTTGCAGTTCTGCGGCGTGAAGGCATTGTCGAAACACGTCGTGATGGGCAGACCATCCATTACTCGCTCGCGGATCACGATGTTCGAGCGGTGATGGCGTGCTTACACGGTATCTATTGTGAGTAGGCCCATCGTGATTGTTGCAGGGCCGCTCCCCTGCCCTCGCCAATTCAACAAGGGATATTGCCGCATCGTCACGCGCTGTCGTTATGAGTGGGAGGTTGTCCACCATAAAAGTTGTGTATGACGTCGATGATCTGTTCGGCTGTGTCCACGCGCGCAACAAGTTCGGCATCCTCTGCGGCGATGAATTGCTCTTCCACGAGGTAATCGATATCAATCACCCGGCTCCAGAACTCTGTCCCCACCAGGACGATTGGCAATCGGGGCATCTTCTGAGTCTGGACGAGTGTAAGCACCTCGAATAGTTCATCCAGCGTGCCGTAGCCGCCGGGAAAGGCAACCAGTGCCCGTGCCCTTAGTAGAAAATGCATCTTGCGCAGCGCGAAGTACTGGAAGCGAAATGCCAGTTCCGGAGTGATGAACGGGTTGGGGGCCTGTTCGTGCGGTAAGGTGATATTCAAGCCGATCGAACGTGCACCCGCGTCAAAAGCACCCCGGTTGGCGGCCTCCATGATCCCGGGCCCGCCTCCGGTGACGACGACGAAATCCCGACGTTGTTCGCATTGAAAGCGGCACGAAATCAGTTCCGAGAAACGTCGAGCCTCTTCATAGTAGTGGGCATGGGCCATATGCCGCCTGGCTGCGGCACGTTCCTGTTCAAGTTCGGGCCCCGCTTGCCCGTTGCGGACTTGTGCATCGCAATCATCCAGTCTTGCCTGCGCGTCCGCGAGGGACAAGACGCGTGCACTGCCGAACACGACAACGGTTGAGCCGATGCCCTGTTCGCGCAGCACATGTTCCGGCTTGAGCAGTTCCAGCTGCATGCGCAGCGGTCGCTGGTCGTCCTGAACCAGGAATTCGACATCTTCGTGTGCCAGCCTATAGGCGGGTGCATCCAGGATTGCCTTACGCAGATCGCCGTACTCGTCAGGATCGTTCATGTTCGTTCCTCTCGGATTCAAATTCGGATGCGTGCGTATTCCAGCCGCCACCCAGGGCCTTGAACAAAGCCACGAGCGCAACGGCGGTGACGCCGTGAGTGCGCGCGTACGCATCCTCCGCATCGCGCAGTACGCGCTCTTCCGTCAGCAGATCGGTGAGCGCGATGTCGCCGGCTTCATAGCGCAGCTTCGCGTGTCCAAAGCTGCGGCGCGCGGCATCTACCGCGATTCGCCGGCGTTCCACCGCGTCGAGGCCATGCCGATAATTGCTAAGTGCACGCTCGGCATCACCCAATGCGGCCAACACGACCTTCTCGTAGCCAAGCGCGGCTTGCTGCTGACGCGCCTCACTGGCGTGGATCTCCGCGCGCACCCGGCCACCGTCGAACACACGCCAGGAGATCAGCGGCATAATCGAATACGTCTGGCTGCCAGAGTTAAACAAGGTGTTCGTATCCAGCGACTGGAAACCGCCCCCAGCGCCAATCGATAGCTTCGGAAACAGCTCCGCGGTGGCGACGCCGATGTTGGCGGTGCTGGCGGCAAGACGGCGTTCGGCGGCGCGCACATCGGGCCGGCGGCGCAACACATCGGCGCGTTCGCCTACTGGTAAGGGGACCAGGACTAGCATTGGCGGGATGCCTTCGAGCAGCGACAGCTCGCGCTCCGGCGGCGCCCGGAGCAGCACACCCAGACCCAGCGCTGCGGCGTGCAACCGTGCCTGGATATCGGGCACGCCAGCAGCCGCAGCGGCGAGGCGCGCCTCGGCGGCGTCAACATTGGATTGCGACACGTCACCCACCGAATAGCGCATGCGGACCAGATCGAAAGTCTGCTGCAGGGTGTTCACCGAGGCCTCGCGAGCGGCCAGCTCCCTCTGCGCACCGCGCAACGTGAAGTAGTTACGCGCAACTTCAGCAACAACACTTACGCGTGCATTGCTCGCGTCCGCCTGGGTGGCTTCGACACTGGCCTCGGCACTCTCGACAACGCGCCGGGTTCTGCCGAACAAATCGACTTCCCAGGCGGCGTCGAAACCCGCGTCGTAGATTGTCTGGTCACGCTCGAGACCCGGGATCAAGTCAATCGGTAATGGCCCGTTTTCGCTCTGTCGGCGCCTGTTAATACTGCCACTGACTCCGACCGATGGCGCGTAACCGCCCGCTGCGCGATCTCGCAAGGCACGCGCCTCGCGGATGCGCGCCTCTGCCTGGCGCAGGTCGAGATTATCGGACAACGCCGTGGTCACCAACCGATCCAGCACTGGATCGCCCAGCGATTTCCACCAGGCAGACAAGTCGACCGGCGCTCCATCTGCAGTGGCAGGCTGGGACCAGCCGCTGCCGGTGTCGACCGGCGGCGCCTCTTGATAATCAGGGCCGACGGCGCAAGCGGCCAGCAACAACGCACTCACCGCGGTGACCGGTACACGTGCCGCCCGGTATCGGATGAACGATGTGATTGTCATGACAACTCCTTCATGAAGGTTTTTTTTCATTGCAGTCGGCCGCGAACAAACACGGTGGCCATCGACAGCGTGACCAGCGCGATTACGGCCAGTGGCCAGGTGTTGGCAATAATGTCCGACGCCGTCATGGCCTTGAGAAATGTGCCTTCGACGATAATCAAAAAATGGGTGAGCGGAATCCCCTGCGCCATCCACTGCAATACCAGCGGCATGTTTTCCACCGGTGTGGCAAAGCCCGACATCAGCACCGCCGGTACGCCGATCGCGAAGGCTCCAAGAATGGCCTGCTGTTGCGTCGCGGAGACCGCGGAGATCATCAGGCCGATGCCCACGACCGACAGGATGAACAGCAGCAGGCTGGGCAACAACAGCAAAAACGAGCCGGTAAAAGGAACGCCGAACAGGAACGCCGCCGCGCCGATCATCATCAACCCCAGGACGGCGCCAATGGCAACCGCGGGTACGGTCTTGGCGACGATAATTTCCGGCGTGGTGGTCGGTGAAACCAGCAACTGGTCAAACGTGCCCAACTCGCGTTCGCGGGCGATCGACAACGACGTGATCATCAGTGCGCTGAAGAACACCAGAATGCCCGACAGGGCCGGCACCACGAACCAGCGGTAAATCAGGTTGGGATTGAACCAGTGTCGAACGACGACCGGCGACGCGCGCTGCGATTCCTTCCTGGCAGTGGTACCAACATCCGCCGCGATCGCGTTGAGATAACCGACCGTGATCTGACCCGCGTTGCTGCGTCGACCATCGACGATAACCTGAGCGGTCCCGGTGCCTCCGGCGGCAATATCGCGTGAAAAATTCGGCCCCATGTCAAGTCCGGCGATAACCTTTCGCCCATCTATCAACTCGCGCAATTCATCGCGACTGTGCACCGTGTGCAGCCGACTGATGAAGTCAGCGGCGCCCACGCGCGCGACCAACTCCTGTGACCATTGACCGGCATCGCGGTCATAGACGGCGATCTCGGCATTGCGCACCTCCAGCGTGGTGGCGAAGGTAAAGATCAACAGCTGCATCAGCGGCGGTACGAATACGATAAGGCGGCTACGCGGATCGCGCAGGATACTGAGAAATTCCTTGGCGATTTGCGCGCGCAGGCGGGAGTTGATGAGGGCATTGATTCGGGACCACATCGCTCAGGACTCCAGGTTCTTGAGAGTCTTGCGCTTGGCGATCGCGAAGAAAAACACACCGATCGCTGCCATCGCTGCCAGATTGGGTAGAAACACCGACCAGACATCACCCGCCAGGAATACGGTTTGCAATGAGGACACAAAGTAACGCGCGGGTATCAGGTAGGTAATGGTCTGGATAGGCACCGGCATGGCGTCGATCTCGAACAGGAAACCCGAAAGCAGGAATGAGGGAAGAAACCCCGAGAACAGCGCGATCTGCGACGCGAGAAACTGGTTCTTGGTAAGTGCCGAAATGAGCAGGCCCTGGCCAAGCGCAGGAATCAGGAAAACCGCGGACAGGGTCAATAGCGCGAGTAGCGAACCGCGCAACGGTACATCAAACACAAATATGGCCAGTGCCGCAGAACCCAGCGTGGCAATCATGCCGAAAGCGAAATACGGCAGGAGCTTGCCGATCAGGATTTCGACGACCGAAGCCGGTGTCGACAGCACGGCCTCCATCGTTCCGCGCTCCCACTCGCGTGCAACCACCAACGCGGTGAGCATGGTGCCAATGATGGTCATCACGATCGCAATTGCCCCGGGCACGAGCGCACGGCGACTCTCGAGTTCGGCGTTGAACCAGTAGCGCGGCTCGAGTTGGATCGCGGCCGTTGGCACACCAGCGCTGCGCCCTGCCCCCCAGGTCTGCACCACACCCTGCGCATAATTGGCGACAAAATTGGCCGTATTGGGCAGCGAACCGTCGGTGACTACCTGGACCAGGGGCTGTGGCAACTGCGATGCCAGCCGCCGTTCAAAATCCTGCGGGATCACGACGAAGCCGCGCAGCTTGCCGGACACCAACTGGTCGGCAACTTCACGGCGATCGCGCACCGGCGTGACTTTCAGGTAACGGGTACCGGCAAACGCGGCGGCAAGTGACTGCGCGCCGACGCCATCAGATTCCAGCACCACACCGATGCGCACCTCGCGCACGTCCAGCGACACCGCATAGGCGAACAGGAACAGCAGTACCACTGGCAGCACGAATGCGATCAGGATGGTGGACGGGTCGCGGATTGCCTGCAGAGTTTCCTTGCGCACCAGCGCGATCAGGCGCCGCCCGTCAAAATCAGGGTGCGCAAGTTCACCCGGACCCGCAGCAGCGCCGATTTCAAGGGCTTCGCTGTTCATGCTGCGACCTTCGCGTCTTTGCGAGTCTCGTCGTCCAGGTCCGCCGACTCGACCAGGTGAATGAAGGCGTCCTCCATCGTCGGGTCCGGTTGTGCGTCGCTCCTGGAAATGCGCTTCAACGCGTCGGGAGTGTCCAGCGCGATCAGCCTGGCGCGGTACATCATCGCCACGCGGTCACAGTACTCGGCCTCGTCCATGAAGTGGGTCGTCACCATCACCGTCACGCCCTTGCGGACCAGGCCGTTGATATGGGTCCAGAATTCGCGCCGGGTGATCGGATCGACGCCCGAGGTTGGTTCGTCGAGAAACAGTACCGGCGGACGGTGCATCAGCGCGCAGGACAACGCCAGGCGCTGCTTGTAGCCCAGCGGCAGCGAATCGGGCGAGGTATTGAGATAGTGCTGCAGGTCAAAAGTCTCGATCATCTCGTCGATGCGCTGATTCTTGATGGCGCCTTCCAGCCCGTACACGCCGGCAGAAAATTCGAGGTTCTGCCGCACCGACAGCAAGCCGTAAAGAGAGAACTTCTGCGCCATGTAGCCGAGCTGGCTCTTGGCCGCACCCGTCGCGTGGCGCAGGTCATGCCCGACGACGTGCGCCTCCCCAGCGGTCGGCTTCAACAGCCCGCAGAGCATCTTAAAGGTGGTCGACTTGCCCGCGCCATTGGGGCCGAGCAGGCCGAAAATTTCACCCTTTTGAACCTCGAAGCTGACTTTGTCGGTGGCGGTGAAGTCGCCGAAGCGTTTGGTCAGGTCGCGACAGGACACCGCGATGTCCGAATCGAGGTCGACCGGATGCATGCGCTCGGCCAGCGCCGACGTGCCGCCCGGCCCACCACCGAGTAAGTCGATGAAGGCATCCTCGAATCGCGGCTGCACGGGTTCGAGGATTGCCCCGACCTCGTCGGCCAGCGCACTGATTTCCGCGCGACCGGCATTGGCGCGCAGCACCACGCGCACGGCATCGCCCTGGATTACGCCGTCGCCAACCGCGTCCAGATCCAGTGCCTGCGATAACACTGCCCGGCGTTCGTCGCTGACGCCTGTCAAACGGAAACTGCGATCCTTGATGCGATCGGTAAGTTCCTGCGGCGGGCCGTCGAATTCAAGCTTGCCTTCGTTGAGCAGTAGCACGCTTTCGCAGCGTTCGGCCTCGTCGAGGTAGGCTGTTGACCAGACCACGGCCATGCCGTCGTCGGTCAGCGCCTGCACCATGCGCCACAGGTCCTGGCGGCTGACCGGATCGACGCCGACGCTGGGCTCGTCCAGCAGCAACACTCTGGGTTTGGCCATCAGCGCACAGGCCAGTCCCAGCTTCTGTTTCATGCCACCGGAGAGCTTGCCCGCCAGGCGCGAGGTGAACGGTCCGAGCCGGGTGAAGTCGAGCAGACTTCTGAAGATGTCCGCGTGCTGATCGGCATCCATGCCCCGCAACTGCGCGTACAAGCGCATGTTCTCCATCACCGACAGATCCTCGTACAGGCCGAAGCGCTGCGGCATGTAGCCGCTGGCGATGTGAATCGCGTCATTGTCCTCGACCACGTCGAAGCCGGCCAGCGTGACACGGCCGCCATTGGGCACTAGCAAACCGGTCATGATACGCATCAGCGTGGTCTTGCCGGCGCCGTCGGGCCCGACCAGGCCGGTGAGACGACCGTAGCGAATGTCGGCACTGAAACCGCGCAGGGCCTCGACCTCCCCGAATTGCTTGACGACGCTGGCAATGACAACGGCGACGTCCTGATCCTGCGTGCCTCCGCTATCGGTGGTCGGGTGCGTGCTCATCTCATCGCTCGCCGGCGCGCTCGTCACGCGTCGCATTGATGTCGACATCGATCGTTACCGGCATGCCCTGGCGCAACGCCAGATCGGCATCGGTGACGACCACGCGCAGGCGGTAGACGAGATCGGTGCGCAGATCGGCGGTCTCTACTGTCTTCGGTGTGAATTCCGCACGCGGCGAGATGAAGCCGATCTGGCCGTGATAAATCCTCGATGAGGAATCAGTTCGTACCTGCACCTTGACACCCGGCGCAATGCGGCCGAGGTCCGGCTCGCTAACGTAGGCACGCACATAGACCGGATCGCGCAAGCTCAAGGAGTACACCGGCGTATTGCTGGTTACCATGCTGCCGGGTTCGCGCACGCGCGCAATCACGGTGGCATCGCTGGGCGCCACAAGTTCCGTGTCGCCCAGTGCGGTTCGTGCCTGTGCCAGCGCCGCGTCAGCCACGGCCACCCGCGCCTCACCGGCTGCGATGTCCTCGTCACGAAATCCGGCGGTTGCCAACGATAGTGCCGCCTTGCTTGCAGCCAGGTTTGCTTTAGCCTGGTCAAATGCGGCACGCGCGGCATCGACCGTTCGTTGGCTGCTGGCACCCGATTCGAGCAGGGAGTTCTGGCGCGTGAAGTTGCGCTCGGCTTCGTGAGCGCCCGCCTGCGCCTGGCGTACTCGCTCCTGTGCCTGCTGAATTTCCTGCGGGCGACTGCCACTTTGCAGCTTGTCCCGTTCGGCCTTCGCTGCGACGAGCCCAGCTTCAGCTGCAGCCACCGCATCGCGATACGGCCCGGCATCGAGCCGGGCCATCACCTCGCCGGCACTGACGCTGTCGCCCTCATCGAAGATCATTTCAGCCACGCGGCCAGGCTGGCGAAAAGCCAGTTCTACTTCGCGGATATCGACGTTGCCGTACAGACGCAGTGCATCATGATTGCTGCTGTCGCGCAGCAACCAGAACAGCACTGCACCCACAGCGATGACGGCGAGAACAAGCCCGAACCAGCGAAGCCTAGCGGTGAGAATGTTTGAGGTATTCATGAGTGGGCTCCCGATCGCAATACTCGTTCACCATGTTTGCGGCAACGAAACTTAAGCGCCGCTTCCGGTTGTTGTGATTTCGATTTCTTTACGCGCATATCGGGGTCGACTCCAAATTGCACTGCACCCGCTGGCCAAGCTCGGGAACGGTTACGTTCCAGTCGCGTTCAGCGCGCAGCCGCTCAGCAAAAACCTGCGCTGCACTGGCCTCGCCATGCACCACAAAGGTCTGCGCAGGCGGCTTGCGAAACTTCGCGGCCCAGGCCAACAAGGCAGGTTGGTCGGCGTGCGCCGAGAGCCCGCCCACGGTGTGAACTGCCGCACGTACCGGAATGTCATGACCGAAAATCCGCACCTGGTCGGCGCCGTCGACCAGCTTCCGGCCCAGTGTTCCCTGCGCCTGGAATCCGGTGATCATCACGCTGCATTCCTGCCGTGGCAGGTTGTGGCGCAGGTGGTGCAAAATGCGGCCGGCTGTACACATGCCGCTGGCGGAAATGATGATGGCTCCCGAGCGAATCTGATTCAGGGCCATGGATTCCTCCACGCTGCGAGTGAAATGGAGAAACGGAAGATCCTTGGCACGCGCGTGCCAGTCCGCGAGGTCGCTGGCGTTCTCATCGAACAGTTCCAGGTGTTGCTGTGTAATCCGCGTGACTGCGGTGGCCATGGGCGAATCGACGAATACTTTTAGTCCCGTGAATCGCCCTTCGCGGGTGAGTCGATGCAGGTGGTAGATGATTTCTTGCGTCCGGCCGACAGCGAATGCGGGAACGATTACGTTGCCGCGCTTGAGGGTGTGTTCCACAATTGCAATCAGTTCATCCTCGGTTGCAGCCAGATTCTTGTGCGTGCGATTGCCGTAGGTCGATTCAATGATCAGAATGTCTGCGTCCCCAATCGGGGTCGGATCCCTGATGATCGGTCGCCCCGGCTGGCCGAGGTCGCCGCTGAAGACGAGCTTCGTTGTCAGGCCATTCTGTTTGATCCAGATTTCAATAATGGCCGAACCCAGGATATGACCTGCATCGCGGAAGCGGCAGCGCACGCCGGTGCCGGGCTCAAGCTCCTGGTCGTAGTCGACCGGTTGCACCTGTTGCAGGCATTCGTCCGTGTCCTTTACCGAATACAATGGTTTTAAGGCATCGCTTTGCCTGCCACGTGCAGTCTTCGCATGGCGACTTGCCCGCTCGGCATCGCGCTCCTGGATGTGCGCGCTGTCGGGTAACATCACCGCGAGCAACTCTGCTGTTGCGGTGGTGGTATGGATCGGTCCGCGAAAGCCTGCACGAGTGAGCTTGGGCAGCAAGCCGCTGTGGTCGATGTGCGCGTGAGTTAGCAGCACGAAGTCGATGGATTCGGGATCGAATGCAAACGGCTTGCGATTGCGTGACGAGGCCTCGCGGCCGCCCTGAAACATGCCGCAATCCACCAGGAACCGTACGTCGCCGGTATCGACGAGATAGCACGAGCCAGTCACTTCACGAGCGGCGCCGAGAAACTGTAATTTCATTGTTACTCCCTATACAAAAGTCGAGAAGCGAGCCACTCGCTAAAGCTGTAAATAGTCGTTCAAAGCAAAGCCAATACCGATGCGCTCAACGCGGTGGTCGTAGTCGAGCAAGCTTTCGCCATAGCCGTTGAAATACATGGCGTATACACGCAGGAAGTTGCTTAAGGGATAGCTCCAGGTTAATTCCAGCCCGCCCTTGTCGGTCCCCGGGCGCAGCATCAGGCCGAAGGTGTTCCGATTCGGTGTGTAAAGTGCACGCACTTCGCCATAACCGCGATAGCGATAAAGGTTTGGGTTGTCATCTTCGTCGGCACTTTCCGGCAGGCGATACCAGGCCTTTACGGACAGTGCAAGGTCACCGGCATCGATGGCGACATTGGCGAACACACGATTCCAGCTGCGAGACAGTTGTGTCGGGCGACCATTCGACTGATGCACCAAGCCGAGATCCCAACTGGCCACGCTAGCCCGACCCAACCGTGGGCCACCGTAGTGTCGTACAAATAATTCTGGCTCGTGATCGCTTTCGCGAAACGCGGAGGAAAAATCGGTGTTGTAGATCTGCCACCACGACTGATTGGTGTAGGCAAAAAAGAGCGTACTGTCCGGTATCAAAAGATCATGAGTGATCGGCATCTTGAAGCTGATCTGGAACTTCGCCTCTTCCTCCTGCACGTATTCTCCAGAATCAAGGAACTCAAACGGCGTATTGTTCGGGAACGCGTTATAGGTATACGGCAAGACATAGTTCGGACGATGTGCGGTAAGCGTGTAGGATCGATCCATGGTGTCAAACTCGGAGCTGAAACGACGCTGGATTGCGCTGGTCTCGCCAGTGGCGGGTTGCACTGTCGACGCAGTGCTCGTCGCGCGCCGATCCCGACACCGCACGCGAATTTCACCAACAGTCGTAGTGTCGCTCGCACGCAGTACGGATTCGGCAATACAATCCTCGACCTCGTCGGCCAAGACCGGGCTCATTAACGCCAAGAGAAATAGCCACAGCCAACGTATGGCTAACGACGCCCCCGATCTAAAATCTGAGCAGTCTTGTGACATCGGTATTCTCCTTATCCTTTCTAGAGCCCGGAGCCGTATTCTTTCTGGTTCAATTGACTATTTCCGTCCTTTTAGGTCGATATCAACGTCGTCGAAACTCTGAAAAGGCGGCGCCATCTCCTGGCTGAGTGCAGGACTTGATGCCAACACGGTAAACAGCATCAAACTGAATACTGCGCAGTATGTATAGATTTTCATGGTCTAGTCTCCCTGGTATGTTGATGTTGCAAAATTCGTTTTTGCATACTCCATTCAAGCGTTTCGCCGTCGCTATCCGATACCTCGACCGTCACGGGAATTCCGCTGCCAGCAATAATTGATTCGGTGACGGCCCATCGCCGGTCCATCGCGTTGCCGCAATTCACTACAAGCTGGTAGTTGCTTCGTTGCGTAGTACTCACACTGACTGTTTCGCTCATGGTTTTGAATCGAATCGCCTTTCAAGTAGGCGCTAATTAGTAAGTGAGTAAAAGCTAACTAAAACACTGCAAAATATTGATCGTGGAAGATACGTATCTCAACGCACCTTAAGGCGACTTGGTGAGTGCGGTTGCCACACGCGCTTTGAATGCCGCGTGGCAGGTCAGGCAACCATCGACCATGCGGTGGTAGTTGACGATGACAGCATTGCGGTCTTGATCACTGGCCGCGGACGCGATTGCGAGGGACGACGCATGCACCTGCTCGTCGAATTGCTTGAACGCGGGCATTTCAGGCCCGAGCGCTGCTGCAATTTGCTTCCCCTGCGCCGCGGAGATGTGTGGATGCTGCGCAACGTTGGTCGCGCCCTGCGCGACACGATCAAAATCATCGACCAGCAATCCGTCAGTGATCTCCACCAGGTTGTCGCGCAAGTCCTGCATGATTTCTTTAAGGCTTGGCTCGGCCGCCGTGGCCGCGAGGGAAGACATTGCAAAGGTCACCAGGCCGATTGTGTGAAGCAGCTTTTGAGGTCTCATGATATTGAATCTCGTCGTTGGGGTTTTACGCGTCATAATTAGTGAGTGAAAGCTCACTATATAGGTTCCAGGAGTCGTGTTGTCAATAGTGAATTTCCAATCTGCCGGAAGGCCGGGCCCGCTATATTCCGGTCAATAGTGCGCTCCAGGCCCCATCAAACCGGGGGTGAGCGGCAGCCTAACTGGATGACGAGCGTGCTTGCCTTATATCCTTTCCCGCGATATGTTAGCGATTACCTACTCCCTAATAGTTAGGTCTGCTTTCAATGAGAATTCGAAAATCCGCCGATGAACGCAAAGCCGAGGTAGTGACCGCGGCGCTCAAGCTTGCCGATCAAATTGGCCCTGATCGGGTCACGACCGACACGCTGGCCGGTGCCGTTGGCCTGACACAACCCGGGTTGTTTCGCCACTTCCCGAAAAAGCAGGACATTTGGGAATCCGTGGCTGGCCACATCGGGCAGCAAATGCAAAAGCGCTGGGCAGCCATCGAGCGGCGGCGCGACGACGCGCCCGAGGAAACGCTGCGGCGGCTCATCGTTGGCCAGCTCCGCCTGATTCAAACCTTTCCCGCGATTCCGTCTCTATTGTTTTCCCGCGAACTGATGGTGGAGAACGTTCGGCTACGAAAGATTTTCGGCAAACTGCTGGAGCAGTTTCACCGGCGCGTGACACAGTGCGTCATCGATGCGCAGCAGACCGGACACTTTCGTGCGGACCTCGTACCCGATGATATGGCCTACTTGCTTATCGCGCTGGTCCAGGGCCTTGCTGTGCGCTGGTCGGTCAATGAGCGGCGATTCAACATTGTCAAAGAAGGTGAGCGGCTGCTCGCCCTGCAGCTGCAGGGTTTCCACCAGCCATAAATCACTAAAAGATGTCACGACCGTTCTGGGGCGCTATTGGCCGCGAGAATCCCATCCGCCGGCGCTGCGCCGATCGCATTGCGCCCGGAGATCATGTCGCTCTTCGTTTATCGACGCCGTTGGCGATCAGTCGAAAGTAGCCCGACGTTGCTAGTTCGACGCACCTTTTTTACTTGTCATCCAACGCACTGACTACTTTGCTGCTCAACGTATTCACAGGAACCATTGTTCCGTTGTTGATGGGCCAGTCTACTTCGTCGTGCTTTCAGTGTCCGTCACAGACGCCGTACCACTGTTTGCGGCAGGCCATGAAACGCTAAATGCACCGCGGAGATCTCCCAGCGCGTAGTTCCGCGCAAGATCATGCGGGTAATGCTTATCAAGCGCCTGACGAACGTCATCAGCCAAGGCGCCACCATGACAGACCAAACAAACAGGTTGAACCCGAATCGCTTTCATGTACCGCGTGCCACCTGCGACATGCTCAACGTATTCGGATAACGATGGATCGTCGTCTGGGG
This sequence comes from uncultured bacterium, assembly GCA_963976365.1. Lineage (GTDB taxonomy): Bacteria > Pseudomonadota > Gammaproteobacteria > Steroidobacterales > Woeseiaceae > UBA1847. The sequence continues at coordinate 88,339 of CAXBKH010000011.1, read as the reverse complement.
CTGATTCAAATTGCTCGAGAACCTTAACTTGCCACGGCTCAGGGGCGCTCGCGGGGTTCCGATAGCGTCGACTGACTCGTTCAATGTTTGCGCCGGACTGACGTGACAGCCTGGACGCGATCAGTGGCGCCTGGTCCTTACAAACGTCGAGCGCTGCTGTCGGCCCTCCGCTAGTCAACGCCGCTTCCAATGCCGCTTTCAATTCGGCGCCGTACGCCTGAGTTAGAACCCTGCTTTCAGCAACCCTGTCCTCGGCGGTATCTTTCGATGCCAGGCTTGCTCCGGCTAGCATCAGTAACATTGATACAGCGCCGACCGGGCGAAATACGCGCTTCAAAAGTGTCATCGGATACATCCTAAATGTGTGGCAGGCCATCGTTATACCAACCCGAACCGAATGAGGAAACCCACGTGGTCGGCTGTCGCGATCTAATGAGGTTTTCGCTACCTCGAGTACAAGACATACCGCTCTCTCGAGTTACGACCGAAAAGCCTCACTTAACCAGCGGTGCCCTCCACCCGGCGGCAATCGCTTCTTCTTCCGACCGGAACCAGCGCTCGCCCTTGGACTCGTCTATGACCGTGGCGTCATATTTGGAGGTTCCCGGGACATGGTAAATCCGTTCACCCTTGCTGTTGATGTTGCCCTTGATGATGCATGCGTCGGCTTTCTGTGAATCGTTGCTGGCGCGATCACGGTGCCACGTCTCAAGTTGCTGAGTCGCAAAATCCGGGTCACTAAGCTCCGCATCGCCTTTGTCCGAATGGTAGACATCCAGAATCCAGCCTTGAATGTCGGCATCTCCTACGTAGTCGATGTTGCATTCACCCATCGTGATGACGCCGCTGCGCTGCAGTGCGTGCTCCTTGACCGGTTGTCCGTCGACAAAGGTGCCGTTGGTACTCTCCAGGTCGACCAGCATGACGCCCTGTGGCGAATTGATCACCAGCGCGTGATGGCGGCTGACCGATGCGTTGGCGATGCGGACGTCGCACAATTTGCCGCGCCCAATCAGCACATGTCCGCGGTCCAGTCGATATTCGGTGATGGCCCCGTCGCCATTGCGAACCATCAGTCGGCCTGAATTTGCGGCCGTCGAGTCCGCTCGCCCGCTCGCCAGCTGGTCGTCGGTCGGCTGCTGTGCTTCCCGGACGTTCGGAGTGGAATTTGCCTGTTCGACGACGCCAGGCGTGACCGGTAAAGTGCTCGCCGCGATCGCCGTTGCATGACATGCAGCAAACAGTCGGCTCACCGCGTCCGTTGAGCCAGCGGTCAGTTCGTGCAGACGGGTAATCGCTTCGAACTCAAAAACCTGGGCTATTTCGCCCATGCCCATGGATTTGATTCGACACATCAAATAATCGCGGGTTTCGGTAAGCGTAAATGGCAGCAGCTCAATGCAGGGGTCAGGCCGGCTCGGCATTGATTGCAGCAAGGCATTGTAGAGCGATTCGCTCGCCTCCGGCCGTCCTGCCAAGGTGAGCATCAGGCCACGACTGCCTTCGGGCTTCATGTCGAGGATGCGTTTGACGGTCCTGAGAAGCCACTGGCCGCAGGCCTGGGTTTCCTCGATGCAGAGAATCGTTCGCGTTTTGTGCCTGTCCTGAAACGACAGGAACAGCTGAAAGACGTTTTCGAGGTCTGCGAGGCTCAAGTCCGTCGGGTCGAAGCCGATGCCGCGGATAATTGCTCGCATCGCTGCGATGTTGTCTGCCGGAGGCTCCGTGATGCGAACGACCGTGACTTCGCCCTGCAGCCGCGACAGGAAGTGGTTGATCAGGTAGCTTGCGCCGCATTTCCCTTCGCTCGCAATGATCGCCGTTGGGCGGCACCGTTGGTACGCCGTGCTCAGTTGCTGCAACGCATGCCGATAGCCGCTGGTCGGTACAGCCTTTAGGGATTTTTCCTGGAAAGACGGTACGGATGCGGGCTGGGAAAGATGCTGATGACTCAACGCTGTCACCTCGAATGGCCTCTTACAAACGGGAGTTAAAGGCTCTTGTAGTGATTATTTTTATCGGTCCGGACAGTGTATGCCTGGCTCATCCTTATGTAAAGTGGAATACGAGAACATTGGGTTAAGTGGTGGAAATATAAAGAATAGTACAAATGCGCAAATTCGCAACTAATCGGGCAGCACGGCCGCCAACCCGGTGAGATAGTCGCCAAATAAGTGAATGTCGTCGTGCCCCGCCCCGCTAATCACCAACAGCCTCGACGCGGCGGCTGCCGATTCCACCAGCGTTTTGCTGTGCTCGAGCGGGATCAGTCGATCCGCAGATCCGTGCACCAGCAGGATCGGTGCAGCAATGTCGTCGATTCGTTGATCGGTACGCATCGGGTACCGCACCAGCCATTCAGGCAACAAGGGATATTGTTGCCGAGCCATGGCGATCATGCTGGTAAACGGCGAAACCAGGATGACCAAATCGGAGTCGACATCGACGGCGAGCTTTGCGGCCAATGCCGTGCCCAGTGATCGGCCGTAAATCACGATCGGCTTCGTCGTGTATTGAGGTGCCACGCGATCCCAGGCCGTCCGCACATCGAGATGCAGCTGCGATTCGCTCTCGATTCGTCCGGTACTCTTGCCGTAACCGCGATAATCAAGCATGAACATGTCGTAGTTGATGCTCTGGTAGTATTCCGCCTCACTGGTCCATGCGGCAAGATTCCCACCATTGCCGTGCAGGAAGAAAATCAGCCCACGCGGGTTTGGCTGCCGAAAATGCAACGCGTTGAGCTCAGCCCCGTCGACCGGAATTGTCACTTCTTCGAAAGGAACGTCGAATTCGAAATCGTAGTCAGACGGAAGTGGCGTTCCCGGGAATATCCTCGATTCCTGCGTGGCGAACAGGTAGCCGAAGAATGCAACAATCGCCAGCACAGGGGTCAGAATGACCGCGGCAAAGCCCTTGACGAGCAGTGTTTTCCTATTCGTAGCCATATTTTATTCGCGCCATGCTGTCTAAACTTCGACTAACAAGCCAGAGAATACCCGATTCGGCCATACATCATGACTGACTACACACCCATCGATTGCGGTGACTACGACTACCTGGAAATCGCCTGCATGGACCGCTATGAAATTGAAGTAGCTCATGCCGGTGGGTTGCTGGTCGGCGTTGCCGACGGGCTGGAAACGCGCAATGGGGAAGAATTTCTCTGTGTGCGTCTCGGCACACAGGCTCGGGAGGCAATCCGTGTCGATTACATCCGGGAATTGCGGGTGCTGTCAGACCCGGCCCGGTTCCGGCGACACCGGTTTCGAACATCGACCGGATAAAATAAGGGCGCCCGTTCAGGCGCCCATATCCATCGGTACAGTGACCGGATCTAGGTCTGGTCGTCGATCTTGGCGCCAATCGCAGCGCGAGCGATGCTTTCGATGCCATTGTCACGAGAGGATTCAGACTTGTAGCTTTGGCTCGTGCCAATAACCTGGCCATTGGTCGACTTCAGGTTGAATCGGAACGCGCCACCGGAGGTCGTCGTTTTCTCGAAGCACTTGGGGTTCGAGCAGTTTTTCTGTACGGATGCGATGCCATTCGTACACGAGCTTTTTGCTTTGTAGCCCTCACTTGAAAGAATGGTCTCGCCGTTGCCGGCTTTCAGGCGAAAACGAAACTCGCCAGCCTTGTCTTTGTAGCACTCAAATTTTCCCGCCATCATTGATCCTTTTGTTCTATGTATCGGAGTGTGGGCAAATTACACACGGCAACAGAGCGAAAAGCAAACGCAGTCAATTATTGATCGATCGCTAAAATGCCGGGCGCTGCTAGCGGACCGCTGCAAGCGAACGTTGCGGTGCAAGCTCCGGCGGTTCGTCGGACGATAGTCTGGCCTTCGCCGCGTGAATCTCATCCATGACGTCAACCGAGGTGCTGCCAACGGCGCCACCTTCGCCTTCTGCGGTCATCTTGGCGCGAACGTCCTGTTCCCAGATCTGCAAGATGCGCCGTCGGATGGCTGGAGAAAGTTGTTGGTGACTGGCGACCGACAGCGGGGAACCGAAAAAAGCCTCCGGATCGGTCAGCGCGCGTTCGAGATCAATCGGCGCTGTGCCACGCAGCGGCCGTTCGGACGCCACCGGAATCCTCGCCTCCGGATCGTCCTTGACGAATAACACGTCGCAAGGCGTTTCAGCGAGGACAGGCTCTGCCGTTACCGGGTGAACGACTCGTTCCCAACGTGACAGGCTACGGGCTCCCATGACGATCAGGTCGGAATCAAGCTCGCGCGCAACTCTCGGCAATACATCCGCCGGATGGCCCTCCTCTACCCGAATGTCGTCGGTGGTGATACCAAAGCTTTCTACAAATGCCCGAATCGATCGACCGTGTGCAGCCGCGACGTCTTTGCGATCTCGCTCCAGTCGGGCGCTCTGTGCCGGTGTACTGATCGCAGCGACCATATCCGGCGCGTAAGCGGCGTACATTGCCATGCCCGCCGGTGCCTGGAATGCATGGACAGGAATGTGCTGCGCATCAAATCCCTTCGCAATCTCGCCGGCAGTACGGAAAATATCGTAGTCAATCGCAGTAAACGGCTCGTCACTTTCTGCGGTTAAACCGACGGCTGTCGTGACCGTTGAAATCGAACCGGCCGAGCCCGAAACAAACCACACGTTGGCCGGCGATTGTCGAATCAGGTCCCAGTCTGTGTTTCTTGTGAGACCCATGACGAAGTCATGTTCCCTGGATTCTTTCAGTACGACATCCGGCTGCGAGTCCTCGATCTTCCGCAAAATCGCGTCCGTGCGTGGATGGTCCCAGCGGACATCATGGTGCACAGTGACGCCCTCGGACTTGAGTCGCACGACCAGTTCAGCCAGCAGCGCCGCCTCCCGGTTTGTGATTCGTTGCTTCTCGGCGGTCACCGCCGGATCTGATCCAAACATGCCCTGCTCCAGTGACGGATCATGGCAGGCATGAAAAAGCTCAAGTTCACAACCGCTCGCTTTGGCCAACTCAAGCGCCCGCGAAATCAACGCGGATTCTCTCGGGGAACTGGGATTAACCAGGTCCGGACTGATTACCACCAGAGCTCTTTTGAGTTTGCGTGTTGATGACACTGCGAAATCTCCTCTGTTGCTAAAGAGTCAACAGGCTAACATAACCGTTGCGGTATCGCAATTATTGCGAGACAGGGTTTACGCGAATGCGTTACATCAGGGACGCAAATTCGTGCCGAACTTCCGCGCCTGCCTGCAAGCGACATTCGAATCAGAGACCACCAGCGTCTCAGCCAGACGGCTAAAGGCTCGCCACCGCTCAAGTACTGCTTTGAGTCCGATTCCGAGGTCAACGATTGCCCTGCGGTGGTCAATGGCAACCACCAGCGCGGCGCTGGTCATAACGCTACGCCACACTGCGACAAAAACGATTTTCCGCAAGCGGCTCGCCGTTTGAGCGCGAAGGAAGTCACAATGGAAATACAGATGAGAGCGCTCGTCTTCCACAATTTCCAGCAATTGGTCGCGAAGGCGCGAAGGCGGCAAACGCATTGCCAGCAGGTGGTAGTAACACAGCCCGACAACTTCAGCGGCCAGGAGAACGACCACCTTGAGTCGCAGCCCGATCAGTCGTCGTGCGAAGACAAACAGCCGCGCGGTCCAGTTGCTCCTGATGAGTTTGCCACCGAGCTGACGGACACACATTGCAAGTATGTTTGCGTGGCGATGTTCTTCCTCGACGAAGTACGCCATTGACGTGCCGAAATGATAGTCCAGGCCGGGTAATGAATTGCAAAATGACTGCGCGACGATGGTGCCGCCGCCCGATTCACCGAGCTGGAAAATCGCCAGTGAGCGCGCAAGAGAGTCAGGGAGCGTCGAGTAGTCGAGGTCCTTTTCAAGTGACGGCAGTTGCCGAGTGCTTCTTGCGGCGAAGAAGGTTTCCCATTCCTGCCAGGTTCTGTATGCGTTGCCCATCGACCTCCCCTGTTGATGCCATCAGTAACGTTATAAGCGTGGCTTCTGGCAATACAGGGGAGGAATTGTGGCCAATGATGGCAGTGCTTTACGCGAGCCAGCCGAAGACGCCGCCGGTGACACCAGCATAGATTGCAGCATCCAGGAACGTTTTCAGTGTTGAGGACCAGGGGCGCCCGAACCAAACGCTTTCCTGTACGAAGGCAACGCCGTAGGCGATAAAAGCGACGGCGCTGCTGATACGAAATATATCCATGTAGTCCGCATCGATGGGCGCCGTCCGGGAAACAAAGTACGCACATAAAACGGCAATAAAAAGATTGTAGCCAAACATCATTAGCATCTGCGGCGTCATGTTCGGCGCGCCGGACGGGAGCACCGTTATGAAAGCGATCGGCCCGTCTTTGAATTTCTGCACCATCTCCGGACTGTTGAACTCGGAGGGGTCACTGCAGTGCGGGATGTTGTATTGACCTGGAGCCAGACCACGCAGCGCTTGCCTCACGCCCTCTTCGTCCGCCGTCCGGCTCCAGTCTTTTTTGTGCCAGGGCATCGCCATCCAGATTACAGATCCGGCAATGAATGTCAGAACGGCTGAGCCGAGAATCGGCTGCCACAATGTCATAATGCTCATAACGTCCCCCCAGTGATGGTGAACTCTAAGGTATAGCAGAAACCATGCCCCGATTCCTGCCACTTCTTGTCGCGATATTGCCGCTCGCGGGCGTCACCGCAGCGTATTGGCTCAATATCAACGCGGGCGTTCTGCCGGCTTGCCTGCCGTTTCTCGACGGGTGCGTCTCAATCAGCGCTACAGGCCGATACCTGCCCGGCAGCCTGCCGTTTCGTGCGGCCTTGTTGCCTCAGGCTGCGCTACTTTGCGTTACGTGGTGGCTTTCGATTGCATGGCTGCAGCGACTTTACTCAGTCAGGTCCCGTTTACACCGTTGGATCCTGGTGACCGGCGTAGTGGGTGCGATAGCCCTGATCGTGTACGTCACTTTTCTCGGGACCACGCACCCAATCTATGAATTCATGCGCCGCTTCGGGATCTATTTTTATTTTCTGGGCACAGTGCTTGCCCAACTCTTGTTGACGCTTTGCATCGAGCGGTCAAAGCTGCGCCAGGTGATGTTGGCAATAGTCTCCATGCCATTCGCACTGGGCATCGCCAACCTTTGCTTGAAAATGCTTCTGACCGACCCGGATGGCATCGAGAATGCCATTGAGTGGATCTCCGCAGCCCTGATGCAGTTCTGGTTCGTTTTGCTATTTATCGCGTGGCATCGAACAGGATTGTCAATCAGGGTCGAAACGGATTCGACCAGCGCTCATTTGTAATCACCGACTGGTCGGTCAGCGAATCCAGGAAAGCGAGCAGGTCCGTTCGTTCCTGGTCGCTCAATTCAAAGCCAACCACAAACTCGGACTTATACGGACTCAAGCGGCCGTCGCCGGCGTATTCGCCATTCTCGATCAGGCGTCCGCCTCGCGCATAATGGTCAACAACGTCCCCCAGCGTCCCGATGCTGCCGTCGTGCATGTACGGTGCCGTCAGCGCGATATTCCTGAGCGTCGGTGCCTTGAATCGGCCCATGTCGCGAAGGTCGCCGCTCATGTCGTAGAGGCCGGTATTGTCGGGTGGGTAGGCACCCGAATGGCCCAGGTTGTACAGGCCATTGTTGTGAAAGCCGACTCGCTCGACGCTTGTCGAAGCATGCGTCGTGCTATCGGTAAAATTGAACCCGCCGTGGCAATGAAAGCATTCGAGGCGCTCGGAGAAGAACAACTCCATGCCGCGGACTGCACTGTCGCTGATCGCGTCGACATCGCCGGCGAGATAGTGATCGTAAGGCGCTTCAAAACTGATTATCGAGCGCACAAAAGCGGAGATCGCACGCACGGCATTCAATACCGAAAACGGATCTTTGTCGTTGGGGAAAGCGAGCTGGGTAAGTCTCCGGTAGCCCGGTTCTGTCGCAAGCAGTTCAGCAATTTCGACTTCCCGCCCTCCCATGCCCATTTCCACAGGATTGTCGCCAAGCAGCGGTATCAGCGCCTGGTCTTCAATGTGCGCAAGCAATGAGTTGGCCCAGTTGAGTCGACTCGCGTACGCCACGTTGACCAGCGACATCGAACCTCTCGGATGCAATTCGCCGGTCGCACCAACGGCACGCGGTTTGCCGTCGGTAAACGCCAGTTGCTGGATATGACAGGTGGCGCAAGCCACCGTTTGATTTCGCGACAGGCGGACGTCGTGAAACAGCCACCGACCGAGCTCGACCTTTGCATTGCTCATCGGGTTTCCCTTCGGAACCAGCGGCAGCGGGTAGTCGTCCGCGATCGGCCAGTCAAACGTTGACTGTCGACCCATTTCATACACGACAGCGCTGGCCAGCGCCATTGCGAGGAGCAACAAAAGCGTCTTTTTCAAGGGAGCACCGTGAATACGGACGAATCCAAAGCGGCGTGCTCGCCGAATGGCAGTCCCAGGGCCTCGAACATCGGCGCACAATCGGTTTCCGCCGGTCCCGACGAGCAGTCGCTGGGTTCGCCATTCGCCAGGTCGACACCGCTAAACAGGACCGAGAGGTCCACGCCGATCCGACTTGTTGTCGAAACGACTGGCAGCGAGACCTTTACCCGATTTGGCGACCGGCAAGACTCGATGTTCTGTACCGTCCCTGCACATCCCGTGCTGCCAAGGTGTATCCAGGTACTGTCGTCACCGGCGGAAACGCCGGCCCGCAGGAACTTGTAGCCGGAACGCCAGTGCCAGTGCATGGCCGCGTCATCCAGCGGTGCCGACGCACGCAGGGGATTGGCATGATTTGATGCGAAAGGTACACCGACTGAAAATCTGAGCTCGACAAAATCGGCCCGGTCGGCGGTTCCGTTCAGGGTGGCGTGGCGGTCTGAGGTGCCGTTCAGGCAGCGTCCCTGGCCATCTTCCAGGTCGACCAGGGCGATGTTCGATTGCTGCCAGCGGTCGTCCTCAAGCAGCGCAATCGGGTGCAGTTCGCCGAGTTTATCGACGAGTGCCAGGTCCGAAACGAAGAATCGGAGATCCGTCAGGGAAATGTCACCGTCGTTGCAGTCGATTGTCGCGCCCTGCCATACGGCGCCGAATTGCAGTCGTACGGTCTCTCGCTCCGCGGAGCACGCAACGGTAAGAAAAAGAATGCCTGCGTACAGGACGAGGCTAGATGGACGCTTTGCTGACCTTGTCGGGCGTTTCGTCACTTGCGCCGTTGTTGGCGGCGCCTTCCGAATCGGGTTCATCGGGAACAAAGGAATAATCGAGTACTCCGGTTGCGATCAAATCAGTCGAGGCCTGGGCAACAGACAGCTCCGTTTCGACCTCGCGAATCTTGGCTTCGGCATGGACATTCTCAGTCGCTCGCTCGGCAAGTTCTGCACGGAGTTCGCGTGTCTTGAGCACCGAGTCCTTGAGATCCTTCGACACTTTCTCGATCTTTGACTGTTGCTCGGTAATAACGTTGTCGCGACGTTCCAGTCCGATCGTTGTTTCCTTGAGCTCGTCTTCCGCCTTGGCGAGTTTTGACCGTGACGATTCGATATCGCTTCGGGCAATACGCAGTTCGGCCTCCAGCTCACGAATGCGATCGTCTCGCGGATCCCGTTTGCGAGCCCGATATTTTGCAGAAATCGCGCCGCTGATTGACGCGAGGATCCAGCCAATCAGGAATGCCCCGCCGGCGGCTACGATCAGCTCAAATGGGAGTTCTGCAAACATCGCAACATAATCAATTGAAATCAGTACTCAATAAAGGACGGAGTTCTCAATCCTGAAAACGTTCATTCGGGATGCGATGACAATAGAGTGTCGGGCCACAAAAGGCAAAGAATTAATAATACGTTAATAAACAAATAGTTAAGATGTATTTATAAACTAAAATATCGATTTAGGCCGAGCGTCGGCACCAGTGTTGCTCGGCCTGCTCATCAAGAAATGCTTCGGCCCCGGTACCCTTCAGCATCGCCAGGGTACTGAGCATTCCGGCCTGAACACAGGTGTCGGCTGCGACCGTTATCGACGTGGCGGCGTCTTTGATCGGCCATCCGGTGGAAGGATTGAGCACATGGCTGTAGCGGATTCCATTCGCCCTGACATAGCGGCGAGCGTCACCGCTGGTTGCCAGCGCGCCCTGCCGCAGTCGCAATGCCGTTTCCGCTTCGCCCGGCCGTGCTGTCTCAATTCCCACGCTCCAGGCGGACGAACGAACCGGTGGCCCAGTGACAGCGAGATCCCCGCCCAGGTTCACCAGGCAAGGCGAGTCAGACATTGCTCGCAGCTTCAAAATTGCCCGGTCAACCGCGTACTCCTTGCCAATGCCGCCGAGGTCGATCTCCATCCCGGGCAGCAGGCTTATTGCGGGTGATTGCCAGGTGACGCGGCCCCAGCCAATCAGCGGCAGCAATGCCTGGATGGCCGATTCGTCCGGCACCTTGCTGCCGCCATCGAATGTCCAGACGCGGCGCAGTACGCCCGATGTTATGTCAAACAGGCCGTCGCTGAGGTCAAACAGGTTGGCTGCGAAATCCAGCAACTGAGCAGTTTCGGCATCGACCTGAAGCGTCGCGCCGTCGGCCGAATTGATGCGGTGCACAATATTGTTCTCGAGATAGCGGCTGTACTTGTCCTCGATCCGCCAGACCTCGTCGGCCGCCGCTGTCGCGAGCACCTGGGCCGAATCTTCGCTTTCGGCCTCTGTCAGCAGCTCACATGGGCTGCCCATCGCGCGAAACCTTGCAACGTACCCCCGGGGTGCGGGCTCAATGCTGACCTGACGGGCTATAGCTTGAACCGGTAGCTGAACTGCAGGATCAGGGCGTTCAAATCAGGGTAGTTGTCACGCGAGGCCTGGTTGCCGATCAACTGGTCACCCGGAATGGAGCCCGCTTGCTGGTACCACTCAAGTCTGACGCTCATGTCATTCTGGTTCGCAGTCTTCCAGCCGATTTTGAGGCCAGCGGTGATCGCATCAAACGCGCCGAGGCGATAGTCAGACGATGCAAAGGCTGGCAGCGGCGCGCCGTCAACCAGACTCAGGCGGTAAAAGTCTGCTTCAGTTTGCGTATACCAACGCAGATGAGGCTCAACAAACAGACGGTCGGAGAGTGGCCATCGATATCGGACATCGAGGGTGTGCGAATCGATGTCCCAGTCATCGGTCATATAACGATAGGAGGCATCCAGCACTTTGCCGCCCAGGTAGACCTTGGCCTGACTGAACAGGCTGTGTTTAACGCGGTCGTCCGGCCTGCCCTCAAACACGAACTCGTGCGACGGGCCAAGCAATGGCCCCGGTCCCATCCGCGATATCGTATCGCCGGTCGTGCCGTCGACTATGCTTAATACCTTGTAGGGATTGTTCAGGTAGCCGCTTTCACTTGTATACGAGTAATTGGCCTGTACGACCAGGTTCCGCGAGATAACCTGCGTCAGACCCAGTACGACATCCAGGACGTCCTTGTCTTGCGTTGCCTCGGGACGGTTGCTGGTGTCGCCAACATCCAGCATCGACGAAAACGGGATCGGGACTCCGCCGACGGGGTCGATTTCATCCTTGGCGATCGAAATGCCGGTAGAAACAGTCGTGTTGCGCTTGTTGAAGTCCTTTGCAAAGCGTCCGTTGAGCCCCAGGTGGAAATAGTCGTACTCACTGGATGCGCTGAGCCCGACGTTGATCAGGCTGGTGTCGCCAACCGGCTGCTGCCAGTTGCCCGTCAGTGCGACGCGCGTGTCTTTGAACGTGTCGTCGAGTGGCAGGACCCCGGCAGGAACCTCGTAGGCCGCGTTTCCGGAGGGACGCGTGAAGGTTTGCGGCACGTCCTGCCGAATCGCTCCGCTTGGGGTTGCGCCGGTTAGCGAGTCGAGAGTGAGGCTTACGGTAAGGCTCCGATCATCGATGAACAGGCGTCGAATGATTGCCTTCAGGCTCAGGTCCTGCACCCGGTTTTCGTCCTCGCCGTAGTACAGCAGCGAGGTGTTGAAGTCCCAATTTGGCTCCTCCTGGGCTTCGACCGCGGCCGGAATGCTGTTGCCAAGCAACGCGCAGGTAGCCGTCGCCAGGGCGGCCGAAATTGATCTGTCCTTAGTTGCAGCCACAGCCGCCACCTCCGAATGCCCGACCGCCACTCGAGGCTTCTTTGCTGAAATAGATATGATCGTCGGTGGCAGCTTCCGCGGCATCCGTCGTCAGTTGCATCTCCTCTTTCGCCAGGATATCGCGCTCCCAGGGTTCGACTCCCATGGAAGAACAGCCGCCCATGAGCAGCAGCAACAGTGCTACAGATCCAGTTTTCAATTCGAACCCTCCGGGAACAATGCCAGTCGTATTTGTGCTTCGTAATCGTCCTGATGTTGCGCCTTGAATCCGGCATGTCGGCTAATGAGCTCGCCGTCCCGGCCAATCAGGAACGAACTTGGCATGACTTCGACCTGGAAGTCGCGCGCCATGCGGCCATTGGGATCGAAGTGGATGGCAAAGCCGGCCGGGTAATTTTCGAGAAAGGCCGCGGCATCCTTGCTGTCCTGGTCCAGGTTGACGGCGACAATTACCAGGCCCTCGTCGGCATACTTGGTTTGCATGTCGTTCATCCACGGAAATGATCTGCGACAAGGCACGCACCAGGATGCCCAGAAATCGACGAGAACGACTTTTCCTCGATGCGCGTCGAGCGAAAGATCGGGCTCGGCAGTTGCAGTGACTGCCACCATAAGCAGGGCTATCAGGGTCAGGGTGCGGTGCATTTTTTTACTACCAGGTCGGGAAAGTCGGTAAACAGGCCATCAATGTTCAATTGGTCCATGGTGAATTCGAGCAGGTCCTCAAACGTCTTGAATCCTGCCGGCAGGTCGTCCTTGCGAAAGGTATAGGGATGCACGGCAAGCCCCGCCTGGTGTGCACGTGCTACGAGACCGGAATCCCTGATCACCCCTGCTGCACCGACGCGAAACAGTCGATTAACCCAGGGCCCGATACCGTCAACCGTCTTTGCCAGCTGTCTGAGGCCTCGAGTCGTTCGCAGTCGATCATAGTCAGTGTTCGATTCCTGCCAGTCATTCTCTCCAATTAGCTGGATGAGCTTGAGCTCGCAATCGTGATTCTTACGTATGCGCACGAGCTCGGCTGCATCAAAACACTGCACGTACACCGGATCTTCGTAGGACGTATAGCCGAAATCCCGCAAAACCTTCAGAAACAGCGGTGTGATGTCGACGCCCTCCTCGCGGTGCCAGGCCGGGCGCTTGATTTCGGGATAGATACCGACGGGGCGTCCAATACTTTTTTCCAGGTTCTGAATGAAGGCCAACTCCTCGGCAAACGTCTGAATACGAAATTCTTCGCCTGCGGACTGGAAGCGTCCCGGATACACCGGCGCACCATCCGCAGTCGTGCGTTCATGCACGTACAGGCGTTTGATGTCGCTCAAGGAAAAATCCTTCGCGTAAAATCGCCCATCGGCACGGTGCCGCCCGGGGAACAGCGTCGCGACGTTGGATACGCGGTCCAAATGAATGTCATGCAGGACGATCAGCTCGTCGTCTTTCGTTGCGACGACGTCTTGCTCGAGGTAGTCGGCGCCCATTGTGTAGGCCAGCGCCTTGGCCGGGAGTGTGTGCTCCGGGAGGTAGCCCGACGCACCGCGGTGAGCTATGACAACGGGTCTAATCGGTTGGTCCGTCAGCGTCGAAACCCGGGAAATCAAGCACCTCCCATCGCGATGTGTCCTCCCCGCGTGCCTGGCGTCTCAGGGCATCAGCAATCTCGCGATCATTCCACTCGATGGTCTCGCCGCAGCGTTGCTCCATTTCCGCCGGTGTTTCGCTAAGACCGCCGAACGGGCGGATAGCGATCATGCCTTTGTTATTAGCTTCGGCCACGTCCATCATGAACCGCACCAGGTCGGCGTTCTGATCGTAAACGTCGGGCAGCACAATTATGGCTTCCGAATCCTTGATCTGTGCGATCAACTCATCCTTGATGGCCTGCAGGCCGCCCTCTTTGGGGACGTTTTCGGGTTTGCTGACATTGAGGTAGTAAAACCGGTCGACGCTTTCGAGAAACTCAAAGACGCGCAGGTAGTCGAGGCTCTCATTGAACGCATGGGTTGCGAATACGGTTATCGGGTTATTTTCTGACACTAGGTGCTCCTGTCACGATACTACCGGCCAAGTTTAGCGAATAAAACGGCGTCGTGCGCATAGCACTGCCTTCCGCGTTTCGGTATCGTATGCACCGCATGCGCCTACTCCAATACAATATTCGTTACGCCGTCGGCGGTGGTGCCAGCATGCATATGCCGCTGCCAGGGGCCGGCTTCGTGCTCGGCAACCAGACCGTTCTGCCCGATATTACAAAGTTCATCAAATCGGTTGATCCCGACATCGTCGGGCTGATCGAAGTTGACACCGGTTCGATCCGCAGTCGCAAGGTGAACCAGGCTGAAAAGATCGCCGCCGACCTCAGCATGAACACCTCGTACGAGACCAAGTACGGAGCGAAGTCGTTCAACCAGATGTTGCCGATTGTCAGGAAGCAAGGTAATGCCTTCCTCGCCGCCAGTCGGGTACACGGCGAAACGTTTCACTACTTCGACACGGGTATCAAGCGGCTGATTATCGAGCTGGAAATGGAGGACTACGCGGTTTTCCTGGTGCACCTCTCACTAAAATACCGGCACCGGCACCTGCAATTGCGTCACCTCTACGACCTGATACAAAAAACCAGCAAGCCGGTCGTCGTCACAGGAGACTTCAACACGTTCTGGGGCGAAAACGAAATTTACCTGTTCATGAAAGCCGCCGGGTTGATGTCGGCAAACATCGAAAGCAGACCGACCTACCCCAGCCGCTCACCGCGTAAAGAACTCGACTTCGTGCTCTACCAGGACGGAATCGAGGTGACTAACTTCGAGGTCCTGGATGTGCGGTTGTCCGACCACTTACCCATTATTTGTGATTTTGAATTGCGATGACTATAAAACACTGGAAAAAAGAAACGGATGACAACGGCATCGTCTGGCTTTGCCTGGATTCGCCGGATGCAAAAGCGAACGTACTTTCATCAGTGGTGCTGGGTGAACTGAACGATTTTGTTGATCCGCTGACGCAATCGCCACCGAAAGGCCTGGTGATCTGGTCAGGCAAACAGGACAGCTTTGTCATGGGTGCCGACATCAACGAATTCACGTTGATCGAAACTTCCGAGCAGGCCTACGAGCAGGTGCGCCTCGGCCAGCAACTAATGGACAAGATTGAGGCGCTAGGCTGTCCGACGGTAACCGTCGTCAATGGCGTTTGCATGGGCGGCGGCCTTGAGCTTGCGATGGCCTGCGACTACCGCATCGCTTTCGACGGCGACAAGAAAATTCTTGGGCTTCCCGAAGTCAAACTCGGATTGCACCCGGGGTTCGGTGGTACGGTTCGCGCCGTGCAGATATGCGGCGTTCGTGCCGGTATGAGCCTGATGCTGACCGGCAATCCGGTAGCGCCGGGCAAAGCGATCGCAATCGGCCTGGTCGACAAGCTGACCGATGCGGCGAAATGGCGCGACGACGCGATCGCCCTGATCGGGAGTGCGCCGCCAAAAAAACGTGCACCGCTGCTTGATCGAATCATGAACGTGTCGTTCGTGCGACCGCTGGTTCGCAACATGTTATTGAAACAGGTCCGGGGGAAAGCACGCAAAGAGCACTATCCGGCACCGTACGCGATGATCGATATCTGGACGTCGGACGGTGCGTCGAGCGAGACCGGTTACGAGGTCGAAGCAAAGAGTTTCGCCGAACTGATGTGCACCGATACATCCCGAAACCTTGTGCGCGTATTTTTCCTGCAGAGCAAGCTAAAAGCACAAGGTAACAAGACCGATAAAAGCATTGGCCACGTGCACGTCGTCGGCGCTGGCGTGATGGGCGGTGACATCGCTGCCTGGTGCGCGCTGCGTGGTCACACCGTCACGTTACAGGATCGCGAACAAAAGTATATTGATCCGGCGATCGAACGCGGCGCCAAACTTTTCGCCAAGCGAATTCGCAACGACGATGAACGCGCAGCGGCAAGCGCACGATTGCAGTCCGATCTTGATGGCGACGGCGTAGCCAAAGCGGATCTGATCATTGAGGCAATTATTGAGAACCTCGATGCCAAGCAGGAGCTCTACAAGGCCCTCCAGGAAAAGATGAAACCCGGCGCGCTGCTGGCTACCAACACGTCCAGTATCCGACTGGAGGAATTGCGCACGGTTCTGCGTGAGCCGCAGCGATTTATCGGTTTGCATTTTTTCAATCCGGTTGCGATGTTGCCCCTGGTTGAAGTTATTCGTTGTGAAGACACGGAGCAGGACGCGCTCGATGTCGGGTTCGCCTTCACCAAAGGCATTGGTAAGTTTCCGCTGGAATGCGCGAGCGCACCCGGATTTGTCGTGAATCGTATTCTCGCGCCGTACATGGGTGAAGCCATGCATCTTGCCGAAGATGGCGTACCGCTGGCAGCGATTGACGACGTCGCCGTCAAGTTTGGCATGCCAATGGGCCCGGTCGAGCTGGCCGACAGCGTTGGTCTCGACGTTGCCCTGCACGTATCGAAAGTGCTCGGTGCCGCCTTGAATCGACCGGTGTCCGCCGAGCTGCAGAGAATGGTCGACGACGGTTTATTGGGAAGAAAGTCAGGCCAGGGATATTATCGCTGGGAGAACGGAAAGGCCGTGAAACCGGGCGTACAGGACTACGAATTGCCCGAGGATGTTGAGGATCGCCTGATTCTGTCGATGGTTAACGAAGCAGTGGCCTGTCTGCACGAAGGGGTTGTCACGGACGCCGACCTGCTGGATGCCGGCGTCATCTTTGGCACGGGCTTTGCGCCGTTCCGGGGAGGCCCCCTTCACTACGCCAGGAACCGGGGAACGACATCGATTGTGATGCGTCTCAATCAGCTGGCAAAGGCCCACGGGGAGCGTTTTGAGCCACACAGTGGTTGGTCAGCGCTGTGACGAGGGTCACAGAGGACCGGGTGGTGGAAAATAAACTGTGCGCCGCTTCACGATGCACACAATGAGCGGTATCCGAAGTTATTGAATTAACGGTAGAATACCGACCGGAAGACTGGGCCCGACGGCTCAAAGAGCGAATTTTGCATATGGTCAGGACAAATAATGTCGGTTGAGCAAGTCAGCACAGAGCTGCTACGTGGCTTTTCGCCACTGGACGGCCTGAAGCGGGATAATCTCGCGGCGCTTGCCCGCAAGGTGCAGATTCGGGAAATGTCGCCCGGCCAGATGCTGTTCAAGGAAGGCGATACCGAGAAACGCACCCTCTACGTCATTTCCGGGACGCTCGAGCTCGTGGACCAGGCGAAGGTCATCGGCACCGTCGAAGGCGGCACGGATGCGGCCCGCAACCCGGTCGCACCGGTCTACCCACGCCGGGTTTCGGCCCGAGCGAGAGACCGCGTGCAGTTCATTTCAATTGACAGCGACCTTCTCGACGTCATGCTCACCTGGGACCAGACCGGCACCTACGAGGTTTCGGAGCTCGCAGGCCAGTCCGACCAGACCAATGAAGACTGGATGACGATGCTCTTGCAAACCAAGGCATTTCACAAGATTCCGCCGGCGAATATCCAGGCGATCTTCATGCGGATGCAGCAAATCAATTACCGTGCCGGTGACGTCATTCTGAAACAGGGTGCGGAAGGCGACTACTTCTACGTGCTGATTCGTGGCTCTGCGCTGGTGACCCGTGAGACCCCGCTGAGTAAGGAAGGCATCAAGCTTGCGGCATTGCAGGTCGGTGATACGTTCGGCGAAGAAGCCCTGATCTCAGAGGCCAAGCGCAATGCAACCGTCACAATGCAAACCGATGGCGCGGTCATGCGTCTCGGCAAGGACGATTTCAAAAAGCTGCTCAATGAACCCATGCTGGACTGGGTCAGCAAGGACGAGGCGGACGAGCTTGTGCGTGCAGGTGGACAGTGGCTCGACGTTCGATTACCCAGTGAATTCGAAAACCAGCACCTCGACGGGGCTTTGAATATTCCCTTGTATTTCATTCGCCTGAAGATCAGCACGCTCGATCCGAGCAAGAAATACATCGTCTGTTGCGATACCGGACGCCGCAGTTCGGCCGGTGCCTATATTTTGAGTGAGCGGGGCTATACGGCCTACGTATTGCGCGGCGGCATCAATCGCGACCAAGCCTAGGCCGCTGAATCGATTCACATAGTATGCGTTGGTTTGTCGCCGCCGAGTGCGCCAGCCAGGTAGTTTTCGATTTTCTTTTGCGTGTTGCCCTGGTCCTGATCAGAGAACTGTACGCCAATGCCGGCGGTGCGCTTGCCCTGCGCGCCCTTGGGTGTCATCCAGATGACGGTGCCCGCCACCGGAATCTTTTCTTCCTCCCCCATCAGGTTCAAAAGCATGAACACTTCGTCGCCCAGGCGATACGAGCTGTTCGTGGGGATAAAGAGTCCGCCGTTCGTCACGAACGGCATATAGGCAAGGTACAAAGCGCTCTTGTCCTTGATGGTCAGTGTCAGCAGTCCGGGTTTGCTCATTGGTGCACTTTTCTCGCAGCTTCGTTAACGGCGAGCCAGCATCAGCTCCATACCGTCCGTTGGTGGCGCCAGACCGCAGTCCCTTAGTCCGTTCGCCCAGTCGATCAACAGGCCCTCAAAGGTCAGTTGAACGTTATACGACCCGCCGGATTGGCCGCGGAGCCGATTGATTATGTCTAAATAGCAGAACAAATTTCGCCTGTCCATGCGGCGCGCCACAGATTCATCAATTGCGAGGCCCTGGGCCATCTCGCGTCCGGCCGCGTTCGCCAGCGCCAGCAAACGTACCTGCTGTGCCAGCCAGTTCAATACCAATGACGGATCGAGCTTTGCCCAGCGTGCTGCAACCTCGACGGCCGAACCCCGGCCCTGCCCCAGGACCTGCAGGTCCCGGCCCAGCGCGTTCGTCGTCTCCAGCGCCTCGAGCGCGTCGATAGCGGCCAGTGGCGCACCACCGGCGCTGCGCAGCGCATCGAGCCATGCGGCGCCGGGATGCAATCGATCCAGCCATTGCAGTGCGATGGTCTCGGCGGGCACTGCAATATCGATGCGCTGGCAACGGCTGATAATCGTTGCCGGCAGCTTACCGATTCGATCGGCAATCAATATCATCAAAGCGTCGCCGGGGGGCTCTTCGAGTGTTTTCAGCAGGCTGTTGGCGGCACTGATCGTCATGTCGTTGGCGGGTTCAATTACGGCGACTTTGCCGAATCCCTGGTAGCTGGTTAGCGACAATTCGCCGACGAGGGCGCGGATCTGCTCGATACCAATCGACTTCTTGTCTTCAGGTGTCAGCAGCCAGTGCAAGTCGGGGTGTTCGAAACGCTCAACAGGATGCGCTGGCAACGCCGCCTTCGCATCTCGCTTGAGTCGCTGTGCAGCCATCCACGCTGCGGCCGCACGCTTGCCGACACCCACCGGACCGGTCAGGAGTACGGCGTGCGGTGCGCGCTCTTTCCGGCACGACTCCAGCCAGAGTTTCGCCAATTCGGTATGCCAGGGAATATCCATAAAACAAATACTTATGATTGTTTATTAAGGTTAAGTATTACAAAGAATCTGTTGTGCCAGGGCAATGATATCGGCTTCCACTTCGGCCATGCTGCGGCAGGTGTCGATGACAACAAAGCGATCCGGTTCCGCCGCCGCCAGTTCCAGGTAGCATTCACGAACGCGAGCAAAAAACTCGAGCTTCTCCATCTCGATCCGATCGGGCGTGCCCCTCGAGCTGGCACGTGCCATACCAATTTCAGCCGGTGCGTCGAGCAGAATCGTCAGGTCGGGCTGCGTATCACCGTGCACCCAGTCGGCCAACTGGTTGATCGTTTCCATCGGCAGGCCGCGACCACCGCCCTGGTAGGCCCGGCTTGAGTCTGTAAACCGATCACTGATTACCCATTTGCCGGCCTCAAGCGCCGGCACGATAACGTTGTTCACGTTAAGCGAGCGTGCGGCAAACATCATCAGCAATTCGGCGATTTCCGGGATCGGCTCATCGCCGTGATCCTTGAGCAGCGTGCGGATTTGCTCAGCAACCGGGGTCCCGCCCGGCTCTCGCGTCGTCAGGACGGCGTGGCCAGCGGCTGTAATTTGCTCGACGAGGACATCAATATTGGTGGATTTGCCAACCCCTTCGATGCCTTCGACCGTAATGAATTGCCCGCGTTTCATATTAGTTACCCGGGCGGCGTTGCTGCCGCAGTCGCTTCAGGTATTCGGCAACGGCGGCATCGTGATCCGCCTTGTTGTCCGAGAACTTGTGGCTGCCGTCGCCCATGCCTGTTGCCACGAAATACAGCGAGGTGCCCTCTTCGGGATGCAGTGCGGCATTGATCGCCGCCCGGCCAGGCATCGCAATGGGTGTCGGCGGAAGTCCGTGACGCGTGTAGGTATTGTACGGCGTGTCCGTGGTCAGGTGCTTGCGCGTCAGGTTGCCATCGAAATCAGGGCCAATGCCATAGATGACCGTTGGATCCGTCTGCAGGCGCATCCGCTTTTGCAGCCGCCTTGCAAACACGCCGGCAATTTTCGGCCTTTCGTCGGCTCTTGCGGTTTCCTTCTCGACAATGGATGCCAATATCAAGGCTTCATAAGCACTGGATACCGGAGCCTCGATGCTCCGCGCCTGCCATTCCTCGGCAAGCACCGTTTGCATCAGCTCGTAGGCCTGGCCGAGCAATGCCCGGTCGGTGGTCTTTTTGGGGAACCGGTAGGTCTCCGGCAAGAACAAGCCCTCGGGATGCAGGGTCTCGGCCCCGAGCGACTGAATTAATGCCGGCCAGTCTTCGTCGCTCATCGTGGCCGTGATGGCCTCGTTGGCGTGCAATGCATCCAGCACTTCGCGAGCGTTCCATCCTTCGACGAGCGTAAACGTGTACAGACGTACGTTGCCGCTGGTGAACTTGTCGAGCAGGCTGAGCGGCGTTGCCCCCGCTTCGATCAGGTAGTCGCCAGCCTGAATTGACCCCGCCTTGTCGTGCCAGCGAACATAGAGCCGAAACCATCGATCATCGGCAATGACGCCCTCGGCGACCAGCTTTTGGCAGACCGCTGCAAACGAGCTGCCCGGCGAAATTTCGAACGCGACGCCATGGTCCGCTGCCTTAACCGGCGTCGTCATGAAAGTGTTGATCTGGCTGATGACCACGACCACAGCCAGGACGGCCACTAGGACCAAAGCGGCGAACAGACGCCAGAGTTTCATGTTTGACACTCTGCTACGCCGGCTCCCGCCATCGTAGTCATTACCTGCCGTGTCATCTCACCGACGCCCCAATGCAAATTGTCGCATTCAGCAACGGGGACTATTCCGAACTGGCTGTTGCAAACAAAAACCTCATCGACATGGCCGAGGTCTGACTGCGAAAAATTTTGCACGAGAACATCCCTGCCTGTTGCAGCCATGCTGTTCAGGACATGTTCGCGCATCACGCCCGCGACGCCAGACGCATCGATTGGCGGCGTTGAGATACTTTGTTCTTTAATAAAAAACACGTTGCTCATGGTACCGCAGATAACATTGTCATCTGCATCCAATGTCAGGCCCTCAAATACACCGGGTTCGACAAGTTCGGATCGTGCCAACACTTGTTCCAGGCGATTCAGCGTTTTCAGACCGGCGGTCGGAGAATGCGTCGCCAGCCGCGTTCGACAGATCGTTGCAGTGACGCCCTCCAGGTAGTACGACGCGGGTAGCGGCAACGATGCGAATACACCGAACAGGACCGTGGGTGACGCGCTGGCTGATCGACCGTATCCTCGTTGACTCGGTCCCGCGGTTACGATCACTTTCACGGTGCAATATGCATCCGAAATAGCGCTGGCGGCGAGTGCGTGCGCAATGCCGTCGGACAACTGCGCCTCGTCCGGCATGCGGATTGCCAGGGCTTTGCAGCCTTTCGCCAGGCGCGCGCAATGCAGTGACCACAGTCGCGGCGAACCGTTGCGAATCGCAATCGTCTCGAACAGACCGTCGCCGTACTGCAAGCCGCGGTCAGCAACGGGGAGCTGCCTGACCGGTGCTTGTTCTGAAAACCACTCAGCCATTGTGCAATGCCCGCAGCATACCCTCGGCTTTGGCCCGCGCTTCGCTAAGTTCCGCTTCGGGATCTGAGTCGGCGACAATGCCGGCACCTGCGCGAAACGTCAGGTTGTTGCCGCGTTTAACGATGGTGCGAATCAGAATATTGAGATCCATGCTGCCATCCCGGTTGAGGTAACCAAAGGATCCCGTATACGCTCCACGCGGCGCAAGCTCCAGCTCATTGATGATCTCCATGCAGCGAACTTTCGGGCAGCCGGTTATCGTACCCCCGGGAAAAACTGCAGCTATCGCTTCGCCGGGCGTCACATTGGCGCGCAAACGGCCGCGTACATTCGAGACGATGTGATGCACGTGCGCATAGCTTTCGAGCACCATCATTTCGTCGACCTCGACGCTGCCCGGTGCCGAGATTCGGCCCAGGTCATTGCGTTCGAGGTCGATCAACATCACGTGTTCGGCACGCTCTTTGGGGTGGGCGAACAACTCGTTGCGCAGCGCATCGTCCGCCTCGGCGTTGGCGCCGCGAGGCCGCGTTCCGGCAATCGGTCGGGTCGATACCTCTCCGTCGGCAATTTTCAGCAGACGCTCAGGAGATGATGAAATGATCGAGGTTCCTTGCCAACGTGCAATTCCGGCGAAAGGTCCCGGATTCGATGCGCACAGCGACGCGTAAATCCGCTCGGCCGTTACATCGCCCGCCACAGCCACCGACCATTGTCGCGACAGGTTTGCCTGGTAGATATCACCAGCTTCGATGTATTGTTTCGCGCGCGATACGGCGGCAAGGAATTGTTCCGGTGCGTCTTCGGAAACGTCGAATGGCGGCACCGGAATCGGCGACTGCCCTTGATCAATGTTTGCAAGGTCATCGCGTACCTGTGCGTCGAAATCTTGCTCATCGGATTCACAAACGCGATGGATCGTGCCTGCCGAATGATCAAAAATAATGGCTGCCTGACAGCGAACGGCGAAGGCCGTCGGCAACAGGGGGTCGTCATAACGTTGCAGGCCTGGTTCTATTTCGGCTGCGAGTTCATAGCCCAGGTACAGGAACCATCCCCCGCTAAACGGTAATTCGCCATGCAGGGCCGCAGTTCGTTCGCGCTGCCACACGTCGTCCAGTGCCGTCAGAAATCGCGGTTGTGGCCGTATCGCTGATCCGCTCAGGTGACCATCGGAATTCAATACAAGCGCATCGCCGGGTTTCGTGAACAGGATATCAAATCGTCCGAGCGCGCCGTTTTGCGCAGTACTCTGCAACAAAAACGGATAGCGATCGGGAAACGACTGATTGAGCAGGCGAAGCTCATCAGGATGCGACACGCCGCAAGGACGCCTAGTCAAATGCTCGAAGTACCAGGCTTCCGTTGGTGCCGCCAAACCCGAACGAATTCGAAATCACCGTACGAACTTTCGTCTGGCGTGCGACATTGGGGGTGTAATCTAGGTCGCACTCGGGATCCTGGTTTTGCAGGTTGATTGTCGGGGGGACGACCTGATCGCGAATTGCGAGCGCGCAAAATATTGTTTCGACGACGCCGGCTGCGCCCAACAGGTGTCCGGTCGTTGACTTGGTCGAACTCACCATTAATTTGCCCGCGTGGTCGCCGAATGCCCGCTTGATCCCGTTCGTCTCGCCGATGTCGCCGGCCTTTGTGGATGTGCCGTGTGCATTCAGGTAATCGATGTCGGACGGGTCGATACCGGCATCCTTAATTGCGGCCATCATGCATTTGCGCGCGCCTTCGCCATCGGCCGGCGGTAGTGTGATGTGATAAGCGTCGCCGCTCATTCCAAACCCGATGACCTCGGCATAAATGCGCGCGCCTCGGGCTTTGGCGTGTTCCAGTTCTTCAAGAACAACCGTTCCCGCGCCATTGCTGAGCACGAAACCGTCGCGGTCAATGTCGTAAGGGCGACTCGCACCCGTCGGATCGTCATTGCGGGTCGACATCGCGCGTGCTGAGCAGAAGCCGCCCATTGCCAGCGGCGTTGTCGCGTGCTCCGCACCACCCGCGAGCATGACATCGGCATCGCCGTGCTCAATACTTCTTGCCGCCAGCCCAATACAGTGGGTGGACGTTGCGCAGGCAGTGACGATCGAGATGTTCGGCCCGGTGATATGCCGCATGATGCTCGTCTGACCGGAGATCATGTTGATAATGCTGCCGGGGATAAAAAACGGTGAGACTTTGCGCGGGCCACCCTCAAGCATCTTGTTGTGATTGTCTTCGATGGTCTTGATGCCGCCGATACCGGCACCCATCGCGACGCCGATCGTATGTCCGTTCTCTTCACTGATTTCGAGCCCGGCGTCGGCAATGGCATCCATCGTTGCGCCGATCCCGTAGTAGATGAAGGGATCATTTTTGCGCTGTTCTTTCGGCGACAGGTAGTCGTCGGCATTGAAGCCCTTGACCAAGCCCGCAATTCGGGTTGGATACTTGCTGGTATCGAACCCGTCGATAAGCACGGTTCCCGAAACGCCTTCGCAAACATTGGACCAAGCGTCTTCGAGCCGACTACCAACGGGCGATACAATTCCCATGCCGGTAATTACAACGCGTCGTTTGCTCAAGATAATGTCGTCAGAAAGCGGCAGAAATGCCGATTGAACGGGGAAGGAACTGGCGCGGCGGCCGGCACCGCGCCCATGTTGCTAGTCAGCGCTCTGGCGAGCGGTGACAAAATCGATAGCTTGTTGCACGGTCGTGATTTTCTCGGCGTCTTCGTCAGGAATTTCGGTTTCGAATTCCTCTTCCAGTGCCATAACCAACTCGACGGTGTCGAGTGAATCAGCGCCAAGGTCGTCGACAAAAGAGGCATCGTTTGTTACCTCGTCTTCTTTAACTCCGAGTTGCTCGGCAACGATGCCTTTTACTTGTTCTTCGATACTGCTCATAGTCTTTATTACTCCCAATAAGACTCAAATTGTCTTTCTGACGAGCCCTGACGGGCGCTCAAAACGCTTGATATTCGTGCCCATTTTATTCTTAAGTCCTTGATATTCCAAGGCGGAACCCGGGCGTGGGTGGCTATTGTATGTGAATCATCCCACGCAATCTATACCCGATCAGTCCATCACCATGCCGCCGTTGATGTGCAGGGTCTCACCGGTTACATAGGCGCCGGCTGCCGAGGCCAGGAACAGGACCGCATTGGCAATATCATCGCCGCTGCCGAGGCGTCCGAGGGGCACCTGGGCCAGCATTGACTCACGTTGCGCCTCAGTCAGAACCTTGGTCATGTCCGTATCGATAAATCCCGGAGCGACCACGTTAACAGTAATGTTTCGCGACCCGATTTCGCGCGCCAGCGACTTTGAAAACCCGATCATGCCAGCCTTGGACGCCGCGTAATTGGACTGGCCAGCGTTGCCCATCACCGCGACAACAGATGCGATATTAATGATGCTTCCTTTCTTCGCTTTCATCATACCGCGCAGGCAGGCTTTGCTAACCCGGTACAAGCCTGTCAGGTTGGTGGCAATCACGTCGTCCCACTCCTCGGCTTTCATACGCATCAGCAGATTGTCCCGGGTAATGCCGGCGTTGTTGACGAGGACCGTCGGACTGCCCTCCTTTTCCTGGATGTTCTTGATCGCAGCCTGCACGGACTCGTCATCTGAAATGTCCAGCGCAATGCCCCGACCGCCCTGGCTGGCGAGAGCCGCGCTGATGCTTTCAGCACCGCCCTCGCTGGTGGCGGTACCGATGACCGTTGCCCCGGCACCGGCCAGCGCATGCGCAATCGCCTGACCAATTCCACGCGACGCCCCCGTGACCAACGCGATTTCTGCCGACAATACGTCGGAACTGAATACATGACTCATAAACTATCCTTGGACGAGACTCACGCCTGTAACGATTTGTTCAGGCTATCAATGTTGTCGATGAAGCTCACCGACACGTTTTTGTCGATGCGGCGGCACAATCCGGCGAGCACTTTGCCGGGTCCGCATTCGATGATCGAAGTTGTGCCAGCTTCGATCAGGGCCTGAACGGCCCGCACCCATTGTACCGGTGCATAGACCTGCCTCGAAAGGCGCTCACGGATATTGTCTGCATCCGTGTAGGCGATGCCGTCTGTCGCCGAGATAACGGTGATCCGCGGTGCACTGAAGCGAGCGGCCGCCAGGGCCTCCTGCAGGGCCTCGCCGGCGCCTGTCATCAGGGAGGAATGATTCGGCACGCTGACCGGCAATTTCAGGGCGCGGCGTGCGCCCGCTGCTTGCAGCAGTTCGATCGCCCGATCGAGCGCATCGTGGTGACCGGCAATCACCACTTGTCCGGGCGAATTAAAATTGACCGCTTCGGCAACGCCGACCTTCGATGCTTCTTCGCAGACTTTGATTACACTGTCGTCATCCAGTCCGATGACGGCAACCATCCCCCCGACACCGGCCGGGACTGCACCGGCCATCAGTTCGGATCGGCGAACGACAACTTTCATAGCGTCGGCAAAACTGATGGCATCGGCGGCAACCATGGCGGAATATTCACCCAGACTGTGGCCGGCCAGATGAGCGGGCTCAGCGCCGCCCGCAGCTCGCCAGGCACGGTAAGCCGCCGTACCGGCGGCGAGCATGGCCGGCTGCGTGACCACGGTCTCGGCGAGCTTCTCGGCCGGGCCATCCTGCACCAGTGTCCAGAGATCGTAGCCCAGCAGGTCGCTCGCCTCGGCATATGTTTCCTTTACAACCGGAAATTCGCTTGCAAGGCTGGCCTGCATGCCGACCGACTGCGATCCCTGACCGGGAAAAACCATTGCTACGCTCAAGATGCCCTCCATTCGTTGTCATGCCCGAGCTCGCGCATTATATAGTCCGTGCCTGCCCGACCCTAATCCTGGCCAGTAAGGCCCCCAGAACGCCTCCCAGGGCGCCGTAGAGATGCGCGTCAACCACCACCGGCCCGCCGGAGGTAGTGACGGAACCGGGAACAGGCCCTGCAAACTGCTCCCAGGTGATTTTGGCTGAAAGCAGCAAAAACAGAACAAGCGTTTCGGTATTGATGGGCAGGAACCGGGCGACAATGCCGGCCGCAAGCAAACCATGCAGCAAGCCCGACATGCCGACATACCAATGCAAACCCGGGTTGAAAACCCAGAAAGCTGCGTCAATGGTCAGTAGCGAGGTTGCAACAATGAGTACCCAGGCGCGCAGAGAGTAGGATGAACCGACCAGGTACCAGACCAGCAGCAGCCCCAAAGCGTTCAGGACCAGGTGAGACCAGCTCAGGTGAGCGACATGACCGGTCACCAGTCTCCAGGCCTCGCCTTGCGCTATCCAGACCCGGTCATAACGCAGCCACTCCCGGCCAAGGTCTCCTGCGAATGCAATGACGACGCTCAGCAGGACGATAACGCCGGGCACGACCCAGGATGTCGCGCCTGACTGTTGAGTGAAGCCGTGCAGTTTGTCTAACCCCATGTTTGGTATACTGACGTTTAATTACAAAGAGTCAATTCGACGTTGTGGAGCACCTGAAGTGAGTCAAGCAAAGATACCCGGCGGCCAGCATTTGAAACATGGCGGTTTTACGCTGATCGAGATCATGGTCGTAGTTATTATTATTGGAATTCTCGCCGCAATTGTTGCCCCCAATGTTATCGGCCGTGTGGATGATGCGCAGATTACCAAGGCGCGTGCGGAGATCAGCAATATCAGCTCGGCGCTGAAATTTTATCGCCTCGATAACTTCAGCTACCCGACAACCGAACAGGGGCTCGAAGCGCTGGTAACGAAGCCCAACGATCCGAATGTCAAGAACTGGAAACCCGGCGGCTATATGGACCGTCTCCCGAAGGACCCCTGGGGTAACCCTTACCAGTATCTTTATCCGGGCAACAATGGCGAAGTCGATATCTACACGCTGGGTCGCGACGGCCGACCGGGTGGCGAAGGCCTCGATGCCGATATAGGAAACTGGGAACCGGAATAGCATTTTCCGGCGGAATCGACGCATGATTCACGAACGATGTTCGCGATTCGAAGGCGGCTTTACTCTTGTCGAAATCCTGGTGGTGATCTTTATTATCGCCACCGTGTTGTCTATTGGTATGTTGTCATTCGGCATACTGGGCGATGACCGAGAACTGCAAACGGAAGCCAAACGCTTTGTTGCGTTGTCGGAAGTGGCGCAGGACGAAGCCTTCATGCAAGGACGTGAATTCGGCGTCGAGTTCCTGTCCGGCGGTTACCGTTTTGTCGAATACGATGCGCAGGTCGGCTTGTGGGCTGAGGTACCGGGTGACGAAACGCTGCGATTGCGCTCACTTCCAGAAGGCAATGAACTTGAGCTCTATCTTGAAGGCAAACGGATTCTTCTGGACGAGAATCCGGCACCATTCGAAGACCCGAACAAGAATACCAGCGCAGCGAGCGAAGTTGCCTATTCACCCCATTTGATGATTTTTTCCAGCGGCGATGCGACACCCTACGAACTGCACCTTGTACGACGCGGGGATGACCGTCGCATCATCCTTGAGGGCAACGCCCTTGGTGAGATCGAATTTGTCGACCCTGAGGGGGAATAGCTGATGAGGTGCCCGAAATGCAGCGGATTCACCCTGATCGAAGTGATGGTCGCTTTGGTCATCGTGTCGTTGTCGTTGATCGCCGTGACCGCCAGCATGAATCAGATGATTGATGCAGCCGAGACGATGCGCAATCGCACATACGCAAGCTGGATCGCGCAGAACCGTATCACGGAGCTGCGGCTCGCATTCGCGACGCCGGATGTCGGCTCCAGCAGTGGCGAGGTTGAATACGCAAATACCGACTGGAGCTGGCGTGCTGTCGTGTCCGAAACCGGCGTCGAGGATCTCTACCGCATTGATGTCTCGGTCTCGTTTGCCGGCAGCGATGACTCGATTCGCACTGTGACCGGGTTTGTCGGGCCACCAGGTGTTCCTGGTGCCGCCAATTCCCCGTGGCGCAACGTCCCTGCCAGTCCGGATGCCCCGGCAGGAGCCGAAGGATGACACGTTGTCGCAACATGGGATTCACACTCATCGAAGTGCTGGTTGCCATGGCTATTTTTGGTGTGCTGACGCTGCTGGCGTACATGGCCGTCGGGCAGACGCTGTCCAATGCCGACATGCTGACCAGCCGGATGGATCGGTTGCAGGCCATACAGCGCACAATGCGTTACCTGGGCAACGACCTGGCCAGTGCCTCGCCCCGCCCGGTGCGAAGCGAGCTGGGCGATACCTATTTGCCGGCCATGATGGTCTCTGCGGCGAATGACTTCGCACTGGCAGTGACGCACGGTGGCTGGACCAATCCGGCGGGCTTGCCACGCAGCACCCAGCAGCGCTCGGTCTACCTGCTGGAAGATGGAAAACTGTTTCGCGTTTACTATCCGGTGCTCGATGCCACGTACTCGAACGATGCGATCTCCACAGAAATTCTTGACGGCGTGGAACAGCTCGAGTTCCGCCTGGTACAAGATAATGGTCAGACCACTAATCAGTGGCCGCCTTCAGGGGCTGAAGGCGCAGGTGGTGAGCACTTGCGGCCAAGGGCAGTGGAAATCATCCTGACCCTTGAAGACGAAGGCGAAATTCGTCGTATCATCGAGGTCGCAACGTGATCGTCGCGCGCCGGTCCCGTGGCGTGGCGCTGATCACGGCCATGCTGATAACCGCAATCACCGGATCGCTGGCCGCCGCCCTCGCCTGGGATAACGCGCTCGACGTGCGGCGCACGATGGTTTTGTTGTTTCACGAGCAGGGAATGCAGGTGGCCATGGGAGCCGAGACCTGGATTCGCAATATCCTGCGCGACGATGGCATTGACTCCGACACGGACCACCTCGGCGAGCTGTGGGCCAGCGAGCTGCCCGGACTGCCCGTCGACAACAACTCCGTTCAGGGCGCCGTCGCGGGCAAGGTTGAGGACCTGCACGGACGGCTGAACGTGAATAACCTGATCGATGACAATGGCGACCTCGATCAGACCGTGCTTGAGCAATTTCAACGTTTGCTGATCATCCTGGACCTCGACCCTCGCTTCGCCGGTCTCACCTACGACTGGATTGACGCCGATGACAACGCGAGTTTCCCGGACGGCGCGGAAGACTCGATCTATACCGGGCTGACGCCACCGTATCGAACCTACAACCGCAGCCTGGTCAATGTGACGGAACTGGCGGCTCTCGAGGGCATGGACAAGCAAAGCTTTGACATCCTGTTACCTCACATCACGGCACTGCCGCGCGGCACAACGATTAACGTCAATACCGCCACGCCAGCCGTACTGCAATCGCTGGATGCAAATCTCGACCCGACAGCCATTGAAAGTTTGCTCTCGCTTCGTGAGGAAGGCGGCTTCCCGGATGACTTCGCGCAGACCTTCAGCACCCTCGTACAGCCGGAGATGCTTGCCAAACTCGGAGACACGAGTGACTTTTTTCAATTGAAGGCGGTCGTACAGATTGATACGGTTCGTGTCACCTACTACAGCGTGATGTTGCGGAGTCCGAATGGCGGGCCGGTAACCACGATTCTTCGCAGCCTGGGAACCATCTGAGAATGCCAGAGTATTTAGTTATACGGCTCGGCGCCGAGGACCAGCCCGTTGAATGGATGCTGGCGGACGACACGGGTTCGCGTCGCAGCGAGGTCTCGAGGGGCACGTTGTCGGAAGCGGCTGTTGCGGCCGACGACCGTCCAGTCATCGTACTGGTATCAGCAGTCGATGTGCTGACAACGACCGTCAGCATGCCGGTCCGATCCGCGTCGAAAATACGTACCGCATTGCCGTTTGCGCTGGAAGAAAACCTGGCGCAGGACATCGGCGATCTGCATTTCGCTGTCGCTGACCGGCGCCCGGACAATCGCCTGCAGGTTGCCGTTGTCGGACATGAACGGATGACATCGTGGCTGGATCGCCTCACTGCCGAAGGAATCCGGCCGTTGAAGATGACTGCAGAAAACCACGGTCTGGCGAAAATTCCAGGCACTCTGTCGTTAGTGCTTGATGGCGAAACGGTCATGTTCAACGACGGTGCTGATGAAGAGTTTGTCATGCAGGACGTTCAGCCGAGTGACGTGCTTGTCGTTTCAGGCCAGCTGCGCGACAACCCGGTTGATACCGATGCAGCGTCCGGCCACGTCGTCGTTTTCTGTACGCCACAGAAGGATCAACAGCTGGCACACGAATGGATCGCACTGCGACAGGAAATGCACAGCGTCGATGTCAATATTCTGCCCGACGGTGTTTTCCCGAAACTGGCGATCACGGTTGCTGCCGGCAATGGCATCAATTTATTGCAGGGAAAATACGGTAAAAAGACCGAGTATTCCGCCCTGTTTCGACCCTGGAAAGTGGCGGCGATATTGCTGCTGGCTTTATCGATTGTCGGCGTCGTAGCAAAAGGTCTCGATCTGAATCGATTGCAGAATGAAAAGACAGTCCTGCAGTCCCAGTTCATGGCTGAGTATCGTGAACTCCGCCCGGACGACAATCGAGAAATTGTCGATCCGCAGTCGTTGGTTGATTCCCTGAAGCGGTCAATGGGTGCAACGGCCGGCCCGCAGGTTTTCCTGCCTGGCCTGCGTGAACTTGGGACTGCGATGGCGGCCAATTCAAGCGCAAAGATTGAAGCGATCAGCTATCGCGCCGGTGTCATCGATCTGCGGCTGACAGCCCCCGATGTGCCAACACTCGATCGCATTCAACAGACCGTGAATGCATCCGGTCGCTTCAGTGCGACCATTCAGTCAACCGATCAGATCGCCGATAGAATCAATGGGCGCATCCAGATCAGGGAGTCCGGCCAATGAGAGACTGGTTCGATGCGCTTGAGATGCGTGAGCAATACTTCGTTGCAGTCGGCGCGGTAGTCGTTGTTCTGGCACTTCTGTACGGCCTGGTATGGGCGCCGCTGGACAACAAGCACACCCTGCTTCGCGAAGATGTCCGGCAATGGCAGTCGTCATTATCGGAATTGCGTCCGCTGCGAATGGGCGCCGGCTCCGGTGATACGAACCTCGCTTCCAGCCCCGTCGGTGGAAACCAGACACCGATAATAATTGTCGATCAGACGCTCAGAAGCCGTGGGCTTGATCGATACCGTCGACGCAGTCAACCGACAACCAGCAACGGAATTCGAGTTGAGTTTGAAGACGTCGCTTTCGATGAACTGGTGCTATGGCTGGGGGATCTCAGTCAGCAATACGCAATGGACGTACAGGCGGGCAGTTTTTCGATCGGTGCGCAGGCGAACCCCGGCCGTATTAATGCGACGTTGACACTGGAGCGTGCGCTTTGATTCGTTCAAAACGTGCGTTGTTCATTCTCGGTGCGCTGGTTTTTGTCATTGGCCTGATCGTTACGTTTCCGGCGCGTGTTGCCGTCGGGCTGATGCCGCCGATCGGACTTGCGATCAGCGGCATTGAAGGCACCGTCTGGCGAGGCAGTGCATCGGAGGCATCGATCACCGGCATCTATCTTCGCAATATTCGCTGGGAAGCCAGGCCGCTGCAGTTGTTCACCGGGCGTCTGAGTTACGATATAGAGGCGACCCCGGTCTCTGGTTTCGTTGAGACCGGTTTGAGCATCGGCCTCGACAAGAAGTTGCAGTTGTCCAACCTGACAGCGGCAGTGCCACTCGACCTTTTCGCGAACGTCATTGGCATCGAAGGGCTGCAGGGCAATACCAGCCTGAATTTTTCCCGCGTAGAATTGCTTGACGGGATTGCCGTCGTTGCAGATGGTGAGATGCAAGCGGCGAATATCATCGTGCCGCCGATTTCCCGGGAT
Source organism: uncultured bacterium (assembly GCA_963976365.1). GTDB lineage: Bacteria > Pseudomonadota > Gammaproteobacteria > Steroidobacterales > Woeseiaceae > UBA1847. The sequence continues at coordinate 55,511 of CAXBKH010000011.1, read as the reverse complement.
TCGCTCGGCGCCTACAAGGCCGAATTTCGTTCACAGAACAATGGCATTGTTGCAGCACTCGAGGACACGGACGGCGTTCTTGATCTGGCCGGCAGCCTTCAGATTGGAACCGATCGTTCGTACAAGTTTCTTGCCTACGCCAAGCTGACGAACAAGACACCGGACAGTATTCGACGGCAGCTACAGACCTTGCCTACTCTGAACGAGCGTGGTCAGTATGAACTACGTGACGAAGGCAGGTTCTAGCCCGGCTGCGCAATATTCACTTCGACGAATGACGTCAGTAGCGGAAAGTAAAGTGCGCACCGCGCGTCAACTCCGGACCAGTTTGAATAAATTTCGGCGTAGCGTTCAAGCTGTGGCTGGTAGCGTTCGGACTCGGCTTGCAGAAAGCCCTGTAAATTGCCGCCCTCATGCGAACTCGTCTTATAGTCAATGATCCAGTGCGTTCCATCATCGTCAATCTTGACCCGATCAAGAATGACCGATACGAGTTCGTCGTTTTGAATGCCTGTCAACGCCAACTCGGAGTAACCTTTTCCGCTGACAATCCACTGACCTTTTTCGTCGCGCAAGGCGTTTTCGACGGCTGCTTGAACTCGATCAACAACCGCGACTGCCGATTCGCCGCTTAATCCACTTTCTCGCAACCAGCGCGACGTAATGTCCCGCATTGCCGCCGCATCGCTTGCGGAGTCGACCACCCGGCCATCCGCAATCAATTGCAGCCATCGATGCACCAGGGTTCCGGAGATTCGGGCGTCCGTGCCGACCCAGTAGAATTCAACCGGTGTTGGTTCGGCAGAAACGCCCGGGCTTGCAGGCACCGGCAGTTGAGTCACATCCGGCAATTGCCAGGGAGATTCGAAACGTCGCAAAACCGGCAGTTGCCAGGGTTCCGGTGCCTGCACGGACACCTGGAAAGAGTCGGACTCGAACGTGCGTTGAAAATCATCGGCAACTACCGGCCACAACAGGTGTAACAAACTGTCTGCTCGAGCAGGCCTGAAGCCCTCTCCGTCATCTGCGACCGCGGTATTTCCCATCAGGTGCAGCGACTTCCGGGCCCGGGTGCAGGCAACGTACAGCAATCGACCCAGTTCATGTTTGGATTTGTCGGATTCTGCCAGTTCGATGTAGCGGTGCACCGGATCGTTGTCGATTTCCGCGCGCGGTCCGACGGGGCTGATCACCTTGTTCTCAACACCGTGTCGCGCCGGCAGGTCGATCCACGACAGCACCCGACGGTCACGATTTCCCGGTTGCCTGCCAAGACCGTACAGCAAAACATGATCGAACTGCAGTCCCTTGGAGCGATGCATCGTCAGGACCTGGACCCGGGCCTGTTCGTTACTCGAGACGTGCTCAAGGTCAAGAACGGACTCGAGCTCGCCGACATCTACAATTGACCCGGCGCGCTCGAGTTTGCCGAGGACGTTGAAGTATCGATATACGTTCTCTACGGCGTAATTGTCGTTCAGTAGGCCGGGCCCACCGAGCGCGAACCAGCAGGATTCAACGCGATCTCGAAGGCTTTGGATTCGATTCGGCGCAACAAGGTTCTGCAAGGATGCCATGGCATCCGCAATCGCGGATTGTGCGAAAGCGGACAAGTTCTGTCGTCGCTCTGCACTTTGAAGCAGCTCCCAGATACTGCTGTGCTTGTCGTTGCGTACCAGTGCATGCAAATCGCTCCAGTCGAGCCCAATCCAGGGCGATCGCAGTACCGCCAGCCATGCGATGCGGTCGCCGGCATGTGCCGCGGCGCGGGTCAGGGCCAGTACGTCTATGATCTCAGGCAGGTCGGTCAGGCGGTCAATGTCGACAGCACGATAGGCGATTCCTGCGGCACGCATGTTTGCCAGCAACTGCGGTAACTGGCTGCGCCCTCTGACGAGAACGGCCAGATCGTCCCCCGGATTGTCCGCCAGAATCTGCGCAATGAGCTCACAACCTGCGCTGGCCTCATCCTCAGGATTCGAGCCAAAGACCGGGTGGACAATGCATTGCCCCAAATCTCGTTGCTGCGGCACTGACACTGCGTCGGCGTATGACACGGCAGCCCGTAACGGGTCGTCCTGATGTGCGAGCACTGACGGGAAAACCCTGTTGAACCAATCGACAAGGTGTTCGCCTGAACGAAAGTTTTGTCGCAACAATAATGGCTGCAATCGAATCTGGCCGAGGCCGAATTCCTGCGCAAGCAGAAACTGGCCCACCTCCGCGTTTCTGAATCGGTAGATCGACTGCATTGGATCGCCGACACAACAAAGCGTACGACCGTCGCCCTCTTCCCACCCGGCTATCAGTGTCTCCAGCATTCGATACTGGGCTGCCGAGGTGTCCTGCATTTCGTCGACCAGTATGTGTTGGATCTGATAATCGAGAAGCAACGCGATGTCGCCGGGGTCATCTGCACTGCCGAGCGCCTGGCCTGCCAGCATCGCGATTTCAATATGGTCAGCGATTCCGCGTTCGGAAAATAATCGCCGCAGCTCCGCAACAGCGAGCGGCAGGATTCGGAACAACGCGACAAGCACCGACCATTGCTCATCACTGTATCGGGTGGGAGGTAAACTGCGTACACCGGCCAGATCAATGGCCAGCTCTGTGTCGTCCGACATCCGCGACAGCAACTCCAGCATGCGGACCTTGCCTTCCTTGTTGCTTGGCGGGAATCCCTGGTTTTTATTGACCGTTTTACGGAAGTTACCCTGCTGCGTTAGCAGCAACTCCGCAATACCCTGCCAGGTTGCAACGCAATCTCCGTCGGTGCCGGGCAACGTGGTAGCACCGACCAGGTTGTAAATTGGATTTGCTGTCTTGCCTTCTTTTTCCAGGTTTGATCCGCTTTCGTCAAGCAAGCTCAGCAAATCCGCGTATTCGGGTCGCGCAAGGCCTGTGGCTGTGCGTTGCAGGTGCTCGCTAACCGCTTCTTCGAGGCTCAGCTCGAAACGCTCTCGCAGTTCTTGCGCATCAGCGCTGGTTAGCAGTCCGCTGCCAATGAACGGCAGCCATTGATCGCGCGTGCCCAGCATTTGCGACAGGTAGGTGGCGTAGAGCCAGGTGTTGTTATCTACATGTTGCAGAACCTCGATGACGGCGTCCCGGTCGTCACCGGGCTCACCCAGCCAGTCAAGCGTCGCCTGAGCTGCAGCTTCGTACGCCGCGCCCAGCTCGGCACCGGTAACGATCGTTGAGCCACTGCCGTGCGGGCTCAGCGGCAGGGATCGGACAATTGACGCATTGAGTGCGTCCAGTGTCAGAATGCGCAATCGTCGGGGATTCATTGTGATATTCCATCCCGAGTTTTTGCTTCTCGCTAAAGCGGCACCTGCCAGTTCGAAGGTCTTGCGTTGATGCGCTTCCTGCGGCTGAATGCCGGCATTCGCCAGGCGCAGCGCATCCAGTACCCGCAATTGCATTTCGGCGGCGGCTTTGCGCGTAAACGTTATGGCGATTATCTCTTCTGGCTCCTGCACAACGGCCAGCAAACTTAAGTAACGCTGGATAAGAAGTTCGGTCTTGCCGGAGCCGGCCGGCGCCTGAATGATGAAAGATCGCGTGACGTCCAGAGCATCATTTCTCGCGGCAATATCTGCGCTTAGCCTGGATTCAACGGAGGTCACGCCGAAGCTCCGTATATCGAGTAAGTACGTTCAGAGGGCGCGCGCCTTGCACGCCCTGTTGAATATTGATGCGAACATCACCGGCGGAAAGCATCTCGCAAGCCTTGGCAATTTGTTCTTTGACATGCTGCAAGACTCCGGGCCATTCCTCGATGCTGGTGAAGCCACGTCCCGCGCCATCGAGGTTGATTTCCCGGCTGTCGACGTTGACAAGAAGAAGCGCCGATACGGGTATGCTGGTCGCCGCCGCGTATATAAACAGCTGATACTCCTGCGGCTCGCCTTCCCGATTCAGCAGACGCTTTTTTGTGCCGCTCTTGTAGTCGAGGATTGCGCAGCTGCCGTCGTCAAATCGATCGACGCGATCCGACCGTAGCGTCAAACGAACGTGACCGTTCACGAACTCATTGTCACTTTCAACGCTGTCGATAGTAAAAGTATCGCGCGTGCTGTCTATTGCAACGAACTGTTGAAGTAGTCGACCCAGTCGAACGCGTTCCAACGCAAGCAACTGCTGCAATACTGTGTCGGCATTCTTGTTGTGACGAACGAAAGCATAATGCAATGCTTCATCGATTCTGGTCTCCAGTTCCTCACCTTGCCAGGCTGCAATATCGGCCGATGACGGCAATTCTACGTAAAGCCTGTACAGTGCGTTGTGGATCAGGTTGCCGCGCATTGGTGCGGGAATACCCACGGCTTGCGGATAAATTGGCTTCGCACTCATGCGATTGAAAACAAACGCCGAAACAGGGTCCCTACACTGGTTTTGTATGGCCGAGGCGCCGCCGGATATCAGTTCACCGGCTCTGACGGGTGGGACCGTGTCGTCCACCACATGCGTTTGCGTGGTGTGGATTAGTCTTGCCGCGTACCAGCCGGGATCGTTTCCCGTGACCACGCTGTTTCGCAGGTGTTCGGACAGCAAGTCGCTCGCCGTCTGCTCAATATCCTCATCGCTGATCGCGAAGCTGCATTGCACACATCGCGCTGAACCGAGTAATCGCGACAGGACCCTGTCCGCATAGCCTGCCGTATCAGCGGGTGAACTGTCCGGCATTTCGTACTCTTGTTGCAGTCGCCGGGAAATCAGAACTGACGGCGCGCCAGCAGGCGGCCAGTTGCTGCTGTTAAGCCCCGTAATCCACAGCGCATCAAACTCCGCACCCGACGCCTCTAGCGGACCCATCAGATGAACCAGTGCCGCATCCGATTCGGGTTGAAAAATCGTGTCTCCGGCCATGAGTTCGAGCCTGGCCAGTGCAAGCCTCGGTGACATATCAGGTATGACAAGTGCCAGGCGGGCAAACTCGTTGAGAAGCTCCCGCCAGCGGTTGACCAACTGGAACTCATCACTGTCCAGCGACGTGTCGCCGGGCCAACCGAACTCGGTCAGTATTTCGTCCAGCAACAGCGCCCACTGGGCTGGCGAAGCAGATTTCGGAAGTTCGTGCCTGCGTTTGGTGAACGCCGCGAGACGCTGCAACCAGTCTGAGGCTTGCAGGTCATCTATGCCGCCGCGAAATTCCGATGTCAGCATCGAAGGTAACCACGCCCGGTCTGGCAATTTGCGCAGTGACAACTCAAGCCGGCTACGCCCGGCAACATCGCCCTGACCGAGCAACGGCGAACGCAGCAACAAGCTGACATCCCGGGAAGAAATTGTGGTCACCAGCCATCGCAGCAATATCAGCGCAATACAAATTGCCGGGTAATCGGACAGGCGGCGTCCGTAGGAAACGTTAACGGCTTCGAACAATGTCCTTGATCCGTGCTGCCATCCGGGCGCTACCCCTTCCCGCACGCAACGCGCAATATTGTCTGTATTTGCCTCAAGCCTGTTTGCGATAATCGCAACGCGTGTACCGGGGTTTTCTTCGATTCGTCGGCGTGCCCATGCGCCTGCCGCGCGGTATTCGGCATCACTATTTTCGAATACCTGCAGCTGAAGCGAGCTATCGAATGCTGCGGCAGGTGCGTGACAGATAGTCGCGCCTGCAGACGCCATCGCATTTTGAATCCGAGTCGCGATCGGCCGCTGGCGATCAAAACCCGCAAATGTATACCGCCGCTGCAATTCAATACGCTCGTCGTTGATTAACGCCAGCAACAATCCGGCCATTCCGGCATCGTCGACAAGCTGTCTACGCTTGAGCAGGCTTTCGTAGCGAGCAGCAACGGCAGCAAATGTCCGCTGGCTGTCGTTTTGCGCCGAACGTGTAAGATGCGAAAGTCCCAATTGCCAGTCGGCGAGTCGTTGCCAGGCATCGCGGGATTGCCGCACCAGGTTGTTGTAGTTGGCGTTTTGTTCGCCGAGCTCCTGCCGCCAGCATTTTTCCCAAAGCCACTGACTTTGATGGGAATTGATTCGCGTCGGCAGCGATGCCTGTCCGTTTGCATGACTCGAAAGCGTTCGCGCCCAATCCTGCCACGAGTGGATATCCGGGCTAACCCAGGCCTTGCTCCCTGTGTTTTTTTGCTGCAAACCGTAATCGGCTTTCAGCACTCGAGCGAGCCGGCGGTTTGCCGTTACGATCACCCCGGACTCTTGCAGCGCGTCAATTATCCAGTCGTACATGAATCAGCAGTGTTGTTCCAGGCAGGCTTCAATTCGGTCAAAGACAATATCGAGCGTGTCGGTGTCAGGCAGAGTCGTAATGCGAAAGTGATCCGTGTAGCGAGTGTTGAAGCTACTGCCCGGCGCGACCAGGACGTGATGATTTTCGAGTAGATCCAGCGCGAACGCCTGATCGTCCAGTTTTCCGGCAAATCGTTCGTCGAGGCGAAGAAAAGCATACATCGCGCCCATCGGCCTTTCGACATGCAGATAGTCGCTGGACGCGACTCGTTCCAGGATGGCCTGACGGGATTGATACAGTCGCCCACCCGGCTGGACCAGTTGCTGAATGCTCTGGAATCCGCCAAGCGCCGTTTGCACCGCCCACTGGCCCGGAACATTGGCACACAGACGCAGGGCCGACAGCAGTTCCATTCCATGGAGGTACTCGGCAGCTCGCTCGAGATCGCCGCTGAATACGCACCAACCAACCCGGTAGCCGCAGGCACGATAGATCTTGGACAAACCGGAAAACGTCAGGCACACGGCACTTTGGACCAACCCAGCCATTGGAATAAATTCCGCGCCGTCGTAGACCATTTGGTCGTATATTTCATCTGACATCAGGACGAGCCCATGCCTTTCGGCAATATCGGCAATGCCTTGCAAGGTGGCCCGGTCGTACACTGCACCGCTGGGATTGTTTGGATTAATGACGACAATTGCCCTGCTTTTGGCAGTGATCAGGCTTTCGATATGCTCCAGGTTCGGCCTGAACGCGTCGTCCTCCGCACAGCGATAATGTACGGCCTTGCCCCCGTTTAAAGTGACTGCAGCGCTCCACAGCGGATAATCGGGACTGGGAACCAACACTTCGTCGCCAGGATTCAGCAGTGCGCGCAAAGAAAGGTCGATGAGCTCGCTGACGCCATTGCCAATAAAAACGTCATCGGCAGAAACGCCCATAATGCCGCGACTTTGCTGTTGCATGACAACAGCCTCGCGCGCCGGAAATATCCCTTTCTGGTGACAATACGGTTCGGCCTGGGCGAGATTCTCTATCATCGCGAGACGCATTGTTTCCGGTGTGCGAAATCCGTACAGGCCAGGATTGCCAATGTTCAGCGAGATGATTTCATAGCCACGCTTTTCGAGATCGAGTGCGTGGTTTGCGAGTTGTCCGCGAATTTCATATCTGACGTCTTGCAGGGCGTCGCTGCTTCGTACTGGAGATTGCGGCATGTTACTTGGTTTCATTCTTCTTCAAGGTTTGAATGGCAGCCTCAGAGTACCCCAACCAATCACGCAAGACCTCATCGGTGTGCTCACCCAGCGACGGCGGAGCTAGACGATAAGCGACCGGTGTCTTCGTGAAGCGAACCGGGTTTGAAATTGTCGGTACGTCCAGTCCGCGACCGTTGCGAATATGCCGGACAAGGTCGCGTTCTTTCGCCTGATCGTTGCCCAAGACTTCGTCAATTGTATTGACCGGACCCGCTGGTACCTCATGTTGCTGCAATACTGTCAGCCAATGGTCGCGCGACTCTAGCCGAAGGCGTGCCTGCAACAAGGGAACCAGAACATCGCGGTGCTCAATTCGCCGGGCCATTGTCTTGAACCGGCCGTCGTCTGCGAGTTCCGGCAATTCAAGCGCATCGCAGGCCCTGGCGAACTGGCGATCGTTGCCAACGGCGAGCATCAGGTCCCCGTCGGCTGTCTGGAAACTCTGGTAAGGCACCAGGTTGGGGTGCGCCGTGCCCATTCGGCTCGGCACGAAGCCGCCAATCAGGTAGTTCATTGCCTGGTTTGCGAGGCCGGCCACCTGGCTGTCATACAATGGTATATCGATGTATTGACCTCGACCCGAATGGCTTCTTTCATGCAGGGCAGCGAGGATGGCGGTGGTTGCATACATGCCGGCCATCAAGTCGCTGATCGCGACACCGACCTTTTGGGGGCGACCTCCATCGTCTTCGGCAGGACCGGTGATACTCATCAGACCCGCCGATGCCTGGATCATTGCATCGTAGCCGGGCTCTTCTGCACGGGATCCCGTTTGCCCATAGGCGGAAATCGAACAAAAGATCAGTCGTGGATTCAGTTTTTCGAGGTCGGCGGCTCCCAGCCCGAATCGCGCCATAGTGCCAACTTTAAAATTCTCGATGAGTACGTCGGCCTGCATCCCGAGTTCACGAAGGATTTTCTGACCCCTGTCTGTCGCGAGGTCTAGGCAGATCGAGCGCTTGTTACGATTCGCCGATTGAAAGTAGGCCGATTCACCGACGGTACCGTTCAACCACGGCGGTCCCCAGTGCCGTGTATCGTCGCCAACATCAGGTCGTTCCACTTTAACGACGTCGGCACCATAGTCCGCCAGCAGTTGGCTGGCCCAGGGTCCCGCAAGAATTCGACTCAGATCGAGAATTCGGATGTTCGCCAATGGCGCTGACATGGTCTCACCTTGAAAAAACCCGGCCAACCTTGCGGTTGGCCGGGCGGGTCCGCACGGAGATTGCGGATTGCGTGACTCAGTCGCCGGAGGCAGCTGGGTCCAGCTCTTCTACCTCTGCACCTTCAACTTCATTCGGCACAGGTGTTGATTCGATTTCCGGTTTCTTTTTCCCGTATTGAATCAATAAGTAATCGTGTTCTTCTTTACTCAATTCTCGAATCGAATGTATGCGTATTGACCCGCTATCCATGCCGCCGTTGTAGTGCACTTCACTAAAGCCTGGACAGATTCGACCTGTCGGGGATTCAAATCCCAGTGTCCAGGAAGACCTCAGTCCGTAGGCCCTGCGCTGCAACACCAGGTGGTAGTGGCGGCGGCCTCCTGCTTCAACGATCAGGTTCGATTCATCGAGTACGGTGTATCCTCGGATACTTGATGAAAAGATGCAATCCGAGCTGGCTCGGTCCTCCCCCGCCGTGGCACCGTCGGGTGCCTCGTCGCGGGCCGCACAAGCTAATAAAGTACATGAAATAACAAGGATAACTAATTGTTTAACAGGCATAATATATTGACTCCTCATACCCTTTAGACTGTTGATTTGGCCATTAAGTTTCCGACGATTCGGACCTCCCACAGACCAAAAACTGGATTAAGTTTACGCCAAATCCGCAAGGAAACAGATTCGTTTCAGGCCGCTCCGACCGCAATCGGGCGGCCCGGATCTTCGATCCAGGCGCTCCATGAGCCGACGTAAAGCCGCGGCTCGCGAACCCCGGCGTCGACGGCCGACAACACCAGGTGACAAGCCGTCACACCCGATCCACACATGGCGATTGACGCGGCATTGGCGTCTCCACCCAGGGTCTCAATCCATTGCGCGCGCCGGACATCACGAGCCTTCCATAGCTCGTTTGCGCCGAGGCTATCCTGGAACGGCATGTTCCTTGCGCCAGGAACATGGCCGGCGACCCGGTCGATAGGCTCGACCTCGCCGAGAAACCGCGACCTGTCGCGAGCATCAAGCAAGTTTAAGGAATCGATTCCCTTCCCGGCCTTGACGAGTTCGTCGGTCTTAACGATCAGATCGCTTCTCGGTGTCGCAGAAAAGGCCTTGCTTGTGAAACTTTGCACACCGGATTCCACCGGAAACTGTTGTCGAGCCCACGCATCGAACCCGCCGTCAAGAAGCCGAACCCGGTCGTGCCCCAACCATCGCACCATCCACCAGGCTCGAGCAGCCATCGCGCCGCTTGCGCCATCGTAGACAACGACGCGAACCGAAGAATCGATCCCCAGTCGCCCGAAGCACGCCGCAACGGATTCTGCCGAAGGCAGCGGGTGCCGCCCGCCGCCATGCCCGGGAGCGGCCGCAAGGTCTTCATTCAAATCGACGAATCCTGCTCCCGGAATGTGCGCGTTTAAATACTCTCTCCGACCAGCTTGGACGTCGGACAAGTTGAAGCGACAATCGAGTACGCGGAGCGCGTCGTTACCCAGTTCATCCAGCAATTCCCTGGCGCTTATCAATTGATGATTACTCATTCGTGCCACGCATACGATCCCGTTTTGGCCTTGTTTGCATTCTGCCTGTGTTGGACAATACCCGGCCGCGAGACTGATTCGCAATATCGCCAGAAGATTACAAGGAGCTTTGTGTGGAAAAAATCCTGGTCGGCTTGAAACGAGTCGTTGACTACAACGTCCGCGTTCGGGTCAAAAGCGATGGCAGCGGAGTCGAGACAGATGGCGTCAAGATGAGCATCAATCCGTTCGACGAGATTGCGCTAGAGGAAGCGCTCAGAATCAAGGAACGTGGTGAGGCCAGTGAGGTGGTCGTCATCTCGATTGGCGGCAGCGAATCCCAGCAGCAACTTCGGACGGGCCTGGCGATGGGGGCTGACCGCGCGATACTGGTCGAATCGGACGATGCACTTGATCCATTGGGTGTCGCCAGAATATTCAAAGCCCTGGTTGACCGCGAAAATGCCGAATTGGTTATTTTGGGCAAGCAGGCAATCGACGGCGACAACAATCAGATGGGGCAAATGCTGGCGGCTCTCTGGAATCGGCCGCAAGCAACATTCGCCTCCAAGATTGAGCTGAACGGCCATACCGCTCAAGTGACCCGGGAGGTAGATGCCGGGCTTGAAACCAACGAAATCGACCTGCCGGCGGTTATCACGGTGGACTTAAGGTTAAACGAGCCGCGCTACGTCAAGCTGCCGGACATAATGAAAGCCAAGAAAAAGCCACTCGATATTGTTCCCGTCGCCGATCTCGGCGTTGATGCCGGTCCGGTTGTCCGCGAGGTATCCTATGAACCACCGGCCAGCCGCGAGCGCGGCATTATGGTTGACGATGTCGCGGGACTTGTCGCCGCACTTAAAGACAAAGGACTGATCTAGTGTCAAAAATATTAGTGATTGCCGAGCACGATGGTGTGGAACTGAATCCGAGTACCGCGAAAGTCGTCTCTTGTGCCGCCGGAATCGAAGGGGCTGAGATCGATGTCGCCGTATTTGCCTCATCCGCCAGCGAAATTGCAGCTCAAGCTGCGGACATTCAGTCTGTCACTCGTGTGTTGACGGTTGAGCGTGAGGAAAACAGCCACTTGCTCGCCGCTACGCTGGCACCCCAAATCGTAGCGCTCAGCGATGCTTATTCGCATGTTCTCGGGCCGTCGACGACGTTCGGTAAAGACCTGATGCCCCGCGTTGCTGCGTTGCTGGGCGTCAACCAGATAAGCGATATCATGACGGTATTGGGCAGTCATCGCTTTAAACGACCGGTTTATGCGGGTAACGCGGTTTTGACGGTTGAGGCGCAGCCTGATCAGATCATCGTGGCTACCGTCCGGACCGCTTCATACTCCGCAGCGGCCGGCGGCAATTCGGCCCCGGTTAGCAAAACGGAGCTCAATGTAGAATTACCGACACATACCCGCTTCGTCGATATCCAGTCTGGCGCATCGGATCGGCCGGATCTTCAGACTGCCAGCCGCGTGGTGTCCGGTGGTCGCGCGCTCGGCAGTAGTGAAAATTTTGACATTATCTACAAGCTGGCCGACAAGCTTGGTGCCGGCGTAGGCGCATCGCGAGCTGCTGTGGATGCAGGCTATGTACCGAACGAAATGCAGGTTGGGCAGACTGGCAAGATCATTGCACCGGATCTGTACATTGCGATTGGTATATCCGGTGCTATTCAGCACCTGACCGGCATCAAGGATGCCGGCACGATTGTCGCGATTAACAAGGACGAAGAAGCGCCGATATTTGAAGTCGCCGACATCGGCCTCGCCGGCGATCTTTTTAGCATCGTACCGGAACTGACCGACGCCCTTTGAAAAAAGGGTGGCGGTCACCCGGTTCCCGTCAAAGCGCCGCCAGAATCGCCTCAGCCTTGCTGACTTCAAATTTGCCCGGTGCTTCAACCGCGACATGGGTTGCCACACCGTCGTCAACAACGATTGCAAATCGCTGTCCACGCTTGCCCATCCCAAAGCCACTGGCATCAAGCTCGAGCCCCAGGGCTTGTGCGTACTCACCATTGCCGTCAGCGAGCATCAGCACGTCGTCACCGACACCACGATCCTTGCCCCAGGCGTCCATAACAAAGACATCGTTGACCGCCATGCAGGCGATTGTGTCGACGTCCTTCGATTTAATGGCTGTCGCTTGCTCGATGAATCCTGGCAGATGATTCATTGAGCAGGTTGGCGTGAATGCACCGGGGACTGACACCAGCACGACCTTCTTGCCAGCGAACAGTTCATCCGTTGACATTGCACCGGGTCCAGCGTCTGTCATGATGCCGAAAGTTCCAGACGGCATTTTCTCACCCGCAGATATTGTCATTTTGAGCGCTCCTTCAAGGATTCTAGTTGTCGTTCTCGGCGACGTGCACGATTAACCCATCAAGCTCGTCGGATACTTCGATCTGGCATGTCAGTCGGCTATTGTCTTTCCGTTCAAACGCAGCGTCCAGCATGCTGTCTTCCATATCGTCCATTTCGCCGACCTTTTCAAGCCACGCGTCGTCAATATAGCTGTGACAGGTCGCGCACGCACAGGCGCCGCCGCATTCAGCCACAATGCCGTCAATATTATTGTTGATGGCGCCTTCCATGACGGAGTAGCCATTTTCAACCTCAACTTCGTGTCGTATTCCATCCGGAGTAATGTAGATAATTTTCGGCATTGCTGATTTCCTGGTTTCGAAGGCGCGAAATAATAAGGGCGCTGACCGGTTACGGTCAACGCCCTTTGAGGCGACTGTCGCTTTAAATGCTAAGCACGCGCAGCGTTGGCTTTGCGAGTTTCGATTTCCTTGCGCTTTTTCTGGGCAGCCTCTTCCGCCAGGCGAATCTGGCGATTGCGCTCGATTTCAGCGTCAATGACACGGATCCACTGATTGGAAGTCCGCTGTGAACGTGGAACTTTGCCTGCTTCACGAAATGCGGCTTTGGATTCTTCGTACTTGCGCTCATTGTACAGGCACATACCCAGGGTGATCTGAATATTGTCAGGGCTCTTGAGGCCGCCTTTTCGCGCAGCACTTCGCGCTGATGTCACGCAATTGCCGTAATCACTGATATTCAGGTACGAGTTTGCCAGTCGTGCGTCAAGCTCACCGTGGTCAGCAAGCGCGGCTGCCGCTTTTAATGCGGGAATCGCCTTTGCATCTTCCTGGGCAAGTTGCCATGCCTGGGACAACAAACGGTAATTCTTCTCATTCTTGGTCAAGACGCCGGCGTCGATTTTTTCCTGCAGCAATGTCGCTGCCTTGTAGGGAACTTCGGCCTGCATGAAAAGCTGCGCCATGGTGACGAACTCAGCTTCGGCTTCGAGCATGCCTTGCGTGAACGCTGCGTCGTAGGCATAGATCAACTTGTCATCCTGCCCCAATTCGGTAAACGCGCCGGCCAGTGACTTCCAGTAGCGCTTCTTGGGCCAGTTCTCCAGCAAGGTCATCTGGATGTCGCGCACCTTGGCGTAATTTTCTTCCTGAAAATAGGCGAAGTTCAGCAAGTTGTACCAATCCTCTTTCAACGGCTTGCCGCGGCTTGTCGCAACCTTCATTGCCGTTTCAATCGGCTCGACCATCTCCTTGTAGCGATTCAGGTTGTACAGAATCTGCGCTTTGAGGATGAATGGCTCCGGTGCCGGATTGGACTCCAGCGTGAACCATTTGTTGATGGTCGTTAATGCCTCGCCATACTTTTCTTCGACGGTTAGCAGCTGCGCCATGGTGAAAGTCGTGGACTTCGCCATTTGCGGCTCAAGACTGGGGATAGCCAGCAGCTTTTTGTACGTTGCAATGGCCTGCGGCATGTTGTCCATATTGTAGTGAACAAAACCCAGGTAATTGAGTACGTTTGCCTGCTCATACTCTGTCAGCTTGTCGGGGTTGTACAGGCTGTTCAGGGAGCGCAGTGCACCTTGATAGTCCTTGGCGTCAACCATTTCCTGTGCAGCAAGAATTTTTTCATAGACTTCCTTGCTGACTGCTTGCGCTTGCTTGGTTTTCGTATCGTCGTCTTTGTCGGCCTGTCCGCTGCCCTGGGCGAACGCGCCGCCACTGGCGAGCATACCCGCCAGTAACACCATGCACAGTTTGAGAGAGATTCGATGACTAGTATTCATACTGAAAATATCCTTTGGATAGATTTCCCGCCAGTGGTTATCTACCGACCTTAATCTTCGAGTTCAAAGGTGATACGTGTCTTAACACCCTTTACTTCAACGGGTACGCCATCAACAACGCGTGGCTTGTATTTGAACTTCAATACCGCACGTTCGGCAGCTCGCTCAAAGAGACTGCTCGTTGACTGAAGAACGATCGGGTCCTTGACGGTTCCCGCCGTTGTCACAGTAAATGACATGTCGACGAAGCCCTCAAGCCCGCGCGACAGTGCGCGTGATGGATAAACCGGTGCAACTCGAACGATGGGCAGGTAGTCGCCCTCCGCGATGTTCATGCCGCCAGGACCGCCAATATTGGTATCTGCCGAGACGGTCGGCGCCGGAATGTCGATAGACGGCGCATCAGGATCGATATTGTCCATATCCTGTGGTGGCGTTTCCGGCGGAGTCTCGGGTGGTTTTGGTGGCTTCTCAGGCGTGAGGTCCTGGGTATTTACGTTCTCATTTCGTTTTACGCGAACGAATTCAAGCTTGTGCCGCTCGCGCGGGTCCGTCAAAGCCTGCTTACCGGTAACGATGAGCAGTTGCATGATGAACAACAGGCTCAGCGTAACCACAGTACCTATTACGATTGAAAATACATATCGACCTATCATGGTCCAGTTCTCCTCAGCAGCCTGCGCTGCTTCGTCTCAGTCATGCCAGGCGAACCTGGTCTATTTGACAGTTCCCGCGCTGTGATGTTCCTAGTTGTTGTCCGCCGCAATGGATACGTTGGTGACACCGGCGGCTTTGGCCGCCTCCAGGACCATGACGAGCTTTTCATTCGTCGAATCCTCGTCGGCCTGGATGACAATTGAACCCTTGGGATTCTCGGCGTGCAGTCTTTCAATAACGCCCCGGACTGCTTGTGGTTCCCTTTCCTTTCGATCGATCCAGATTTCGTCGCTCGCACTGATTGCGATCAGGATTGCCGCATCGTCCTGCGTGTCTGCCGTAAAGGTATCCGGGCGTTCGACCTGAATACCTGCTTCCTTAATAAAGGTCGCAGTCACAATAAAGAAAATGAGCATGATGAAGACGACGTCAAGCATTGGAGTCAGATTGATCTCCTCGCTTTCTTCTTCCTGGCCCAATGAATGTTTCTTACGCATGATGGTTTCCTGTTGAGTTCCCGCTCAGCCCTGGTCCGCTATGGAAATGCTGTACACCCCGGCACTGCGAGTGGAGTCCATTACCCATACCAGCATCTTGTTGGTCGACTTCTTATTGGCCTGGATAACCACCGAGCCTTGCGGGTTCTCCGCATGCAGGCGCTCAATATTGGCGCGTACGGCCCGAGGGTCGATCAATCGTCGGTCGATCCAGATTTCATCCTGTGCATTGATCACCACGAGAATATTCGCATCCTCCGGTTTGGTCTCCGTTACCGGAGCGTCCGGCCGATTAACGTCAATTCCCGCCTCCTTGATAAAGGAAGCCGTAACGATAAAGAAGATGAGCATGATGAATACAACGTCGAGCATCGGCGTCAGGTTGATTTCATCACCTTCATCGTCATGCCCCATCGATAGTTCAGTCTTACGCATTCGTATTCCTTAGTGGTCCATCGTGAGCGAGTCCTCAAGGAACTCAACTTCACGCGCCGCACGTCGGCTGAGCAAAGTAACAAGCAGAACGCCTGAAAGCGCCCCGACCATTCCCGCCATCGTCGGAACTGTCGCCTGTGAAACACCGGCAGCCATTGCGCGGACGTTTCCGGATCCGGAAACTGCCATGACCTGAAACACGCTGATCATGCCGGTTACGGTGCCCAGAAGGCCGAGCAACGGACAAAGAGCGACCAGCGTCTGGATTACATTAATCCCACGGTTAGAGGCTTCATCAAATCGCGAAATCATCAACTCGCGAATCTG
The DNA here is from genome assembly GCA_963976365.1 of uncultured bacterium. GTDB lineage: Bacteria > Pseudomonadota > Gammaproteobacteria > Steroidobacterales > Woeseiaceae > UBA1847. Next base: position 39,315 of record CAXBKH010000011.1, on the reverse strand, counting down.
ATGTGCCGCCCAGGACTTGCGTTCGTTCCGAGACTCCCAGTTGTCATGAATCTCACGCGACATATCTTTCATCGTTGAGCGAAAAAACATGATTCGCTCGACGATTAGCACCCACATCAGAAAGATAGTCACGGCAATGGCCCGGAGAACCGGGCCACCCAGACTCATGAAGTCTCTAATGGCTTCGAAGCTGTCTAGAACCCAAAGCATTTCGACTCCTTTCGGCCTTTAGCCATGCTTCTCAGAATGCTGGGCAACGAGGCCTGCACTCTGGGACTGGAGGATGTTGACAATCTTTCGGCTTTGGCCGCTCACGATCGTGTGCAGCAGAACCATCGGAATGGCAACAACGAGGCCCAGTACAGTTGTCATCAGGGCTTGTGAAATACCGCCGGCCATCATCTTCGGATCGCCTGCACCGTAGAGCGTGATGACCTGGAAGGTCTTGATCATACCGGTAACCGTACCGAGCAGACCCATAAGAGGTGCAACGGCCGAGACAACCTTGATGAAGAGCAGACCTTTGGTGAGGCCAGGCATTTCTTTCAATGCCGCCTCACTAAGTTTGAGCTCAATGGTTTCGGTATCTGCTCCACGGTTACTTTCGTAGGCAGCCAGGACTCGTCCCAGAGGATTATCAGTGCTCGCCGTTTCACGTTTCAGCTGGGCTGCAACCTTGCGGCTGTCGCCGGACAGGCCAATCCAACGCCAGATTGCGATCAGGAGTCCAACTATACCGAGAGCGATAATGCAGTATCCGACGATGCCGCCCTGTTCAATGCGATCCCTGATTGTCGGCGATTCGACCAACAAGCCAAGAATGCTGCCGCGTGTTACGTCGATACCGAAATCAACAACCTCACCCGGTGCAGCGTCCATCATGTCAGCCGTCGTGCCGAGATAACGACCGTCCGGTTGGCGCAGCAGTTCTGAAATTGAGCCTTCGTTGGCGTCGTATTCGAGATAGCCGTTGTCAGACGCCAGGTTGAAAGCACCGACACGAACCACTTCCATGTCTGCTTCTTCGCCATCCGCCTTGGTGACCAGGTGGTTGAAACGCACAACCCGGCCGGACTCGACGATCTCGCGCTGCAGCATTTCCCACAGTTTTTCGATGTCTTCAATCGATGCGAGACTGCTGGCGCCGGCCATTTTGCTGCCGAGCTCAACCAGGAATTCACCGCGATCCGGATATTGCAGATTGGTCAGGGATTCGCTGAATCGACCCTGCGTGTCGCCGGAAACAGTCTGCAATACACCAAACAGCTCTTTCAGAGCACCCAGTCGCTCATCGAGAGCCTGCCGGGCAGTAATGATTTTTTGTTGGTTGTCTTCGAACTGTTGTTCAAGTGAAGCACTCGTGTTTTCCTCACGCGTGCGTTCTGCGCGTGCCTGGTTTAACAGCGATTGCTGGTTGTTACGTGCCTGAGCAAAGGCTGCTTCACGCTGACGCGCTTCCTGCGAATCGCGTGCCTGTCCTTGCTCGATAAGGCGAAGCAGTTCCGCCATGCTGCGTGCATCTTCGTCCTGTTGTGCATTTGCTGTTGCAAAGCCAAGGCTCAGGATGCCGGCCGCTATAATGAGTGTAATGCGTTTCATTTACGCGCCCTCCGCTGCAGAAACCGGGATTATGATGAGTTCCGGAGCGACCAACTGGCGCGCTACCCTGAGACCCTTGCGAACTTCGTTTCGAGCCGAATTGTCGATTTCCCAGGTTCGGTTATCGTTGTCCCATCGTCCTGTAATCTTCGTGTCATCAGACTGGAAGTAGAGGCCAATACGGCCAATGCGGAGCATGTTGAACGAACGGGTTGCACCATCGATGGTGAGCGACTGTTTATAGTCTTCAATCGTCGATCCGTATTCATTTTCAATTTGATACGCCTCCATCACTTTGCGGAATTTTTCCGCAACACTGACGTCGGAGCGCGACATGATGTCTTTGAGGTTATCGACTCGCCCGGTACGTTCCTCCATCAGGAACGGAACGTCGAGTTTGATCGACTGGTCCAGGCCATCAATCATTCGTTCCATTAACGGGAAGATTTGACGATTGATTACGTCGACCTGATCCATCGACAGACCGATGTCTTCCAGCGTGGCGGTCTGACCCTCAACCTGGGCACGCATCAGCCGGTTATAGACCTTGAGTCCGTCGATCTCTTTGTTAATCGCCCTGTACTGATCTTCCAGGGATCGCGTACCTTGCACGACGGTGTTGATACGTTCCTGCGATTGTTGAGCCAGATTCAACCGACGTTGATCAGCTTGGAGCACCTGATCGACGGATTGAGCGAAAACGCTGCCGGATATTGCCATCACCGTGGTTACGAATAGAACTTTGGTTATGCGCCGACTGCTGCTAATGCAGTGTTTCATGAACGCTCCTTAAGGGTCGTAATGTTGTAATTAAAATTATGGAGAGGGATGCAACGTATTGTTGAATACATGCACAAATGAAAACGGGAAATGCTGAAAGCATCCCCAAATGCGCACGCGGCCCTCTCCACCTTCGCCGCGCGGCGATGAAATTTTTGGAACCTTTTCTCTCTATTCAATCCGGCTTCCTCAGACTTCCCGCCTGAGTTTCCCCGACACCTGCTTCCTCTTGTTATTCTTGGTCCCCTGCCTACTTCGGCAAGAATACCACATGGCCTGCATATCGCCAGCCCAACAACTACATAAGTTTTATGACAAGGTAGCAGCCATTCCGTGCGTTTCGATCTTTGCCTGCCCCGTCCCTCAAATGTTTTCGCCGCAAATCTTGCATTTGTGTTTCGACGCTTGCATCGGGAACCCGCGTAAGATATCCGTTGTTCGTGCCTGCGGCAACCATAAAGTAGTTTGTAATTATGAGCTTAGATTTTGCACTTCATCTGTGTTCTTTAGTAACAGCCGTAACTGTTTAAATCGCGGTTGACATCATTCTGACCTTACAACATGATTCGCCGATATGGTTTTTTCATGCGCCACCGTTCTGATCCTTGCACTGCTTGTGCTTCGTAGCCGGCTGCTTCTTATCAAGAGGCACAGCGGGTAGCGCGTAATTTCCTGAAGACAACGCAAACCCCGCATTCCAATGGATAGTGGGGTTTTTTTTTATCTCAATTGCCAGAAGACCTTAAGGACCCACCATGCAAATGTATTCAGAAGCAGACGTCGACACCACCGTGCTGGCCGATCGAAAAATCGCAATTCTCGGCTATGGCAGCCAGGGCCGCGCCCACGCACTGAACCTCAAGGACAGTGGTTTTGATGTGGTTGTCGGTCTGCGGCCCAGCGGTGCGAGCTGGAACAAGGCGAGTGCCGACGGACTGTCTGTTCAGGAGCCCAACGATGCGGTAAAGGACGCCGCTGTCGTCATGTTCCTCACACCGGACATGGTGCAAAAGAGCCTTTACCAGGCGGTCGTGGATGATATCGCTCAAGGTGCTTTGTTGTTGTTCGCGCACGGTTTTGCGATTCACTATGAACAGGTGGCGCCCCGAGCGGATCTCGATGTCGCGCTGATTGCTCCCAAGGGCCCTGGCGGGCTTGTTCGCCGGCAGTATGAGGAGGGTCACGGCGTGCCCTGCCTGGTGGCTGTCAGTCAGGACGCAACCGGCAATGCATTGAAGACTGCACTGGCCTACTCAGCCGGAATTGGTGGCGCGCGCGCAGGCGTTATCGAAACAACCTTTGCTGAGGAAACTGAAACCGATTTGTTCGGCGAACAGGCGGTCCTGTGCGGCGGCGCAACCGAATTGATCGTGGCCGGATTCGAAACGCTGGTCGAAGCAGGCTACCAACCGGAAGTTGCTTACTACGAAGTCATGCATGAGCTAAAGCTTATTGTCGACCTGTTGCACGAAGGTGGCCTCAAGAAAATGCACAAATTTATCAGCGACACGGCGGCCTGGGGTGACATGATCAGCGGCCCACGTGTGGTTGACGACAATTCACGTGCAGCGATGAAGGCGATCCTGGGTGATATCCAGGATGGTACGTTCGCCCGAAACTGGATTAAGGAAAATGAAAATGGCATGCCCGAATTCAAGCGCATGATGCAGGCCGACCTGGATCATCCAATTGAAAAGGTCGGTGCCGATCTTCGTGGCCGGATGGATTGGCTGGAAGAATAAATTCACCAAGCGGGAATACTTCGATGTCTGACACACGCGCGGAAAACAGAATACGCATATTTGACACTACGCTTCGGGATGGCGAGCAGGCCCCGGGTTGCAGTATGACGCTTGGTGAGAAGCTTCGCGTTGCCAAAGCACTGAGCGAGCTCAATGTGGACATTATCGAGGCGGGTTTTCCAGCGGCATCGCCAGGTGATTTCGAATCGGTCAAAGCGATTGCCGAGCGCAATTTCGGTCCGGTTATTTGTGGTTTGGCGCGGTGTAATCCGGCGGACATCGAAAAGGTCCATGCGGCGGTCAAGGGCGCTGATCGACACCGGATACACGTTTTTGTTGCGACCAGCGCCATTCATCGCGAGCACAAACTGAAGATGGCCAAAGAAGAAATCATCAAGAGTGCCGCTGGGGCCATCAAAATGGCACGAGAATTGTGCGACGACGTGGAATTTTCGCCCGAAGATGCTTCAAGGACCGAGCTGTCCTATTTGGCTGAGGTGGTTTCGGCTGCGATCGAGGCCGGTGCGACGACCGTTAATATTCCGGACACGGTTGGCTATACGGTGCCGGCGGAGTTTGATCGCTTGTTTCGGTATTTAAAGGAACACGTGGCAAGGATCGACGATATCGTCCTCAGTGTTCATTGCCACGACGACCTGGGCATGGCAGTTGCAAATAGCCTCGCTGCCGTCGGCGCAGGTGCCCGGCAGGTCGAATGTACAATAAACGGTATTGGCGAACGTGCCGGCAATTGCAGCCTCGAAGAGGTTGTAATGGCAATCAAGACTCGCGAAGAATTTTTCGGTCTTGAGACAAATGTCGATTCGACGAAGCTTTACCCGACGTCGCGGCTTGTATCGAATATTACCGGCATGCATCTGCCACGCAACAAAGCCATCGTCGGCGAAAACGCTTTCGCACACGAAGCCGGAATTCATCAGCATGGCATGCTGCAGCACGCCTCAACGTACGAAATCATGCGGCCCGAGGATGTCGGGCTAAGCAAGTCGAGCCTTATTCTGGGCAAGCACAGCGGGCGTCACGCATTCCGCGACCGAGTGGTTGAGCTTGGCTTCGATCTCGACGAATTTGAAACCAATCGTGCGTTCCAGGAATTCAAGAAGCTTGCGGATAAGAAAAAGGATGTCTACGACGGCGATATCGAAGCCATCATCATGAATGCAGGTGGCGCATCGTCGGGGCCCTGGACCCTGCAGTCGCTGGAGGTGCAAACGCACACGGATCAACCAGCCACAGCTACCGTTACTCTGATTGACCAGGACAGCAAACTGGTCAGCGAGTCCGCACTCGGCGACGGCCCGATCGCCGCAGCGGTGCAGGCGCTTGAACAGGCTACCGGTGTCGATATGGTGCTGAAGAATTTTGAACTTCACAGCGCCTCGATTGGCGAGGACGCTCAGGGCGAAGTCACGGTCAGTGTCGAGGTTGATGGCATGAGTTTCCGTGGCCGAGGCGCGAGTGTCGATATCGTCGAAGCCGGGTGTCGTGCGTGCCTTGAGGTTATGAACCGAACATTGCGTCGCCGTGCACGTGGCGATGCTCCGGGTAGCAATACACAATCAGCGCATGCAACGATCTAAACAATCGCTTGACGGTAGGCAATCGTGACCTTGAAGAAAACCCTGTTTGAAAAGCTGTGGGACGAGCACGTTGTCGTTGAAGAAACCGTTGATACGCCGGCGATTCTTTACATCGACTTGCACATTATTCACGAAGTCACGACGCCCCAGGCCTTTTCCTTGTTGCGCTCGCAAGGCTTACCCGTTCGCAGGCCCGACCTGGTCTTGGCGACCATGGATCATTCGACACCGACCACGCCGATTGCGTCATTCAAAGACCTCGAGATCGTCGGAGACGGTGCCGCGATGCAGGTGCGTCAAATGGAGGCCAATTGCCGGGAGTTCGGTATCGAACTGCTGGGCTTTGAATCGGTGGAACGTGGGATAGTGCATGTTATCGGGCCGGAACTGGGCGCGACTCAACCGGGCAAGACGATTGTTTGCGGCGACAGCCATACGTCGACGCATGGTGCCTTTGGTGCCCTCGCCTTCGGCATCGGTACGACCGAAGTTGGCCATGTGCTCGCGACGCAATGCCTGTTGCAACGCAAGCCCAAAACACTGGCGATCAATGTTGCGGGACGCCTGGGTCACGGCGTCGGCGCCAAGGATCTCGTGCTGGGCATTATTGGCAAGATTGGCGTCAACGGCGGCACCGGTCATGTCATCGAGTATCGCGGAGAGGCCATCGAAGACCTGGGCATGGATGCAAGAATGACAGTTTGCAATATGTCGATAGAGGCAGGCGCCCGTGCGGGGCTGATTGCGCCGGATGACACGACGTACGAGTATCTCAGGAACCGACCTCGTGCACCCCGGGGCAAGGACTGGGACGTTGCGCTCAAGCGCTGGCAACAGCTTTACACCGACGACGGTGCAAGGTTCGACAAGTCCGTCGATGTTGATGCCAGCAAGCTCAAGCCAATGGTCACGTTTGGAACGCATCCGGGCATGGTCGTCGGGATCGACGAGCCGGTTCCGGATCACAGCTCAGATCCGAGTTTTCGCAAAGCGCTCAACTACATGCAGGTTGAGGCCGGTAAACCGATGACCCAGACAAGCGTCGACGTCGTTTTTCTTGGCAGCTGCACCAACTCGCGATTATCCGACCTGCAAGAAGCGGCTAGCATCCTGCAAGGCCAGAAGATTGCGGCCGGCGTCCGAATGCTGGTCGTTCCGGGTTCACAGCAGATCAAGAAAGCGGCCGAGGCTCTCGGACTCGACAAGGTGTTCATCGATGCAGGAGCTGAGTGGCGCGAGGCCGGCTGTTCGATGTGTATTGGTATGAACGGCGACACGGTCGGACGGGGGAAATTGTCCGTCAGTACCAGCAATCGAAATTTCGAAGGGCGACAAGGTATGGGAGCAAGAACAGTATTGGCGAGTCCGATGACGGCCGCCGCATCGGCTATTTGTGGCACGGTCGCCGACCCCCGCCCTTTCCTGGGAAATTAGTCATGCAGTCCGTCAAAACAATTCGGTCTCGTACCGTTGTCATGCCAACAACGGACATTGACACGGATCAGATCATTCCAGCGCGCTTCCTGACGACCACGTCGCGCGAAGGACTGGGCCAATTCCTGTTCAATGACCTGCGCCGCCATGCGGACGGTCGGGATAAGCCGGAGTTTGAGTTGAATTCACCTGCTGCCAGGGGTTGCCACGTCCTGGTTGCGGGTAACAATTTCGGTTGCGGGTCGTCCCGGGAACATGCGCCGTGGGCACTGCTGGACTATGGTCTTAGAGCCGTGATCAGCACCGAGATCGCCGACATTTTCAGGAATAACGCGTTGAAGAATGGCTTCATTCCTGTCGTTGTTGATCGAAGAACGCACGATCATTTGCTCGCCAATCCCGGCATTGATGTCGCGATTGATATCGAGCAGAAAACACTGACCATCGGCAATGATCTCGTTGTCGAATTCCCGATTGACGGCTTCTCCCGCTATTGTCTTTTGAACGGGATCGATCAGCTCGGTTATATCCGCCAACAGGCGCCGGCAATAGAAAAGTTTGAGGAGAACAGACGTTGGAGGCCTTGATTGCGTTGTTGCCGGGTGATGGAATTGGCCCGGATGTCACCAACAGCGCTCGCGAGGTTCTCGACGCTGTTGCCCGAAAATTTGATCACAAGTTTCACTTCGATGAACAACTGATCGGTGGGATCGCGATTGACCAAACAGGTGACCCGCTTCCTGCCGCGACGATCGACTGCTGCAATTCGGCGGATGCTGTTTTTCTTGGCGCCGTTGGCGGCCCCAAATGGTCGGATCCGAATGCAACTGTTCGGCCCGAACAGGGATTACTGAAATTGCGCGCGACACTCAACGTGTTCGCAAATCTTCGGCCCGTCAAGATTTATCCGGAACTGGTGGGCGCGTCACCCTTGAGGCCGGAAATTCTTGCCGGTGTCGACCTGATTGTCGTCCGGGAACTGACCGGCGGTATTTATTTCGGTAAAAAGAGCCGCGATGCTGATTCCGCGAGTGATTTATGCGTGTATACCGTTGCCGAAATTGAACGGATTGTGCGCATGGCTGCGAAACTCGCCGGCGAGCGCCGTGGCAGGCTTTGCTCGGTGGACAAGGCCAACGTCCTTGAAACTTCGCGCCTGTGGCGTGACGTGACCAATCGCCTTATGCGAGACGAATTCAGCGCTATTGAACTGGAAACGCTGTTGGTCGACGCCGCCGCCATGCACCTGCTCAGCCGCCCGTCAGACTTCGATGTCATTGTGACCGAGAATATGTTCGGTGACATCCTGACTGACGAGGCGTCAATGCTGACAGGTTCGCTTGGCATGTTGCCATCCGCATCGCTGGGCGACTCGTCAAAAGGGCTGTATGAGCCAATTCACGGTTCGGCACCCGATATCGCGGGCCTGGGCATTGCCAACCCCTGTGCTGCAATCGCGAGTGCGGCGCTGCTGCTTCGCCATAGCCTCGGCCTGGAGCGGGAAGCTGTTGCGGTTGAAAAAGCAATCGAGCGAGCGATCACCAACGGAGCAAGAACGGCTGATATTGTTGCCAGGGGTGAATCGCAAATCAGCACCAGCGAGATGACCGCCGAAATCATTGGCGGACTAGGATAGGGTCTTCTGCCCGCCTGCCAGAGCCTGGTGGCGAAAACCTTTAATCAGGTTGCCCAAAGCCGCTGTTTCAATCAAGAACCCGTCGTGCCCGTGCACTGAGGACAACACTTCATAGCGGGCATTGGGTAATTCCCTGGCCAGCAGTTCCTGTTCCTCCGGCGGATACAGTGCATCCGAACTGACCGAAACGACCAGCGCCGGCTGACGAATTGATCGCAGCACGTTGGGGTAGTCATCGCCACGACCGCGAGACAGATCATGCGTGTGCATAGCATGCGTCAGCGTGACATAGGTATTGGCGTCGAAACGATCATTGATCTTCTGGCCCTGGTGTTCGAGATACGACTGAATCTGGTAGTTGCCATCGGCTCGCTGATCACGTCCAAAACGTGTGTCGAAACTTTTCCAGCTGCGGTAGGTACAGATGGCCATCATGCGTGCGGCGGCCAGACCCTGCGTCGGACGAGCGTCCTCGCTGTAAAGGCCCTGCTTCCAGTTTGGATCGGCTGCAATTGCGGCGCGCTGTGCCTCACTGATGCCGATGCACCACGCAGAGTGGCGCCCGCCAACGCCAATCGGCACTATTGCGCCAACCCGGTCGGGATAGGTCGCTGCCCATTCCAGCGCCTGCATGCCACCGAGCGATGGACCGACGACAAGCTCAACTCTCTCGATACCCAAAGAGTCGAGAAGAATTCGCTGCAACTCGACCATGTCCCTGACTGAAATGCGCGGGAAAGCCGAGCGGTAAACTTCATCGGTGCCCGGCTTTTGCGCCAGAGGCCCGGTCGTTCCGTAGCAACTACCGAGAATATTGGAACAAATAACGAAGTCGCGATCAGGATCAAACGCTTTGTCCTTGCCAATAATGCCGGGCCACCAGGAATCGACGTCTGCGGATCCGGTCAGCGCATGGCAGATAAGCACCGTACTACGGTCCGCGTTTCGTCTGTCGCCCCAGGTCTGGTAAGCGATTTGTACGTCGCTCAAGGCGTCGCCGCATTCCAGCTGCAGCGGCTCTTGTACTGCCAGGTATCGGGTACTCGGCGCGATACTTTTCTGAATTCTGTCAGGCAGGCTCACGTGAAAAATGTATTAGGCGCAAGCCGCCGCAACTGACGGCAATTCAGCGGCCTTTTGCGCGCAATCCAGTGCGGCCAGAATATCGGCCGCCAGATCGTCGCTTGCTTCGAGGCCGATTGACAGTCGAATCAGGTTGCCGCCGATGCCGGCTTCAGCAAGCGCGGCTTCGGATACCGGCGCATGGGTCATTGATGCGGGATGGCAGACCAGGCTTTCCACCCCGCCGAGCGACTCGGCCAGGGAAAAGTATTGCAGGCTTGCGATAAATGCCCGGACAGCCAATTCGCCTCCCGCCAGATCGAAGCTGACCATGCCGCCGAATCCCCTTTGTTGCTTTTTCGCGATTTCGTGTCCGGGGTGAGATTCCAGGCCCGGGTAATAGACCGTCTCGACTGCTGCATGCCCGTCCAGTACCGAGGCAATCCGGCAGGCGTTTTCCTCGTGCAGTCGAATGCGTGGATGCAGCGTGCGAATGCCTCGCAGCGTCAGAAAACTGTCGAACGGAGCACCCGTGATACCGATGCAGTTCGCCCAATAGCTCATGGTTTCAGCCAGTTCCTCGGTTGCCGCAACGACACACCCGCCCACGACATCGCTATGTCCATTGATGTATTTGGTTGTCGAATGCACAACGAGATCGGCGCCAAATTCAATGGGATTCTGCAATGCCGGTGAGAGAAACGTGTTGTCGACAGCAAACAACGCGCCGGCGCTGCTGGCGATCGACGCGATTTTCTGGATATCGACAATTCGTAGCAGCGGATTTGACGGCGTTTCGGTCAGGATGATCCGCGGTCGACAGGCACAGGCTGCTACCAGCGCCTCTTCATCGCCCTGGTCAACAAACTTAACGTCAAAGAGGCCTTTTTTCGCCTGCTGTTCCAGGAGACGGAAGGTACCGCCGTAACAATCATGCGGCGCAATAATCGTATCGCCCGGTGACAGCAGCTGCGTCAGCAGCGTCAATGCCGCCATGCCGGACGAAGTGACGACTGCACCCGCACCGCCCTCGAGTTCTGTCAACGCATCTGCCAGGGCATCGCGCGTTGGATTCCCGGAGCGCGTGTAGTCGTAGGTTCGTTTCTCGCCGAAACCTGCAAACGCGAAATTCGATGACAGATGCAACGGGGGCACGACCGCGCCATGTTGCGTATCGGATTCGATGGACGCACGAACTGCCAGGGTGGCTTTGCTTGCTCGGGATTTCATTGTCGGTCTCCGCATAATGTTCCGTTACTTCTCATCGGAATCCTGCGAAGCCCGCAAGGGAGGGATGTACTGCCCTTCGTCCTTCACTGGACGTTGCAGTTACCCTCATCATTCGATGCCGCCAGATTACTGAACAAGGCATCGCAGGAGTTGGCACCTTTTCAGAGTGGTTAGCTCTGAAGGTTGCCCCGGCGTCGTCGGGCCTATCCCTCGACCGGTCTCGATGAGTTTCGGCAAGTCTATGTTTCTTCAGTGGCGTCGGTCAAGGGCGCGGAGTCAATTTTATTAGTAACAAAAGAAACCGAAAACAAAGCTTGCCAGCACCGGCTTTCTGTCATAGTGTGCTAGTACGTTATTACATTGATACATCTCCCGGGACGATGAAGCCGAATCGAGAAGAAAGCCAACGTCAGCAAGCTCGTGCTGAAAACGCGTTGTTTGAGGCCATTAATTCGCTTGATTCGAAGGCCGAGTGCCGGATGTTCTTCGAAGATCTGTGCTCGCCGGCGGAACTGCAGGCGCTTGTCGATCGATGGCAAGTGGTTCTGTATCTGCAAAAAGATCTCCCCTACCGAAAAATACACGACCTTACGGGGGTCAGCGTGACCACCATCGGCCGTGTCGCGCGCTGTCTCATCGCGGGAAGTGGCGGCTACCAGACTGCGCTCGAACGCAGCTCTCACTGAAGGAACTCCAATGGAACACTCCGCGCAGCGCATCAAGATTGCGGTGCAAAAAAAAGGGCGCCTGACTGATCACTCCATCGATCTTCTCGAACGCTGTGGACTCAAAGTCACAAAGAGCAAGGACCAGTTGATTTGTTACGGCGAGAATATGCCGATCGACCTGCTACTGGTGCGAGATGACGATATCCCCGGACTGGTTGGCGACGACGTCTGCGACCTCGGCATTGTCGGCTTGAACATCGTTGAGGAAAAGCGCCTGGCGCTGGAGCAGAACGGTGCAAGCGGACAATTCAAACAAATATTCGAGCTCGAGTTCGGCCATTGCCGGCTGTCAATTGCGGCGCCGGATGGCAGAGAATATCTTGGCCCGGAATCTTTGGAAAAGACTAAAATTGCAACGAGTTATGTCAGTTTACTCAGAAACTACCTTAATCTTAAAAACATCGATGCAGAACCGGTTTATTTCTCGGGCGCAGTCGAAATAGCTCCCAAACTGGGGCGCGCTGACTTCATCTGCGACCTGGTGTCCTCCGGTGGCACGCTGGCGGCAAATGGTCTGCGTGAGGTTGAGGTTCTGATGCAAAGCGAGGCGGTCGTCATTCAGACGCTCGAGCCGCTGGGTGACGAAAAGCAGGCGCTCGTCGACAAGATCATCCAGCGACTGGACGGTGTGCTGAAGGTGCACGACAGCAAATACATCATGCTGCACGCGCCACGTTCGGCGTTACCCGAAATACGTGCCCTGCTCCCGGGCGCGGAAGCCCCGACCGTCATGCCACTGGAGGGTGGTGGCGACCGGGTTGCCATTCACGCGGTGTGTCGCGAGAACGTTTTCTGGGAAACACTTGAGAATCTCAAAGCGGCTGGTGCAAGTTCGCTGCTGGTGTTGCCCGTTGAAAAAATGCTGGCATAGACATGGCGATCCCGATGCAAACCTGGTCACACCTCGACGATGCGCAACGCCAGGCTGCGTTGTTGCGACCGACCGCGTCGCAGGACCAAGCCATTCTGGAATCGGCGCGCGGAATCGTTGACCGCGTCCGGCAGGCAGGTGATACAGCGCTCCTTGAGTTTACACGGCGCTTTGACGGGGCGGCCCTTGAGACGACGCGCGTCGACCCGACCGAAATTGAGGCGGCAAGCGCGCAACTGAGTGCCACGCAAATTGCCGCTATCGACTTCGCGATCGCAAACGTTCGCAAGTTCCATGAGCTGCAACGGCCTGTCGCGTTGTCCATCGACACGCTACCGGGCGTTCGCTGTGAACGTACCAGCCATGCTCTTGACAGTGTCGGTCTGTACGTTCCCGCAGGCACTGCGCCGCTGCCCTCGGCCGCAATTATGCTTGCCGTACCTGCGGCAGTTGCCGTTTGTCCGGAGGTCGTCATTTGCACACCGCCGCGCGCTGACGGCACGGCCGACCCGGCGGTCCTGACCGTTGCGTCGCGTCTCGGGGTCTCAGCAGTATTCAAGGTCGGCGGTGCCCAGGCAATAGCCGCGATGGCATACGGCACGGAGAGTATTCCGAAAGTCTTGAAAATATTCGGCCCCGGCAACGCCTATGTAACGGCCGCAAAGGCCATCGTCAGTATCGACCCGGCAGGTGCGGCCATTGACATGCCGGCAGGTCCGTCGGAAGTTCTTGTGATCGCCGATCGTTCATCAAACCCCGAGTTTGTCGCCGCCGACCTGCTGTCACAGGCTGAACACGGCGCCGACTCGCAGGTCATTCTAGTTACAACCGACGCACAACTTGCGCAAAAAGTGCAAGCGCAACTCACCATTCAGCTCGATGAACTGCAACGTGCCGATACGGCTCGCGCCGCACTGCGGAACTCGCGCATCCTGGTCGTAGACGACCTCGACACAGCCGTTGAAATCAGCAATCGCTACGCACCGGAACACCTGATTATGCAGGTTGAAAATTCTCGTCAATTGCTGCCTGACATTCGCAATGCCGGCTCAGTTTTTGTTGGCCAGTGGACGCCCGAGTCTGTCGGTGATTATTGCAGTGGAACCAACCACGTGTTGCCAACCTATGGATACGCATCGACCTACAGCGGTCTGGGTGTCGAGCAATTCATGCGGCAGATGACCGTACAGGAAGTCAGCCGTGACGGCCTGCTGGCACTGGCCCCAACGATATACAGCCTGTCCGAGATGGAAGGCCTCGATGCGCATGCGGCAGCCGTACGAAGACGCCTGGGAAACGTTCCATGAGTATCGTAAGTCGGGCACGCCCGGAAATCCGGGCACTCAAGGCCTACCAGGCGGCTGAACAGGTGGACGATACGATTCGGCTGAATGCCAACGAATCACCGAGTACCTGTTCGACCGGACACTATCGACGACCGTTGAATCGCTACCCCGAGGTTCGTCCACTCGCTTTGCAGGCAGCGCTTGCCAAACGCTTTGGCAGCAGAGCTGAACAGGTCCTGGTAACACGCGGCTCCAGCGAGGCAATCGACCTGATTACCCGGGCGTTTTGCCGCGCGGGCCAGGATAACGTGGTGCTGCCGTCGCCGACATTCTCGATGTACGCACACTACGCCGAGGTCCAGGGCGCCGAAATCATCCAGGTTCCCTCCGGATCCGAGCAGGAATTCCGGGTCGACGTCGATGCATTACTGGGCGCCTGCAACGACGCAACGCGAGCTATCTTTGTTTGCTCGCCCAATAATCCTACTGGCGCCACGATTCCACGCGACGATCTGCTGAACCTGATCGAAGCTCGCAAAAACCTGTCGGCTGTGGTCATCGATGAAGCTTACGTCGAGTTCGGCCGTGAGGCGTCGGTCGTAGACCTCGTGGATGCGCACCCCAACCTGCTGGTGTTGAGGACGCTCTCAAAGGCTCTGGGCTTTGCGGGCGCACGTTGCGGCGCAGTAGTGGGCAGCCCCGATGTTCTCGCCCTGCTGGGCGCCATCCAGGCGCCGTACGCCTTGTCTACCCCGGTCATCGAATGCGTTGAGGATGGGCTTCAGGCTGACCGCCTGGAGGTTGCCGATCGTGCAATTCAGGAACTGATAACTGAGCGCGAGAAACTGATTCGGGCAGTCGCAACGTTTCCATTCGTCGTCAAGGTATGGCCGAGCGATGCAAACTTTTTCCTGGTCCGGGTATCGGATGCGCGACGAATCATGGAGCACTGCACCGCGCACAAGGTCTTGTTGCGTCATTTTGGTGGTGAACTTGACGACTGTATTCGTATCAGCGTTGGCAGTCGGGCAGAGAATGCGCAATTGCTGCAGGTCCTTACGTCTTTGGAGGACGACTGATATGGGTGAGAAAGTCCTGTTTATTGATCGCGATGGCACCCTGATTGAAGAACCCGAAGACTTCCAGGTCGACGCGATCGACAAGGTTCGGCTGGTGCCCGGTGTTATCCCTGCACTACTGAGCTTGCAGCAACACGGCTTTCGCCTGGTCATGGTCAGTAACCAGGACGGACTCGGAACAGAGGCATTTCCGGAGCAGCAGTTTCTAAAGGCGCATAACTTTGTGCTGCAATTATTTGCCAGCCAGGGCATCACGTTTGACGAAGTTTTCCTGTGTCCTCACATGCCGCAAGACCAATGCGACTGCCGTAAACCGCGGACCGGGCTCCTGACCCGCTACCTTGCTGCTACCAGTATCAATCCTGAGCAGTCGGCCGTGATTGGGGATCGCAGGACAGACATGGAACTCGCCGAGCGCATCGGCGTCATGGGCTTGCGCATCAACTGTGATGACCCGGTTGCATTCACGTGGCCAGGCATCGTTCAAAAACTTTGCTTCTCGGATCGGGTTGCGACTGTTTCGCGGACAACCAATGAGACACGCATCCGCTGCACCGTGAACCTCGACTGTACCGACGGAACCTCGATCAGCACCGGCATTGGCTTTTATGACCACATGCTGGAGCAAATTGCGAAGCATGGGGGCTTTGGGCTTGAACTGACCTGCGACGGCGACCTGGAGATCGATGAACACCACACCGTTGAGGACACCGCAATTTGCCTGGGCACGGCGTTGCGCGAGGCCTTGGGGAACAAGTTTGGTATTGCGCGGTACGGCTATCTGCTGCCGATGGACGAAAGCGAAGCCCGGGTCGCGCTCGACCTCTCCGGGCGTGCCGCATTCGAATTCAGCGCGGACTTTCCTCGTCCAAACGTCGGCGAGTTGTCGACCGAAATGGTGGAACACTTCTTCCGTTCCCTCAGTGAGTCGCTGGGTGCGGCATTACACATTGATGTGAGTGGCCGAAACACGCATCACATGATTGAAGCGGCATTCAAATCCGTCGGCAGAGCACTGCGGCAGGCGATCTCGAAGTCCGGTACGGACCTACCATCGACCAAGGGAGCGCTTTGATGACAAGCGTAGCCATCATCGACAGCGGCGGCGCGAATATAGCGTCCTTGCTCTTTGCGCTCGAACGCCTGAAGTTTGGTGCGGTGCTCACCTCAGACCGGTCGACCATTGAATCGGCCGAACGCGTCATCCTGCCAGGCGTTGGCGCAGCAAAAGACGCAATGTCACGGCTGGAGCGCGCCGGACTTGTTGAGGTGATTCGAAGCCTCAGCCAGCCGGTGCTCGGAATTTGCCTGGGCATGCAGTTGCTGTTCGATCGGTCGGACGAAGAGGATACGGAATGCCTGGGCATTATCCCGGGTGTTGCCGGCAAACTGCGGGCCACAGCGGAAGCACCAGTCCCGAACATGGGCTGGTGCGCGACCCAGATGCGACAGGCACATCCCCTCCTCGATGGCCTGGATAACGGCAGTTTTTTTTATTACCTGCACAGCTATGCGCTACCGATTTCCGAGTACTCCCTCGCGACTGCGACTCACGGCGCTGCGAATGGCTTCGAGTTTTCATCGGTCGTCGCTTGTCGGAATTTTTTCGCCGCGCAATTTCATCCTGAACGATCGTCAACTGCCGGTGCGATGCTTCTTCGCAACTTTCTACACGGTGTCACGTGAAAATAATTCCAGCAATCGATATCCGGGATGGGCAGTGCGTCCGACTTTTTCAGGGGGACTTCGAAAAAAGCACTGTCTATAGCGCTGATCCTGCCGCTGTTGCGCAGAACTTTTCGCGGCTTGCCGTCGCGGATCTCCATATTGTCGATCTGGATGGCGCCCGGTCCGGCCTGCAATCCAATCACAGCGCTGTCGCGAGTATTGTCGCGCAGACCGGCCTCGCAGTTCAGGTTGGTGGTGGCATTCGCAGCCGTTCAGACATCGTTGCCTGGCTGGATGCCGGGGTCAGCCGATGCGTCATTGGCAGCATGGCAATCAGTGAACCCGATTGCGTTAAGGATTGGATTGACGAATTCGGAGCCGAAGCGATAGTCCTCGCGCTCGATGCACGCCTGGACGTCGACGGCGTACCTCGACTCACGACGGACGGTTGGACGGCTGACTCGAAGATCTCCCTGTGGCAGTGCCTTGAGAACTACGGTTCGTCCGATCGCTATCACGTGCTGTGTACCGACGTCGGTCGCGATGGCGCGATGACCGGACCTAACTTCAGTTTGTACGAAGAGACTTTGCGACGATTTCCCGATATACAGTTGCAAGCCTCGGGCGGCGTTCGAAACCTCGGTGACCTGACCGACCTGCGCGCACTTGGTGTGCCAGCGGCGATTGTCGGCCGTGCCTTGTTAGACGGAGCTATCAACGAACGCGAGGTGGCAGAATTCCAGCAAAACGCATAATTCCGTGCCTCGATGTCCGTGACGGCGTCGTCGTCAAGGGCGTCCAGTTTCGATCGCACCGAGTCGTCGGCGATATCCTCGAACTCGCTGACCGATACTGCCGCGAAGGTGCCGATGAACTCGTGTTCTATGACATCACAGCGAGCCCCAGCGATCGCAGCGTTGACCGTGGTTGGGTTAGCAAAGTTGCTGCGGTCCTCGATATACCCTTTTGCGTCGCCGGTGGTATTCGCTCGATAGGCGATGCTGAGGAAGTCTTGAACAAAGGCGCCGACAAAGTCTCAATCAATACACCGGCGCTGTTGCGGCCGGAGCTTGTCACCGAGCTGGCACAACGCTTTGGCTCGCAGTGCGTGGTTGTCGGAATTGACAGCCGCGAAGAGAATGGCGAGTACCGGGTACACCAGTTTACCGGCGATGTTGAAAAGACCATGGCCGCATCACGGAATACCGGCGACTGGATAAGCGAAGTACAGGATCGGGGTGCCGGAGAAATTGTCCTGAATTGCATGAATCAGGATGGCGTTCGCAAAGGCTATGATGTTGCGCAGCTTCTTGGCATGCGACAGCGATGCACCGTGCCCCTGATTGCATCAGGTGGTGCTGGAGAAATTCAGCACTTTGCCGAAGTTTTCGAAAAGGCCTCCGTTGACGGGGCGCTTGCCGCCAGCGTTTTCCACAGTGCCGAGATCCCAATACCCGCGCTCAAGCAGTATCTGGCGGCCCGGCATATCAGCATACGACCCTGAGGACATGACGTGACAGTTTCTGAAACGGCATTTTTACAAGAACTCGAAGATATTATTCACAGCCGGCTGAACACCCCGAGTGATGAAAGTTACACTGCGGACCTCATTGCTTCGGGTTCACGCCGAATCGCGCAAAAAGTTGGCGAAGAAGGGGTAGAGCTGGCCCTGGCCGCCGCTGCAGGGGACAAAAAAGAAATCATCGATGAGGCATCTGACCTCGTCTATCATATCCTGGTGTTGCTTGCCGATCAGGATCTGCGGCTCAAGGATGTGTGCGATTGCCTCAAGGAGCGCCACAACCGCAAGCAATCTGTGTCAGGCTGAAAGCCGCACCAGTACCCGCACATTGACGGCACGACCGCGACTTGCATAAACATCCGGAACACGCGCGGCGAGCATGTCGGAGGTGCCTATAGCGATCTCATATGACAATCTCGCGGGCGACCTCGCGTAAATTGTACTGTGAACTCATAGCGAAACCGTAGGCCCCGGCGTTTGCGATTAGAATCACGTCGCCCTCTTCAGTCGGCGGCAGCAATCGATCGCTGCCCAGCCGGTCACCGGTCTCACATATTGGCCCCACGACCGTGACCGTTTCGCTCGGCGCCTGGTCAGCTCGCGTCAGATTGACGATTTCATGATAGGAGCCGTAAAGGGCCGGACGAATCAGCGAATTCATCCCGGTTCCGACACCGACGTATCGCATCTCGCCTTTACCTTTGATCTGGGTGCAACGTGTCAACAATACGCCGGCGCGAGCCACCAGGTAGCGACCTGGCTCGAGCCATAATTCAAATTGCGGATAGGCTATTTTTATTTCGGCCAGCGTTTCGTCCAGCCGTTCTAAATCGATCGGCTTGTCACCGGGTTTTTCAGGGACTCCGATACCGCCACCAAGATCAATTGTACGAACTTGCGGGAACTGCTCAGCGACCAAAACCAACTCTCCGGCTACGCTTCGCCAGTTAGATGGATCGAGGATTCCGCTGCCGCTGTGTGCATGAATGCCAATGACTTCGGCCCCGGCCGCGGCGACGAGCTTTTTAAGCTCCTCGATTTCGAATCTCGGCACGCCAAATTTGGAATGCACGCCGGCTGTCTTAACATGCTCATGATGGCCACGTCCTTGCCCTGGATCTACCCGAACGAACAATGACTGGCCCTTGAATATCTCTGGCCATGCTTGCAGCGGGTAGAGGTTGTCGAGCGTCAGCCGCAGCCCCTTCTCAATCGCCCATTCGTATTCTTCACGTGGCGCGAAGTTCGGCGTGAACAAAATCCGATCCAGATCGAAGTCCGGTATGTTCGCCTCGAGCCATTCAACCTCACCAGGTGACACGCATTCGAAATCGACACCTTCTTTGGCGAGTGTACGCAGCAACTCCGGATTGAAGTTGGCCTTAACGGCATACAGGATGCGGCTGACGTTCTTGAGATTTTTCAGGCTGCGAGCAGCATCTCTCACGCTCTGGCTGTCGTAGACATAGGCATTCAGTTGCTTGCCTGCCAGGGCAATGAGTTCCTCGCGTTTGCGCATCCACCAGACGTCCGCCTTCTGTATTGAAATCTCTTCGCCGGCGAACAGCCGCTCCCAGCTGCCGCCGAAAACCGTCGATGATCCGGTTTTCCGGATAAGCGTTGCGTGCAACTTGCTGACCAGTCGTGGGCCTTGTTGCCGGTCGACAACGAAACTCAGATTGAGGTCATTTGCAGACTGGGACATCAGGTGGATGCGTTCTTCCTCGAACACTTCCAGTGCCGGTGCAAGCCGCGGCAGGATGGTACGAATCTTCCGGCCAACCAGGCTGACCGCCGAGCAGTCATTAATAATTCGCACACGGCAAAGTTTTTCAAGGTCTTGAACGAGCGCCTCTTCGACATCGTCGGCTAACATGCCATCGGCCGTGTCGATTGAGACAGTAACGTTAGTTTCCGATGTCGAAATGAGGTCGACTGAAACACCATTATCGCTGAAGGCGGCGAAGGCCCTGGCCAGGAATCCGACCTCGTGCCACATGCCGACCGTGTCCATCGAGACCAATGTAAGGCCGTTTCGAATGCAAATGCCTTTGACCTGCGGCTCAGTCTCTTCAGTCACCGACGAGATCACGGTGCCGCCGATTTCAGGTGCACTGGTACTCCGAATGAATAACGGAATGCCGAATTCACGCACCGGAGTCAGGCAGCGAGGATGTAGCACCTTACTGCCCGCGGACGCCAGCTCCTGCGCCTCGTCATAGTGCAGCGCAACCAAAAGTCGTGCCGATGGCACCACTTTCGGATCCGCCGTGAACATACCCGGCACGTCCGTCCAGATCTCGAGTCGCCGCGCCTGCAGTTTGGCCGCAAAGTACGACGCAGAAGTATCCGAACCGCCCCGCCCCAGCAAGACTGTTTCGCCGTTCTTATTCCGAGCGATGAACCCCTGTGTAAGAATAATTCTATCGTGCGCCGCAAGGCTCGCTTGCAACTGTGCATCCGGCGCAAAATCGCAGGTCGCCGACAGATAGGAACCGCTTGCTTGCTGATTGTTACGCGATCGGCTGGTTAGCAGATCACGCGCATCGAGCCACTGCACCGGCAGTCCCTGCGACGACAGGTATTCAGCCCCGAGTTGCGTGGCCATCAGCTCGCCCAGCGCCATGATGCGGACTCGGACGCGAACACTGACCTCACGAACCAGCCGTATGCCGGCAATGAGCTGCTCGAGTTCGCGTAAGGTTGAATCGAGCAATGCCGCTCCGTCCAGGCCGAGCGCCTCCGCCAGTTCATAGTGCTGCGCTCGAATACCGTCCAGCACCTGCGAGGGAACATCGGTTGCCGCCTCGTCGAGCAGGCTGTCCAGCGTGTTCGAGACTCCGTACAAGGCGGAATGAACAACTACTGGCTTCAGGCCTGCGTCCATCCTGCGCCGCAACAACTGAGCGATACGTGCCCAGTTCTCGGCAGTGGAAACACTGGTGCCGCCAAACTTCATAACGACCCAGGGAGAACCGGCGACTTCGTCCGGGGCGCCCAGTGTACGGCTGTCTTCAAAATCGGCTTCGATCAATGTCGAATTCATCGGCTTACTCAATTACCCCAGCAAAAAAAAACCCGCGAGGAGTTGCCCGGCGGGTTTGTTGGCTCTGTCCAGGCTTTTCTAGCCGGTACAATTGCCATTCGCACCCACGCACCTCTGGCGCGCCATGTCTTTTATGTGTTTTTTCACATCGGCCTTGCCGATGCGTAGGCACAATACGTGGGTGTCGTCAAAAGTCATCGCAGCAGTTAAGCGAACCTGGCACTAAAGGTCAAGTTCCTTGTTTGCCCTCGTCGTTCCAGGCATCGGGAATTGTCACTGCACCCTCGGATGCGGAGGACACCGAGCTGCGGTACTTTGCCAATGCGCCCTTTGTTATTTTCGACACCGGCCGAGTCCACTGGCTGCGCCGTGCCGCCAGAACGTCGTCAGCAACGTCGACACTGATTTCTTTTTTCTCCGCATCAATACGGATCGTGTCGCCTTCTTCGAGCAGTGCAATTGGGCCACCAACGGCCGCCTCGGGTGTCACGTGCCCGACGACGAAGCCGTGGCTGCCTCCCGAAAATCGTCCGTCAGTAATCAAGGCGACATCGGCACCCAGGCCTCGCCCCATGATGGCACCCGTAGGACTTAGCATTTCACGCATGCCCGGACCGCCTTTGGGACCTTCGTAGCGAATGACGATGACATCACCCGCTTGAATCTTGTTGTCGAGGATCGCCTGCAGCGCCGACTCCTCGGAATGAAAAATCCGCGCCGAACCTTCGAAATAAAGCCCTTCCTTGCCGCTGATTTTTGCTACTGCACCCTCGGGCGCAAGATTTCCGTAGAGAATTGCAAGGTGACTATCCGGCTTCACCGGATTCGAGAAATCCCTGACGATATCCTGATCGTCCGGGTAGTCGGCGACCTCGGCAAGATTCTCCGCGAGTGTCTTGCCGGTCACCGTCATGCAGTCGCCGTGCAACAAGCCGCGATCCAGCATGCGTTTCATCAGCGGCTGAATACCACCGATTTCGATAAGCTCAGACATCAGGTACTTGCCGCTTGGTTTGACGTCAGCGAGCACCGGCGTTTGTGCACCTATGCGAGTGAAGTCATCGAGCGAGAGATCGACATCGGCTTCCCGGGCTATGGCCAGTAGGTGTAGCACGGCATTCGTCGAACCACCCAATGCGATGACAACAGCGATCGCATTTTCAAACGCAGCGCGAGTCATGATATCGAGCGGCTTGATGTCTTTACGCAGCAGGTTCACGACGGCTTCCCCGGCGCGCCGACAATCGGCAACTTTGTCACGGGATACGGCTTCCTGCGCCGAGCTGTTCGCGAGGCTCATGCCTAGCGCTTCAATCGCGGACGCCATTGTATTGGCCGTGTACATTCCACCGCAGGCGCCGGGGCCCGGAATAGCGGTTTGCTCGATCTCCAGCAGTTCAGCATTGGAAATAGTGCCACCGGATTTGGCGCCAACCGCCTCAAAAACCGAGACGATATCGCGGCGATTGACACCAGGTCGAATGGTACCGCCGTAGACGAAAACGGCGGGTCGATTGAGTCGCGCCATCGCCATGACGCAGGCTGGCATGTTCTTGTCGCATCCGCCTATCGCGACAACGCCATCGAAACCCTCCGCACCGACGACCGCTTCAATCGAATCCGCAATGATTTCGCGAGAGACCAGCGAATAGCGCATGCCTGGCGTGCCCATGGAAATTCCATCGGAAACGCTGATCGTATTGAAAATAACGCCCTTGCCGCCGGCATCGTTCGCGCCTTTGGCCGCTTCTTCTGCGAGTCCCGCAATATGCATATTGCACGGCGTAACCATGCTCCAGGTCGATGCGATACCGACTTGCGGGCGCTGAAAATCGTCTTCACTGAAACCGACTGCGCGAAGCATCGCGCGACTGGGGGCCTGTTCATCACCGTCAACGACGACGCGTGAGTAGCGTCGTAGTTCTTTGTCACTCATTGGTCTGCCTGTGCTGCGTTGAGACCTCGCAGGGTGCGAAGCCGGGCCCGGAAGTTTAGCAGCTAATTATCGCTTTTGTGGATCGTCGTCGCGGATCATGACAACGATGCGTCGGTAGACATCGGTTGCGACAGAAACGGATTGGTCGACCAGCTCAACGACGAACGCTTCATCCGATTCGATTTCTGCATCCTGCACCAATGGCACCAGGATTCGCGCTGAGCGTTGCCCCGGGCCGAACGACACGATCTGACCGGCCGGAGCAAAATAATCCGCGCCCTCCGTCGCTGTAATGTCGCTGACTGCGATTTCCACCTGCAACGGTGAGTCGTCCGGATTGAAACGGACTAGATCAATCTGAACAGCGGGATCGGATTCGCGAATTGACGCCTGACTGGCTGCAAACGCAACGGTATTGGCGGGTAAGCCGGACTCGAAAACCCGCTGGTCGTCATCTTCCAGGGTGAGGATGACAAGTGCCAGTTCAGAATCGGTAAATTCCGCCTCACGCAGTCGCAGTGTTGATTGCTGGTCAGCCTCACGTAACGGATCTGATGCCATAGTCAGCGTGATACGTCCGTGGGTCTGACCCGGCGGGAAATGGATCATGCCGCCATTTGACAGGGCAAACTGGCCGGATGCCCAGGGAGAGCGATTGCCACTGAATCCGACTTCGTCCAGCCGCAAGCTCAGAGGTGTCGCGATGTCTTCACTGCGTACAAAATCGACAATGACTTCACCGGCATCTTCCCGGATAGTCAAAGGTATGCGGTTCCCCGCGCGGGTTCCGCGCGAAATTTCGACAACCTTTGTCGGCGGAGGCAATTTCGAGAAATCGACCAGCATCGGGTCCGGGCCAACAACTTCTTCTTCGATGGTAAAAGGCTCGGTGACCACCCCTGGCTCAGCTTCTGCGGTGGTCAACTCCGGTTGTTCAGCGGCGACGATTCCTGGTGTCTCGCCGACAGAGCCTGTTTCCGGGTCGTCGGGAACAGCCACAACAGCAGTTTCAATCACCGGCTTATGGTTCACCACACCGGACAGTCGCGAGATCAACGGGTCAAGGTAACCGGTACCGTAGCCGATCGCTACAGCAAGCACTGCGATCAGCAGCAGCGACAGGAGTACCCAGTTATTGCTTCCCGGCTCATCGTTGGTATCAAGGCGATCCTCTGCCGCAACGCGAAACGGCTCATTGGAGTGCGCATCAAGTGCGTCAATAAATTCGCGGACCGATGCGAAACGCATCACTCGTGCGTACGACAGTCCTTTCTTGAGGGCTTTCCACTGGCTGTCGTTGAGACCCTTCAGTGGCTGCGGGGTCATGCCTTCCTGGGATGCCTCTGCGGCGTTACGCGGCCCGAAGACACGGTAACCGGCAATCAAGCGATACAGGAGGCAGCTCAGTGAAAAGACGTCATCGGCGGCGACGGGCTCTTCGCCGGTCAGGACTTGCATGCTGGAATACGCCGGAGTTACTGCGCCCAGAACGCCAGGATCGAAATTTGCATCGTCATGTTGCTGTCGCACTCGTGCAACACCAAAGTCGAACAGTTTGGCGTCGCCATTGGGCATGATCATAATATTGCCGGGCTTTACATCGGCGTGAACAATGCCGCAGCGATGCGCATAGTCCAGTGCGTCACCGACCTGGCGCACGATGCGAAATGCCGTTTCCCGATCAATCGTGTCGGCGTCTTTGGAGTCCAGAATGTCCGCAAGCGTACGACCTTCCATCCACTCCAGGACCAGGAAAAAGAGATCGTCGTCGCGATCCAGGTCAATGAACCGGACGATGTTCGGATGCACGAGACAGCGACCTTTGGCGGCCTCCTGCTGCAACGCGCGCAACGCATTGCCGTTTTCGGCAAGTTCGGGAGACAGGACCTTCACCGCGACCCAGTGATCCTTGCTTCCCGCCTCCGCAAGCCGCCTGTCGAGCGCCTTGTAGACGACCCCCATGCTGCCGCCGGCTATTTTTTCCTGCAGCAGGAATCGATCGCGAAGCACTGAACCGACCTGAACTCGCGTTTCCGATTTCTTGTCGTTGACGATACCAACGGGGATGACGGTCGTACTGCCAAAGGCATCGTCGTTGGATGACTTTTCGACGATTGCTTCCTCGATAGGGGTAACTGCTTCGACGGCCGGCCGTCTCGGTGTGCTTGCGACCGATCGTGTCGGTGTTGTCGGAATCGATTCGGTCACATACCGGTCCAGCATGGACTTCACCAGCTGATAGGTTTCCTTGCGCAGTTCGCCGCTATCGTAGCGGTCCTGGAGAACCTGGCGAATCTGACGTTCACTGCCACCCGAGCTCGCAAGCAGATCGCCGATGCCCGCCTGGATACCGGCCAGCAGTTCGACGTCGTCGGCCGTCGCATGCAGCTTGTCATCGAAACTGGCCAGCTGGTCAGCGAAGCTATCGCGGATATTTTTGGATTCGGCACTCATTGCACCCGATATCTTATCGTCGGAGCCCTTGCCGGAACCGGAACTGGTCGTCAAATTACCTTGCCCGGATTAAGAATATTCAGTGGGTCCAGTGCGCCCTTCAGGGTTCGCATCAGCTCGATTTCCCGCACGTCGCGGTATTGCAACAGGTAATCCCGTTTCAGCTGCCCCACGCCGTGCTCCGCACTGAAACTGCCACCCAACCCGGTCGCCAGCTGATAAATCGCAGACGTTACGCGAGCCGCCTGCTCTGAGCCTGGGTCCATGGCAACGTTGTAATGCAAGTTGCCATCCCCCACATGGCCAAACGCGATGAGCTGTATGCCCGGGGCAAGCTCTGCCAGCAGTTGGTCACCACGTTGCAGGAATTCCTCGATGCGGGAAACGGGGACCGAAATATCGTGTTTGAGTGCTTTACCGGCCGCGCGCTCCGCTTCGGCGATAGAATGTCGAATACGCCACAATGCGGCCGACTCGGCGTCGTTCTTGGCAATGATGGCATCACAGGCAAGACCTGCCTCAACGGCATCCTGCAGGACCTGGCCCAAGCCTCCGGTATCGTCCCCGCAGGTGATGTCCGTAAGCACGTACCACGGATACTCGGAGGCAAATGGCGGCACCGAGGCCGGTATGTGTTTGTCGACAAGTCCGAAAACATATCCTGAAATCAACTCGAACGCCTCGATCGAATCGCCGATGGCGCCACGCAGATGCGACAGCAACCGGACTGCCGCTCCGCTCGATTCGATCGCAACAAGCGCGGTGGTTTTCAGTCCCGGATCCGGAAACAGTTTCAAGGTTGCGGCTGTGATGATGCCCAGCGTACCCTCGCTGCCAATGAAGAGCTGCTTGAGATCATAGCCAGCCGTATCCTTGCGCAACGATCGAAGACTGTTGACGATAGTCCCATCGGCCAGAACGGCTTCCAGCCCCAGCGTCTGTGCGCGCGCCGTGCCGTAACGAATAACGTTGATTCCACCGGCGTTGGTGGCGAGGTTCCCGCCGATTTGGCAGCTGCCCTCTGCGCCGAGGCTCAGTGCCAACAAACGACCGGCCTTTTGTGCGGCTATTTGGACGTGCTCAAGGATGCAGCCTGCCTCGACCTCGATTGAGAAGTTCTCAATGTCGAGCTCACGAATTCTGTTCATACGCCCCAGACGCAAGACAATCTGCTTGCCTGAATCGTCCGGTACCGCCCCGCCACACATACTTGTGTTGCCACCCTGCGGCACAATTGCGACCTCGGCAGCAGCGCATGCGCTGACAATGGCTGCGACCTCGTCGGTGCTTGCCGGCGACAACACAATCGGCGCAGCGCCACGAAAAGTACCACGCCAATCCACCAGGCTGGGCGCCATCGCAGCCGGATCTGCGGTCCAGCCTTTCGGGCCGACGATGGCTTTCAGCTTGTCAATCAGCATCGTCAAACACAACCTGTCTTGAGAACGTCGCCCAGTCAATATTGCTGCCGCACATGACCAGCAGCACCTTCCTGCCACGCAACGACTCGCGCAGTGGACCCAACAACGCGGCCGTACTCGCCGCACACGCGGGCTCGACCGCGATTCGCATCGACGAAAACAGGTGGCCCATCGCCTGTCGCATTTGCAAGTCACTCACGAGCACCAGCCGATCAACATTCGCTTGCGTCAGTCCGAAGGAGTACGGCAGGGCGTACGGTGCGCCCAGGCTATCAGCGATGCTGCGCACCTCGTCGATGGATTCGGGCTTGCCACTGGCAAAACTGCGATGCATCGAATCCGCGCCTTCCGGTTCGATGCCGATAATTTCCACGTCCTGTCGCAGCTGCTTGACGGCATTGGCAATGCCACCGATCAGGCCGCCTCCCCCAACCGGTACCAGCAGCGCATCGAAATCGGGCATTTGTTCACACATCTCGAGACCTATAGCGCCGGTACCCAGCGCAATTGAAGCTCCCTCAAACGGGTGGACAAAAGCCCGTCCTTCCTCATCCTGGATCCGCGTCGCGATATCAAACGCCCGGTGCACGTTGTCTGCCAGAACGACCTCTGCACCGTAGGCACGGCAGGCATCGATTCGCGACGGATTTGCCGAGCTGATCATTACGACTTTGGCCGAGGTTCCCACCGCCCTGGCTGCAAACGCCGTCGCGATCGCGTGATTCCCGGCGCTGACTGCCGTCACCCCACGGCGCAGTGAGTCGGCGTCAAGGCTACGGATGGTCGCCAACGCGCCTCGCGCCTTAAAGGTTCCTGTCCGCTGCAGGAATTCCAGCTTGGCATGGACCTCGGTGCTGTTTTGCAGCAAGGACTCGATCCCCGGGCAAGGAAGCACCGGTGTGCGCAGAATTTCTGAGCTCAGGCGGTCTCGCGAGGCGCGAATCTCTTCGATATTAGGTCCAGATTGGGTCATTACTTATGTAAACTGCCACAACGCGTATTGACATGCGCTGTCCTTAGGTAAAGATTAGGTTGATGACACGAACTGTGGCAGAGAATCCACGGTCGCGAAAGTCGCTACGAGCCAAAGTATGGAACTTGATGATCTGTCGCAATCCGGGATTCGACGAATAGCCGACTATTCGCCGTACCTTGATCAATTGGCCGGTCTGGCCCAGCAAATGGGCCTCCGGCAGCGCAGCAATTTGTCCCATGTCGAAGCCTCGCTGCGCGCGCACTGGTCGCTTGGCCAAAATAGTATTTTGAGCTGGTCACCGCTGGATAAAAGCATACTGATCCTCGTCGTTCCACACTACGCGATTGCCGAATACACGTCACCACAGGACGGCACGCTGCCGCCAAAAGTTTCGCCGCGCTTCATCACAGAACTGATCTCCGGTGATCGCCAGCTAAGCATTACACAAATGCAGAAAGTTGCACGTCTGCTGAATATCGAACCGATTCAGATTCCGTTGCGCGTTCCGCTCGAAGGCAGCGTCGTCGAAACCAAGATTATCGAAAAGATGATTCGGAAGTACGGCATCAACTACGTTCCCAGCCGCGCCGTAACGCTGTTCGATATCGTCGGCTTCAGCTTGCTGACCCCGTTCGAACAGATGACGCAGCTCAACAGTCTTTCCTACTCGCTTAATTCTGCACATGCGAAAATGCTGGAAGCCGATGTCAATATCGATTTCGCTCGCTCGTCCAGCGGCGATGGCTTCTATATCTGGAACCGGGACGAAGGCCTGGAAGCCAGCATCAACCTGTATCACTTCATGCACATTGTGCTTGCGGACAATGCGATCGCCCGCAGCAAGTCTGCATCAAAATCGGTGCCCCGTTTGCGCGCCTGCTTTCACGTTGGCAGCTGTTATGAATTTCACCAGGCCGAAGGCCTGAACCCGACGACACACGATTTCATCGTTGGCGATGTGACCATAGAGCTCGCGAGAATGATCGACGCGGCGCTGCCGGGCCAGATACTGGTTGGCGATTTCATGGCCGACATCGAGATTGCCAACGACAAGGGACAGGTCACCGTGCAACCGAATGTCGATGCGGTAACGTTCCTGGAAAGAGCACAGGGCAATCTTTCACAACTCAGCGGCATGGAATTGTCCGGTGAGCGAGTCACCGCAATAAAATGTTATCTGACGGGAGAAAACATGGGCGGCGGCCAGTTCAATATTCGCCGCCTGACGATCAAGGACAAACATGGCCTGTCGCGGGTAGCATTCAATGCAAAGGTCAATATTTACCGCGAATCAGCGCAGCCTATCTTGCTGGGTATACAGGACAAGAAACTCACAATGCCTGTTTTGACCTGACGGTCTCTATTGGGCAGCGCTCGACACGATGTTGACCGCCATGCCGTCCGACAAGCCTTCTGCGCCGCGCACGACGACCTGATCACCGTCGTTCAGTTCACCAAATACTTCGATGTGGCTGCCGGCACCGAGACCGACGATCACATTGATCTTCGAGACCTTCGATTCGTCCCCCACCTTGAAAACTGCAGCGCCTTCCCGGCGCAGTATCAACGCGTCGCGCGGTACAGCAAGCACTTCCTTGGCAGCTGCTGTCGGCATCGAGAGGCGAACCGACTCTCCGACCGTCCACACGTCGGGATCGGCATCCAGCCGCACTTCGAACATGTGCGATTGCGGATTGCCAAACGGGACGATCGTGCGAATCGGAATTTTGCCGCTGCGATAATCGTTGCTGACGTGCAGCACGTCGCCCTTCTTGATGAAATTGACCGTGTTTAACGGTGCCCGGGCGATCACTTCCAGGGAACGTGGATCGACCAGACGCAGGACTTCGTCGGAGGTATTCAGGTGTTCACCGATGTTACGAAGGCGTTCCGTTACAACACCGCTGAATGGCGCGCGTATCTCGGTCACATGCATCGAAATTTGCGCATACCCCAGTTGCGCCTGGGCAATACGGTGGTCGCTTTTTGCAATGGCGAGTTCGCTCTTGGTCTGGTCGAGTTGGCGTTTCGCTGACAGGTTTTGATCTGACAGACGTTCCAGGCGTTTCAGCTCCGACTCCAGGAACTCGACGTTCGCCTGCTCCCGCTCGACCCGGCTTTGAGCCTCCATCTCGCGAACCTTGAAGGTAAAGTCCTCCAACCTGGCGATCGTTTCCCCTTTCTTCACTTCCGTACCGACCTCAGCGATCCAGACGAGCTTCGCATCGAGCTCCGAGGCGAGACGCGAATCAAAGCGGCTCACAACGGTTCCCGGAACCTCGACGGACGGCGACAGCAAGCGCATCGACGCCGTGTCGGTTACGACGCTGGCCGGTCCCCATTGTGCGAGTGCCTGCAGTGGCAGCAGGCCGAATAGGAAAACTAGTTGCCAGGGGGCATCGGTTCTTGTTGTCATTGTTAACTCACGGGCACCGCATTGCCGGCGCGAATCGGCGCCGTATGAACATCTTCGCCCAGGCGCAGCAGACTGGGCAGGAAAACCAGCGTAAACAAGGTACTGACAGCCATACCGCCGACAATCACCGCGGCAAGTCCCTGGTACACCTCCGACCCGGGCCCGGGAATCAACAACAGCGGCATCATGCCAAACAGGCTGGTCATCGTACTCATCAATATCGGGCGAAGTCGTCGCCGGACAGCCTGTTCGACCGAACTGCGTCTGTCGAGCCCCTCGCGTTCCGCCGTACGAGTCTGGTGAACCAGCAGAATTGCATTATTGACGACCAGGCCAAGCAACGTGATGAAACCGATCATCGTCAGCAGGTCCATCGGCAATCCAATCAGCCGTAATAATGCGACGCCACCCACGGTTGCCAAAGGCAGGGCCGCGATGACCAGCAAGCTGTCGATGAAAGAGCGAAAAAGGCCGCTCATCAGCAGGTACAGGACGACAATCGCGAGGGTAAAGCTCCTGGCCATACTGCCCAATGCGATATTCAAATCGTCCGCACTGCCGTAATAGCTGACTTCGCCGTCGTCCGGCAGATAAGTCAATAATGCCGGCTCGACCCTCTCTTTCAGAATTGAAATGGACTCTTCGAGGGACATCCCGGCAGGCGGCGTAATATCCAGCGTCAAGGCCCGCCGACGATCGACACGGCGGATCTGGTTTGGCCCGGCCGTTCGTTGCAACGTGACGAGTTGTCCCAGCGGCTGGATACCGCCCAACGGCGTTGCCAACGGTGTCGATGACAACTGCTCCGGGCTGCTCCATTCTGGCGCCCGCAACACGATATCGAGGCTTCGGTCGCCGTCAAAATAATCACCGACGTAAACGCCATCACCGAGTGCGCGTACGACGGTTGATATTTCCTGTCGTCCCCAGCCGGCCTCGGTAATGCGGCGTTCATCGGGAATCAAACGCAATTCCGGCTCGGCGATATCCACGCCGGGAATCGGCCGCGCCTGTGCGCCCGGCAGGTGATCCGCGACGAGACCGAGGCCTGCACGGCCGGCGGCAAGCATTGCGTCCATGTCGCGACTCTGGATATTCAATTCGATGTTACCGCCGCCGCCGAGACGATCGAAGATGCCCCACTGGCTGGCGAATGCCATCGTGTCCGGGAAGCCGGCCAACACTTCACTGTTCAGCTTTGCAATGAATGCATCCGCGTCGCTGGAGTCGACCATGCGCCCGCCGGCAAACGCGCTGGAGCCGAACATACCCATGAAATAGTTTTTCAATCGCAGTTCCGCATCTTCCTCGAAGTAAGGCTCAAGTCGCTCAATGACAACGTCAGCAAACTCTTCCTTGCCCGCTGTCACACTTTGCCCCGGCGGCATCAGGATGAAAGCAAAAATCCAGCCCTGCTCGCCCTTTGGAAGGTAGTCGGCCGGCGGCAAAAGGGCCCAGGTCAGCACCGTGGCGCCGACAAACAGGCCACCAATCAAGGACTTTCGCCGCCGGTCGGTGTCGGTCAGCTTCATGATCCGGTTTGTCGTCGCATCCCACCATCGGGCATGCAGGTCGCCCTGGTCTGAATCACGAACCCATTTCGCTGCCGCTGTCGGAATAACGGTCACGGCGATCAGTAGAGATGCGGTAACTGCCACCGAGATTACCAGTGCCAGGTCTGAGAACAACTGACCGGACACGTCTTGCAGGAACATGATCGGAACGAAGATCACCACTGTCGTCGCTGTCGATGCGAGTAGCGCGCCCCAGACCTGGCTTGCGCCGTGAGCAGCCGCTGTCTCGGCATCCTCGCCTTTTTCTCGCAAGCGAATAATGTTTTCGAGCACAACGATTGCCGCGTCGAGCACCATGCCGGTTGCGAATGCGAGCCCCGCGAGTGAAATCATATTGAGCGTGCGGCCGGTTGCCTGCATCACCAGAAAGGCCGTAAACAACGAAATTGGAATTGCCAGCGCGACTACCGTGGTCGCACGCAGGCGGCGCATGAACCACCAAAGAATGAAAATGGCGAGTCCGATGCCGAGCAGGAGGTTTGTTCTGAGCATCGCGATCGAATCTTCAATGTAGACCGACTCGTCATAAACCTGCTCGATACGCAGGCCTTCACGTTTCAATGGCCCTTCTTCGAGTTCGGCGACGGCTTCTTTTAATTGACGCATCACTTCAAGAACATTGACGCCCTTTTCAACCTGGGCATTGAATGCAATCGAGTCGCGGCCGTTTTGCAGCATGAAGCCGCTGCTGTCTCGCATTACGACATCAACCGTTGCTATGTCCCGAAGCCGAACCGGGTTACCCCCACGCCATGCCAAAACCATTTCGCCAAAATCCGGCAGGTCATACTGTCCGGCATAGCGCAATGTGTACTGGCGCCGGCCGACCTCGCTGAAGCCGCCGGATGTGTCCGTATGATTGCCCGTGAGCGCGGCAAGCGTTGGAATTTCAATGCCAAGCGCGGCGGCTTCGTACGGATCGAAGGTGATCCGCACCTCATTGTCTCGACCACCGTAGGCATTTGAATTGGAAATACCGGGCACCCGTTCGATGCGTGCCTGAATAACCTCGCGCATGAAGTCGCTGTAGCTCGCCATCGGGCGCGTATTACTGCGGTCTTCGTGCGTTAGTGAGAACCAGGCGATCGCCGAACCGAAACTATCCTGCCCTGCGAATATTCTTGGCTCGGTAACGTCGGCCGGGTAACGCGAGACCTGGTTCAACCGATTGATGACTTCGATGAGTGATCGTTCAAGGTCGGTCTCGACGGCGAACATCAGGTTAATACTGCCGCTGCCGCGCGATGCCGATGACTCCATCTTCTCGAGTCCGGGCAGACCACGCAGCATGTCTTCCTGCGGCTCGATGATCTCGGACTCGATTTCTTCAGGTGCAGCCGTTCGCCAACCGGTCGTGATCTGTATGAACGAACGTTGTACATCGGGAATCATCTGGATCGGCAGCTTCATCAGGCCGATCGTGCCCATCAGTAGCAACATCAGAACCGCCGCGATGACTGCGACAGGGTTCGACATTGAAATTTTGGTCAGGCCCATCCCAATCCCCCCCTTCGAGACCACAAGTCAGAGCGCCGCTACATGTGACTTCAGAGCTGCTCCCGGGTTCGATTAAATTGGTCGGGGCGAGAGGATTCGAACCTCCGACCCCCACAACCCCATTGTGGTGCGCTACCAGGCTGCGCTACGCCCCGACCGTGTGCACGGACCGCGAGCAAGGCTCGCTCCTGCAGGGGCGCAATGATACGTCCCGAGGGTGGTCTTGGAAAGCAAGAATTTAGCGACGCAGAATCTTGAGAACTTGTTCAAGTTCCATTCGTATCTGCTTGATAATCTGTTGACTTTGCGTGACGTCCGACTTCGCATCGTCGCCCGTGAGACGTTGACGTGCGCCGCCGATCGTAAAGCCCTCGTCATAGAGGAGACTTCGGATCTGACGGATGATCAGAACGTCCTGGCGCTGATAATAACGACGGTTGCCGCGTCGCTTTACAGGTTTCAATTGTGGGAACTCTTGCTCCCAATACCGAAGTACGTGCGGTTTCACGGCACATAGGTCGCTAACTTCACCTATCGTGAAATAGCGCTTACCCGGTATTGTAGGAAGTTCGTCGTTATTCCCCGGTTCCAGCATATGCTTCCACTCGGGCCTTTAGTTTTTGTCCTGGCCGGAAGGTCACCACGCGACGCGCGCTAATGGGTATTTCCTGTCCGGTTTTCGGGTTTCTGCCAGGCCGTTCTTTTTTATCCCGAAGGTCAAAGTTCCCAAAACCGGAAAGTTTGACCTGCTCCCCAACTGCGAGTGATGCACGCAGCTCCTCATAAAACATGTCGACCAGTTCGCGTGCTTCGCGCTTGTTCAAACCGAGTTCATTAAACAAGGACTCGGCCATATCTGCTTTTGTCAGTGCCATCAGGTTTAGTCTCGTAGAACTGCAGCGAATTGATCTTCTAGATTCTTGACGGCTGCGGCCATTGCGACGTCCGCGTCATCGTCAGTAAGGGTGCGCGATGTTTCCTGCAAAATCAAGCCTATTGCGACGCTTTTTCGCCCAGCTTCTATACCCTCACCCGTATAGATGTCAAATATTCTGACACCTTGAATCAGGTTCGGTGAGCTTGCGGCAACCGCGTCGACGATGGACTCTGCGGAAATTGTGTCGTCGACAATCACAGCAATATCACGGCGTATCGCTGGAAATTTCGAAATCGCGCGGGCGCTTGGTGTCGATGCACGCAAGGTTTTCGATGCATCAAGTTCGAACAAATAAACACCGCGTTTCAGATCGTAAGTCTTCGCAATCCGCGGATGAAGTTTACCGACCACGCCGATGACATCGCCACGACGTAGTATTTGCGCGGCCTGACCCGGCTGCAACGCCGGATGTTCTGTAACCTGGTACTCAATCTTCTCGTCACCGCAGGCTAATGCGAGCAAGGCGTCGACATCCGCTTTCATATCAAAGAAATCAACGTTTTCCGATTTGCTCGCCCATTGCTCAGGGCGCGCGAATCCGGTTACGAGTCCGGCAATACGGACAACTTCAGTGTGCTCGGCAAGCGTCCCGTGGAAAGATTTGCTGATTTCGAACAGGCGCAGCCGGTCCTGCTGGCGTGCCTTGTTCGCGGCCGCCGCTGCGACCATGCCCGGCCACAATGACGCACGCATAACAGACATTTCCGACGAGATCGGATTGCTTAACTTGAGCTCAGACTGTGA
The DNA here is from genome assembly GCA_963976365.1 of uncultured bacterium. Lineage (GTDB taxonomy): Bacteria > Pseudomonadota > Gammaproteobacteria > Steroidobacterales > Woeseiaceae > UBA1847. The sequence continues at coordinate 4,076 of CAXBKH010000011.1, read as the reverse complement.
ACCGGTAAAGACATCGTTCGCTTGTTCATCAATAAAACTGTAGGTAATAACTTCCTGGTAATCGCGAGCAACCAGCGTGTCGGCGACTCGTTCAAGATCGACTTCAGTTTCCGTAACGGTTTCAAGTGGCGCCTGGGCAAATGCGGTGACTTCGGGTATCGAGTCATAGCCGTGAATGCGAGCGATTTCCTCGATCAGATCGACTTCGATGGATATATCGAAACGATAAGTCGGCGCCAAAACATTCCAACCGTCATCGGTATCGACGACCTGCATCGATAAACTCGAGAGGATGCGTCGGACTGAAGTGTCGTCGATTGAGACTCCCAGCAAACGGGTCAACCGATCTCGGCGCAATGCGATTTGCCGGTTTTTTGGCAAGTATTCATCGACAGACACATCGGTCAGCGGCCCTGCCTCGCCGCCCGCAATGTCGAGCAACAATTGCGTCGCCCTTTCTACGGCTCTTGCTTGTCCGGCAGGATCGACGCCGCGTTCAAAACGCAGGCTGGCATCGGTATGCATTCCATAGGATCGGGCGCGCCCGGCCATGAAGTCCTGCGGCCAGAAAGCCGCCTCGAAGAAGACGTCCGTGGTCGCATCCGTCACGGCGGTACTGAGGCCACCCATGATGCCGGCGAGACCGATGGGGCCACTGTCATCCGTGATCACCAGGGTATCGCCGTTGAGTTTGACCTGTTTGTCGTCCAGGAGTGTGACGCTTTCGCCAGCTTTGGCCAGCCGTGGACGGATCGCACCCTGAATCCGGCCAAAATCGTAGGCATGCAGCGGCTGTCCCAGCTCCAGCATGACGTAGTTAGTGATATCGACGACTGGCGAAATGCTTCGCAGCCCGACCCGCCGCAATCGTTCCGTCAACCAGGCCGGTGACCGCGCCTGGGTATCGATTCCTCGAACGACGCGTCCGGCAAACCGCGGGCAGCCGGCCGGCTCGATCAATTCGACGGTCTGTTGATCCTTGATTGTCGGCTTCGTGGCAGAAACCGATACGTCTTTGATTGCGGCGCCTGTCAACGCGGCGATATCGCGAGCAATTCCGAGGATACTGAAACAATCGCCTCGATTGGGCGTCAGGTCCAGATCGATCAAAGCATCCGGCAACGCGAGTACGTCGTCCAGCGAGCTACCGACCGGAGATTCTCCTGGTAACGACAAAATGCCGTCGGACTCATCGCCCAGTCCCAGCTCAACCGCCGAACACAGCATGCCATTCGACACCACGCCGCGAATCTTCGCTTTGCGAAGTTTCATGCCATTCGGCAACGTAACGCCAGGTTTGGCGAACGGTGTTTTCATGCCCTTGACGACGTTCGGAGCGCCGCAAACGACCTCATGAAGTTCGCTGCCGCCGTCGTTGACTTTGCAGACGCTCAGTTTGTCGGCGTCCGGATGTCGGGCAACCTCGACGACTTCGGCCACAACAATATCGGACAGCCCGGCGCCTTCAATTGCTATGCCGTCAACTTCGTGTCCGAGCATTGTCAGCTGGTGCGCGAGTGCCTCCGTGTCAAGATCAGGATTTACCCACTCGCGTAGCCAGGATTCGGAGATGATCATCGCGCTTACCTGAACTGGCGGAGGAAGCGCAGGTCATTCTCGAAGAATGTCCTGAGATCGCTTACGTTGTAGCGCAGCATCGCCAGTCGCTCGATGCCGATACCAAATGCATAGCCGGTGTATTTCTCCGGATCGATGCCGGCGCTTTCCAGTACGTTCGGATGCACCATGCCGCAACCGAGAATTTCCAGCCATTTTCCCTCTCCCCAGCGTATATCGACCTCCGCCGATGGCTCGGTAAATGGAAAATAGGAGGGGCGGAACCTGAGCTCCGTCTTGCGCTCGAAAAAGGCTTCGACAAACTGGTGCAGGACGGCTTTCAAATTCGCGAAACTGATATTTTCATCAATGACCAGCCCTTCCACCTGGTGAAACATCGGTGTGTGTGTCTGGTCCGAATCGCAGCGATAAACCCGGCCGGGTGCGATAATGCGAATCGGCACCCCTTCCTTGACGATCGAGCGAATCTGCACAGGCGACGTGTGCGTTCGCAACAGCTTGCCGCCGGGAAAATAGAACGTGTCGTGCGATGCGCGCGCCGGATGATTGTCCGGAATATTCAGGGCGGTGAAATTGTGGAAGTCATCCTCGATCTCAGGTCCCGAACGAACGCCAAATCCCGCGTTTGAAAAAATTCGTTCAATTCGAGACTGCGCCCGGGACACCGGGTGCCGTCCACCGATCGACAGGCCCCGGCCGGGCAGCGTGACATCGACAGCATCGGCCGCGAGTTTGGCTTCAAGCGCCGTATTTTCCAGTGCCTCGCGCTGCTTGTTCAGCAGTGCCTGAAGCGCCTGTTTCGCCTGGTTGATTTCCTGGCCGGCACTAGCGCGTTCGTCAGCCGGCAACTTACCGAGCGATTTCAGGCGTGCCGTCAGCTCGCCCTTTTTGCCGAGATAGGAAACGCGAACCGCATCCAGTGCAGCAAGGTCATTCGCGGCGTCAATCTCAGACGCGGCTTGGTCGATGAGCGCGCTCAGTGCCTGCATATTCATGTCCTGGGCCCGGCGCGTATCACGCCGGGCCCAAGAAAGAATCAGCTAGCGGCCGGCTGCAGTTCGAGACCCGCTTTGGCAGCCTCGGCAATTGCGCCAAACGCCTCGGGATCATGAACGGCGATATCGGCCAGAACCTTGCGGTCGACTTCGATCTCGGCTCGATGCAAGCCGTTAATCAGTCGGCTGTACGACAGGCCATGCAGACGGGCTGCCGCATTGATGCGAGTGATCCACAGCGCGCGGAATTGACGTTTGCGCTGACGACGATCGCGGTAGGCATATTGGCCGGCTTTGATAACCGCCTGTTTTGCTGTCTTGAACAGCTTGCTGCGTGCGCCGTAGTAGCCCTTCGCTTTACCGAGGACCTTCTTGTGGCGTGCCTTGGCGGTAACGCCACTCTTTACTCGTGCCATTTCTCAATCTCCTCTTAGCTGTACGGAAGCATGCGTTTGACGGCTTTCACATCGCACTCGGCGACTTGTTGGGTGGTACCCAACTGACGTTTACGCTTTGACTTCTTCTTCGTAAGAATGTGATTGAGATGGGACTGGGCGCGCTTGAAGCCACCTTTGCCCGTTTTCTTGAAGCGCTTGGCCGCGCCCCGGTTGGTTTTCATCTTAGACATTTCAAATCCTTCGGCCATGCTTTGTACCGAACCATTTCGGCCGCTGCAGGCGGGTAGCGCCTTCCGGGGTGTCACGCCCTTCAAGCTGTTACTCACTTTGGGTTGTCACTATTCCAGACCAGGCGGGAACTAGTGTTTTTTTGGCGCAATCACCATGACCATTTGCCGTCCTTCCATCTGCGGCATTTGTTCAACTGTGCCATATTCTTCCAGGTCATCTCTGACCCGCGTCAGCAGCGCCGCACCCAGTTCCTTGTGCGCCATCTCCCGACCTCTGAATCTTAGTGTGACTTTAGTTTTGTCACCGTCTTGCAAGAAGTCCACGAGCTTTCTGAGCTTGATCTTGTAATCGCCTTCGTCGGTTCCCGGGCGAAACTTGATTTCCTTTACGTGCACCTGCTTTTGTTTGCGTTTCGCAGACTGGGCCTTCTTGTTCTGTTCGAACAAGTACTTGCCGAAATCCATAATGCGGCACACCGGTGGCTCAGCATTCGGCGAAACTTCAACGAGGTCCAGGCCCTCTTCTTTCGCCAGGCTAATAGCGGCCTTAAGCCCCATCACGCCTGCTTGTTCACCTTCTGAGTCGATTACTCGAACTTCAGTGGCCTCGATTTCCTCATTGCGCCTTACGCGCTTTGTAACTGCGATACTCGGATCCTCCGAAAACTCAACAAACCCGGCACCTTCAGGTGGCAGCGAATGCCACAGCCAGTGCGGGACCGCGATTCTATATAGCCGCACAGAAGGATACAACTGCGCGGGCACCGATTTTATTAAAAAAATCAGGCGTTTTGGAGAATTGGTGGGCGATGGTGGTCTCGAACCACCGACCTCCACGATGTCAACGTGGCGCTCTACCCCTGAGCTAATCGCCC
>CAXBKH010000010.1:0-150119 GCA_963976365.1 uncultured bacterium | reverse complement strand
GTCGCCGTCGCGCGGGGACGCGAGTTGAAGGCTGACCAAAATTAGAAACGATACAGGAAACTGAATATGCAACTGTCTGCTTTTCCGCGAGCGAGGCTCGCACACCTGCCGACGCCGCTCGAGCATCTGCCGCGCCTGTCCGAACACCTCGCGGGGCCGGACATCTATGTCAAGCGTGATGACTGCACCGGCCTCGCCACGGGTGGCAACAAAACGCGCAAGCTGGAATTTTCGATGGGAGAAGCGCTGGCAGAGGGCGCGGATACGGTTATTACCGTCGGTGCCATACAGTCGAACCATGTCCGGCAAACTGCCGCAGCCGCCTGCAAACTCGGCCTGGCCTGCGAAGTCATGCTCGAGCATCGGGTCGACAAGCCGAGTTCGACCTACAGCAACTCGGGCAACGTATTTCTTGACCGAATATTTGCCGCCAATCTGCGCGAGTATCCCGCGGGGACGGATTTCGATGCGGCCATGCAGAAAGTCGCTGACGAAGTTCGCGCCAAAGGCGGCAAGCCGTACTACATTCCGGGCGGCGCATCGAATCCGGTTGGCGCGCTGGGTTATGTCGATTGCGGTATCGAATTGCTGGGTCAGCTCGATGCCCAGGAACTTGAGATTGATCATATTGTTTCAGCAACCGGCAGCGCTGGTACCCACGCAGGCCTGATCGTGGGACTACGGGGCAGCGGCAGTGAGCTGCCGGTACTCGGCATCGGTGTCAACGCTCCGCAGGACGTGCAGGAAGAACGTGTCTACAAGCTGGCCGTTGAGACTGCAGCACTGGTCTCGGCGCCGGGGTGTGTCGCGAGGGAGGACATCATTGCCGACTGTAACTACATCGGCGCAGGCTATGGTGTGCCGACCGATGCAATGAACGAAGCTGTTCTGATGCTGGCCCGCTACGAAGGCCTGCTGTTCGACCCGGTCTACAGTGGCAAGGCGCTGGCTGGCATGATCGACTACATCCGCAAAGGACGCTTCGGCAAGGGTCAGAACATCGTGTTCCTGCACACGGGCGGTTCGGCCGGCCTGTTTGCCTATGCAGACACACTAAAGACCTGAATGTCGCTTTTCGTTGCGCTGTTGCGAGGCATTAATGTCGGTGGACACAACAAGTTGCCGATGCCGCGCCTGCGCGAACGTCTCAGCGATCTGGGTTGTCGCGACGTGGCAACGTACATTCAGAGCGGCAACGTTATCTGCGGGTACGCGGGTACCTCGACCGATCTTGCGCGCCTGATTGCCGGTGAGATCGAACGGGAATTCGGCTTTCGATCACCGATCCTGGTCATCGACGCGTCGGAATTTATGGCGATGGCCGAGGCGAATCCGTTTCACGGCCTGTTCAAGGAAGCCAAAAACATGCATGTCCTGTTCTTGCAGGAGCCCGCAAACGATGTGAATCAGGAGCGCCTGGCGGCATTGGTATCGGATAGCGAGCGATTCGAACTGATTGACCGTGCCTTCTACCTGCATGCGCCGGGCGGCATCGGAAGATCCAGGCTGGCCGCTGGCGCGGAGAAATGCCTGGGCGTCAATGCGACGGCGAGAAACTGGCGTACCGTTGAAAAACTTTGCGAAATGCTTGCCGAGAGACTCTGAATGGATCGGGAAGATTTTCCAGTGCAAAGCATCGTATTATTGCGCGCATGCAATCCATGATTTCAATCAAGGGTCTTACCAAGGTCTATGCGGGCGGGTTCACGGCGCTCAAAAACGTCAGCCTGGATATCGACCGGGGCGAAATATTCGCGCTACTCGGTCCGAACGGTGCGGGCAAAACCACGCTGATCAATATCGTCTGCGGCATTGTGAATGCATCAGGCGGCAGCGTCTCGGTGGATGGCTACGATATTCAGCAGGATTTCCGGCAGACGCGGACTCGCATTGGCCTGGTACCGCAGGAGATGGCCAGCGAGTCTTTCGAAACGGTCTGGAATACCTGCTGCTTCAGTCGTGGCCTGTTCGGCAAGCCGGCCAACCCTGCATACCTTGAAAAAGTCTTGCGTTCGCTGTCGCTGTGGGACAAGAAGGACACGATCAGCATGCAGCTTTCCGGTGGTATGAAGCGTCGTGTGCTGATTGCCAAGGCGCTGGCGCACGAGCCCGAGGTGCTGTTCCTCGACGAACCGACCGCTGGTGTCGATGTTGAGTTGCGGCAGGACATGTGGAACGTTGTTTCTGCGCTGCGGGACCAGGGCGTAACGGTTATCCTGACGACACACTACATTGAAGAGGCGGAGCAACTCGCCGACCGCGTCGGTGTGATTAACCACGGCGAAATTATCCTGGTCGAGGAGAAAGCCAAGTTGATGCGCGACTTAGGCAAGAAACAGCTGGTACTGAACCTGCAGGCGCCACTGGCTGAAGTACCCGCACAGTTGCAGGACTATCGCCTGGAATTGAGTGACGATCACTTCGACCTCACTTATACCTACGATACGACGCATGAACGTACCGGCATCACGGCGTTGCTCGGCGACCTCAGTAAGGCCGGTATTCATTTCAATGACCTGCACACTTCGCAAAGCTCACTTGAAGAAATCTTTGTCGACCTGGTGAAGAGGCCACAATGAATTTTCATGCTGTCAAAGCCATTTATCGCTACGAAATGGCCCGCATGTTTCGGACGGTCGTGCAAAGCATTGTCGCGCCGGTTCTGTCGACGTCGTTGTACTTTGTAATATTTGGCTCGGCGATCGGCTCGCGCATAACTGAAATTGACGGTGTGGGATACGGTTCGTTTATTGTCCCCGGCCTCATCATGTTGTCGATCATGACCGAAAGCATCTCGAACTCTTCGTTTGCGATCTACTTTCCGAAGTTCACCGGAACCATTTACGAATTGCTTTCAGCGCCGGTTTCCTGGGTCGAAGTGTTGCTGGGTTATGTTGGCGCTGCTGCCAGTAAATCGATGATCATTGGCGGCATCATACTGCTGACCGCAAGTTTCTTCGTCGATATCGAAATTGCGCACCCATTCGTTATGGTGTCGTTCCTGCTGTTGACCTGTGTCTCTTTTTGCCTGTTTGGATTTATTCTGGGTGTCTGGGCGACGGGCTGGGAGAAGTTGACGATTGTGCCGGTGCTCGTGATCATGCCGTTGACGTTTCTCGGCGGCACTTTCTACTCGATCAGCATGTTGCCGCCCGTCTGGCAGACCATCAGCCTGTTTAATCCCGTCGTCTACCTGATCAGCGGGTTCCGCTGGAGCTTTTACGAGAATGCCGATGTCAGTATCACGCTTAGCCTTGCAACCACGATCGGATTCTTGATTATCTGTCTGCTGGCTGTACGCTGGATATTCACTACGGGCTACCGTCTCCGGAGCTGACGCGCCCCAAAGGAAGCCAATGCGAAGATTCTGGATGATGCTGGCACTGATTGTCGCCGGCGAATTCGTGTTCGGCTTGCCATTCAACGTGCCGCGGTTCTTCCGGCCGACAATGCTCGAGGTGTTTGGCTACAGCAATACGGTCCTTGCGGATATCACAGCGATTTACGGCATTACGGCGGTACTTTGCTACTTTCCCGGAGGTGTGTTGGCCGACCACGTTTCGGCCCGAACCTTGATGGTGGTCTCGTTGTTCGCGACGGCGGCGGGTGGCTTGTACATGGCTTCGTTGCCCGGCCCTGTCGAGATGGCCATGCTGTACGGTTATTGGGGTGTCACTTCCATATTTCTCATGTGGGGCGCCCTGATCCTTGCCACTCGTGAGTGGGGTGGTATTCGTTCGCAAGGCCTGGCTTTCGGCATTCTCGAGGGTGGGCGCGGGCTGGCCGCGGCATCTCTCGCCTTGTTTGCGGTTTACGTGCTCGCGCTGTTTCTGCCCGATAACGCAGACCTGGCAACTGCCGACGAGCGTGAAACGGGATTTCGCACGGTCGTATTGTTGTACACGCTGATGACCTTTCTCGCCGGTCTCCTCGCCTGGTTCGCCATCCCTCCGGTCAAGCGATCCGCCGGCGCAAGACCCAGCCCGTTGCGTGGCGTGACAAGCGTTTTGCGGCGACCGATAGTCTGGGCCCAGGCCGGCATCGTGCTGTTCGCCTATTGCGGCTTCCGGGGTCTCGACAATTACTCGCTGTATGCGGTCCAGGTATTCGGGATGGACGAAGTCGAGGGCGCGCGTCTCGCAAGCTATGGTGCCTGGACGCGACCGTTAGCCGCGTTGATTGCCGGCCTGGTCGCCGATCGCTTCAAGGCGTCCTGGTCCATTGCGACAGTTTTCGGCGTTCTAGTCCTGTCCTACTTCTCATGGTCGGTACTGCAACCGACGGGCGCCGGAGTGGCGCTGATCTACATGAATTTCTTTGTAACGTATATTGCGGTTTACGCTCTGCGCGGTATTTATTTTTCCTTGCTCGAAGAGAACAGGACGCCGCGCTCGCTTACCGGCACAACGGTCGGTCTCGTATCGGTCATCGGTTTTTCGCCGGACATTTTTTTTGCGCCGATTGGCGGACGTATACTGGATGCGAACCCCGGTGTGGTTGGCCACCAGAACTACTTCCTGTTCCTGACGCTCACGGCCCTGCTGGGGTTGCTGGCCGTCGCGTGGTTGATCTGGCAGCATCGTAACGGTCGCGACACACTATGGAAGAACACTCATGAGTAAGTCTGCGTCGGTAAGAGAACAACTGCGTCGCAACACCGTTGCACTGATTAGCCTCGCGGTCGCGATAACCAGTCTCGGATACAACACCTGGCGCAATGCGCTATTCGAGGTCTGGAATGCCGACTACAAACAGCTCGGTGAAAAGCCGGAGGCGAAGGATCGAATAATCGCCGCACTGGAGTTGGTACGTCACGATGTCCACGAGGTACTCCGCAGCCTGAATTAGTACTAGGTTTCGTCACCCAGCCAGTTCGGCTCCGGCAATGCGTCACCCCGGCGGGTGAAGTACTCGTAGATTGGCAAACCCACAACAATCAGGCCGATGCCGGCGATTGCTCGAATCGGCGTCGCGAGCATGGTATTGACCAGCAAATAGAAAGTAACCACAAGAAACAGGGCCGGCACGATCGGGTAGCCCCAGACACGGTAAGGTCGCGCGGCATCGGGTGCCGTCCGCCGCAGCACGAACAACGACGCACCGCTCATAAAGAAGAAAACGGATAAAACGAAAATATAGATGTCGGTCAGAATGTCATAGGTCCCGGTTGCCGTGAGTACGACTGACCAGATGCTGATGACGAGTACCGCAACGGTTGGCACAGCGTTTACGGAGATGAGGGCCAGAGCCTTCGGCAACAATCCGACCCGGGCGAGAGCAAAAGGAACGCGCGCGCCGGTCAGCAGCGTCGTGTGGAGCGTTCCAAACGCAGAGATCATCAAACCGGCGGACATCAACGCAACGATACCCGGGCCAAAAAATCGTGAGGCCGCCTCGGCAGCCACGGATGATGATTCGGCTACGCTCGCGACTTCGAGCGGGGTGAGCACATAGAAATACGCGGCATTGATCATCAGGTAGAGCGCAATGACGAGGAACGTGCCGCCAATCAGTGCGCGGGGAAGGGTGCGCCCCGGATTTTTTATTTCACCGCCAAGTGACGCAATGATCGCCCAACCGTTGTAGCCCCAGAGAGCGCCAAGCATCGCCGCACCAAAGCCGCTGATGCCAAGTTTCGCCGTGTCGGGCACACCTTCGCAGGTGCCTGCTGAACCGGCCAGTGTGTAATTGCTCCACGAGCCATCGGCGAGCAAGTAAGCACCAAGGCCAACGAGCAGGACAAGTGCGATCTTGATGCTCGTTAGTACGGTAACAAACTGGCCGCTGGATCGAACCGTCAGAAAGTTGATGAAAGTGGAAACGGCGATCACCAGGAACGGCAGGATTTGCAATGCGAGGGGCGGTAGCGAGCCACCGGTGAAGTCGTTCAGGAAAATGACCATGATGATCGCGGCGGCAGCGACTGAGGCGCCAAGTGCGACGGTCTTGGTCCAGCCGTAAAGAAATGCCCAGCGTCGCCCGAAAGCCGCGCCAATAAAATTAAATTCACCGCCCGAACGCGGCATCATCGCGCCAAGTTCGGCGTAAACGAGCGCGCCTGCCAGCGTGAGGAGACCGGCGAGTAACCAGACTGTCAGGACCATCTCCGGACTGCCCACATTGCAGGTCATTACGCGCGCTTTGACGAAGACGCCAGTGCCAATGATATTTGCGAGGATGATGGCGGCTGCCGGTATCAGCGTCAGTGCACGAACGAGATGTCTTTTGGACGCTTCCGGGTTGGTCACTGGGTCACCGCTTATTGATTGTTATTGTCGGCTAAGAACGCGAGACTGATCTGTCAGAATTTCAGACGCGCATAATGACATGAATTGACGGTCCTGTGCGCCGGTGCGCGCGTTTTCGGTCTCAGGGGCTTCGTTAAGCAAACACCTCACAAGGATTTTCGATAGCCGCCGCAGGCACGGGATGCGTGTCCCGACAATCAGTTCGTCAGGTTGAAATCCAGAATAATCGGGTCGTGATCGGCCGAGCGATACGGTGAGTCGGGGTCAAGCAGTGCCGGATTTCGTCCGTTCTCAAGGTTGTAGTCAAGCAATGCCGGCTCGTCCGAGTTGCTGTGCCACTCCACCGCTTGTGTCACCTGCCTGGCGAGGCTGGCGCTTGCCAGTGCATGATCGAGCGCGCCGGATTGGCCATCGAAATTGAATGAGTAAGGTTCGCGTGCGTTCGCGAGCAAGTTGACTAAACCGCTGTTGGTCAGCGCGGTAATCGGATCTTCCATCGTATAGGCATTCAGGTCGCCGATGACCAGGAAGTCCGGATCGCCACTGCCGGTCGGGTCAGTTGCAATCCAGTCCGCAATTGCAGCCGCCGCGTTGCGGCGTGTGATATTGCAGTTGCCCTGGCCATCGCCAGTATTCGGGTCGCCATCCGCGTCGCAACTCGACCCTTTCGATTTGAGGTGGTTCACGATGACGGTCAATCTCGCGCCGCTGTTCTGCACTTCGAAGGTTTGCGCAAGCGCCGGACGACTGCGTGAATCGTCGAATCGCGAATCCACAGTCTTGTCGAGCAAAGCAAATCGCCCACTGAGTTTCAGCTTCGTCGCATCGTAAACAAATCCCGTCTTGATCGCATCGTTGCCGATGCTCCCGGTATCGACAAACGCATATTGGTTCGCACCGACACGGTTGTTCAGCGCATCGACCAGTGCGCTGATCGAGGCACTGGCATTGTTCTCAAGTTCGATCAGGCCGACAATATCGGCCGCCATTGTCGCGAGTGCAGCACTTGTTTTCGCAACTTGCCGCTTGTGTTCGGCGACGCTGTCGGCCCCGCGGCAGCCATCAGTGCCAAGGGGCCCGCAAGTTGGCTGACCGTTATCAATGCCGGAAAAATAATTCAATACGTTCGCGCTGGCGACGCGAGTCGTGCCCATTCTTGCCGGTGCGCCGTGCCTGGGGTTGTCGCTGGTAAATACTGGCGTTTCAGCGGGCATCAGGCGCCAGGCTTCCTCGCCATTGCCGCTACTACCGCGGGAATAACGAAGGTTGCCGGTCAGACCACTGATCGAGTCGCCAACGCGAATCGAATAGGAAGCGGAAGGGCCTGCGGACAGATAGGGAATCGGCCTCGGATAGGCTGTTCGGAGCCCGTCATCCAGCGCTATTGTCCGTGCCGCTAAAACGTTCACGTGCAGAGCATAGCCGGCGACATCTGGCGCGTTGCCGTTGGTGAACTGGAAGATGCGTCCACCTTGCGACAAACCGACCTCGCCGAATTGTTCGAGAAATCTCAGGTTCCTGATGGTCAGCACCTGTGGAAATCGCACCAGCATGCCTTCGTAGCGCTCGAGGTCGGCGATCGGCTGACCATCGGAATTGACCACCACACTGCTGGCTGGAAGGTTCACATCCATTGGCTGAATACGCCCGCTACCCGCGACAGTGACGGTCGTTGCGCTGATCTGGGTTTCTCCGAAATGCTCGCCAACAACACCCGTGACATCGGCACGGTCGCCAGTACTGACGTCTACCGATGGATTGCTGCCATCGAATACAAATATGCCTTCGGACGTCAATGCATTCGAATCAGCGATTTCCTGTTGCAGGTAAAAGCCACCCAGATTGCGGTTCGTGTCGGCATCATTGTCCTGAAAATCACCGCTGACGATTCCCGATACGGTAATCGTCTGGCCATCCAGTGGGCTGACATCACCGGAACCCTGGACCTCGGATATGCGCAAAAAGCCGGCAGGTGGCGCCACCGGGTCACTTGGAGCCGACCCGCTGTTGTTGCAGGCCGAGACGGCAATGCCCAGGACAGCAATGATCAATCGATTCATGCAGCAAGCCTAACCCATATCGAACAACAGAAACTCGGCGTCCATTTTTGCCTCGATCGTCAGCCGACTCTCGCCCTCGATCTGCACGCCATCACCTGCGCTTAATGCCTGTTCATTCAGCAGCAGCTTGCCGCTGATAACCTGGACGAAAATCTTGTGGCCGTCCTCAACCGTGTGTTCAACGCTATTGCCGGTCTCCAGGACACTCGCGTAGATGTCAGCGCGCTGGTGTATCGTCACCGAGCCGTCGCGTCCGTCTCGAGACGCGATCAGTCGAAGCTGGTTCAGCTTTGTCTCGCGTGGGAAGGCGGTCTGCTCGTACCCGGGATCGAGGTCCTTTTGCTCGGGGAAGATCCAGATCTGCAGCAAGTGCAATTCGTCGGTTTTGGAGTGATTGAATTCGCTGTGCTGAACACCGCGACCGGCCGTCATACGTTGTACGTCGCCAGCACGAATGACCGTGCCGTTGCCCATGTTGTCCTGGTGTTCAATCGAACCGGAAATAGGGTAGGTCAGAATCTCCATGTCCTTATGCGGGTGCAGGCCGAATCCCTGTCCCGCTGCGATGCGATCTTCGTTAATGACACGCAACGGGCCGAACTGCACACGCTCGGGATTGAAATAGCTGGCAAAAGAAAACGTGTGCCTGGCTTTCAACCAGCCGTGATCGGCGCTGCCACGAGTCGCCGAGGGAATGATTTCCATCATTGCTCTGCTCCTGATTTCACTGGCCCGGATCGCCATCACGCCACCCTGGCCGCAAGGTGAATGAGATCGGCTATTTTCGCACGGGCTCGATTCATGGACTCCTGGTCTGCCCCCTTGGCTGCGATGACTTCGACATCATCGATGCCGACGAATGATAGCGCGTGACGAAGGTAAGGCGTCGCAAAGTCCGTCGGACTTCCGACGGACACGCCGCCGGATGCCACCAGTACATAAGCCTTCTTGTCTGACAGCAGCCCGACCGGCCCGTTCTCGGAGTATCGAAAGGTCTTGCGGGCGCGGGCGACCATGTCAATCCAGGCCTTGAGACTTGCCGGGATCGAAAAATTGTAGATTGGCGCGCCGATGACGATGGCGTCCGCGCGCTTGAGCTCGTCGACCAGCGAGTCGGAGTAAGCGAGCGTTTCACGCTGCGCCTCGTTTCGTTCGTCGTCGGCCGTGAAATTCGCCTCGATCCAGTCGGCGTTGAGCAAGGGTATGCCGCTTGCCAGGTCGCGCCGTTCTACGTTCACCCGTTGGTGACGGGCTCGCAACGCGGCAAGCGTGTCATTGACCAATTGGCGCGTGATCGAATCCGTTCGGCGCGCGCTGGCATTGATTTCGAGGATGTTCAGGGTTTTTCGCTGCATTTTCTTATCCTTAATGGGGCTTTACCAATTTCAGGATTACAGTTTCACTGTTATCCGATTCGTGATAAACAGTAATCCTGTTATTGAGTTGTTCTGGAAAACGCAACAATATGGATAAGTTTGAGGAATTTCAGGCGTTTGTAACCGTCGTCGACACCGGCAGCTTCACTGCGGCGGCGGAACGACTCGATGCGGCGAAATCGGCGGTCAGTCGGCGCGTGTCGGGACTCGAGGCGCGCCTCGGGGTGCAGCTTTTGCGTCGAACGACCCGGGTACTGAACCTGACCGATGCAGGTCGCGGGTTCTACGAACAAGGCAAGCGAATTCTCGCGGATCTCGAGGAGGCAGAGGCTGGCGTGCAGCAACAGCACGGCGAACTCCGTGGAACGCTGCGGGTCGCCTTGCCGCTGTCGTTCGGCGTGCGCCACATGAGCAAGCCGATCGCGGCGTTCAACAAGCTGCATCCCCAGATCGAGTTCGACCTGGATCTCAATGATCGTCGTGTTGACCTGATTAACGACAATTTCGATTGCGCACTGCGTATTGGCAATCTTGAGGATTCGTCTCTGATTGCGCGACGTCTGTTTGAAAGTCGCTCTGTCGTTACCGCATCGCCGCATTACCTGTCGGTGCACGGCGAGCCCCGAACGCCGGAAGACCTGCAGGCACACCGTTGCCTCGCCTATTCAAATCTCGCAGATCCGAACCATTGGTTGTATCGGGATGCAGACGGCAAACAGCGCAAGGTCAAAGTCAACAGTGTGTTGAGGGCGAGTAGCGGTGATTATCTTTGCAATGCCGCCGCGCTTGGTGCAGGCGTGGTCATTCAGCCGATGTTTATTGCCTCGCAGGCGATTCGCAGCGGCAACCTGGTACCGATACTGACCGATTATGACTGGCCGGCATCGCCCGCGTACGTGCTGTACCCGCCGACCCGGCACTTGTCGTTTCGGGTACGTGCCTTTATCGATTTCCTGGTGGAGCGTTTTCAGGGCGAGCCTGAATGGGAGCGGGATTGTAAGCGACAACGATAGCGAGCCGCACTGATGCACCTGCAGTGTGCCCGTACTATACTTTCGCGAACTGCATTGACGAGAAATTTCATGGCAAGACTTTGCCTCATCCTGATCGCGATCCTGAGCGTTGCGGCCTGCAGCAATGACACACCAGCGGTGGGCGATTCGGGGCCCAGCGCTTTCCAAAAAGAGCTGCAGACAAAATTCATCAATGCGAAGCCCGGCGATGTCATCGAGATTCCGGCCGGGACCTACCACCTTAATCGCGGTCTGTCGCTCAACGTCTCCGGCGTAACGATCCGTGGTGCCGGGATGGACAAGACCATCCTGTCGTTCAGGAACCAGGTACAGGGCGCCGAAGGGCTGCTGGTCCACGCCAGTGACTTTACGATTGAGGATCTCGCAATAGAAGATACGCCCGGCGACGGCCTCAAAGTGAACGAAGGTAACAACATCGTGATTCGCCGCGTGCGAACCGAGTGGACCAACGGTCCGGACGAGAGCAATGGCGCTTACGGCATCTACCCGGTGCAGACCGAAAACGTGCTGGTCGAAGAATGCGTGGCGATTGCATCATCGGACGCCGGTATTTATGTCGGGCAGTCGAAGAATATCGTTGTCCGGAATAACCGTGCGGAATTTAATGTCGCCGGTATAGAAATTGAAAACTCGTTCGATGCCGACGTGTATGGCAACACCGTCGTCAATAATACGGGCGGCATCCTGGTGTTCAACATGCCGGCATTGCCGCAGCTCGGTCACAGCACGCGTGTCTACAAGAATACGATATCGAGCAACAACAGCGAAAATTTCGGCGCAAAAGGTACGCCGGTCGCAAGCGTCCCGGCTGGCTCCGGTATCGTGGTGAACTCAAACGACAAGGTTGAAATATTCGATAACGATATCGCCGATAACAATACGGCGAACATCATAATTGCCAGTTACTTCGCGACCGGCTATTTCGGCAAGGAAGAATCGGCTCCGAACTACGATCCCTACCCGGAGACCATTTATATCTACGGCAATCGATTCTCGGGCGGCGGTTCGTCGCCGGACGGGCTCGACCTGAAAGCACTGAAAGCCTACCTGTTCGGGCTCGGCGGCCGGTTCCCGGATGTGCTCTGGGACGGTTACGCAAATCCGGCGAATCTGGATGCCAATGGCAAGCTGGTTTCGAGTGCCGCTATTTGCGTCGACAACGGCGCGGCAAAAGTCCTGAATGTCGATCTTGCGAACGACAGCGAGAATGTCGTCGTTGGCGATTCGCAGCATGCCTGTCAGCATGAAAAATTGCCGGCTGTCGTCCTGGAGCCACCCCTGGACAGTTGATGTCTCGCCTGGTTCTCATGGTCCTCATTGCTGTCGTGCTGCCAGCCTGCGGCAAACAGCCGGTGCCGGTTGTACTGCATGCCGAGGACCATGTGCCGCAACGCCTCAGCGATTGGGGTGTGATTCTTGCGGACGGAAAATACGCCGAGTTCAACGACGACGTATTGCCTTATGAGCTGAACACCGCCTTGTTTTCAGATTATGCGCTGAAGCTTCGTGGTATCTGGATGCCTGCAGGGAGCCGGGCTATCTACGACGCGAACGATGAGTTTGATTTTCCGCTGGGTACGATCGTCAGCAAGACCTTCCACTATGAAAAATCGCCTGGCTGGACCGCCAGCAATCAGGAAGTGCTTGGCATTGATCGCGAAGCAGCTCTTGACGAGCACGGGCAACTCAATCTCGATGACTACCTGCTGGTCGAAACGCGATTACTGGTTCGCTACGAAAGCGGTTGGCGCGCCTACCCCTACGTCTGGAATGCTGAGCAGAACGAGGCCTGGCTTGAAGTCGCGGGCGATATAAAAACCCTGACGCTTGTCGCCAGCGATGAGAAACAACGCTTCGTGTACGTGATACCGGACACCAATCAATGCGCCAATTGCCATGCGCCGGATCACACCAGTACGGCGATTCGACCTATAGGACTCAAAGCGAGGCACCTGGATCGGCACAAGCAAATCGAACATTGGGCAAGCAACGGAGTCCTAGCTCAAGTGAGCAAGGAACGGCCGCGTGCCACGATGTGGTCAAATGCGAGTGATGGTTCAGTGGATGCGCGCGCGCGGGCTTACCTGGACATCAACTGCGCGCACTGTCATAACGCTGCCGGAGCGGCAGACACGTCAGGATTGCATTTGAATTTCGACGCGCCGATGGATCGAAATTTCGGTATCTGCAAATCACCGACAGCGGTAGGCCAGGGCAGTGGAGATCGCCTGTACGATATCTACCCGGGGCGCCCGGACGAGTCGATACTCGTGTATAGAATGGCGCACACGGACCCGGCGATCGCGATGCCGGAGCTGGGGCGAAGCACGGTGCATGTTGAAGCGCTTCGGTTGATGAAAGAATGGATCGGCGGTCTCCCGGGAGATTGTTAGCACGAACAGGTGCGGGAAACATCTGCTATTGAATGGATACGAATATGCATAAATTGCTTACAACACTGGTCTTGCTGTTAGTTGCGCTTGGCGCAGAGGCGGCTGAAACCGTCCGCGAGTTTCGAGGCACCGGCAACTCGACGACTGCGGTCTTTACGGTGGAGTCACCCTGGCTGCTGGACTGGCGACTGGATGGCGATTTCGAGCAACTCGTGGCGCTTGACATTACGCTGGTTGAGGCGCCCTCGGGACGTCATGTCGGTCGCGTCCTGCACACCAAGCGTCGCGGTAACGGCCTAAAGCTGTTTAACGAGCCCGGCAAATACCAACTGAGAATCAGTTCGACGCTGGCGCGCTGGACGATCAAGATTCAGCAAATAGAGCCGGCGGAGGTTGACAGTTACACGCCGCGTGGCTCGAAGTAGCCCAGGGGCGTATCGCGGCAAGCTTTTTAGTGTGCGATCATCAGCGACTTGAACGCTCTGACTCAAAACAAGGGATCCGCAGCAATCACCTCCGCAGCCGTGATCGTCATTATCTACGGCATGCAAATGGCGAAGGTGCTGCTGGTTCCGTTCCTGATCGCGGCTTTCCTCGCCTTGATTACAGTGCGGCCGATGCTGTGGCTGCAAAGCAAGCGGGTCCCGAGTTTCCTTGCTGCACTGATCATCGTCAGCAGTATCATGTTGTTGCTGGCGGCTGTAGGCCTGGTGCTTGGCAGCTCAATCGCAGATTTTACAGCCGCCGTCCCCGGGTATCAGCAGCGTCTCGGCGTTATTGTCGGCGGCGTCCTGAATTTTCTTGTCGAAACGCTCAATATCGATGCGTCGGAAGAAAGTCTGCGCAAGATGATTAATCCGGGTTGGGTCATGGGGCTGGTCGCAACGATTCTCAACAGCCTCAAAGATGTCCTGACCAATGTCTTTCTTATCATATTCACGATGATATTCATGCTGCTTGAAGCGTCGAGCGTTGGCACCAAGATTGAGGCGGCTTTCGGACACCGGGAAGACTCGCTGGAGCGCCCACGCGCATTTCTGCAAAATCTCGGCCGCTACCTGGGCATCAAGACGATTGTCAGTTTTGCGACTGGTGCCTGCGCGGGTCTGCTGACATGGTCGCTCGAACTCGACTTTCCCTTGCTCTGGGCGATGCTCGCGTTCCTGCTCAATTACGTACCAACCATCGGCTCGATCATTGCGGCGGTGCCCGCAGTGCTGCTCGCGCTGGTGCAACTCGGACCCGGCGCGGCCGGAGCCACTGCGATTGGATTTGCAGTGATCAACGTTGCTTTTGGCAACATGATTGAGCCCAGGCTGATGGGCTACGGTGTCGGCATCTCGCCGTTGATTGTCTTTGTCGGCCTGATTTTCTGGGGCTGGGTTTTCGGCCCGGTCGGCCTTTTGTTGTCGGTACCGTTGACGATGACACTCAAACTCGCGCTCGAAAGCGACGATCGCACGCGCTGGCTTGCGATCCTGATAGGCTCGGAACGTGATGCGGTGCACGAGATCAAGAGCCAGACCACTGAAACGGCGTAAATGAGACTGCCGTTTTCACTGCTTACCCTGCTGTTCCTTGCGCCCCTGGCCGCTTCGTCTGAAGCCGTGGACGCGCGTCAAATCGTTCGCGATGCGATCGATCACTGGCGCGGTATATCTTCCTATTCCGAAATGACAATGACGATTCATCGCCCGGACTGGGAGCGATCAATGACAATGAGTGCCTGGACCAAGGGGCAGGATCACTCACTCGTCAGGGTGCTGGAACCGAAAAAGGATCGCGGCAACGGCACACTGACTGACGACAAGAACATGTGGTCCTACTCGCCGAAGATTAACCGGGTTATCAAGATTCCATCGTCGATGATGGGCCAGAGCTGGATGGGATCGGACTTCTCAAATAAAGATGTCTCGCGAACCGACGAAATCGTCGACGAATACGAGCATCGCATTCTCGGCACAACAAAAGTCGATGCTGTGACCGTCTATGACATTGAATCAATACCGCTGGAGGACGCGGCAGTGGTGTGGGGTCGGGAGGTGCTCAGGATTCGGGACGATCACATCGTTCTGGAGCATTCGTTCTTCGACCAGGACAATGTGCTGGTCAAGCAGCTCAAGACCCTGGAGATTGCCGAGATGGGCGGCCGCACGATCGCCGCCCGGCAACGCATGGTCAAAGCCGACGATCCCGATGAGTGGACGGAACTGGCAGTCATTACGGTTGACTACGATGTCGACCTGCCCGATTCGTTGTTTACACGTTCGAGTTTAAGAAACCCGCGCGACTGACGCCCGTGAATATTGTCCCGAGACTGGCATGGCGGAACCTCTGGCGACAGCCACGCCGAACCTGGCTCACGACGGGCGCGATGGTGTTTGCCAACATGTTGCTGGTATTCATGATGTCGCTGCAACTGGGTATGTACGGTCTCATGGTCGACAACTCCCTCAAACTGTTCACGGGGCATATCCAGGTACAGGCGCCCGGATTCAAGGACGACCAGAAAATGCGCCAGACAGTGCCCGATATCCTGCCACTGGCACAGTCCTACCGCGAGCAGCTTGCGCAGGTGCAGGTTGCAGCCCGCGGCTCGACATTCGCCCTGGTCTCCAGTGAGGATCGCAGTTTCGGTATTGCCATTTTTGGCGTCGAATCCGTGTTCGAGCCACAGGTCTCCAGCATCCCCGGGCTTGTCGACGAAGGGCGCTACCTGAGCTCAAACGATGCCACCGAGATTGTCATTGGCCGTGTGCTGGCGAGAAACCTGCGTGTTGGGATTGGCGACGAACTGACCCTGCTCGGGAGTGGGCTTGACGGCTCCTTCGCGGCGAGCGTTGTTGAGGTCGTTGGAATCTTTGACAGTGGCGTCAAAGACATCGATCGCAATATCGCCCAAATACCCATCGGCCTGTTCCAGGAGACGTTTTTCATGGAAGGTGCGGGCCACCAGGTCGTGATCGTTGCAGACGATCGGGACATGCTCCCCGTTTTGATACCGGAAGTGGCAGGGCTGCTGCCGCCAAATTCAGGCCTGGTTGTACTCGACTGGGATCAATTGCAGCCGGGATTGAAGCAGGCAATCACCGCCGATATGGCAAGTTCGTTTTTTATGTATTTCATTCTCGTCATCCTGGTGTCATTCAGTGTCCTGAATACGCAGTTGATGTCAGTGCTCGAGCGCACCCGGGAGTTTGGCATCGTCATGGCGCTGGGGCTTCGGCCCGGCAAACTGGGCCGGCTGGTTTTGCTGGAGACCGCGATGATGGGATCGATGGGTCTGCTACTCGGCGCATTGGCGGGTGGGTTGCTGACCGCCTGGTTCAGCGGCAACGGTATCGTCTTTCCCGGCATGGATGAGATGGCGGCACAATTCAACCTGCCGGCACGAATGTACCCGAAAGTCAGTTTACTGACCCTGTTCGGCGGTCCGGCAATCGTGTTTGCCTTCACACTGCTGGCAGCAGTCTATCCGGCCGTTCGGCTGAACTGGCAGAATCCGGTCGACTCGATGAGGGTGGCCTGATGCGCATGCTGGCAATCCTGTTGCGATTGGCATGGCGCAATTTGTGGCGCAATCATCGGCGGACGTTCATCATGCTCAGCGCCATTGCCGTGGGCGTCTGGGCAATGATTTTCATGACCTCCCTGACGCGCGGCATGGTTGATCAGATGGTCAGCGACAGCATTAAAGTGCTGCCGGGGCATGTGCAGGTCCATCATCCGGATTTCCTCGACGATCCGAGTATCAGCAATCCGCTGCCGTTTTCCGATGCAACACTGAGGCTGAAGTTTGCAGCCTTGGAACTCCCCGAATGGGCCAGTCGTGTACGGGTGCCCGCGGTCATCAGCAGCGAACGCGAGTCACGTGCGGTGACGTTGCTGGGGGTCGACCCGGCCGCCGAGCAGCACATATCGTTCTTCGATTACGCCGGTGTTGAGGGCCGATTCCTGGAGGACTCCAGCGACCAGGGTATTGTTATCGGCAAGAAACTTGCCGCGACGCTCGAGACCGGGCCGGGCAAGCGGATTGTCATCATGACCCAGGATCCCGACAACGAAATTGCGGACCGTGGTTTTCGAATCGTCGGTTTGTACACGGCCGACCCGGTCTCGGTTGAAGAGGCGTACGCCTACGTTGGACGATCGACGGCGCAGGCGATGTTGGGCATCGGTGATGTGAGTACAGAAGCCATCTTCTTTGGTGATGACTACAGAAATGTCGAGGGGGTTTATGACGAGGTGTCTGCGGTACTGGACGATTCGGTCGCAGTACAGCGCTGGTATGAAATAGATACGTACCTCGGCACCATGCTCAAGACGATGGATGGTTTCGTTTTTGTCTGGATAATCGTTATTTTTCTCGCGCTGTCGTTCGGACTTGTCAACACGCTGGTCATGGCCGTATTCGAACGCGTGCGCGAAATCGGTCTCATGCTTGCCCTCGGTATGCAGCCCGCCGCAATACTTGGCCAGATAATTATCGAGTCGATGTTGTTGCTGACGCTTGGCCTTGCGATCGGCAATTTTCTCGCCTGGGCGACAATTCTGCCGCTGGAGGGCGGCATTGATATTTCAATCGTCGCCGAAGGAATGGAGATGATGGGTGCGTCGAGTGTTCTGTATCCCAAGTTTCATGTTGGGGACATGATTCTTGCCAGCACCATCGTATTGATACTCGGATTTCTGGCCAGCCTCTCACCCGCCTGGCGCGCGTCGCGTTATGAACCGGTGGAAGCCATAACAAAGGTTTAAAGATGACAGCAGTTCGATGTGTGGATTTATGCAAGACGTACCGGCAGGGCGATCAGGATATCAAGGCGCTGGATCACGTCAGTATCGACATCGTCGAAGGTGGCTTTGTCTGCCTTTCGGCGCCGTCGGGTGGCGGCAAGACGACATTGCTAAATGCGATCGGTGGCCTGGACATTCCCGACAGTGGTGAGGTCTATATTGACGAACAGCGCATCGACAATCTCTCGAAAGGCGCGCTGGCGGAGCTGCGTCTTCGAAAAATCGGCTTCGTATTCCAGGCCTACAACCTGATACCCGTGCTGACGGCACGCGAGAATGTTGAATTCGTCATGCAGGTGCAGGGCGTTGCGAAAAACGACAGCGCGGAAAAGGCCAACGCAATTTTGAAAGAGGTCGGTCTGCAAGGGCTCGAAAACCGGCGCCCGGCAGAAATGTCCGGAGGGCAGCAGCAACGTGTCGCCGTAGCGCGAGCTATCGCTTCGAAGCCGGCCCTGGTACTTGCGGACGAGCCAACGGCAAACCTGGACTCCAAAACCTCGGACGATCTCATGGCCTTATTTACCGCACTCAACGATCACTACAACACCACGTTCGTCATCGCGACGCACGATCAGCGCGTGATGCAGTACGCAAAGCGGCTGATAAGAATGCTGGATGGAAAAATTGTTAACGATATCGACCAGCGTGCGACCTAGTACAGTACTGTTGCTATGCGCGTTTTCGAGCCTGGCGTTGGCCGATGGCAAGACTGAAGTGGGCGGGCACACGAAATTACGGCTGGTCGGCCAGGATTATCCTGCAGATAGCCTGTTTAAGGACCAGTACAGCAGAACATCGCTGAACGGCATCGCCGACCTGCGGTTGAATCTTGAGTATCGCCAGAGTGGCTGGGCGTTGGCCGGCGATTACCAGTTGATGGCAATGAACGGCGAGACTGCAAGCGCGCCCGACGATCGACGTCGCTTTTTCGACCTGTCGTCGACTCTCAGTGAGGGGAGCGAATCGGCGATTCTGCACCGGCTTGATCGCCTGTGGCTTGGCTACAGTTCAGATCGTGTTGTCGTCAGGGCGGGTCGCCAGGTGTTGTCATGGGGAAACGGTTTGTTCTATGCACCGATGGATCTCGTCAATCCATTTGACCCATCAGCGGTGGATACCGAATACAAGACCGGCGACGACATGATTTACGTGCAGATCGCGCATCAGGGTGGCGCTGACATACAGGGCGCGCACGTTGTTCGTCGCGATCCGACGGGTGGCGACGTCGATTCGCGCTTTTCTACAACTGCAATCAAGTACCACGGGTTTCTTGGCGACGGCGAATTCGATGTTCTGCTGGCCCGCCACTATGACGAATCCGTCGTCGGTATCGGCGGCATCCGCGCCCTCGGCGGTGCAAGCCTGAGTACAGACATCGTTGTGACGGATACCGACATCGACACTATCGCGCAAGCCACGCTGAACCTGAGCTATTCCTGGATCGCGTTTGAGAAGAATATGACGGGCTCGATCGAATATCACTTCAATGGCTTCGGGCAACATTCGTCGCGTTACGACCCCGCATCACTGGCATTGAACCCGGACTTGCTGCGTCGACTGGAACGCGGCGAAAGCTTCGCGCTGGGTCGCCACTACATTGCCGGGAGCCTGTTGCTTGAGTTGACGCCGCTCTGGAGTGTTTCGCCGTTGCTGCTACTCAATATTCAGGACCCCAGCGCTTTATTACAGCTGACGACAAATTACAGCGTCTCCGACAATATCGTCGTGCTCGGCAGTCTCAGCCTGCCGATAGGCGCCAACAGGACTGAGTTTGGCGGCCCCGACTCGGGTATTCCCGGACGATTCCTGTCCGCCGACGCCGGCGTCTTCGCGCAGATCGCCTGGTACTTCTAGTTTCCACACGGTATTGAGTGCGCGGCCGAGCGCCAATACAGATTCGTAACACAACTGAAACATTAGCGTAAGAAGTTTGTAAAGCTCGTGTGGTCTCTTTGTTACCCGATTTCCGGGAAACAAACTGATGACGACCTTGGCTTCTATTCTTCTCGTTGATCCTGACGTTGCAACGCGCTCAATAATGGCGGGGGAGCTGCGTGGTTTCGGGCACGACGTTCGCGAATCCGGCGACGCCAACTCTGCCTGGAACAACGCGCTGAGAGTCCGCCCGGACCTTATGGTCTGCGACTATTCATTGCCGGACCTTACCGGTATCGATCTGCTGACCGACGTCCGTCTGAACGACGATCTGAAAAACATGCGTGTGTTGATGATGTCGGATCGCAACGATAGTACTGACCTGGTGATCGCCCTGCGAAAAGGTGCTGACGATTTCGTCGCGAAACCTGTCCGACTCCCCGAATTAATTGCACGGGTCGATGCCTGCCTGCGACGACCGGCCAACGTCGAGCGATCGTCCGTCGTCAGCGCGAGCGGCATTTCCATTGATACCGTCGCGCACCGCGTGACGGTTGACGGCGCGGCCGTAGTTCTCGCACCACGCGAATATCAGTTGTTGCTGTTCTTCCTGGGTAATCGTGATCGCGTTCTGAGCCGCTCCCAGTTGTTGTCGCAGGTATGGGCTCGAGATCTAAGCCTGGGGCCGAGGACGGTTGATGTACACATTCGACGCTTGCGCAGCGTTCTTGAGCCGTCCGGGTATGACAAATATGTACAGACCGTGCGCGGCAGCGGTTATCGATTTTCGTTGTCTGTCTGAGTCGATGTAACAAACCGGTAACGATTCTGTCACAGGGCTTCCATATTCGATGACTAGATTGTGCGCCTCTAACACGATGCCAGTGCATAGGCACGGCAAAACCTGAGTAATCTGGAGAACACCAATGAAATCAACTCGCCTCATCACCATTGCAGTTGCAAGCACGATGCTTGCCGCCTGCTCGAGTGGCGATATCAATCTCTCGCCGTCCACAACGGTTACCGACAGCAATAACACGACGAATACCAGTACCGGTGGCAATGCAGACGACATTTGTGCTTCGTTCCTCAAGAACGGAACGACCTACCAGGGAACTGCGGACGGCAACGGCAACTGCACTTACAACTCAGCATTCGTAGGACCGCAAAATAACCTGACAGTTGACCTGTTGATTCCTGCCTTGCCGAACGGCGGCGTGCACATCTTTACGTCAAGCCTGTTTGTCGGTGAAACCTATCGGACGCAGGCCGATCTTGCTGCCGCAGGAATTTTCGAGGGTGGTGATGGTCCGACGCTGACAATTGAGCCAGGTGCGACGCTGGCTTTCCAGACGAACAAAGATTTCATCATTATAAATCGCGGTTCCAGGATTCTCGCGGACGGTACGGCGGCCAACCCGATCACCTTCACATCTGTCTCGGACATCAACGGCACGGTAGGAGCCGAAGACGTTCAGCAGTGGGGCGGCATGGTGATCAACGGCTTCGGCGTCAGCAACAAGTGTAGCTACGACGGAGTCCGCGGCCAGGCAGGTTTCCAGCTCACACCTGCCACCGAGTGCTCTATCGAGGCGGAAGGCTCGGCCGGTGACGACGAGTCACAGTATGGTGGTGACAATGACGATGACACTTCCGGCATCATGCGTTATGTCCGGGTCAAGCACACCGGCGCGGAAGTCGGCAATGGCGATGAGCTGAACGGCATTTCTTTCGGTGGCGTTGGCCGTGGCACGGTCGTCGAGAACCTGCAGGTTTATTCAACCTATGACGACGGCATCGAGATGTTTGGCGGTGCGGTCAACTTCAACAACTATGTCGCTCTCTACGTTCGCGACGACTCGATCGATATCGACGAGGGTTACATCGGCACGATCAGCAATGCGCTGGTTATTCAGGCAGAGAATGACGGCAACCAGTGTGTCGAGTCTGACGGCATTGGCTCTTACAATGCAGCGAACGTTGCTCTGAATGCCGACTTCATCGCACGTGGTCTGAACAGCGCGCCAACGATCAACAACCTGACCTGCATTATTTCGCCAAACCTGGTCGGTACGCACGGTGAAGGCGCCGGACTTCGGTTCCGTGAGGGCATTGCTCCGGTTCTGAATGATTCCCTGATCGTCTCGGCGTACGGCGCCAATGATACGGCCGACGGTGATGACAACTTCTGCCTGCGAATCGACAACACCGAGACACAGGATCTCGCGGTTAATGGTTCGCTGCAGCTGAACAATGTCATCTTCGCGTGCCAGGAAAACTCGAAGCTGCAGGCATTCGGAACGTTTGCCAATGAGCAGGAATTTGCCGAGTCCCAGGGCAACCAGTTTGCAACGATCGCAGATGGTACCGCTGTTGATGCAACGGCGGCGAACGATACGGACCTGCAGATCCTTGGCGGCACGGGCAAATACTATTCACTGCCATGGGCAACGTCATTCGTCGATGGCGCGGCGCCCATCGCTTCGACAGATCCGGCACCTGCCACGTTTATTGGCGCGGTAGAGGCGACGAACGACTGGACAGCCGGATGGACGTACGGCCTCGTGGATGGTGCGCGGGCTCAGCCGCTCTGGTTCGAATAATGAATAACCTGACACTAACTAAAAAGATAGCGGCTGCTTCGGCAGCCGTTACCTGCATGTGGGCAACGCCGCTGATGGCCCAGGGGAAGTTGACGGAGCCTGAGATAGAAGAAGTGGTCGTTGTCGGTCGTTTCATTAACGCGAGCGAGAAACTTGCCAGTGAGCGTATGAATGATGCGTTCGCCACCGATCTTCTTGGCGCCGATCTGATTTCGCGCCTTGGAGACTCAACGGTTGCCTCGGCATTGCGTCGTGTGCCGGGTTTGACGCTCGTACAGGACAAGTTTGTCTACATCCGAGGTCTCGGGGAACGTTTCTCGCAAAGCACCTTGAACGGCGCGAACATTCCGTCGCCGGATTTGACCAGAAATGTAATTCCGCTCGATGTTTTTCCAACGTCGGTTGTGGAATCGTTGCGGGTGCAGAAATCCTGGTCACCCGCGATGTCCGCCAATTTCGGTGGCGGTGCGGTTGATATCCGCACCCGGGGCATTCCGGACTCGCTGACGTTCAAGTTCGAAGTGGGTCTGGGCGATAACTCGGAAACACCGGGAAACGCCATCCACTATGCGGGTGGCAGCGATGACAGTCTCGGCACCGATGACGGTTCACGCGCGTTACCGGTCTCAGTGACACAGGCGCTGGCAAACTACCAGGGAAACCCCAGCGTCAATTCCATTTTCAGCTACATGCAGGGGCAGGATCCGACTGCGACACTCTACGATGCACAACTGGCAAACCGTGAGCTTGCTGCGAGCCTCAATCGCAACATTGGGATCGTCGAGAAAAGCACCAACCCGGACTACAATGCTCGCGTGAGTTTCGGCAACAAGTTTGACTTGGGCCGCGAGTGGCAGGCCGGTTTCAATGTTGGCGCTTCCTATGGCACGGATTGGCGTTTTCGACGCACGACAACCGCGAACTTCGGTCTGCCTGAAGAACAAAATGGCGTCCGCGAAGAGTCTACCCAGTCGGTGAATATTACAGGGACGCTCAATCTGGGCCTTGGCTTCACCGAAGATCACGAAATCGCTACGACGACATTGCTGCTGCGTAACACCGACGACGAGACGGAAGTATTTGACTTCTTCAACGAAAATCGTCCGTTGCCGAGCGGCCGTGGTTTTCGCGACTATCGCCTGCAATTCGAAGAACGCGAGATGGTGACCAACCTGGTGCGGGGCACGCATTATCTTGGCTCCGCGACGCGTGAAAAACTGCCGTTCCTGGCTGGCATTCTGAGCCGAGTTCCCAACGAAACTCACATCGACTGGTTCTATTCAGAATCAAAAGCCGAGACGGATATACCGAACCAGGTCACGGTCGCATCGGAAACGTTTACCGATCCGGTTAACGGTGCCGTACAAAGCGAATTCGTTCGTTTGACCTCGTCGGCCGCAGATTTTCGATTTACGGATCTGCACGACGAAGTCGATCACTACGGCTGGAGCGCGCATCTACCGTTCACGCTCGGGCATAGCGAACTGGAACTCAGTGGCGGATACGATCATGCCCGCAAAGCGCGCACCTACCGGCAGACGCAACTGAGCCTCGGTTTCCTCGGTGTCGACGATCAGTCGGTACTGGAAGGCGGCCTTGACGACGTATTCTCCGATGACCATATTTTCGCCAGCATACCGGACCCGGATCCAGCCAACCCGGTGCCCGGGGCAAGCGTTTTTCTCAATAATATTGTCTTCGATCGGCAGGGCACGAACTCCAACAGCTACCTGGCGGCGACGATGACGGATTCGGTCTGGGGACAGGCCGACTTCAGCTGGAAAGACAGCTGGCGGTTTACTGTTGGCGCGCGCTGGGAAGATTATCGCCAGGCTGCCGTCGACTGGAATCCTTACGGTTTCTCGGAGACGGACCCGCAGGTGACAACGGACGTCGATATCCTGCGAAATGGCACGTTCAACGACGACAGCGTTTATCCGTCGGCAGGTATTACCTACACGGGTGATCTGTGGGCTGAGACTTTCCAGCTACGACTTGGTTACAGTCAGACATCCGTGCGGCCAGACCTTCGCGAAATTACGGATTCGAGCTACATCGATCCGATTACCGGAGACCTGGTGCGCGGTAATCCGGGCATCGTACCGTCGGACATTGACAATATTGACCTGAGAGCCGAATGGTACTTTGGCAACGGCGACACACTGTCGGTCACCCTGTACAACAAGGAGATCGATAATCCGATCGAATTCTTCGAGATTCCCGCCAGTGACACAACCATCGCTCGTGAAATCGTCAATGCCGAGTCCGCGAGCATTACCGGAGTGGAGATCGAAGTTCTAAAAGAACTTGCATTTGCAGGCGGCATTTTCGAAACGATGTTCGTTCAGGGAAACCTGACGTTGCAGGATGCCGAGCTTGTTGCCGGACCGAATGCCAATGTGCCGACCAACCCGGTGCGCAACCTGTCAGGCGCTTCGGATTACGTTGTCAACCTCATGCTGGGTTTCGATTCACCTGACGCGAAACACAGTGCTTCACTCATATACAACGTCTTTGATGAGCGCCTGTATGTTGCCG
The DNA here is from genome assembly GCA_963976365.1 of uncultured bacterium. Classification (GTDB taxonomy): domain Bacteria; phylum Pseudomonadota; class Gammaproteobacteria; order Steroidobacterales; family Woeseiaceae; genus UBA1847. Next base: position 125,195 of record CAXBKH010000010.1, on the reverse strand, counting down.
GTCGCAACGGAGCGCCGGATGGCTTCGAACAGCCGTTTCAGTCACTGGACCTGACGTATTTCTGGTACCCGAGCGATCGGATCACGATGAAAGCGAAGGTGCAAAACCTGCTTGGCGAGACGATTGCGATTGAGCGGGCGGGCGTTGTCACCTTTGAGGAAGACCCCGGAACCTTGATTAGCCTGGGCTTTTCCTGGGCACTTTGACGCCTCTTCCCCCGAATGCGTGAAAGGCCAACGACAACGGCCCCGGGCGCAAGCCCGGGGCCGTTGTCGCGATCGTTAGAAAAACTTTCGAGCCATCCCGATAAGGTCGCCCAAACCGCCGCCCTGAGGTTCGGCGTTCTTCTTGCTCATGGCGCCCATCGCCAGCGTCGCCAGCAACGGCAACGCTTTCTTGATCAGGCCTGGATCGATACCGGTCTCGAACGAGGCCTCATTGGCAACCGCGCGACTGGCGTCCTTGCTGCCAAGAATATGGCCCAGGATTTTATTGCCGTCCTCGCGCGTCGCCTCGGAGAGCATGGTTTCCGGGTTGTCGATGTATTGTTTGTGCTTGCCACTGTCCAGGGCGCGTTTCAGCCCGGACAGTCCGCTCGCACTGCCGGCCCGTTTCGTCAGGTTACCCAGAATCGCGGGCCCCAACGACGCGACGAGCTTTGACGTGTCACCTGATCCAAGGCCCACGGCATCCGCCAATTTGCCAATACTGTCGTTGCCGCCGCTGCTCTTCAGCATATCCAGAAGGTCCATAAGCTTTTCCTTGTCTTTTTTTGCAGAATTATTCGGCGGGAATCCGGATCTTCTGACCCGGATAAATCTTGTTGGGGTCTTTGATGATGTCGCGGTTCGCTTCGAAAATCAGCGTGTACTTCGATGATTTACCGTAGAACTGTTTGGCGATGCCACCGAGTGTGTCGCCGCTGACGATTTCGTAGTACTCAGCGACCGGCTCTGCTTTTTCTGGCGGTGGCGCCGGCGCCTTGAGCTCATCGGCGATCACTTTTTCAACACCCTTGGTGTTGCCTGCGATCAGGATCGCACTGTCGCGAACCGCTGAGTTCTTGCAGTCGCCACAGAGCGTGACCACACCGTCGTCGAAGGTAACCTCGAGATTACTCAGTCCGCTGGTCTTAATCTCGAGATCCTGCTTAATCTTGTCAGCCGCTTCAGCATCGGTTTCAAATACCTGCCTGCCTACGTCTTTGACAAAGTCGAAAAGGCCCATGTGTCTCTCCCGTATTGGTTCTTATTGCTCGTCTGTATAATTGCCAATAGATTAAAACGGGATACCGACATGCGCACAACCACTTTTTACCTGGCACTGGCACTTATTTTTCTGACCGGATGCTCAGTTAACCCGGTGACGGGCAAGCGCGAACTCGTACTGGTGAGTTCGGCGGCAGAACTTGAAATGGGCAAGCAAAACTACGGGCCCATGCAACAGTCGCAGGGCGGCGAATACGATGTCGATCCCGAGTTAACCCGCTACGTGCAACGCGTTGGCAGCACTGTTGCCTCGCAAAGCGGTGTGGATTTGCCCTATGAATTTGTCGTCCTGAACAATTCCGTGCCGAACGCATGGGCGCTTCCGGGCGGTAAAATCGCCATCAATCGAGGGCTGCTGACCGAGCTTAATTCGGAAGCGGAACTGGCCGCCGTACTGGGCCATGAAGCAGTCCACGCTGCAGCACGGCATACCGCGCAACAGATTTCGCGCAGCCAGATTGCGCAGGTTGGTGTCGTTGTGACCGCGATCGCAAGCAGCGACAGTGACTACGGCAACCTCTATGCGGGCGGCGCGAACCTGCTGGCGCAGTTGGGTCTGTCGAAGTACGGTCGCAGCGCGGAGCTCGAATCGGATCGCTATGGCATGCAGTACATGTCGAGAGCAGGCTACGACCCACAGGGCGCGGTCATACTGCAGGAAACCTTCGTGCGACTCAGCGAAGGCAGACGCACCGACTGGCTCAGTGGCCTGTTCGCCAGTCATCCGCCATCGCAGGAACGTGTCGAGGCCAACCGGGCGACGGCGAGGTCATTGCCGGCAGGCGGCAAACTTGGTGTTGACGAGTATCGTGCGGTTATGGCCCAGACCATGAGCACGGCGCCGGCCTACAAAGCCTACGACGAGGGTCGCAAAGCGCTGTCCGAGAAGAAAACAGACGAGGCGCTGGCGCTGGCAAACAAGGCGCTGGATCTGTATCCCGATGAAGCGCATTTTCATGCTTTGCGCGGTGATATTCGCCTGAGCGCGGACAAATACGACATGGCGATCACCAATTACAATCGCGCTATCAATCGCCGCGACGATTTTTTCTACTACCATCTGCAACGCGGTCTTGCGAAAAACGAACTGGGGCAGTCGGATGGCGCGGAGGCGGATCTCAATCGGAGTATCGAGTTGCTGCCGACTGCACCGGCGCACTATACGTTGGGTAAGATCGCGACAAAACGAGGTAATACGGCGAAGGCCATTGAGCATTACAAGGTCGTTGCCGCAACCGGCGGGGATTATGGCTTGGCCGCAACCTCAGCACTGCTAAAGCTCGATTTGCCGGCAAACCCGGGGAACTACATTCCGACGGCCTGCGGAATTGACGCGGATGGCAGCATCGTTGCGTCAATTCGCAATGACACGGCTGCGCAAATCGAAAATGTCAGAATTGTCGTTAACTACTACGATGCAGCCGGTCGCCCGGTGTCGCGTCAGCAGTCGATCAGCGGCAAGATCGCCCCGGGTCGCGTCGCCAGTCTGAATACCGGCATTCGGGCCGTCGCGCCGGGCAGCAAATGCTCGACCCAGATCGTTTCGGCGGAACTGGCTGACTAGAATCCGCTGACGCGCGGCCGGCCTGCGTCAGCTACAATACGGCATTACCGAGACGGCGGGGACCAGTCCTTGAGCATTCTGCGTTACACCGTACCAAACAGTTTTACCGCATTGAGCCTGTTACTCGGGGTTGGGTCAATTGTCACGACACAGCTTGGCGATCTTGAGCTGGCGGCCTGGATTATTGTCTGGTGTGGGCTGCTCGACGTAATGGATGGCGTGTCTGCCCGGCTGCTGAAAGCGACCTCCAGTTTCGGTGCCGAGTTCGATTCCATGGCAGACCTCGTGTCGTTCGGCGTTGCGCCTGCGGTGCTGGTCCTGAATGCCGGCATGCAGATCGGTGGTATTGAATACGAATCGCCGCAGTTCTGGGTCCTGTTGCTCGCCATCGCTATTTTTGCACTTGCCGGCGCCATGCGCCTGGCGCGCTTCAACCTGACGGCCGAAGAAGTCACTGATGGCTGGTTTGCGGGCGTACCGATTACGGCGACCGGGGGCGGACTGGTCTCATCGCTGATACTGGTACTGATTCATCACGGTGATATTGCGAGCGTCTTGCCGCTACACCTCTATTTTCCGGTGCTGATGTTCGTGCTCGCCATGCTCATGGTGTCGCGTATTCGATTCCCCAAAGCGAAGCGGCGGGCGAGTAATTTCATCAACGTTTTCCAGGCGCTGGCAATCGCCGGCATTTACTATTGCGGCATCACGCGCACCTATCCCGAATACCTGCTGGGCATGGGTCTGTTCCTGATGATTGCCGGCATCATCGCCGGGCGCATTACACGTCCTTCCTGAGGTTTTATGCATCGAAGTATTTATCTGGCCGTATTGGCCGCGACGATTCTTGTTGATTCGAGTTACGCAGAGGACACACTGAACCTCGAGGCCTACGAGCGCCTCGATGGATTTCTCGATCTCTACTGGGACCAGGACGGCGGCCGTGTCCTGCTCGACACTGGGGCGCTCGATGAGCCAATGATTTACCAGTCGTCCCTGGCGCGGGGCGTCGGATCGAACGACCTTGGGCTGGACCGGGGACAACTCGGCGCAACAAGAATCGTGCGCTTTGTAAAAAGCGGCCCGAAAGTTCTGCTGATGGAAGACAACCTGGCCTTCCGGGCGGACAGCGAAAATCGCGATGAACAACAGGCGGTCGAAGAAAGCTTTGCGCGCTCGGTCATCTGGGGTTTCGAAGACCTCGACTCGTCGCCGCATCGCACGATTGTCGATGCAACGCCTTTTTTCGTGCGTGACGCCCACGACATCGGTACGCGACTTACAGCCACTGCCGAGGGCTCCTATGCGGTCGATGCGTCACGATCGGCGGTCTATATGCCACGCACCCGGGCATTTCCCGACAACACCGAGGCCGAGGCCATCGTGACCCTGACGGGTGCGCCGACCGGGCAGTACCTGCCCAGTGTCGCGCCGGATGCAACGGCCATCACCGTGCATGTGCATCATTCCTTCATCCGGCTGCCGGACGACAACTACCAGCCCTTGCCCTATGATCCGCGAGCGGGTGTCATCGGATTGCGCTGGAACGCGGGTGGTTTCGCGGACTATGCAACCGCGATCGGCGAAGACCTGACGACGGATTACGGGCGGCGTCATCGGCTGCAGAAAAAAGACCCGACGGCTGCGGTCAGCGAGGCGGTCGAGCCAATCATCTATTACCTCGATCGGGGCGCGCCGGAGCCGGTGCGTTCGGCACTGCTTGATGGCGCGCGATGGTGGAACGAGGCTTTCGAGGCCGCGGGCTACAAGGACGCATTCCAGGTCCAATTGCTGCCGGAAGGCGCGGACCCGATGGATGTGCGCTACAACGTCATCCAGTGGGTACACCGGTCGACGCGCGGCTGGTCCTACGGCGATTCAGTGACCGACCCCCGAACCGGCGAGATACTCAAAGGTCACGTCTCGCTGGGCTCGCTGCGGGTTCGGCAGGACTACCTGATTGCCGAGGGCTTGCTTGCGCCCTATGACGGCGACGCGGTGCCGCCCGCCATGATCGACATGGCGCTGGCACGAATTCGCCAGCTGTCTGCTCATGAGGTCGGGCATACGATCGGCTTCGAGCATAATTTTGCAGCGAGCACGCTGGACCGATCCTCTGTCATGGATTACCCGGTTCCAAAGATCGGTATTCGCGACGATGGCTCGCTGGACCTCAGCGATGCGTATGACGACAAGATCGGATCCTGGGACAAGCGCACGGTCCTGTATGCGTACCAGGATTTCGCCGCTGGCGTTGATGCCAATGCCGAGCGTGACAGGATCATGGCCGAAACACTGGCTGCCGGATTCAAGTACGTTGCCGACGACGATTCACGTTCGCTGGCAACGGCGCATCCGGATGGCAACCTGTGGGAAAACGGCGCCGATCCGGTCGAGGAACTGGAGCATCTGCTGACGGTGCGCGAGATCGCGCTGAACAATTTTTCCGAAGCCACTATTCGCCCAGGCCGACCGCTGGCCAGTATCGAAGAAGTTCTCGTGCCGATCTACCTGTTGCATCGATTTCAAATCGAAGCAGTCGGCAAGCTGATTGGCGGCCAGTACTACCACTACAATTTGCGCGGTGATGGGCAGCCGCTGCCACGCCCCGTCGCCGGGGAGAAGCAGCAGCAAGCCATCGACGCGCTGCTGCAGACGCTGGACGCAAACACGCTCAAAGTCCCCGAGCACATTCTGTCGCTGATTCCTCCGCGACCGCCCGGCAACCAGAAATCACGCGAAACGTTCACCGGGTCGACCGGTGTCGTTTTTGATGCATCGGCGCCAGCCGCAAGCGCCGCGGCATTGACACTCAACGTGTTGCTCGAACCATCGCGCGCAGCGCGAATGGAGCAAAGTGCGTCGCCCGGATTCACGAGCGTGACCCGCGGACTGCTGTCTGCAAGCTGGCGCACAAAGCCAGCCGCCGGAGCGCTCGGCGCCATTCAACGACAAACCAACATGCTGGTGCTGCATGCGTTGCTGCGACTGGCATTTAACCCGGACGCTGACAATGATGTCCGGGCGATTGCGCTTGCGTCGATCAGGGATCTGTCGGACTGGGTCGCACGGCAGTCGCCCAAATCGGATGTGTGGAATGCGCACTATCGATTCGCACAGTTCGAAATCGATCGCCTGCTGTCGAACCCGGAGCAAATAGAGCAGCTGCCGCTCGTGGTGATTCCGCCCGGATCGCCGATCGGCTCGTCGTTTGCGGGCATGCACTAGGCAGGGAACCACATGTCAACCACCGTCACCGTACTGATCGTCTACCTGGGAATTCTTGCCGCACTCGCGATCTGGAGCCGCCGCGAAACGCACACGCTATCCGGCTACTATCTTGCCGGCAAGAAACTGCCGTACTGGGTCGTTGCGTTCAGTACCAATGCGACGGGCGAGAGTGGCTGGCTGCTGCTTGGGCTGTCGGGCATGGGTTATGCCGTTGGAATGCAGGCGTACTGGGTTGTTGTCGGCGAAATTCTTGGTATTGGCGCGGCCTGGTGGGTCGTAGCTCGCCGACTCAAGAAATTCAGCGACGAGACCGATTCCATTACGGCACCTGACATCCTGGCGGCAAAATTCGAGGACAAATGGAACCTGATCCGCAGCTGTGCCGTGTTGATCATTCTCGTCATGGTTACGGCCTATGTGACCGCGCAAATGGTCGCGACCGGAAAAGCATTCAGCAGTTTCCTCGGTATGGAATACGCGACCGGCGTCATCGTCGGTTCCATTTTCATCATCGGGTATACCTTTGTCGGCGGCTACAAGGCGGTGTGTTACACGGACGTCGTGCAAGGTCTGATGATGCTTCTTGGCCTGATCGCCGTGCCAGCGGCTGCAATCTATGCTTCCGGGGGCTGGGGCGAAGTGCAAACCAACCTGGCGCTTCAGGATCCGACGCTGGTCGATATGATGGCGGTCTCGGGTGACGGCAAAATCGTCTGGATTGCGATCGCGAGCTTCATCGCGATTGGCTTGCCGTTCATGGGCGTGCCGCAGCTGCTGGTGCGATTCATGTCGGCACGCGATGACCTGGAAATCAGGAAGGCGCGCGTCGTCTCGATGATTGTCTTGTTCGTATTCACCGCCGGCGCAGTAACAGCCGGTGTGGCCGGGCGCGCGTTGTTTCCGGGACTCGAAGATTCCGAGACCATATTTCCGGTGCTGTCCAACAACCTGTTTCCGCCGATAATTTCCGGCATGTTACTGGTCGTGGTGCTCTCCGCGATCATGTCGACGGTCGACTCGCTGTTGTTGCTGGCGTCGTCGTCGGTCGTTCGCGATACCTATCAGAAAATCATCGGCACAACCAAAAGCGAAGAAGCGCTGTCAAACTACGGCAAGTTGTTGACGGTCGTCATCGGCGCCATCGCCGTCATCCTGGGCATCCAGGAGCCGCGCGTGATTTTTGACTTCGTGCTGGCATCCTGGGGCGGATTGGGCTCGGCGTTCGGACCGGCGGTGGTCGGGATACTCTATTACAGGCGGGTGACCTGGGCCGGCGTCCTTGCCGGTATGCTCGGTGGTTTCCTGACTTGTGTCATCTGGCTGCGTTTTTTCAAGGACGACTACTACGGCCTGTATGAAGCGATCCCGGGCTTTATCGCCGGATTCGTGCTGACCTTCGGCGTCAGTTGGCTGACGAGCAAAAAAGACCGCTCAATGTAACCAATTCCTCCGCGGCGCCCTATAAGTCAGTAACAACACAAACTTGAGGGTGTGCAATGCGTGGATTCAAATTACTGGCTGTCGGATTCCTGCTGGTCTATCCGGCGCTGTCACTGGCGGATGCACGGGACGTGCCCGGCTCGGCCAGCTGGTATTTTTATGTCGATCTCGAACAGATGCGCGCGGGCGGGCCGGGTAAGGCGGTTTACGACTGGCTGCGCGACGAGGTTATGGCGGAGGTCAAGGACGATTCAGGCCTCGATATCGAGCGCGAAGTCGACCGCCTGATCGCGTATTCCATGGATGACGACCAGGGCGTCCTGGTCGTCGAAGGCAACTTCAGCCAGACCACTCGGGACATCGCAATGGCATTCATTGCGTCGGGCGGTGACATTAATCCCCTGAAGTCCTCGGGCAAGACCTATTTCCGATATGCAGGCAACGACGAAAATGACGAGGAGGTGGCCTACGATGCCGGCAATATCAAGTTCCAGATCGACGGCTTGAAGAAAGAGTCCTATATATCCACCGACGTCAGGAACAAGATTATCGTGACTGCGAGTGAAGGCCAGATGCAGGAATTGCTGGCCAGTAACGGCAAGATCCCGGGTCGTGGCGGGCGAAAAGGTGCGTTGATGGTTTTGAGTGCCGAAAAGGCGCTGGTGCAGGCAGGAATGCGGGCAAGCGCGCTCGGTGCGGACGCCTGGGACTCCAATGTGCTAAAGAATACCGAGCAGGCGGCTTTGTTGATTGCTGCGACCGCGGACAAGCTGGCGATCGAGGCTCAATTGACCACCATAGAGGCCGATATGGCCGAATCGCTGGCAAGCGTGGTTCGCGGTCTGATCAGTCTTGCGTCGTTCAGCGACGATACGGATGCAGAGACATTGGCGGTACTTCGAGGCACACGAGTGGAGTCCAAGGGCAATAGTTTGACTGTTTCTGTGGCAATCGATCCCGGCCTTGTCGTTGCGACGCTGCGCGACTGATGGACGAATGCGATGAGCAGGATCTCATCGAGGCCGCAAAGGCCGGGTCCGCGGACGCGTTCGCGGACCTTGTTCGCAGTTACCGGGTTCGCCTGTTGCGATTTCTGATGACGCGCTGCGCGAGCCATGCCGACGCCGAAGACGCCCTGCAGGACACGCTGGTGGCGTCATATCGCTATCTGAACTCCTATGACCCGCGCTGGCGTTTCAGCACCTGGTTGTACCGAATAGCGATTCGCAACGCCCACAAAATGCAACAAGACAAGCTCGTGGAGTTAGGCGACCTGCATGACGAAGAAAGCGATCCCTTGCTGCAATGTATCGCCTCATCCGAGACCGAGAATCTATGGGTGTGCGCGCGCCGGGTGCTGAATGATGAAGTGTTTGCAGCGACCTGGCTGCGCTACGCCGAAGACATGTCAATTAACGATATTTCACAGGCGCTGGATCGTTCCACGTCCTGGACCAAGGTCAATTTGCTGCGCGCGCGCAAGGCCCTGGAGTCAGAACTGAACGGTCAGCGTCAGGGAGCAGAAGCCTATGGATAAGCTGGCACAGCAATTGAAACAAGATAGCGCGATGATCGAGGTCGACATTTCCCATGAGCTCGATCGACGGATTAACGCGTCGTTGCGGAGCGTGAGCCCGGTACGCGAGACTCCCAGGCGGCGTCCGGCGGTCTTTTGGTGGGCCAGCAGCCTGACCGGTGTGGCGGCGGCCATGGTGCTGATTGCCGTCCTCAATGCCCGTTCAGAACGCGATTTGCCCGAGGCGATGCCCGAGACATCACCGGTCGCGATGGCCGCATCGCCGGTCACGCCGATCATCGAGTGGAACGCAGAAGCGGCGATGCTGACGAGCCCTCTCAGGAAGGAACTTGACGACCTGCAATCCGATATCGACAAAGCCAGGAAGAAGGTCAGGGAGGATATAGGCCTTTGAAGCTGTGGCAAATGCTGTGTGATTGCACTATCCTCGAACGCTGGGATCAGTTCGCCGGTATCGCATAGAGCCTGTGTAACATTTGGATACCAACGCCAGTATCGCAATGGGGATTGCGAAACATGGCTACAACGCGAACTGTATAAGATTAAGAAAATCGGCAGCCGTCAAAACGCTTGTCGATACTCGATCGTACGACCTTCAAAGGATGCATGAAGTATGCCTTTCGCTGTTGTTCTGATTCTGCTCGTCGTCGGCTCCATTCTCTTCCACATCCTGAGTCCCTGGACTTTTACCGAGTTGGCTTCCAACTGGGCGATGGTGGACTTTACGGTCGACATTACGCTGTGGGTAACCGGCGTCGTGTTCGTGGCGGTCAACCTGTTCATGGCCTTTTGCGTCATCAAGTTTCGCCACAAGAAAGGCGCGCGTGCCACCTACGAGCCGGAGAACAAGAAACTTGAGACCTGGCTGACCGGGCTGACGGCCGTTGGTGTTGCGGCGATGCTCACGCCCGGCCTCGTCGTCTGGGACCAGTTTGTCAGCGTGCCGGAAGATGCGCACGTCGTTGAAGCTGTCGGCCAGCAATGGCACTGGACATTCCGTTACCCGGGTGAGGACGGCAAACTTGGCGAGACCGACAACGAACGGGTGTCGAACCAGAATCCGTTTGGCATTGACCCCGACGATCCGCACGGTCAGGACGACCTTGTCGTTTACAGCCCGGAAGCACACATACCACTGAATCGGCCGGTCAAGTTCCTGTTGCGCTCCAAGGATGTGCTGCACGATTTCGCCGTCGCCCAGTTTCGCGTCAAGATGGACCTGGTACCGGGCATGAACACCTTCCTGTGGCTTACGCCGACGAAGAGCGGTCGCTTCGAAATCCTGTGCGAAGAATTGTGCGGTATTGGTCACCATACGATGCGCGGTGCTGTCATCGTTGACGAGCAGGACGACTTCGATAACTGGCTGGCGCGCCAGGCAACTTTTCGCGAGCACATGGCGACGCCGGATGGCAATGCCACGATCGGTGCGGCCCAGTATGCCGTATGCGCCGCCTGCCACGGCCAGGCGGGCGAGGGCAATGTGGCGATGAACGCACCGAAACTGGCTGGGATGCCATCCTGGTACGTCAAGCGCCAGATTCAGAACTACAAGCGCGGCCTGCGCGGCGTGCACCCCGAAGACACCTACGGCCAGCAAATGGTTGGCATGGTTGCCACGCTGGCGGATGACGCCGCGATCGACAATGTCACGGCACACATCGCAACGTTCCCGGACAACCCGCCGGATAACACCATCGATGGTGACCTCGCGCATGGCAAGAAGTTGTACGCCGTCTGTGCGTATTGCCACGGTGGCGATGGCATGGGTAACCAGGCGCTGAACGCACCCCGGATTGCCGGCATGACGGACTGGTACATCGCCCGGCAGCTGGACAATTTCAAGGACGGAGTGCGCGGCGCACACCCGGGTGATTACTACGGTTTCCAGATGGGACTGATGGGTCAGTCGCTGCATGACGAGCAGGCAGTGCACGACATCATTGCTTACATCAATACTCTATAGGTCGAAATTCTATGTCTTACGTTGCAATCGCCGATCGAGACCACGAGCAGGAACACCACGATCCGCAAACGTTTATCACGAAATACATCTGGAGCCAGGACCACAAGGTCATCGCGGTTCAATACGGAATTACGGCGATTTTCGTCGGGCTGATCGCCCTGAGCCTGTCGGCCATGATGCGTTTGCAGCTCGGTTTCCCGGATGAATTCACATTCATCAATCCGGAGAACTATTACCAGTTCATCACGATGCACGGCATGATCATGGTGATCTACCTGTTGACGGCATTGTTCCTTGGCGGCTTCGGCAACTACCTGATTCCGCTGATGTGTGGCTCGCGGGACATGGTGTTCCCGTATCTGAACATGCTCAGCTACTGGGTTTACCTGCTGTCCGTGATCATCCTCATCATCAGTTTCTTCGTGCCGGGTGGCTCGACCGGTGCCGGTTGGACGCTGTATCCGCCGCAGGCAATCATGCAGGGTACACCGGGCATTGACCTCGGCATTATCCTGATGCTCGTGTCGCTGGCCGTTTTTATCGTCGCGTTTACGATGGGTGGCCTGAATTACGTGACAACGGTTCTGCAGGCGCGTTGCAAGGGCATGACGCTGATGCGCATGCCGCTGTCTGTCTGGGGTATATTTACCGCCACTGTCCTCGGCCTGCTGGCATTTCCCGCCCTGCTGGTCAGCGCAATCATGATGTTGCTGGACAAGACGCTGCTGACCAGCTTCTTCATGCCGGCGATCAGCTCGATGGGTGCGGATCCGGGCTACACCGGGGGCAGCCCGATCCTGTTCCAGCACCTGTTCTGGTTCTTCGGTCACCCTGAGGTTTACATCGTTGCGCTGCCGGCATTCGGCATCGTTTCTGATCTTCTAAGCACGCACGCACGCAAGAATATTTTCGGCTACCGCATGATGGTCTGGGCCATTATCGCGATCGGTGGCTTGAGCTTTGTCGTCTGGGCACATCACATGTACGTCAGCGGCATGAATCCCTATTTCGGTTTCTTCTTCGCGACAACGACGTTGATCATCGCCGTGCCAACGGCCATCAAGGTTTACAACTGGGTACTGACGCTGTGGGAAGGCAATATTCACCTGCGAGTACCGATGCTGTTTTCCATCGGCTTCATATTCACGTTTATTCATGGCGGGCTGACGGGGCTGTTCCTTGGCAACGTGACCATTGACCTGCCGTTGTCGGACACCTATTTCGTCGTCGCACATTTCCACATGGTCATGGGCGTGTCGCCGATTCTCGTCGTCTTCGGTGCCATTTATCACTGGTGGCCGAAAATCACCGGCAAGATGTACAACGAGACGCTGGGCAAGTGGCATTTCTGGATGACGTTCCTCGGCACCTATGCAATCTACCTGCCGATGCATTACCTCGGTTTCGCCGGTGTGCCGCGCCGCTATTTCGCGATGGGCAATACCGAGTTCCTGCCCGAGTCGGCGCAGGACCTGAACGCGGCGATCACGATATCCGCGCTGTTTGTCGCACTGACGCAAATCCTGTTCTTTGTGAATATGATCTGGAGTCTCTGGAAAGGTCCGAAGTCCGACCCGAATCCCTGGGATGCCACGACACTCGAATGGCAAACGCCCGATCATCCGCCGAAGCACGGCAACTGGGGACACGACCTGCCCGTTGTGCATCGCTGGGCGTATGACTACAGCGTGCCGGGCTATGACGATGACTTCATCCCGCAGAATGTACCGGCCGACAAGGCGCCGGCCGGACGTTCGCATGGCGGTGAGCACTAGGTGAGGAATATTCAGTGACGATCGCCCTCGGTTTCCTGGCCATAATTCTTGCCACGCTGCTTGGCTGGCTGTTGAAGCAGACCTTCAACGCCGCGCCGTGGGAAATGGAAGTCGTCAGCGATACCGCGCATTTTGGTCCGCTGGGCGATGACAAGAGCAAGCTGATCGCGCTCCTGGGCCTGTTGGCGGTCGTTTCATCGTTCTTCGCGTTGATCCTGAGCGCCTATGCGCTGCGCATGGAATTGGGCGACTGGGTGCCGCTGACCGAGCCGCAATTGCTGTGGCTCAATACCGGCATGCTGATCATTGCCAGCGGTGTGTTGCAATGGACACGGAACGCGGCAATCGCAGGACAGAAATCTCGTCTCGCGCCCGGTTTACTGGTAACCGGCGTTTTGACGCTGGGCTTTGTGCTGGGCCAGTTCGTTGCCTGGCAGCAATTGCAGAACTCGGGTCAGCTCATTACGAGTAACCCGTCGAATGCATTCTTTTATTTCCTGACAGGCGCACACGCGGTCCACATTATCGGTGGCCTGGTGGTGTGGGCGAGGGCGACTTTCAAAGTCGTGCTTGGTAAGGGGGACGCCGCCCGGATTCGTCGCAGCGTTGAGCTGTGCACAATCTACTGGCACTTCCTGTTGCTCGTCTGGCTGGTACTTTTTGGATTGCTGTTACAGACCTGAGGGGTCGACATGTCAGAAGCAGTACTGGAACACGGTGCAGAGGCGCCCGGTAAGCAAGCGCTCATAGAGGACTGGTCCCGCGACAAGCAGGTCTTTGGCGTGCCGTGGGGCAAGGCCATGATGTGGATCTTCCTGCTGTCGGATACCTTCATCTTCAGCTGTTTCCTGGTGGGCTACATGATGGTCCGCATTTCAACGACCGACCCGTGGCCGAACCCATCCGAGGTCTTCGCGCTGGAGGCGTTCGGATACCCGGTGCCGTTGCTGCTCATCGCAATCATGACCTTCGTGCTTATTACCTCATCCGGCACCATGGCGCTCGCCGTCAACATGGGATATCGAAAAGATCGTAAAAAGACGTTCTGGTTGATGGTCGCCACGGCGGCGCTGGGCGCGACGTTCGTCGGCATGCAGGCGTTCGAGTGGACCAAGCTGATCATGGAAGGCGTTCGCCCCTGGGGTAATCCCTTCGGTGCAGCGCAATTTGGCTCCAGTTTCTTCATGATCACGGGCTTCCACGGCATGCACGTTTCCGCCGGCGTCATTTACCTGCTGGTGGTCGCGTTTCGTGTGCGCAATGGTTTTTACGAAAAGCGCGGCGGTAACTACGAGATCGTCGAGATTGCCGGCCTTTACTGGCACTTTGTCGACCTTGTCTGGGTATTCATCTTCGCATTTTTCTACCTCTGGTAAGAAACAGGACTCATCGCTATGGCTGCTGAAGGGACACAACATCCGCTAAGAATTTACTGGATCATGTGGGGTGCGCTTTTCGTACTCAGTACTTTTTCCTACGCTACGGACTTCATGGACGATGGCACCTTGCGGACATCGCTGATCCTGCTGTTCATGTTCGCGAAAGCCGGCGGCATTGTCTGGATATTCATGCACATGGGCTGGGAGCGAATTGCATTGAAGCTCGCCATTCTCGGACCGCCGGTCGCGATCCTGGTGCTGATCGGGTTGATGTCGCTTGAAGGCCACTACGTGGAAGACAGTCGAATCGAGCACTATGGCGAAAGCACCATGGAGCCGCAGACACCCGGTCACCATTAGTTGCCAGCTTGAACCCGAAACAGGCGACAAGCGACGCGGAGATCTATGATTGTTATACGGTCATGTCGGAACTCCGGCCGCACGTTCCGAAAGAATCATTCGTTAAACTGATCCGCATGATGGAGGGTGAGGGTTATCGCCTCACCTACATCAGAGACGACGATGCCATTGTCGCTGTGGCCGGTTATCGAATTCATACGACGCTTTTCATGGGGAAAAACCTGTACGTGGACGATCTCGTAACTGCTCAGGGAGCCCGGTCGAAGGGCTATGGCAAGGCAATGATCGATTGGTTGCGCGATCTGGCATTGCAGGAAGACTGCAAATTCTTGCATCTCGATTCCGGGACGCAACGTCATCGCGCTCATCGCTTTTACCTGCGGCAGGGGCTTGATATCGCCAGTTTTCATTTTAGCCAGAAGCTGGACTGACGCCGGACGATGCAAATTCTGATGAGCCTGGTCGGGGTCGCGACTGTACTCGCACTCGCGTTCCTGCTGTCGAACAATCGACGTGCAATCAACAAGCGCACCGTATCCATCGCTTTTCTTATTCAGGCCGCGGTCGGCGGCCTGGTGATGTTTGTTCCTGTCGGTAGTGCGGCGCTCGACAAAGTCGTCAAGGGTGTGCAGTACGTCATTAACTTCGGCAACGACGGCATCGCTTTCCTGTTCGGCACCAATCTCAATGGCAGTCTCGGCTTTACGATCGCATTCAATGTATTGCCAATCATCGTTTTCTTTGCCGCCCTGATGTCGGTGTTGTACTACCTCGGCATCATGCAGCTTGTGGTCGGTGTGTTTGGCGGCTGGTTGCACAAGCTTCTCAAGACCAGTCACGCCGAATCCGTCAGTGCCGTCTCGAATATTTTTGTCGGCCACACAGACGCACCGCTGGTCGTGCGTCCGTATCTTGCCCGAATGAGCCAGTCCGAGTTGTTCGCTGTAATGACGGGCGGTTGTGCGACCATCGCCGGCGCGGTCATGATGGGCTACGCGCAGATGGGCGTTGACCTCAAGTACCTGATCACGGCGAGCTTCATGGCGGCACCGGGCGGCCTGTTGATCGCCAAGATCTTAATGCCCGAAACGGAAAACCTGGATGATCGGCCGGTCGTGGCGGAAGAGGCCGAAGACGGGCCCGTGAATATTTTCGAAGCGATTGGCAATGGAGCGATGACCGGTATGCAGGTCGCTTTGAGCGTTGGCGCGATGCTGATTGCGTTTGTCGGCCTGATCTACCTTGTCAACGGTGTGTTGACCGGCGTGGGCGGCTGGTTCGGTATTGAAGGGCTGACCTTGCAGTGGTTGCTGGGGCAGGTCTTTGCGCCCGTCGCCTACCTGCTGGGTGTCCCGTGGGACGAGGCCATCCAGGCCGGGAGCCTGATCGGCCAGAAGCTGGTCATCAACGAGTTCTACGCCTACGTCAGCTTCATCGAGGTCAGGGATACGCTGTCGGCCCATACGCAACTCGTTGTTACCTTTGCTCTTTGTGGCTTTTCAAACCTCTCGTCGATCGCGATCTTGCTCGGCGGCCTGGGCGCCGTGGTGGCGGCGCGACGCCACGATATCGCCCGATTTGGTCTTAAGGCAGTGATTGGCGGTACACTGGTCAACCTGATGAACGCAGCGCTCGCCGGGTTTTTCTTCGCGCTGCAATAGAGCGGATTCTGGTATGGCTAGAGCAATTATCCTGGTTTTGGATTCATTCGGTATCGGCGCTACGGCCGACGCGGAAAAATTTGGCGACGTTGGCGCGGATACCTTTGGTCACATCGCGAACGTGCGTGCGGAGTCGAGCCGGGGTCCGCTTGTTCTGCCTAACCTCGCCAGGCTGGGGCTGTTTCATGCGGGCAAGGAAAGTACCGGTAACTTTGCGCCGGGCTATGACCCCGATATCGAAGTCATCGGCGCCTACGGGCATGCCGCCGAATTGAGCAGCGGCAAAGATACACCGAGCGGGCACTGGGAAATTGCCGGTGTTCCGGTGCTGTTCGACTGGGGCTACTTTTCCGGGAAGGAGAATGCATTTCCGAGTGAGCTGCTGGACGAACTAATTGAACGCGCCGATTTGCCCGGCGTCCTCGGCAACTGCCATGCGTCCGGTACGACAATTATTGCCGAGCTCGGCGATGAACATGTCGCGACAGGAAAACCCATCGTCTACACATCGGCGGACAGCGTGTTCCAGATTGCCTGCCACGAGGAGTCCTTCGGTCTGGATCGCCTGTATGCGCTTTGCGAAATTGCGAGAAAACTGGTGGATAAATACAACATCGGCCGCGTTATCGCGCGACCGTTTATTGGCGACGGACCCGAGTCGTACACCCGAACCGGCAATCGGCGCGACCTGACGACGCCACCGCCAGCGCCCACTGTCCTCGACAAGCTCGTCGAGCGCGGTGGCGAAGTGATCAGTATCGGGAAAATCGCCGACATTTATGCGCACAAGGGGATCACGAAGAAGGTCAAGGCGACCGGCAACGCCGCACTGTTTGACGCCACTGTCGAGGCGATCAGGGACGCTGGCGATCAGTCGATCATCTTTACCAATTTCGTCGATTTCGACATGCTCTACGGACACCGGCGCGATGTGCAGGGCTATGCCGAAGCACTGGAATACCTTGACGGGCGCATGCCCGAAATCCTGGATTTACTGAACGAAGACGACCTGCTGGTGCTTTGCGCGGACCATGGCTGCGATCCGACCTGGCCGGGTAGCGACCACACGCGCGAACACATTCCGGTCCTGGCCCTGGGCGCCGGACTAAAGCCTGGCTCGCTGGGACGTCGTGAGTCCTTCGCCGACATCGGCCAGAGCCTGGCGACACATTTCGGTTTGTCGCCGATGGATTACGGTACCAGTTTCCTTTAGCCGTTCTTCCAGGAGTCCGGTACACGCACCGCAATGACTTCGCCTTCGGCCGTTTGCACGCCGCCTGAAAAAACGCGACAAGAGACCAGCGCTTTTTTCTTGCTGTGTTCCCGGATTGTTGCCCGCAGTTCAATGTCCTGGTCTATCGGTGTCGGCGCGAGGTAATTGACCGTCAGTCGGCCGGTTACACACCAGATTTCCGGCGGCTCACCAGTTTGCCGACCTTCACTTCGATAAAAATGACTGGTTGCCGTGCCGACGCAATGACAATCGATCAGGCTGGCGATGGTGCCGCCATAGACATATTGCGGTGGGCCGGCACATTGCTCGGGTTTTGGGGTATAGCGGCAGACGCTTTCGTCGCCTTCCCAGTGACTCTTGATTTGCATGCCGGCCGGGTTGTTCGGTCCACACCCATAGCAGTTATTGCCGGGCATCAGGTCCTGGATCGCACTCATGTGGCGGCGACTTCGTCTTTGTTTGTCGACAGCGTCAGGCCCAGCCAGGCCGCGACAAGAATCGCAGCGATAACAACGGCGATGATCTTCCCCATGATTGTCTCCTTGGGCTAGCGTTGTTTTTATTGATTGCGCTCGTTCAGGGCTGATTGTATTTTCGCCGCAAGCGCATTGGCCTCAGCCATTACACGAGCCGTATCGATCGTGAGCATTTCGCGTTCTCGCATTAGAACCTTGCCGTCAACGACGACCGAGGCCACGTCCTGTTCGTCGGTAACATAAACGAGATGCGAAATAACGTCATAGGTCGGTACATGGTGCACGTCGTCGAAGGCAATCTGGATAATGTCGGCCCGTTTTCCAATTTCGATTGACCCGATGGTGTCGTCCATTCCGACTGCAAGAGCGCCGCCGCTGGTAGCCATACCAAGGACTGTGGGCGCCGACATGACGACCGGGTCCATGCGGTCTACCTTCTGCAGGAATGCGGCGAGGCGCATTTCCTCCCACAGGTCGAGATCGTTGTTACTGGCAGCACCATCGGTTCCCAGGCCAACGCGTACTCCGGCCGCCAGCATGTCGGGTATCGGTGCGACGCCGGAGGCGATCTTCATGTTTGACGTGGGGTTGTGTATGACGCCGACATTGCGGTCGGCGAGAATCTGAATCTCATCCTCGGTCGGCCACACCATGTGCGCGGCAATCGTGGGTCCATCGAAAAAGCCGATAGATTCGGCAAGTTCGACGCTGGTCATGCCGTAGGTGTCTTTGGAGTATTGCAGCTCGTAGGGTGACTCGGACATATGAATGCTGATGCCCACACCGTGTTCAGTCGCCGCGGCGCGTGTTGCTTTCAACTGATCCGCATTCAGCGTGTAGTTGGCGTGTGGGCCGAATATTGGCGTGATTCGGGGATTCCGGTTTTTCCAGCGATCAATAAACCCGATGCCTTTCTCGATCGAGTCCGACGCGCTTTCGGCATCCGGACTGCGCTGATCAATAACCGTTGCCGATATCTGGGCACGCATGCCACATCGCTCCACGACTTCTGCAATCGTGTCCGGATAGTAGTACATGTCGATGAACGTCGTTGTACCCCCGCGAACCATTTCCCAGCAGGCGAGCTCCGTGCCAATACGAACGAATTCGGCATCAACAAACTGCACCTCCGCAGGGAAAATATAGTTGGTGAGCCAGTCCATCAACGCAAGGTCGTCGGCAAGGCCACGCAGCAGGGTCATTGCCGCGTGTGAATGCCCGTTGATCAGGCCGGGCATGACAACCCGGTTTTTGCCTGCGAGGGTTTCGACGGCGCTGTAGTTCGCCGCGATGTCATCCGCGGAACCAATGGCGAGGATGACGCCCTTGTCGACAGCGACGGCAGCATTTCTGTGCACTGTCATCGCGTCGTCCATGCTGACGACGTAGTCACCGTTAATGATGAGGTCGATTCGGGTATCGACTTCGGTCGGCGCGGAGTCGCAGCCACCAAGCAATACGAGAGAAAAAAGATTTATAGAACAGAAACTTATGCGGTTCATTGTGCCCCCTTTTCGGAACATTGTAGCACTGCAGGCGGTCGCTGCCGCGCACAAAAAAGCCGGTCATGCGACCGGCTTTCCTGTACCTCGTAACCGGTTCGGAATCAGAAGCTCTTGACGAACCGCACGCCGAATTCGCTTGGATCGTTACTCAGAATCTGCAGGACATAGTCGCCGGTGTTCAGTCGAGCATTGTCGTAACGCTCATCCGACACGTTGCGTCCGTACAGCGCGGCCGTCCAGGACTCGTCTGCCGAATGATAGGCAATATCGACGTTGACGATGCTGCGGTCCTCGATCTTCGTCAATCGACCCGGGTCAGAGCTTGGCTCGCCGTACATTTCGTCACGGAAAGAGTAGTCCGCGCGCATTACAACCTGGGCACCGCCCGACAGAGGAATGGACAATTCCGGGCTCAGTGAGAACGTGAGTTCCGGGGTCAGCGGCGCCACCGGTTTCACATTGTTTTGCTCGTCGACATCGACATCAATGTATCCAAGCGTCGTATGGAACTGGAAGTTGTCGGTGATGAACAGGGTGCTCTCCCATTCGAATCCAACAGAGTCCTGATCAACGACAAGGTTCTCAGTGCTGAATCCGCCGCCAGAGGTCGAACTCACCTGGTAGGGCAGGTCCGAGTACTGTGTGTAGAACACTGCGGCGCTCATTTGCAGCCGATCAAAGGGCTGGCCCTTGATACCGACTTCGTAGTTCGTCGCCGTAATATTGCGCCCCGGGATGAGACAGCCATTGATGGTGCCGCCGAACAGGCAGAAGGGGCGCGCCGGGAACTGGCCCGACTGGTAGCCATTCTGGATTGCGCCGTAGACATTCATGCCGCCGTCGAGTGTGAAGTTGGCGGCAAGCTCCCAGCTGATTTCATCGGAGTCGTGCTTGTTGCTGAACGGTCCACTGCCCACGTTGGCAAAAACGTCCTTCTTGTCTTCGGTGTAGCGCGCGCCACCTGACAGTCTGAACGAATCCGAAACGTCGTAGCCGATATTGACGTACCCGGCAAAACTTTTGGTGTCCTGCTCAAGGATGAAGATGCCATCGGTGAAGCCATTAAACGTGGTCGGGCTTTGGAAGTTATCGCCTTGTTCCTCGAAGTAGTACAGGCCCGAAACGAAGTCCCAGGCTCCGAGGTCACCGTTAACCTGGACTTCAAAGGACTGCTGGTTGGCCTGCCCCGTTTCAGGGAATGACAGGAAGTCGTCAAACAGGCTGTCGTCATCAAGGCCTGATCGATATTCCGATGTCCTGGCGCTGGCAATGACCTTTGTCGCGATGCTGTCTGTCACATTCCAGTCGAGGGTGATCGCGACGCCCGACGCAGAGTTCGTTACACGCGTCTGGCTCGCCTGCCCTGTGTTGTTATCGTAGGGGTCGCTGGATACGTCTGCGTTCGTGTATCCCGCCTGCCGCAGTGCGCTGCTGGCCGGCAACTCATCGATCAGCGTCGTGTACGGTCGCAGACCGCCTTCGCCATCATTGGAATCGGCCGCCAGCGTGATCGAGACTTCGTCGGTCGCGTAGCGGAAGGCGATGCGGCCGAAGATTTCCTGCGTCTCGCCAACCTTGATGCCGGCGTTAGGGAGGTTCACAAAATTGCCGATGCCACCGCGGTTCTTGAAGCCGCCGGTAAAGGCCATCGCGATAGTGTCCGTAAGCGCTGTGTCGACGTAGAAGTCACCATTCAGCCGCTCACGGCTTCCAGCCTCGATGCTGACGCGTGCACCCGGATCGGTACCCGGTGTCTTGGTGATGATGTTGATCGCGCCGCCGATCGAGTTTCGGCCGTACAGCGTACCTTGAGGACCACGAAGAACCTCAACGCGCTCGATGTTCGAGAGGTTCCAGTTCTGGCCAACCTGTCGTCCGAGGTAGACACCGTCGACGTAGACGCTGACGCCCGGATCGGTCGTAATCAGGTGATCCTGCAAGCCAATGCCGCGAATAAACGGATTGGCCGAGGATGTATGCCCGGCCGAAAACTGGGTGATATTCAGGTTCGGTACGAATTTACCGATGTCGACGATATCGACAATACCCTGTTGCGCGAGTTTGTCGCCTTCGAAGGCACTGATAGCGATGGGTACTTCGTAGATATTCTGTTCCCGCTTGGTGGCGGTGACAGTAATTTCGTCGAACAGGGACTCATCGTCCTGTGCGAACGACACTGGCGAAAATGCCAGCAGTGTGGCCGCAGTCGAAGCCGTCAGGAATGCTGCTTTTTTGTTAGTCATCAAGATTTCCCCCATGAGATCTTTTGTATGCTGAATCGGTCCCGGGATGCCGGGATCCGTGTGGCAGCGATTATAGCCGAAGGCCCTACTTGTGCGACTCGTTTTCCTGATCTAAGGTGTTCGCCATGGTCGCGAATCACGAAGCCGTAACAGACTTGCCAAGATACCGGGCACCGGAGGACGGGCAACTCAGCGATGAAATGCTGCATGACTTTCGGCAGCAGGGCTGCCTCATCCTGACGGATTTTGTCACGGCCGCCGAGTGCCAGAAGCTGAAAGCCCGTGCCCTCAAGTTAATCGACCGCTTCGATCCATCCAGCGTCAAGAGCATTTTCTCGGCAATGGAGCAAACGCAGCTCGGCGACAGCTACTTTGAGGAATCCGGCGACAAGATCCGGTTCTTTTTTGAAAAAGACGCGTTCGACAGCGACGGACGGCTGCGGCAGTCCAAGGAAGACAGCCTTAATAAAATCGGTCATGCAATGCATGATCTCGACCCGGTGTTCGATGCCTTTTCCCGAAGTGCCAAGCTGGAAGCTGTGGTTGACAGCCTCGAGTACGAAAATCCGGTCATCCTGCAATCCATGTACATCCTGAAGCCACCGCGCATTGGCGGCGAGGTCTACTGTCACCAGGATTCCACGTTCCTGTACACCGAACCGGAGTCCTGCACGGGCTTCTGGTTCGCGCTGGAAGATGCGACCGTTGATAACGGCTGCATGCACTTTATTCCGGGGGCTCACAAGGGACCGCTCAAGGAACTTCATCAACGCGGCAGCGACGGCAAGATGGGCTTCAAAACTCTGGATCATACGCCGTGGCCAAGAGGCGCGACGCGGCCAGCAGAGGCAACGGCTGGCACGCTGGTGATCTTTGACGGAAGGGCGCCACACATGAGCGGGCCCAATCTTTCGGAACGCTCGCGGCATGCCTATACGATCCATGTGATCGACAGGAACAGTCACTATCCGGTCGAGAACTGGTTGCAACGTGGCCCGGACCTGCCACTTCGCGGCTTCGACTAGGAACCCCCTTGCTCTTTACTGACGTTATTCGCACAAAGCGCGACGGTGGTTCACTGTCAGGGGAACAGATTCAGTTTTTCGTTGACGGCCTGGCAGACGGCAGCCTGCCGGCTGAACAGGTTTCATCGCTCGCCATGGCAATTTTCCTGAATTCGATGAGTTTCGAGGAAGCCGGTCGGTTGACCTCGGCGATGGCGTCGTCGGGCACGGTTCTGGACTGGAAACAAGAGAATCTTGACGGGCCGGTGGTCGACAAACATTCGACCGGCGGAGTGGGTGACAAGGTCAGTTTCCTGCTGGCACCAATCGCCGCAGCCTGCGGTTGCTATGTCCCTATGATTTCCGGCCGGGGACTTGGCCATACCGGCGGTACGACGGATAAGGCAGAGTCGATTCCGGGGTACAACGCGACGCCGGATTTTGACCTGTTTCGCAAGGTTGTCGGGGAGGTAGGCTGTGCCATCATCGGCCAGACCGAAGATCTCGCACCGGCTGATCGCCGCTTCTACGCAATCCGCGATGTGACCGGTACCGTCGAGTCCGTGCCGCTGATAACCGCATCGATCCTGGCCAAAAAAATTGCCGCGGGGCTGGATTACCTGGTGATGGATATCAAGCTCGGTAATGGCGCGTTTATGGAATCGCCGCAGCGAGCGCGTGAACTGGCAAACAGCATCATTGCAACAGCGGGCAATGCAGATCTAAAAACGCATGCATTGATTACCGACATGAACGAAGTGCTTGGCACGACCGTCGGCAATGCGCTGGAGATACGGGAGTCGATGCAATACCTGCGCAACGAAGTTCGAGAGCCGCGACTCGACGATGTCGTTTTGTCACTTTGTGCGGAAATGGTTTTTATCAGTGGCATAGAGCCTGACCGAGAGACAGCCCGCGCACGTTGCGAACAGGTGGTCAGCAACGGCAAGGCAGCCGAGGTATTTTCACGCATGACGGCTGCTCTCGGTGGCCCACACGACTTCGTCGATAATTACGACGCGCACCTTGTCAGGGCACCAGTTACCCGGGCGGTGCATGCAGACGGCGTGTTGATGGCAGTGAATACGCGAGCCGTCGGAAACGCGATCATCGAGTTGGGCGGTGGACGTCAGAAAGTTGGCGAAAAGCTTGACTTCGCGGTTGGCTTTTCTGATTTTGCATCCGTAGGCACCTCGCTTGAAAAAGACAGGCCACTGGCTATCGTGCATGCGGCCAGCGAGGACGATGCCGACCTGGCTACCGCAAACCTGCTGAAGGCCTGCCAGACAGGTGAAACCGCGCCCGAAAAGCGCGCCGTAATTAGCGAGATTTTGACCGGATAAGAGCCTTTGATGCGGTAGACTAGGGCTACGAATAATAATAAACGGATCGGGGAAGATCATGCCCAATCTAATCGGTATTGTCGGTATCGTCGTCATACTTGGTATCGCGGTTTTATTCTCGAGCAATCGCAAGGCAATCAATCTTCGAATCGTTGGTGCGGCATTCGCACTGCAGGTTGTTGTCGCGACGATGGTGCTTTTCTGGGAGAAAGGCCGGGCGGCGATTGAAATCATGAGCAAAGGCATCATGGCCGTCATAGGGTTTTCGAAGGCCGGTATCGATATGGTGTTCGGGCCGCTCGCGAACACCGAGATCATCGGCTTCAGTTTCGCGGTCAACATACTGCCGATTATTATCTTCTTTTCAGCACTGATGTCGGTGCTATACCACCTGCGCGTCATGGAGTGGATCGTGAAACTCGTCGGTGGCTTCCTGCACAAAGTCATCGGAACCGGTGCTGTCGAGTCAATGAATGCGGCTGCAAACGTATTCGTCGGTCAGACTGAGGCACCGCTGGCCGTTCGCCCGTATCTGAGAGGTCTAACTGAGGCGCAGATGTTTGCCGTCATGGTGTCCGGTCTTGCATCAATTGCGGGTACTGTGTTGGCCGGATACGCATTGATGGGTGCCGAGCTCAAGTACCTGCTGGCGGCCGCATTCATGGCAGCGCCAGGCGGTTTGTTGATGGCGAAAATTGTGATGCCGGATGACCAGGTTGTGCCGTCAGGTGGCCACGAAAAGCTGGTGATGGAAAAAAGCCAGCACAAGAACGTCATTCTCGCCGCGGCATCGGGTACCACAGATGGACTTCGCCTTGCAGCAAACATCGGCGCCATGCTGATCGCCTTCGTTGCGTTGATCGCGATGTTCAATGGGCTGGTCGGATGGATCGCGGGATGGTTCGGCTACGAGCTAACGCTGCAAATGATTCTTGGGTGGATATTCAGGCCGCTGATGTTCCTGCTAAGCGTGCCCTGGGAGGAGGCGCAGGCCGCGGGTGCTCTGTTCGGGGAGAAATTAATTCTCAACGAGTTCGTCGCGTTCTCGCATCTGAACGAATACCTGGCCGGAATGAGTTCACGCACGGTCGCAATCGTTACGTTTTCGTTGTGTGGTTTCGCCAATCTGTCATCAATTGCAATCTTGCTCGGCGGCCTTGGCGTGCTCGTTCCTGAAAAACGTGACCTGATTGGTCAGCTGGGGTTAAAGGCCGTACTCGCGGGTTCCCTGTCCAACCTGATGAGCGCTGCATTAGCCGGGTTGTTATTGACGTTTTGACACCATGTCCGCGCGCCCGATAATTATCGACTGCGACCCGGGACAGGATGACGCCGTCGCCCTGTTCCTGGCGATGTCCTCACCTGACGAACTCGAGATACTCGGCATTACAGCCGTGGCAGGTAATGTTCCGCTGTGCCTGACTGAACGCAACGCCCGGGTGATGTGCGACGTCGCTGGCCGCCGTGACATACCGGTGTATGCAGGGGCCGAGAAACCGCTCATTCGAAAGGCTATCAGTGCCGAGTATATTCACGGCGAAACCGGCATCAATGGCATGGACGTCTTTGAACCCGAGACGCCGTTGCAGTCGCAGTACGCCGTTGATTTCCTGCTGGAGACGCTGGCGGCTGCAGCCCCTGCGAGCATTACGCTGGTCCCGACCGGGCCGCTGACGAACATCGCTTCAGCGTTTATTGCTGAGCCACAAGTCATTGAAAATATTGCTGAAATTGTGCTCATGGGCGGGGCTATGCGAGAGGGTGGTAATCGCACGCCGTCCGCTGAATTCAACATCCTTGCTGACCCGCATGCTGCGGATATCGTTTTCAGTTGCGGTCGGCCGCTAACGGTGATGGGACTCGACGTATCGCACAAGGTCTTGTCGACGCCGGAACGAGTCAGCCGTATTCGCGAACTCGGAAACCCGGTAGCAACAGCGACTGCAGGCATGCTGAATTTTTTCCACCATTACGATTCTCAGAAATACGCATCGGATGGCCCGCCGTTGCACGATCCGTGCACCGTTGCTTATCTGTTGCGCCCCGATTTGTTCCAAACCCGCTTGTGCAACATCGCAATCGAAACAGAGTCGGAACTGACGATGGGCCATACGGCCGTCGATTTCTGGCACGTAACCGACCGGCCGCGTAACGCAAGCTGGGCACACGAAGTTGATGCAGATGGATTTTACGACTTGTTAGTCGAGCGACTGGCACGCTTCTAGTGTCGGAATTTAGCCAGAACCAAACGTCAACCCGATGAGTAACGCCATGTTCAGAGTTTTTCGAAAGATTCGGAAAGATTTGATAGAGAGTGGGCAAATGCAAAAGTATTTCTTTTATGCCTGCGTATTCCACTGATTCCGGCCGGCTGTTCCAGGCGAAGCCGGCCACTTGTTCCGCGGCAAAGCGGCCACCCGTTCCACGCGAAGTCGGCCATGTTGGCGGAGCGTAGCGACGCGGGTTTTGCATTATGAGTTTGAAGTGACTGTGTGGGTCAAGTCGATTCTGTTTTTTCGCATGGATTCTCCTTTGAGTTCGATGCGATAAGCGTTGTGGATGAGGCGATCGAGGATGGCGTCAGCCAGCGTCGGATCGCCGATGATCTTGTGCCAGTGCTCGACCGGTAACTGGCTGGTAACGAGCGTTGATTTGCGGTTGTGGCGGTCGTCGAGGACTTCCAGAAGATCACGCCGTTGCGCCGCCAGGAGCTTGGCGAGCCCCCAGTCGTCGAGTACCAGGAGATCGGTGCGGGCGAGTTTTTTCATGAGCTGCGGATAACGGCCATCGGCGTGCGCGTAACTGAGTTCGTCGAAGAGCCTCGATACACGCCGGTAGTGGGCGGTGAAGCCGTCCCGGCAAGCCTTGTGCGCAAGCGCACAGGCGATCCAGGTTTTGCCGACGCCGGTCGGTCCTGTGATCAGCAGGTTCAGGTGTTCCTTTAGCCACTGGCCACCGATCAGAGATTGCATCAGCGATTTATCGAGGCCCCGCGGATGGCGGTAATCGAGATCCTCGATGGCGGCCTGCTCACGGAGCCTGGCATTCCTGAGCCGGGTCTTGAGCCGCCGATCGGCACGCACGGTGATCTCGCGATCGACCAGCAGGCCCAAGCGTTCCTCGAAGTCGAGTGCCTCGATATCGTGCATCCGCTGTTGCTCTTCGAGCGCGTCTTTCATGCCCGTGAGTTTCAGTTCACGGAGTTTGTCCAGGGTGGGGTGGTTCAACATCGGGTGTCACTCTCCTTGTCAGTGGTAGTAGTCCGGACCGCGCAGGTTGTCGTGTTCGATGGCCGGCGACTCGAGGGTGGTGGCCGGCAGTGGTTTCTTGTCCAAGCCATTCTTCAGCATCGATTCCACGCTCTTGTACGAGCAGGCACCGATGGCGAGCGCCCTTCGGCTGGCCGCCTCCAGGCGCTGGGTACCGTAAGTTTTTCCTAAGCGCAGGATGCCCAGACACGCCCTGTAGCCGTGCTGCGGGTGCGGTCGGGACGTGAGGATGGTCTCCACCAGCTTCGCTGTGGCCTGGCCCGCCTCTTCGGCCCAGCGCACCAGCCGCTGGGGTGTCCACTCGGCGTAATCGCGGTGCGCCTTGGGCATGTGTGCCGTCACCGTCGTGTGACGGCCTACCTGCCTGGAACGGCGGTGACTTGCGACCCGCTTGCTTTTATAAAAGAGTTCCACGGTGTTGGCCGTGAGCCGTGCATCCAGTTGCTCTTTCACCAGTTGATACGGCACTGAGTAGTAATGCTTGTCGATGGCGACGTGGTAATCGATGTTCACCCGCACCTGTTTCCACTCGGCGTATTCGTAGGCACTCCCCGGCAGCGCTCTCATGGCCGGCCGCTCCAGTGTCTCAAAGAGTTCCTTGCGGCTACCGGGAAGCTTCTGGAACGGGGCCGCATTGAGCTCCTCGAGTAACTCGGCGATGGCCGCATTCAGCTCGCTCAGGGAGAAGAAGCTGCGGTTCCTGAGCCTCGCCAGGATGCGACGTTCGGCATGCAAAACTGCCGTTTCTACTTTTGCCTTATCACGCGGTTTTGCCGAGCGCGTCGGGATGATCGCGACACCGTAATGGCGGCCCATCTCGGCATAGGTGGGGTTCAGTTCCGGCTCGTAACGGTGCGCCAGGTGCACGCCCGACTTCAGGTTGTCCGGCACGACGATCGCTGGTACTGAGTCAAAGTAACGGAACGCGCGCACGTGCGAGCCGATCCAGTCGGGCAGCGTCTGTGTCAGCGTCGCCTCAGCATAGGTGTAGTTGGAGGCGCCCAGCACCGCGACGAAGATCTGTGCCTCACGCACTTCGCCCGTGTCCCGGTCGATAATCTCGACCGTCTGCCCGGCATAATCCACGAACAGCTTCTCACCGGCACGGTGATCCTGGCGCATCACCACATCCACCTTGCCCAGCCAGGCACGGTAATGCTCGCAGAACCAGCTGTACTGGTAGCCCTCCGGGGTCGCGGCCTTGTACTCATCCCACAACAGCGTGAGCGTCACGCCCTTGCGCTTGAGCTCGCGGTGGACCAAAGGCCAGTCCGGCACCGCACGCTGCTCGGCCGGGAGCGTCACCGCTGGCGGGAACAGACGCTGCTCGAGCTCGGCATCGTCGAGTTCCTCCGGCAACGGCCACAACAGGTCCGCCGCCTCGGCCCGTTTCAGGTACTCGGTCACGGTGGAACGCGCAATGCCGCAGCTCTTTGCCAACTGCCGCCGGCTGAGCCCCGCCGCCTGCAGTCTTAATACCTCTTTTATCCGTCGCATGGACAACCTCGTTGCGGCCACTGCGCCTCTCCTTTCCGTTAAAAAAGAGGCCAGCGTAACCGCTCGTTGTCCCGCGTCGAGCTACTCCCTACCGGTGGCCGGATTCCTCTGGAATCGCCGGCCGGCTTGCTCTGGAATCAGTGGCCGGTTTGCTCTGGAATGGGTGGCCGGCTTGCCGTGGAATCGGTGGCCGGAATGGCGTGGAATACGCATATGCCGTTGGGGAGGTTTTTCTCGTTGTGGTTGGTATCTTGATTGCGCTGCAAATCAACAACGCCAACGAGTCAAGACTGCAACGACTCAAGGAGATAAATTACCTTGAAAATCTGCGCGTGGACTTGACTATCAATATTCAGGAACTCGACAAATTCATTGCGGTGCGAAGCAGCAGAGTTGAGTCCGCCGGCAACATCATTGAATATTTTGATGGGAAGCCACTGGAGGATCTGGAAGATTTCAATTACCACAATATTCACACGCATTTGTGGCAGAAGTTCTACCAGAACAACAACACATTCCAGGAACTGATCAATTCCGGGAACTTGGGAATTATTTCGAACCATGCAATAAAAGATTCTCTTATGGACTTGCAACTACTCTACAAGAAGATGAAAAGCGATGAAGATCACATGCGCTATGACTTCGAAGGCTATGTCTTCAAGCCGCTTTTTGACGCCGTCGACATTAATCCGATGACCAAGAACTACGTTTACAAATTGACGGATGGCGGCGCGGGGGAAAGAGTGGAATTGTCACGAGACGCTATCGAGACGTTATTGCAGGATGTGAAGTATAAGAACGGGTTTACGCTTGCTGTCTTCATGATGACCCTCATAAATTCGGAATTCGAAGACATCAAACTCAAATCCTTGAAGTTGGTTGAATTGATCGATCAGGAGCTGAGTGTTCACTAGCACACCAACCGGCTCTTCGGCACAGGGCCGAAATTGACGGGCACTTTTCTGTTACTCGATTTCGCCAGGACATCGCCGGTTTTCTTTCCATCCGAGCCTGCAAATTCGCATTGCCAATCATGACCTTGCCTCGTCCTGAAATATATCTTCGATCGACAAACCGAATAATCGGGCGACTTTGAATGCGAGTGGCAAACTGGGGTCGAATTTCCCTTTCTCGATGGCATTGATCGTCTGCCGTGAAACATCCAGCTCAGAAGCCAGCTGCGCCTGAGTCCAATCTCGCTCTGCACGAAGGACTTTTAAACGATTTCTCATTGATAGCGCCTGTATCCGAGGATCATTCCTGCAAGGAATGTCAAGCACATCAACACAACCAGGTGTGAAATCTCGGGTTCGAAAGAAATGAGTCGTATGTCTTCGAGCAGTGCATAGCTGAGACCACACACCAGTCCGACACCCAGCGTAAGTACGCTGGCCTCAAGAAAGATTTTTCGATGCAGCTCGTCGAGCCCTTTCAGGTATCGCTTATTTGCCACGATCATGCCGAATCCGACAGCCACGTTTACGAGCAGGCCGAGAATGCTTGGCAATGTCGCGAAGTCCCAAACGTATTTCGGGCCAAATGCGGCTACTGCCATCGTCGCAACCCATGCCAGCGTCCAGTACCTGAGCTGCGCGGTGTTTCGCTTGGTACTCAAAGCCCACTCGGTTGAGCGTGTCTTGGGATCGTTCATGTGTCTGGCTCCATTGTCAAAAAGTAAAGCTCACTTGACCAGAATACTGCCTGCAACGCGACAGGGTGTCAAGTGAACTTTACTAAAAGACTGGTTTTCATTACATGGCAGTCGAGTTCCCTGCGGGTTGCCGCGGTAGTTGCCGTGGTTTGCTGTGGGTATACGCGGAAAAGATCTGCGCTATCGGAACGACACCTGGATCGCTCGAACAGCCCCCGAAAGATTGCCTCCAGCCAGCCTGTCCTTCTCAATGGGTCGTGAGCGTGAATTCAACGGGCAATGAATTCGAAATGACATCGTAGACTGGCGAGAACAGCGCCATTTCTGTGAGTTCCTCCACACTCGCCTCGCTTTTGACGCGCATGTTAACCACCACTTTGTTGAAACCCTTGCGAACATCTTCGGCAAGGCCGAAGAGGCCTCGGACATCCATATCGCCGGTATATGAAGAATCGACGGAATCGATCTTGATGCCACGTACCGCCGCATGGTTAACCAGTGTGCCTGTCAGGCAACTGGCCAGTGCATGCAACAGATACTCCATCGCGTTAGGTGCACGATTCTGGCCGGACGCGATCGGCGGTTCGTCCGCATCAAGCGAGAACGCTTTTTCGCGTGTTGTATCTTCTTCATTGCCGGCGTAGAAGCTTTTGATCTCACTACGGGTGAGTTCACCGTCAATCCACTGGTTGGTAGCGCGCCACTGAAATTTTGCATAGCCGGCGTCGGCTTCGATGCAACCGATAACGTTCATGAGCTGGTCGACGTCAACGCCGTTGGTCAAAGTTTTTACCTGCTGTGCAGTGTTGCTGGTTGTCATGTCATCTCTCCTTAAAAGTCGGTGTCTATGACGGAGTGCGACCGTCGGGGTGCATGTTAGGAAGTTGCCCGTCTTGCCGGATACTGTAGAAAGTGTAGTATCTAGCTACATATTCTGTAGTTGGGAAAGGCCCCGGGAGGGATTGCGATGGCAGGCTATGGACAGTTTTGCCCGGTCGCGAAAGCGACCGAGATTGTCGGCGAAAAGTGGACGCTCCTTATTCTGCGTGAGCTATTGCTGGGAACCACACGATTCAATGATTTCCAACGCGCGATGTCACGCATGTCGCCAACACTGCTCGCCAAGAGACTCAGACAACTTGAGCAAGCCGGCATTGTCATACGCAAGAAGATTTCCGGCCAGAGAGGTTATGAATATCGTTTAACGGCGGCGGGCAAAGAACTGGCGCCGGTCGTTGAAGTTCTCGCGATCTGGGGCATGCGTTGGGCGCGCAGCCAGCTAACGGACGACGAACTCGATGTGGAATTCCTCATGCGGGAACTGCAACGGCGTTTGCAAACCGAGCATCTGCCCGATGGTCAGACCGTCATTTGCCTGATATTCGATGAACTGAAGAAACACAAGGCCTGGTGGCTGCTCATCGACGACGACACAGTCGATGTGTGTACTGAAGACCCGGGTAGAGATGTTGATCTCTACCTCAATTCAAGTGTGCGCGCGGTCGTCGAAGTATGGGAGGGCGATCTCGAGGTGCGAACGGCGTTGCGCAGCGGAGCAATCAAGGCACACGGTCCACGACATCTTGTGCGCACGTTGCCCGACTGGTTTGGGGTTTGCCTGTACAAAGATGTTCAACGAGGTGATCCTATCCTCATGCAGCAAACTGCCGAGTAGCGGTCTATGCTCCGGTGTGCGAGGTGGAGGCGAAAGAAAGACAACGATTCTTCGGATTTTCCTTTTGATTCAGGGGGTCACAGGGTCAGATCCAGCCGCTGGAAAGTTGCCATGGGTATCACTACAACCGCTTGGCGATCCGCTTGAATCCTGCTTTGATTTCCTGACCGAGAAGTTGGGCGGCCGCGCGAATGTCGCCGGTGGACTCGGCTGCCGCACCACCCATTTGCTTCACCTTGGATTCTAGCTTCGACCACTTGCGTTCGAGGTCTTGCCATTCTTCGCTAGCTTCCATTTTGGCGAGATGCAACTTGACACTTAGCTCGTCACGTTCCTGTTTTAGCTTCTCGAGCATCTCCTCAATGTCTTCGCTGAACTCCTTGAGGTTCTCTTTGATATCGTTCATCACCTGCTCCAGTGTTATCGAAATTCCAACGCCGTACTGCGGCTATTGATTAACATTGCACAATATTAGTTCGTAGGAGATCGGGCCGAATAGTCGGTAATGTACCTACGAGGGGGGCGAAAGCAGCTTGTACCCTGTGTGGGTGCTGGACAGCCGGTGTTGGCCGAACCGAGGCGGCCGCCGCGAGAAGACGGTGTTTCGACATCGTCGACGCCTTGTATCGATCAGGGGTGTTCAGGACAATTGGGCACGCCCTTGAACCGCCCGCTAATCGAGATGAAATCCCGCCGGCAGTAATTCCGCGATGGCGTAGTGTTGCCACTCGTTGTTGTCATTCATCGCGATAACAACGGTGCTCCCGTCAGCGAATTCCTGGATGCGTTGACGACACCCACCACAGGGTGAGCATGACGATGGCTCGCCCGAACCACCAACCACTGCGATTTTATCGATGCGCTTACCGCCTTCCTGCACCATGGCGGCGATCGCTGCAGCTTCAGCGCAAGTGCCCAGCGGGTAGGCAGCATTCTCAACATTGCAGCCGACATGCATGCGACCGTTGTCGTCAACGATGGCGGCGCCGACGGAATAGCCAGAATAGCGGCTGTAGGCATTGAGTCGCGCATCTTTCGCCGCGTTGATCAGGTCTTCGTCGGCAATGGTCATGAGGATTCCGTCTTCTGCATGGGGTTGTTTGGGTGTTCCGTCCACCGCAATTTCTCAGTCGTGATTTTTACCCCGGTACGCGGGTCGATACCGGCGGTCAGCTGCTGCATCGAAATGCAGCCGTCGACCGGGCAGACACTGACACACAAATTACAACCCACGCATTCGTCATCGATGACTTCGAAGCGTCGCTCACCGTTCACGGTGTGAGTAATCGCTTGGTGCGACGTGTCCTCGCACACAACATGGCATCGGCCACATTGGATGCAGAGATCCTGGTCGATGACGGCTTTCTCAACGTAGTTCAGATTCAGGTGCTGCCAGTCGGTCACGCTGGGTACGGCCTTGCCGACCAGTTGATCGAGGCTGATTGCCTTGTTGTCGAGGAAATTGCTCAGCCCGTCGACGAGGTCGTCGATGATCTTGAATCCGTAAACCATCGCCGCCGTGCAAACCTGCACGTTGCTTGCCCCAAGGGCGAGAAAGTCGACAGCGTCGCGCCAGTCCGTGATGCCGCCAATTCCGGATATCGGAAGTTTCGCCGTCTCTTTTGTGCGCGCGATTTCCGCGACCATGTTCAGTGCAATTGGCTTGACCGCTTCGCCGCAGTAGCCGCCA
The DNA here is from genome assembly GCA_963976365.1 of uncultured bacterium. Classification (GTDB taxonomy): domain Bacteria; phylum Pseudomonadota; class Gammaproteobacteria; order Steroidobacterales; family Woeseiaceae; genus UBA1847. The sequence continues at coordinate 91,427 of CAXBKH010000010.1, read as the reverse complement.
TGTGTCCCTAAGCCATCCGTGGTCGGGTACATGGTGAGCGAGTCGTAGTCCACGCGCATGATCGAATTGATGGTATTGATCAATGACACGGCGTCCGCACCGCCATCCTGGGCCGCCTTTGCCGGTGGCAGGATATTCGTTATGTTGGGCGTCAGCTTGACGATTACCGGCACCGACGCCGCAGCCTTGGCCCATTCCGTGGCCATCTGGATGTACTCCGGCACCTGCCCCACCGCTGCACCCATGCCGCGTTCTGACATGCCGTGCGGGCAGCCGAAATTCAATTCGAAGCCGTCGACGCCGGTGTCCTCGATCATCGGGATATACTTCGCCCAGCTTTGCTCATTCATCGGCAACATCACCGACGCAACCAGCGCTCGATCCGGCCAGTCTTTCTTGACCTGCCGCAGCTCGTCGAGATTGGTCTTTAACGGCCGATCCGTGATCAGCTCGATGTTGTTGAAGCCAATCACACGCCGGTCGTTGCTGTGTAATGCGCTGTAGCGCGGACCGCTCACGTTGACGATGTGCGGGTCTTCACCGAGTGTCTTCCAGACTGCACCACCCCAACCGGCCTCGAATGCGCGATTGACGTTGTAGGCCTTGTCGGTCGGCGGCGCTGACGCCAGCCAGAAAGGATTCGGGGAGGAGATACCGAGGAATGTTGTCTTCAGGTCCGCCATGGTCAGTTCTTCCTCAGCGCGCGATCGATATCGATCGCCGCAATTTTTCCGTGTTGCACCGCGCTCACCGTCAGGTCCTCGCCGCCGGCAACGCAGTCGCCACCCGCCCAGACTTTCGGCATCGAAGTACGGTGATGTTCATCGACCTTGATGCGCCCGGATTCCTGCTCCAGCGCCGCGTAGCCGTCAGCGTTCAGTTTCTGGCCAATTGCCTTGAAGACGACGTCGGCATCGAGCCTCAGCCCTTCCGCGAACTCAACAGCCGTCACGTGACCGTTGCCGAGAATGCGCCTTGGACCGGCGTGATGGTGAAGGCGCACGCCGCTGGTTTGTGCCAGCGCCTGCTCGAAGACGCTGGCACTCATTTGCTCAGGGCCGCGTCGATAGACCATGTGAACGTTTTCCGCGCCAAGGCGTTTGCTTTGCACCGCGACATCAATCGCGGTCATGCCGCCGCCGATGACGACGACATTGCGGCCGACCGGCAGTGAGCTCTTGTCTTCTGCCTGTCGCAACGCCGCGATGTATTCGATGGCATTCTCGACGCCGTCCAGGTCTTCGCCGTCGATACCAAGCGAGTTTGAGTGCGCGAGTCCGATGCCAACAAAGACCGCGTCAAATTCCTTGCACAGTGTCGCAAGTCCGTTATCGTCATCGAGCGGTGTGGCATTTTTTATCTCGATGCCACCGATGGCGAGAATGTAGTCGACTTCTTTTTGTGCAAAGTTATCAACGGTCTTGTAAGCCGCAATACCGTATTCGTTCAGGCCGCCTGCTTTCGCATCGCGATTGAAGATGACGACATCGTGGCCCAGCATCGAAAGTCGGTGCGCGCAGGACAACCCGGCCGGGCCGCCGCCAACGACAGCGACCTTTTTCCCGCTCGATGGTGCACGTTCGAAGAGTTGTGTACCGGCTTCGAGAATCGGGTCCGTCGCGTAACGCTGCAGCAGGCCGATTTCGACGGGCTTTTCTTCGTGCGTGTTGCGGACACAGGCTTCTTCGCACAGGATTTCGGTCGGGCAGACTCGGGCGCACATCCCGCCCATGATGTTTTCCTCGAGAATCGTGTGCGCGGAACCGCGGATGTTATCGCTGCGAATTTTCTGAATGAACGCGGGGATATCGATGCCGGTCGGACAGGCCGTGGTGCAGGGCGCGTCGTAACAAAAGTAACAACGGTCCGCTTCAATCAGGGCTTCGGATCGCGACAGCGGCGGATGCAAATCGGCGAAGTTCTCATCGATCTCCGATTTGGCCAGGCGTCCCGCCCTGATGCGATCATCGCTGCTCATGACGACGGTCTAGCGCTCTACCGCGACCGGCTCAGCATGCTTTGCCTGCAGCTTCAGAGCGTCATAGTAGGACGCAAATGCCGGGCGATCGATATAGCGGCCGGCGCCGCGCTTTACATTCAGCTTGCCATCGGCCCAGACGATATTGCCCTGTGACAGCGTGTACGAAGCACAACCCTTCACTTTCATACCTTCGAAGATGTTGTAGTCGACGTTCTGATGATCCGTCTTCGTCGATATGGTTTTCGTCGCCTCCGGGTCCCAGACAACGATATCCGCGTCGGCTCCGACCGAAACGCTGCCTTTGCGTGGGTAGATATTGAATATCTGTGCGGCATTGGTGGACGTTACGGCAACAAATTCATTCATCGTCAACTTGCCGCTGCCCACACCATGATGCCAGAGCACCTCCATGCGGTTTTCGACGCCACCGGTGCCATTCGGGATCAGGCGGAAGTCGTCCTTACCCGCCGCTTTCTGATCGGCGCAAAAGCAACAGTGGTCGGTCGCTGTCGTCTGCAGGTTGCCGGATTGCAGGCCGCGCCACAGTGCACCCTGGTGTTCTTTCGATCGAAACGGCGGGCTCATCACGTGTGCCGCGGCGACGTCAAAATCCTTGTGACGGTATACCGAATCATCGAGCAGCAAATGGCCTGCGAGAACCTCGCCGAAGACACGCTGGCCCTCATTGCGCGCTCGCGTGATGGCCTCCAGCGACTGCCGGCAGGAGTTATGCACGATATACAGCGGCACCTTGAGTACTTCGGCAATCCGGATCGCCCGGTTCGCGGCTTCGCCTTCGCACTCCGGCGGGCGCGACAACGGGTGCGCTTCAGGGCCGGTCATGCCTTTTTCAAACAGCTGCTGTTGCAGCCTGTAAACCAGCTCGCCGTTCTCGGCATGCACGGTGCAAATGGCGCCAAGCTCCAGTGCGCGCGAGAAGCTGTTCACCAGGATCTCGTCGTCGGCCATGATGGCGCCTTTGTACGCCATGAAGTGTTTGAAGCTGTTGATGCCGTGTTCGTGTACCAGGGTTCCCATGTCTTTGTAGACACTGTCATCCCACCAGGTAATCGCAACATGAAAGGTGTAATCGGACACCGACTTTTCGGCCCATTCACGCCACTGCCGATAGGCGTCCATGATGTTTTGCTGCGGGCTCGGAATAACGAAGTCGATAATCATCGTCGTGCCGCCAGCGAGTCCCGCTGCGGTTCCGGATTCAAAGTCTTCGCTTGCTACTGTTCCCATGAAGGGCAATTGCATATGGGTGTGCGGGTCGATGCCGCCGGGCATGACGTACTGGCCGCCGGCATCGACGACCTTGGTGCCTTTGGGCGCATCGAGATCACTCCCGACTGCGATGATCTTGCCACCGTCGCAAAGTACATCCGCGCGGTGGGACCGGTCGGCGTTGACGACCGTGCCGCCTTTTAACAAAACACTCATTTGTGACTCCCGGCTTCATGCCTTGCAATGAGGAAATAGATCAGTCCTCCCAGTATCGATCCGGTGAACCATCCGTATGTATAAAACCAGCTAAGTGCGCCGATCTTGAATGACAGTACCGTCAAGACGACCGGCACCAGGAACGCGACGATACCGCCAACATTCCAGGCGGGATACGCACCACCGTCTTTATACAGCGACAGCAAATCGTAGGACTGATCCTTAACTAAAAAATAGTCAACAATCATGATGCCCGCAATTGGACCGAGCAAACTGGAATAACCGATGAGCCAGTTCGAATAGAGACTTTCGAGGCTGACATCGGATTCAATCCAGCCGAGTTTCTTCAATAATTCCCAGCTCATCAACAGGATGCCGATGAGGCCCGTGATAATCACGCCCCGGTTCTCATTGATATAGCGCGGGGCAATGTTCTGGAAACTGTTCGTCGGCGAGACAATGTTGGCCGCGGTGTTTGTGGAGATCGTGGCGAGAATGATCATCAGCATCGAGAGCACGACCCAGACCGGGCTGTCGATACGACCGATCAGGTTGATCGGGTCAGAAATTGTTTCACCGACCAGGCTCATCGACGCTGCGGTCAGCACGACACCGAGACCGGCGAACAGGAACATGGTTAGCGGCAGCCCGATGATCTGACCGATGACCTGACTACGCTGCGATTTTGCGAAGCGACTGAAATCGGGAATGTTCAGCGACAGGGTGGCCCAGAAGCCGACCATGGCCGTCAACGCGGCCATGAAATACGGTGCAAACGCCGCATCGGCAGGGCGATTGGCTGGGACGGCCAACACTTCAGACATCGATACCTTGGGCAATGCCCAGACAATCAGGCCAATGGCAACGACCAGCAACAAAGGTGCTGCCAGCGTCTCGAGGTGCTTGATCGATTCGGAGCCGCGAATAACAACCGCGATATTCAAGACCCAGAAGATAAAAAATCCGAGTACTTCGCCGGTGCCGCCGAGCGCCGCCCATCCGTCAAACAATGCCGAGAGCAGCAGGTGAATGGCAATGCCACCGAACAGGGTCTGAACCCCGAACCAGCCGCAGGCGACGATGGCGCGAATCAACGACGGGACATTCGAACCAATAATGCCGAAGGATGCACGCAATACGACCGGGCAGGGTATGCCGTAGCGAGTCCCGGGAAAGGCATTGAGTGTCAGCGGGATCAGCACGACGATATTGGCAATCAGGATCGTCCACAGCGCTTCCGAGACAGACAGGCCGAAGTAGGCCGTCAACACGCCGCCGAGCGTGTAGGTGGGGACGCAAATCGCCATGCCGACCCAGAGAGAGGCCACGTTCCAGCGCGTCCAGGTGCGCTGAGCGGCGCGGGTCGGTGCGATATCCGCGTTGTAACGCGGGCTCAATGCTATGTCGTCGCCGACATCGAGCTCGATGTGTTCGCCGACGGTGCGCAAGCTACTGACTGATGGAGCATCAGACATACCATTCCCCAATGCATTAATCGTCGGTTAGCGGGCCGTAGGTTTCCGGGCGACGGTCTCGGAAGAATTGCCAGGTATCGCGAACCTCGCGCACCATGTTGAGGTCAATGTCGTGCACGAGCAACTCGTCATTACCATAGCTTGCCTGTGCTTCAATCGTGCCACGCGGATTGACGATGTAGCTCGAACCGTAAAATTCACCCATGCGCTCGGCCCAGGGCTCTTCCTTGCCGATGCGATTGATTGCGCCGATAAACACGCCATTCGCTGCCGCCGATGCCGGTTGTTCGAGCTCCCACAGGTACTTGCTGAGACCGGCGACCGTAGCGGACGGGTTGACGATGTACTCTGCACCGTTCAGCGCAAGTGCTCGCCAGCCTTCTGGGAAGTGACGGTCGTAGCAGATGTAGACACCGAGCTTCAGGTAGGCCGTATCGAATACCGGCCAGCCGGAGTCGCCCGGTTTGAAGAAAAACTTCTCGTAAAACCCCGGGTCCACCTGCGGTATGTGCGTCTTGCGATACTTGCCGAGGTACTTGCCGTCTGCGTCAATGACAGCCGCGGTGTTGTAGTAGACACCGGTCATGTGTTCTTCGTAAATCGGAACGACGATCACCATGTTGTATTTCCTGGCGTATTCCTGCATCAGGCGGGTCGTGTGGCCGTCCGGAATTTTTTCGGCGGCGGCGTACCACTTGCGATCCTGGCTCGGGCAGAAATAGGGCTGCGTAAATACCTCCTGGAAGCACAGGATTTGCACGCCCTGTTTGCCCGCATCCTCGATGTAGGGAATATGTGCCTCGATCATGCGATCGCGTATTTCATCAGGTTTCATCGAGCCGTCGCCCTTGAGCGCCATCTGAATGAGTCCGCACTTAACCTTTGCCATGATCAACCCCCGTAGATCCGTTTCTTTTCAATGTGTTACAGACAAATCGATTGCACAGGATACGCCTTTTACTCGACTGAAGTCCACGAACCGTGCATGGGATTTGGCAGGATGTACCAGCCGGATCCCCAGTAGTCCCGGTAACGTTCGACATCCTCGAGGCGGTTGGCCTGTGTTCCCGCCCTCGTGCACGGGCCAGCCGGGTTGTCTCGAACGCAAGGGATAAAATCGCCGAGATCGTCACCCACCAGCATGATCACCCGGTGGGTCTTGGCGACATGCTGACGCCGGGTGAGTTTCTCGCGGTCCCATTCCGGTCTTTCGTCAGCGAGCAACACGTACCCGGGCTCAACGTCGATACCGAGTTCGCGCACATCGTCGATCGTCGTTTGTTTTTGCGGACAAAAAGCGTCGTCGCCCTCGACAGGCTCGCAAGGGCGATTGGTCACGAAAAAGACCGTCACGCCCAATGCGCGTGCGGCAGCAACGAATTCCACAACACCGCGCACGGGTGTCGCATCGACGCCGGCACTCCAGGTGTCGAGTTTGTGGTTGGCGAATGGAGGTTCGAAAGTCAGCTGAAAATCAACATTGCTGACCACGGTTTCGTCAATGTCGAGGATGACGGCCGGCGGAAGGCGCGGGTCGACGTCCTGGCCGGGCAGAGCCGTCCACGAAGTATCGGCAAGCAGGCGGGGAAGGTCCTGAGTGGCTTCGGCATAGACCTGTGCGGCGATCGCCTGGTACTCGGCCGAGTATTTAACCCAGTACAAACCGAGATCGCCGGCGTGCTCGTTGCCGTGCTCATGCACAGAGTGTGCGCATGCGGCCAGAATCGAAACGAGTACTATAATCGCCAGGGTTTTCATTCGTTGCATGCTGGCTCCTGATGCCACTGGATGATAATTCAGGTTAGCATGTTGATGAATATTCAGGGATACCGCTATGAGAAGATTGTTGTTGCTGTTCTGCTGCCTGAGCCTGTCGGCCTGTATTTCGTTGTCGACCGGGGATGGTCAATCCACCGGCATAACGTTCGTGCATCTCAACGACACCTACCGGGTCGGCGCGGTCGAAGACGGACATGCCGGAGGATTCAGCCGGGTCGTAACCGTGATTCGCGATCTCAAGGATCAGGGGCGCGACGTACGTATTACACATGGCGGGGATTTCCTGTATCCATCGCTCGAAAGCAGCCTCTGGAATGGCATGCAAATGGTCGATGCAATGAATTTCATGGACGAGCTTGCGCCGATGTACGCCGTCGCGGGCAATCATGAGTTCGATCGACGCGCACCGAAGCATTTGATCAATGCGGTCAAGGCCTCGCAATTCGACTGGATCGGCGACAACTATTCGCTGCGCACGGGTGACGCGGATGTCGATGCCGCATTGCATAGCGCATTCACGTTCGAATCGGGCGGCAGGACGGTCGGAATATTTTCGCTGTCCTTGCACGCCGACGACGGTGGCAACGACCGCGACTACGTCCCGGTCGACAAGGATTACCGCGGCATCGCCGAGTCCGTAATCAAGCAATTCGAATCTGCTGGCGTTGATGCGATCATCGGACTGACACACCTGCATATCTGGCAGGATGAAGAAATCGCAAGGCTCCGGGCCAGTCACCCGAAATTCGTCCTGATTTTCGGCGGTCATGAGCATGAGCCGGAGCACCGTGCCCTGACCGAAAACTCGGCTGCGGTAATGAAGGGCGCGTCAAACGCACGTGAGATCTGGGTCGTAGACCTGGATTTCGATACTGACGGACGCCCCGTCATCAACGAGAATCGTGTACGGCTCGATGAGCAGGTTGCACTGGACGACGACTACGAGGTCCTCGCGACCAAGTGGCGCTCCCGGTTGCTCGAGACTTTCCCGTTTCTGGAGGCGACGGTCGGATTCGCCGCATTGCCGCTCGACGGGCGCGAGGTCACGGTTCGAAATGAGGAAAGTAACTGGGGCAGCTTTATTGCCGACCAGATGCGTGGTGCTTTCGGAAGCCCCGGGGCTGATCTTGCCTTCGTCAACGGCGGAACCCTGCGTCTTGACGATTTCGTCGAGGATGACATCCAGTTCGAGGACATCGGCCGAACATTCGGCTTCAGCTCCTATCTCCGGTTCATGACGCTCACGGGAGCCCAGTTCCGTGACGTGATGCAGGCAGGCTACCGGGGTTTCGGGCCGAGCAAGGGCTATTTCCCGCAGGTGTCCGGGTTTCGTATCTGCGTTGATCGCAGCCGCAACGAGGACGATCGCATCGTCAGTTTGCAGGTGCCCGAAAATGGCAACTGGGTCGAGATCGACGATGAAAAAGAGTACAGCCTGGTGGTGCCGGATTTTCTATACGGCGGGGGTGATGGCTACAAGCTGCCGAACGACCGCCCGGCATCGCGTCCGGCGTCGGAACTGATTTACCTTGTCCTGGATGCGGTACTCGATGCGCAGTCACGAGGCGAAAAAGTGGGCTGGGCCATCAATGATGAGAATCGTCGCTATCATGAGCTGCTGGAAAGCAAGCAACCCTGCTTCGAATAAAAAAGGGCGGCCGTTTTACGGGCCGCCCTTCGATGATCGAGCTTAGTCGATCGAGTCTTGCTTAGTTGAAGCGATAGCTCAAACCGAATCGCATGGACCAGAGCGACGCACTACCAACTCGTGATTGAGACGGATCGTTGAAGGCCTCAAATACGTACTGGTTGTTGCCGTTCAGGCTCGCATCGACGATGGCTGCGGTGCGCGGGAAGCCAACTTCCCTGAATACGCCCCACTCATCATTCAAGAGATTGCCGATATTCTCGATAACGAAGAATACGGTGCCCTTCTGATTCTCGGAGAATCCGGGGATCTCCTGGCTGATACGCAGGTCGACCTTGGTATACCAGTCACTATAGTCGACGTTGCGTGGCACGATACCGCCGCCGTAGCCGCTAATGCCGGCTGCATCCGCATAAGCAAAGAATGCCGCCTGGTCAAAGCCCGGATCAAACACGACGTTCGGGTCACTCGGTCCGGTCGGCATGTACAGCAAGCTGCGATCATCCGAGAAGTTGAAGAACGGTCCGACCGCAAACATTTCCTGGTCATTGAACGTGTAGCTGAACGGCCGGCCCTGATTGCGGCTGGCAAACATCGAGACTCGCGTTGAGTTATCACCAAACAGCTCGGTGCGATAGCTCATCTTCAGGATGAAGCGATTTGGAATCTCGTAGTTCGAACGGGACAGTCCTGGGTTTTCTGTGTCCGAAACCGCCGTGTTCGTATAGTTCGAGAACGCGACCGAACTTGTCATCGGGTTAACATCTTCGGCATCCGTGTAGGCATAACCGAATGTCCAGTCGAGACCCCAGTCGTACTCCTTGCTGAGCGTAAATGACAGGCTGGTCGAACGCGCGTCATCGCCAACGACATTGGTCAGGATGTAATCACCGTTACCCTGGCGATCGCAAAGACCGGGATCAGAAAGCGGATCTGCAGCACAGCCCGGGATGGACTTGTCCGTCTGGAAGTAAATCGGCCGGCCATCCGGCGCTGTACCGATTTGCACGTTGGTGTCATCGATAATCACAGCAGAGTCCTTGGCGCGTGAAAATACGACGTCGGCGGACAATGTGTAGTCCTCGCCCATCGGTCCGGCATCAAATGCCCAGGTTGCTCCCAATGAATACTTCCAGTTGGATGGGATCTTGAAGTTCGGCGATATTGCATTGACGCCGGTGTCTGCAGATCCATTGGCAACGTAGTCGATGATGGTTTGCGGCGCATCAAATATCGGACTGCCGTTGCCATCCGCACCCAGCGGGATCGTGTTCAGGCCGGCGTTCGGGTCGATATTGAGCCCGGCCACACCGCCGTTGAACTCGCGTGCCTGAACCTGCGTGAATCCGTCGTTCTGGTAGTTGTTGCCCAGCCAGACATTCGGGTTACCACCGCTGTAGAGACCGGCGCCGCCACGCAATGTCAGGTCATCATTGACATTGAACGTAAATCCGAGCCGAGGTTGCAACAGCGATTCACCGTCGAAGTTCTTGCGGTTGGTGTATCCGGAGCGTGCAATGAACTGCGTGTTTTCGCGCGGCAGGTCGTCGCTGGTGTACCAGTCATACCGGAGTCCGGCAACGATCGTCAGGTCCAGGTCCGAAACCGTAAACTCGTCCTGCAGGTAAAACGTATTGACTGCGTAAGCGAATTCAGCGGCCGCGTCGTTGGGATTCAGCGACGGAGCAGCATTACCGTAGTAAATGTCGTCCGGGCTAAAGGCTTCGAACTGGTCAATACAGCCGTCGGGCCGCGATGAGTTACAGCCAACCGGGTTGTTGTTGATGTCGGTATTGGACTCATCAAACCGGTACTCGCCGATCGTTTGCTGCAGGAACAGGTTGAAGATGTCGAACTCTTCGAACTCAAAACCACCGGAAATTGCGTGATCGCCTGTGGTGTAGGTACCGGCAAGCTTGAAGTTCGTCGTGTCGTAGTAAAGCTTGTTCGATTGACGCGAATCGTCGCCGCCCAGGTACACAAGCGCCTGGTCCATGTCGCCGTCGCCGTCGCCGTCAAAATAGGTTTCGATTTGAACCTCACCGAAACCCTGGTCGTTTTGCGAGACCTGGCGATTGTCGAGCTCGGAGTAGGATAGCCGTACTTCAGTACTGAAGTTATCTGTCCAATCCGAGAACAGCTGGCCTGTGTACGAATTCAGTTCGGCGCCGCGCTCGTAGAAGTGATTCGAAAACTCGAACTCGTCGTTGTCAGAATCCGACTGGGTAATATTGAAGCCGTCATTGTAGGCGTAGGTAAGCGCAGCATTGTGGTCTTCGTTAATATTCCAGTCCAATCGCACCAGGTACTTCTCATCCTCGGTGGGTGGATTCAGGACCGTGCCGCCAGGCTCATACCCGTACAGGTTTCGGGCAATATCGGCAATTCGGTCCAACTGGGCGCGTGAGACGCCAAGCACGGGGCTTGCACATGTCTCGTCACCGGCGCATCGGTCAAACACGTCCGCGCCTTCGGCCTTTTCATAGGCGACGAAGAAGAACAGCTTGTCCTGGATGATCGGGCCACCGAAAGAAACACCGTAGCGGGTTTCGTCGTAGTCGCCGGTCGGAATTGAATCGCCTTCAATCGAGTCGCCCTGGAAGCTGTCATCGGTGTAATCGATGAAAACGCTACCAGAGAACTCATTGCCGCCGGAGCGCGTTACCGCATTGATGTTACAGGCTGTGAAACCGCCGTACTGAACATCGTAGGGAGACAATTCCAGCGATACGTTCTGAATGGCGTCGTAAGGGAAGGGCTGACGCTGCGTCGGGAAACCGTTGCTGTTCAGGCCAAAGTTGTCATTCAACTTCACGCCATCGACCGTCAGGCTGTTGAAGCGCGGATTGGCACCAACGCACTGCACGGCACCGACAAAGCCTTCGTCGATGTAGATACGGGGATCTATACGAACGACATCGCGAATATCGCGGTTGATCGCAGGCAGGTTCTGCAAATCGTCAAGGTTGAATGACGTTGATGGACCGATAGCGACCTGCGCACTCTGTACTGCGGATGCCGTTACCGTGATCTCATCAATCGTTTCCGCGCCCAGCGTCACGCTGAACTCAAAGGCCTCGCCCAGGGAAAGATACACATCGGTAATCGTTTGGTCTGAATATTGATTCGACGTCGTCGATACCGTGTAAGGGCCGCCGACCGGCAAACCGCTCATCGTGAATCGGCCGGAGTCGCTGGTTACGGTCCGTTTGACGCGACCGGTGCGCGTGTCGGTGACCGATACGGCAACGTCAGCCGCCGGTTGGCCACCCGGTGCCGCGATGCTGCCGCGAATGGAAGAAGTCGTTTCCTGTGCGTTTCCTGCAACAGGTACGGCCAGCATCAACACTGCGGCAAAAGCCGCGAGCACCGATCCTGTAATTCGAGATCTAAGTTTCATTATTGAATCCCCGCTTTGGAAAAAGAGACGAAAGTCTAGGCCGTCAATGTGACCAGAATATTTCGTTTTGTGAGCGCTCGATCGAAATCGGCCAAAAGATGCCCGATTGCGGATCGTTTTTTTTGCAATCGTTGACCAAACTTAACGCAGGGAAAATGCTTACGCAATAAGGGTTTGTGTGCTCTACAGCGCGCTATGCGGCACTTGTTCGACGGCCCAAAATAGCCGGTCGAGAATAATTGTTACGAATCTATTGCAAGCTATTGTTTTACAGTGAATTGGAACGTAGCGACCACAGGCCAATGGTCAGACACGCCAGTACCGCTTGCTGCCTGAAAGCGTTCAGGCGTCCCGTTTTCGCTGCGTTGGGCCGGCGTCCGGTTCGCGATAAACACAGAATCCCCGCGAATCTGCGCTGTTGTTTCTGCACCACGTGCAGGCGAAAACAGGATCATGTCGAGGAACGACCAGGTCGAATCCCGGTGGTAAAAATAGCTGCCTTTGCAGTCTTTACAGCCGATTTCGTGGGCCACGGTCCAGTGCGGACGGGCGTAATCCTCGAGCAGGCCTTCACGTGCGTCTTCTTCGCTGGTCGTGTTGAAGTCGCCGGCTGCAAAGGCATGGTGATCGTCCGGCAGCGCGTCACGCAGTCTTGCAAGGTGCCGGTAGGCCGCGATCCGCATCGCGGTCGGATGGAACGGTGCCGGAAAATGCACGCTGAATCCGCTCAATATCGAGCCGTCCGGCAACCGAAAATCCGCCTGCAGGACGCCGCGCGTGTCACCGGCTCGATCCGGATATTCTTCGATGAGCAGCGGGTGCAGGCGCGCGTCGCCGGCCAGCGGGAGTCGGGACAGGAACGCGACATCAATGCCGCGGGTGTCAGTGCCCTCGATGAGGATCGCCGGACGGTAGCCAAGATCGGCTAGTTTTTCATTGCGGAGTCGATTCAGAATCGATGCGTTTTCGACTTCCTGGAACGCGATAATGTCCGCACCAGCCCCGTCATTGACTTGCCGGATCGTCGCAGCCAGTACACCGAGTTTTTGCTCGATGATCGAGTCGTTCCAGTCAAGGTGCAGGCATTCGTCTCGCCAGCTATCGACCTCGATCGTGTTGCACTCCGCGATGTGCGCGTCATGCTGCTTCGCCTCGATCGGCAGGTAAGCTTTGTCGTCCTTGCCGGGATCATCGACGTTGTCGAACAGGTTTTGCACGTTGAATGACATCACCGTGACCGACACGCTGGCCGGGGCGGCTTCGGGTAGCGGTGCCGGCGAACAGCCGCACATCGCTACAATCAGGACTACGGCAAGCGCTTTTTTGCAAGTCATGGTTTGGGTGCTCCCGCGAGATCGACGCTTATCACCAGTGAGTTCTTGTTCTCGCCCGTGACAATGACCGTCCGTTGTTCATCGCCGAACGCGACCGCCTCGGCGTTCTCGAAATTGCCAATGCCAATGCGAACCGGCCGCGTATTTAGCGCATCCAGCCAGCCCTGCTCAGGCTGTCGCCGATAATAGTACACCGCGCGGTATGTCAGGATGATTGCAGCCAAACCGTCGGCAGAAATATCCATGCCGACCGGCTGCCAATACCAGTCCTTGGTTTTCGGTGCGAACTCGACCTCTTCTCGCGAAGGCCTGTCGAGACTCTGAACCGGTCCCAGCGCCGTCGCGGCGACCGTATCCGCGGTTTCGGGGAACAGCGGCACCTCGTAAAGCTGCGGCGGCAAATCACGCTTGCTCAGAATCAGGGCTTTTTGATTCGCGAGATCGACCGCAGCTGCTTCAGCATCGCGCGGGCCGTCCGGGTACTGGTACGACACCTGCCAGGCGAGCGTTGCTTCGCTCTTTTTGGCGGCAACCGGCTCCTCGACAAAATAGAGGGTGCGCTTGTTTCGTTTCGCGTCGTTGTCGCCGATATCGGCAACCATCAGGTAAGGCGTGCCCTGGTGTCTGAAGGAAGCGAGGTCTTCCCAGTCCTTGTTTTTCGAACCCTTGAGTTTAAATTCGCCACGACGTTGCCCGCTGGTGTCGAGGGCGTGCACGATCGCTTTCGCGCCGTTGTCGTTGATCGTCCAGAGCAGGCCGAACTCCCGATGGGAGCGCGCAAGGCCGCTGGCTTCCCGGATGTCCGGGTCTTCGAGGCGCCCGCTGACCTCAAAAGCCAGGGTTGCCGGCTGCTCCGCGTTGGAACAGCCGGCAACGGCCAGCAGTAATACCAGTCGTCGAGTTACTCGCCGAATTCCCAGGTGACTTCCACACCGTAGGTTTGCGGCTCATTAACAAAGCCGGTGTTGTTGCTGAAATCCACGAAACCGAGGACATTGTCCTGATCGGTCACGTTGCGACCGTAGAGCGCGAAGTCCCAGCCACTGTCATGATTCTTGTAGCCCAGGCGAACACCCGTCTCGTAGTGACCGTCGGTCTTGAACTCGACCGCTTCGTACAGCGGCATATTGATGTCGCCGTACCAGACGATGTCCGTCGCAAGATAGAGCTCGGAATTGTTTCGAACCGGCGCATGCAATCGCATGTTCAGGTTGTGCGTTGTTTTCGGAGCGCGCGGGAACGGATTGCCGTCGACCAGCACCTGGCCTGCAACCGCCGGGTTCACCGGGTCCAGCGGAGTGCAAAGGCCTGAGCCGCAAGGCACTGTTCCGAGTGTCGGGTCCTTGATCTCGGTGTCGTTGTAGCTGGTACCGATGGACAACAGGAAGTAGTCCGTAATCAGGAAGTCGGCTTCGAGCTCGTAACCGCTGGCATCACCTGCCGCCGCATTGATGACCTGGTTGGTATTCGTTGCGCCGCCAATGACGGACAGCTGCATGTCATCGACCTCGTAGTGGAACACGGCGAAGTTGACACGGCCACGACCGTCAAACAGGTCGGCCTTGATGCCAGCTTCAATCGAGTCAATCGTTTCGGGTTTTGCAACCGTCGGCGTTTCGAGGAACGCGACGTCGCGTCCCTGGATGGTCTGTGCACGGAAGCCATTGGCAACGCGCGCGTACAGGCTGGCGTTGTCGGTGAACGCAAAGTTCGCGCTGGCTTCCCAGCTCAGCTGGCCATCGTCAACACTGATCGGTGCGGCGATAAAGGTCGGGATGCCGAGGTCAAGCCAGAGCTGGCCAAACTGCAGCACCTGGAAGTGCTTTTCGTCGTCGGTGTAGCGCACACCCGCCGTCAGGTTCAGCCGATCGGTAACATCCCAGCTTCCCTGTCCGAATACGGCCCAGGTGTCGTTCTCCTGCTGAATCTTTGTATCCTGAACGCTGGCAAAGCCGAAGGATGCGAAGGAATCGGTTGTCACGACCAGGTCGGAGCGGAAGTAAAATGCACCGATCTGCCAGTTGAAGCGCTCAGCGCCATTACTCGCGATACGGAATTCCTGGGTCATCTGATCGGTGTCGGCGCCGTCCTGTGTTACCGAAGGCGTATTGATCGTGCCCGGGAACGTAAGGGCCGGGTTGCCGAAGATGATCACGTTGGGATCAAACGTGATGCCGGGCGGAACGCCAACGCTTTGCGTAAAGTCGACCACGCCGCCATCGATGTCGCCGCGGCTGAACCCGTCAGCCTGCTGATAGGACGTGATCGAGCTCACGGTAACGTTGTCGAAATCCCAGGTCAGGTTCAGCGTTGTGCCGTGCGACTGATAAGCCTGCGGGTTGTTGTCGCCACCGTCGTAGTAAACCACGTCACGATCATAGTTCTGGTTAAGATCGTTGCGGCCGGTCGTGAAAACGTTCGCGCGGAAAATTGACGACGTGCCGTCGAGGCTGCGATTTTGATGAGACAGCAACGCAGTCAGCCGGTCGGTCGGCGTCCACTCGAATTGCAGGCGACCCGCCGTTTCCTTGTAGCGTCCCAGCGATTTCTGACCGGTGTAGCCGTTGGTGATCCAGTTGTCACGACTGCGATGCAGTACCGACACGCGGGCATTCAATTCACCGTCGATCAGGCTGCCGCCAACGGCACCCTCGTAATTCTGCGTCGCGTATCGGCCGTAGGAGCCCTTGATGTATCCGGACAACTCATCGGTCGGGCGGCGCGTGTTGATCTTGACGATTCCGGCTGTGGTGTTGCGCCCGAACAGCGTGCCTTGCGGGCCGCGAATGACTTCAATGTTCTGGACGTCGAACAGGGGGAAGCCCTTCAGGACGACGTTCTCCATGACGACTTCGTCCATGACCACGGACACCGGCTGCGATGCGGCCAGGTCGAAATCGATATTGCCCAGTCCGCGCAGGTAGAAACGCGGTGCGGAACGGCCGTTGGATGATTCGGCGTACAGACCCGGAACGCGACCGGACAGCGCGAGGATGTCCTCGCTGCCCGAAAACAGCGCATTCAGGCTTTCACCCTGCATTGTGGCAACCGAAATTGGCACATCCTGCAGCGATTCCTCGCGTTTTTGCGCCGTAACGACGATTTCTTCGAGGATGATGCCCTGACTCTGGGCGCTGGCCGGCACCGCGAACAGGCCGCTGACGGCAAGGGCCCCCGCAGCACCGGTGACCAGGCGCAGGACGGAGCATGAAAAATATGTTGTTTTAATACCACGCATCGTGGATCTCCTGATTAAGCGTCCGCGCAGTATAGCGCCGTTACTCCAGTGAGGTGTAGTGCCGCAACAAAAATCGTGGTACGCAAACGCACAAAAAAATCAGGTCACAGTCGCCGTTATTCTGAATCCGCTGCGGCACACCGCGGGGAATGCTGACCGTGTCACCGGCCCCAACGTCGCGAGGCGCGGCCTCGCCGACCGTCATGAGGCCCGATCCGGACTCGATGACGTACCACTCAGCAACGGCGAGAGTGTGCAACTGCGTTGTTACGCCCGGCTCGACCCGGGCCCGGGCGATCGACACCTCGGGACTGCCGTCGTTATTCAGGAGTTCGCGGATATAGCAGCGCTCGCTGGTCCAGAATTCGCCGGGTTTCGCTTTGTTGCACATTCGGTGGACAATACACCGATCATTGCCCGGGAGAACAACATGGTGGACACGCCGTCAATCAGCGACTTGCTCGATCTGGGTGGTGAGACGGTGCTGGTGACCGGGGCCAGCAGCAATATCGGCCAGGCCATCGCCACCAGGCTTGCCAGCGCTGGCGCAACGGTACTCGCCCACTGCAACAATAATGAAGCGGCAGTGCAGGCCCTGCTGCAGCGTATTGGCGGCGGCCAGGCGCTGAGGGCGGATCTGTCCGACGAGCAATCCGTCGATGCGATGCTGTCAGCGGTGCAACCGACAATGCTGGTGCACAACGCCGCGCAGCAGACGGTGCAAAGTCTCAAGACAATGGAAATGGCCGACTGGCGATCCATGATGGCGGCGAATCTCGACAGCGCATTCCAGTTGACCCAGCGATTGGCCAGTCGTTGGGCGGCCGACGGCCATCGTGGCGTGATCGTCCATATCAGTTCGATTGAAGGCATGGATCCGGCGCCCGGGCATGCGCACTACGCGACCAGCAAGGCCGGCCTCGCCATGCTGGCACGGGCGGCGGCCCAGGAGTTTGGCGCGGCCGGCATACGCGTCAATAGCGTGTCGCCGGGCCTCATCGATCGCGATGGACTTCTGGATGAATGGCCCGATGGCGTGAAACGCTGGCGAGCCCGGGCGCCATTGGCCCGGCTGGGGACTCCCAATGATGTCGCTGACGCTGTATTGTTTCTGGTCAGCCCGGCGTCTCGCTGGATCAGCGGCGCCAACCTGGTTGTCGATGGCGGCATGTCGGCACAGGGCAAGTGGTAACAACAAAAGCGACGAATCAATGGCAACCAAACACATGAATGCGGCACCGGGCGACTTCGCCGAAACGGTCCTGATGCCTGGCGACCCCCTGCGCGCGAAATACATTTGCGACACGTACCTCGACGACGTCAAACGCGTCACCGATGTACGCAACATGTGGGGCTTTACCGGTGCCTACAAAGGCCAGCCGGTCTCGGTTATGGCACACGGAATGGGAATTCCGTCGGCGTCCATTTACTGTACCGAGCTCATCACCGAGTACGGCGTCAAGCGGGTCGTTCGTGTCGGCAGTTGCGGTACATCGCATCCCGACGTCAAATTACGCGACATCATCATTGCGATGGGCGCTTCAACCGACTCGAACTGCAATCGCATGCGGTTCGGTGGCTATGACCTGGCGGCGCTGGCGAGTTTCGACCTGGTGTCGAAGGCGGTTGCAGCGGCGAAAGCGCACAAGGTTCGCTACCACGTAGGCAATATTTTCTCCGCCGATCTTTTTTACACGCCCGATCCGGGCATGTTCGACACGATGGCCAGGTACAATGTCTACGGTGTCGAAATGGAGGCGGCAGGAATATTCGCGATTGCCGCCGAAAATGATGCCGAAGCGCTGGCCATCTGCACCGTCAGTGACGATATCGTCTCCGGGGCGGCACTGAGCTCGGACGAACGCGCAACAACCTTCGATGAGATGATCCTGGTCGCACTCGAAACTGTTGTGGCCGAGGACTGAACTGATGGCGCTGAAAGCAGTGAAAACATCGCTACAACTGCCTGACCTCAGCCGGGTGCCTGCTGTCGACGAGGTCGGCGTCAACGAACGGGTTGCGCGGTTTCAAAGTCGCAGCATCAAAACGGCATCAAAAGTCGACGCACTGAAACTGATTCTCAGCATGATCGACCTGACGACACTCGAGGGCCAGGACACGCCGGGCAAAGTTCGGCAGATGTGCCAGAAGGCAATCCATCTGCACGATGCATTGCCAAACCTGCCGCACGTTGCCGCCGTTTGCGTTTACCCGACAATGGTGCACGTCGCCAAGGAAGCGCTTAAAGGCCACGACATCAATATTGCCTCCGTCGCAACGGCATTTCCGAGCGGTATGTCGAAACTCAGTGTGAAGCTCGACGACACGCGCATGGCTGTCGCTGCAGGCGCAAACGAAATCGACATGGTCATCTCACGCGGCAAGTTTCTTGAGGGCGATTATCGTTACGTATTCGATGAAATCGTCGCGGTGAAAGAGGCGTGTGGCGATGCTCACCTCAAAGTCATTCTCGAAACCGGCGAACTCGGAACGCTGGATCGTGTACGTCGCGCGAGCGTCCTGGCAATGCATGCCGGCGCCGATTTCATAAAAACGTCGACCGGCAAGATCCAGCCGGCGGCGACGATGCAGGTGACGCTGGTGATGCTGCAGGCCATCAGCGATTTCTATCGCGAGACCGGCAAGATGGTCGGCATGAAGCCGGCCGGTGGCATTTCGACCGCGAAGCTCGCGGTGCACTACCTGGTCATGCTGAAAGAAACACTCGGCAATGCGTGGATGACACCGGAATGGTTTCGTTTCGGCGCGAGCACCCTGGCAAATGATGTACTCATGCAATTGATGAAACAGTCGACCGGTGTCTACCAGTCTGCCGACTATTTCTCCAAGGATTAATCATGGCAACTCCTGAAAACAAACTCGCATTCGACGGTGGCTGGGCTTACGACCCGGCGCCGGAAAGTACCGACCACGTCAGCATCAAGAAACGCTACGGTCACTTCATCAATGGTGAATTCGTAGCGCCTGAGAACGGCAAGTATTTCGATACGATCAACCCGGCTACCGAAGAAAAACTGAGCCGGGTGGCACAAGGCTCCGATGCGGACGTCGACAAAGCAGTGAAAGCCGCTCGCGATGCCTATCGAACGACCTGGGGTCGTATGAAGCCCGCCGAGCGAGGCAAGTACATTTATCGCATTGCACGCATCATGCAGGAGCGAGCACGCGAGTTCTCGGTGATCGAGTCACTCGACGGCGGCAAGCCGATCCGCGAATCGCGCGATGTCGATATTCCACTCGCCGCGGCGCACTTTTTTTACTACGCGGGCTGGGCAGACAAACTTGAGTACGCGTTCCCCGGCAGAACCGCGAAACCGCTCGGCGTGGCAGGACAGGTCATTCCGTGGAATTTCCCGCTGCTGATGGCATCCTGGAAAATCGCGCCGGCAATAGCCTGCGGCAATACGGTCGTACTGAAACCGGCGGAAACCACGCCTCTGACGGCGCTGAAACTGGCTGAAGTCATCGCTGACGCCGGATTGCCGCCCGGTGTGGTGAACATCGTTACCGGTGCAGGTGCCGCGGGTGCCGCGGTTGTGCAACATCCGAACGTCGACAAGGTGGCGTTTACCGGCTCGACAAACGTTGGGCGCATCATTCAAAAGGCGCTTGCCGGCACCAACAAGAAGTACACGCTGGAACTCGGCGGCAAAGCGGCAAACATCATTTTTGCCGACGCGGCAATTGATCAGGCGGTCGAGGGCATCGTAAACGGCATCTTCTTTAACCAGGGCCACGTGTGCTGTGCAGGCTCGCGACTGCTGGTGCAGGAGTCCGTCGCTGACGAAGTAATCGCGAAACTTAAAGATCGAATGGAAACATTGATCGTTGGCGATCCATTGGACAAAAACACCGATATCGGCGCGATCAATTCGCCGATGCAGCTGGACAAGATCCAGTCCTACCTAAAGATCGGTAAAGCCGAAGGCGCTGATATGCACCAAAGCTCCTGCCGTGTGCCGAAGAAAGGCTACTGGTGTCGCCCGACCATTTTCACCGGCGTTTCACAATCGAATCGTGTGGTACAGGAAGAAATATTTGGTCCGGTACTCGCGATCCAGACGTTTCGCAGGGAAGACGAGGCTTTGGTAAAAGCCAACAACACGCCCTACGGACTTTCCGGCGGTGTCTGGACCGACAAGGGTTCGAAAATTTTCAAGATGACACAGGACGTACGCGCGGGTGTTGTCTGGGCCAACACATTCAACAAGTTCGATCCGACGTCGCCGTTTGGTGGTTACAAGGAAAGCGGCGTCGGCAGGGAAGGTGGCCTGCATGGCCTCGATGCCTACGTGAAGCTGGGAGCATAAGCATGGCCAAACAAGACGAGCGCATCGCAGTCGCGAAAACTTACAAAATCTACATCGACGGCAAGTTTCCGCGCACCGAGTCCGGCCGTTATTTCACGCTGCAAGATGACAAAGGCAATGTTATCGCCAACATGTGCCGCGGCAGTCGCAAGGATTTTCGAAATGCCGTGGTTGCAGCACGCAACGCCCAGCCGGGTTGGGCAAAGGCAAGCGCCTACCTGCGCGGACAGATCCTCTATCGAATCGGTGAGATGCTCGAAGGGCGTCGCGAACAGTTTGTGGCTGAACTCAAATTACAGGGGTCGACGGCGCGAGCTGCCGAAAAGGAAATCGACCAGTCTATCGATCGGTTAATCTACTTTGCTGGCTGGGCGGACAAATACCAGCAAGTCTTTAGCGCCGTGAACCCGGTCGCATCCTCTCATTTCAACTTTTCGGTGCTGGAACCCACGGGTGTCGTTGCGGTGCTGGCGCCAGACGACAGCAGCCTGCTCGGTCTGATCTCAAACATTGCGCCGGCGATCGCGGGCGGCAATAGCTGTGTTGCACTGGCATCGGAGACCCGGCCCTTGTGCGCCATCAGTTTTGCCGAAGTGTTGCATGCATCCGATGTTCCCGGTGGCGTTGTGAACATCCTGACCGGACTGCGGTCCGAGCTGACGTCACAGTTCGCGTCGCACATGGACGTGAACGCCATCATTTATTGCGATGGCGGCAGGTCGACGGCGAAGACGGTGCAGGAACTGGCCGCTGACAACATCAAGCGTGTCATCGACCGAAACCGCGTTGATTGGAACAAGGATGCGGACAACCCGTACCTGATTCGGGATACGCAGGAAGTCAAGACGACCTGGCATCCGATCGGCACGTAAGCGAAATTCGGGCGGGGAACTGCTAACACTCTCGAGCAAACAAAGGCGAATTAATCATGCATCGGCTACTGCTTTTGACTGCGTTTTTCTTGTCTGCCTGTGCCAGCACTCCGGGCAATAGCGATGTCGATATGCGGGCAGCCAGTTGGCAGGGCGCGCCGACGTCGGAGTTAATCGCGGTTTTAGGTGAGCCCAAGATTGGCAAGAGTGGCAATTTGACCTGGCGGTTCCCGGGACCCGAAGATCCCCAGGCCGTCGCCCGTCGGCATCAATCGGCTGGCACCGGATCGCTCTCCATACTTGCGGGTTGCGCCAGTTGTTCGGCAGCGGGTTCTGACGGATCGGTGGTTACGCCTGGCGTATACACCAGCGGCAGCGCGGCTGCCACAACGCGACCGCGTTATTGCACGTATATCGCCTACGTTGAAGACGAATCCGTGAGCAAGATCATTACGCTCGGCAGTAGTCGCACCCGTTGTCAATTTGCGGAGTTGCCGGTGCGTCCGGGTCAGTAGCTATTCCGATGTTTTGCGGTAAACCATTTCCGGCAGGTCGCCGCATACGGCGACGCAGATGAATGCAGAGGATAAAAAACAAAAATACCAACAGGCCGAAAAATTGCTTTCGGAGCAGAACTTCACTGCTGCGGTTGTCATCGGCGCCATTGCAACATTCTTCGCTGCCATAATTTACTCAATCGTTGTGAATCAATGGGCCTTTGCCTACGGTTTTGCCGCCGCGGGGATTGGCATTGCCGTTGGGTTGCCGATGCAGTTCTTCGGGCGTGGCATCGAAACGAAATTTGCAGTGGCGGCTTCCTTGTACACAATTGCAGGCTGCATTCTCGGCAATGTGATTGGGGCCGTATTGAATCCGATGAAATTATTGACGGGATCGCCGGCCGATGCGTTCCATACGAGCGACGATTCGACGCTAACCGGGCACCTGATTTCTGCCGTGTCGCTCGTCGACCTGGTTTTCTGGTTCGTCGCGGTCTTTGCGGCAGCTTTTCTGGTGAGAAGGCCGCTATCCCGTTCCGATCGACTGGCCCTTGGCCTTTACGCAATGCGGCCCTA
This sequence comes from uncultured bacterium, assembly GCA_963976365.1. Lineage (GTDB taxonomy): Bacteria > Pseudomonadota > Gammaproteobacteria > Steroidobacterales > Woeseiaceae > UBA1847. Next base: position 68,847 of record CAXBKH010000010.1, on the reverse strand, counting down.
GCTGGACCCGCTCAGCAGAAGCCCTTTCTCGATTCGTGCACCCAGCTGTTGAATCACTTTGGTTGCACAATAAGTCCCATACTGCGCACACTCGGAAAACGGCTTGCCGTTTACCCAGCCGAAAAGAAATCCGGCCGAGTACGCATCGCCGGCCCCTGTCGAGTCGACGACTTTGGCTACGGGAGTTGCGGCCTGTTCGACACAAGTGTCACCTTCGACAATGACCGAACCCTTTTCAGAGCGGGTTATCGCGAACACCTTGCCGTAACTGCCGCATTTGGCAATCGCATCGTCGATACTGTCCGTGCCCAGCAATGCGTGAACCTCGTCTTCATCGGCAACGATAATATCGGCGTCGTTGCGAACAAAATCCTCGAACGAATCACGATGTCTTTGCACGCAAAAAGAGTCGGAAAGAGAGAGCGATACCGATGTGCCGTTGCCGCGGGCAATTTCAGCCGCTTTTTTCGCCAGGGCAGGGCCCTCCGCGATGTCCCAGACGTAGCCCTCCAGAAGAATGAGTTGCGGATTGCCGACGGACTCTTCAGTGATATCGGCGAGCGCGAGTTCGAGGCAGGCACCGAGGTAGGTCTGCATGGTGCGCTGCCCGTCTTCGCTTATCAGGATATGGCTGCGGGCTGTCGGTGGACCGTCGGCGGCTGCCGGCAAGCGGATATCGACGCCCAGTGACGTCATGTCGTGATTGAAAATTGCGCCAAGCTGGTCATCGCGAACCTTGCCGATGTAGGCGGCGCTGCCACCGAGATTGGCAAAGCCGGCGACAGTATTGGCGACGGACCCACCCGACATTTCGGTCGCCGGTCCCATTTTCGAATAGATATCGCGCGCCTGCTGTTCGTCGATCAGCGTCATTGATCCGGGCGGCGCGCCGATCGCGTCGAGAAAAGCCCGATCAACGTGAGCGAGCACGTCAACGATTGCATTGGATATGCCGAGAAGCTGAACTGAATGTGTCATGAGTGTTGTTGGTGGCCAGAAGCGGCGCCTAGACTAACATCGACGCCGGCATTCTGCTGCACTAATACTCTGGCGAAATCAGTGACATGGCTGTATCGTGCCTACATCTCGAAGCCCGGATCCTATCCATGAGACGTTCCGCCAGTTTGCTGATTCCGCTTACGCTGATCCTGATGTACTACGGATTCTGGGCGGGCGCTGCAGTTTTCCTGGTCGATCGTTTGCCGGGCCTTGCTGACTACCTGCCCATTGGCGGTATCGATGACCTGCCCGGTGCGGACATCGAATCGTTTGAGCCGGTGTACACGAGCGTCGAACGCAATCTGCTGACCGGCGCTGCCGCGATACGACTTGGCATCGCGAGCTTTGGTGCGATTCTGCTGGCGATTCCCATATCGTGGGTGTACTTCATCACGAGCCGCGCGCGCCGCATTGACCAGTCCTTCCTGCAAACGATCCTGGTTTTGCCCATTCTTGTGACGGGTATCGCAATGATTGTCCTGAACAGCATCGCGCTCGCCTTTAGTCTTGCCGGCGTAGTCGCCGCCGTTCGGTTTCGATTCTCACTCGACCAGCCATCGGACGCGATGTACATTTTTGTGGCAATCGCCATTGGGCTGGGAGCTGGCATCGGCGCGCTTGGAATTTCGTACGTCATATCCCTGTCTTTCGCACTCGCTACACTGATCATCTGGAAGCTCGAATACGGCAAGACGCTCGCGGGTCCGTTTCTAACGATGCTGACCCGACGTGATGGTGGCGAAGATGAGTACTAGTCGAGTAATAGATTGACAGCGTCGGCGTTGAGTCTCAGTGAACTATGCGGTAGCAGCGACCGGAGCCTGCTGCTCATTCACGGTCGCGATTTCAAACCGGCCGAAGAGTTTTATATGGATTTGTCGCTGGCCGCGATTCGCGCCGGAATCGAGCGAGACTATCCCGATAGCGTCGACGCGTTCGATGTCATGAACAAGGATGTGGCGTGGTACGGGGACCTCAATGCAGAGATCCTGCGCGCCCGCGGCAAGTCTTACGATGAAAGCCTCGATATTGGTGATCGTCGCATCGCGCTGTCGGCCCTGCGCGAGATCAACGTCCGCAAGAAATTCGGTATCCGGCAGTATGACCAATTGCCGGGCAAATCGGCCGTACCCGAGGCGATCGTCAACATCGTGGCGCCGATACTGGGCGCGCTCGGCTTCTGTATCCCGATGATCCGCTGCGTATCCAAGGATTTCGCACGCTATCTCGATACAAAGGCGGACTTTGCGATGCGAGTTCGCCAACGGCTCCGGGAGCGATTGTGCCAATTACTGGATCGTGGCGATCGTGTGGTCCTGATGTCACACGGTACAGGCAGCGTCGTTGCCTATGACGTGCTTTGGCAGTTGTCACACGACCCGGACTACAAGAATCGGTACAGCGACAAGAAAGTCGAACTCTGGATTACCCTGGGGGCCCCACTGGGGGATGCACACATTCAAAAGCGGCTGTTGGGTGCGAAAGAAAAATCGGCCGCCAGGTTTCCGCTGAATGTCATCGCCTGGCACAACCTGTCAGCTGAAGACGACTACACCTGTCATGACAATACACTGGCCGATGATTTCAAGAAAATGATGCAACAACGCGTTGTCAGCGCAGTGCACGACTACCGGATATTCAATCTCGCGGTTCGTTACGGGCGTTCAAACCCGCACAGCTCCATCGGCTATTTCATTCACCCGCGCACAACAAAAATCCTGGTGGACTGGTTACAGACGTCACCTGTCGAAGGCGCGCCTAAATACACGCTTTGATCAATTCCTTGTTGATGCTGCGTTCCGACGTAATAACTGCGTAAAACCGGTCGACATACTTGGACATTGTCTTAAGAGACGATTTCGATACCTGTGGCAGGCTGTTGAGAACGGCGTTTACCGCGTTACGCCGGTCAATAAAATGCGCAATTGTCGCTGGCAGGTGTTCATTGTTGGTGCAGCGACCACGGTACAGACGCTCGCGCACCGAGCTCAGTTTAAATCGGTCGTTCGGCGTTGCATGCGGTGCATCGACAAAGCCCGACTGATCGAAATCGTACGGGACGGCCAGGATCGGTTCACCGTCGTTGCCGTAGAGCTCGTAGTTGTGGCAACAGGATTCACCGGGCGCGGCACGAATTGGCGAGAAATCGGTATTACCTATCATGTATTGGAAAACCGAGCCCAGGTTCATGTACCGGGGGTCAATGGATTTCACCGACGTTTTCGGGATATCCAGGATCGGTGTGCCGACACGCTTGGCAAATCGATCGTCGCGTTCGATGACAAAACCATGCTGCGTGACATCCTCGTGTTTGCCATCGGCATCGACGTAGGTAATCAGCATCATTCGTACCTTGTAACTCTTTTCAGTGAGCACATTCAGAATTCGATACACGAGATACTCGCGCAGCAATGCCTGCTCATAGCGACTTGACGCCTGGCAGTGAGTAACGAGTTTCAGCTTGTCCTGCTTGTGGAACAGGGAATCCTTGACGGCAGAGGTTTTGAAGTCGAGTCGCAACGGCGGAAATGAGCAGACGTGGGCTTGTCGGCGATAGCGGCCGCGCGTACGTATCTCGATGTCGAACTCGGCACTGCTGCCGTCCGCGGCCGTATAGCGAAATTTTGCCGGCAATTCTTCGTCGTCGGGCCGCTCGGACAACAGCGTGGCCATTGGCGCGCTAATTCGGACACTTAGAATTTCGTCGCTCTGAAACAGCGGGTCGGGTGCTGAGTCCGCCACCACAATCGGTGCCAGGAACAATGCGAGTACGCCCAGTGTCCAATGAACTGCTGGCATCAAAGTCGCTCCATATTGCTTGCCGGATTCGCAGCGAGTCTAGCACAAGGCTGCAACACGTAAATTGCTGCAATGCCCTGCAGGCACTACACTCGACGTCGACTCCTCCTACTAATCACAGGATGTGACCTGCCGTGAAAAACTTACAAAAACGCCTGCTGGTTCTGACTGCGCTGCTCACGATGACACCCGTCGTGTGGGCCGGTGACTGGCACTATGACAATGTTGAGCGCGTTGTCGCTATTGCCGATATTCACGGTGCGTTTGACGCGATGACGGCGACATTGGGAAAAGCAAAGATTCTCGATGACGACCTGAACTGGTCTGGCGGCAAAGCGCACCTCGTTGTGGTCGGCGATATCATTGATCGAGGACCCGGGTCTCGGAGGGCGATGGAACTGCTAATGCGGCTTGAGGGCGAGGCCGAAGCAGCCGGCGGCCGGGTGCATGTCCTTTTCGGCAATCACGAAACGATGCCGATGACGGGTGACTTGCGCTACGTCAGCGACGCCGAATACGCCGCATTTGCGGATGACGAAGACCTGGCCGAACGCTCGCGCTGGCTTAAACTTTTTGCCAAGCGCAATGGAAGTGACATCGATGTCGTGCGAGCCCGTTTTAACAAGAAGTTTCCGCCGGGATATTTCGCAATGCGACGCGCGTTTCGCGCCGATGGGCGTTACGGCAGTTGGCTGTTGCAGAAAAACATTATCGTTGTAATCAATGGCACTGCTTTTGTGCACGGTGGTCTGTCGCCTGCCGTTGCAAAGCTGGGGCTGCAGGGTGTCAATGGCAAGCTGAAAAGCGACCTGGCCGAATACGTTCGCGTTCTGGCTCGCCTGATGGACGCAGAGATCTTGCTGCCAACCGACAGTCACTACGACTACGGCACGATTCTGAAAAACTACCTGCCGAGTTTCAGCGATAAAGCGGAGACTCTGCATGACGTCAAGGCCGCGATTCGTCTCGAAGAGTCCGAGTTGCTGAGTACCGCAGGGCCGCTATGGTACCGCGGCAACGTCGTCTGCCCGGAAATCGTCGAGGATTATCGACTCGATGACGCGCTGGCGGCGATCGATGCCAGGCGCGTGGTCGTCGGTCACACACCAACGCCGAATCGCAAGGTTCTGCAGCGTTTCGATGGCCGACTGATTGAGATCGATACCGGCATGCTGCACTCCTATTATAAGGGCAGCGGCAACGCACTGATCATCGAGGGCGACACATTAAGCGTTGTCAACCAGTCGGCGGACGAACCAGGCGTTCCGATGGAGCACCCGCGGCATGTTGGGCGACGGCCCGCCGACCTTGGCGCCGATGAGCTCCAGGAACTGCTGGTACAGGGCAACATTGTCTCGATTCAGTCGGAGGGCGGCACAACGATTGCCACCGTGCAGAAAGACGGCAATAGCGTGCGGGCTTTCTTCGAAAGGCGCCAAGGTCGCGGCGTGTATCCTGATGTCGCAGCCTATCGCCTGGATAAGCTGCTTGAGCTCGATATGGTGCCAGTCGCCGTCGTTCGGGAAGTCGACGGTCGCGATGGTTCTCTTCAGTTTCTGCCGGATAACAGTTTCGACGAAGTTGAACGCTCGTCAACGGGTGCGGGGGCGGGTGCACATTGCCCAATGATGCTGCAATGGGATGCCATGTACCTGTTCGACACGCTGATTTACAACGAAGGTCGGTCACCAAGCCGCATGGACTACGATCGCTCGTCTATGCAGCTGATGCTCAGCGAACACGATCAGGCATTTCTTGCCAAGAAAGGGCGCCCGCGCCACCTCGCGAACGCACCGCTCGAGGTCACGCGTAGCTGGAGAGAAGCGCTGGCCGGAATCAGTGATGATGTGCTCGCGGAAACGCTCGGTGACGTGCTCGACAAGCGGCGGTTACGCGCGCTCGCCGCACGTCGCGACGAACTGCTCGCTACTGAGTGATCGCAATACACTCAATCTCAACGCTTGCGTTGAGTGCCAGGCCGCTGGTGCCCAATGCGCTGCGCGCGGGCGGATTCTTGAAGTAAGTCTTGTAAACCTCGTTCATTGCGCCCCACTCATCCATATTGGCCAGGAACACGGTGCATTTCACGACCTCGTCCATCGACGAACCAAACGTCTCGAGAACATTCTTGATGTTCTCCATTGTCTGACGCGTCTCGGGTCCAATGCCGCCTTCAGCAAGTTCCAGGGTCCCGGGCAGGTTGCCCAGATTGCCTGACAGGTACAGGGTATTGCCGACCCGGACGGCCGACGAGAACGGCAAGTTGCGCTCTTCCATGCCGGGCAATTGCAAATAACTAACCTCGGGCTTGTCGTCGTTGTGACTGACTTCGACATCGCAGCCTGACAGCAGTATGAGTGGTACAAGCAGCAAGCATTGCTTCATTTCATCGTCTCCTGAATCTCCTGGCACCGGCGCAAGAACTTGCGATATCACGGCACCAGGACACCATAGTTGTTGTTATTCGACACAAGCTAACACAGTATAATCAATGCGATGCGCGTTTTAGGGCGCGCACGAAAAGCGCGAGGGTGACATGGGACGACTAACGACACACATACTGGATACGAGTCACGGCACTCCGGCGTCAGGGGTTGAAATTCGCCTTTTCGCACTGGGAGCCGAGCGAAAATCAGTCGCTTACGCCAAAACCAATGCCGACGGGCGTACGGAAAAGCCACTGCTGGAAGGTGAGGCCATGAGGACCGGCCAGTACGAGCTCGAGTTTTGCATTGGCGATTATTTTCGCGCAAAAGGGCTGGCGCTCGCCGAGCCGGCTTTCCTTGAAACAGTCGTCATCCGATTTTCGGTCAATGCCGACGAGCACTATCATGTGCCCCTGCTCGCGTCCCCCTGGGCCTATTCAACATACCGGGGCAGCTGACAACGATGACCGACGGAAAAACAGTTCGGTTTGTGCTCGATGGCGAGATTGTCGAGATTCGCGATGTCGATCCGACGCGAACGGTCTTGCAGTATTTACGCGAGGACCTGGGTCGCAAAGGCAGCAAGGAGGGCTGTGCGGAAGGGGACTGTGGCGCCTGCACCGTTGTTGTCGCGGAACTGGTCGATGGCGACAGCGTTGGAGTGCGGGCCATCAATTCCTGTATCCAATTCCTGCCGACACTGGACGGGAAGGAGCTGATCACGATTGAAAGCTTGTCGCCCGATGACAAGTTGCACCCGGCGCAGGATGCGATGATACAGAATCACGGCTCGCAATGCGGCTTCTGTACACCGGGCTTCGTGATGTCGATGTACGCCCTCTATGAAACGAACAGGAACCCGGGGCGACGAGAAATCGATGATGCGTTGGCCGGGAATCTCTGCCGCTGTACCGGCTATCGGCCAATTATTTCGGCCGCCACACAGATGTATGCGGCCGCGAGACCGGCGTCTGCTGATCGTTCCCGCATGCTGAGCAAGCTTAAGCGTGCAACGTCGCTGCGGGTTGAGCACGATGGGCGACAGTTTTTTGCGCCGCAGGATGCCGATGAGCTGGCCAGTCTCGTGAAGCGCCATCCAGATGCGACCATTCTCGCCGGTGGCACTGATATCGGCCTGTGGGTCACCAAGCAGCACCGGGCGCTGGATACCATTATTTACACCGGCCGAGTTGCAGACCTGCAAGCCGTGACTATCGTCGACTCGTATATTGACATCGGCGCAGCGGCAACACTCAGCGATGCCATTCCAGTCATCGTCGAGCACTACCCCGGTCTTGATGAAATGTTTCGCCGCTTTGCCTCACCGCCGATCCGCAATGCCGGAACGCTGGGTGGCAACATCGCCAACGGTTCGCCAATCGGCGACTCGATGGCCGCGTTGATGGTGCTGGACACATCCCTGGTCTTGCGTTGTGGAGATGCAGAGCGCGAAATCCCGTTGCGAGATTTCTATCACGACTACATGGTCAACGATTTGCAGCCCGGCGAATTCCTGGAGCGAATCAAGGTACCGCTGCCAGCGGGCGGCGCTATCGTCCGCAGTCACAAGTGGTCGAAGCGTTTTGACCAGGATATTTCCGCTGTATGTACCGCGTATCGATTGCAACTCGATGGCAATGTTGTCGCGTCGTTCAGCATGGCCTGCGGCGGGCTTGCAGCGACGGTAAGGCCGGCGACACATACCGAGGCGGCGATCAACGGCAAGGAGTGGATTGAAGCGACGATCGACAACGCGTGCACCGCGCTTGCAACGGACTTTTCTCCTATTACGGATATGCGTGCATCGGCCGATGCTCGCCTGCGTGCAGCGCAGAACCTGTTGCGACGGTTCTTCGCAGAAACTCTCGATGATCGCCTGCAAACGGTGTACACCTATGGCCGCTAGGGCCCAATCCCCGTCATGTCGTAAAGCGGCAGTCGGCGCGCCATTGCCGCACGACAGCGCCCACCTGCATGTAACAGGCCGGGCGTCGTATACCGACGACTTGCCTGAGCCACTCGGACTGTTGCACCTGGCCGTTGGTATGAGCACCGTGCCGCATGCGCGGCTTGGGACGATTGATCTGACCGAAGTGCGTTCGAGTCCCGGTGTTGTCGATGTGTGTCTCGCAGCGGATATCGCTGGCGAAAATAATTGCGGACCGATTGTCAACGACGATCCGATCCTCGCGGTGGACGAGGTCCTGTACGCCGGACAAAGTATTTTTGCAGTCGCAGCGTTGACGGTCGATGCCGCGCGTAAGGCCGCGCGCCGTGCGAAAATTGAATACGACGAACTTGAAGCAATTCTCGATCCGCTCACCGCGGTCGAGAGAAAATCATTCGTGTTGCCGAGCGAGACGATGATTCGTGGTAATCCCGATGCGGCGCTGGCGGCAGCACCGCATCGCGTGTCGCGACGTGTTTACGTCGGTGGCCAGGATCAGTTCTACCTTGAGGGCCACGTCGCAATGGCGATCCCACAGGACGACAACTGCCTGCTGATCTATAGCTCTACGCAGCACCCGGACGAGGTTCAGGCGCTGGTTGCACATGCGACGAATCGGCGGTCAAGCGATGTCACTGTCATTTGCCGGCGCATGGGTGGCGCTTTTGGAGGAAAGGAAAGCCAGGCCGCTTTGATTGCCTGCGTCGCAGCTGTTGCGAGCGACAAGACAGGGCGACCGTGCAAATTGCGGCTCGATCGCGACGACGACATGATCATGACGGGCAAACGACACGATTTTGTCATCGACTACGATGTCGGTTTCGACGATACCGGCCGAATACTCGGTATTGATTTTGAGATGGCGTCGCGCTGCGGCATGTCCGCGGACCTGTCTGGTCCGGTCAACGATCGCGCGATGTTCAGTTGTGACAATGCTTACTTCCTCGAGAATGTTCGCATCCTTTCGCACCGCTGCAAAACGAATACCGTGTCGAACACAGCATTCCGCGGCTTTGGCGGGCCGCAGGGCATGTTCGGCATTGAATACGCAATAGAAGATATCGCCCGGCATCTTGGCAAGGACCCGCTCGCGGTCCGGCGACGGAATTTCTATGGCAAGACCGAGCGTAATGTCACACAGTATTTGCAGACGGTCGAAGACAATATCATCGATGAGATATTCGACCAGTTGCTTGCCAGCAGCGATTACGAATCGCGCCGCGCCGAGATTCGGGCGTTCAACAAGAACAGCAGCATCCTGAAACGCGGGATTGCAATCACGCCGGTTAAATTTGGTATTTCGTTCACCAATACCTTGCTAAACCAGGCGGGCGCGCTGGTGCACGTTTACAAGGACGGCACGGTGCAACTGAATCACGGCGGCACGGAAATGGGCCAGGGCCTGTATATCAAGGTTGCGCAGGTTGTTGCCGACGAGTTTCAGATAGACCTCGATCGAATCCGTATCATGGCGACCGACACCAGCAAGGTTCCCAACGCGTCGGCGACTGCGGCATCGAGCGGCGCCGATATGAACGGTATGGCCGCGAAAAAGGCGGCCGGCAAGATTCGTGCACGAATGACCGAGTTCGCGGCAAGCCATTTTTCGGTACCGGAAGCCGATATCGAATGGACCAACAACAGCATCACTGCAGGTGACACCGAGCTTTCCTTTACTGAACTTGTGCAACTGGCCTGGGCCAACCGGGTACCGCTGTCGGCCACCGGGTTCTACAAGACGCCCAAGATCAACTACGATCGATCGACGTTCAGCGGCAGGCCGTTCTTTTACTTCGCCTACGGTGCAGCCGTAACCGAAGTGGTTGTTGATACGCTGACGGGCGAAAATCGTACGCTGCGCGTCGATATTCTTCATGATTGCGGCGCGTCATTGAACCCCGCTGTCGACCTCGGACAGATCGAGGGTGGTTACGTGCAGGGTGTTGGCTGGCTGACCACCGAGGAGCTGGTCTGGAATGATCGCGGGCAGCTCGCGACGCATGCGCCGTCGACCTACAAGATTCCGACGTGTTCTGACCTCGCGCCCGACTTCCGCGTCGAGATCATGCAGAGTGTCGCCAATGCCGAAGACACGATTTATCGCTCGAAGGCGGTGGGCGAGCCGCCGTTAATGCTGGCACTGTCAGCTTTCCACGCGATTCGCGATGCGATTGCGAGTGACGCCAATCCGATGCCGGAACTACGTGCGCCCGCAACGCCGGAGTCGATACTGAATGCGCTGGGGACCGATACCGCATGAACGAGTGGATCGATGAACTGTGTGATCTCGCCGCCAGCGGCGAACGTGCCGTGCTGGTGACCGTTGCCGGTATTCGCGGCTCAGCGCCAAGGGAGATCGGTGCAAAGATGATTGTTACCGCGTCCGAGACGATCGGCACGATCGGCGGCGGTCAGCTTGAATACCAGAGCACTCGCGTCGCGGTCGGCATGCTCGACGACACAGGCGCAACACTGCGCAGTTTTCCGCTGGGTTCGGCGATGGGGCAGTGTTGCGGTGGCGTGGTCGAAATCCTGTTCGAACCCCTCGGTGATGGTATTCCCGACTGGTTGCGCGACCTGCGGGCATTGCATGGACAAAACGTGGCGACCGTGGTCGCGACGCGCATTTCACAATCGAATCCGGCCAAGTTCCTGGCGACTGCGGAGGGGGTTTTCGGTACGGACGAAGCGACGGTCGATGCTGCAATGCTGAGCCGCGCACGGGAGGTCCTGCAGGGGCCGCGAAGTACCGTGCGAAATGTACAGGAGTTGTTTGAACCGATTGTCATGCCGGATCTCAATATCGCCGTGTTTGGCGCCGGTCATGTCGGTACTGCAGTCGTCGCAGCGCTCGCCAACCTCGATTGCAATATTCGCTGGATCGATAGCCGCCGCCGTATTTTTCGAAAAGTGCCGGCCAACGTACGGGCGATCGAAGCGCCGGAGCCGGCGCTGGAAGTTGCTGCATTGCCGGCAAACAGTTTCTACCTGGTCATGACGCACAGCCATGCCATGGACTTCGACATCTGCGATCGCATCCTGCGGCGGCAGGACGCACGCTATTGTGGCCTGATCGGCTCGCAGTCCAAGCGCAGGCGCTTTGAAAAGCGATTCCGGCAGCAAGACCTGTCGCAGGCGCTGATTGACAAGCTGGTTTGTCCGATTGGCGTTGACGGAATCAGCGGCAAAAAGCCGGCGGAAATTGCCGTGGCCGTCGCTGCCGAGGTATTGAAAATCCAGGAACGTGCGACGCGACAAGCGGGCCGGGACATTCCTGACAACGTGCATCAACTGAGAGGCTAGCATGGAAGCGTACCTAACCGACTGGTTGAATCTGCTGGTGCGCTGGTTGCACTTCATTACCGGTATCGCATGGATCGGGTCGTCGCTGTATTTCATTTGGCTCGATAATCATATGGCCGTGCCGCGCGACCCTGCCGATGCAGAACAGGGCGTCGGCGGGGAAGTCTGGGCCGTGCACGGCGGTGGTTTCTACCAGGCACGCAAGTACCAGTCGTCGCCGTCACCGCTGCCGGACACACTGCACTGGTTCAAGTGGGAAGCCTATTCGACCTGGCTGTCCGGCATGTTCCTGTTGGGCATCGTGTATTTTGTCGGCGCCGAGGTCTACCTGATTGACCGTTCGGTGGCTGAGCTGTCAGTGGCAGCGGCGATCGGCAGTGCGATCGCTATTATCGTTGGCGGCTGGGTTGTTTATGACTTGCTGTGCAAAACGCCGCTGGTACAAAGCAGCCGCGTATTCGCCGCGCTGTTGCTGGTGTTGTGCAGCGTACTCGCCTGGGGTCTGTGCGCATTGTTCAGTGGCAGGGCGGCGTACATTTTGTTTGGCGCAACGCTGGGTACCATCATGGTCGCCAACGTATTTTTCGTCATTATTCCCGGCCAGAAACAAATGCTCGCGTCGGTCGAACGCGGTGAAACACCGGATCCCGCCCCGGGTCTGCGTGCCAAATTGCGATCGGTGCACAACACCTATTTCACGTTACCCGTGCTGTTTGTCATGACCAGTAATCATTATGCGATGACGTACAGCCATGCATATAACTGGGCGATACTGGTCGCGATATCCGTCGCAGGTGCACTGATTCGAATCTATTTCGTCGCAAGGCACACAGGCAAGGCGTCGCCATTGCCAATGCTGCTTGCAGTTGTGGTATTGGCCGCGACGGCTTTTGTCATGGCGCCGAGTACAGGGTCCGGCAATACAGGCCGCGTGAATTTTGACGATGTACGCAGTGTCATTAACGCGCGCTGCACAACTTGTCATTCTGCCGCACCGCTTCACCCGGCATTCCCGGCCGCTCCTCTGGGCGTGATACTGGACAATGACGAGCAAATTCGCGGTGATGCGGAACGGATTTATTTACAAACCGTGGTAACGAAGGTCATGCCGATTGGCAACCTGACGGCGATGACCGATGAGGAACGCAACATTATCCGTCAGTGGTACCAGTCTCTGAAGGACGAGCAATGAGCGACTATCCGAGAGACCTGTGTGGCTACGGTGCGAAGCCAGCGGCCGCGAATTGGCCGCATGGGGCCCGAATCGCGGTGCAGTTTGTCGTCAATTACGAAGAGGGTGGCGAGAACTGTGTCCTGCATGGCGATGCGGCATCCGAGGCGTTCCTGTCCGAAATCGTTGGTGCGACGGCCTACGCCGGCCAGCGACACATGAATATGGAATCGATTTACGAGTACGGCGCGCGTGCCGGCTTCTGGCGGCTGCACCGCCTGTTCACGAGCCGAAACATGCCGGTCACCGTGTTCGGCGTTGCGATGGCGCTGCAGAGAAACCCGGCCGTGGTACAAGCCATGCAATCGGCTGGCTGGGAAATTGCAAGCCACGGCTATCGCTGGGTGGACTACCAGCACATTGATGAAGCGGTAGAGCGCGAACACTTCCTCAAGGCCCTGAAGCTGCATCAGGAATCGACGGGCGAACGGCCGCAGGGCTGGTATCTGGGCCGCTGCAGCCCGCAAAGCCACCGCATTGCCGCGGAACTCGGCGAGTTCAGTTACAACGCCGACAGCTATGCCGATGACCTGCCGTACTGGGATTACAGCTTCGACACGCCGCAACTGATGGTGCCGTATACGCTGGACGCCAACGACATGCGTTTCGCGACACCGCAAGGCTTTAACAGCGGCCAGCAGTTTTTCGACTACCTGAAAGACAGCTTCGATGTATTACGTGCCGAAGGCGGTCGCATGATGTCGGTCGGGCTGCATTGCCGCCTGGCGGGCCGGCCGGGACGTGCCGCGGCGCTCGAACGATTTCTTGATTACGTGAATACGCACGATGATGCCTGGGTTGCAACGCGACTGGACATTGCCAATCACTGGCGCAGCGAACACCCGGCGAAGGGTGGCGGACAATGAACAAGTCCGAGTTCGTCGCAGCCTATGGCGGCATCTATGAATATTCGCCGTGGGTCGCGGAGCGCGTGCAGTCATTGCTTGGCGACCAAAGGACCGATACGAAAACATTGGCAACGCTGATGGCTGACTGCGTGGACAACGCCTCCGAAAAAGCCCAGCTTGAACTGATCCGCGCGCATCCGGACCTGGCTGGCAAGGCGCAAATGGCCGGTGAACTGACGGCCGACTCGACAACAGAACAGTCTCGCGCCGGGCTTGATCAATGCAGCGCCGACGAGTTCGAGCGTTTCCAGGCGCTGAACGAGGCGTACAAGAAAAAATTCGGCTTTCCGTTCATCATGGCGGTTCGTGACAGCAACCGTGCTGAAATTCTGCAGGCATTCGAGACCCGCCTCAAAAACGACTACGAAACGGAGTTCGAGACGGCGCTGCTGGAAATTCACAAGATCGCCCGCTTACGCCTCAAGGCGATGGAGCAAGGATAATGGCCCAGCGACACCCGTTTCATCAGTGGATTCAACTTGAGCAACCGCGCCTTGGCACGCGGGTGACGTATGCGACCGACGATTTCTTCGCTGCCAAGGAACGCATCATCGATTCGGCAACGCCGGTTTTTATTGACGGCAAGTACGACGATCACGGCAAATGGATGGACGGATGGGAAAGCCGGCGAAAACGCGTTGAGGGGCACGACTATTGCGTCATCCGGTTCGGCGTCCCCGGCATTATTCGTGGCTTTGATATCGATACCAGCTACTTTACCGGCAACTATCCACCGCAGGCCTCGATCGAAGCCTGTGTCAGTGACGAGGACGTTCCGCAACAGGGGTGGGTAGAGATTTTGCCAACAACCAACCTGTCCGGCGATTCACATCACCTGCTTGCCATTGACGACGAGCGCGTCTGGACGCACGTGCGTTTACACATTTATCCGGATGGTGGTATCGCGCGACTTCGTATTTATGGCCAGGTCAAAGCAGACTTCAGCGGTGTCGACGGCTACGTCGATTTTGCGGCCATTGAAAACGGCGGCCGCGCGATTGCCTGCAGCGACGAACACTTCGGCAGCATGCACAATCTGAATGTGCACGGTCGAGGCGTCAACATGGGCGATGGCTGGGAAACAGCACGTCGTCGGGGGCCGGGCAACGACTGGGTGATCATTGCGCTGGCAGAGGCCGGTGTGATCGAACGTGTCGAAGTGGATACCGCACATTTCAAGGGCAATTACCCGGATCGCGTGTCACTGGACGTGGGGCATTTTGAATCCGATGCGCAGGCGACAAACGACTCGCCGCACTGGAAGCCGCTGTTGCCGGAGACCAAACTAAAGATGGACCAGCAACACTATTTTGAAGATCTGCTGGAAAACGAGCCAGCAACGCACGTGCGTATGTCGATTTACCCCGATGGGGGTGTCAGTCGTCTGCGCCTTTTTGGCCGGGTTGGGAAGCGAAGTTCATGACAATCACATTGAAAGCAGTGCCACTGACCCGCGAACGCTTCGCGCCCTACGGCGAGGTCATCGAGTCATCGCGGTCAAACTCGGATGCGATGAATGAGGCGCGCTTCGAGCGCTTCGATAATCTTTGCAATGTCGATCTGCAAAAAGACAGCAAAGTTGCCGTCAGCATTGCGCGATGCCGCACGCCGACATCGTTGCCACTGCGACTGGACATGGTTGAGCGCCACCCGCTCGGCAGCCAGGCTTTTGTGCCTTTGAGTCCCTGCAAAATGGTCGTTGTAGTGGCACCACCCGGCGAAAGTGTCGATGCGGGCGATTTGCGGGCATTTGTCAGCAACGGGCGCCAGGGAATCAACTATCGACGCGGCACCTGGCATATGCCGCTGAT
The DNA here is from genome assembly GCA_963976365.1 of uncultured bacterium. Lineage (GTDB taxonomy): Bacteria > Pseudomonadota > Gammaproteobacteria > Steroidobacterales > Woeseiaceae > UBA1847. The sequence goes on along the minus strand of CAXBKH010000010.1, from coordinate 53,422 downwards.
TGCGTTCGAGGCAGGCCAGGAGTACCTGATTATCGATCGAGGCGGCGTGGAGCCGAACTGCGATATACATACGCTGGACGAAGCCATCATGCTGGACGCTGACTGAACGCCATGCGAGCGGCTTACCGAGCCTCGATACTGCATTGCCTGTCCGATCCGGGCGAAAGCGCCGACCCGTCCGCGGTCGCCTATTTCGATGACGGTCTGTTGCTGGTCGAAGACGGCGTGGTTGTGGCGATCGGCGATGCTGCGACCCTGCTGCCGCAATGCGGTGACACAGCACTGACTGAATTCCCCGGCAAAATTATCGTGCCTGGCTTTATCGATTGCCACGTTCATTTTCCGCAGCTCGATATCATCGCGTCCTACGGCGAACAATTGCTCGATTGGCTGAATCGCTACGCCTATCCTGCAGAACAGGCGTTCGGAGACAGGGCGCATGCAACAGAGGTTGCCGCTGCCTTTCTCGACGAGTTGTTGCGAAACGGCACGACGACCGCGCTGGTATTCGGCACCGTGCACGCCCATTCGGCCGATGTCATTTTCGAAGCGGCAGCAGCGCGAGGCATGCGCCTGATGGCTGGCAAGGTGATGATGGACCGCAATTGCCCGGAGGCATTACGCGATACACCGGAATCGGCCTACGCAGAGAGCCGTGAGCTGATTGAACGGTGGCATGGCAAGGATCGGCTGGGATACGCCATCACGCCGCGATTTGCGATCACGTCCAGCGAGGCGCAATTGTCTGCAGCGGGCAGGCTGGCCGCCGAGTTCCCCGATACCTGGGTACACACACACCTGGCCGAAAACACGGACGAAGTCGACGTAATTCGCAAGCTCTATCCGCGGCATCGCAGTTACCTCGACGTGTACGAGCAATTCGGGCTGCTGCGGGAACGTTCTGTGTTTGCACACTGCCTGCACCTCGACGACGAGGACCGTCAGTGCATGGCGAACAAGGGCGGAGCGTCGGCGTTTTGTCCTACATCGAACCTGTTCCTCGGCAGTGGGCTGTTCGATCTTCGCGCGATGCGAGCCGCCAAAGTGCGGTGCGGGCTGGGTACGGACGTCGGCGGCGGCACCAGTTTGAGTCTGCTGCGAACGGCCAGCGAAGCCTACAAGGTATTGCATTTGCAGGACCAGTCGCTACCGGCAACGCGTGCGCTGTACCTGGCAACGCTCGGTGCCGCCGAGGCACTGTACCTCGACGACAAGGTCGGCAATTTCGAGCCCGGCAAGGAAGCCGATTTCGTGGTGCTGGATCCGGCTGGAACATCGCTGTCCGCACGCAGAACCGCCGCCACGTCATCAATCGACGAGACGTTGTTCGCCATTACGATGCTGGCAGACGATCGGCATATCGCCGCAACTTTCGTTGCCGGCAAGCGGTGCGAGATTAAATAGCCGAGATAATTTTGTTCAACGTGGTACTCGGGCGCATTGCAGCAGAGGCCTTGTCGTCATCCGGTCGATAATAACCGCCAATATCCACAGCGGATCCCTGGGCTGCGAGCAGCTCCGCATTGATTGTCGCTTCGTTGTCGGCAAGCGCCGTCGCGGCTGCGGAAAATTTACCGGCCAGTGCTTGCGCGCCTTTATTTGCAGCCAGAGCCTCGGCCCAATACAGCGCGAGGTAAAAGTGACTGCCACGATTGTCATGCTCGTTAACTTTGCGCGATGGCGACTTGTTACTCGTCAGGTACTTGCTATTCGCGTCGTTCAGGGCATCGGCGAGGGCTCGCGCAGCGTCGTTGTCGGTTTTTTCGGCGATATCTTCGATGGAGACGGCCAGCGCCAGGAACTCACCCAGTGAATCCCAGCGAAGGTGTCCTTCCTCGAGAAACTGCTGGACATGTTTCGGTGCCGATCCGCCCGCGCCGGTTTCGTACAGCCCACCGCCTGCGAGCAAGGGCACAATCGACAGCATCTTGGCGCTGGTGCCAAGTTCCAGGATCGGAAACAGATCGGTGAGATAATCGCGCAGAACGTTGCCGGTAACGGAAATCGTGTCGTCCCCGTTTCGTACACGCTTGAGCGTAGCGCGCATAGCATCGACGGGCGACAGGATGCGAATGTCGAGACCATCGGTGTCGTGGTCCTGCAGGTAGGTCGTGACCTTCTGAATCAGGTTCCGGTCGTGGGCGCGCTGTTCGTCCAGCCAGAAAAATGCGGGGTTCCCGGTCTGCCGCGAGCGGTTGACGGCAAGCTTGACCCAGTCCCGAATCGGCAGGTCGCGCGTCTGGCACATACGCCAGATATCACCCTGGTTGACGCTGTGTTCGAGGACGACATTGCCAGCTTTGTTGGTCACGCGGACCTTACCGGAGCCTGGAATCTCGAACGTCTTGTCATGCGATCCGTACTCCTCGGCTTTCTGTGCCATCAGGCCGACGTTGCAGACATTGCCCATCGTCGTCACATCGAACGCACCGTGCTGTTGGCAATCGCGAATGACCTCGTCATAGATGCCGGCATAGCAACGATCCGGAATCATCGCCTTGGTGTCGGCCAGTTTGCCGTCGGGGCCCCACATCTGTCCGGAGCTGCGAATGGCGGCCGGCATGGATGCATCGATAATGACATCACTGGGTACATGCAGGTTGGTAATGCCCTTGTCTGAATTCACCATCGCAAGCTTTGGTCGCGATTCATAAACGGCGGCCAGGTCAGCTTCTATAGCAGCACGCTTCTTGTCGTCGAGGCCCGCAATTTTGGCGTAGACATCGCCAACCCCGTTGTTGGCATCCACGCCGATTTCCTCGAACAGATCGCCGTATTTTTCGAACACGTCTTTGTAGTACACCTTGACGGCATGACCGAACATGATCGGATCCGAGACTTTCATCATCGTCGCCTTGAGGTGCAACGACAGCAGCACTCCCTGTTGCTTCGCATCGTCCATTTCGCTGGCGAAGAACTCGCGCAGCGCTGCACAATCCATACGCGATGCATCGACAACTTCCTCGGCCTGCACTGCGACTCTTTCTCGGAGGATCGTTTCCGAGCCATCGTTTGAGATCAAGCTGATTTGCAGGTCGCCGGCTTTGTCGATCACAACGGATTGTTCGCTGGAGTAAAAGTCTCCGTCGTTCATGTGGGCGACGTGTGACTTCGAATCTTTGCTCCACGCACCCATCGAGTGCGGGTGTTGCTTCGCAAATTCCTTTACTGCGGCGGCAACCCGGCGATCGGAATTTCCCTCGCGCAGAACCGGGTTGACGGCGCTGCCGAGAACCTTCGCATAGCGCGATCTGGCGTCACGCTCAGCGTCGCTGCGAGCGTCCTCGGGATAGTCCGGAATCTCGAATCCCTGCGCCTTCAGTTCTGCGATGGCTTCTTGCAGCTGCGGTACCGATGCACTGATGTTCGGCAGCTTGATGATGTTGGCGTCGGGCGTTTTGGCCAATTCGCCGAGCTCTGCGAGTGCGTCCGCCTGGCGTTGGTCCGCCGGCAGTGTGTCAGAAAAAGCGGCGAGGATGCGCGCCGCGAGCGAGATGTCTCGAGTTTCAACCACAATACCGGCCGCGCCAGTGAACGCTTCAACGATGGGCAGCAATGAATAGGTTGCCAGCGCCGGGGCTTCGTCAGTTTTCGTATAGATAATCTTCGCAGTACTCATGCTGTTCCTTAGTGTTTAAATTTTAAAAGCGATGGCCAATCGTCGGCTGTCAGCCTCGCGAGTCGCCTCGCGAATCGTGGTAGGGCGCCAGGCGCTCGAAAAGGCGAGCCATCTCCGGGCGATTCTGACTCAGTTCCTTAATTGAGAAACCGGCGAGTTCGTAGGGCAGGACCAGCCAGTCGCTGGTTTTGTGAACGAAGTAGTCCGGTGTCCTGAGCGTCTTCTCGGTCGGCCGGTACCAGACCGTCGCAATACGGATGTCGCCGGGCAGGTTGCGGCGCGTCTTGCGGGCAAGTTGCTTGATCACGGCATTCACGCTTGAGCCGGTACTGTACACGTCATCGACGATCAGCAGAGAGTGATGCGAGCTGAGGTTCTCGAGCAGATACTGCAGGCCATGCACGCGGATAGAGTCTGCCTTGCTCACCATCTGCGAGTAGGTCGGTGCCCCGGTATACGAGGTTCTGATCGAAATATGATCGGTTTGCACGCCGAGGTAATCGAGGCCTTCCTGGACGGCGATGCCGACGGCACTGCCGCCACGCCATAGTCCCACGAGGAAATCGGGCCTGAAGCCCGCGTCGAAAATATTCGCGGCAAGCTGGAAAGAGTCGCGAAGCAGATCGTCCGCGGCGATAAATCGCTCGTTCATAGTTGTACCTGGGTCTGGCTGCGCTAGAATCGGGACCCGGCATTATAGCGTCCACTCCAAGTTCGCACAGCAGAGAATAAAAATGGACAAAACTGTACTCTCCGCGCAGGACCTGCTCGAAGATTCGATCGAACTCGGCATCAAAATCGTCGAAAGCGGCTTCGAGCCGACCTTGATCATCGCAATCTGGCGCGGCGGAACGCCCGTCGGTGTGGCGCTCCAGGAGACTTTGACGTATTGCGGGATCAAGTCCGATCACATCGCAATTCGGACATCATCGTATACCGGGGTCGACGCCCGCGGAAAAGTTGCTGTGCATGGATTGAACTACATCATCAAGAAGATCTGCCACGATGATCGTGTGCTGATCGTCGATGACGTATTCGATACCGGGAACACCATCGTCGCCGTTATCGAGGAACTGACCCAGCGCGCGAGGGGCAACACGCCCGAGGATATCCGGGTCGCCGTGCCCTGGTTCAAACCAACGCGCAACGAGACGGATATCACACCGGACTACTATTTGCGCGAAACGTCGGAGTGGCTCGTGTTTCCGCACGAGCTCGATTCGCTGACGCCTGAGGAACTGGTCCAGTGCCGGCCTGAAATTGCGGCGATCATGCACGGCGCTAAAGCGAAAGCGAAGTCGGCCTGACGGCGCCCATGGCGAGAATCTGCGTTTATTGCGGTTCCAATTCCGGCCTCCGGCCGAGTTATGCGAAGGCAGCCCGAGAGCTGGCTCGTGTGCTCGTCGCCAATAATTTCGGTCTCGTTTATGGCGGTGCCGACAAGGGCATCATGGGCATTATTGCGAACGCGGTGCTCGCTGCCGGGGGCGAAGTGCACGGTGTCATACCCAGGGCGCTTCAGGATAAGGAAATCGCACACCGGTCGCTGACGGCCTTGCACGTCGTTGCGTCGATGCATGAGCGCAAGTCGATGATGGCGGACTTGTCGGACGGGTTCATCGCCATGCCGGGCGGATTCGGCACGCTTGAGGAGATTATTGAAATCCTGACCTGGGGCCAGTTGCAGTTTCACCGCAAGCCTTGCGGGCTGCTCAATGTCGATGGCTATTTCGATGACCTGCTGAGTTACCTGGACCATGCAGTCGAAGAGGGCTTCCTGCGACCGGAAAACCGGCAAATGCTGCTATGCGATGTGACGGCGGAAGGACTCTTGCGGCAGTTCGCCGACTATTCGGCGCCGCGCGTTGAGAAGTGGGCGACTTAAGGCCGGTGAACGATCCGTCTGCGGCACTTCGCTCGGTAGCCGCGACACCGCCAGCGCTCGATCCGGAGTTCGTGAGCCAGGCGCTCGCGCGAGACTTTGGTTTGCACGGTGAACTTCGAGCCCTGGTGAGCGAACGCGACCAGAATTTTCGCCTGACGACGCCGGACGGATCGCGCTATGTCGCCAAGATCGTCAGTCGCGTCGAAGATCCGGCGGTGACGGATTTCCAGATCGCAGTGCTGTTTCACCTTGAGCATGAGGGCGTAAGCGGCGTGCCGCGCATCGTTCGCAACCTCGCGGACGGCGCACTGGGCAGCGCGGCGGCACCGCATGGTCCAGCGTACCGGTTGCGCGTAACGAGCTGGCTGCCGGGCGAGGCACTCGATACCCGCATGATGAATACCGCAACGGCGCGCGCGCTGGGGCGACGCCTCGCGCGCGTCGACCGGGCGCTGGCGAACTTCAGCCACGCAGCAGACCAGCCCGTATTGCTGTGGGATATGCAACGCGCCGCCGGGCTCATCGATCTGACACGGCACATCAGCGACCGGACGATGCACCACGGCGTGCGATCCGTACTGGAAACCTTCCGCGATCAAACCGCGGCCAAACTCGAACCGCTTCCAAAACAGGTGATCCACAACGACGCGAACCCGTCCAACGTGCTGCTGGCCCGAGTCCCGCCGGCGCCGCGAGTCACCCTGATTGATTTCGGCGACATGATGCGCTCGGCGCGGGTGGTCGAGCTTGCGACAGCGGCGGCTTATCTGCGTGCGTTCGAGGATCCATTGCGATGGATTGCGCCGCTGGTATCGGCATACCACGACGACAATCCATTGACGCCGGGTGAGCTGAACGTGTTGTTCGACCTGACTCGGACGCGGCTGGCAATGACGATTAGCATTCTCCACTGGCGTTTGTCGGCACGTGCAGAGGACGACCCGTATCGACAGCAGTCATTGACCTCGGAGCAGGATGCGTTTGAATTCCTGCAAGCGCTGGAAGCGCTCGGGCCGGAACGATTCGCTGCCGAATTGCAACGACGACTGGCAGCAGGCTAGTCGCGGTTGTAGGGATCGAATCCCGTATCCATTTCGCCGAGATCATCAATACCGTCATCCGCCGTGCCGGCATCGTCGCCTTTCAGGATACGTTGCAGCATTTGCGTGGAAACCAGCGAGAAATCATCGCTGCCAGCGCTGTCGACAATTTCGTAACGATCGCTTTTCGGGTCATGTGCCAGCACACCCTGGCCTTCGACATCGAAACCGGCGACGGTTTCGAGCCGTTTACGGGTCTCGGAATCATCGGATTTCAGGATCTTCTGCAGCATCATCGTCGACACCAGCTCAAACTCGCCGGATTCGATCGGACCGGACCAGACATTGCGATTGCGGCTGCCGTCTGTGGCATCCGGCTTGCGCAGGATTCTGATTGTCTTGTCGGCTTCGTCGGCCATCGGATTACGTCAAATAGTTTCCAATCTGCGCGAATTTAGGTGAAGACCGGCCTGTCGCACAGCAACTGCGTCACAAAATCAATAAATTCATTGAAATCAGTCTATTACGCGACTACCCGGCATCGGGTCGCGATCGGTCAGGCGCGGACTGTAGCGAAACGACCGTGTAGCGCCCCAAGCCGCCTGCAAACCTGAGAAGCAGGTCCGCGACCGTCGAGCGCGCAATTCGTACCATTGTCGTCGGCATATCGTTAAATCAATGTGGAAACCCATGAACCAGGACGTCTTGCTGTCCACCCTGCTGATCTTCAGCGCAGCCTGTTACCTGTCGCTGGGCGTGCGGCTGATCGCGATCAAGCGCGCGGCCGGCAACAAGCCGATGGGGGTGCTGTTCATGCTGATCAGCATCTGGGTCATGGGCGGCGCTATCGAGTTGCTCGCCAACGATTTCGCCGTATTCAGCCTGGGGCGAACCGCTCACTTCATTGCCACTGCGCTCGTGCCAGTCGCAGCGTTCGCCTGTTTTCGCGAATATACCGGTGCCGAGACACCCAGCCGAACACTCATTCTGCTGACGCTGATCCCGCTGACGTCGATAACGCTTGCTGCGACAAACGCGAATCACGAGTTCATGTGGTTCCTGCCCGCTACCAACCTCGCCGGCGAGTTCCTGACGCGACCCAGTAACTGGGGACCGTGGTTCCTGTTCGTGCATTTGCCCTACAGCTATATCCTGATCGGATCGGCACTGCTGGTGTTGATCACCCACGGTGCCTCAGTGGCTCCAGCACAGCGGCGCGGCCTGTTTCTGCTGGTGTCGGCCTGCACCGTACCGCTGGCAACGGCGGTGGCCTACGATCTGGGCTATGGGCCGAACACGATTTCTTTCGTGCCGTTCGCATTTGTACTGATGTTGCCGGTTTACGCCTGGCTGATTCTCAGCGAGCAGATCATTGAATTCACGCCGCTGGCCTATGAAACGGTTTTCCAGAACATGCAGGACCCTGTTGTCGTTATCGACGAGAACTGGCGCGTGATCGGCATGAATCATACGGCCGAAAGCATGCTGTCGGTCACTGAATCCGGTGCGCTACGCGCGCCGCTGGAAGATATATTCGGTGACGATGCGCCGGAGGTATTCGAGGCGTTGAACACCGGGCAGCCGCAAAAAATGCTGACATCGACCGGTCGCTTTTTGCATGTCCAGGTATCCCAGATCAGTTCCGGCCGGGCGCGCAAGCACGGTGGCAAGGTACTGATGTTTCGCGATGTCAGTGATGTGGAAAAGGCGCAGTCGGAAGTTCGCAAGAGCGAGAAACTGTTGCGCACACTGATCGACCACTCAGTGAACGGTATTGTCCGTTTTCGCTGGGCGTTCAATAACAATGGCAGCCGAAGCCTGCGCAGTATTTTTGCGAACGCCGCCGCGGGTCGATTTCTTGGCGCCGAGACCGGCGACATCTCAGATTGCACGGCGCGCGAGATAGTCAATCTCGCGACATCCGGCATGGATGACGACGAGGCGCGTCGAATTCTCGAGCGGTTCGAAGCGGCGGTCGAAGCGGGGGCCGGACTCGACGTCGAAGTGCGCCATCGTCACAAGGGCGCATCGCGCTGGTTGCGTATGATTTGCGAACCGGTCGGTGACGATATCGCTGCAACCTTTGTCGATATCACCGACACGAAGGCCAAAGAACGCCAGATGGAGTCGATCGCAACGTCGGACCCGCTGACCGGTGTACTCAACCGCCGCGGATTCGAACGCCAGGCAGCCCGACGGCTCACCAACAGTGCCGACGATGCCACCGGGGCGCTGTTGTTTATCGACCTTAACGACTTCAAGACAATCAATGACAAGTACGGACACGAAGTGGGCGACCAGCTATTGACGATCGCATCTGAACGATTGCGCAAGAGCCTGCGCTCCTGTGACATCATCGGCCGCCCGGGTGGTGATGAATTCGTGGCCCTGGTACCGGACGTCGATCCGGACGTTGCGGAAAAGCTCGCCAACCGGCTGACGCGCGCGCTTGAGGAAAAGTACCTGATCGGGCGACGCGAACTCCGTTGTGCCGCGAGCATCGGTCTGGCACTGTATCCGAAGAATGCCAATACCCTGACCGGGCTGCTTCGCGAGGCCGACCAGGCGATGTATCGGGCCAAAGCCCGGTGTCGCGGCGCGGCAGATGTCGCCAGCGACGATCTCCTTGAGAAAGCCATGTAGGTGCGGTGGACCGCCTCGCAGAAAGATCACATCTGCTGAAACAAAATCGTTGACTGCCGGGTCTTGTAGCCAAATCCGGAGAGCTTATTCTTATGAAATATCGTGCCTTTCTTCCTGTCACCCTCGTTATGCTGCTCGGCTTTAGCGTCGTGTCCAGCCTCACTGCCCGCATGGGCCATGCCGACGTACCGATTGCGGAATCCGCCGATCAAGTCAAACCGCTCGGTAGCGGTGATGCCGCGCCGCGCTTTCTCGTTCGCGCTGTCGATGGCTCGCCGTACGAATTCAACCCGCAGCAGCTTGAGCGCCCGACGGTGTTGCTTGCCTTTCGTGGTGGATGGTGCCCGTTCTGCAATACGTACCTGTCGGAAATGCGGCACGTGATTCCGTCGATTCGTGAGCTCGGCGTCGATGTGTTGTTCCTGAGCGGGGATCGCCCCAGCCAGTTGTTTGACAGCCTGAGCATGCAAACTCAGGAAGACATCGCAGGCCTGGATTACACATTGTTGTCGGATGCGGACGCACAGGCTGCTGTATCGCTCGGCATTGCATTCCGGGCGTCCGAAGCAACGATCAGCCGGCGTCATGAGAAAGGCGACGACATTGCGGGCTCTGCGATGATGAATCATGGTGTCTTACCCGTACCGTCGGTTTTTGCCGTGGACCGCAACGGAATCATTCGCTTCGCCTTTACTAATGCGGATTACAAAATCCGCTTGCCGGCGGATGAACTGCTCGCAGCAGCCGAGGCGATTGCTGCTGCAGATTGACGTCTGCCAGTGATAGTCTTCGGGAACGGCCTCCACTAAGGATCGGTAGTACCCGTGGCAATCAAGAACTCTGAACTGGAATACGGATCGCGCGCCAGGGCGCTGCAATGGCTTGTCGCGATTTGCAATCATTTCGTCGTCAAGAGCGACGCGTTGACGCGCATGACGAGACGCGTTGACGCGCATGACGATTGGTGTGAAGTAGCCGATGACTGACGCTTATATCTGCGACGCAGTCCGGACCCCGATCGGGCGGTACGGTGGTGCCTTGTCCTCGGTGCGCACGGATGATCTCGGTGCGATACCGATTGCAGAATTGCTGCGCCGCAATCCCGGAGTCGATGCCAAGGCGATTGACGACCTGGTGTATGGCTGCGCGAACCAGGCAGGCGAAGACAATCGAAACGTCGCACGCATGTCAGCGCTGCTCGCCGGGCTGCCGGTACAAGTCGCCGCAGCAACCGTCAACCGCCTGTGCGGCTCCGGCATGAATGCAATTGGCAATGTGGCTGACAGCATCAGGGCAGGCACCATTCAGCTTGCGATTGCCGGTGGCGTCGAATCCATGTCACGCGCACCATTCGTGATGCCGAAACAAAGTGCAGCATTTGGCCGCAATGTCGAGTTGTACGATACAACCCTGGGTTGGCGTTTCGTCAACAAGACTCTGGAAGCACAGTACGGCATCGATTCAATGGCGGAAACGGCGGAGAACGTCGCCGCCGACTTCGGCGTGTCGCGTGACGACCAGGATGCAATGGCATTGCGCAGTCAGGTCCGTGCCGAGGCCGCGGCAAACGCGGGCCTGTTTGACGATGAAACCGTCCCGGTATCGGTTCCGCAGCCCCGCGGTGAAGCCATGATGTTCGGCGCCGACGAGCACCCGCGAGCCGGATCGACGATAGCGGGACTGCAAAAGTTGCGTCCCATCGTCCGCGAGGGCGGCACTGTAACCGCGGGCAACGCATCGGGGATTAACGATGGTGCCTGCGCGATGTTTGTCGCAGGCGAACAAGCCGTCAAATCACACGGGCTGAAGCCGCTGGCGCGTATCGTTGGCTGGGCTGTTGCCGGTGTTGAACCCCGAATCATGGGCATCGGACCGGCGCCGGCAAGCCAGAAGGTGCTGTCGCTGTGCGGGCTCAGTATTGATCAGATGGATGTCATCGAGCTGAATGAGGCGTTTGCGGCGCAGGGGCTTGCGACCTTACGGCAGCTGGGTGTTGCCGACGATGCCGAGCACGTCAATCCCAATGGTGGTGCAATTGCGCTCGGCCATCCGCTTGGCATGTCGGGCGCGCGTCTGGTTACGACCGCGGCTTACCAGTTGCGCCGGACGGCGGGGCGGTTTGCGCTATGTACGATGTGCATCGGTGTCGGGCAGGGGATCGCAATGATTATTGAGCGCAGCGAGTGAAAAACGATCCGCCGAGTTACGAAACGCAGGCACTCCGCGAATTCGGCGAGGTGCTGCAAGGTCGTCGCACGATCGAGCTGTTTCTTCACACCCGGGTCCCGAGAGCATTGGTCACTGAAGCCATCGAGATTGCGACCTGGGCACCGAACCATCATGTGACGCAACCGTGGCACTTTTACCTCCTGGGCAAGCAGTCGATCGAGCAATGCCTCGACTTGTGCCGCGAAATTGTCACCGATCGCAAAGGCGCAAAAGCCGGCGAATTCAAGCGTGAACGTTGGAGCGAAAAGCCCGGCTGGCTGGTGGTCACCTGCAGGAAATCCACGGGTGCGTTGTTACAACAGGAGGACTATGCAGCGTGTTGTGCCGCGGTGCAGAATTTCATGCTGTACCTGTGGAAGGCCGGCGTTGGCTGCAAGTGGACGACGGGTCCCATTACCCGCGACCCGCGATTCAGCGAGATTGTCGGTTTTGACGGTGAAGACGCATTCGTTGTCGGCCTCATCTGGTACGGCTACCCGAAACTGACACCGACGCAGTCGCGAAAAGCGTTAACCGAAGTCCTGACTGAAACCCGCTAGTTGCGCGCCATGTCCGCCTTATGGCGCGCGTGAAGTCCCGGTGCCAGCAAAGGGTGCATCAGGAATATCCCTGCGGTAATCGTACCCGTGGCTGCCATGATGACAACGGCATTGCGCACCGAGCCGTCATAAATCAATGCGCCGAGCATCGCGCCGCCGGCGCCGACAAGGTTTTGTGACGTGCCCAGAATGGAGGACGCCACACCGGCGATCTTCGGTAGCGGATCGAGCGCCAGAACCGTCGTGTTCGACATCAGGATTGCGATTGTGAACATGTACAGGCAGACGCAGGACCACACCCACCAGAACGGCGCATTGTCGAGCCAGGCAATCACCAGCAGTTGAGCACTCGCCGCGAAAATCAGTGCGACGCCAAGCTTGACCAGCTGCAACACATCGAATCGCATGACCAGCCAGCGGTTGAATGATGATCCGGCGAGAATTGACAGACCGGCGCAGGCAAAAATGAAGCCGTACTGCCTGATCGAGAAGCCATAAATTTCGACGGTGAGGGCCGCTGACACGGCGATGATCGACAGGTAGCCCGCAGGCGGAAGGACCAACAGCAACAGCGCGAACACACTCTGGCGATGTGAGAAATATTCCCGGAAACTGCCGTGCAATTGCCGTAGCGGGTGTTCTGAGGCATCGGGCACATGCGTCTCGACGAGGTTGCTGCGTATGCCGCCGAGCAACACAAGACCGCAAATAACAATCGTGATAAACGGTGCCCGCCAGCTCCATCCTGCGACCAGCAGCGCACCAATGGTCGGCGCAATGACTGGCACCGCCGTAAAAATCATGGTCATCAGCGACATAAGGCGCGCGGCTTCCCGGCCGCTCGCGATGTCACGAACAACGGCGCGCGATATGACGATTGCGGAAGCGGCGCCGAAACCCTGGGCAAATCGCGCCGCGAGCATGAGTTCGATGTCACTCGAGGCGGCGGCGACAATACCGCTTGTCAGGAAGATTCCCATGCCGACGTAAATGATGGGCAGTCGCCCGAAGCGATCGGCAGCGAGACCCGCGGGGATCTGACCAATCGCCATGCCGAACATGAAGACGCCGACGATCTGTTGTCCGCGCGACAGGGTGGTGGACAACGCATCGACCATTGCCGGAATCGCCGGCAAACTGATATCCACAGTCAACGCCGCAACGGCCGTCAGAAGGCCGAGCGTAATAATAAATCGTCGGGGTTGGGCCAGGTGTACGTTCAAGAACGCGTAGTGTGCCCGCTTGTTATCCGTTCTGCCAATTGTGGTGTTCCGACCCAGTAGGCGAGTTCGCGTGGATGACCGATATTCCAGACAGCGAGGTCGGCGCGTTTGCCGATCTCGAGCGTACCTCGGTCGTGCAGCAAACCCAGCGCGCGAGCGGCCTCCCGCGTGGTGCCGGCGAGGCATTCACAGGGTGTGAGTTTGAAAAGCCGCGCGGCCAGCATCATTGCCGTTCTGAGCGAACAAATCGGCGAGGTGCCCGGATTGCAGTCCGTCGCAACGGCTATTGGAACACCTTTGTCGCGGAACGCGGCGATTGGCGGCAGCCGGGTTTCGGACAGCGTCAGGAATGCGCCAGGCAACAGCACGGCCACCGATGACGACGCCGACAAGGCATCGACACCGGCACGCGATGTGTATTCAAGATGATCGGCGGACAGTGCGTTGTAGCTGGCCGCCAGGGCTGCACCGCCGCAGTCGCTGAGTTGGTCCGCGTGCAGTTTCACCGGCAGACCGTGTTCCCTGGCTTTCTCGAACAATGTCGCAACCTGAGCGGAACTGAACGCGATGGACTCGCAATAAGCATCCACGGCATCGGCGAGACTGCGCTCGGCAACCCGCGGCAGTATTTCATTGCAAATAAATGCGATGTAGCCATCGGCGTCGTTCTGGTATTCGGGTGGTACGGTGTGAGCGGCGAGCAGTGTGGTGCGCACACCGACAGACGATTCGTTGCCGAGGCGTCGCGCAACTTCGAGCATGCGAACTTCGGTGTCCATGTCGAGGCCGTATCCCGACTTGATTTCGACCGTCGCAACGCCCTCGCTGGCCAGCGCCTCGACGCGCGGCAAAGCCGCCGCGAAAAGCTCGTCGGCACTCGCCGCACGTGTTGCACGGACCGTCGACATGATGCCACCGCCAGCCCGCGCGATGTCCTCGTAACTGGCGCCCCCGAGACGCTGCTCGAACTCCGCCGCACGATCGCCGCCAAAAACGAGGTGCGTGTGGCAATCGACCAGTGCAGGAGTGAGCCAGCTGCCGCCGAGCGAGCGACGTTCCGCGGCATTGTTTTCCGGGAGTTCGGACTGCTTGCCAAGCCACGCAATTCGTCCGTCGCGAACGGCAACCGCGCCGCTGCCCTCGATAAGCCCGTAGCCCGGCAACGTCGGACTCATCGTCGCAATTCGGGCATCGGTCAGCAGCAGGTCCCAGTCAGCCATAAATATTCCAGCGTCAGTAGTTGCACGCGACGTTATCATGGTCTAGCCTGTATATACAACCAGACGAGAATGGCATGACCACAGTATTTGCGAACAAGGCGCTGCTGGCGTCGGGCTGGGAAGATAACGTCCGCCTTAGCATCCGCGACGGGCAATTCGAGGCGATTGAAATCGCCGTCGCCGCCGATGGGCAGGATGTTGAGGTCGGTTTCGTGATTCCCGGTTTATGCAACGCTCACAGCCATGCGTTCCAGCGGGCGCTGGCGGGGCACACCGAACAACGATCACCGGCAGGACGCGACAACTTCTGGACCTGGCGCGAGCGCATGTACGCGCTGGCAGGCTCGGTGGATGCCGACGCACTGACCGCGATCGCGCGGCAGGTGTATTCTGAAATGCTGACCAGCGGCTACACGTCCGTTGCCGAATTCCATTACCTGCACCGCGATCCCCTGAATCCGGACGACGTCGACACCATGTTCGCGGCGATCTCGAGGGCCGCCGACGAGAGCGGTATCCGCCTGACCTATGTACCGGTTCACTACGAGCGGGCTGGATTCGACAAGCCGCAACCTGACGATCATCAGCGAAGTTTCGCGCAGTCCATTGACGAGTTTCTCGCCCATCACGCTCGTGCGAGCGCCGCTGCCGGGCCGACGACGAATGTCGGCATCGGTGCGCACAGCCTGCGAGCGGTGAGCGTGGAATCGCTGCAGGCGATCGCCCGGGTTGCAAAGAGCAGCAGTGTACCAATGCACCTGCACATCGCTGAGCAGCAGGCCGAGGTCGACCAGTGCCTGGCCGCTTACGGGCGACGACCGGTTGAATGGTTACTGGAAAACTTCGCATTGCGAGCCAACTGGTGCCTGGTGCACGCGACACATATCAACAGCGAAGAAATAGCGGCACTGGCGGCGACGAATGCCGTGGTTGCGCTGTGCCCCAGCACGGAAGCCAATCTCGGTGACGGCCTGTTTCCCCTGCACGAATACCTGGCGCACGACGGACGAATCGCAATCGGCTCGGACAGCCATGTGTCAATCAATCCGTTTGAGGAACTGCGCTGGCTTGAATACGGACAGCGACTGGTCACCCAGACTCGCAACGTCGCTGCGCTGCGCGACAGCCATGTTGGCAGTGAATTGTTCCTCCGAGCTCTCGATGGCGGTGCTGCAGCCTGCGGACAGGCAAACGGCAGGATTGAGGTCGGCGCCGCCGCGGATTTTGTTGTTCTTGGCGACGATGACCCGATGTTTGTTGGTCATTGTGACGACTCCCGCCTGGACGCGCTGGTGTTTTCCGGTTATCCGCTGCCTGTCGAACGCGTGATGGTGAACGGTCGCTGGTGTGTCATCGACGCCACCCACGTACAGCGCGACACGGCACGTAAAGCCTATGCCGAGGCGCTCGCAAGAATAGGGGCGCGCGCATGAGTATTGCGAAACCGCGTTACCAGGAGCTCAAGGACTACATCATTGAGAAAATTTCGAGCGGCGAGCTGCGGCCAGCCGACCGGGTGCCGTCAGAGAACGAGCTTGTCGAGACGAAGCGTGTATCGCGGATGACGGCGAACCGCGCGTTGCGCGAACTCAACGACGAAGGCTACGTGGAACGCGTTGCCGGTCGCGGTACCTTCGTCTCGGATTACCGCTCGAGATCCGATCTGCTCGAAGTACAAAACATCGCAGACGAAATCTCGCGACGCGGTAACCGGCATTCGAGTCGCGTCTTACGCCAGTCCAGGCAACATGCCCGCGGCGAAATAGCCAAGGCACTGCATGTTGAGCAGGGCACCGGCGTTTTTCACTTGTTGCTCGTGCACTTTGAAAACGACGTACCGATCCAGCTCGAAGATCGTCACATCCTGAGCGGCTTCGCACCGGATTGCCTGGAGCAGGACTTTGACGAAATTACGCCTAGCGCCTACCTGACCGGCATCGCACCGCTGCAGGAAGCCGAGCAGGCGGTTCGCGCGGGCATTCCAAACGAAGCCGTGCGCAACTATCTCAATATGGAAAAAGGCGAGGCCTGCCTGATCGTCATCCGCCGCACCTGGACCAAGGGTCAGCCGGTTACCTTTTCGCGACTGCACCATCCGGGCAGTCGCTATGAACTTACGGGTCACTACACACCGCCCGGAGCATTACGAACGAAGTCAACACAGATCGTTGGCCTGGAGAATTTAAAACAATGACACGAATAATCAAATCGCCGACCGGCACCCGCCTGACCGCGAAAAGCTGGTTGACCGAGGCGCCACTTCGAATGCTGATGAATAACCTCGACCCGCAGGTGGCCGAACGACCCGGTGACCTGGTGGTTTATGGCGGCATCGGCAAGGCGGCCAGGAACTGGGCGTGTTTCGATGCGATTGTCGATTCACTTCGGAAACTCGAGGACGACGAAACGTTGCTGGTTCAATCCGGTAAACCGGTTGGCGTGTTTCGCACCCACAAGGATGCACCGCGCGTGTTGATCGCCAATTCGAACCTCGTTCCCGCCTGGTCCAACTGGGATCACTTTCGCGAACTCGATAAGAAAGGCTTGATGATGTACGGCCAGATGACGGCAGGGTCCTGGATCTACATCGGCAGCCAGGGGATTGTCCAGGGTACCTACGAGACGTTCGTCGAGATGGGTCGGCAGCACTACGATGGGGACCTCGCGGGGCGCTGGATTCTGACCGCGGGTCTCGGCGGCATGGGCGGTGCACAACCCCTTGCGGCAACCATGGCTGGCGCATCCATGCTGGCGATCGAGTGCCAGCGGGACCGGATCGAGATGCGCCTCGAAACAGGCTACCTGGACACGCACGCCGAGACCTTGACGGATGCGATGGCCATCATTGACGACGCGGTCGCAAACAAAAAAGCGATTTCCGTCGGGCTGCTGGGCAATGCAGCCGATATCCTGCCGGAAATGCTGAAGCGGGGCATACGCCCGGATGCCGTGACCGACCAGACGTCGGCGCACGATCCGGCCAACGGCTACCTGCCGAGTGGCTGGAGCGTTCCGGAGTGGCGTGAGAAGCGGGAGAGCAATCCGGAGGCTGTCGTCGCGGCTTCGGTCAAGTCCATGGCGGTGCATGTAAAAGCCATGCTCGAATTCCAGAAACAGGGTATTCCAACATTCGACTATGGCAACAATATTCGCCAGGTTGCGTTCGACGAAGGCGTCAAAAACGCGTTCGATTTTCCCGGCTTCGTTCCCGCCTATGTGCGTCCGTTGTTCTGCCGTGGCGTCGGTCCGTTTCGCTGGGCGGCATTGTCGGGTGATCCGGAAGATATTTACAAAACCGATGCCAAGGTCAAGGAGCTGATTCCCGACGACGAGCACCTGCACAACTGGCTGGATGCGGCGCGCGACAGAATACAGTTCCAGGGCTTGCCGGCGCGCATTTGCTGGGTTGGTCTCGGGCAGCGACACCGACTCGGAATGGCCTTCAATGACATGGTCAAAAGCGGCGAGCTCAGTGCACCGGTTGTCATCGGGCGTGATCACCTGGACAGTGGTTCCGTTGCAAGCCCGAACCGTGAAACCGAAAGCATGCGTGACGGCAGTGACGCCGTCTCCGACTGGCCGCTGTTGAACGCATTGCTGAGTACGGCCGGCGGCGCGACCTGGGTTTCCCTGCACCACGGCGGCGGTGTCGGTATGGGCTATTCTCAGCACGCGGGACTGGTCATTGTCTGCGACGGTAGCGATGATGCAGGCCGACGCATCGAACGCGTGTTGTGGAACGATCCGGCGAGCGGTGTCATGCGGCACGCCGATGCGGGCTACGAGATCGCGATCGATTGTGCGCGGGAGCACGGCCTGAATTTGCCGATGATCGGCGACGGAGGTTCAAAATGAAGCTCGTTATTGACAATCAGCTGGTGACGCTCGATGCCCTGCGCGAAGCCTGGCAGGAGCCTGTGCAGGTTTCAATCGGCGCCGGCGCGCAAATACGAATCGCCGAGGCGAACGAGCTGGTGCAGGATGTCGTTGCCGGCGGTGAGCGCATTTACGGCCTGAATACCGGTTTCGGACAGTTGGCCCAGGTTCGCATTGATACGGACCAGCTTGCGAAACTGCAGGAGAACCTGGTGCGCTCGCATGCGGTTGGTGTCGGGGAAAACCTGGGTGACGAGATTGTACGTCTCATCATGCTGATGAAAGTTATCGCCCTGGCCGAAGGTTTTTCCGGTGTGCGACTGGAGCTTGTCGAGGCGCTGTGCAACCTGATCAACAACGAGATTTATCCCTGCATACCGTCGCAGGGCTCCGTCGGTGCGTCTGGCGATCTGGCACCGCTCGCACACATGGCGGGTGCCCTGATCGGCCTTGGCGACGTGCGCGTCAATGGCGCGATCGTGCGGGCGGGCGAGGCGCTGGCCCAGGCGGGACTCAAGCCAGTAACACTCGGGCCGAAGGAAGGTCTCGCACTGCTCAATGGCACGCAGGTATCCACGGCGCTGGCACTGGCAGCGGTATTCCGCGCCGAGAACCTGATGGCAGCAGGCCTGATGGCCGGCGCGATGTCGTCAGACGCCGTGCAAGGCAGCGACACGCCTTTCGACCGGCGAATCCAGAATGTGCGGGGGCATGGCGGGCAGACTGCCGTGGCAGGCGTATTGCGGGAATTGATGAAGGGCAGCGATATTCGCGCCTCGCACATTGAATGCGAGCGCGTGCAGGACCCGTACTCGATCCGCTGCCAGCCGCAGGTCATGGGTGCCTGTCTCGATGTTATCCGGCACGTCTGCACGGTACTGGAAACAGAGGCCAATGCCGTTACGGACAATCCACTGGTATTCACCGACTCGAAGTCCGTGTTGTCCGGCGGCAATTTTCACGCAGAACCGGTTGCTCTCGCCGCGGATTATCTTGCGTTGGCAATTGCCGAAATCGGTGCGCTGTCGGAGCGGCGTATCGCGTTGCTTATTGATTCACACATGAGCGGTTTGCCGGCATTCCTCGTCAAGGATGGCGGTTTGAATAGCGGCTTCATGATGGCGCAGGTTACCGCCGCCGCGCTGGCATCGGAAAACAAATCGCTGGCTCATCCGGCAAGTGTGGATAGCCTGCCGACATCGGCGAACCAGGAAGATCACGTCAGCATGGCGACTTTTGCCGCGAGGCGATTGCACACCATGCTCGACAATGTTGCGAATATCATAGCGATTGAGCTACTGGCTGCAGCGCAGGGAATCGACTTTCATCACCCGAAAAAGAGTTCCACGGCCATCGAGAATGCGATCGCGGGGCTACGGAAAATCTCGCCCCCCTACGATGAAGATCGATCGCTCTCCATCGATATACAGCGAGTGGCAACCCGTATCGATCACGGTGAATTCATCGGCTGCGCAGCGTCGATCCTGTCAAGCATTCACACATGACGGACGTTTTTCGCTTCCAGCCAGGTGAACAGCCGCTGCTCATCAGCGTGCCGCACGACGGCCGGGAAGTGCCGGAGGACATTCGTGCGCGCATGAGCGAGGCGGGTCTCGCGGTACCGGATACCGACTGGTATGTGGCCGAGTTGTACGAGTTCGCCGCGGAACTCGGCGCGACGATGCTGATTGCCAACTTTTCCCGGTATGTCGTCGATCTGAATCGTTCTGCCAATGACGAGATCCTGTATCCCGGACAGGCAGTCACCGGTTTGTGCCCGGAGCAAACGTTTAGCGGTGAAAATATTTACTCGTCCGGCGGCGTCGACGATGCGGAAAAAGCGGCTCGGGTAGAGGCCTACTGGAGGCCATACCATGCACGCATCCGCGAGACGCTCGATGCAATGCGCGAGCAGTACGGTTACGCGCTGCTCTGGGATGCACATTCGATTCCCAGTTGTGTTCCCCGGTTGTTCGAGGGCGAGTTACCGGCATTGAATCTCGGCAGCAACGACACCAGAAGTTGCGCCAGGTCCATCGAAGCGGTCGTTGCCAGAGTGGCCGATGCGAGTCCTTACAGCAATGTTGTCAACGGTCGCTTCAGGGGTGGCTACATTACGCGCCACTACGGCGACCCGGGGAACGATATCCACGCATTGCAACTCGAGATCGCACAGCGCGCCTATATGAATGAAAAGCAAGGCAACTTCGACGAGGCGAAGGCGGCACGCCTGCGTGTTACGCTTTCACAAATGCTCAGAAACTTCCTTGCTGCGGTAAAAAAATAGTCGGGGACCTATGAAAAAAGCGAAAGGCTTGCACGAACTCTACGCGGAGAATCCCGAATCGGCAGATGAGATCGTCTGGGGTCGCAAAGCCGACAAGGTCTCACGGCGAGGCTTTGTCAAAGGCTCCGGTCTCGCTGCAATGGCGGCGGTTCTGGGTGCGAGTATCCCGTTCGCTCGCTTTATGCCGGGCGGACTTATTCCGGCGGCGCTGGCCCAGACTGACGAAGCTTTCGCCATTCCCGGGAAATCAGGCCTGATCGTTTTGAATGACCGCCCGATCAACGCGGAGACGCCGGCGCATTTGCTGGACGATCCGGTTACGCCTGCATCGCGTTTGTTCGTACGCAATAACGGCGTGCCGCCATCGACGATTGATGTCGATCCGCTGCAGTGGCGCATTCAGATTGAAGGAGAGGCGTGCGAGCAACCCCGGGTGATGACGCTGGGCGAAATTCAAAAGCGCTTCAAACATCGCACGTTGCAGCTGCAGATCGAATGCGGCGGCAACGGCCGCTCCGAATTTTATCCTGCAGCCAAAGGCAACCAGTGGACGACCGGTGCCATCGGCTGTCCCAGCTGGACCGGCGTACGCCTGCGCGATGTTCTCGATGACTGTGGCATTGCTGATAACGCGGTTTACGTTGCCTACGAAGCCGCCGATATGCATCTGTCCGGCGACCCGACCAAGCGGCCAATTTCGCGCGGCGTTCCGGTGCACAAAGCACTCGAAGATGAATCACTGATTGTCTGGGCGATGAATGGCGAGCCGCTACCCGAGTTACATGGTTTTCCTGTTCGCATGCTGTGCGCCGGCTGGCCTGCATCGGTGAGCGGCAAATGGCTGACGCGACTGTTGGTCCGGGACCGTGTTCACGATGGCGAGAAAATGACCGGGCAGTCCTACCGCGTGCCGTGCAAGCCCGTTGCGCCGGGCAGCGAGGTGCCGGACGAACAGATGTGCATTATCGAGTCGATGCCGGTGAAGTCGTTGATAACCTATCCGAAATCCGGCGTCGAAATCTCGCACGGCAAACAGCTCGGGGTTCGCGGTCATGCCTGGGCCGGCGATGCCGTGGTCAGGACGCTGCACACCTCGATCGACTTCGGTGCGACATGGCAGAAAGCGAAGCTGGCAAAGCCGGTCAACCGGCTGGCGTGGCAGCACTGGTCGACAAACCTGGCATTTCCGCAAGCGGGTTACTACGAAATCTGGGCGCGCGCGACCGATGACGATGGCCGCTCAC
Organism: uncultured bacterium; assembly: GCA_963976365.1. Lineage (GTDB taxonomy): Bacteria > Pseudomonadota > Gammaproteobacteria > Steroidobacterales > Woeseiaceae > UBA1847. The sequence continues at coordinate 31,617 of CAXBKH010000010.1, read as the reverse complement.
AACCGATGGTGCTGCCGGGCTGGAACCCGCGTGGCTATCTCAACAACGCCTGTCATCGAATTGCAGTCATGGTCACAGCGTGAGAGTGGCCGTTGTCATAAGCCTGTTGCTGTCGAACCCGGCACTGGCCGTCGAAATCGATGCGTCGAGCGGTCTTGCCAAAAATCCCGGCTGGGAGCAGGTACGCGCCCATTGCGGCGGTTGTCACTCGTACGCGCTGGTTACCAGCCAGCGTGCAGATCGCCAGACCTGGCAAGACATGATCCGCTGGATGCAGGCGACACAGAACTTGTGGCAATTCGATGCAGCGACCGAGACACAGATTCTCGACTACCTGGCGGCAAGCTACCCACCGCAGCCGAACCGGCGGCGCGCGCCGATTCCACCCAGCCTGATGCCGGGGACAGCAGAACCGCTTCAGTAGGCGTTCAGGGAACGCGGGCTAATCTCTCGAGCTATTTGGGCTATCATTGCCTCCATCGACGATGCCCTGGACTACAGGAAAGAGATCATGACTATCACTTGCAGACTGAAACGCATTATTCGATTCGGCAGCGCGATACTGGCCTTGCTGGTCAGCAGCACAGCGCTGGCGGCGTCGGGCGCTGAAATCAACCGCGAGGCCAACCAGGCGCTGGAGGTTTTTCGCGATGACATTGCCGGTGCGGACGTATTTTTGAGCCAGGCTGCTGGCTATCTTGTTTTCCCTCGTGTCATCAAGGTCGGCGTCGGTGTTGGCGCTGAAACCGGGGAGGGTGTGCTACGCGTCGGCGGACAAACCGTTGGCTACTATCGTACGACATCGGGGTCGATTGGCTTGCAGCTCGGTGCGCAGGCGAAGTCCATTGTCATTGCTTTCCTGACCAAGGATGCGCTCGACAAGTTTCGTAATTCCAACGGATGGAAAATCGGCGTCGACGGTTCGGTAGCGCTTATCGATCTCGGCGCGGGCAAGACAATCGACAGTCAGAACATCAAGGACCCGGTCGTCGGTTTCATCTACGGTTCCAAGGGTCTGATGTACAACCTGACGCTGGAAGGTTCGAAGATCAGCAAGCTCGACAAGTCTTGAAAAAGCAACGCATTTCGGATCGACTCAGCAAGGAAGCCCGGGCGCTTCCACAGCGTTCTCATGGCTGGTTCCGGACCTGGTTTCGCAAGATTTGGGATGTCCGCGGTGGCGGTCTTTATGCCTGCGGATTTGCGGTGACCTTTATCATCCTTGAGGTCGGGTCGATCGGGGAGGATATCGGCAATATCGGCCAGGTGTTCGATGGCGAGCTGATTGCCTTCGCTGTGAATTTTTTTATCGACTCGTTCAAGAACACCGGCATGTCGTTCGCCTGGCCGGTCTACGTGGTGCGCATCTCCCCGCCGATGGGCGCGATTGGTCTGGGTCTCGCGTTCTGGTTGTTTCCGGTGTTTCTCAAAAAGCCGATCGAAAACTGGTTGTTCGACGGCGAGTCGCCGACGGTCGAGGCGACGGACAAGGGCAATGCGAAATAGCCCCGCAAGCAAACGAATTCTTTTTCAGATCATTGCTGGCGTGTTTGCGGTTGCCCTCCCGGGTTCTTCTGTCCTCGCGGATGAATTGATATTCAATATCGGCGGTGGGCCGCAGGTCGGATCGGACGTCAGCGGCAGCGGGTCCCGGCAGACGAACTACACGATCGGTGTCGACTACGACTTCTATCGCTTCCAGCGAAGCGAACGATCCAGTTTCGTCATTGGCGCGAGTTACACGTATATCGGCAGCAATGCCGACACGCATGACCGGATTCACGCACTGTCTGTTTATCCACAATTGTCAATGTATCCGTCGGTAGAATCCTGGGTGAACCGACTGGTCCCGGGCAACGGCGAACCATTCTTCTACGTGCGGGCACTGGGTCCCAGCTATATCAGTGACAATCAGCTGGGCAGTCGCAGGCAAGCGAAGCACTTTGCCTTTCAGGCCCAAATTGGCGTTGGCGCAAGTTTCCGTCTGAAAAGCGACCAACAGGTGAACGTCTCGATCGCCTGGAAGCATTTTTCCAATGCCAATATCTTCAAGGACAACGACGGCATCGACTTACCTGTCGTGCTGACTTTCGGCGTTACGTTCTAGACGTTTCCTGGACCCTGACACCGTCGATTTCAATCAACAGCTCACGGCGGCAAATATCGCCACGGAGAAACACGATCTGGTCACGCCTGACCGCGAGTCTCTCTTGTAACTCTGTCGCGATCGCGTCCGTGTCTCCCATTTCACGCATATAGACGCGATGAACGCTGTCGCCGTCCAGCACCGACAGCGAACCGCCCAGTGCCGCTATGTTGCGGAGCGTCTCCTCGAGTTGCGCCTCGACATCGAGGGGATGCAGAGATTCATGTCCAACGATGGATGCGGTACCTGACAACAGGTGCAACGCGTGGCTGCCGGTCAGCACCGCGGCACCCCGTGCAAATTTCGGGCTACTGGGGCCGTACTGCCGCGGATACTGGAACGCACTGACTTGTCGAGGGTTTTCGGCAAGGAGCAAGGGGTGCCGGGAGGCCAGGGTGATGATCGTAAGTCCGCGCTGCAGCCGTGTACCAATACCGGTGCCCGCCGGTGATGCGTCATCGGGCAACGCGTATTCGGAAAACGCTGATGCCCGGCCCACCGAAAACTGACGGTATCGTTCATTATCGCCGTCGCCGGAGTTGATCGCGCCGAGATAATTCCAGACTTTGGCCATGCGCGAGTGGTCCGTCGATCGCAATGTTTGGAACGTTTCCCGATACGCGTTCTGCGTCAGGGAAGTCAGGTCATCGCCGGGTCCTTCGTCGATTTCCTGAACCAGTACAGCGTAGTCGGAACACTCTGCGATACGGATGCTTCCGTTGCGGCGATAGCTGACGGGCTCGGCAACCCACCAGCATTCGTAAATCTCATTGGACTCAAGCGGTTCAAGAGCGATATCCACGACAGCGGGGTGACTTGTATTGTTCGCATCGGCCGCAAAGCGAAACGCGACCAGCAAATGCTGATCGGTGCTGGGAGGAGAAATGCTGTCGCCTAGCGACACCTGCAAATAGCGATGCCCCGAGGTCACTCGGCTGTCCGGTTCGCCATGCGCACGCCTGCCATTTTGGCGCGCCGGTCCGCAAGCGACTCACGCCAGTTGATCAGCCACGACATGCTGTAGATCGTCTTAAAGACAAGCAGGCGCCGCCGTACTGCACGGTTCGAATAGACATCGCCCGCGAGCATCGAAATGACAGCCTGAACAACCTGTAGTGCATTCTTCGGGTTACTCATCAGGTTGCTCATGGCGGGCGACGTGAAGCGATATATGAACCATGAAAAGACGGAAATTCCCCGCCGCGTCAGCCTTTCGTAACGGCGTTGTGCTTTCGCGTATTGCCGGCGACTGCCGGACAGCCATGCTTCGGCAACGTCAACGCCGCGCTCTGCGCTGCTCATCGCAAGATAGACGCCGCTCGAAAAGACCGGGTCGATAAAGGCAAACGCATCGCCGACCATAATGTAACCGGGACCAATCATACGATCGGACAGGTAAGAGTAGTTGCCGGTCGCCTGCGCGGGCATTTCTGCGCTTGCCGAGCGCATGCGTGCGGCGGCTTCCGGGACGCTTTCAATTACCTTGAGAAGGAACTCGTCGAGTGACTCCTTGCGCGTGCGCAGGAACTCAGGGCTGCAGACGGCGCCTATGCTCATGATTTCGCCGCGCAGGGGAATCATCCATATCCACCCCTGTTTGAACCAGTAAATACTGATGTTTCCTTCGTCATTGCCGCTGCGACGTTGCACGCCGCGAAAGTGACCGAAAACGGCACCGCTGGCATGTCGCGGATTGGGCAGCTTCCAGCCATTGGCTCTTGACAGAAAGGTGTCGCGCCCGGAGGCGTCGACGAGAAACTTCGTAACCCAATGATGTGTCCTGCCTTGATCGTCGGTCGCCTCGACGTCGTGAGTGCCATCGGCATTGGGTGTCACCTTCGTGACCCGCGTGTCCTCGTGAATCTGCACCCCGGCGCGTCGTGAATTTTCGAACAACAGTTGGTCGAATTCCGAGCGTCGTACTTCAAAAGCATGCGCAGGACTTTCACCGAGGGCATCACGGAAATAGAAAACACGCTCGCTTTCGCCACTGTGACCAATCGTGAAGTCGGCGCCGAGTTTCGGTACGCCAATCTTGCGTACATCGTCCAGTACACCCAGGCGATCCAGGATTGGCAAGTTCATCGGCAACAGCGATTCGCCGATGTGAAAGCGCGGATGGCGACCTTTTTCGAGCAACGTTACATGCCGACCCTGCTTCTGCAACAACGTCGCAAATGTTGTGCCCGCGGGGCCACCGCCAATTACTAATACATCGGTTTCGTGCTTGGTCATGTAGTGTCGAAGCGCGCCGCTTCTTGCTTAATTGCTTGAACGAACTATCATACCTTCGCTGGTCGCCAAACCCTATAGCTATTGAGAGAGACATGCAGGGACAATCTGAAAACGAATCCGAGTTAGCCAAATTGCTGGTCGATGCCCTCAATCTCGAAGATGTCGATCCAGGCGAAATTGATCCGCAAGAGGCCCTGTTCAATGAAGGCCTGGGATTGGACTCCATTGATGCGCTGGAGTTGGCGCTGGCGATAACCCAGAAATATTCGATTCAGCTCAAGGCCGACGACGAGAACATGCAGCATGCGTTCGGTACGCTGCGTACCCTGAATGCCTACATCGAGGAACATTCGGCCTGAGTGTACTGACGAGCCGCGCGCCTGATGAGATTATCGCAGTACGGCGAGGCGAGCCGGTTCGGGTCGATCAGTTCATCGCCGAGGTTCGCTCGCTCGCAGGCAGCCTGCCGGACCATCCTTTCGTCATAAACCTGCACGCGGATCGCTACCTGTATCTGCGCGCATTCTGCGCGGCCCTGCTGGCCGGCCAGTGCACGTTGATGCCGCCGAATCGCCAGGCGGCGACGCTTGAGTCACTTAAGGAAAGCTATCCTGACACATACGTCCTGGGGCAGGACGGCGAGGAGACATTGCCTCGTGCGAAGGCTGACAGCGCCAGTGTGCCGGAAATCCCGGATCAGCAACTGGCAGCGATCGCATTCACCTCGGGAAGCACCGGTGCGCCGAGACCGAATCGCAAGTACTGGCGTACGTTTTGCGTTGGCACCCGGAGCAATGCGGCGATGGTCCTCGATGATGCGGCGAAACACGTCAATATGCTTGCGACTGTGCCACCGCAGCATATGTGGGGCATGGAAACCTCGATTTTGCTGCCGCTGATGGCCGCCGTCGCCATCAGCGATGTCACCCCGTTCTATCCGCAAGACATCGTCGATGCGCTCGACGCCCTGGCGGAACCGAAAATCCTGGTGTCATCGCCCATTCATCTTGAGACCTTGCTGAAGTCGGGAGTCAGAACCCGGGGTATCAGCAAAATACTAACGGCCACCGCTCCGCTGTCGAGGGAGCTCGCAGCGGCGCTTGAAGACGCGCTCGACACGCGAGTCCAGGACGTATTCGGTTGCAGCGAATCCGGGATACTCGCGACGCGCCGCACGGCGATCGACGAGGAATGGAAATATTCGACAATTTTCACGCTGACCATGACGGATGAGGGCGTGGTGATATCCGGGGCACACTTGCCGGAAGACGTGCCGTTGCCGGATGTTATTGAGCTGACCGCTGCAGATCGCTTTCGCTGGATCGGCCGGCAACAGGACATGGTCAATATCGCCGGCAAGCGAGGGTCACTCGCAGAAATGAATTTTCGCTTGCGTGAGATACCCGGTGTTGTCGATGGCGTAATCTTTGAGCCGGGTGGGGGTGCCGGGCGTCTCGCCGCGCTGGTCGCAGCGCCCGGCCTGAGCGTATCTGATATTCTCGGCGCCCTGCGCGGCAGGCTGGACCCTGTATTCCTGCCCCGGCCGGTCATCAAGGTTTCGCAACTGCCGCGCCAGGAAACGGGCAAGCTGGGAATCGACGCGGTACGCGCGCTTTTCGCCGAACTGCACAGTGCCAACCATCGGGACTAGTATGGGTAGCATGACTCGACACGTAGTATTTTTGCTTTGCAGCTTCGTCATGCTGGCATCCGCGTCGGCAAATTCGCTCGAACTGCAGGCGATTCTCGACAAGACAACAATTTCTGCGCCATCGCGCGTCGCATTCCGCGAGGTTCGGTACAACAGGCTGTTGAAAGACCCGCTGATATTCAGCGGATACCTGGAATACTTGCAGGATGGTTCGCTGAGGAAAGTCATCGAGGTGCCGTTTCACGAGGCCTACCTGGTCAGTGGCGACACGATTCAGATTGAGCGGGATGGTGAGGTCCAAACTCTGTCGTTAAAGAAAAGCCGCTCCTTAAGAACAATGCTGGGAGGTATTGAAGCAATCCTCGCTGGCGAAACGGCGCAAATCGAAAGAGTATTCCACAGTGAACTGAGCGGCGCAGAGAATGACTGGACCCTGTTATTGCGCCCGCGCTCCAGTCGAATTGCCAAACAGCTGAATGCGTTGACCGTCGTCGGCAATGAAGAGTCGATAATGTCGATTCGTTTCGACCTGCAGGACGGTGAGTGGCATGAAATGGAAATACGGGCCAGCCAGCCGTCGCCATGAATGACGCCGGAAAACGTGCCTGGCGATACTCGTTGCCCTGGCTGACGCTGACGGCAATCGCGATGGCGGTGCTCACAACACGATTGCAGATCAGTTTCGACATCAGCGCGTTTTTCCCAAGGCAGGCAAACCTGACGCATGAAGTTCTGCTCGAGCAGTTCAAGAACGGGCCGGGGTCGAGGATCATGCTGGTCGGCATCAATGGTGCCGACAGGGATCGGCTTTCCGACCTGAGTTACGAACTGCGCGCCGCACTCGGCAAAGAGGCGCTGTTTTCCCAGGTCCTGAACGGCGAATTTGACGAAGACATTGACGCGCCACCCGAACCGGTCGCAAGCCATTACCTGTTGATGCGCGATCTCGCCATCAGTCGTGACTCCCTGCAACAGGCAATTGATGCACGACTGCAGGATCTCGCGTTTGGCGGTGGCTCGGCGATGCTGAATCTGTTCGCTGAGGATCCGTACCTGGTGACGCTGGATGTTCTCGAGCGCCTTGCGCCGGCAGAAATGTCCGGCGAAATGTGGTTTGCCGATGATGGCAGCGCTGTGCTGATGCTGGAAACAAAAGCAACGGCTGTCGACATCGCGGCGCAGTCGCAAGCATTGTCCCGGGTGCAGCAAGCGGTGACCCGGCTTGCCGTTGACGACGCCGTAACGCTCGAGATAACGGGTGCCGGCGCCTTCGGTGTCGAGTTGCAGGAAACCATTCGGGCGGAGGCTCAGAAACGCAGCATTCTCGCAAGTCTCGCGTTGTTGATCGTGCTGTACGTTTTTTTCCGGCGGCCACGATACCTGTTGCTGGCGTCGGTGCCGATTGCCATGGGTTTTCTGTTCGGACTCACAGCCGTCAGTTTGTTGTTCGACAGCGTTCACGGCATCACGCTCGCATTCGGTTTTACGCTCATGGGCGTCGCAATCGACTACCCATTACATCTGTTCAGTCATGCCGAGGGACCGTCGGGGACGGCGGCAATGGATCGAATCTGGCCGACGATGCGTCTCGGTGCCGTCAGCACCGCGATCGCCTATGTTGCACTGGCATTCTCAGGGTCCGATGGCCTGGCTCAACTCGGTGTGTTTACGGCAGTTGGCATCTTGGTTGCCGTCCTGGTTACTCGCAGCTGGGTCCCGCATTTGATGAGCAAGCTCGATGCACCGGCCCGGGGTGAACAATCGCAGAGCACGATCGCGTTGAATTTTCTGCCAGCCGCCACCGTGCTCATCGTTGCATTGCTGGGCGTTGGACGTGCTGTCGACGACGGCCTCTGGGACGATCGCCTGACCAGTCTCAGTCCCGTGCCGGAGGAACGTCTACTCCAAGACAACATTCTGCGCTCGTCGACCGGTGCGCTCGATATGCGCTACCAGGTCGTGGTGCATGCTGACTCGCTCGACGCCTTACTCACCCGGAGCGAAGACGTTGATCAATTATTGCAGCGCGCAGTCGATGATGGTTTGCTGCAGAACTGGCAATCACTTACTCAACTCGTCGCAAGCGCTACAACGCAACGGCGCCGCCTCGACGCGATTCCGGACGAACAGCGCTTGCAGCAGTGGTTGCAGGAACTGCTGGCAGATTCCCCGTTTCACCCTGACGCTTTCGAGCCCTTCCTCGCAAATGTGCAGGCGACGCGGACGGGTCCCTTGCTGGACGTCGACGCGGTTCGTGCGACTCCCCTGAAGTCCTGGCTCGATGCACACTTGCTGCAGATTGGCGAGCGCCGGGTTGCAATGATCACATTGAGTATGCCGTCGGCTGAGCGACTCCAGGCGCGTGTCGCGGAGTGGGGCGATGATGTCATGTGGCTGGATCTGCGGCAGTCGTCAATCGACCTGATGCACGACTACAGGTCGGGTGCCGTCAGTACCGTTTCAATTGCAGCAATCCTGATTCTATTGTTGCTGTGGTATCAGCGACGCCAGGCGGTACAGGTTGTCTGGATTACGCTGACGGTGGTCTCGGTGCTGGCCGGTACGGTAGCCGTTGTTGTCCTGGCACATGGCCAACTCACAGTCATTCACCTTGTCGCGCTACTGCTCGTGATGGGGCTGGGCCTTGACTACGCGATTTTCCTGAGTCGGACCGAGTCTGATCAAGAACGTCGCGCAACGGATACGGCGGTGCTGGCGTGCGCCGTTTCCACGACACTGGCTTTCGGTCTTCTTGCCGGGTCGTCGATTCCGGTACTGAAATTCATCGGACTAACCATCGCGTCGGGTTCTGCATTGAGTTACCTCGTCGCGGTCTCCGGCAGCCGCTGGCTGTCGCGCCGAGTCTAGGCAAGCCGGGCTTCGAGATCGCCCAGTAGCGTGTTCGCGCCAAGCGGTGCTTTTCGGCCGTCAATCATCGCCAGCAGCATCGGCGCCAGCCGTTGCAAGCGCTCGCAGTTTTCGCCGAGCTCTTTTTCAGGCGATGCTGCAGGCTCCAGCAGTGCAGCGTTTAACTCGAGCATCAACGGGATACTGATCTGGTCGATGAACCGGCCGGCGCCACGGTCGACCCGCCGCCGGGCAGCGCACTCCCGAAACCGCGCTTGCATCGTATCGTTAAGCGCTCGAATGGCGAGAATGTCTTGCTGCGCCGATCGCAGGAAAGTGAGCTCGGTGAGCACTTCGCGAAAATACAGCCACGCGAGTATCGACCAGTAATAGGCATAGTCCCAGGTCAGCTTGATACTCATCAGGCGGGTGTCGCCGAAACCGCCGTACTGATCCTGGTAAAGCGTCATCGTACTTTGGAAAAAAGACTGGTACAGCTTTTCGTAGACCGAACTACGGATCCCTCGTTCCGCGTCGCTGCAGCGACGCGTGACGAGATCGGTGATAAACGTATTGCTCAGTGCGATGAAGTCGGTGCCCGGTGAGTAAAAAGGATCGGCAAATACGCCGGCCTCGCCGGTCATCGCCCAGCAGTCCCTGGACCATACGCGCTGGCTGCCATGCGCAAGTTTGCCGAGCTTCCGAAAGTCCATCAGTGCGCTGGCCTGGTCGTTGACTTGTTCGGCCAGCAACGGCTGGTGGTTGTCGAGCCAGGCACGAAACTTTTCGAAACTGTCATAGGAGGACAAGGGCACGATTGCCGGGTCGCTGACGAGGCCGATACTGCTGCGGCCACCGACCAATGGAATAATCCACGCCCAGTAGCCGCTGCCCATCAGGTGGTTGGTCGATGGCAGTCGCGACAGGCCATTGCATCGTGCTTGCCAGGTCTTGTCATCGGACCAGTTGTCTACCGAGATTGATGCGTCGAGGCGAAACCAGGCGGCACTCATCTGGTGCTTGCTCGCCGCAGTCATGCCGAGCTGTCGTTTCAGGACCGCGCTGCGTGATGAGGCATCGATCAGCCAGCGGCAAAGCACAGCGTATTCGGCGTCATCGCCGGAAACCGTTATTTGATGACGGTCCGGCGGTGTGTTGATTGCGACGTTGGTTGCGCGGCTGCGATCGCGGACCTCAACGCCGCGTTCGATGAGTATGTCGTAGAGATCTTTTTCGAGAATACCGCGATCGAGCTGGTAGCTGATGGCCGGCAGCAGGCTGCTCGCGCCCAGTTCATCGGCATCGGCAAGATCCTGGCAATGGCCACTGCCAAAGAACAGGCGCAGGCCGAACTTTCGCAGTTGCGTCGCTTCAAGGCGATCTTTCAGCCCGAGCGTGTGGGCAAGGTAGTGCGCGCCGATTTCAACCGTCGCCTCGCCGACCTTGTGCGCCGCGGGCGGCGGCGGCAGCGAATTTTTTTCCAGGACGAGAATAGAAATTGATGGCGCAGTTTGCCGCAACTGTAAGGCGAGTGTCAGCCCGGCGAGTCCGCCACCGATAATCGCAACGTCGAAACTTTCCGGCTTGTCAGCCACGTCGATGTGAAATCGCAAGTGCCAGGCAGGCACTGCTGTTGATCGGGAAGCGCAATTCGGTATCCCGGTCGGCCAATGCGAGAGTGGTCAGGAGTGGAAGCAGGCGCGCGCCGAAGTTGCTGTCGAAGCCCGCCGGTATCGACGGCGCAAGAGCGGGCCAGGCTGCCGGTTCCTGCAAGACTTCAAACTCGAGTGTCGCTGTCGCCTTGGCATTCAATTCGAACGGTGTCAAAAGAAATGCGGCGGAAAAAGCAAGACGCGACGGGCAAATGTCGTTAAGCGGAACGGTTGATGCGACTTCCTGGGTAACAACCAGTACAGGGGTCGATTCCTCGGTAACCTGTATTGCCGCCTCGAGAAATGCCATCGGCGCCGTATGCTCGTACGCTGAAACCGCGCTCGCCGGCGCGAAAGTACCGGTCGTGATCGACCAGTAACCCGGTGCCGCGTTGTGCACTGAGTTGTGAAATTTCGTTGGTGAGATGAGTTTCGGCGTCTCGGCGAGTGCCCGGCACATGTAGTCAGTGATCTGCATGTCGCCCATCGACGATGAAAATACGACAGCGATGTCGTCGGGTGGCAGCTTCGCCATCGTACAGGCCTGGTCCATGACATCGATCGCCATCTTGACCAGTTGCGGTGCACGCCGGCGTTCCCTCGCCGGAATGCGCTGCGGCTGTAATGGTGCGTCTGTGTCCCAATTCCCGTGTCGCAAACCGTCGCGGAATGCCGCCAGATCGGCGAACGACTCGCTCCAGGTACCGAGCCCTGTAACGTTGACCCTAGCCATGCTGTTTGCCGAAGACCAGAGAGGCATTGTTGCCGCCGAAGCCAAATGAATTCGTCATCGAATAGTTCACGGTCTTCTCGACGTTCTCCGTCATGATCGGAAAACGAAATTCAGGATCGTCAAGTTCGCGGTTTAGCGTGCCCGGGACAAGTCCTGTTCGCAGCGTGTCCATCGCGATGACGGATTCGAGGATGCCGGCGGCGCCCAATGCATGGCCGGTCCAGGCTTTGGTCGAGCCTGCCAGCGTCGCATCGTCGAACCGATCGGCAAGTGCATAGGTTTCGACGCGGTCATTGGCTTTACTCGCGGTGCCGTGCAGATTGATGTAGCCCACTGACCGGGCCGGAATGTCGGCGCGTTCGAGCGCCCGGCTCATCGCGAGCAGCGCACCCTTGCCTTCAGGGTGCGGGTGGGACATATGGTGGGCATCGGAACTTTCGCCATAACCGAGGAGCGCGATATCAGGGCGCGTCGCGAATTCGGCGCGGGAGACGATTGCATAGCCTGCCGCTTCACCGATATTGATGCCGGCACGTTCACGATCGAAAGGTTTGCAAGGCTCCGCCGAGATCAGTTCGAGCGAATTGAAACCATAGAGGATGCTCAGGCAAAGGCTGTCGACACCGCCAACCAGGGCGGCATCGACAATGCCATGCTGAATCCATCGTGCCGCTGTCGCAAACACCTTCGCGCTGGACGAGCAGGCGGTGCTGATTGTCAATGACGGCCCGGCCAGCCCGGTCGCGGCAGCAACAAAGGCACCGGGCGAATGCAGATTGTGGACCTGCGGCTGGCGCAACGCGCTGCGGATGCGACCGTCTTCGCCAAGCTGTCGGTAAGCTTCTTCAGTGCGGCCAATGCTCGAGGTACTGGTGCCCATGATAACGGCGATACGATGCGAGCCAACGCGTTCTTTGAGTTCGTGAACTGAAGTCAGCAAATCATCCTGTTGCAGCGCAAGCCAGGCCAGCTGATTGTTACGGCTTTGCAGTTCCAGCAGATTTTCGGGCAGTTCGACAGTTTCGACTCCGCTAACGCGACCGATCCAGGTCTCCAGATCGCAGCCCTCGAAATCGTTACGACGGAGCCCGGATCGGCGCTCCGTGAGCGAACGCCTGAGTTCCTCGAGGCCGGTGCCGGCCGCAGAAGTCGCCGTGTAATTGGTGATGGCTAGGCGCAATGTCGCACGGCCCGATGATGTTGAACCACAACCGCGAAACTGACCCCTGGCTCAATTCGATCGACAAGCGCCTCAAACCCGGCGGCCCTGACGACCTCGCCACGGCTCTCGCAGGCAACGGCCAGCTCACTCTCGAGCGCATGCCGCTCGAGCAAACTGCCGCCGGTCGCTTTCGCCATGGACTCCCGCAAAACCCACGCATCAAAAAACCACCTCCAATCGAGCTGACTGCCACCGCAATTGGGGGTGGGGAGGTCGAGGAAGTTTGTAATCGAACTCGAACGGGTCTTGTCTTTGTGCACTTGAATGTCGACGCCAATGTTGGCATTGGTCGCGATACCTGCGGCGATCCAGTGCGCGCTATGTGCCACGCTGATACAGGCCTGGCTAAGTTGGCCGTTGTGCAACAATGTCGGTGCCGTGCCCGACGAGTGCCGAACTGTCCAGTTGCCGTGCCCGGCAGTCGCGACTGCAAGTTCGGCGAGCAACTCGTCGCAGGCCGCGCGTGCTGCCAGTCGTGTCAGGCGTGATTCGCCAATGCGCCGAACGGCCGCGACGACTTGCGTCCCGGGCGTGGTATCCGGCTTTGAGCTCAATTGAAATAGTTTGCGAATCGGACCAGCTCTCTAAGATTACGGGCAGGGTGCCTGACCATCAGGCTACAATACTTCGATGCGCCTTTTGAAGTTTATTGATCATTTCTGGCGGCTAGTTGCGACGACGCTGAGCTTTATCGTCTTCGGGGTCGGCGGCCTGATCATGGGCGTGCTGGTTTTCCCGCTGTTGTTCGTTTTTGTCCGGGATAGCGAGCGACGCAAGTTCACTGCACGGCGCCTGGTCGGTAAAGCATTCGGCGGATTCTGGGAGATGATGCGAGTCATGCGTATCCTCGACTACAAGATTGAAGGGGCCGAACATATTGACGACACCCGTAATCAGCTGATTGTTGCCAATCATCCGACGCTGATTGATGTCGTCATTCTTACCTCATTGTTTCCGCGTGCAAACTGCGTCATCAAAGGCGCCGTCACCCGCAACCTGTTTATGCGCAGTGTCGTGCGTGCTGCTGATTATATTTCGAACAGCCAGCCGGAAGAGCTCTTGGGGTCATGTGTTGCCTACCTGCAATCGGGCGGCAGTCTGATGCTGTTCCCCGAAGGCACACGGTCCAGGGCTGGAGAAGGCCTCGTTTTCAAGCCGGGCGCTGCAACCGTCGCGGCTCGTACCGGCGTTGCGGTTTTGCCGGTCGTAATCCGCTGCAACCCGCTGTTCCTGACGAAGGAATTGCCGTGGTATTTCGTACCCGCCACGCGCCCAAGATTCACGATCCGGGTTTTGCCACCCTGCTCGACCAGTGAACTGGCAGACGGTGGTTTAAGTGAGCGGGTGCGGCGTCAGCAATTGAATGAGTCGCTCCGGGAACGCATCGGCAGTGAACTGAAGCGCATGGAGTTTTCTGCATAGCCGATCTACAATGCGCGAATGGACACAGAAAACCTTTATCTGAAGATTCGCGATATTCTGGTCGAGCAATTCGACGTTGAAGAATCGAGCGTGACGATGGACGCCAACCTGTACGAAGAGCTTGAAATTGACAGCATAGACGCGGTCGATTTGCTGGTTCAGTTGAAAGAAGTGACCGGCCGAAAGATTGCCCCGGAAACGTTCAAGGAAGTCCGCACCATACGAGATGTTTTAGACGCTATAGCCGTGTCGTGAACCGCTCGAGTGTCATTCGGGTCCTGTTTGTCGCCTGCCTCGCGGCCTATCCGTTCATCATCCTGTTCGGCCTCAACCACCTGCCGCCCGGTTTTTTCGGTATCGCGCTGCTGATCCTTCTCGCCATGCGCTTCGGCATCCTGTTGCCGAGTGAACGACCGGTTCTTCTGCCAATGTTGCTGGTCTTCGTCACCTACGCGCTGGCTGCCGCGATTTCGGCAAACCAGACAATGCTGTTGTACTACCCGGCAGTCGTCAATTTCACGCTGTGCGGCGTGTTTCTGAATTCGCTACGAATCGGCGACCCGCTCTTGCTGCGCATTTTGCGGGCCAGGAACTGGCCGTTGAGCGAGCACGCACCAAGGTATCTTTATCGGCTTACCGGCGTCTGGGCGGCATTCTTCGTGCTGAACGGGCTTATTTCAATCTGGAGCAGCGCTCAGTCGCTGCGAGTCTGGACACTCTACAACGGCTTTCTTTCCTATTGCCTGGTCGCCCTCCTGGTGGGTGTTGAATACCTGTTTCGCCGCTATTACAAGCGCCAGATGGGGGTTTCCAGCTCTTGAAGTTTCCGGTCATCCGGTCGCAAACGATCGACGGCGAGATTCGGCGGTTTGAGCTCGACATTGCGAACGATCTGATCTGGTTTAAAGGCCATTTTCCAGCGCGGCCGGTACTCCCGGGTGTCGTGCAACTGGACTGGGCAATTAAACTCGCTCAGCAACACTTCGGCCACCAGGATGTCCCGCGCGAGGTGCTGCGACTTAAATTCAAAAGTGTCGTCGTTCCACCGCAGATTCTGCTCCTTACGCTGTCCCGTACGAGTGCGACCGAAGCGACATTCGAATACACGTCCCACGGCAATATTTATTCGCAGGGCAAGCTCAGGTTTGCCGGAGACGGGCAGTGAATACCTGCATCGTGGTTCCGCACTACGACCACCTGGAGCAGTTTCGCAGATTCCTGCCTCGTCTGGCGGCGAAGGGGCTGCCGCTCGTTGTCGTTGACGATGCCAGTCCGGCTGCGGTTGTCGATGGACTCGACAAACTACTTAAAGCAACGGCTATTGATACGACGCTGATCAAACATGCCCGGAACCGCGGTAAGGGCGGGGCGGTTATGACCGCATTGCGCACGGCGCGCGACGCAGGATTTTCACATGCACTGCAGGTGGATGCCGATGGGCAGCACGATGTCGCCGATATCGATCTGTTCTTGCGGGCTGCGAGCGAGCGGCCGCGCAGCGTAATCTGTGGTGAGCCACAATTTGATGACAGCATTTCGAATCTCCGCTACTACGCACGCTATATCACTTTGTCATTCAGTTGCCTCGAAACCCTGAGCCGCGACATTCGGGATGCCTTGTGTGGCTATCGCCTGTATCCGCTCGACTCGATTACTGCCATCATCGACAACAACCGTCTTGGTCGGCGTATGGCGTTTGATCCGGAGCTGCTGGTGCGCGCGGTCTGGGCGGACATTCCTCTGTACTATGTGCCGGTCAGGGTCGCGTATCCCGACGACGGGAAATCGCACTTCCATTACCTGCGCGACAACCTCGAGATCTCGTGGATGCATACCCGCCTGCTTGCCGGCATGCTGATTCGCCTGCCGCTACTGCTGGCGCGGAAGTTTCGATCGCGCAGGGAGTATGAGCAATGAGCAGACACTGGGCGACAACGCGCGAAGCTGGCGTGATGCGCGGATTGCAGATCATGATCTGGGTCAACAAATACGTCGGCCGCTGGGCATTCAACGTCGTCCTCGTCTTCGTCATGAGCTATTTTTTCCTGCGACGACGTGAGGCGCGCAGGGCTTCATTCGACTACCTGCGCCGTGTTCGCCGCGAGTATCCGCAGGCCATCGGACGCGGACCCTTGTGGTGGTGGGCTTTTCGTCATTTTTTTATATTCGGACAGTCACTGCTCGACAAGTATTTGGCCTGGGCCGAAACGCCGGATGGCATACTTATGTCGCCCGGCGAAGAAAAAGCGCTGTTCGACTTTGTTGCAACGCGTCGTGGCTGCCTGTTGATCGGCTCGCATTTCGGAAACCTTGAGTATTCGCGTGGCATTGCACATCGGCACCCGGAAGTTACGATCAATGTTTTGATCTACGATCAGCACGCACAGAATTTTGCAGCCCTGCTGGCGCAAGGCGACCCGGACTCACGGATGAACCTGATACAGGTCACCGACGTCGATCTGAGTCTCGCTCTCAAGCTGAAAGAAAAAGTCGATCGCGGCGAGTGGGTTGTCATCGCCGGTGATCGGGTTCCGGTCGGCGATAGCGAGCGCGTTGCCGAGGCGACGTTTATTGGTGATGCCGCACGATTTCCAATCGGTCCGTACGTTCTTGCTACGCTGCTGCAGTGCCCGGTATTCCTGCTACACTGCTTTCGCCTGGACGGGAACTACCGTCTTGGCTATGAGTTCTTTGCCGAGCAAATTGGTGCAGACCGCAAAAACCGGGAGCAAGCCTACGCGAACTCGGCACAGGCGTTTGCCAGTGCGCTGGAGCATCAGGTCATACGTGCTCCGTTGCAATGGTTCAATTTCTTCGACTTCTGGGGTAGGCCGGATTCAACTGCCGGGGACGAGTCAGAAAAACAATGACCAAAACCGATTTTTCCAAAGGCATAACCGCCAGCGTCACCCTGCGTGTGCCGTTCCACGATGTCGATCCAGCCGATGTTGTCTGGCATGGACGCTACTTCAAGTATTTCGAGGAAGTTCGTCGCACACTGCTCGAAGACCTCGACTATAGCTATGCCAGCATGATGGAGTCCGGCTACGTCTGGCCGGTGGTTGATACCAGTGTACGTTTTGTGCGACCGCTGACGCTGGATCAAACATTTGTAGTGACCGCCTGTATTGTCGAATGGGAGCTGCGGCTTGTTGTTGACTACAGGATTCACAGTGAGGATGGCGTCCTGCACACCAGGGCACGCACCGTACAAGTCCCCGTGGATGCAAACACACGCGAACTGCTGATTGGTTCGCCGGCTGTCCTGATTGAAAGGATTGAGCGACGACTGGCGTGCCGCAGTTAAATTCGATTCAAAGCCTTGAACAATGCATAGGCCTGCCCGCTGCAGAATTCGTCATGCACCGCGAGCCGATGCTGCTGCTCGACACGCTGGTTGGCTGCATTGGTGAGACAACCGTTTGCGAATGGACGGTCGGTCAGGACGATGCGTTTGTCGAGGTCGGGCTGGGGGTACCCGCCTATATTGGTGTCGAATTCATGGCACAATGCGTCGCGGTACACGCCGGGGCGCGTGCCAGGGTTGAGGGAAAAGGGCCGCCGCTGGGGTATCTCCTTGGGACGCGTCACTTCAATGCCCGCGTCAGTCATTTTGCAATTGGCGAAACCTACCGGGCCATTTGCGAGGAACTGATTCGTGACGGCAATGGCCTGGGCTCCTACGACTGCAAGATCATGCAGGGTGACAGGTGCATCGCCAACGCACGCCTCGCCGTAGCAGAGAAAGAACAGGGACCGGATTTGTAGTGAACAAGAGCAGCGACACAGTACTGGTTACCGGTGCGAGCTCCGGTATCGGGCGCGCCATCGCCGTTCGGCTCGCGGCCGATGGCTATGACATTGCTGTGCATTACTCGAGCAATCGAGACGGTGGTAAAAAAACGCTGGCGGCGGTTGAGGCTGTCGGCCAACAAGGGCGATTACTGCAGTTTGATGTCAGTGACACCGAAGCGACAGCCAATGCAATTGAGTCCGATATTGAGTCGTTTGGCGCGTACTACGGCGTTGTTTGCAATGCCGGTATTACCAAAGACGGCGCCTTCCCGATGCTCTCGAGCGATGACTGGCATCGCGTTATCGACGTGAATCTCAATGGACTCTATAACGTGCTCAAGCCGGTCGTCATGCCGATGGTGAGGCGCAGGAGACCGGGTCGCATAGTCACGATTTCTTCAGTATCCGGCGTAATAGGCAATCGCGGGCAAAGCAACTACAGTGCTTCAAAGGCTGGCATCATTGGCGCGACCAAATCCCTGGCAGTGGAGCTCGCGAAGCGCGAGATCACGGTCAATTGCGTCGCACCCGGGCTGATTGAGTCCGAGATGACCGAGTCCCTGCCAATGGACAAGGTCATGGATATGATTCCTTTGCGACGAATCGGCAAGCCGGATGAGGTGGCTGCCACCGTATCTTTTCTTTGTTCGGCCGAAGCGGGATACATTACGCGGCAGGTGATTTCGGTCAATGGCGGTATGTGCTGATGCATCGCGTAGTTATCACAGGCGCGGGCGCCTATTCACCGGTTGGCAATAACTGGCCCGAAATAGAACAAACCTTGCGTTCGCTGAAAAATCGAATCCGGCACATGGAAGCCTGGGACGAATACGATGGGCTGCACACGCGGCTCGGCGGGCCGGTACCGGATTTCGAAATGCCGGAACACTTTACGCGCAAACAAACCCGCAGCATGGGTCGCGTTTCCAAAATGGCAACGGCGGCAACCGAGAACGCATTGCGTGATGCTGGTCTGCTCAATGACCCGGTGTTGAAATCGGGACGCGCCGGAGTGTCCTACGGATCATCATCCGGCAGTACCGATGCAATTGCCGATTTTGCGAACATGTTGATGTCCAAGTCGCTGGACGGCATAACTGCAACGACTTATATCCGCATGATGGGCCACACCGCCCCGGTAAACGTAGGTGTCTACTTTGGGTTAACGGGCCGTATCTATACGACCTCCGTCGCCTGTGCCTCGGGGAGCCAGGGCATTGGTTACGCCTACGAGGCCATCAAGAGCGGCCAGCAGGACATCATGCTGGCCGGAGGCGGCGAAGAGCTGTGCCCAACGCAGGCTGCTGTCTTCGATACCTTGTATGCAACCAGCACTCGCAACGATGCACCGGAGATAACGCCGCGGCCCTTCGATCGGGATCGCGACGGTCTCGTCATTGGCGAAGGCGCCTGCACCCTGGTTCTGGAGCGACGCGACCACGCGCTGGCACGCGGCGCGAAGGTCTATGCCGAAATCGTCGGATTCGAAACCAATTCAGACGGTGCGCATGTTACGCAACCATCAGCACCGACAATGCAACGTGTGATGGAGATGGCATTGGCGAATGCCGGGCTGAGTCCCGCGGCCATCGGCTACGTCAGCGCACACGGCACGGCGACCGATCGCGGCGATATTGCCGAAACACATGCGACGCTGGGCGTCTTCGGAGAAAACATTCCAATCAGTGCGTTGAAGAGTTACACCGGACACACGCTGGGCGCCTGCGGCGCACTGGAATCCTGGGTGGCCATCGAAATGATGAACCACGGCTGGTTCAATCCGACCGTCAACCTGGACAATATCGATCCCAACTGCGCCAGCCTGGACTACATCACAGGCGGAGGTCGCGATCTCGACGTCGAGTACGTCATGAACAATAATTTTGCGTTTGGCGGTATCAATACATCGCTAATTTTCAAGCGTCACAGCTAGCCTGATTACTCAATCTTAACGACATCGCCAATCAGCGCGACACCCGCAAGGATGCCGCCTGCGCCGCATGAGTACTGTGTATCACTGACAAACAGGTTGTTCTTGAAGTTGGAGCGCACATTGACCACCGCATTCGCGCCGAGATCCATCGCGCGACTGTGTAATGAGAGCAGCGCGGACAGCATGACCCATTCGCAGGCCTCCTTGTCAGATTTGTTAAACGCGTTAGTCTTCTTATTGGTGCGATATTCGCCATAAGACTTCACGATTTCGCCGTGCGACTGACCGCCAAAATAAAACGTGACGCCCTGCAAACGGCTGGCGTACTCGGGATTATTGAAAATGTCGGCCACGTCGAAATGGTGAATCGTCGTGCGAGCCGAAGCATCCGCTGACAGCAGCAGTAGCAAGGCTGCAATAACAATCGAAACGGTGCGTGTCATAGTGAGCTCCTCTAAACTCCGTCATCCGCATTAAGCGTTCTTTCCGCCAGGTCCGCAGGCGATTTTTGTTTCCAGACTTCCCAATAGCGGGCGTGCTTATCCTTGATATTACTCAAGTTTTCCTTCGCCCAGGCCTTCGATTCGGCTGTGTTCGTCACGAATCGCGTTTTCTCAAGCCAGTCTTTAAATTGCTTGGAATCGTACTGAAACTCGCCGCCGCCGCTATTGCGTACCGGGTACATGCTGAAGCGCGCCTTCCAGGCCCCCATCCTCGGCGTCACCATCGAGTAATAGGTCTTGCCGGCTGCAAGATCGGCTTCCATATAGTCGGCCGCCTCTGAAACCACCATGAACACGCGCTTGCCCGGATCCGTCTTGTGCGCCAGCTTGGTGTCGTTCGAGATAATGCCGATAAACTCCGGTTCCCCCGACGTCACGTCGAAGACGCTGGCCTGAATCGCGCTGCCGACAAATGTCGAGCGCATGAATACAACCTGTGCTTTGCCAGCCGATGGAGCAACCAGCTCCTGATTCTCCTGGACAATCATTTTTGAAGATGCACAACCGCTTAAAAGAGCGATTGCAGCCGTAACAAGAACAAGTCTTAGTTTCATCGCCGATTCCCCAGAGTCGGATCAAGCCTTTGGATATTCTAGGCGCTTCGGTTCACATTGGGAACCGTACCTGGAGGGAGATCAGGTTGATTCTGCAATCTGACCCTGAACTTCGGCGCGTTTCGCGAATTCCTTTTGCCAGCTGGAACGGTGTGACGCCGGTGCGATTTGCACAGCCGTGACCTTGTACTCGGGGCAATTTGTTGCCCAGTCGCTAAACTCCGTCGTGACCACGTTGGCGCCGGTTTCCGGGTTGTGAAATGTCGTGTAGACAACGCCGGGCTTGACGCGTGTCGTGATCTCGGCGCGCAGTGTAATGTCGCCTTTGCGGCTCGCCAGCGACACCAGCTCACCGTCGCGAATGCCGCGCATCTCGGCATCGCTGGGATGCACCTCCAGCACGTCTTCCGAGTGCCAGACATTGTTGGCGGTCCGCCGCGTCTGCGCTCCGACGTTGTATTGCGACAGGATACGGCCGGTCGTCAGCAACAGTGGGAACTTGCGATTGGCTTTCTCTTCGGTCGGTACATAGTCTGTTTCAACAAACAAACCCTTGCCACGGACAAACTGTTCAATGTGCATGATCGGCGTGCCGGTCGGCGCCGCTTCGTTGCACGGCCACTGCACACTGCCGATATCATCGAGCAGTTTGAAGCTGACATTCCGGAATGTAGGCGTGAGCTCTGCGATTTCGTCCATGATCGCGGCGGCGGACTCGTAATGCATCGCATAACCCATCGCCTGGGCCAGCTCCTGCGTGATAACCCACTCGTCCTTGCCCTGCCGCGGCGGCATCACCGGGCGAACGCGGTTGATGCGGCGTTCCGCATTGGTAAACGTGCCGTCCTTCTCGAGAAACGATGTGCCCGGCAGAAATACATGAGCGAACTTCGCCGTCTCGTTCAGGAACAGGTCCTGCACGACGATGCATTCCATGTTGCTCAAGGCGGCTTCGACATGCAGCGTGTTCGGATCCGATTGCGCAAGGTCCTCGCCCTGGATGTACATGCCCATGAATTCACCGGCAATGGCGGCATCGAACATGTTGGGAATGCGGAATCCCGGTTCGGCATCGAGGGTCACGCCCCAGTGTTTCTCAAAGTCCGAGCGGACTTCGTCGCCGGATATATGGCGGTAGCCAGGCAGCTCATGCGGGAACGAACCCATGTCGCAGGAACCCTGAACATTGTTCTGACCGCGCAGCGGATTGACGCCCACGCCGGTGCGACCGATATTGCCGGTCGCCATCGCGAGATTGGCCATCCCCATGACCATCGTCGAGCCCTGGCTGTGCTCGGTGACGCCGAGTCCGTAGTAAATTGCCGCGTTGTTCGCCGAGCCGTAAAGGCGCGCCGCTTCCCGCAGCGTTGCCGCATCGACACCGGCGATGCGCGCAACGGA
Organism: uncultured bacterium; assembly: GCA_963976365.1. Taxonomy (GTDB): domain Bacteria; phylum Pseudomonadota; class Gammaproteobacteria; order Steroidobacterales; family Woeseiaceae; genus UBA1847. The sequence goes on along the minus strand of CAXBKH010000010.1, from coordinate 9,523 downwards.
TTCCGGCGAATTCTCGGGGCGCAGGATCATCGACTTCCAGGCCTCGAAGGACTCCATGTCGCAGCGGGCGCGAACGTATTCCTCGTCGACCAGACCTTCGCTGACGATGACGTTGGCGAGCGCGTTGATGACTGGCACATTGGTTCCCGGTGCCAGTGCGATGTGGTGTTCGGCTTTGACATGCGCCGAGCGAACCAGGCCGATCTGCCGTGGATCGACAACGATCAGCTTGGCGCCTTCGCGCAGGCGTCGCTTCATTTGTGACGCGAACACCGGGTGCGCCTCGGTCGGGTTTGCACCAATCACGACGATGACATCGGCATCCATCACGCTGTCAAACGGCTGCGTGCCGGCCGATGTGCCCAGTGTTTGCTTGAGGCCGTATCCGGTCGGTGAGTGGCAAACCCGCGCACAAGTATCCACGTTGTTGTTGCCCATCGCCGTGCGAACAAATTTTTGCACGACGTAGACTTCTTCGTTGGTGCATCTCGATGACGTGATACCGCCGATCGACTTGCGGCCGTACTTCGCCTGGATGTCCTTGAATCGTTTCGCGCTGTACTGAATGGCTTCGTCCCAACTCACTTCGCGCCACGGGTCACTCGTATGCTCGCGAATCATCGGTTTCATAACGCGATCACGATGCGACGCATAACCCCAGGCAAAACGCCCCTTGACGCAGGAATGTCCGTGGTTGGCTTCGCCATCCTTGTAAGGGGTCATGCGCACGACCTGGTCACCTTTCATTTCGGCCTGGAACGAACATCCGACGCCGCAGTAGGCACAGGTCGTGATCACCTTGTGGTCCGGCAGACCGTGATCGACGATGCTCTTTTCCATCAGCGTCGCTGTCGGACAGGCCTGTACACAGGCGCCGCAGGACACGCATTCGGAGCCGAGGAAGCCCTCATCCATGCCGGCCGAGACCTTGCTCTTGAAACCTCGGCCCTGGATCGTCAATGCGAATGTGCCCTGAACTTCGTCACAGGCGCGAACACAACGGGAACAAACAATGCACTTGCTGCCGTCGAACTGGAAGTAAGGGTTGCTGGTGTCGACGCCGACGTCGAGATGATTCTCACCATCGAAACCGTAGCGGACTTCTCTCAGGCCGACGGCACCGGCCATGTCCTGCAATTCGCAGTCGCCGTTTGCCGAGCAGGTCAGGCAATCGAGCGGGTGATCGGAAATATAAAGTTCCATGACGTTGCGGCGAAGTTTCTCCAGCGCAGTCGTCTGAGTACGGATTTTCATGCCGTCTTCGACCGGCGTGGTGCAGGAGGCGGGAAAGCCCTTGCGTCCCTCAACTTCGACGACGCACATGCGGCAGGAGCCGAAAGCCTTGAGATTATCGGTCGCGCATAGTTTCGGTACATCGATACCCGACTCGCGCGCCGCGCGCAGGATACTGGTGCCCGCCCTGACCGTTGCAGGCATGCCGTCGATTTCGACCCTGACCTCGCCGACGCCTATGCTGGCGGGGGTTCCGTAGTCTTTCTGCCGTACCTTGTTCATAGCGCTTTCTCTTTAGAGGGGGCAAAGTCCTCTGCAAAGTAGTTTAGAACACTTCGAACGGGATAGGGGGTCATTCCGCCCATTGCACATAACGACGCCCCTTCCATCGTGTCACACAATTCGACCAGCAAATCGTAGTTTTCTTCCCGGTTGTTGCCCGCAATCATCCTGTCGATGACTTCGACCCCACGGGTTGAACCGATACGGCAGGGCGTACATTTGCCGCAGGATTCAATGGCACAGAACTCCATCGCAAAGCGCGCCTGTTTGGCCATATTCACGCTGTCATCGAATACGACGATACCGCCGTGGCCGATCATGGCGCCGATGCCAACAAATGCCTCGTAGTCCATCGGTACATCGAGCTGCTCGGACGGGATATAGGCGCCGAGCGGGCCGCCGACCTGCACCGCTTTCACGGGCCGACCGCTGGCGGTGCCGCCGCCGAAGTCCTCAATCAGCGCTCGCAGCGTGATGCCAAAGGCTTTTTCAACGAGACCGCCGCGCTTGATGTTGCCGGCGAGCTGAAATGCGAGCGTACCCTTGGACCGATTGACGCCCATCGCAGCGTAACGCTCGCCGCCAAGATTCACGATGTTGGATACAGACGCCAACGTGACAACGTTGTTTACGACCGTTGGTTTTCCGAACAATCCCTCGTGTGCAGGCAGCGGCGGTTTGGAGCGAACGATGCCGCGTTTGCCTTCGAGGCTTTCGAGCATTGCCGTTTCTTCACCGCAGACGTAGCTGCCGCCTCCGATATGCAGCTCGATGTCGAAGCTGAAATCGCTGTCATGGATATTGTTACCGAGCCAGCCGGCGCCACGCGCCGTGTCGATCGCGCGCGACAGGATCGAGTGCGTCAACGGGTATTCCGAGCGAAGGTAGATATACCCCTTGCTCGCGCCCACCGCGAAACCTGCGATCGCCATACTCTCGATGAGTCCGAACGGATCGCCCTCCATCAGCATGCGGTCGGAGAAGGTGCCACTGTCGCCTTCATCGGCATTACAGGCGATGTATTTCTGGTCTGCCTCCGTGTTGGCGACGGTGCGCCACTTGATGCCGGTTGGGAAGCCGGCACCACCACGTCCGCGAAGCCCTGAGGATTCCAAGGCTTGCAGAACGGATTCCGGACCGTCTTGCAGCGCCTTTTGCAGGGCCTTGAATCCCTGGTGTTGTTCGAAGTCCTGCAAGGACAACGGATTCGTCAGTCCACAGCGCCAGAAAGTCCAGCGATCCTGCTCGGCCAGGTAGCGAATATCCTTGGTTGGACCGAGCCGGCGTTGGTGTTCGCCGCCGGTAATAAAGTTCGCATCGAACAGGCCCTGCACATCGCCGGCGGCGACGTTGCCGTAAGCAATGCGCGCACCGTCAACATCGACTTCTACCAGTGGTTCAAGCCAGCAGGCGCCCCATGAACCGTTGCGAATCAATTCGATCTCGGCGCCCGTTTTTTTCGCGACACGTGCAATCTCAAGCGCGACGTCATCAGCGCCGACCGATACGGCCGTGGTTTCGCGAGGGACGTAAATTTTCGTGCGGGCCATCAGTTGTCACCTCGCATTGCGTCGATCAGGGTGTTGAAACGTTGTTCATCAACGCGACCGAATGTCTTGCCATCGATCATGATCGCCGGCGAACACGCACAATTGCCGAGGCAGTAAACAGGTTCAAGCGTAATGTCGTTTTCGGTGTCGTGCAGGCTCATCGCAAGTGACTTTTCCGCGTAAGCGGTGAGGTCTTCGCTGCCCATGGCCTGGCAGGCCTCGGCCTGGCAAATCTTGACGATATGCTGGCCTGGCTCGGTGGTCCGGAAGTCGTGGTAGTACTCAACAACGCCATGTACGTCCGCACGCGACAGGTTCAGCTCGCTCGCAAGCTGCCGAATCGTTGCCTCGGGGATCCAGCCGAAACGCCTTACGATGTTCGCCAGGATCTGCACCAGGAGCTCCGGTTTAGCGCCGTGTGCGGCGACAATTTCGCTGGTTGTTTTTTCGTCGATTCTTGCCATCAGCCTATGCGTTCCTCGCCAGAGTAAATGTTGAATGTATCGCCGCGCAGGAAGCCAATCAGCGTTACATGGAATTCGTTGGCTAGCGCGACGGCGAGACTGGAGGGCGCGCTGACAGCAGCGAGCAGCGGCATGCCAGCCATCAACGCTTTTTGCATCAGCTCGAAACTGGCGCGTCCCGATACCATCAGGCCAAGGTCGCTGGCAGGCAGTCTATGGCTCGCCATGAGTGAACCGACCACTTTGTCGACGGCATTGTGACGCCCGACGTCCTCATGCACTACCAGGATTTCACCTTGTGAAGTGAAAGCGGCAGCGGCATGCAGTCCACCTGTCTGGTCAAAAGTGTCCTGGCGCTCTCGCAGAGCGGCAGGCATTCCGGCCAGCACCTCGCGACTGAACTGCGGGTGATTATCGCCGAGCCTTTCAGCTCCGGTAACACGCAGCGCATCGAGTGACGACTTGCCGCAAACACCGCAGCTCGATGTCGTGTAGAAATGTCGCTGCAGGCGCCCGAGGTCGACGCTGACCGCAGGCGCCAGATCGACGCGAATGATGTTGTGGTTGCCGGAGTCAGGCGCCGGCGGTCCGCAATGCTCCACCCGTGCGATGTCGTTCCTGGAGCGGACGATGGATTCGGAAAACAGGAACCCGGTGGCGAGTTCGGCGTCGTCGCCAGGCGTGCGCATCGTAATCGACACACTGCTGGTTGTGCGGCCCGTCGGTGTCGTGTAGCCAAGGCGAATCTCCAGCGGCTCCTCAACCGCAACCTGGTCAGCAAACGACGTTGCGGAATCGCCGCTGATTTTGCTGATCTTTATTGCATGACTGCTGGCTGTCATTTCGCACGGATTTGATGGTTGGGGCAGGCAGTATATCCCAGTGACGGGGGCTGCAGGCCGCAATGAGAATCGTTCTCAAAACACGAATGATTTCATACGCATATACCGTTATGCTGGCGTTCAGGAAAGTCCGCTAGACTCCGCGCCTGAATCGACTAGAATTTTGTTTTCCCGACGTTGTTCCGGGATCAGGACAAGCACAGATAAGGAGAGAACCTTGAGCACAATGCCTCGCAGAAAATTTATTCAATTATCGGCTGTCACAGCGGCTGCATACATTGCCACACCGGGTCGCGACGCGCGTGCCGATGACTTGCCGCACTTGTCACCCGACGATCCGATGGCGAAGGCGATGAAATATACTCACGATGCATCGACGGTAGACGCGGGGTCGCGAACCAACCCGGCTGCCGAGCAGAGCTGTGCCAACTGCGCGTTGGTGCAGGGTGCGGATGGCGATGAATGGCGTCCTTGCCAGATTTTCCCGGGTAAGGCGGTCGCAGCCGGTGGCTGGTGTTCCGTGTGGGCACCGAAAGCCTGATCCGACAAGACCCAGGCAAGACACAAGACGCCGGCCTTTGAGCCGGCGTTTTTGTGTGTACAATGCGGCGCTTATTTGCCTGAAACGCGCAACCCTAGCGGAGTATACCCTTGTTCGAAACACTGCAGGCCGTCAAAGCGGACGCCATCCTCGGGCTCATCGCCGAACATCGCAATGATCCGCGCGGCAACAAGATCGACCTTGGTGTTGGCGTTTATCGCACGGCAGAGGGCCATACACCGGTGCTCGACGTGGTCAAAAAAGCAGAGCAGATTCTGGTCGACACGCAGGTCAGCAAGACCTATATCGGAACTGCGGGTGCCGCCGATTTCAATGCGTCGATGCAGGCACTGATTTTCGGCGACGCGGCGCCGCACGATCGTCTAACGACCCTACAGACACCTGGCGGTTCCGGCTCGCTTCGGGTGGCCGCCTCACTGATCCTCAGGGCGGCGACTGACACGACGGTCTGGGCGAGTGAGCCAACCTGGGCAAATCACATTCCGTTGCTGGGCGGTGCCGGTCTGAAATTGAAGTCCTACCCGTACTATGACACCGACAAACATGTCATCAAGTTCGACGAAATGCTTTCGGCGCTTCGCACTGCGCCGGCGGGCGACATTGTGTTGCTGCACGCCTGTTGCCACAACCCGTCGGGTCTGGATCCGTCGGAAGATCAATGGGCGGCCATTACCGACATTGTCGTCGAGCGTGGCCTGGTGCCGTTTATTGACATGGCTTACCAGGGATTCGCAACAGATCTTGATGCCGATGCGGCCGCCGTGCGAACCATGGCGGCGCGCGTTCCGGAGATGATCGTATCGGCTTCCTGTTCGAAGAATTTCGGTCTGTACCGCGATCGCGTCGGCACCTTGTCGATCTTGTCAGCAGACGCGGCGAGTCGCGAAATCGTGGACAGCCAGGTGAACAATGTGGTGCGTACGATCTACTCGGTGCCACCGGATCATGGCGCTGCGGTCGTCAGCCTGATTCTAAATAACGATACATTAAGAAACGCCTGGCTGGTGGAGCTTGCGGACATGCGGGAAAGGATTCAGGCGATGCGAACCTTGCTGGCCGATGCGCTATCCAGCAAAGCACCGGGCCACGACTTTTCTCATTTGCGGCGCGCAGCGGGGATGTTTTGTTTTCTGGGAATTTCCGTCGAGCAGGTAGCACAGCTGAAGAAAGATTACGGCGTCTACATGGCCGACTCGAGTCGCATTAACGTCGCCGGAATCACCGAGCAAAACGTAAGCTATCTCGCCGAGGCGATCGCTGCCACGTTGCCGGCCGGACAAGACTGACGATCAGTATTCGGCACAACGTCGCTTCGGTGCGATGCAACTACACCGCGTCTCGAATCAATCAGCGGCGCCGCGCCAAATCAGCCGGCTTTTTTTCCCAATGCTGAGCCGCCGCGTTGTACCGGCCTTGAGTTCGAGTACGTAACGAACTGGCACGCCGGAGCTGAGTGATTCAAGAGACAATGGTGTCGTATCGCGGATAACCGTTGCGATTGCTCCGTCTCCGGTTGCAAAAACGATGTCCAGAGGCACGTAGGTGTTTTTCATCCACATGGAATGCACAGCGCTTTCTTTGTAGATAAACAGCATGCCGACATCATCGGGCAGACTGCGGATAAACATCAGCCCTTGCCGTTGCTGATCACGGCTCGTTGCGAGGTAGACCTTAAAGGTGTGGGCCTGACCATCGTCCGCTTCTATCACCAGCGTGTCGTACTCGAACTGCTCATCGAGCCCGGCAACTCCCGGCGGCGACGCTTCCGTCGACCCGCCGCAAGACACCCCGGCCAGTAACCCCGCCCCAAACAAGATGGCAGTCACCCGGAGTAAGCGGAAAAATTTCCGCGAGCGGTCGCTGCAATCGAGCGAGGTCATTTCGAGGCCCAATTGATCACAGCGTTGAATGTAAGGCTGGGAATCGAGATCGCCGAGTCACCATTGAGTTCGCCGAGTGGGGCGACGCAAAATAGCGTGCCAGCCAGGGCGTATTGGTCGACGTGGTCCGGCAAAGGGGTTTGCGCGGTGACGTCGGTGAAGCAAGAGTCGAGGTCGGGCGTGCTGAAGAATCGACCGCTGCCTTCGACGGTTGCGGTCACATTGGTCGGTGATTCGATGCCCTGTTCACCCGGCCTGAGCCCCGGCATGGCGAGGATGAACGCCAGCTGCTCCCCCAATACGTCACCGGAAATTCTCAGCCTGATACCTTCGCCGTTAGGGCGCGGCATGCTTTCACAGCCCATGTCGGAACCCGTCCATTGAAGTGTGGTCTCAATACTGCCGTACAGCGAGGCGCGAAGCTCGCTGTCCGCACCGCAGGTACTTTGGGCCGGCACCGGCGGCTGATAGCCCTGCTCAACGGCTGGCTCGCAAGCGCCAAGCGGTGCCAGGGACAGCAAGCCGGTGACCTGCAATATGCGCGCGAATAGTGGCTTTTCGAAAACTTCTGGCAATGGAATTGAATTTGTCTGGTCTGAATTTGCGCTAATACTACTCAAGATGGGCCGGATTGTGAGGAAAAAGTGCTGCGACCGGTTGGTCTTCTCAAGCATCCTCTCTAGAATGGCACGCCGCTGCATACTTCGGAGTGATTAATGAGCGTCGCAGAACAATTTCAAAAACTTGAAGCACACGCCAGTGGGCTGATCATCGGTCAGGCGCATTTGATTAATCGCATGCTGATTACCTTGCTGTGCGACGGCCACCTGCTGGTCGAGGGCGCGCCGGGTCTCGCGAAGACCCGCGCGATCAAGGTGCTCGCCGAAAGTATTGAAGGAGACTTTCACCGCCTGCAATTTACGCCGGACCTGCTGCCGGCAGACCTGACCGGCACCGATATTTATCGTCCGCAAGAGGGCACCTTCGAGTTTCGCAAGGGCCCACTGTTCCACAACCTGATTCTCGCCGACGAAATCAACCGCGCGCCGGCCAAGGTGCAGTCGGCGCTACTCGAAGCAATGGAAGAACGGCAGATTTCGGTGGGCCAGAAAAGTTACCCGCTCGAAGACCTGTTCATGGTGATGGCGACGCAGAACCCGATCGAACAGGAAGGCACCTACCCGCTGCCGGAAGCCCAGCTGGATCGCTTCCTGCTGCATGTCCAGGTGGGCTACCCGTCGATCGAAGACGAACGCCGCATTCTTGTTTTGAATCGAGACGAAGCGAAGGCGAGCGTCCGCGACGCGTTCCAGCCTCCCGAGCTGTTATCGCGCGCGTCGATAATGGACGCACGGCAACAGATCCTGAACCTGCATCTCGCGCCGGAACTCGAGGAATATATTGTGAACGTCGTCGTCGCCACCCGGAACCCGGGCGCCGTTGATTCGTCGCTGGAGGGCCAGGTGCTGTACGGGGCCAGCCCGCGCGCCAGCATGGGCATTGACCGGGCCGCTCGCGCGCACGCCTGGCTTGCCGGCCGCGATTTCGTTGCGCCGGAAGATATCCAGAACGTTGCGCCGGACGTGTTGCGGCATCGCCTCGTGTTGAGTTTCGAAGCGGAGGCCGATGGCATCGACTCAAACACGATCATCACCGGCATACTGGACGGTGTTGGAGTGCCCTAGTGCACCGGCTGGATCACATTGACAAGGATTCATCGCCGGTCAGCGTCAGCCAGGCTGGCCTGATTCGCCTGAATGGCCCGGCGCGTGCAGTCGCGCTGGATGTGTTGCGGGTCAATTCGCTGCAGACCGGTGCCTATGTTTCGCACTTTCGCGGTCGTGGTATGGAATTCGACGAATCACGGCCTTACCAGCCCGGTGACGACCCGCGCAGCATCGACTGGCGCGTCACGGCACGCAGCACGACCGCGTACACGAAATTGTTTCGCGAAGAGCGCGAACGACCCGTGCTCGTGGTAACCGACCTTCGGTCGAACATGCACTTTGCGACGCGTGGTTGTTTCAAATCCGTCAATGCGAGTCGTACAGCGGCGTTGATCGCCTGGGCTGCACACCATCGCGGTGACCGCCTTGGCGGCATCGTGTTCGGTGACACCACGCACCGCGAATTGAAACCGCGCCTCGGACGGCGTGCCGCATTGCGTTATGTGCATCAGCTGGTCGAACACCCGGACTGGCCCGATCAAGCCACTGACGGCGGTCGTGGCAAGGGTGAGGACGAAAAGAACCTGGTTCCCTTCGAGCAGGCGATGTCGTCACTGCGACGTGTCGCGCGACCGGGCAGCCTCGTCGTCGTCATCAGCGACTTCATCGGATTCTCGCGAGCGGCACAGTCGTACCTTTCAAGTGTCGCGCGCCATAACGAAGTTCTCGCGGTATTTCTGAACGATCCGCTTGAACGGCAACTGCCGCCGCCGGGCCGTTATCGAATCGTGTCTGCAGACGACGAACTCGCCATCGACACCTATGCGGCGGCCGCCAGGCGTGACTACGAACACGAATTTGTCGAGCGATCGCATGCGCTGGAGCTGTTTTGTCATCGCTACGGTGTGCACCTGATGCCAATGTCAACGGACGACGACCCGGTGTCGACCTTGCAGACCGCTCTCGGTCGGAGGACACACTAGCCGTGGATCCGAGCCAGCTTCCGTTGCGTGACCTGCACCTGCCTGATGCGATCGGCTGGT
>CAXBKH010000009.1:0-153612 GCA_963976365.1 uncultured bacterium | reverse complement strand
TGTATCGTTTCTAATTTTGGTCAGCCTTCAACTCGCGTCCCCGCGCGACGGCGACGGTTTTTCTCGCAAGCTCGTCAGTTGAGGACACGAACGCGACGTCAAACATCGACTCATCGAGAACGAGCGGCAATTCGGTGCAGGCTGCGAGCAACACCCTGGCGCCACGGGCAATAAGCTGATTCGCCTGCTCGCGCAGCCCCGTAGCAACGTCAACGGACAGATCGCCACACTTGATTTGCTCCACCAGCGCCATGGTCGTCGCAAGCTCTTGTGCTGTTTGCAGAATCAACGGCCGACCACTGGCGACAAAGGCTTGCTGGTAAAGCCCCGCAGTAAAACAGCCGGGTGTCGTCATCAGCCCGATCGCTCTACCGTCTTCACTGCGTGCGAGTGCTGACTCAACTGAAGCGTCTATGATACTGATGAACGGCACACTGCTGGCGGCCTCGATATCGCTTTGCCAGGCATGCGCAAGATTGCACGGCATTACCAGCAAGTCGGCTCCGGCAATCTCCAGCCTGCGGGCCATCGCGGCCAGTGTCGGCCCCGGACTTTCGCCCAGGCCCCGCATCGCGAGTTGCCGGCTTGGAATACGCGGGTTGTGATCGACCATCATACGCAGGTGCTGCTGGTCGGTTTCGGCCGGTGTTTCGGCCATGACACGTGACATGAAATCGACAGTCGCGGCAGGCCCCATGCCACCGATCACGCCCACCACTCTATCTTTTGCAACCATCGCTTACCGCCCGGTTAGATCGCGGCGGACATCTTACACTGCTCGCGCTAGCTGACGATGGATTTGAGCGTTCCGTCTTCGGCAAGCATCTTCTGTGAGGAATCCAGATCAACCTGGTTGCGGCCAGCACGCTTGGAACGATACAGCGCCCTGTCTGCACGAGTAATTGTGTCGGACAGGCAGGTGTCCTTTGCCGATATCGCGGCGACGCCAAAGCTGGCGGTCATATTAACGGCGACACCGTTCACCATCATTTCCTTGGCCTCGATTTTTGTCCGCAGGCGATCCGCAATTTCGAGCGCTCTTTCAAGCGGGGTTCCGGGCAAAATCAATGCAAATTCCTCGCCGCCAACGCGCGCCAGGATATCTTCCGCGCGCCGACCCTCGATCAGCAGCTTCGAAAAATGCACCAGCGCATCGTCTCCGCAGGCGTGACCGAAATCGTCATTGATGGTCTTGAAGCGATCGATGTCCGTCATGACAACCGACACCGGTCGACCCGTCCGCCGCGAGCTTGCGTAGGCCTGCGCGCCCTGCTCGCCAAGACCACGACGGTTGAGGACCCCGGTCAGTTGGTCGCGAATCGCGATCTCCTTCATATCGATGGAGATATCCGATGCCAGCATGAAGATCACGAACATACCGGTGGCCATGTAACCCGCTGGCAAGGTCATGAAATTGAAGTTCAGGTAGAGCGCCTGGTAGGTGATATCACCCGTCGGGCCCTGCATGGCCGCCATGCCGGCAGCAATGCCCTGTGAGATTCCAAACAGCACCAGGCTGGTACCCGCTGCCCATTCTGCGGGCCGAGGCACATCGCGATGTCGCAGGACAATGATGGCCGACAGCAACAAGCTCAGGCAGGCAGCGGCCGGAATCAGCGCAGTCCGCAATCCCACGTTCGGCTCGATGACGGTCGCCCAGACGACGGCGGCATACAACAGGCCGGCATAGGGCCAAAGGTTGCCGGGCAGGTACTGGCAGCGTGTTCGCTGGCAATGGCCGCGAATGCCCAGTGTAATGACGGCGAGCGCGAAGGCATTCACGGTCAGCCAGTAAACCTCAAAGCTCGGGAACAGCTTGGGCTGAAGATTAAAAAACCATTGCAAGGTAGCTGCGAGAAAGGCGACTGACCAGCTCAGGGCATACCTCTTTTCGCCCATAGTTTTCCAGGCGATAAAGAAAATCGCCGATAACGTGGCGCTTGCCAGCATCATCGCGACTATTATGTAGTACACCTGTGAGGTCATTTGGGGTCGGAATGTGGCCGCTTGGGTATTGAAACCATTGTGCATCGCGATGCACAGTGATGAGTTGACACAGCGCACATAACGACAATGAATAAGCGGAGCCCTGCATGAAACCCCTGCCACCGAGCCAATGGGATCCATCACTGCAACACATCATCGATGAAATGCAGGGACGACCCATCAACCTTCATCGCCTGCTCGCCAATCATCCGGCCCTGCTGAAAGCCTGGTGGACCTACCGCATGTACGCTGTGCATGGCGGCTCGCTCGAATTGCGCGAAACGGAAATTCTGATTCTCCGCGTCGCCGTACACATGCGCGCGTGGTACGAATGGGCTGCACATGTCGATCGTGGCCTCGCGGCGGGCCTGACGCTGGACGAAATCGAACGCGTGCCAAAGGGGCCCGATGCAGAAGGCTGGCATGCCGGCGACCGGGCCTTACTCAGCGCAGTCGACTCGTTGATCCGGGACCGTTGCCTGCCCGGGTCGATACGGGACGACCTGGAACAGCATTTTTCCGATCACCAGATTATGGACATCGTCGCAATTCAGGGAATGTACGTGACCATCGCCTGCATGATCGGTACCTGGGATATTCCCATCGAAGACGAGCTCGCGGCTCGACTCCCGCCATCGATTACCCCGCAGTCATTTGAGGCACTGCTTTCAGCGGCGAACAGTCACTGACTTGATTTGCGCATACAGCTCGTCACCTGTCTTCAGGTTCAGCGCGCTGGACGACCGGCGTGTAATTCTGGCCACCAGGTAATCGCTGCCGAGTTGCAGTCTCAAGAGATCGGCGGCGGTGCTCTCGGCGTGAATGGCAACAATCCTGCACGGCAGAATATTCAGAATCGTGCTTGATTCGGCCCGCGTCCGACTCAGGCTGATATCGCTAGCGCTCACCCTGAGGCGCACGCTTGTCGATTCAAACGTACCCGGTACCCAGAGTTGACCTCCTGAGAACCGGAACGCCGTCAGGTCGAATTCGCTGTCGTACTCGACGGATTGCCCCTCGATGATCGCGCCCGCATTTCGACCGCCGAGCTGCGGCAGATCGGTTCGCGACAGCACCTGGTGCAACTCCCCTTCGGCGACAAGCCTGCCATTATCGATGATCAGCAGGTGATCGCTGAGCCGGCAAATTTCATCGATGTTGTGGCTGACATAAATTATCGGCACCGCTGACTCGGCGTGCAGGCGATCGAGGTAAGGCAGCACATCGTTGCGTCGGCGCTCGTCGAGCGCCGACAGCGGCTCGTCCATCAGAATCAGTTTCGGCGACTGACAAAGTACGCGGGCGATCGAGACACGTTGCGCCTCGCCACCGGATAATCCGGATACGGAACGATCCAGTAAGCCGCCGATCTCCAGCAGCGAAACCACTTCATCAAGCGACGTACCGGCCACGGGATTGCGTCGCATGCCGTACTCGATGTTTTGCCGAACATTAAGATGCGCAAAAAGTTGCGGCTCCTGGAAGACATACCCGATGCGCCGCTTATGGACGGCTGTCGAGTCCGCTGTTGCAGAGCGCTCCAGCCCGGCAATACACCGTAGCAGGCTCGTCTTACCGGAGCCGGATTCGCCGAATACCCCGGTAACGCCCCTGTCGGGAACACGCGTGTCGACATCGAGGCTGAAATCGCCGAACGACACGTGGTGCTTGATCGCAATCGAACTCATCGCCTGTGCCACCGTCGGTTGATCACGAACATGAGCAGCAGGCTCACGAACGCGAATGCAACCAGAATCAGCGACAGCTGGTGCGCGGCCGCGTAGTTCAGTGTTTCGACATGATCAAATATGGCGATCGACACAACGCGTGTTTCACCGGGAATATTGCCGCCGACCATCAACACAACACCGAACTCACCCAGCGTATGCGCGAAGCTCAGCACCGCTGCACTGACAAAGCCACGAACGGCAAGTGGCACAGCAACGCTCAGAAATGCGTCAAGTTTTGACGCTCCAAGTGTCCACGCCGCCTCGATATTCTTCCTCGCAACGGCCTCGAATGCATTTTGCATCGGCTGAATTGCGAACGGTAAGCTGTAGATGCACGACGCGATGACCAGGCCTGCAAACGAGAACGTCAGCGCGTTGCCGGTAACACTCACCCACCAGCTGCCAATCGCGCCATAGGGGCCGAGCACCACCAGCAAATAGAACCCCAGCACCGTTGGCGGCAAGACGATCGGCATCGCGACGACCGCCTGAACGATCGGCTGCCAGCGTGAGCGGGTCTGCGACAGCCACCATGCCAACGGCGCACCGAGCACGATGAGAATGACAGTCGTTACCAGCGCCAGTTTTACGGAAAGAAAAAGCGGGCCCAGGTCCATCATTGATAGCCCTGCTGGCTAAGCAGTGCGCGCACTTCCTGCGACACCAGGTACGCCATGAATTGCCGCGCCTCATCAGGGCGACGCGACCTCCTGAGCACGGCACCTGCCTGGCTGACACGTGCCGCGCCGTCAAACTCACCGGAAAAACGCACCAGGCAGGTCGATGACGCGGACTCGCTTGCCAATACCTGCGATGCAGCGACCAGGCCGAAACTCGCGTTGCCGGTCGCTGCGAACTGGAAGGTCTGCGATACGTTTTCGCCGAATACGAGCTTGTCGGTCATCGCGTCCCATAGCCCCGCCGCCCTGAGCAAACGTTTGGCCGCAAGACCGTAGGGTGCCGTTTCCGGATTGGCGATCGCCAGTCTTGAAAAGCGACCTGCCTTGAAATCCTCGAAACAGGATTCCTTCCGATAGGCCGGGTCGATCGACCACAACACCAGGTAACCGGTCGCATAGACCGCGTAGGTATCTGCCTCGGCCGCTCCCGAATTCACCAGCAATCGCGGTCGTTCGATATCGGCGGCAAGAAACACATCGTACGGCGCGCCGTTCACAATCTGCGCATACAGGTGGCCGGTTGAACCCGACGTAATGCGAATCGGAATTCCTGTTGCATGGGTAAACTGTGCCGCAATCGTCCGGGCACTTGACTGAAAATTGCTCGCAACCGCGACAATGAGTCCCTCGGTTGCATTAACGTTCATAGCAGCCATCGATACCAGCAGTGTCACGAGGCGGGGAACGCGCATGTCCGGCTTAGCCCACCAGTTGTGCTTTTTTCTGACGGCGAAACTGATGCAGCAGGGGCTCCGTGTAACCGCTGGGCTGTTTAGCGCCCTCGAATACCAGCGCACAGGCGGCCTGGAACGCGATGCTGTTCGTGAAGTCATCGCTCATCCGCGTATAGAATGGGTCGCTCGCATTTTGCTCGTCCACCACGACCGCCATGCGCTGCATGGTTTCGAGTACCTGCGCCTTGCTTGTCACCTTGTGCAGCAGCCAGTTCGCGATATGCTGGCTGGAAATACGCAACGTTGCGCGATCTTCCATCAATCCAACGTCATCAATGTCTGGCACTTTCGAGCAGCCGACACCCTGGTCAATCCAGCGAACGACGTAGCCAAGAATGCCCTGTGCGTTGTTATCCAGTTCGTTTTGTATCGCTGCGTTGTCGAGTTGCATCGACGACAGCAGCGGTGGCGTCAGGATGGCATCAAGGCTGGCCAGTTTGCGCTTCGCCAACTTCTTCTGCACCTTCTGCACGTCAACCACGTGGTAATGCATTGCGTGCAGCGTCGCGGCCGTCGGCGAAGGTACCCAGGCACAATTGGCGCCCGCCTCGGGGTGTGCCTGCTTGGTATCGACCATCTGCCGCATTTCGTCCGGCTTCGGCCACATGCCCTTGCCGATCTGGGCCTTGCCGGGCAATCCGCAACGGATGCCAACGTCGACGTTCCAGTCTTCGTAAGACCGGATCCACGGCTGTTGCTTGATTGCTTCTTTCGGCAACACCGGGCCCGCCTGCATACTCGTGTGAATCTCGTCTCCGGTGCGGTCCAGGAAGCCGGTGTTGATAAAGACAACCCGATTTTTTGCAGCGCCGATACAGGCCGGGAGATTGGCCGTCGTACGACGCTCTTCATCCATGATGCCTACCTTGATCGTATCCGGCTGCAGTTCGAACAATTCCTCGACCCGGCCGAACAGCGTATCGGTAAACGCGACTTCATCCGGGCCATGCATTTTTGGCTTAACGATGTAAATGCTTCCCGCCCGACTGTTTGCCTGAAGCCCGTCACGGCGGCGGTCCGTCATCGCGCAGGCAGTTGTAATGATTGCGTCGAGAATCCCTTCGAATATCTCGTCGCCGTTCGCGTCGAGAATTGCGTCGGTGGTCATCAGGTGACCGACGTTTCGTACCAGCAGCAAGCTGCGCCCGGACAACACCAGGTCCTCACCGTCGGCGCCTTTGTAGGTCCGATCGGGCGCAAGCTTTCGCGTCAGCGGTTTACCGTTCTTTGAAAAGACCGCCTCGAGATCGCCCTGCATCAGTCCCAGCCAGTTGCGATAAACATCAACTTTGTCCGCGGCATCGACGGCCGCGACTGAATCCTCACAGTCCTGGATCGCCGTTACGGCGGATTCAAGGGTCACGTCGGCAACGTGAGCAGTCGCTTCCCGTCCAATCGGGTGGTTCGGGTCGATCAGGATCTCAATGTGCAAGCCATTGTTTTTCAACAGATACCGGCAGGTTTCGTCCTGTTCTGCGTAGCCGACAAACTGCGACGGATTCTTGAGGCCGCGGGCGTCCCCACCCGCCAGCGAGGCGACCAGCCTGACACCGCCTTCAGCATGATCCAGGCCGTAGGCGTTGACGTCCGTGTGACTGACACCGTCCAGCGGTACCGCGCTGTCCAGAAATGCGCTCGCGTAACGAATGACCGCAGCACCGCGCGCCGGATTGTATTCATTGCCTCGTTCCAGGCCCTCGGAATCTGCAATGACATCCGTGCCGTATAAGGCATCGTAGAGGCTTCCCCACCGGGCGTTAGCGGCATTGATCGCAAAGCGGGCGTTACTGACAGGGACAACGAGTTGAGGACCCGCGATCTCGGCAATTTCGGCGTCGACATTCTGCGTATCGATCACGGGAAACTCGTCAACCGGCTTCAGATAGCCGATTTTTTTCAGAAACTCGCAATACTCTTTGTGATCCCAATCGCTCCCCGGCCGCGACTTGTGCCACTTGTCGATCCTGGCCTGAAGATCATCCCGTTTTTGCAGCAGTTCACGATTCACCGGCGTCAGGTCATCGACAATTGCTTCAACACCGCCCCAGAACGGCTCAGAATCGAAGCCAATGGCCGGCAGCAGCTCATCTTCGACGAAACGCTGAAAAACAGGATTAACGGTAAGCTTGTGTGTCATTTGTGAAACTCGATCCGGCAGTCAATTATCGTGAGGATTTCCCAAGGGGTGTCGCTGCCCCTAGAATATACGATCCACGGTGCCAGGTGCGAAGCGATGTCAGAAGTAGCAGTCAAAGCATTTTTCGACGAGGAAACCTACACGGTTTCATACGTTGTTAGCGATCCGGGCTCCGGGCGCGCAGCCGTCATTGATGCGGTGCTCGACTATGACCCCAGCGCCGGGCGTACAGCACATCACTCGGCCGACAGGCTGATCAGCTACGTTCGTGACGCCGGCCTTACCGTCGACTGGATACTTGAAACCCACGTGCATGCCGATCACCTCAGTGGTGCGCAGTTTGTGAAATCACAGCTTGGCGGCAAGAACGCGATCGGTGAGCACGTCGGCACCGTGCAGGCGACCTTCAAGAAGGTATTCAATCTGACCGACCTGGCGGTTGATGGCAGTCAATTCGACACACTGTTCGCCGACGGCGACACCTTTCAGATCGGCGATATCAAGGCCCGTGTGATGGCGACACCGGGGCACACGCCGGCCTGCGTCACGTATGTGATTGGCGACTGTGCGTTCGTCGGCGACACATTGTTTATGCCGGACTACGGCAGTGCCCGCACAGATTTTCCGGGCGGCAGCGCCGCGCAACTGTACGCCTCAATTCGAAAGATTCTGGCGCTGCCGGGCGAGACGCGGTTGTTCATGTGCCACGACTACAAAGCCCCCGGGCGTGACGAGTTTGCCTGGGAAACAACGGTTAACGAGCAGAACGAGCGCAACATCCATATAGGCAGGGACGTCACGGCAGCGGAATTTGTTGAAATGCGCGAAAGCCGCGACAGCAAACTGGGAAGCCCGAAGCTAATCCTGCCGTCGATACAGGTTAACGTGAATGCCGGCCGGCTGCCCGAAGCCGACGACAATGGGATTCGCTACCTGAGAATTCCGCTCGACACGATCTAGTTCAGTCGGGCAGCGATCGCCGAAATTTCCTCATACCGCCGATCCAGCGATCATAGTCGCCGGTCTTGCGCTGTATATAGGTGCTCACCGTCGGGTGCGTCAGAATAAGAAAGCGGCCCTGCAGTGCCTCATCGACAATAATGTCTGCGGCAGCCTCGGCCGAGATGATGCCATCAACGTCATTGCCTCGGAATCCGCCTTCCGTTTTGCCGGAGTCGTCTTCGATGCCGATCATTCTCGTGGCAACTGCCTGTGGGCAGACGACCGATACGTTGATGCCGGCATCGCCATAATCGATGGCCAGGGACTCGGTGAACCCAACCGAAGCATGCTTCGTCGCCGAATAGGCTGCATCGCCGATCTGGCTCAACAGTCCCGCGGCCGACGCGACATTGATGATGCGACCCCCACCGCGCTTAAGCATGCGTGGGATAAGCGCGCGCGCCGCATAAACCTGCGCCATAACATTGACGTTCCAGCTGATCGTCCAGCGATCGTCAATCGGGTTCATGCCGCCTTCGGCCGAGATCGCGCCGCTCGCTCCGTCACCGAATCCCACGCCGGCATTGGATACGAATAAATCGATGGGCCCGATGTCAGACTCAATGTTGTCAACCAGTGCCATTACGGCCACTTCGTCACTGACATCGATTTGCCGCGCAATGCCTGCGATTTCGGTCGCGACGGCCTGTGCCGACTGACCATCAAGATCGGCGACGACAACTTTCGCACCGTCCTTCGCAAGACGGCGACAGAGGGCCCGCCCTATGCCGTGACCGCCTCCGGTCACGACGGCAACGTCGATCCTGGCCATATCAGATGCGATCCCGAATCGTGTAATAGAGCATGCCGAGCACCATGCCCGGATAGCGCAGCAATGTGCCTCCGGGAAATGTATGAATCGGCAGATCAGACAACACGTCGAATCGGGACGCCGTTCCCGTGACGGCCTCTGCGATGACCTTGCCGGCAAACGTAGCGGTCGAGATGCCATGGCCGGAGTAGCCCTGGCCGAAAAATACGTTCGGCTCCAGTTTGCCGATATGAGGCAGGCGGTTTACCGTCACGGCCAGAGTGCCACCCCAGGCGTAGTCGATCGCGACACCTTTCAGCTGCGGGAAGATCTTCAGCATGTAAGGGCGAACGAAGCTGGCGATATCGCGTGGAAAACCGGCGCGGTAGTTTTCACCGCCGCCGAATAGCAGTCGATGGTCTTCCGACAGCCGAAAATAATCGACGACGAATCGCGTATCGTGCACGCCGTAGCGACCGTCAATCAGACCCTTTGCACGCACCGCGCCAAGTGGCTCGGTTGCGATCATGAAGTTGTTGATGGGCATCATCTTGCCCGCCATGCGTGGCTCGAGCTTACCGAGGTAGCCGTTGCACGCCAGCACCACAAACGGCGCCTTGACCGAGCCCTTGTCTGTTTCGACAAGCGCCGGATCGGATCGCGAGTATTTCACGACCCGGGAATTCTCGAAGATGCGAACGCCCTGTTCGGCCGCCGCCCTGGCGAGGCCCAATGAAAAATTCAACGGGTGAATGGTCAGCGCTTCGGAATCGAACAGGCCTTCGAGAAAATCGCCAGTTGCAACTCGCCGGCGGGTCTCCTCAGCATTCAAGGCGGCGCAGAACGGGTAGTGGTATCGCTCGGCCAGCACATCGGCGATTTCCCTGGCATGACCGAGATAGCCTTTCTTGTGAATGCCGAGTAGCTGACCCCGCTGCAGATCGCAGGAAATGTCATGTTTTTCCACGCGCCCGCGAATATCGGCCTTTGCCTCTTCGGCAAAATCCCAAAGCAGTTTCGAACGTTCGTAGCCAAACATTTTCTCAGCGTCGGTCACTTCCATGCGCTGGCCGCTGCCGATCAGGCCTCCGCATCGCCCCGATGCGCCGAAACCGATGCGTTCTGCCTCAAGCAATACGACATCAAGGCCACGTTCGGCAAGATTGAGTGCAGCCGACAAACCCGTGAATCCACCACCAATGACACAAACATCCGCATTGCGTGCGCCTTCAAGTACTGCACAGTCACGCGCACCGACGGCGGTTGCCGCGTAGTAGCTGTCGGGGTATTCGGATAGAGCGGTCATATTGAACACTGCGGTTTGATCGGGCTGCCATCAAAAAACCGGCCTAGCCGCATCGACGATAAATCGATTCCAGAATCCATGCCCGTCAGCATGCCAGCCGCCGCCTTGCCTGCGCCAGGGCCAAGACCAAAACCGTGTCCGCTGAATCCGGTTGCGATGTGAAACCCGGGCAGATGGTCAATGCCATCAATCACCGGAACGACATCCGGGGAGGCCTCGATCATGCCTGCCCAGCTTTCGACAATCGGGGTGCTCGCAAGCTCAGGGAACAGGGCGTCCAGGTTCTTGCGTATACCATTCAGTACTTTCGGCGTCGGCGCAGGGTTAAGGACACGTTGATCCTCGAAAACCGACGGCGTGTCCAGCGCCCATGTCTTGGGCGTAGACCATTCGTCGACAAATTCGCGCCCGAATGTCAGGCTCACAATTTTTAGTTCCTGCATCAATGCAGGAAGAAACTTAAAAAAATACTTGAACGACGCTGGCGTCACCGGATGTTCGAGCACCGATCCATGCGCGACGGTGTAGCCACCGTCCTGGCGACGGCGTATCCCCAATCGCTCATCGAAAATATTGCCAGTGAACACTGCTTTGGCAGGCGCCGTCCTTGCCACGGTGCCGCGTACGCGCAGCTGCGGAACATTGATTCCCAACGAGCGGCAAAACATCGAGGTCCACGCGCCGGCCGCGCACAACACGGTCGATGTTTCTATAGTGCCGTGCTCCGTAACCACAGCCGATACACGCCCTGCTGAACTTTCTATGCCGCGGACCGCGCATGCGGTCAGGATTTTCGCACCCAGCCGTTTTGCGGCGCGCGCAATTGCAGGCGCTGCCTTGTGCGGTTCGGCGCGGCCATCACCGGGCGTGTACATGGCACCTGTCCATTCAACAGCCGATCCGGGCACCAGCTTTTTCAGTTCCCGGGCGTCAATAAGTTTTGTATCAATCTGGAATTCGCGTGCTGTATTCACCCAGTCTTCGAAACATCGCATATCCTTGTCGGAATTCGCCGTAAACAGGCAACCGCCGCGCGTAAAACCGACCTCCTCGCCGAGCTCCTTTTCGAAGGACTCCCAGATTCGCATGCTCTCAAGCATCATTGGCACTTCGCGCGTATCGCGACCCTGAACACGAACCCAACCCCAGTTGCGCCCGGACTGCTCGCCGGCGATGTGGCCTTTCTCGCAAAGTACGACATCGACTCCCTGCTTTGCGAGCGTCCAGGCTGTCGAAACCCCGACTATGCCACCGCCGATGATGACGACGTCGGCCTTCGCGGGCACGCGCAATGGCCGCTCGAACGGCTTGTCCCAGGTCGATGCGACGATCGCGTCGCCTTGCATTTTCATTGTTGTTGCCCCGCCATATCGATTCCTATACGGTACCGACCCGATGAGTCGCCCGATCCAGTCAGTATCCGACATACCGCCGTTGATCGCGACCTCTGTCGTTCGCGGCAGCGAACAAGGCCAGAGCCATGGCGGTGTTTACATTGTCGATCCTGCCTCGCAGTCAGTGCAACAGGTGCTCGACTGGAACACCGTGAACATCGACTGGTCCGGTCGCGGCTGGGACCGTGGACTTCGAGGCATCGCATTCTACGATGGCGAAGTCTACATTGCCGCCAGCGACGAATTGTTTGTTTATGACCAGCAGTTCCGGCAACTACGCTCCTTTCGAAACCCCTACCTGAAGCACTGCCACGAAATCGCGGTTTACAAGGACCGTCTTTACCTGACCAGCACCGGGTTTGACAGCATCCTTTCCTTCGACCTTACAGAGCAGGATTTTTCCTGGGGGCTGCATGCGGCAAAACTCAACGGTGTCTGGCACGCGCATCGATTCGATCCACGAAGCGATGTGGGTCCGCCGGCCAGTAACAAGTTGCACATTAATAGTGTCGATTGCACTGACGCCGGCCTGTCGTTTGCGGG
Organism: uncultured bacterium; assembly: GCA_963976365.1. Classification (GTDB taxonomy): domain Bacteria; phylum Pseudomonadota; class Gammaproteobacteria; order Steroidobacterales; family Woeseiaceae; genus UBA1847. The sequence goes on along the minus strand of CAXBKH010000009.1, from coordinate 141,349 downwards.
ACTTCGCACCCGGGGCATCATCAGTCTCGCGCCAGGCGCGACACTCGCTGAGCAGGTCGAGCTGCCTGAGGGTGTTCACAATGCACGCCTGACAAACGACGGTGTACTTTTCAACGACACCGCCGCCAACTACCTGCGCTACGTCAGACGAGACGGCAATGAACGACGCTTCGCTTTCCCGGTCTACGAGGAACGCGAGCTCGAATTTACCGGCATTGACGATTCGAAACTCGCGCGCCAGGGATTTGGCCGCGGACTGTGCATGATCAACCAGCAACTCATCGCTGCAGGCTCATCGCCCTCGACGGTAACGGTATTCGACCTGGAAAGCGGCATGACAGTGTTTTCAGTCAATTTCTCGATGGATATTCGTAACGCAATTCACGGCCTGAAAGTCTGGCCTTTTGAACTGCCTACCGCGAGACGGCAACGATAGTCGAAAGCGTGTCAGCTTGCCTCAGCGAGGACAGCTAATACGTCATCGACAGAACCACTGTGCCGGATATTCGCGCCCGAGACGCCCGGAATATCTTTCAGCGTCGCCAGCATTCGGGCGCAAGCACGAATCCCTTCCGCCCTGGGATCATTCGCGCTGATGATTGATGACAGCGTGTCATCCGGAATCAATGCGCTGGGATTCCTGAGCTTGTAGTCGCTCGCCTCATCGCTGCCGGTTAGTAACGGAACCTCGACGACCAACGATGCGCGGTGCAAAATCCGGCGCTCAACGACCTTTGCCATGTAACGTTCGAGCAAGGGAACATTCAGACATGGCTGGGTAATCAGCAGACGCGTTCCGGCATTGACAATCTCTGCGATCCGTTTCGCTTGCCAATCCTCGGATGGATTGAAGGCTGTGACGTAGGTGCCAATCAGGAACCCCGGTGGCGAAACGTGGCCCGATTCTTCTCCCACCCGACGCGCCATTTCTGTCAGCCGTGTTTCGTGTGTATCGAAGACACCTTTGCCGCGCAGCCCCCCCTGGGTTGGCAGCTTCTCGCCCCGCTGAATCACTAACGAAGTGACACCCAGGACTGCCGCGCCAAGCAGTTCTGCCTGCAGGGCCACTCGGTTGCGGTCCCGGCCGGTCAGGTGCAGGACCGGGTCCGTGCCGTTCTGCAAGACAATGGCCGCAGCCGCCAGTCCAGACATGTGCCCGACGATATCCCGGTCGTCGATCAACTGAACCGCATGGACTGATCTCCTGAGTTTCCGCAGCGACGCTTCGACGTCGGCGCGCGTGGTGGTCGGTCTCAACGGCAGGTCGGCTGTGACAACGAATTCTTCTTCTCTCAGGGCATCGCGGAAGGTCTTCATTGCCGCATGATAACAGCGGCTGTGCGAGCTCGGTTAGACTACGCACCATGACTAGCAAAGCAGACCTTGCCGACGCGCAGATGATTCGAGCATTTCTCGACGCACACGGTTACGACAGCGCAACACTGACCGAAACACTGGGGCGTGCCCGCCCGCCGGCGGAAGGCGAGCAACAACAGATGTTCGACGACTCGCGCAAGATTACGACACCCAATGTGCTTGTACGCCTGTTCCTGTTGGGCTCGCCGGTCGACGTGGCAACGTACGAGGAATTCATTCCTCAGCCAGCTCGCGAGCTCTTCGAGCGGGTGGGACTGACCTCAGTCTCCGACGGCATGGTTGACGCCCGGGTCGTCATCATCCCGGTCGAAGACCTGTTGTTCGCCTCGGATGCCTTTCAGATACTGGGGTCGGATGAGGCGGCCGAGTTCATCCTGCCCGCAAGCACGCACTCAGCGAACTTTTTGCGCCTGCTGACGATGCGCGGCAAGGTCAATACGGCGCTGGACCTGGGCTGTGGTTGCGGCATACAGGCCCTGTTTGCCGCAAGACACAGTGTGTCCGTTGTCGCGACCGATATCAGCCCGAGAGCACTCGCCTACACGCGATTCAATGCCATGCTCAACAACATCCACAATGTGGAATGCTTCGAGGGCAGCTTGTTTGAGCCCGTCGCCGAGCAGAGTTTCGACCTGATCATCAGTAATCCACCGTTTGTGATCAGTCCGTCCGAGTCGTTCGTTTATCGCGACAATGCAATGGAACTCGATACGTTCTGCGAAGCGCTGGTGAAAGAGGCGCCTGCTCATCTGAATGCCGGCGGTCACCTGCAAATGCTCTGCGAATGGGTCGAAGTCGCGGGTGAGTCCTGGCAGGACCGCATTACCGGCTGGATACGCGGCTGTGACGCCTGGGTCCTGCACGCCAAGCCTCTGGCGCCGGCAAGCTATGTACAGCAGCGAAGCAGCGATATTTCGGTGCATACTGACGCGACAGACGACTGGACAGCCTACTTCGAAAAGCACCAGGTTCGGGCGGTGCATCCCGGCATGCTTACCTTGCGTCGCCGCTCCGGCGACAACTGGCTGCACGTGCAAAGCTTGCCAGGCGATGTCGTCAGTCCTGCCGGCGAGGTGATTGCGGACGGTATCGAGGCCGTCGACTTTCTCGAGTCCTGCGACGACGATTCCCTGCTCGAAGCCACACTCAAGGTCGCCGACAACCTGGCTGCCGAGACGATGCGATCGGACGGTAAAGTGACCGGCATTTACCTGAAGCTGAACAACGCGCTGGCGACCGATGCCGAAATCGACGGCCCGGTCGCCGCATTCCTGAATCTGTTCAGTGGTGAGCGCGAGGTATCCGATTGCGTTAACGAGTTTGCCGCGACGACTGACGCCGATGTCGACAAACTTCGCGGCGATCTGCTGTCGATTGTCCGTGTATTCGTGAGTCGCGGATTTCTCGTGCCTGTTGATACCAACCAGGCATGAAAAAACAGCCCGGAGGCTGCTCTTTCATTGCACATTGTTGCGAGGATCTATTGCCAGTTGTACGAGAACCTCACCCCGAACTCACGCGGTCGATTGGTGTTCACTCGGTTGCGGCCGAAGTAATAGTCGAAGAAGAACGGGTTGTCGTACAGCGTTGCTCTTTCGTCGGTTACGTTGCTGATAAAGCCTTCCAGCGTCCAGGTATCCGATTGCAAACCAAGCTTCACGTCGAGGATTCCATACGATGGCTGTGTGTAAAACGGCGCGCCGGTATTCTCGAACGGTAACCCGGGAATGATCTCCTCGAGCTGGTTCTTGGATTCGTCCTGCCAGGTGTATTGACCACGTAGGAAGATGGTCTCACCGTCATAGATTGGCCACGTCATCTGTGCGAATGCGCTGTACTTCAACTCCGGCACGTTCGGTAGCTGGGTGCCTTTAGGCACCGGAATAGTCACCTCGAACGGTGTCGTGGTTTCCGCATTGACGTAGCCGAGATTGAGACCAAGATCCAGGATGTCGTTTGGTGCGGCGCGGATATCGAGCTCCACGCCAAGCTGTTCGGCATCGCCAACATTCGCCACCATGACCTGGAACGGCTGGTTACACAGATCGACATCCGCGACTTCTCCGGGTTCGCAAACGCGGAAACTCGGATCGACCGCCTCGATCTGGTAATTCTCCCACTGGCCGAAATACACAGTGCCATTGACCTGTAACTTGCCGTCAAGCCAGCGGGTTTTCGCGCCGACTTCGAAATTTTTCAACAAGTCCGGTTCGAACACCTGCGGGAACACGGTGAACGGCGTACGGTTTCGGTTCGCACCGCCGGCACGAAAGCCTTCGGAATACAGTGCGTACACCATCTTGTTATCATCAAGATTGTATTCAACCGTCAGCTTGGGCACGAAATCATCGTTGCCGCCAGACGGGTTCGTCACGTCAGGAAAGCCGCCGTGCACGATGAACGGCTTGTCCACGAGGTAGGTTCGTTTGGACTCCTGGTCAAAGTAACGGGCGCCGACTTCGACCGTGAGATCGTCTGTCAGGTTGAAGCTGAAATTGCCGAATACAGCCCATTGCTCCCAGTCCGTGCTGTCTGCCGACAACCACCAGGACGGGTCGACGCCACTCGGTGCATACAGGTAGGTCCAGTAGGCGTAGGCCAGCGAGGAGAGGAATTCTGGTGTCTGCGCGCGATAAGTCCAGTCCTCGCTTTTTTCTTCGTAGAATGCGCCGAGTACCCAACGATACCGGTCACCGGACTTTGCCAGGCGGAACTCTTGCGTGAAGCGGTCGTTGTGCTGGTCCTGCGTATTAAACCCGATCGTGTCCTGATCATTCGGCAGAGGCGAGTAGTAGGTCAGGTAACCCGTATTCGGGTCGACGCTGATTGGCCCGGCACCGAAGTAGTGGTTCTCTGCGCCTGTGAATCCCGACCAGCAATAGGTCGCGAACAGCGGGCAAAAATTGTAGTTGAAGTAGGCCGAATAGGTCGTGCGGTCGTAGACATAGTCGAGCTCTCGATCGAAGTAACTCGTGATCGAGGTAAACTCCATGCCATTCCCGAATTCACCTTCTATCGTCAACGCGCCCTGCCACCAGCTATCGTCTCGCGTGTCGTTGAAAAACTTGACGGTCTTGAGGTCACCTACGTCCGGATCGTAGTCGTTCAGGCCATTCGCCTCAGACTCCTGCCACATACCGCTGGCAGTAATGGACCACTTGTCGTTAACGAACCACTTGGCCGCAAGGCGTCCGCCGACGTGATCCGAGTAATTGACATCATCCTCAACTTCGTTGGCGTTGGTTCGCGTGCCGCGCATCGGCGAAACGCCGAGGACGTTATCAATGAATCCGCCGTCGGTTGCCGAGAAACCGACCAGTCGAATCGCAAACTTGTCCTCGACCAGCGGCAGGTTGATCCAGCCACTGACCTCGTGACTGAGGTCGGACTTGCTGCCGGCGCGTAGCATGACTGCCGCGTTGGCCGAGAATCCGGTCGGATCGGGTTTATTGGTAATGATGCGCATCGTGCCTGACTGCGAGCTGTCGCCATACAACGTGCCCTGCGGTCCGGCCAGTGCCTCAACGCGCTCGATATCGATCATCCGGGGTTCGGGATTGACCGAAAACTGGGTCAACGGCTGTTCGTCGATATAGAGGGCTGCTGACGATGCAGCGATGAATGCGCCCGGGTTGTCGGACACGCCGCGGAAAATAATTTTCTGAGCACCGGAGGTGCCGCCGATGGAACTGACACTGGGCAACATGCGGACAGTGTCTTCCAGGTTGAAGAGACCCTGACGTTTCAGGTCGTTGCCTGTCAGCGCCTGGATACTGCCGGCGACATCCTGCAGGCTTTCCGTCTGCTTGCGGGCCGTCACGGTAATTTCTTCGATACCGCCACTGGATGCACCCGACTGCTGTGCCTCAGCGATGCTGGCGTGACCGGATACGGCCATCGATACCGCAATCGCCAATGAGCTCTTTACAGGAAAGCCATCCGTCGTCGAAACCGTAGCCATGCGCGTTCCCCTCTGTCTACGTTGCCAGTCAGTCTACTATCAATATTCGCCTGCAGACAACAACTCAAAGCCACTCTGTACAACGGAAGCCACAAATTTATGGTAATTATGCAACGAATATTATGAATATCGACGAACCCTTGAAAACGCTCGGCGACGTGGACGCCACCCCCCTGATCGAGGCTGTACTTGCGCTCGACGAAGCGGCCTGGCTCGCCAACCGGAATCGACAGACCGAATACGAGGTACACAAGCAAACCCAGTCGGTGGTCCTGGTTTTCTGCGACGGCGCCATGGACGACATGGCCATCAGCAAGGAATCCGGCTGGGACCTGCTGGCAGACGCCGCCGTGCCGGTCATGCACGATCTTATCGGGCGATTCTATCCGCCGGGCGGCACGATCATCCGCGCCATGGCGGCAAAGCTGCTTTCGGGTGGTCGAATTAACCCACATTTCGACAGCCACGCCTCGTTCCGGCACAGCCACCGGATTCATGTCCCGATCACGACCAATCCGCGGGTTCGGTTTACGATCGACGGCAAGCCTTTTCATCTTAAAGTCGGCAAGGCTTACGAGGTGAACAACCAGAAAACGCACAGCGTCATCAACAGCGGCAAAGACGACCGCATTACGTTCATCTTCGATTACATGCCAGCCGACCAGATCGCCAGCGCCGAGCGAAATTAGGCGGTGGGCTGCCAGTCCGCTGGCAGGTCTTTCAATACCGGTTGCAGAATCTCGATCATCGGTCCCAGGTGTTTCTCATAGCGACGCCACAGGTGCTTGGAGCTCGCATAGATCGGCTGGCGCACCTGCTCCGAGCTTGCGGTCTTCACCGCACGCCGGGTTTCGTAGAACCTGAGGCAGGCGTCATTCCAGGGCAATTCGCAGTAGTCGAGAATTCGCCGCACCTCATTTTCGAGATCGTCCACAACCTGCTCGTACTGCACATCGAGTACCTTGCCCGGCAGAACCAGATGCCAATGATCCATCAGTCGCTGATATTCAAGGTAAAACTCGGCAAGCTCGAACTGGTCATAAGTAAAAGGCTGGCCGCGCGCGAACAATTGCTTGAAGCTGCCCAGGCAGCTATCCAGTGGATGCCGCCGGGCATTGATGATTTTCGCATTGGGCAGAACCAGCTTCAAAAAGCCGACATGCACGAAATTATTCGGCAGCTTGTCCGTGAAGCGCGGCGTGGTGAGTTCCCGGTGCCGCTCAGTGCGTTTCAGGTAGTCCTCGCCTGCGGCCCGCAACTCGTCATCCGTCAGTTCCTTGACGACGCGTGGGTATGCCAGTCGGTCGTCCCGCCCGGTTCCGAGTGAGCGAGCCACACGCCCGAGGTCCGGCAACTCATGCGTACCCTCCACATCCGGATGGCTCGCCAGTATCTGTTCAATCAGCGTGGACCCCGATCGCGGCAGACCAACAATAAAAATTGGCGCATTGCTCGGGCAGCCGGCGTCCCGGTGACTCGCGAGGAAATCCCTGGAAAACGTCTCAATAAACTGGTCGTGCAAGTCAGCCGTTTGCACGGGATCGTAGATTTCGCGTTGACGACGATTGGCATTGCCCAGTGCGAACTGCTCGAACGCGCGATCGTAGTCTTCCCGGTCTTCGAACGCTTTGCCCAATGCGAAATGAAAGTTCGTGCGTTGCTCCTCAACCAGGGACTCGCGCGCTACGCGCTGCAACATGTTGTCAACGTCGGCATCGTCAAAACGAAATGTCTTGAGATTGGCCATGCTCCACCAGGTTTCGCCATGGTCGGGATTCTGTTTGACGCACTCCCGGTAGCTTGCAATCGCCTCTTCCTGCCTGCCGATTGTCTTCAGCACATGCCCCTTGCCCGACAATGCACCGAAGTTTCGCGGATCGATATTGAGCGCTTTCTCAAAAGCGCCCAGTGCGGCATCGTGATTGCCCACCATTGCGTGAATCGTGCCGACTGACACATATCCATTCGGTCGTAATGGCTCGAGTTGTACAACGCGCTCAAAGGCCTCAATCGCCTCGTCGACTTTGTCCTGCTCCTGCCGCGCGAGTCCAAGGTCGCTCCAGCCCTGGTGAAAATCCGGAGCAATCTCAAGCGCACGTTCAAGCAGGGCTTCCGCGTCACCCCACTGTTTCGCGCGCATCGCAACACCGGCCAGCAGGCGCAGCGCATCGACATTCTTTGGATCACGCAGCAACACATCCCGAAAAATCTTTTCCGCCTCGCGAACATTGCCCATGCGTTGCAGGCCCAAACCGCGCACCAGGTTCTCACGATGCGGCGTAAGCTTGAACGACGCTTCGAATTCGCGTGTGGCCTCGTCATCCTGCCCGAGCCCGATCAATACCTTCGCCTTTTTCATGCGAATCGACGCGCGGCCAGGCTCAAGGTTCTCGGCACGCTCCAGCGAGGCGAGAGCTTCAGGCAATCGGCCCTGCATGATCAGCGCCTCCGCCAGGCCTTCGTGGGCACGCGAGAAATCGTTGTAGATACGCACGGCACGCGACAACGTATGTTCGGCTTCTTCCGGTTTCTTCTGTCGAATCAGGGATGCACCGAGCAGGCACAGCAAATTGGCATCGCGCGGATGAGCGTTGAGCGCCTGGCGACAAATTCGCTCGGCCATGGGCGCATCACCCGCTCGCAGGAAGGTATTCGCTCGATCGAACGAGGCCTTTGGACCGTCAGTACTGGATTCGTCGCCGTGCATACTGTGTGTAAGCCTTTGAGATGCGGCCCGCAGCATAACAGCAAGCCCGGTGGGCTTTGCAACACCGGGAAGCGTTCATGCCCGACAATGGTATGATTTTCCAAACACGATCGACGCAACAGCGTCATGTTGCCGACAATACCGATTACTGCGATCGCCGGTGCTCCGCTGTGCGTTGGTGCGCTCGTCGATTCACTGCACTTTTGGGCTGTTTGAACAAGCAATGACAAGACTCCGAACGACCGCGTGCGCGATCGCGGCATTTCTGATCGCGGGCTGCGCGACAGCATCGAGGCTACCCGACCCGCTACAGGCAGGCTGGAACGGTCATCCGGTTTGCGAGCGCCTGCATGAGGACAACAAGCAGCGGGTCTTGCGCTGCACCTTTGCGCCGGGCGTCGGTCACGAGCGGCACTACCATGCACCGCATTTCGGCTATGCGTTAAGCGGCGGCGATGTCCGCATCCGCGATGAGAACGGCACCCGGGAAGTGAGCCCGCCAACAGGCAGTTCCTACAACAGCGATGGGGTTGCCTGGCACGAAATCATGAATATTGGTTCGACGACGCTGACCTACCTCATCATTGAACGCAAATGATTGTCCCGTACGACAAGCAGGCACATCTGCAGGCCTTGCGGCAACTCGTCATAGAGCTGCAGGACTACGAGCGAAAACTCGATCAGCGCATGCCGACCGGCGCCGCGATCGTCGACGAATACGTGCCGCAAATGCTGTTGCGCTGCAAGCAGGCGGTCGGCCAGATCCTGGTCGCCGAAATCGATGCCGAGGTCGCGGGTTTTGTGACCATCCTGACGCGGGTCAGTAGCGGTGAAATCGAAGATGGCAATATCGAGTATGGCCTGATTTCCGATCTGGTCGTTGCGCCAGATTTCCGGCGGCAGGGCCTCGGCAAGGAACTACTCGAAGCAGGCGAGAACTTCGCTCGTGCGAGAAACGTCAGCTCGCTACGAATTGGTGTGCTGCAAAGCAACCGCGCTGCGATGAGTCTCTATACCGCAAGCGGTTTCTCGGTCCTGTTCTCGGAAATGGAAAAAACCTTAAACCCGTAGTCCGCGCGGCAGGCGACCCAGCATCCCGGAAATCAGCCCGGCAACGATACGACGCGCGACTGGCAGCTTCGCCACCGGGTCGAACAAGCCGTCACGAAGCAGCGCAAGCACACGACTGTCAGATTGATAGAACGGCGTAAGCGCCAGGCTGGTCAACTGAAACGCGCGAACATGCCAGCGCCGGCTCGCCGCGTAAGTCTTCAATGCCCTGCGAACATCGTCGCAATCCTCCAGTGCCTTCGACAAGGCCCACGCATCCAGCAATGCCATGTTTGCGCCCTGCCCGAGCTGCGGACTGGTTGAATGCGCAGCATCCCCGAGAAAAGCGATTCGATCGCCGTAGGGTGTTCGCAAGGTGCAGTGACCGTACTTTGCCAGCGCCATGTCGCCGGTCGTAGTGACCTGGTCGAGAATGACATGAGTTTGCGGCCAGATTTCCAGTACCGCCGATTTCCATGATTCAAGACCATCCTGCAGCCAGCGGTCATAATCTCGTGTTTTGATACTCCAGAAGAACGCGACCTGGTCGTTCGCAACGCCTGCATGTCGTCCGATCGGCAAGACACCAATCATCGTGTGCGCACCGACGTAGCGCTGCTCCAGCGAATGGGAATCGAAATTCGCGTTTGGCCAGTCGAACGCGCCCCACAAGGCACCATACTCAAGGTCTCGCAGACGCCTCGGGTAGACCGCGTGCGATCTGAGACGGGTACCGGCGCCACTTGCATCGACCACGATATCGAAGGCACCGTGTTGTTCGCGATCCCGATCGACAACCACGATGGACCGATCACCACGGATGACGTCCCGAACGTCGACATCGTTGCGAATTTTCAAATCACAGCGCCGCGCCTTGTCATACAGCACGTCAAACAACGCCGCGCGGTGAACGGCGAGGCCGTGATAGTCGTCGCCGAGTACACTGTAGTCGACATTCAGCACCTGTCGTCGCGATGGCATGCTTACGCCGTGAATTCGGTCGATCCGTCGGCCCAGGGCGTGTATGTCGTCATGCAGCCCAAGGTCTCGCAGCACGGCGAGGCCGGTCGGTTGCAGGATGATTCCGGAGCCGATCGGACGTGGCGAGGCGAAGCGCTCGAACAGCGTTACCTCGTGACCCTGGCCGGATAACATAATCGCGGCCGTCAGTCCTGCCGGGCCGCACCCTGTTACCGCAATTTTCAAGGTCGTGTGTCCTGCATCGGGGCCATGCTGATATGCTACGCGAATGCCAACACACGTCTACTTTGACCTCGACGGCACATTGACCGATCCATTCGAGGGAATAACCCGGTGCATCATCTACGCTGTCGAGAAGCTCGGGTTGCCGAAGCCAAGCGATGAATTCTTACGCAGTTGTATCGGGCCGCCGCTTTACGAAACGCTGCCCCAGGTCGTCGGCGATGATCTGACATTGCAGGCAGTCGAGTTGTACCGTGAACGTTTCGATGAAATCGGCTGGCTTGAGAACATCCCCTACGAAGGCATTCATGATGCGCTTGAGACGCTGGCAGGCGATGACGACTGCACCTTGTATGTCGCAACCAGCAAACCACACGTAGCGGCGACCCGCATTGTCGAGCACTTCGGTTTGGCAGATTATTTCGATCGAATTTTTGGAAGCGAACTCGATGGCACACGCGCCAACAAAGTCGATTTGCTGAACTTTGCTATTCTTGAAAACCCGGCATGTACCGATCGAATCATGATCGGCGATCGCAGACACGATCTCATTGGTGCACTTGCCAATTGCATTCGCCCGATCGGCGTTTCCTATGGTTATGGCTCCGTCGATGAATTGAATGCCGCAGGGGCTGCAGCAATCGCGCACAGTCCCGCCGATATTCCACCCATCGTGCTCAACGCATCCGGCTGAGCATCGCGCCCATCGCCGAGATATGCGACGGGCCCATTCGACAGCAGCCGCCGACCATTTTTGCACCTGCCCTGATCCACTCTTCGGCAGCGCTTGCACAATCACCCGGCGTGACCGTGCCCGTCCAGCGATTGTTGCTGGCGTGATAGGTTTCGCCCGAATTCGGGTACGCGATGATGGCCTTGTCTGGCACGACTGTACGAAGCACTCGAATCAATGCCGGAACGAATTGCGGCGGTGTGCAGTTGATGCCGATTGCTGCGATTACAGGGTGCCGCCGGAATAATGCCGCCGCTTCAGCCAATGGCGTACCGTCGCAGATATGTTGCTCGTCGCGGCAGGAAAAACTGATCCACGCCGGTGTCTTGCAGTCGCGTAGAAGCGCCTCGAGAACGCGGGCTTCCGGCATCGACGGTATGGTCTCGAACGCGACCACGTCGACATCCGGCGTGTCGAACAATACGAGGCGTTTTCGGTGAAAGTCCCGTAATGCGGCATCGTCTACGCCATAGTTTCCATGGTACTCGGAGCCGTCATGCCGCATTGCGCCATAGGGTCCGAGGCTGGCGGCGATCGCGACGTCTGCGCGGCATTCGTCCTGTGCACGCTTTGCAAGCTCAATGGAGCGTCGCATCAGCCTGTCTGCCTGTGGGACAGACAGACCATTTGCAACAAAACCCTCATGACTTGCCTGGTAACTTGCCGTCTCGATACAGTGCGAGCCCGCCCTGATGTACGCACAATGCGCCTTTACGATTGCCTCGGGATCGTGTTGCAACAAGGCCGCCGACCAGAGCGGATTACCGATATCCAGGCCTTGTGCTTCGAGTTCGGTTGCCAGCCCGCCGTCCAGCAGGACGGGGTGCTCCGCCGCCATCAAGCGGCTGAATGCCGTCGTCCTCGTTTGCAAAACACCTTGCACCATGCACGACAGCTTACTACTGTTCGGGAAATAACAAGGAGCGGTAATGATTCGTTTATACGGTTTGCTCGTCGTCTTCATGCTTGTCAGCGCCTGTCAGAAACCGGAGGTCGAGGCACCTGCCACGGCATTCGATCGTGTTGTCCACTGTGGCGCCGTTATCGACGGCTTAAGTGACACGCTGGGAGGCGAAAAATTCTTTGGCATTCAAGGGCAGCGTATCAGTGAGATTTTGACCGCGGCGGTGCCGTCGATGAAGGGTACTGAGCTAATCGATCTGCGCGACTACACTTGCCTGCCGGGACTGATCGATATGCACGTGCATTTTGACGGACTCCCCGAATACGCCGATGACTACACCATATTCTTAAGAAAAACACAGGACGATTTGCGGCGATTATCAGAGGAGTTGGCAAAGATCGTCCTCGACTCCGGGTTTACGACCGTTCGACATGTCGGTTCGTACATGGTGTGGCTTGATCGAGATCTCCGGGACCGGATCGAAGCCGGCGAAGTTGTCGGCCCGCGCATTCGCGTGGGCGGTCCCTACCTGACGATTCCGCACGGTGGCGGTGATTTGTACATTCCGGGCGTCGATGACAGCAAAATCCCGGATTACTATCGTGCCGGCGTGGCACGTGGTCCGGATGAATTCCGTGCTCGCGCACAGCAGGTTGTCGACGGCGGGGCGGACTTCATCAAGGTCATCGCCTCGGGCGCTGTTTTCGGCCATGGCAGCGACCCGGGTGCACCCGAAATGACCCGTGAAGAAATCGCCGCAGTCGTCGAAGTCGCCCGGGCCGCCGGCATCAAGGTAACAGCGCATGCTCACAGTGCCGAATCGATCAAGGATGCCATCCTGGCAGGCGTCGACTCGATCGAGCACGCGTCTTTGGGCGATGACGAGTCGGTCGCGCTGGCAGTGGAACATGGCGTTGCGTTTTCAATGGACGTCTACAACGGCACCTACACGGATGAGGTCGGCGTCGCCAACGGCTATGCCGAAGAGTTCATGCAGAAGAACACCGATACAACGGAAGCACAGCGAATTGTTTTTGAAAAAGCCCTGGCGGCGGGCGTCACGTTGATGTTTGGAACGGATCTCGGCGTATTGCCGCACGACCTGGGCGCGAAACAGTTCGAGATCATGATCGAGCGCGGCATGACACCGATGCAGGCCATCAAGTCGGCGACATCAGTACCGGCCGCTCACATGGAAATTCAAAAAGATGTCGGTGCGCTGGAAGTCGGGCGCTACGCAGACATGATCGCCGTGCGCGGTAATCCGCTCCAGGACATTTCCTTGCTACAGCATGTCGAATTCGTAATGAAAGGCGGGTCGGTAATCAAGTTGAACGCTCAAGCCACGACGGATGCCGATAAACCGTAATCACCACGTTGTCACCCGGTGATATTGCACCGGGTACTTCGACCACGCCGACAACTCCCCGTGTTAGCTTTGCCGCCTTCGGGAAATCGGTATCCGCCAGTGCCTTTCCGGATGGTGTCGTGTATTTGCCTGCCAATTGCGCCCCCTTGTCGCGGCACGGCGGGTTGAATTCGGACACCATGAGGACGGCACCCGACGGAAACTCCAGCAGGCTTCCCATCGGCAAACGCGATAACTCGCGGACGCCCTTGAGGCAGAGATTGGCACCAACGTCGGCCGCAGACAGTGGCTCGGACAAGTCCATCGCCGCGGTGATTTCGGCGAGCTCTTCGACGGATACCGCTGACCATTGTCTTTCGTTGCGACGCAATGTTCCCTTGGCTTGCTTGTCGCCGCCAAAGCAGGCGCGGGTAAATGACTGGTGGCGATCGCCGACAACGCCGTCGAATTGGACGTCGATTGAGCGACGCTCTTCCTTGCCGTGCTTGTCGATACTTCCGACATGAACAGAAACAACCGTTGCCTGTAATGTTTCCACGTCAGCCCTCTTTTTCCAGCTCAGACCAGATGGTACGTACCCAGTCGCGAATTGTCAGCGACTCCTGCCAGCGATCGGAAAGTTCGTTTTGCCGGGCGTCGGTCATCGCATACGGCGGTGGTCCAAGCTCGCACAGGAATGCCAGCGTCGCCTGATCGTTGTTGCGCCTGCGCCAGTCGCGCATGCCCTCTGTCCACCAGCCCTTGAATATTTCGACCCATTGCTGGTGTTGCGGAAAATCGATTTGCACCTGCACCTGCTCGCGACTGGCGATACGTCCCTGAAAGCCATCCGAGCGCTGCAGAACAGCACTGATGTACGCCTGGTCGCGCGCGGATATCGGTGCGCGCATTTCGCGATCGACAACGAAATGCGAGAGGTCGGCGCACAGGCGCATTTCCGGAACGAGCTCCATCAGCTGCAGCGTAAAAAACAAGTCGTTCAACAGTCCATCGCGATGCGTCTCGAACAACAGCGGCATACCGCGATCTGCAGCCTCACCGATCCAGCGTCTGACATCAGTGACCGCATCCTCCGGGCGGATCGGCATGACCCCACTGATGACGTTAACGACCGTTGCGTCGATCTCGACGGCAAAATCGATGATCGGTGCCAGATCTTCGGCGGAATGCGGGAAAGCATTGACCATGGCTTTCAGCTTGTGCGCTTTAAAAAGCGGCGCGTACTCGCGACACTCGGGAATTTCCTCAATGGACGGATCGATGCAGGCACCGTCAAATCCGGCGCTGGCGATCATCTGGAAGGCTTCGTCCTTGCTGCGCTCAGGCAGATTCGGGTTCCGCAGTTCCATCGCCCAAAGCGATTGATAAATATCAAGTTTTTTCAATTAGTTTGCCCTTCGATCACGTCCGACCAGCACCGCGTCGACGGCGGTTGCCGCATGGTCACTGACGATCACCGGGTTCACATCAAGTTCAGAGATGACGTCGCGCAGCGCGTTCACCATGATCGAGAAGCGTTCTGCCAGGGCGCAGAAACTGTCAACGTTGAGCGCCGGCCTGCCACGCTGCCCATCGAGCAATGGTCTTAGTTTCATGCGATCGACACAGCGTCGAGCGTGGCCTGCGCTGAAGGGCGGCAATGCGAACTGCACATCGTGCAAGGTCTCCGCGAGGACACCGCCGAAACCCATGACAACAACCGGGCCAAATTGCGGATCACGTCTGACACCCAGCATCATTTCGATACCAGCGTCTGCAACCGCTGCGACCAGCACCTCATCGCCGAGGCGTTTTCGCATCAACGCATACATATTCAGCAACTGATCTTCATCAGCGATTCCGACGACGACACCAGCCTGGTCAGATTTGTGAATCAATCCGGGTTTTGCGGTCTTCAATACCAGCGGGTAACCACAGGTGCCGGCAGCTGCGAGCACAGATGGTTCATCGTGGGCCTCAATCGGCGACGAGGTCTTGATGCCGAAGTCGGCAAGAAGATTGAGCGAGTCGAACTCACCCAGTGTGGTGCCTTTTCGCAAACGCCCCTGCCAGCGTTTAACTGCGGCGCTTTCGGCGTCTGGCAGGTCAACCTGTTCACGCAGCAGGAAATCGCGATACGCGAACAGCGCATGCACACCTTTCAGGAACTGGCTGACCCCGTCCAGGACCGGGTAACCGGCATGCGTGCTGGTCACCACGGCGGCGTCGTGACCCGTACCCTGCCGTGCCGCGACCAGCGCGACCGGTTTGCCCGAGTCGGCGCGAGCGCGCTGCATGTAGGAAAGATAGCTGGCGTAAATTTTTCCGTAAGGTGCGCGGTCATGAATAACCGCGCCAAGTGCCGCGCCAGGATCCTGCATCATCAACGTCAGCCCGCGAGTCATCATTTTCGATGCGTCCGGACCGCCGCGACTCCAGGCATCCAGCGGATTCACTGCGGGCAGTTCGGGATCCAGCACGGCTGTCAGTTTTTCTTTGGTCTCGTCGGAAAGTCGGGTCAACGGGACATCAGCGTCATAAGCGAGGTCGACCAGCAACTGACGTTCGCCACCGGAGTCGTGCAGAGACACCAGGCCGCCAGCCCCCACCGGGTGCAACTCCGCGAACATGATCAGCGCGGTCGCGAGCTGGTCCTGGTCATGGACTCGTTGTACGCCATAGCGATCGAACAAAGCCTCATAAGTTGCGTCATCGCCGGCCATCGCACCCGAGTGGGAGACTGTCAGGCGTGCCGATTCGGCGGTCCGGCCGACTTTAAGCGCAACAATGGGAATACGGCGCTGGGCCGCCTTTCTCAATGCCGCCTCGAAGCCCTCCGGGTTACGCGCAGTTTCTATAAACAGGCCAATGACACGTGTTTCCGGTAAGTCGAGTG
The DNA here is from genome assembly GCA_963976365.1 of uncultured bacterium. GTDB lineage: Bacteria > Pseudomonadota > Gammaproteobacteria > Steroidobacterales > Woeseiaceae > UBA1847. Next base: position 125,170 of record CAXBKH010000009.1, on the reverse strand, counting down.
CGAAGTCGATGTATTCGTCCATCGACGTGCTGAGCTCGTTGCCGGCCGAAATGGCGAGGTTGATTCTCAACCGTTCCTCGCAATCGACAATACCGGACATGCCGGCGCCCGAGTGGCTGATCAGGGTGGCATTGCCAGGTGCCGGGTGCTCGGCGCTGTCGAAGCCGCAGGTCCAGACATGGTCTCGCACATTGTAGTAGCCCATGCCATTGGCACCGCAGACATGCATGCCAGCCGCCCGAATCTTGGTCTGCACGCGTGCCTTAAGTGGCGGCTCTGAATCGTCGTCAATCACCAGCGTCGACTGAATAACCGCCGCCGGTATTCCGACCGCAATGGCCTCATCGAGTACGGCTTCCAGTCGCGCGTCGCTGACTGCAAACACGGCGAGTTCCGGCACCTCGGGGAGCTCGGACAGCGTCGCGTAACAGCGATGACCCTCAATTGCGTCGTAACGCGGATTGACCGGGTAAATTCGACCCTTGTAGCCACCCTTCAGAAGATTCTTCAGCGCCCAGTTGCCGATCGTATCGGCGCGTTGCGACGCACCGACAACTGCAACCGAAGTTGGTCGCAGCAAGGGATCAAGCCGGTGTTTCTTCATGCAGCAGCCCTGTTAAAACGGCCCGGGCGGCGTTGCTCCACGGCGGGGCGGGAACCAGAACGGCTTGTCGACGACGGTCGCTTTCGCCATGTGCCGGTTCCAGTGCATCTCGCGCTGGTAATAGATTTCGACCCACACCGTATCGCCAGGCATGCCACGAGGTGCACGAACGGTACCCAGGGCAATGTTCTGTTTGCACACCGGCGACCATGCCGCGGACGTTATGAAGCCGATTGCGGGCTTGTTGGTTTTTTCCTGGCCGAAAATATAGGAATGATGCGCCGTCTTGTTCCCTTCAATGTCCAGTTTGACCAGGCGCCAGGTTGAGCCCCTTCGCTTCTCCTCGGCGAGCGCGCGCCGACCGTTGAAGTTCGGTTTCTTGAAATCCACCAGCCATTCGAGGCCGAGTTCCAGCGGCGATCGCGAGCGGCCGGTGCGCACCGTTTCGTCGGCCGGCAAAAACTCCATGTACGCCGCGAGGAATCCTGCTTCTATTCGTGACAGTTCGAGCGCATCGGTTCCTATCGCCCGGATGCCATACAATTTTCCGGCCTCGAACAGTGCGTCCCACAGCGCCTCGGCCTTGTCCGGTTCAATCCAGAGCTCATAGCCTAAATCGCCAGTGAATCCGGTTCGCGAGATCATCAGCTCGCTGCCCTGGAATTCGACATGCATTAAGCCGAAGGGTTTGAGGTCGGCAAGTCCGTCGAAGCCCATGTTGTTCAAGGTGCTGAACGAGGTCGGTCCCTGCACTGCCAGTGCCGCGATTTCATCCGTCTCATGGCTTATTGAAACGTCGAAACCGATTGCCGCGGCCTTAAGCCACGCAAAATGTCGCTCCTGCGAACACAGCCGGTACTCACCCTCGCGCAAATGAAAAATGGTGCCGTCGTCAATCACCTGTCCCTGGTCATCGCACCAGACGGCGTAAGCAACACGTCCGGGTTTAATCTTGGCCATGTCGCGAGTCACAAGCCGATTCAGGTAATCCAGTGCGTCGGGCCCGCTGATGCGGTATTTCGTCATCGGCGTCAGATCGAAAACCGCGGTCGCATTGCGAATCGCGAAATACTCGGTGTCCGAGCAATACAGCGAATCAGCGCTGGAATAGCCCTTCCACTGGTGCCATTCGTTGACGAAATCCAGTTTCTCGAGGCGGGAGTAAAACGGTGTTTTCAGTCGTCCCTGGTGGACGGGTGCCTGTTTGTTCATGCTGCTGCCTCCCGGCCGAGAATGGTTTTCGCCGCATTCCGGCCCGCCGCGCCACTGACGCCACCGCCAGGATGGGTTCCGGCGCCGCACAGATAGAGCCCCTCGACCGGCATGCTGTACTGGGCCGAGCTGCTCACCGGCCGGACAAACATGAACTGGTCGAGGGTCAGTTCAGCGTGATGCCAATGACCGCCGCTGATATGAAATTCGCGCTCGATATCAACCGGTGTCAATAGCTCACTGGCTGTAATTCTTGAAGCAATGTCCGGTGCATAGCGCGTAATGGTGTCGATCACAACCTGCTCAAAACCCGCTCTTGCCGCGTCGGTCCAGCCACCCTTAAGATCGTACGGCGCGTACTGAACGACTGCCGACATTACGTGTTTGCCCGTTGGTGCCATGGTTTCATCACGTAAACTGGGCAACGTCATTTCAACGACCGGTGCCGGTGAACTTTCACCGTACTTTGCCGGATTAAAGGCACGCTCCACATAGTCTTCATCCGGTGCAATGACCAGGCGCTCGGCAAGCTCCTTCTTCGACAGGCCCGCGAAACTGGGCAGCCCGTCCAATGCGAGGTGCAGTTTCGCCGCGTTGCCCTTGCCCCTCAGGTTGTGAATCCGCCGGGTAAATCCTGTCTCGACATGCTTCACGCCGACGAGGTCCATGATCGTGCGTTTGGGATCTGCGTTGGAAATGACCGTGAAGCTGTCGAAGCGATCGCCGGTTTCCGTCTCAACTCCGGCCACACGACCATTCTCGATAATGATTCGCTTGACCGGTATGCCAGTTCGTATTGTTGCGCCTTCGCTGCGCGCGACATGCGCCAGCTCGTTGCTGACACTGCCCATTCCGCCTGCCGGAATGCCGTTACGACCATGGTCCCCTGCCTGCCGGTACAGGTAGGTCATGATGGTGTTCGGTGAGCGTGGCCCGAGGTGGGTACCGAGGACGGCATCCAGGCTGATCGCACCGCGCAACAAGGGATTTTCGAAACGCTCGGTGACCTCATCGTAAATATTCATGCCGATGAGTCGCAGAAACGCGCGCATTTCATCTTTGCCGAGCATCCTGAGGTCAAGCCCAAGCTGAGCGAGGGTTGCAAGGTCTTTGAAACCCTTCGTGCCGAGACGCGGCGGCGGCTTGTTGAGAAATTTGCGCAGCAAGTCCGAGAATCGCGTCATGCGTTTGCGGAAGTCGCGATAGTGGTCCGCGTCTTCCTTGTTCACGCCTTCTACGCGCTTGTCATCGATCCGCAGGTGCTTGCCATTGTCGCCCAGCGCGATCGTGGTCATGTCTTCGCATGCCAGGCGCGGCGATAACTTAAGGTCTTTGCGAACAGCGGGCTGCAACTGGTACAGCAGGTGAGCGCAGGCAGATACGGAATAGCCGTCTGCAAACTCACGCGTGATAGCGGCACCGCCGACCTGTTCGTTAGCTTCAAGAACAAGCACACGCTTACCGGCTCTCGCCAGCAATGCCGAACACACCAGTCCGTTGTGGCCGGCTCCTACAATTATTGCATCGTATTGATCAGTCATCGCCAAAGTTCTCCGGTACGGTGTTGGGACGCTTCAGATCACTCAGGATCTCCCTTGCCGCATTGGCGCCGGGTGCCGCCATGACGCCGCCTCCGGGATGCGTGCTCGATCCACACATATACAAACCTTTGACCGGACTGCGGTACTGCGCATACCCGGGAATCGGACGATTGAACAACAGTTGGTCCATTGTCAGCTCACCGTGGAAAATATTGCCTTCGGTAATGCCGATCTCCGCCTCAATATCCTGTGGGGTACGAATCTCCGCATGCAGAATCAGGTCTTTAAAGTCCGGGCTGTAATTTGCGATCTGGTTGATCACCGTTTGCCCGAATGCGTCTTTCTCGGCGCTGGTCCAGTCACGCCCTTCGATCTTATGCGGACAGTACTGTACGAAACAGCTCATGAAATGTTTGCCCGGCGGTGCCATCGTTGGATCGTTCAAGGTCGGGATCAACATGTCGATGTAGGGGTCTTCGGACCACCGGCCGTCTTTCCAGTCGTCGTAGGCCCGTTCCATGCGTTCCATGGAATCGATAAAGTGCATGTCGCTGTTATAGAGCGTGCTGCCTTTCGGCAAGGCCGGGAACGTCGGCAGACCATCGAGCGCGATATTGACCTTGCCGGACGAGCCACGAATCTTGAAGTTCTCGACCCGCTGGTGAAACTGGGCAGGCAGATCAGACTTATTCACACACTTCAGGAACGTGCGTTTCACATCCATCGCCGAGACCACAACATTGGCGTGTAGTTCATCACCATTTTCCAGAGCAACACCCGACGCCTTGCCGTTGGTAACAATGATCTGGTCGACACCGGCTTCGGTTCGCAGCTCGCCGCCGGCGGCCTGGAACGCACCGGCGATCGCCTTGGAAACCGAGCCCATGCCACCGCGCGCGAAGCCCCATGAGCCCACGTTGCCGTCAACTTCGCCCATGTAGTGGTGCAGCAAAACGTAGGCAGTACCCGGCGAATGAATACCCAGCGCGGTTCCAATGATGCCGCTGCCCGACATTGCCGCCTTGATGACGTCGGTTTCGAAATACTCGTCGAGGTACTCGGCAACACTCATCGTCCAGAAACGAATCGTGTCGTACATGCGGTCTTCGCCCATCTCCATGAATTTGCCACCGATTCGGGCAAGTTCCATCAGGTCTTTCGGCTTGAACGACGTCGGATCCGGTGCGGTACTCAGCAGGAAATCCCGGATGAATCGGCACTGGCGCATGGTATCGGCCGAATAACGTTTGTAGGCGTCGGCATCGTGTCGCGAGAAGCGCGCCATTTCGCGGTACGCGACTTCTTCGTCCTGGTAGGAGCCGTAGTAGTCACCGTTCTCCATGAACTGCACGGAGCCCCCGTACGGCGTAATCTGCAAGCCGTGACGATGGAGTTCCAGTGCGCGATAAATCTCCGGCCGCAGCAGGCTGCACACGTAGGAGCAATTGGAGTACCACCAGTCCTTGTAGAGATTTCGGCTGACCGCAGCTCCGCCGATGTAGTCGTTCTTCTCCACGCAGACAACATCAAGTCCCGCCTTGGCGAGAAATGCCGCATTCGTCAGGCCATTGTGTCCGGCACCGACGACGATTGCGTCGTAAGTCTTCATTTGCTTGTTGGGCCTCCGACGGCGACCTGGCCTGGCGCCTTCTGTTCCAGTTTGTTCAATGTAATGTCCACTGCACGCCCGAATTTGTCCAGCGTTTCATCAAGGCATTTCACATTGTGAGACTCGCATAAGAACCACGGTTCGCGCGAATCCGGTTCGACAAGAATGCCCTGGTCATGAAGTTCCGGCGCGAGTGCATCGTAGAATTCATAATCAGAATGCATCCACTCCCGGTAGTCAGACGGCGCTCTATCGGCAAAAAATAAGCCCATCAGGGAGGGGTGACCGGTAAAGCAGTGTTCGATGCCTCGTGTTTGCAGAATGCGACTCATGCCCTGCTGCAATTTCAATCCGTAGGCTTCGATATCGGCGAGTGCGCTGGTCTCGTCAAGAATCTCAAGCGTCTTCGCTGCAGCGGCAAGGGAAACGGAATGCCCGGTGAACGTACCACCGTGCACGACGCCGTCGCCAAGTTGCCGCATGATGTCCTCCCGACCCGCAACCACCGATATCGGATAGCCATTCGCAATGGCCTTCGCGAAAGTACAGATATCGGCCTTGATACCGAACAACTCCTGCACACCCCCTTTTGCCACTCGAAAACCGGTTTTCACCTCGTCGATGATCAAGAGAACGTCGTAGCGGTCGCACAATTCGCGGGCGTCCTTCAGGTACTGCGGATCAGCGGTAATAGCACAGCAGTTGCCCATGATTGGCTCGATCAGAAACGCACCGATGTCGTTCCGCTTGTTCCTGAACAAGTCTTCGAGCGCATCGGCATCGTTCATGGGCGCGGTGTGGAACATTCGCTTGGTGATTTTCGGTACTCCCTCGCCGTAGGGCAGCACCTCCGGATCGCCGTCGGACGGCACCCAGTCTTCAACCTCTGAGTACCACATCACTTCACTGAATACGCCGTGATAACCGCCCTCCATGACGACGTGCGAATCCTTGCCGGTATAGGCGCGCGCAATGCGAAGCGCGGCCATCACCGCCTCCGTTCCGGAGTTTGAAAAGCGAACCAGTTCCGCGGCGGGCACCATATTGCTGATCCGCGTGGCGACTTCGTATTCAAGCTCCGTCGATAACGCGAATACGCCGCCGACATTCATACCCTCACGAGCAGCCGCGTCGACCCGTTCGTCGCCGTAGCCGAGGATGATCGGCCCATAGGCGAGTCGATAGTCGATGTACTCGTTATCGTCAATGTCCCAGACGCGCCCCCCTTTGCCGCGCTTGATGTAAATTGTTTTGTCGTCACCCCAATAGCGAAAGTTTGACGAGACGCCTAAGGGCAATTTCGTATTGGCAAGCTTGAAGTGTGCGTTGGAACGCGACAGGGAGCGCATGAGGTCCTCCATTGGTTATCAACCAACAAAAATGAATGAGTATTCATTCATATTATGGCATGATTCAGTGATGGCGACTACAGCAAAAAGCACCAAACGCACAGCAGCCAGGGCGCAGCGTCGGCAGCAACTTATTGATGCAACAGTGAAATGCATTGCCCGCAAGGGCCTGGGCAGCACCACAACCGCCGATGTGGCCCGCGAGGCAGGCCTGTCGCAGGGTATCGTCAACCTGCACTTCAAGAGCAAGAACAACCTGTTGAACGAGACCCTCCGCTACCTCGCTGACGAGTACAAAACCCAGTTCAACCTGGCGCTGGAAAAATCCGGTCCGGTAGCTTCCGACAAACTTCGAGCGTTGATGGAACTCGACCTCCGGCCATCGATTTGCGACCGGGACAAGATCGCCGTCTGGTTCGCTTTCTGGGGTGAGGTGAAGTCCCGGCCACGCTATCGCGAGATATGCGAGAAATCGGATGAGTACTATGACGAGGTGACACGAAGCCTTTGCGACGAAATTATCGCGGAGGGCGAATACCCCGGTGTCAGCGGGACCGCCGTTGCAACGGTGCTGACTTCGCTGACAAACGGCCTGTGGCTAGCCTGCCTTGTGAACGCGAATTCCTTTGATCGCAAGCAGGCGATGGGCTGTATTGACGAATACCTTAACTGCATTTTCCCTAAACACTTTCCGGTGAGAATTCCTTGAAAATTCAAATCAGTGATGATGCCCGCCACTGGCAGGCCGTAGCACGAACGTACGCTGACGAATTCCTGCAGCCTCATGAAGTCGAGGCAGAGCTGAACGATGGTGTATTGCCGGCGGAAATTACGAAACGCAATAAATCACGAGCGATCGAACTGGGTTTTTCCGGAATCGACGTGCCGAAGCGTTACGGCGGCAGCGAGTTGCCCATGGAAAGCCAGGTTGCTATCTGGGAACAACTGGGTCGCGTGACCAATGCCCTGTCCTGGTGTTTCTCGGAGCCACAGAAATGGATGTTCGATGCCTGTACCGAGGAGCAAATCAACGAATACGTGCTGCCAATGATGCGTGGTGAAAAAAAGGACTGCTACGCGATCACCGAGGCGGGCCCCGGCTCCGATGTCGCCGGCCTCGATGCGACGGCCGTCAAGGACGGTGATGACTACGTTCTCAACGGGGAGAAATGGTATGTCACCAGCGGCAACTTTGCCGATTTTTTCTGGTTCCAGGCTCGAGTTCCGGACGAAGACGAAGATGCATTGTTTCTCGTCGACCAGGGGACCCCGGGGATCGAGATCACGGCAACACCGAAATTCTCTCACAGCTATGCGGCGCATCATCCGACCTATCGATTCAGCGACGTTCGTATCCCTGCGACACAGCGCGTCGGCCGGGCCGGCGACGGCATGGCCTACACACATAGCTGGTTTCGGCATGAGCGGCTGATGATCGGAGCTCGCAGCTGCGGCGCCGCCGCACGACTCATTGAAGAGGCCATGACATTCGCCAAAGAACGCATCATTGATGGGTTGCCGCTCAGCGAAAAGCAAATCATCCAGTTCATGCTGGCCGACAGCGCAACGGAACTGTACGCAGCCCGACTTATGACTTACGAGGCTGCACGCGCCTCCGACCGCGGTGAAGATGTGAAGGCCCTGCACAGCCGCTGCTCAATGGTAAAGCTGTACGTATCCGAAATGGCCAATCGAGTTGCAGACCGTGCGGTGCAGATATTTGGTGGCCGTGGCTACATGCGGGAAAATGTTGCCGAACGCTTCTTCCGTGAATTGCGTGTCGATCGCATATGGGAGGGTACAAGTGAGATTCAACGGCTTATAATCGCCCGATCGCTCCTGAAGCGCGGTCTGGATGGAATGTGACAGAAGAGTCCCGGTCTTACGCGGCTGTTTGTTTCGCCGCGTTGTTGCTGGCCGGTTGCAGCAACTCTGACGAACAGCAGTACCGCAATGACAATGTCGTCAATGTGTATAACTGGGCCGACTACATCGCACCCGGTGTCATCCGGAAATTCGAGAACGAAACCGGGATCAAGGTCAACTATGACCTGTATGACTCGTCCGAGGTCGTCGATGTCAAATTGCTCGCCGGTCGAAGCGGCTACGATGTCGTCGTACACAGCAACCAGTTTTCGTCTCGCCTCGCGCCGATCGGCGTGTTTCAGCCAATCGACAAAAACCAACTCCGGAATTACAACAACCTTGACACGCAACTCCTGAAACGCGTCGGTGTCTACGAGGCAGTGCTCAACTACAACGTGCCTTATCACTGGGGAACCACCGGTTATGCCTGGAACGTCGAGATGGTCCGCGAACGCTTGCCGGACCACCCGATGGACAGCGCAGACATCCTGTTCGATCCCGAGGTTGTGTCAAAACTTGCCGACTGCGGTATCAGCCTGCTCGACAGCCCGACTGACCTGTTTCCGATGGTGCTCGCCTATCTTGGACTCGACCCCTCGGCCATTGACGATAAGAGCCTGGCGGCGGCCGAAGCGCAGCTCGACAAGGTGCGTCCTTATATTCGCTACTTTAGTAACAGCAAAATGTTGTCTGACCTTCCCAACCGCGAAGTTTGCGTTGCCATGAGCTGGTCCGGTGACTATGCCACTGCGGCTGCACGGGCCGAAGAAGCCGGACTCGGTATTGAACTCCGATACACAGCGCCGAAGGAAGGCTCCGGCCTTTGGGTGGACGGGCTGTATATCCCGGCCGACGCGCAACATGTCGACAATGCCTACACCTTTATCGATTTCCTGATGCGGGCGGACGTAGCGGCCGATATCGCTGACTTCGTCAACTACGCCAATGTCAATCGTGCGTCATGGCCGTTGATCGACCCATCGAATTACAACGACGACGCGATCTTCCCAAGTGAAGAGACATGGGAACGACTGTTTCCAATCATTTCTGCGGACCCCAAACAGGAACGGGTCAGAACGCGAGCTTTCGCGCGCGTAAAGAGCGGCCTGTGAAAGACTTCATTCGCATACAGGGTGTCAGCAAACACTTCGGTGACTTCGTTGCCGTAGACAACGTCGATCTGGAGATCGCACGCGGCGAGCTGTTTTCGATCCTTGGCGCATCCGGTTGCGGCAAGACGACGTTGCTGCGAATGCTCGCCGGCTTCGAGGTACCATCATCCGGCACCATCGAGATCGACGGAGTGGATGTTACTCACCAGGCGCCCTACGACCGTCCGGTTAACATGATGTTTCAGTCGTACGCGATTTTTCCGCACATGAATGTGGCGAGAAATATTGGCTACGGACTGCGCAGGGAGGGCGTTGCCAAAAGCGAGATTGCGAAACGCGTCGACGAAATGCTCGAGCTGGTACAGCTTGGCGATTTCAAGAACCGTAAACCTGATGCCCTGTCTGGCGGCCAACGGCAGCGCGTTGCGTTGGCACGAGCCCTGATCAAGCGGCCGAAAGTGCTGTTGCTCGATGAACCACTGGCTGCGCTGGACAAGAAGCTTCGCGAGCGAACGCAATTCGAACTCATGAACATCCAGGACGAACTCGGCATTACGTTCGTCGTTGTCACACACGACCAGGAAGAGGCCATGACGCTCTCGAGCCGCATTGTCGTGATGAACAAAGGCCGCTTTGAGCAGGTGGGGACGCCAAAGGAAATCTACGAGTTTCCGGTCAATCGCTTCGTCGCCGATTTCATCGGCACGATTAATACGTTTGAGGGTGTGGTCACTGTCGTTGAGGAGGAACGGGTCGAGGTCTATTGCGATCAGATCGGAGAGACGCTGACGGCATTGGGTCGCCAGCTCGTTGAGGTCGGACAAGCCGTGCAAATCGCTGTCCGTCCCGAGAAAATTTTCGTCAGCAAGGATCGACCCGAAAATGATGAGGACGTGTGCATCGAAGGCGTCGTAGACGACCTCGGCTACCTGGGCAATCGCTCGCTATACCGGGTGCGCCTGAAGTCCGGGAGAGTCATCCAGGTCAGTTCACAAAACCGGCGCCGCTCGATTGCCCGATTCCTGGAATGGGAAGACGACGTCTGGATTTCGTGGCGGCCACGCAGCGCCGTCCTGCTACTGGACTGACGCAGGATGAGCGCCGTAACCAGCAAGCGTGACCAGGTCTGGAGACATATTGCGCTTGCCGCCCCCTACCTTTGGCTGCTGGTTTTCTTTCTGGCACCGTTTGCCATCATCCTGAAGATCAGCCTGGCCGACCCGGTCATCGCGCAGCCGCCTTTTACGCCAACGTTTGACGATCAGGGAAGGCTTGCCGCCTCCGTCGACAGTTTCCGCTTCCTGCTCACCGACAAGCTCTACGCGATCACCTATGTCCGGTCGGTCGTAATGGCCGCGGCGGCAACCATTCTTTGCCTGGCGCTCGGCTTCCCGATGGCCTATGGCATTGCGCGTTCAAGCCCTAACGTTCGAAGCATGCTGCTGCTGCTGATTGTCCTGCCGTTCTGGATTTCTTTCCTGTTGCGCGTCTATGCGTGGATGGGACTGATGAATAACTACGGCGTCATCAACAACTTCCTGATGTGGCTCGGTGTGATCGATAGCCCCATACAGATCATGTATACGGACTTCGCTGTTTTCGTTGGTCTCGCCTACTCCTATTTGCCGTTCATGATTCTGCCGCTGTACGCAACACTGGAACGAATGGACATAAGCCTCGTTGAAGCCGCGCAGGACCTGGGTGCATCAAGGACGCGCGCCTTCTGGGACGTAACCTGGCCGCTGGCGAAGCCCGGTGTTATCGCCGGCTGTCTGCTGGTCTTCATTCCGGCAATGGGTGAGTACGTTATTCCCTACCTTCTGGGCGGACCGGAGTCCTTGTTGATTGGCCGGGTGCTGTTTGATGAGTTCTTCGTCAATCGCGACTGGCCGCTCGCTTCCGCCGTCGCCATCGTGTTGCTCATCCTGCTGGTTGTGCCCATTGTCCTGCTGCAGCGCTACCAGGCGCGCGACCAGGAAAGCACCACATGAACAAGCAATCACGCTTTGTCATGTCCGTGCTCTCGTTTGGTTACGCCTTTCTCTACGTACCGTTGATTCTGGTCGTGGTCTATTCATTCAATGATTCGCGCATCGCGACAATCTGGGGGGGCTTTTCGACGCGCTGGTATGGCGAGCTGTTGCGAAACGATCAGATCCTGGACGCCGCCTTGTTGAGCCTGACCATTGCCGCGACGTCGGCGACCGGGGCCACGATCCTCGGTACCATGGCGGGGCTGGTACTGGCCCGGTTCGGCCGCTTCAAGGGCCGGACCCTGTTCTCGGGCATGATTTCCTCGCCAATGGTCATGCCCGAGGTCATTACGGGTTTGTCGCTGTTGCTGTTGTTCGTCACGTTGCAGCAACTGACCGGCTGGCCAGCTCAACGCGGATTTTCGACCATTACCATTGCGCACACGACTTTTTCGATGGCGTACGTCGCCGTTATCGTGCAGTCACGCCTGGTCGCGATGGACGAATCACTGGAGGAAGCGGCGATGGATCTCGGCGGGCGACCGTTACGTGTCGTGTTTGACATCACGCTGCCATTGATTGCACCGGCCATGATCGCGGGCTGGCTGCTGTCATTTACCTTGTCGCTCGATGACCTCGTGATTGCCAGTTTCGTTTCCGGCCCGGGCAGCACGACACTGCCGATGTATATCTTTTCGAAGGTCAAACTGGGGGTATCGCCCGACATCAACGCACTGGCCACGATCATTATCGTTACCGTCAGTGTCGGCGTCGCCATTGCATGGCTGGTCGGGCGGCAGGTCAACAAACCGCGATAGTTCGATCAGGGGCGACCAAGTTCCTGCAGAATCCACTCGATGTAGCGTTGCTCCATCTTTTCCATTCCGGAGAATGGCCCAGGCTCGTAAAATTTTGAGTGCACGCCTCTCGAGTTATTGCAGATGATTTCCTTGTCTGCCTTGGTCGTCACATCCCACAGCCAGGTCAACGCTTCGACGTCATAGTCCTTGCCCTCTTCAGCATCGCCGCGCACCAGCCAGTAAATCTCGCAGTTCGAATTATTCTGGTCGACTGGTGTGAAGACATAGCAAACAACATGATCGTTATAGGCCAGGACAAATGAGAACGGCCCGAACGACAGGTCGGCCTGACCACCGTCATAACCCTTGATATTGCCGAGCAACGGCGCGACCGGCTCGCCACCCTTGCTGCCTGTTTTGTACTTACTGAACATCGCTGTGCGACCGAAGCCGAAACCGATCTCTCCGGGTCGCGCCTCGGTGTCAATGAAATCGATGTTGATATCCTTGATACCGCACTCTTCCATGCGCTCGTACATATGACCGGACACGCGCGCTCGCTTTTCGCGATCGAGCATCAGGGTATGCATCAATGCATATTCAGGGTGGGCGGTTGCGCAGTGGTAGCACTCCTGGTAGTTCTCAATCGACAATTTCCAATTGGCCGGAATCGCATAGCTTTTCTGTGCTGCGACCTTGAGATTCGGAAAATCGTACATCCCCATGGCTTCTTCAAGATCGCGAATCGCACCATCGATCGACGGGGGAGTGTTACTGAAACAGACGAATACAAGACCGTGAATGATACCGACAGAAACTGGTTTCAGGCTATGTGCTGATTTATCAAAATCTTCCGCCATGTTGCGGGCGGCCAGCAGATTGCCATCCGTGTCATACATCCAGCCGTGATAAGGACAGGTGAACTTGTCAACGTGCCCTGCCGATTGCAGGCAAACCAGCGAACCGCGATGACGACACACATTCGCGAAACCCTTGAGCTCACCCGTCTCACTCAGGACGACGATCGCCGATTCCTGGCCTACGTTCAGCACGCGGAAGTCACCCGGCTCAGACCACTGCGATGTATGCCCGGCGAGAATCCAGTTGCGATTGATAATCCTCTCAACCTCGAGCTTGTAAATCTCGGGATCGGTATAAAAACGCTGGTCGAGTGAGTAACCCGGCTTTTGGCTTGCTATGAGTTCTGCAATAGAACGATCATCATGGTTCAAAACGGCGTTCATGTTTATTCCACAATATGAAATGTCATGGGTAAGAATTGTTACGATAGCACAACACTTTAGTCCCGCAGATAGGTGCTTAACGAAATGCCTGGAGATGCCTTGAAGAGCTATGCCAACGTGGCGGATTTCTTGCGCCGAACAAAGCCAAGGCATCCCGTCTATTGCATCTACCCGCACGTCTATAAAGAAACTGCGCAACACTTTCTTGCCGGGTTTCCGGGGCGTGTTCTGTATGCCGTCAAGGCCAACAACCACCCGGCAATTCTGCGATTACTGTTTGACGCCGGTGTCCGAAATTTTGATTGCGCTTCCTTACAGGAAATCCGACTCGTGCACGAAACCTGCCCCGGCGCCAGGCTGTATTTCATGAACCCGGTTCGTTTTGAGGACGATGCCCGGCAAGCGCAGGAACAATTCGGCGTACAGCATTTTCTCATCGACCATCACAGCGGGCTGGCACCGCTGGTCAACGAGATTGATGTCAGCAAAGCCGTAATTTTTGCGCGCATGGCAGTATCGCATGCATCCGCACAGGCCGATCTGTCGTCCAAGTTTGGCGCAAAGCCTGGCGACATACCCTCGCTGTTGAGCGCCATTGCGGACAGCGGAGCCGAGCCGGCGCTCGCGTTCAACGTGGGATCGGGCGTCGTGGATCCGGAAGCCTATGCCTATGCCATCGGCATTGCAGCCGATGCCCTCACGCGTATTCCGTTCAAAATTCGCCTGCTCGATATCGGCGGTGGTTTTCCCAAATCCTACCCCGGACTCGTCGTTCCATCGCTTGAGCAGTTTTTCGAACGAACCCGCAGTGCAGCAAAATCATTGCCGCTGGCAGGCAACGGTGAGCTGCTGTCGGAACCGGGCCGTGCACTGAGCGCTCCTGGGCTGTCCGCGATTACGTCGGTGCTGCTGAAGAAGTCTGACCGCTTGTACTTGAATGACGGCATGTATGGCATTTTTTGGGAACTGCGATTCAAGGGACAGTTGCAGTACGCCAAGCGAGTGTTTCGCAATGGGCGTGCGCTGGACGGCGAGACCAAGGCGTTCAGACTGCTGGGTCCGACCTGTGACTCCACCGACGAACTACCAGTCCGAGTAGAACTGCCGATCGATATCGCCGTCGGCGACCACATCGAATTTGGCTCGATTGGCGCTTACAGCCTGAGCGGTCGAACGAATTTTAACGGCTTCTACAGCGATGACGTCGTGGCACTGATCGATGCCAACGCAAGACCACCTGCATAAGGAACACGAACAACAAGCTCGACATTGATGCTGCGAATTGTTGTATAAGCACACCTTCAATCGTTACCAGGCTTTTTGGAATATGGCGCAGCAGCCAATTGAAACCTATTCAGATGTCGAGGACCTGCTCAAGCAGGCCAACCCACAGCAACCTGTTTATTGCATCTATCCGCATATTTATCGAGAAACAGTTGAGCATTTCGTTAACGGCTTTCCCGGGCGCGTCCTGTATGCGGTAAAAGCCAATATTCACCCTGAGTTGTTGAGGATTTTCACCGAGGCCGGCATCAAGGAATTTGATTGCGCTTCGCTGCGTGAAATTGAGCTGGTTCGCGAATCCTGCCCCGACTCGACGATTTATTTTATGAACCCGGTACGCTTCAAGGGGGACGCGAGGGCAGCCCAGGAAAAGTTTGGCGTGCGGCATTTCCTGATCGACCATGCCAGCGGTCTTGCTCCATTACTCGACGAGATCGATCCCGCCAACTCTGTGATCTTCGCGCGTATGGCCGTCTCGCATGCGTCAGCGCTGACCAATCTTTCGGCAAAATTCGGCGCCAAGCCGCAGAATATCCCATCGTTGCTGAAGGCGATCGCGGAGTCCGGCGCCGAAGCGGCGCTCGCTTTTAACGTGGGCTCCGGCGTTAAGGATCCGGAGGCCTACGCTTACGCGATTGGAATCGTACGGCAGGTACTCGACCAGATCCCGTTCAAGATTCGCCTGCTGGATATTGGCGGTGGTTTTCCGAAGTCTTATCCCGGCTACGTCGTGCCGCCGCTTGAGGACTATTTTGCGCGAACGCGAACTGCCGCGATAGAACTGCCGCTCGCCGACAACGGCGAGATGCTGTCAGAACCCGGCCGCGCGCTGAGTGCGCCCGGCCTGTCGGCTGTTACCTGCGTGTTGCTACGAAAAACCGACCGCGTCTACCTGAACGATGGCATGTTCGGAATCTTCTGGGACCTTCGCGTCAAGGGCCAGCTTGAATATCCTTGCCGGGTATTTCGGAACGGGCGTCTGCTACAGGGAGCGAAGAAATCGTTCCGCGTCCTGGGTCCCACCTGCGATTCGGATGACGAGTTGCCTGCTCGCATCGAGCTGCCAGCGGACATCGATGTTGGCGATCATATTGAGTTCGGTACGATCGGCGCCTACAGCCTCAGCGGCAGATCCGACTTCAACGGTTTTTACAGTGACAACATTGTGAGCTTCACCGACTCCAGGGCGCGACCCCCGGCGTAGTCTTTGCGCACCAGTAACTGGGCGATCCGCGATATACTAGGCGGAATTCTGCCGCGCAGTAGAAAAACAATATCTGGGGAAAGCTATGGCAGTTGCAGCATCAATCGAGCCGCTCACCGGCCATGCCGAGTTCGATTCACTGATAACGGCGATGGCTGAGACCGACCAAGCCGAAGAAGCGGAAGTCATTCGCCAGGATATCTGGAACAGGTTCGGTGCTGTTGGCGCGGTCTTTATTTCTGACATGGCCAGTTTTTCCAGCACGTCGCGCAAAGCTGGAGTTTGCCATTTCCTGAAGCTGATCTACCGCGCCAGAAAAATCATCGCGCCGATCGTCGAATCCAATGGCGGCACTCTGCTGAAGTGCGATGCTGACAATTGCTACGCCTGGTTTCCGAAGACTGACGACGCAATCAAAGCCAGCATCGAAATCAACTCAGCACTGTTTCGCTGCAATCAGCAGTTCGAGTTGGCCGAGCAAATATTCCTGTCGGTGGGCATTGATTACGGGCAGGTGCTGCTGGTAGGTGACGTTGACTTTTTTGGCGATCCCGTTAACACGGCCTCGAAACTCGGCGAGGATCTCGCAATCCGCGCCGAAGTGCTGGTCACTGAGCGGGCGCTTGCCAGTTCCAAATTTGTGATACCGGAGCAGGCCGAACGTATGGTTGCCCGTATATCCGAAATCGAAATCGAGTACTTGCGCCTGCCGATGACCGAGATTGCAGCACGCAAATGAATGCTGCTTTCGAAAGCATGTCTGCCCTCCGCCAGATCCTCGAGGTCACCCGAAAACTTGCTGCCCCATTCGATCTCGACACGATGTTGAGCGCTGTTGTCGACGCATCTCGGGAAGTGCTGAATGCCGACCGCGGTACTGTCTTTCTGTATGAAGAAGCGAGTGACGAACTGGTCGTTCGCGTAGGCACTGGCCTTGAGAACATACGCATCCCTGCCGACAAGGGCATTGTCGGGGAATCCGCCAAATCCCGGAAACTGATCAACGTCCCGGACTGCTACGCGGATTCGCGCTTTAACCGTAGCATCGACAAGCAGACCGGCTACAAGTCCCGCTGTATGCTGACGATTCCACTGGTTGGGTACGAGGACACGCTGGTCGGCGTCCTGCAGATTCTCAACAAGAATGACGGCGTGTTCGACGAGCATGACGAATTCGTTTCACAAGCACTGGCCGCACAAGCTGCGGTTGTGATCCACCGCGCGAAAATCACCGAAGCAATGATTGCCTCGGAAAGACTCGACCGCGAGATCTCGGTTGCACGCGACGTTCAGATCGGCACCCTACCGAAGGAAATGCCGCTTGTTTCCGGGTACGACTTCGGTGGCGCGTTCCTGCCAACCGACCAGACCGGCGGCGACCTGTATGATTTTGTACCGCTTGGTGACGATAAGCTTTTCTTGCTTATGGGCGACGCAACCGGTCACGGCATCGGTCCGGCGCTGTCGGCAACACAGGTACGCGCCATGCTGCGAGTCGCGCTACGACTCAATGCAAGCCTCGACGACGCGTTCAAACACATCAACGACCAGCTTTGCGAAGATTTGCCGGATGACCGCTTTGTAACCGGCTTTTTCGGATTGCTCGACGCCAGCACCCACACCGTCGATTTTCACTCGGGCGGTCAGGGCCCGATCATGCACTACCACGCAAGAACGAGCACCTTCGACTGGCACCCGGCAACCACCTTCCCGCTGGGCTACATGCCGCAGACCGACATCGCACCGCCAATTCGCGCCACCATGGAGCCCGGTGATGTGCTCGGCCTCATCTCGGACGGCATTTACGAATACGAAAGCGAATCCGGCGAGCAGTTCGGGCAACATCGTGTCGGGGAAATTATCGCGAACGGTTCTGAACTCGGTGCGCAAGAGCTCGTAGATGAAATGATTCGCGCGGCCAGGAGCCATGGCGGACTTGCGCCCCAGGCTGACGACGTCACGATCGTCCTCGCCAAGCGATTGAACGGACCGAAATTGATGCGATGAAGCGCGCCTTCGCCAGAAGTAACGATTCCCTGACCGCAATATATGAGTTTGCGGAGGCGATAATGTCGTCTTCGGAGGTCAACGATGCTGCGCGCTTTTCGGTACACCTGGCGCTGGAAGAACTGTTCGTCAACATGGTCAAGTACAACCCGGGGGTAACCAGCGATATCGATATTGATGTCTCAACCGATGACGACAAGGTTACGTTGGTCATGACGGAACACGGTGTGCCGGAATTCGACGTGACCAGAGCGCGTGCCGTCGATACCAACGCACCACTGGACGAACGTACGCCGGGCGGATTGGGCGTGCACTTGATTCAGAATCTCGCCGATTCGCTTGATTATCAGTATGGCGACGGACAGAGCAGAGTAATTTTCACAAAGAAATCAGGGATATAGCATGTTTGAAATACGATACGGCGACGACGGGACTGTCGTCTGCACTGGGCGCCTGGACGCTCAGCAGTGTGAAAAGGGCCAGGCATTCATGGACGGGATCGATGGTGTCGCCACACTGGATTTCGACAAGCTGGATTACATCTCCAGCGCCGGGCTGGGTATACTGTTAAAGACGCAAAAACGCCTCGTTAAAAACGGCGGGGCAATTAAAATAATCAACGTCAACAAGCACATACATGACGTGTTTCACTTTTCCGGGTTTCACACGATTTTCGACATCAAGCCAAAGCCCGACTAAGTCGAATCTCGCTACCAACTTTTCTCGCGGATGCTTGTATGTATGAGTAAGCCGGACGATAGAGCATTGATCGCACGATGCATCAAAGGCGATCGGCAGGCCTTTGATGCGCTGCTAATCCAGTACGAGAAACCCGTGTTCAACGCAGCGTACCGAATGTTGAACAGCCGGGAGGACGCATGCGATGTCACTCAGGCCGTGTTTCTCAAGGTGTATGAGAAATTCGGGAGCTTTGATCCATCAAAACGATTTTTCAGCTGGATTTACAAGATTACGCTCAACGAGTCGATTAACTGGCTCGGCAAGCAAAACAGACTTGAACCATTGCAGCATGAGGTCGAAGACCACGGTAATAGTCCGGAGCAGGAGGTCGACAGCGCACAACATGCCCGCGCCGTACAGGCAGCGCTAATGACCATCACGACAGACTACAGAACTGTCATTGTTATGAAACATTTTCTCGGTTGCAGTTACATGGAAATCAGCGATGTATTGGATATCCCGGAGAAAACAGTGAAATCGCGTCTTTATACAGCGCGGCAGCTGCTAAAGGACGCCTTGACCCCTTCGGGCGCGAACTGATGGCTATTGACCAACACATCATCAACCTGATCAACGCAGACATTGACGGCGAAATCTCGGCGGACGAGAAAAGCGAGCTGGATGCCGTCCTCAAGGAAAACCCCGCGGCTCGTGCGATGCATGCAGAGCTGACGGCATTTCTAGGTTCGATCGATGCGGTTGAAGCAGAAATACCACCGCCACACCTGCGGCATGTCATCAAGAATCAGACCAGGCCTGCAACACGTGTTGAGGAGCATCCTGGCTTCCCGCAATTGCTGTTCGCATCGCCTATTGTCAAGTACGCAATGACCTTTGCTGCGGGCGTTCTGCTTACGCTGAGCATCATTTCATCGAGCCAGATATCGAATTCGGCGTTTGATGACGTCACAGGCCTGGTGGGCACAGTTGCCAACCAGGAGGCCACAAAACTCCAGTCGACCATTGAGATCGAGAAATCTGACGTAGCCGGCAAAGTTTCGCTGCGCAGTTCCGGCTCGATACTCATTCTGGATTTCGACCTGGTTGCTAGCGGACCGGTCGAAGTGCAGGCCAACTATCCGAAACGGAAAGTCTGGTTCAACGGCTTTGGTCAATTGGAAAGCAACGGCACGTCGATGTCTGCACAACCGGGAAGCGTGACGCTGGGCATGGACGGAAAGCGGCGATATGCCGTGTATCTCTACAACGACGGCAAGCCGGATGTCACGATAGACCTGCAATTTTCCGCTGGCGGAAAGGTAATACACACCGCCAGCCTTGTTTATGACGCTGGCAAATGATGACCAGCAGGTTGAATAAGGACTATTTGACCAACTTTTGGCGGGCTGAGCGGTATTGCCTGTAGGACAAACATTCTAACGCCCTTGATCAGGGCCTGAAGGGGACAGAAAAATGGCTACGAGCAACAAATCAGTTCCGGTAATCGTGATCGGTATCGCAGCACTCGCTGCTGTCGCATACTTCGGTTTCGACTACCCGGCAACCAGTGACGGCGCCGCTGGTACCGTCGCCCCGGCGGACCGCTATCGCGCGGAACAGGCGGGAGACGACGAGATCCAGCTTGGCGATCAGGAAATCCAGGCCTTTATGCAAACTGACACGTTTGCGACCCTGGTCGCTGACGACGCCTTCCGTAACGCGATGCGGAGCGATGCATTCCGTAACGCACTTTCGAGTGACGCATTACGTAACGCACTTGCAAATGAATCTTTTCGCAATGCGCTTGCCAGCGAAAACTTTCGTAACGCTTTGGCGAGCGAGTCTTTTCGAGACGCATTATCCAATGAGGCATTTCGAAACGCACTCTCGAACGATGCTCTCAGGAATGCCTTTAGCGACTCTATGACATCCAGGGCGTTTGGCGATGCGATGTCGAATGACGCATTTCGCAATGCCATGAACAGCGAGTCCTTCAGGAACGCCATGTCCAGTGAGGCGTTCCGAAATGCAGTCCGCAGCAATGCATTTGCGGATGCTTTCAAGAGCGATGCATTCGCGGACGCAATGAGCAACGAGGCCTTTCGCAATGCGCTCTCCAGCGACGCACTCAGAAGCGCGTTTGCCAGCGAGAGCTTCCGGGAAATGCTGAGCAGCGAATCGTTCAATGAAGCACTCTCGAACGAGGCATTTCGCAATGCGCTGTCCTCGGACGCTCTGCGCAATGCTTTTGCCAGCGAATCGCTGAGCAATGCGTTATCCAACGACGCTTTCCGTAATGCGCTGTCCAGTGATGCGCTGCGCAATGCACTCGCCAGCGATGCGTTCCGCAATGCATTGTCAACGGAGGCCTTCCGCAACGCTTTGTCCAGCGAAGCCTTTCGAAACGCATTGTCCGCGGACAGTTTCCGTAATGCGCTCAGAAGCAACAACTTTCAAGACGCACTTCGTGCTGAGGCAATGCGCGACGCGATGTCCGAGCACTAAAAAGAAGCTGGCCTGAACGAAGGAAAGCGCGGCAAGACCGCGCTTTCCTTCGTTAATAATAAGAACAACAGGGGATCGGAATGATCGTAATGCAAAGCCGCCTGTTCGCCATTTTGTTGCTGGCAATATCCGGTGCAACGAGCGCGCAAACCCTGAAGTCCGTAGAGACTGACAAGCTCCGCCTCCTGTATTTCGACCCCATCGAAACCTACCTCGTACCCAGGGTCATTCAGACTTTTCACAACTCTGCAGACAAGCAGGAACAGATACTCGGTTACACCCCCGATGAGAAAATCACGGTGCTGCTGACGGATTTCTCGGACTATGGGAATGCGGGTGCTACTTCCGTGCCAACCAGTTCAGTCATCGTCGATATTGCGCCGCTGCCACTGACATTCGAGACCTCGGCACCCGCAGAACGCCTCTACACCATCATGAACCATGAACTGGTGCATATCTCCAATACGGACCAGGCGGCACCGGAAGATCGACGCGCCCGCCGCTTCTTCAACGGCAAGGTCCTGGCAACGCCCGAACACCCGGAGACGATTCTCTACCAGTACCTGACGAACCCAAGGAAAACCAGTCCACGCTGGTTCCTGGAGGGCATGGCAGTTTTCCTTGAGACCTGGATGGCCGGCGGGCTCGGCCGTGCACAGGGTGCTTACGACGAGATGGTGTTTCGTTCGATGGTGCGTGACGACGCACATTTCTACGACCCGCTCGGATTGGTCGCCGAGGGTGTCATGGTCGACTTCCAGGTCGGCGCGAATGCCTACCTTTACGGCGCAAGATTTATTACCTATCTCGCCTATACCTACTCGCCCAAACAGGTGGTCGAATGGGCACAGCGAACGGCCGGGAGTCGTCGATCCTACGAAGAAGAATTCGAGCGCGTATTCGGCAAGCGACTGAATGATGCCTGGCAGGAATGGATCGTATTTGAGCACGAATTTCAGCAGGCGAACCTGAAGGAAGTCAGAACGTATGCGACCACCAGCCACGAGCAACTGGCCCCGGAGGCGCTCGGCTCGGTTTCTCGCGCCTTTTACAACCCGGAGCGTGACAGCCTGATTGCAGGCTTTCGTTCCCCTGGCGTCGTGTCGCACCTCGGCGAGCTCTCATTGCGAAGCGGGCAGATTGACAAGATTGAGGACATCAAGGGCCCGATGGTCTATCGCGTGTCGTCGGTCGCCTACGACGTGGACTCGGACACCGTCTTCTACACTACGGACAATTATGCCTACCGGGATCTCATGTCCGCCGATCTCACGACCGGCAAGGCCCGAATGTTACTGCGCGATGTCCGCATTGGTGAATTGGTATTGAACGCCGACGACCGGTCATTGTGGGGAGTTCGTCACCTGAACGGCTACGCCGCACTCGTACGTATCCCGTATCCGTATACCGAATGGAAGCTGGTGCATTCCTTCCCGTACGGCACGATCGTGTACGACCTGGACATATCGCCAGCAGGTGACCTGCTGTCCGCTTCGATAGGCAACATCAAGGGCGACCATGCACTGCAAGTCCACAGCGTCGACAAGCTGCTGGCCGAGACACTTGAACCCATCGCCAGCTTTAACTTCGGTGCGGCGATTCCTGAAGGTTTCGTTTTTTCGAACGATGCCAGGTATCTATACGGCAGCTCCTACTACACCGGTGTATCCAATATTTTTCGATTCGAGCTTGCTAACAACGAGCTCGAAGCCGTCAGCAATGCCGAAACCGGATACTTCCGGCCCATCCCCATCGACGACCAGACGCTTATCGTCTTCAGCTACACCGGGCAGGGTTTTGTCCCCGTGCGCATCAAGGCGGATCCCGTCGAAGATGTGAGTGCCATTCGATTTCTTGGTAGCGAGACGATCCGCAAGCACCCGGAGCTCGAAACCTGGAAAGCCGGATCACCGGACGATGTTGTCGCCGAATCTCGAATCGTCTCTGAGGACTCCTATACCGCAGCGAAGAATCTTGCCAAAGAATCCATCTATCCGGTTGTGCTCGGCTACAAGGACTCTGTTTCGCTTGGCCTCGTTGCCAATTTCTCGGATCCAATTCGACTGGACACCTTGAAGCTCACCGCAGCCTATTCAATCGACAACGACTTGCCGAATGCGGAGCGGCCCAATATCGGTATTGACTATCGGCATGCCGTCGTATCCTCAAGTCCGCTGGCGGGAACATGGAACTTCTCCGCACGACTGAATCATGCCGATTTCTATGATTTGTTCGGCCCCACGAAGCAAAGTCGCAAGGGCAATCGATTCTCAGTCGGCTATGAAAAATCGTTGATATTCGATGGCCCGCGAAACCTCGGACTCTCGGTCGAAGTCAATCATTATTCAAACATGGATAGCCTGCCCCGGTTTCAGAATGTCCTGACCAATGTGGACTCGCTGACAACCGCCGGCATTGACCTTGGTTTCTCGAATACTCGTCAGTCGCTAGGCGCCGTCGATGCCGAAAAAGGCTATAGCTGGAATCTGAATACGTCGGCGAGTCACGTGCAGGGCGATACTATTCCGAACATCCAGGGCGACTTTGATGTTGGTTTCGCATTGCCTTGGAAGCACTCGTCCATCTGGATCAGGAATTCAGCCGGAGCTGCCTTCGGCGAACTCAACGATGAATTCGCGAACTTCTATTTCGGCGGCTTCGGCAACAACTATGTTGACCGTGGCCAGGTCAAGCGTTACCGGGACTACTATGCGATGCCGGGTTTCGACATCAACCGTGTCGCGGGACGCAACTTCCATCGCGCGATGCTGGAATGGAACCTGCCGCCTGTTCGATTCAAGAGGGCTGGTACAGCGGGCTTTTTTATGTCCTGGGCACGACCTGCGTTGTTCGTCAGCGCATTGACGACGAATCTCGATAACAGCGCAATACGCGACGAGGTTCAGAACGCCGGAATTCAGATCGATTTTCGCTTCACGATTCTCTCGCGTCTCGACATGACATTGTCCCTGGGCTACGCGAAAGGATTTGGTAATTCATCGGTGTTCGACGATGATGAGTTTATGGCATCGTTAAAAATTCTTTAGTATGACGGTCGATTTCGCACTCCATGCCCTGCTCGGGTTATTGCCGGTGTGCTGTTTCCTGGCGGCCCTGATCTATCTGGACAGCTACAAGTTAATCCCGATGCGGTGGATACTCGGCACTATAACCTTGGGCCTTGGCGCCGGTGTACTTAGCTATCCGATCAACGTGTTCGGACTTGACGCGCTGAATATCGACTTTGTGGTTTACACGCGTTATGCCGCGCCCGTCATCGAAGAAACACTCAAAGCGGCTATTCTCTTCATCCTGATTCGGCACAATCGCATCGGATTCCTGGTCGATGCCGCGATATACGGTTTCGCGGTCGGCGCCGGATTTGCAATTTTTGAGAACCTGTTCTACCTGCACGCTGTACCCGACATGCAGATGGGCACCTGGATCATTCGTGGATTCGGCACTGCGATCATGCACGGCGGTACAACGGCAATCTTCGCCGTCGCATCCGAAGCTCTTGCCGGACAGAATCCAACCAGGGGTTACATCATGTACCTTCCCGGGCTGGTCGTCGCCATAGTCGTGCACTCCATTTTCAACCATTTTTTTCTTGCGCCGGTGATTAATACCTTGCTGATCCTGATCACCCTGCCGCTGCTTCTCGCGATCGTCTTTCAACATAGTGAGAAGTCAGTTTCGGAATGGTTGGGCGTTGGATTCGACGCGGATATAGAGCTGCTGGAGTTAATCAATTCCGGCGAGTTCTCAAGCTCAAAAGTCGGACTCTACCTGCATTCATTGAAGGAAAAGTTTGACGGGCCAACAGTGGTTGACCTATTGTGCTACCTGCGCCTGCATACCGAGTTGTCGATCCGCGCCAAGGGGCTGTTGATGATGCACGAGTCCGGCTTCATGAATAAGGCGGGCGAAGAGACCCGGGCGAAACTCGAGGAACTGCGCTATCTCGAATCCACCATCGGGACGACCGGAATCCTGGCTATCAGTCCGTTTCTGCGCATGAGCCAGGAAGATTTGTGGCAGTTCTACATGCTATCGAACTGAGAAACGGCGCCGACAGCGTATCGAGAAAAGCCTCAAGCTGACGGAGCTCGCGGCCAGACAAATCCAGAGGCTTGGCTTCATTGTGCCCGATCATCGCGTCCTCGGCGCGATTGTAGTGCTGCAATACATCGGCGAGCGTCGTTATCTGGCCTTTGTGCATAAACGGTTCTGTGTCTTTCAGGTTGCGTAATGACGGCGTCTTGAATGCCCCGATCAATGTCTCATCTGTGCGTGCAAACTCAAGCTCATCGCAAGCGTGCGACGGATCGTCGCTAAAAGAACTCTTGCAATTGAATTCATCCAGCATCACTTCACGCACACCGGCGACCCGACCCTTGTCCGGCACGTCGCCTGGAAAGCTGATAACGCCTGTATTGTGAAATTCATGGTTCGTAAACAACGGGCCGTTATGACATTGCGTACAATTCGCTTCGCCAATAAACAGACGCAGCCCGCGTACTTCGTCATCGCTGAACAGGTCATTTTGTCTCGCAGTATCGCCATTCAAGACGGCGGCGACGTAGCGATCGAATCGCGACTCTGCCGGTACAAGCGTGCGCTCGAATGCAGCAATTGCTTTGCCTGTGTTCGCAAAAGCGCTATTGATGATGTTCGAGTCGGCCGCTTGCAGATCCGGCAGTGGACCAAACAGCGCTTCGTAGTAGTTTCGGTATTGCTCATCGGTCGCGACCACGGCCACTACCTGGGCTCGAGGCATGGCATGCTCCCGCACGTCCTCAAGTGGCGCGAGTGCCTGCGACCAGAGGCTGTCTCGACGACCATCCCAGAATTGCCATGGGCTGTAGGCCACACCGACAATACTCGGTGTATTCCGGTCCGTAGTGCCAATTGCCTGAGCTTTCTTCAGGCCGTCCGTAAACCGGCGCAGCGGCTGGTGGCAAGTGGCACAGGAAATTCCGCCATTGGCACTCAGGCGCGTATCGAAGAAGAGCCGGTTACCAAATTCTGCGGCGAGCGGGTTATCCGCAACCGAGTTGCTCGGATCCGGCGGCAATGCTTGCAACGATTCCAGCCAAAGCGAACGCAGCGTCGCGATTTCCTGGTCCGTCCATTCGGGGGTTGCCCTGGGCCAAAGCTGCCAGTACGCAATCATTACAGTGCAGAGCAGCACAAAAAAAAGGGCTGTTCGTTTGCTCATAGTTGCAGAGGTATCGTCACGGTCGAGGTGCCGGAATCGGTCGTGATCCGCACGACGATTTCCCAATAGCCGCTCATGTGAAATCGCAAACCATCGAGTTTGTAGTCACCATCACCGAGCTCGGCCGTGACACGCGGTTTGGTTGGCAGGCCGTGATCATGCTCGGGCATTCCCCCATCCACGTCCACTTCTGCTCCTTCCACGGCAACACCGGATTCATCGCTTATGTGCAATACCCAGCTATGCATTTGATTGATCCTGGGCTGGCCCTCCGGCGCCGTAAAAGTTACGACAAACTCTTCCGCCAGGGCATCCGGAGTCACAACCAGCAGCCCGAGCGCCAGGATCGACGCGGAGGCGGATTTGCGGCCGAACCATTGCTTCAAGCGACCGCTCATGAGCAGGTACTGAATTTGCAACAGCAGCAGCAGGCCAATGAAAAATGGCCAATAGCCGATACCGGTAAAACCAACCTCGAATGGAAACACCGCCGTATAGAGCTTGCCGCTCTCCAGTTGGCGGGCCGAGACGATTCCGACAAAGTCGCCTTCTTCGGCGAAGTCATGACTCACGAGATAGACGTCAGGCTCAATAACCGGCGCCTGGTAGAACACGGTCGCGTCTTCAATATCGGCAATTTGCCGGATGTCTTCGAGGCGCGCGAACCGTCCTTTGCCGGTTACGTCGCGAATAATTCGAAAGTCGACCTGCATTCCCGACAACGCGTCATGCTGATATTCCATGACGAAAATGCTTTGTGTGGCGGCTGGCAGGTCTTCACAAAATTGTTTCAGTCCGCTTGAAGCCGGCTGATAGACCTTGAAGTGCGCTCGCAGGTAATTCACCTTGATTACGCAAAGGTCATCTTCCTCGACTACGCCACCATGTGCCAGAGCATCGCTGTGACTTAAAACAAAGAAAAGCAGGAAAAAGACGCCGATACGGTGCACAATCATCGGCCTATTCTAACCACTCTCGCCAGCGCCTTAATAGAATGACCTTCCTCCTAAGCACGGTCGCACTGCTGCTCGGACCGATAATCTATGCGGCCGCGCGTGAGAGCCGATTGCTTCGGCCGGCGCTCAACGGGCTGATTCTGCTGACAATAGCGTACATTATCGGTGTCCACATTATTCCCGAAGCGTGGCGGCATGGCGGTAATTTCACCCTTCTTGTGATCGTACTCGGCATCGCGTTTCCGATGATACTGGAGCGAATGTTCCGAACGGCGACAGATGCAGCGCACCTCGTCATCGTCGGTATCGCAGCGCTCGGTCTGTTGGTTCACGCGATTGTGGATGGCATCGCTCTTTTGCCCGGAAGCGGTACCGGGCTCGCCTACGCCGTAGTGCTGCATCGCCTGCCTGTCGGCATGGCGCTCTGGTGGGCGATCAAACCGAGCTTTGGACAAACTGCGGCCCTCGTCGTATTTGCCCTGGTGGTCGCGGCTACGGCCAGCGGCTACTTTGTTGGCGAGTCCCTGCTTGCACTGGCCGACTTTCGCATGCTCGCGATGTTCCAGGCATTCGTATCGGGATCGCTGCTCCACATCGTATTATTCGGCGTGAAGCACGACACTCACCAACACCATCGCTAGCGATCACTTCAGGAAGTGGCCGCGGTAGAATATAAGCGGATCGGTCCTGCGATCCTCAAATCTTTGCACGCGCCCCACTATGATCTTGTGATCACCGCCGTCGTAACGGTGCTCGGTCTTGCATTCGAAGACCGCAGAAAACTCCGGCAACAGGGGAACGCCTTCGATGCCTTCCTCGCAATGCAGGTCCAGGAACTTGTCGCCACCGCTACTCGCAAATCGTTTACAGACGTCTCGCTGGTGCGTCGCAAGCACATTGACGGCAAAATAGTCTGCTTCGACGAATGCCGTGTAGCTCAATGACTCCTCGCCAATACTCCACAACACCAGCGGCGGATTCAATGACACAGAGTTGAAACTATTCACGGTAATGCCGATTTTCTCGCCATTTGCGTCGCGCGCTGTGACGACCGCGACGCCGGTTGCGAAGCAACCTAACGCTCGGCGGTACGCCGTTGAATCGAAGTCATTCGGTGACAAGTGCAACCCTTCTTTTGTCGATCAAGTTATAAGTAGCGGCTAGCAGCCCGCCTGCAACCAGGTGCCAGACACCCCAGACAGCCGCAATTGCGGCTGCCCCGCCAACACCTTTGAGCTGGGCAAGCAGAATGATCAGGGCAAGTCCGGAATTTTGTATACCGATTTCAAATGTTATGGCTCGTCGCACTGACGCCTGCCGAGTCAGGAACCACGCAAAAACGGCCCCGGTTATGAACGCCGCAGTATTGTGCATGATGGTTACACTGGCGAGCAAACCAACGGCCGGCCACAGAACCGGGAAGAAATAGACGATACCGTAAATGATAGTGCCGCCAAGCACCGCCGACCCGGCCGCTGTGGTCTTGCCGCGGACCTCTTTCGCCCATTTCGGCGCCCAGGCCGCGACTGTCATGCCCGCGACCAGCGGAATTGCCAGCAGCAAGGTTGTTTGACCGACGAACAGCCAGGGATTCACGTCGAGAGAATCAAGCAGTGCACCGGTCGGCGCATAGGTCCTGGACCAGAATAATGTCGATGCCGGCGTGAGCAGAGCCGCCAGCATGCTCGACGTTGCCGTCAGGGCGACCGAAACGGCAACCTCTCCTTTCGACAGGTAAGTCAGCAGGTTGGACATTGCGCCGCCGGGGCAACAAGCGACAACGATCATCCCGAGTGCGATCGACGGCGGCGGCACGATCACCTGGATCAGCAGAAAAGTCACCAGCGGCAACGCGACGACCTGCGCGGCGACGCCGCCAAGAAAAACCAGCGGCATGTTGAGCAGTGCCTTGAAATCCCGGACCCGCAAGCTGAGTGCGACGCTGAACATGACCAGCATCAAGGCGATGACGACCCCGACCTGACCAATCGGGTCCAGCACGATTCTCAGGCCATCCAGGCGTTCGATATCCGACATCAGCCGCGATCCCTGACCCTGTCATCCATGTCAGTCTCCACGCTGCCGGTCGAAAAACTCGAACATCAATCGTGAGCCCCATGGTTCACTCGCCGGATCCGGTGCGAGACAGCGCGCCTGCTCCGGCATGCTGGCCGCCTGCACGCCGGTGACGCAGTAGCCATTGCTACCCCGAGTCCCCGGTGTGCCCGGCCAGCGATGATCGCCCTCAGGCCAGAGGCAATCGATCGCCGCATGGTCCGTGTCCCCGCAGGCGATCGTGCAACTGACCGCTTCACCCTTGATGGCAGGTGACCGCCAGTCCTGCAGCGCCGCCGCGCAAGCTTCGCCATCGTTCCAGTGCGCGGCGATTGATTGCGTGCTGGCGTAAAAATAGCCATCGGAACTCAGACGTCCATCGTGAGGGACGGTGTTGTCCTGTCCGCCGTTGATTTGCAGCAACGGAATCTTTCGTGTCGGCGTGCACTCAAATCCAGGCTCGAGTCGACCGCCAATGAGGGCCGCTGCCGCAAACAGTTCGGACGCCTCGCAGGCAATGCGATTGCTCATCATCGCGCCGTTGCTGAACCCGGCAACGAAGACACTGTCGCTGCCGACAGTGTATCGGCTCGAAACAGACTGCAGCAGTGCACGAAGAAAACCGACATCATCGTGGCACGACGTCCAGCCGCACTGACCGCAGGTCCCGCATTCCGGCGGGCAAGGGCTGACTCGCGCTTCGATGCGGCAAATCGGCCCGGCCGGACCGGTATCGAAACCGTCTGAGATGTGATTCCAGGAGGTGACCGTCCAGCGCGTCTCCGGCGTGTCACCCGCCTTGAACCAGGTCCCCTGTGGGTAGACAACGACATAGCCGTGTTTTTCGGCGAAGAAATTCAAGCCCTGCGTAACCTCGGCCTCAGTACCGGTCGCCGTGCCACCGTAGCCGTGCATAAAGACCAGCAGCGGAAATTCGGTCTGGCCGTCGTAGGCCGAAGGCAGGAAGACGAAAAACTCACGCAGAAGTCCATCGTATTCGAGTGCCTGCCGCGTCATCGGTGCTACAGCCATGGACGCGGCATCAGGCTTCGGCGCGCAGGCGGACAGTGCAATTGCCGCAAGCATCATGCCGATTCCGGCGGCTACGATCCGTTTCCCCAATCCGATCCCCTTCGGTGCACAGCTGTAATATAGTGAGCATAAACAATTAACACGCAATGATTTGGGAGAATTTCCGTGATTAAGACCTTTGTCGCATTTCTGACGCTTGCTGTGCTGCTGGCCGGATGCGGCCAGGACGCGGCCGAAGACGCTTCGGCACCCTATGCCAGTCGGTACACACCACTGCCGTCAGGGGCGACTCTCCTGAGCGGCGCAACGGTGCTGACCGCCACCGGCGAACGTCTTGATAATGCCGATGTCCTCATCGCAGACGGCAAGATTGTCGCGGTGGGCAGCGGACTCGACGCCGCTGACGCGACCGTCGTCGACGCGACTGGCAAGTGGATTACACCAGGCATCATCGATGTCCATTCGCACCTCGGCGTCTACGCATCACCCGGAACGGCATCGCACTCCGATGGCAATGAAGCAACCGCCCCGGTCACCGCCCAGGTGTGGGCGGAACACAGCGTCTGGCCGCACGACCCCGGCTTTGTCACTGCCCTCGCCGGCGGTGTCACCTCAATGCAGATATTGCCCGGATCGGCGAACCTGATTGGCGGCCGCAGCGTTACGGTCAAGAACGTCCCCGGTCGAAATGTCATGGAAATGAAGTTCCCGGGCGCGCCCTACGGTCTCAAGATGGCCTGCGGCGAGAATCCAAAGCGCGTGTACGGCGGCCGGGGCCAGGCGCCTTCCACCCGCATGGGCAATGTTGCGGGCTATCGCGCGGCCTGGATCGAAGCCGCAGACTATCGAGACAAGAAAAAAGCAGCCGAATCCGGCAAGGGTGAAGCGCCCTTGCGCGACCTGCGGCTCGATACGCTGGCCGGCGTGCTGGACGGTGAAATCCTGGTTCACAACCATTGTTATCGCGGCGACGAGATGTCCGTCATGCTCGATATCGCAAAAGAGTTTGGTTACAAGATCACGGCGTTTCACCATGCTGTCGAGGCTTACAAAATCGCTGACCTGCTGGCCGAAGCCGATACCTGTTCGGCCATGTGGGCCGACTGGTGGGGCTTCAAGATGGAGGCCTTTGATGGCATTCGTGAAAATGCTGCCATCGTTGATCAGGCGGGCGCCTGCGCCATTATCCATTCGGACGACGACTACGGCATTCAGCGACTTAACCAGGAAACGGCAAAGGTCATGGGGGCCGCGGCGCGCGTTGGTGTCGACATACCACCGGAACGTGCCATCCAGTGGATAACCATCAACGCCGCGAAAGCACTGGGCATTGGCGACGTCACCGGGTCGCTTGAAGCGGGAAAGATGGCGGATGTCGTTGTCTGGACCGGCAGTCCGTTCAGCATCTACAGCAAGGCCGAACGCGTTTATATCGACGGCGCGCTGGCTTTCGAACTCGGCAATGATGAGTTGAATCCGGTTACCGACTTTACACTGGGGACAGCCGTATCCGCAGGAGGTGTGCAATGAATCGCCTGATCACAGTATTGGCCAGTCTTTGCATGCTGTCGCCTGCGTTTGCGGATACAACCGCAATTGTCGGCGGAAAAGTGCATACCGTCGGACCGCAAGGCACACTCCAGAACGCAACAATCCTGATTGTTGACGGTCGCATCCAGGCGGTCGGTACCGGGGTTCGAGTGCCGGACGATGCGACGACGGTCGATGCCGGTGGCAAGATCATCACGCCCGGCCTGTTCAGTCCGCTCGGACGTCTCGGGCTTGTCGAAGTCGGAAACTCCGCCGGACCTGTCGATTCTTCGCAAGCGGGTGACCAGTTCACCGCAGGCTTCGACGTCGCGGATGCCTACAACCGGCGCTCGACACTGATTCCGGTGCAACGCATTGAAGGTGTGACGCGTGCTGCGATCACACCGTCGCCGGGTGGTCCGGACGAAATGGGCAACATGGGCCATGTACTGTCCGGTCTGGCGGCGATCGTCAATCTCGGGGACAGCAATGTACTCGACAAGCGCAGCGCTGCGATGGTCGTCACGCTGGGCGAAGGTGGCAGTTTCTATGCCGCTGGCTCGCGCAGCAACGCCTGGCTTGTGTTGCGAAATGCACTCGATGAAGCCATTGACTATCGCGATCACAAAGGTGACTTCGAACGAGGCCTTCGTCGCACTTACCGCCACAGCATTGCCGACCTTGAAGCTTTGCAAGGCGTTATCAATGGCGATATCCCGATGCTTGTCGATATTGATCGTGCCAGCGATATCGAAGTGCTGATCGCATTGACTGAGACCTACGGTCTGCGCGCCATCATCTCAGGCGGAACGGAAGCGTGGATGCTCGCCGATGAACTGGCGGCCGCGCGGATTCCCGTCATTCTTTCAGTGACCGCGAACCTGCCCGGAAACTTCGATCGCGTTAATGCACGTCGAGGTGCGGCGACCATCCTGGACGCCGCCGGTGTTGCCTACGCGCTGGCTGACAGCAGCAGCCTGAGTCACAACGCGCGCAATATCACGCAATCGGCAGGCAACGCCGTTGCTGATGGGCTGGACTGGGATTCTGCGCTTCGCGCGATCACCCTCACTCCGGCAGAAATGTTCGGGGTTGCGGATGTCGTCGGCAGCATCGAAGTTGGCAAGGCCGCCGACCTCGTTATCTGGCCGGCGGATCCGCTGGAACTGACGACCTACGCCGAGCAGGTCTACATCAATGGCGTCGCAATACCGATGCAAAGCCGCCAGACGATGCTGCGAGATCGTTACCTGCAGACGGATACCAAGATGCCGCCGGCCTATCGTGACTGACAGGCCGGCGCAGGCTGGTTACTGCCAGTAGAACGGCTTCGTCGTTCTGCTGCCGGTGACCGTTTCGTTCATCGTCGCCGAGTCGTAGAGGCGGCCATTGAGCATGACCATGTGCACCTTATCCGACTGGTAGATATCCTCGAGTACGTTTGCATCGAGAATGATGAGGTCCGCAAGCTTGCCAGCCTCAAGTGATCCGAGATCGTCGCTGTAGCCGAGCGCCATCGCCGGCACAATGGTTGCCGCACGTAACGCCTCGATCGGTGACATGCCACCTTGTACAAAACCCCAGATTTCCCAGTGGCTGGCCAAGCCCTCTCGCTGACCATGAGCGCCAATGCTCACGAGAACACCGCGATCGGCCAGTAACTTCGCAGTGGCGGCGTTGACCGCGTGATAGTAGTCCTCTTCGGGCGCCATCACGCGTCGCACGGTACGCGGCTGCAAAATGTGCGGCGGCACGAATTTCGACAGGATCGGATGCTTCCAGACATCGGATTTCTGGTACCAGTAGTCTTCGCCACGCAAGCCGCCGTAGGTCACACCAAGAGTTGGCGTGTAAGCGACTTTCGTCTGGCTCCAGAATTGCAGGACATCGTCGTACAACATCGACTGCGGCAGGTTGTGTTCAATCGTGCTGTTACCGTCCGCCACCATCGACAGGTCCATGTGAAATTGCGACGCACCTTCGGACACCACGAGCATGCCTTCCTCGCGCGCGGCAGTCGTCACCTGCTGGCGTTGATCGCGGCGCGGCTGGTTGTAATTTTTTATGCTTCCCGCACCCTGGGCCTTGAGTCGGCGCACGTGATTGCGTGCATCGTCCAGCGAGTTGATGTCTGCAAAATAGGTCGAACGCGCACCGTAGACAACGTCGCCGGTTGAAAAAATTCGCGGCGCAAGAATGGTTCCGGCGCGCTGCATTTCAGACGCCGCGAAAATCTCGGTCGCATCGTTGGACGGGTCGTGGATGGTCGTAACACCGAAGGCCAGGGTCGCATAGGTCATCCAGTTTTGTTCCGGAATCATGCCAACACCGGAGGAACCGTGCGCGTGTGCGTCGATGAACCCCGGAACGATGGTCTTGCCCGAGACATCGACTTCAATCGCGTCGGCCGGTATCGCGACATTGCCGGCAGCGCCAACGGCGCTGATACGATTGCCATCGACAACAACGACACCATTCTCGATAACACCGCCGTCATCACCTGCCAGGGTAATGACGCGCGCTCCGACCAACGCCACCACCGAAGACGGCACATCAGCGCCAAGCGTCATTGATAAAGACACACCGTCGGCTGGCGCCTCGTAGCCGCCCTCGCCTTCATCATCGGCAACGGCAAACAATTCATCGATGGACGCGTTATACAGCGTCGCACCCAACGTCCATGCCAGCGAATTGCTGTCACCGCTCCAATGCGGGTAGTTGCCACCGTCGCCACTGGCGCGCGTCATTGTCACACTCGAAACGCTTGTCGATACCGACAGCGGCTTGCCGCCTGGCGGCAACGGCAGCACGTAGATGTTGTAGTTCTGGCGAAACGCAAAATGTCGCTCGTCGGGTCCAACTTCATACTGCACCAGGTGTTCGCCCACTGCGTGGATACGAGGTTTCTCGCCATTGAGGTCGATGCTCACCAGCTGGCGCCCGCCCTCCCCATATCGGGTAACGAACAGACGGTCGTTGCTGCTGCCAAAGTGGGGATTGCTGCCATCGTCCGTAATCAGGCGTGACGGACCACCGCTGGCCGCGACCTGGAATACACCGGTCTGCAGGGACCAGTCGGCGGAGGTCAGATAGCCGCCACTATTGGCGAAGTAGACAACCGACTTGCCGTCGGGACTGAAGCGCGGTGCATGGTAATGCCCGGGAGCGCGCGTCAATCGGGCACTGCTGCCGCCACTTGCGCGAACGCGGTGAACGTTCGCGAGTTCCTCATCATCCCAGGTGACAAAGACGATGTTCCTGCCATCGCGCGACCAGCTCGGATCGTATTCGAAATGATCGTCTGCATCTCGTGTCAGGTGCCTGGGCTCACCGTCCGGCAGATTCTTGATGTACAGCCGTCCCGCACTTTCGAATACAACCTTTGTTCCGTCCGGCGATACTTCGGCGTTACGCACCATCGTGGTATTGAAACTGTCCGGCGCAACCTCAACCTTCGGGCGCGGCGGATCGTAAACGGTGCGGGTGTCATTAACGTGGAAGTCAATGTCGCTAACCGTTTGACTACTGATGTCAACGCGCCGGATACCACCGCCCGCCCAGAAGACGATGCTCCTCGAATCGGGCATCCAATCCATGGCCGGGTAGGCGCCGTGTGTGCCCCAGACTTCCTGCAGGTCCTGGTCGAGATTTTTGTATACGGGGAATTCGGCGCCGCTGGTCAGGTCTTTAAGGAACAGCGCGCTTTGGCCTCGAATACGCCGCACGAACGCCAGGTACTTACCGTCCGGTGACGGGGTCGGACGAACCGCGCCGCCGGCGGCACTGACGAAGCCTTCACTCTGTCCTTTCTCCAGGTCGAAACGCCGAATCGCCATGACCTGGCCATTCGAGTCCTGTGCATATTCGAAAGTGCCACCGGGCGTCTGGTCGAGCGAGTAGTAGATATAGCGCCCGTCTGGCGAAAACGCAGGTTCTCCCAGCGCCTTCTGGTGATCCTCGTTTGGACGTTCAACCACCGGCACACCGGCACCACCGTTACGATGGTATAGCCAGATTTCACCGGTTCCGGCCGAGCGGGTCGTTGTGAAATGTTTCTTCGCCGCGACGTATTCGCCGTCCGGTGACCAATACGGGTTATTCAGCAGGCGAAAATCTTCCTTGGTCAGTTGCCGGGCATCGCTGCCATCGGCATTCATGATCCAGATATTGTCACCGCCCCCCGCGTCGCTGGTGAATGCAATCTCAGTACCGTCCGGTGAAAAGCGCGGTTGCATTGACCAGGCGAAGCCGTTGTTGATTGCTTTGGCTTCACCGCCAGTAACCGGAATGACATAGATGTCTCCGAGCAGATCGAAGACGATTGTCTGTCCGTCCGGGCTGATATCAACGCTCATCCAGGTGCCGGTGCGTGTATCGATCGTCACCTCCCGGGAATCGCCGGGAATCGCGCTCACGTCCCATTCTTCTTCATCAGCGCCGTTTGCAATTACCGGCAGGAGCACGAGCACTGCACTGAGGATTTTGTTCGAATTCATTTTGATGCCTCATTCGTTTAGAGCAGGCGGTGATGATAGCAGCCTTCCATTGTGCAGCCACATCACCTCGTCCGCCGCCTGCAACGCCAGGTCGCTATGCGAAACAAGAATTTTCGTTGCCGGAAGTCGCTTGATGGCCGCGATGACCCGACGCTCGACCGCAACATCGAGACCACTGCTCACTTCATCGAGCAACAAGAGCGAAGGACGCCGGTAGAAAGCACGCGCCAGCAACACTCGCTGGACCTGCCCAAAGGAAAGCGACGAACCGAGGTCGCCGATGCGTGTTTCGTAGGCCATTGGCAGGAACTCGAGCTCCTTCGCAATGCAGGCCGCTCGGGCCGCCGCCCTGACACGTTGCATGTCAATATCGTTGCTGAACATGGCGATGTTGTCGGCAACGGAACCTTTGAGCAGGACATCGTCCTGAAACACCGTCGCCATGTTCGAGCGCAGGCTCTTGAGATTCAGCTGCGCCGCCGGCTTTTCGCCAATGAAAAGTTCGCCGTCACACGGCACTTCGTTACCAGCGATAATTTGCAACAAGGTACTTTTACCACTTCCCGACGGTCCCGCAATAACGGTCAGCGTGCACTCCCGGAACAACGCGCTGCAGCGATCAAGAATCGGCGATTCATCGCGGGAATAGGCGAAGGAGATGTTCTTCAACTCGATCGCTCCGACGGGTGAATTGACCTCGCGACCCGAATCGCGCTCTTCCTCGTTGAATATGACATCGGACAATCGCCCTAGCGGCACATCGAGCAGCCGGTATTCCAGGACACGATCGACGATGCCAGCACAGCGGGTCGTGAACATGCCAAGGTAGGCAACGTAGGCGGAGATTGCGCCGATCGTCATTTGCTGTGCCAGGCCGCGCCGTGCCAGCCAATAGATCGCGATGATGCGCGCGCCTTGAAACAGGAATGCACGAACGGCGTTGTCAGCCGTCTGCAGGGTGCCCAGGCGTATGCGCGCATTCGTCGCACGGGCAAACAGGTTTTGCCATTCATTTTCGCGCTGCGACTCACCGTTTCCGACCTTGATTGATTGCACCGCTCGCATCGACTCAAGAAAGTGCGTCTGCACCGAAGATTCCGACTGCGCAATATCGTTCGACAAGCGCAAACTCGGCCGCAGAATGACGGCGCGCCAGGTACACCAGAGAAAAAGGGCCAACAGCATCAGTAATGTGAGTCGTGCCTCGTAAAGCGCCAGCAGCCCACAGATCATGACGAAAAAGATTGCATCGAGAAGCAGCGCCGGAATGCCCTGCACGACAAAACTCTGAATGAGATGCAGGGACTGCACACGGTGCTGTATGTCGCCTAACTCCCGGCTGCGAAAATAACGAACTGGCAAGCGGAATAGCTTGTGCATGACCCGCGCCGTAATATCGAAGGATGTGACGTGGCCCAGGAAGAGAAACGTCAAATGTCGCATTGTGTTCGCAAGCAGCTGCAACAGCATCAACATCGCGAACGCAATCGCCACGACATTAAGAAGCACCCGATCGCCTCGCGCCAGTACTTCGTCGATAACGATTTGCAGGTAGAAAGGGCTTGTCAGCAACAACAATTCGCAGATCAGTGCCAGCAGCAAACCGGCGAGAAACTTGTGCCCAAGACCGGTATTGCCGGCGACCAGGTTCGCGAGACTGAGTTGCCGAGGTTCTGTGGTCCGTCGAATCCGGACTCCAGAGCTGACTTCCAGCGCGATGCCGGTGAACGCTTGCCGCGCAACCGCCTCAGATTCCGTAACGATTCCGCGCGCCGGGTCAAATAGCGTGACTCCGCGTGGCCCGACCGATTTCAGGATAACGAAGTGATTGAACCGCCAATGCAGGATACAGGGTGTCTTGAGCTTGTTGAGCTCACGAAATCCAAGGCGAATGGCTCGAGGCGACAGGCCGAGCTCCCGGCAACAGCGATCAATACTTGCGAGCGTTACCCCCTTGAGCGATACATAGTACCGGCGTCGCAACAAGCCAATATCGGCGGAGATGCCGAAGTAACCGGCCAGCATTGCTACGCAGGCGAGCCCGCACTCGGTCGACGTCGACTGGCGAACAATAGCCAGCTTTCGACCACGGCGAAATCGTAGCCACGGTACGGCGGCCGATTGCGATTTCATCCAGGGCCTTGTCCGCGTCCCCGACTGAGGGGAACCAGCAGCCAGTCGAACAACTTGCGTTTTTCGAGAATGATCTCGGCAAACAGCAACATGCCGGGTCGCAGCTGTGCCGTGCCTAATTCCGTCATGACTTCCGTCTCGTGGACCGCAACACTCAGTTTGTAGCTTGCCTCGGGAAGCTGAAACGGTTGCGGCAGGTCGGCGGGCAGTACCACGAACTCGGAGATGTGCTCGATCGACCCGCGAAAGGCACCGAACTCCTGTTGGGGAAACGCATCGTAGAGCAGGCGAACTTCCTGTCCCGGTCGAATCAGTCCGGCCGCCCGGGACGGCACATAGATCTCGGCGTTGAGCTCGAAGTCTTCGGGAAGAATCGTCATCAACAGTTTCTGCGCAGCGACCAGATTACCCTCCTGGGCGGCGACAGAAGCGACCGTGCCGGTTACTGGTGAACGAATGACGGACAGCTGTGCTGATTCGTATTCGGCAATCTGCTGCATGAGCCGTGATCGTTGCAGCCGCAAGTCCGAGCGTTCGATTCGGGACAGAATCGGCACACCCTCCTCCCGGTTATTAATCGCCTCTCGGTTCCGTTGCTGACTCGCCAGACTTTGTTGCAGGGCGTTGAGTCGCTGCTGCGATTCGCCGAGACTTTGCTGTTGCCGCAACACCTCCCAATCCGCAACCGCCGCTTTTTCGGCGGCGTCCTGCAAGCGCTGCAGTTGGTCGCGACTGACGGCCACCTGCCGCTTCTGTTCATTGATCTGTTCGACCAACGACGCGATTTCCGCGTCCGACTTCCGCAACTGCATTTGCAAGCTGCCGCTGTCCATTTCCTCCTGCAATCGGGAAAGTTCTAGCTGAGAATCGACTTCAAGCAGGTCCTGACGCAGCTGCAGCAATAATTCGTCCAACTTGCTGTTACCACCCGACAGCAGGGAATCACCGGACAGGTAAATAAGCGCTTCACCGGCTTCGACCCGCTCGCCGGCATGGCGAACAATTCGTTGCACGACGGCCGGACTGCCATGTGCAACACGAATGACACCTGGAGTGGAAACCAGCCAACCGCGCACTGACTCCTTTCTCGCATAATCAACGGTGCCGAGAAAAATTGCGGCCGACAAAAACAGAATGCAGACCAGGAAACCAAGCCAGGTCCAGGATCTGGGCATCAGGCAGATCGGTCGCCCGGGCACTTTATGCCGCAACGACTCAATGGCTTGGCGGCGAAACAGGTTTTCGGCCTGAATATTATTCATGGCCCAGTGTGAAACGCGATCCCTGCCGATCGCAAAGTCTGAAATATCGCGTTACGAACAGAAAAGCGAGCCTGTGCCCTTCTTAGCCGCGAAGTCCCTGGCGAATCGTTTCAATGGCCTCCGCATGCTCGTCTAGCGTGACCGAGTCCTGCCCATGGCTCGCAATTCCCAGTCGTTGCAGTAACGGGTAGTCACTGCCACTCAATGCCTGGCCGGAACGCTCGTATTCGAATACAAGCCGCGCTGAACTCAGGACCTCAGCCAGGGTTGCGGACTCCTGGAGCGCCGGATTGGTGTCCATCTGGGATTCAAGTGCATCGGCCAGCGCGCTGCTCATGCCCCAGCTCTCGGCGATTGCCTTGGCGATGGTCGGATGCCAGTCGGCAAGAATCGGTTCGAGTTCAGAGTAGTCCATTTCGCCAAATTCCTGGGATTTCAACAAGATATACAGACGCCCGATGACGCTGAGCAAACCGCTGAGCAGGGCTTCGTTGGCGTTTAGCTTGGTGTAATTCTTGGCAATAACCTGGCAGCGCGCGGCGAGTTCGACGCTTTCGACCCAGATGTCCCGCAGAATAGTTCGCGATTCGGCAGACAGACTTTCGTTTTTCTCCGCCTGGCGCAGCGCGAATGCGACGACCGAGCTCTGCACCAGCTTGCTGCCCATGCGGATAACCGCCTGTCGGACCTCGGTGATCTCCCGGGTCGCCCGTGTCGCGGCAGAATTCGCCAGTTGCAGGACCCGCGCGGCGATTGCCGGATCGGAGCTGATGATGCGAATCACTTCGTCGAGATCGACTTCATCAGCTCGAAAGGCCTGTTGAATACGAATTACCGAGTCCGGAAACATCGGCAGTTCGAGATTGTCCTGGTTCAGATCGATCGCGAGTTGTTGAACGAAACCCGCTGCAGTCCTCATTGCTTCCGCACTCATTACGCCCGTCTCCGATAGTTTATGAAGCCAATCGACAGGTTATCGGCAGCTTGCGGCAAATATTTAGGCCTGATCAGGCTATCGCCGCTGAAGTCTTGTCGAACGCTTGTCAGCACTTGCGTCAGTGGTCATAGTTGAGCCCGATAGTCGATTTTCGTCGACACGTGTCGATGTCGGGAGCGTGAATGCCACTTCGAATTATTATCGCCGGTCTATTTATGCTCGCCTCACCGGCGGAATCCGTGGAAATCGGGGACTTGCCACCGGACTACCTGGGACAATCCAGCAAGAATCGGGAAATTCGACTGTCCGAGGGGTCCGGCCGCATCCGGATCGTTACTTTCTGGGCGTCGTGGTGCGGTCCCTGCCTCAAGGAGTTACCCGTACTCAACGCGATTCAAAAACAGGGTGGTTCCGATCGAATCCAGGTCGTCGCCATCAACCTGAAGGAACCACGCAAACACTACCGAAAGGTCCTGCGCAAGATGAAAGACTACGAGATCGATTTCGTGCACGACGAAAGAGGTAGTGTCGCCAGGAAATACGATGTAGAGGGAATCCCGCATATGCTCATCATCAATGTTGACGGCCGAGTGGCGTATCAACACATCGGCTACACCGAAGCGGCGATTCCAACCATTGTTGAAGAAATAAATCAGCTGCTGATCGACAACAACCTCGTCTCACAACCAGCCCCATAGCAGCGACCGCGCCTACTCCGTAGCATCGATAGCAGGCGGCCGGACGGGCCCAACAATTATTCGCTTTTAATTGTTACGCCCATCCGGAAATCCAATGCAATGGGATTTACGTCCCCCTGTTACCGGGTATCGTCGCTCGCCTCGCTCTCGCCGCCGTCTTCCTCAATAGCCTCAAGTTCTTCAAGAATACTGGCAACTTCACTATCGGTTTCCTCTACTGCAAGCAGAGGCTTTTCGTTCGCAACTCGAATAAGTTCGATTTCGGTACCTCGCTGTTGCTGCAACGTCAGCCATGTTTCGTATGGATCCGCTGCCATAGCAGTCGCCGACAGAAAACCGCAACAAGTTAGTGCAAGTAGTCGTTTTTTCATTTTGCTTTCCTCGTCTGTTATGTAGTGATTACTTCTCGTGGTCCCAAATACCCTGCTCGTTGATTGCATAAACGAAATTATTGATATCCTGGTAGCCATTACGATGAATCGTATTGTCGTTCTCCAGTAGCCAGACTCCCTCGTCGAGCCGGACTGCAAGCATCGCGTGATGGGTAGTGCGTTTTGGTTCGCGTCCAATGACGATTCGCATGTCCTCCGCATCGACACCCAACTCTCGAAGGACGAAATATTTCGCCGCCGCGAAATCCTCGCAATCACCGCCGTTATGCAGGAACTCGAGTAGAGTCATCCATTGATTGCCAGCCTCGGACGCAACGCTGACACGATCATCCTTGTATTGCTGCAAATTGATGTATCGATTTACCAAACGAATCTGTTGCTCGAGCGTGAGCCCGCGACCTTTAATCAAGACAAGTCGAAGGCCCTTGATTCGTCCGGCACATGCCTCGATATCGAGCACGCAGCGATGGATTTCCTCACGCTCGGTTTCGTGTCGCACGAGCGTTTCCCGCCATGCCGGCCACACTGCAGCAGGAGCCAAAAAGTCTTCGGCACTATCGAATGAATACAGGGTTTGGCCATCTGCGCACACCGGCACAAGAGTCGTCAGAAAGACCAGCATTATTGCGTTCGCCTTCACAAGCAATGCCCCCACCGAACCTCACTGATTGCCTTAAGACTTCAGATTGCTGCTTGTACTGCTTATGCAGATCGTTGCCGGGATGAGCTTAGCACTATTTTTTCAGGGAAAGCAGCATCGCAAAATTGCGACGATTGTCACGTTCCTGGTGTGCGGCGTACAGCCTTTAACTTTTCCTGTCGCGACTTGCGCAACTCGCTGTTGTCGACCAGCAACAAGATACTTTTCTGCATCGCTGCATAAATGCCGATGCATTTTTTGCACGCCTGTTTTTGATCTATCTTCGGCGGCTCATTCTGAAAAGGTCCGGCGCCGCGGCAAGAAAAAGAGCCTGGCTCTGGCACATAGGGTCATACGTCGCATTTTCATAACGATTAAAAAACGCTGAGGCGTTTTCACCTCGTGACGTTTGTTGAGTCATATTCACAACACTTCTGCATGCATGCTCACATTGCCCCTTGTCGATCGTTCCTCCGATGCTTCTGGAGGTGGGACTTAACCCGACGCGATCGTTTCTATTGATTATCATAGTGGGGAGACTACTAATGAGAATGCCAAACAGTTTATCCAGCCATTTCTGGATATTCGCGCTTGCCGCAGTGCCGATACTGCCAGGCGCGGCGCTTGCACAGGAACCGCAGGACGAAGGCGCAGTTGCCCTGGAAGAGGTCGTCGTGACCGGATCGCGAATCAAGCGCAGCGATACCTCCAGTATCAGTCCTATTACTGTATTGACCGAGGAAGACCTTGCAATATCGGGAAACCTGACCCTCGAAAACTTCATACAGGACATGCCATCGGTGAACGGCGGCGACTTTGGTGCCGGTGTCAACAATGGCAATCCGGGTATTGCATCTGTATCCCTTCGAGGACTAGGACCTAACCGCACGTTGGCACTCGTCAACGGCAAGCGATTTGCGTCAGCTTCCGTTAACGGTTTTGTTGACCTCAACATGATTCCGACCGCGATTGTCGAGAGAGTTGAGGTACTGCGTGATGGCGCGTCGACCGTTTACGGTTCCGACGCCATCGCCGGTGTTGTCAACATCATTACCAAGAAGGACTTCGAAGGCGTTGACCTTCAATTTGGCTACGACATCACCGATGAGAATGACGGCGAGATGATCAACGGTGCGCTGGTGTTCGGCAATGCGTTTGACCGCGGCAACTTCGTTGTCGTGGCACAAATCAACAAGCGCGAAGAAATCCGCCAGGGAGATCGTGGCTTCTCCGCCTGCCCGTATTTTGACGATGGCGTGTCGATTATCTGTGGCGGCAGCCCGACGACGACTCCTGCGCAATTCACACCCCTGGGCGCTGACGCCGGTGTCGGTGCCAGTGTTGTGGATAACGGTGTGGTCAGGCCATTCGATGCGGCGATTGATTCGTTCAACTACGCTGCGCTCAGCTACCTGACGACACCACAAGACGTGTACAGCGCGTACGCTGCCGCGAACTACGAACTGTTCGAAGCGCCGGTGCTCGGTGCGATCAACGCGAACCTTGAAATGAACTTCTCGAATCGCGAGTCGAACCAGCTCCTGGCCCCTGTCGGAACATTCTGGGGCGGCGTTACCTCGGCATCGCATCCGGACAATCCGTTTGGCGACGCCCAATGTGCCGGCAATCCCTTGTGTACGGCCCCACAGGCTGTCTCAACGTCCAGGCGCTTGACGGAATCCGGTGGTCGACGTTTCACGCAGGATGTCAACACGTTCCGCATCGGCGCTGGACTTGACGGTCAGTTCGAAAACGGCTGGACCTGGGATGTCAACTACACGCTTGCGAAGTGGGAAGACAGCCAGCGCGATGAAGGTCGAGCCAATCGTCCGAACATCGAAGCGATGATGGATCCCGATTTGTGCGCCGCAGCGACAAATGGCTGCCCCGGCGTATTCAATCCTTTCGTTGTTGACAGCATGACGCCTGCCCAGGTTGCCTACGGCTTCGTCGGTGTCAATACCAAGGAAGATTCCACATTGAACATCTTCCAGGTGAACTTCTCCGGCGATCTCGGCGAGCTTGCGCTACCGGGTGGTGAAATCGGCTGGGCACTGGGTTACGAAAACCGTCGTGAAAGTGCGTCGTCCAACCCGGACGGTGGTGCTGCTGTCGGCGCGGTATATGCAACGCCAGGTAATGTCACCGGTGGCAAGTACAAGGTCGATGAAGTCTATGGCGAGGTTGTCCTGCCGATTCTCTCTGGCGCACCGATGGCCGAACTGCTGACACTTGAAG
This sequence comes from uncultured bacterium, assembly GCA_963976365.1. GTDB lineage: Bacteria > Pseudomonadota > Gammaproteobacteria > Steroidobacterales > Woeseiaceae > UBA1847. Next base: position 80,589 of record CAXBKH010000009.1, on the reverse strand, counting down.
CATCGGCTCGATGGACGGACGTCGATTTCCTGAACGATTCGGACACGGTCTACAAGGTTGCACTTGAGTGGGCGCCAATTGAGGACCTTCGCCTGCGCAGTACCTACGCTGAAGGTTTCCGTGCACCGAACATCAGCGAACTGTTCCTGGGTCAGCAGCAATCGGCCGAGTCTTACACCGACCCCTGCCGAAACTACGGTACCTCGGGAACGGATGCCAACACGGTCGCCAATTGCCAGGCCGACGGACTGCCGCCAAACTTTAACCTGGCGACATTCCAGGCAACGACATTGCAAGGTGGTAACCCGAACCTGCAGCCGGAAACGTCCGAGTCTCTGACCTTCGGCCTCGTGCTGACGCCTCGGTTCCTCGAAGACCTGAGTGTCTCTATCGACTACTTCGACATCGAGATTACCGATGCCGTCGGTAGTGCGCCGACATCGGAAGTCATTTCGGCCTGCTATGCGAGCCCCAACTTCTCGGACCCGCTATGTGCATTGATGGTCGGACCGGCGTTCCCGGGCGTTGACGAGACACCTTCGACGACAGCGCCAGCCCGTCGTAACTCGAATCAGCAAATCTCCGGAATTCTGCAAACGAATGCCAACCTGGCAACTTACAAAACCAGCGGCATCGACTTTCAGGTGAACTACGGTTTCGAGACAGGCCTCGGCCTCATCGACCTGCGCCTCTCGGGTACCTACCTCGATGAGTACGATTACCTGCCGTTCACCGGTGGAGAACTGGTGCAGCTCGCTGGATACTTCGGTGGTGATCCCGCATTCGGCAACCCGGCGACCTTCGCTGAATGGCAGTCGAACTTCGGTATCACGCTAACGCGCGACGACTGGGGTGCTAACCTGACGGCCCGATACATGAGTGAAACCGATGACATCGACGCAGCGGCCGCAAACCTGGTCAACGTTGCAGACGCGATCACCTATCTCGACGTTCAGGGTTATTACAACTGGAATGACATCACGTTCACGCTGGGTGTTCGCAACCTGACTGATGAAGATCCACCGTATGTTACCGCTTACGATGACATGAATACGCTTCAGTTCAGCTACGACACTCAAGGTCGTTACATCTACGGCAGGGCATCGATAAGCTTCTAGGCAAGCTTTGCTTATGCAGTGATAAAGAAAGACCTCCAGGGGAAACCCTGGAGGTCTTTTCACGCCAACCAGTACTGAAGTTGAAAGAATCCGATGAAAAAACTCTTGCTCACGTTGCTATTCGTTATGCAGCCTGCGATGGCGATTGAACAGGCCTGGCTTGAATGCCGCCAGATCGAGGAAGTCTCAAAGCGAGTCGCATGTTACGACGGCCTCGTCGATTCACAAGTACAGTCGGATTCGCCGGTACGCCCTGATCCGATTCGGCGCTTCGAGGCGGATGATATCGACCGGGTGCTGGACGCCCAATCCCTCTTTGGCAAGAACGATGCCGAAGCCAAGAGGATTGTGGAAACGTCAATGGCCATTGACCAAATAGCCCAGATCGAGGCCGCAGTCGTCGATGTTCGGAAGTCAGCCCTCAGGAAACTCATTGTCGTCCTGGACAACGGGCAAACATGGCGACAGCTTGACAACCAGTCGATGCCGCTCAGCAACGGCGAAACCGTTGTCATTCGTGAGGCCAGTCTCGGCTCGTTTCTCATGGAAAAGAAATCCGGCAGCCGCAGCATTCGGGTAAAACGAGCGAACTAGCGTAACCGGGATTCCACGGCTTCCAGCTTCCTGGTGTAGCCGGAAATCAGCTGCGCCTTTTGCGCGGTATCCCTGGCCTTTTCGTAATCTCTGGCGGCGAGCTCGTATTCCTGTTTCCGCTGGCGAACAAGTCCGCGCAGAAAATAGAACTGATGCTCGTCCTTTTTCAGGCGTATTGCTTTGCCGAGGTATGCGATCGCATCGTCAAGGTTATCGCGCCGATAAGCGGCTTGCGCCTGAAAGTAGTGATAATAGGGATTGTGATCCCTGTAGTACGTCACTTTCTTGAGGTAATCATTGGATTCCTCGTTGCGGCCCAGAGTTTCGAGTACGCCTGCCAGGTTCACGAGCGCCGATTTGTTCGACGGTTCGACCGTCAACGCCATTCTGTATGCCTTCTCGGCCATCGCATAGTATCCATGTCGTGAATACAACACGCCGAGGTTTACCCAGATCCCGGCAATTGCGTGATCCGTTTTAATTGCTTTCTTGAGATACCGAAACGCCTTCTTCGCGTTGCCCGCCTGCAATGCCTCCACCCCCACATTGCTGAAGTACAGGGCAATCGCATAGGAATCACGCACTCTCTTGGCGTCGTAATTGCCGTTGTACTCTGCAGCATTAAAGTCCACCACGTACGACTGCATGAAATTGACGTCACTTCTAACACCTCTGACCAATACATTAATGTGATTGTTAAGCAAAATTGTTTCGTCGTTCGCGCTGAAGCTCGGCGGAATATCGACCATCTGAAAGGTCACATCAAGATTTGCCTCGCGAGCAAGGACCGTGAAAAGAATTGAGAATGACAGACAGTTTCCCCGGCGATTACGAAATGTTTCGATCGCTGTATAGGTGCGGTTGTCATCGTAGTCAAGGGTCAACAGTCCATCATCGATCATCCCGCCGATGAGTTTTTTCAATCGTGTTCGCGCCTGTGGATCACGTCCTACCTTTGATGAGACGTAATCGCGCAATTCATCATTGGCTGCCATGATGTCGTCGGTGCTGATATCCGAGACATCAACGTCCTCACCGAACAGCAGCGCGCCGGACAACAGATCGTCAGTCGATTTAGGAGCAATAACGGCCACGGACGCGCAAGCCGTCAACGAAATCGTTACAAGCACCAAGAACGGTGAAAAAAGATGTTTCCGGGCAGCATTAAGGACACGCGTTCGACCTGTGCCGCTACTCACGAGAACATTGGCCTTGACTGGTGAACGTTCCCTAATCCGGTTTATTGAGCATTTCCGTTTGCCGCTGAAGAACCCGCATATCTCGCTCCGTCTCGTCCCGGTCGAATGCTCCCGCTGCCGGTCGACAGACTTTTACGGGCCGATTCGAACCGGTCGGCTTTTCCATCTTGCAAACGACATCCTGTTCCGACGCGACGGTCGGAACCGTGTGAGGATTTGTGGTACAGGCGCTCACAAGAAGACCCAGAATAACCATTTTCAGTGTGTTCATTGTTTATCCCTCATTTGGAAATAGTTATGGTGAATTTGGCGGGACGCGCGTCGCGTTGCTTTATTGCGTCATTAGTTACCTTATCGTAGTAAAACCGCCACATCGGATTGCTACGGCTCGTGTAATGCAATTTGTGCTGGAATGCCTCTCAGATTACTTTTTTGCTAAATGCCGATTCCAGATGCATGCGAAGTGCTGCGGTGCCGGTCTTACGTTGTCGTTGACGCGGACTGATTACGATGACATCCCGGCCCGTCGACTCCAATGCCGGCATCAGATCTACAAGGCGACCGGCTTGCATAAACGAATCGCAAAGGTAATGCGGCAGGCGGCAAATCCCGAGGCCCGCCAGCGTTGCCTCTCGTGCTTCAAGCAGGCTCGAGACAGTATGTTTCGCCTTCACGGTGACGGTCGTCACCTTACCGTCCTGCTCGAAACGCCACGAATGTCGCTCATTGTCGCTGCTTTCGACGATGCAGTCATGCGCCTCAAGATCGAAAGGCGTTGCGATGGGCCGGTGGTTTGCCACATAGTCCGCGCTCGCATAAATCGACTGCCGAACATAGGCAATCGTGTTGGTCCAGCCACCTGCCACTTTCAGCGGTGCCAGCGTCAAACCCAGGTCGACAGACTCTATCGCCTCCTCGGTCCAGATCGTGACAGGGCGCCGCTCGATCGTTAAACCGCTATTTTTCTTTTCGAATGCCGCCAACAGCGGTTCCAGGTAGCGATCAATGATATCGGGTGGCGCACCCACGACGAGCGGTGCTGAATTCGCGATGGTTGATCCGATAGTCGCGAGCGACTGGGCGTTAAGCGCGGACTCTAACAGCTGCTCGCACTGTTCCAGGCAACGTCGTCCGGCGTCCGTCACCGAGATATGTTTTGGTGAACGATCGAGGAGCTTGACGCCCAGTGTCTTTTCCAGCGCACCCAGTCGGCGACTGACGGTGGTGCGTTCCATTCCCAGATCTGCGGCACATCGCGAAATTCCACCGGTCTGAACGATCTTCGCAAACAGTGCCAGATCTGCCACTTGCCTTAGTTCCCCCTGCATCCTTATAACCTCCGGTCATGTATGCCAAGCGATTGCGCCTGATGAAAAAAAGCAGTCTGAATACTAAGACGCATGAAATCGGAAAATGGTTGTGACTTAGTGTGCGTTGCACGAATATTTTGTGAGCAAAACGTGCGGAAAAAATGCCTCGATCAAAAGTTTCATCTGTATGTAAAAGAATGAGTAAAAAAATGAACCATGCGAAACGCTCCGTGGTCACATGGTCTACAGGTGCGTGAATGCGCGGGGGAACTGTGAGTTCAAACAGAAGAAATAATTATCTGGACCGATACGATGTGGCGATTCTTTCCGCACTAGCCACAAACACCAGGCTGACGACTGTCGAGCTGGCCACGATGGTGCACTTGTCACGCACGGCAGTCTCTCGACGCATCGCATCACTCAAAAGAACCGGTGTTCTGAACGCGGACGCGGAAGTACTGAACTATGAGTCGCTGGGCTTCAATGTACGTGCTCATGTAGAAGTCAGTGCACCCAGTAGAATCGCCGAAAGTTTGCGCAGAGAGCTGCTGTTGAAGCCCGAGGTATTGGCAGTCTCGGTCATCGCCGGTGACGGCCTCCTGTGTCTTGACGTCATCGCAATCGACACCGATCACCTGCACAGTTTTGTCCGCGACCTGCAGAATAGCGGCGATACTGCAACGAAAATCATCTTTGCCGAGGATAAATCGCAACTGACGCTCATCGAGCGGATGCGGCTTTTAAGCGAACAGATCGGCGCCGATCTCGTAAGGGTATAGCCGACACTGCTATTCTCGCGGCATGAATCATGCCGATGTCCTGGTTATTGGGGGTGGAGCCGCCGGGCTGATGTGCGCCATTGTTGCTGCTCAACGCGGCCGCAGCGTCATCGTTCTCGAGGGTTCCAACCGCATTGGCAAGAAGATCCTGATGTCAGGCGGTGGGCGTTGCAACTTCACGAACCTGCACACCGATGCGTCGCACTTTCTGAGCATGAACCCGCATTTTTGCAAGTCGGCTCTCAGTCGCTACACGCAATGGGACTTTCTCGCACTGGTCGAGAAACACGGCATCGCCTGGCACGAGAAGACGCTCGGGCAGCTTTTCTGCGACAAGTCATCAAAAGATATCGTTGCGATGCTGTTGAAAGAATGCAACGACGCCGGCGTTCAAATAATGACGCACTGCAGCGGTATTTCAGTGTCATCGCAAACCCCCTTCCAGGTCGACTGCGATCGCGGCAAATTCAGCTGCGAATCGCTGGTCATCGCGACCGGCGGCCTGAGTATTCCCAAAATGGGTGCCTCGGACCTGGGCTATCGGCTGGCTCGCCAGTTCGACATACCGGTTCTGGAAACCCGCGCAGGGCTCGTGCCCTTCACCTTCACTGGCCCGATACACGACCTCTGCAACCGCCTGTCCGGTGTCAGTACCGAGGTCAAGGTGGCAGTCACCCCAACTCAAAGTCGAGACAAGGTGACTGCCGGCGGACTTTTTGTTGAGGACATGTTGTTTACCCATCGCGGCTTGAGTGGCCCGGCGATGCTGCAGGTGTCGAGCTACTGGAATCCCGGGGATGCCATCGTTGTCGACTTGCTGCCCGGTGTCGATGGCGGAGAACTGTTGCAACGGGCTAAGGCCGAGCGGCCGAAATCGCGGCTTCGCAGCGTACTGGGTGAAGTATTGCCAAAGGCATTGGTCGTCGAACTTCAGGCGATGTTTTGGCCGGCCCAGGCGGAGGTACCGGTCGGCGAAATCGCCAATGAGCAGTTACAAAGGATTGCCAGCGAGCTGCAGGCCTGGACGCTCAAACCCGCAGCGACTGAGGGCTACCGCACCGCCGAGGTGACGCTTGGGGGTGTCGATACCGATGCTTTGTCGTCAAAAACGATGGAATGTGCCCAGCACCCTGGCCTGTATTTTATCGGCGAAGTCGTCGATATGACCGGCCACCTCGGCGGCTTCAATTTCCAATGGGCCTGGTCGTCCGGCCACGCGGCCGGCCTTGTCGCCTGAGGCTTGCTAACCATTCCGCGACCCGGCGCATCAAAGGGTCAATGGTGGCAGTAATGTCTATCGGCGGTGCGCCGACGCAAGCTGACTTTCACGAGGCGATATCGTCGCGCTCGGACCGCTGGTATTCCGCGTGCCTCAAGATAACGCGCAACCCGGAAATGGCAGCCGATGCCGTCCAGGATGCATTACTTAACGCCTGGAACAAGCGGCACCAGTTTGAGAAGAACTCCCGCCTGGACACCTGGATTCACAGTATCGCGATCAACGCGGCACTCAACCAGATTCGCAGGAACCGACCCGGCGTCTTTCAGCCTCTCGAGTCCGATGTCGAGACCAGCGCAGAAGAGCCGCGACAAGTGCTCGAGGATTACGAACTGGAAGACAGCCTCGCGGGTGCATTGGCCAGGCTGAGCGACGTCGAACGCGTGTGTTTTGTGCTAAAGCACCTCGAGCAGTGGCGGGTCAGGGAGATTTGTGCCGAGCTATCGCTCAACGAAGGACGCGTAAAGCAGGCCGTGTTTCGCGCAGTAAAAAAATTGCGAATTAGCATGCAAAGTTTGCAGGACGAAAAAAATGAAAGATGACACAGACGAATTAATTGCCAGGCACCGTGAGAATGTACACAAGGCGCCACCGCATCTCGTGCAGCAGTGGCACGACGCAATCGACGACGCGGCTGCGCTTGAGCGCGGACGTGTTGCCGTGCGACAGCGCGCCTGGACGCCCGGTTCGCTTTTCTGGGGTATGGCTGTAACTGCGGCACTCGCACTGGGCGTTGCGATCGGTGTCTTCGTTTCTGACGACACTACGCCGAATATCGTGCCGACAATTGCACACAATTCTGCTCAGCACGATGTCGTGCCTGCCGCCTTCAGTCGCGGATTGCAGTACCACCTCCGGGAAAGCAGGCAACAGTTATCTGCGCTGGATGTCGATGCCGATCGAACAATGCTGGTTTTGCAGCTCATCGAACAGAACCGCCTGTTTGAGAGTGCTGCCGACAAGAACAATGCTCCAAACCTGGCGCGAGTACTGCGCGCATTCGAGCCTATCCTGCTACGTCTCGCCGCAACCGATATCGCGCCCGAAGATGCCACCGCCTTAAAGGCCCAGTTAACTTTTGAATTGAATGTGATGCTAACGAAGTTGGCAAGCGAACCATCAGATGAAGCACATTCAACATGACACAGGAAATGAAAATGAAGACCCTAGCCAAATGCTTCTTGATCGCCTCGGCACTGTCCTTCGCCGCGAACAGTACGGCACAAAGTGATGCTTCCCGTGGAGCGGAGGAACTGAAAATTGCTGCAATGGAAGCCCTGATCACGGCGCCACCCGATCGCGCGCTGCCACTGGTGAACAAGGTGCTAGCCGGCGACAATAGCAATGAACTGAAAGGGCGCGCGCTGTTTATCCTGAGCCAGATCGACAGACCGGAAGCACAGGAGACCTTGCTCAAGTTCGCCCGCGAGTCCAGTGGCGAACTGCAGGAAGAAGCCATCCGGATGATCGGTATTGGCGGCGATCCGGGTACCCTGTCGGCACTCAAGTCCGTATATGAGTCGGGGAACAGCGAAGCTCGTGAAGCAGTGCTCGAAGCACTGATGATCGCAGGCGACAAGAAAGCGGTTTTCGAGATCGCCCTGACTGCGACCGGCGACGATTACGAAGAAGCGGTCGACATGCTTGGAGTGATGGACGCGCGCGATGAACTGCGCGACCTGCGTGCACGAAACGGCGCTTCGGAAGCGCTGATTGATGCCTACGCGATCTCCGGCGACTTCGACGAGCTTCGCAAGATGGCACTGGACGGAAGTGATCCGGGCATACAGGCGCAGGCGATTGAGGCCATGGGTATCGTCGGTGGTGACGAAGTTAATTCAACGCTGGTGCAGATATATCGAGACGCCACGACGGAAGACATTCGCGAAGCGGCACTCGACGGCATGTTGATATCCGGCCATGACGAAGGCGTTCTCGAACTGTATCGCACGACTGAAGATCCCGCACTCAAGAAAGCCTTGCTGGAAATGCTGGTGATCATGGACAGTGACGAAGTCTGGAACATCATCGATTCGGCTCTTGAAGGTGGTCTGTGATGACGCGCATGATCAACTCATGTTTCATTGCGCTCCTTCTTCTGGCGCTCGCCAGCGGCCCGGTTGTCGCTGACTTGCCGCCCGAATTCGACGACGGATGGCACACGTGGCAAGTTGAGGAAACTGACGCCTCAAGCGCTATGTGCTGCTTCTCCTGGAAGCACGGCAAGGTTTCGCAAAATGGCTGCAACCTGGACGGCCGTAACATGAGCTTTTCGAAGGACGGCGATTGCGCAGCCGCTGCAGGAAAACTTCAGGTCTACGCGCAACTCAAGAGTGGCCGACCCGTCCGCATCCACGTGCTGAGTTCCAATTGCCCGGTTTCTTCCACGACACAAGTCAAGGATCTCGGCCAGGCAACCGCCGCCGACAATCTCGCCTGGTTTCGAGGCGTCATCGAGAACAGGGAACTCGGGCGAAAGGCGCGCGAAGAAGCCTTGTTCGCACTGGTGCTGACCGGGACGGACGCGGCATACGACTACCTCGACAGGCTGCTAAGCCATCGGTAGTTGCCGATTCAGTAGTATAGTCAGCACCCATGAAATCGATGCTGATTACACTCGTCGCAGCGTGCCTCGTTGTAGGCTGCTCACAGTCGGAACCCTTAAGACTTTCGCTTATCGGCACCAACGATGTTCATGGCGCGCTGCTTGCCGGTGAAAATCGCGGCGGCCTCGCTGCCATGTCCGGCTACGTGAACGCTGTACGCGCCGCGCGACAAGCCGACGACGGCGCCGTATTGCTTATCGATGCCGGCGATATGTGGCAGGGAACGCTGGAGTCCAATATTACTGAGGGCGCATCTGTCGTCGCTGCCTTCAACGCAATGCAATACACGGCTGCCGCGATCGGAAACCACGAATTTGACTTTGGGCCAGCTGGCCCACTACCCATCCCGGAGTCAAAAGCGGACGACCCGCGCGGCGCGCTCAAACAACGTGCAAGGGAGGCGGAGTTTCCGTTCCTCGCTGCGAACCTGATCGATGAGGCGACCGGCTTGCCGGTCACCTGGGACAACGTCCAACCATCGGTCATCGTCGACGTTGAGAATGTGAAAGTGGGAATTATCGGCGTGATGTCGCGCAATGCGTTGGCGACAACGATCGCGTCAAATACGATCGGACTCCGGATTGCACCGCTTGCCAGCACAATAGAAAAAGAAGCCAGGGCCACAAGGGCGGCAGGGGCAACTGTCGTCGTCGTCACGGCACACGCCGGCGGCGAGTGCACACAATTCGACGACCCCTACGATTTGTCGTCCTGCGACACACGCCATGAGATTTTTGGCGTTGCCGAAGCGTTGCCTGTCGGCCTCGTCGATCATATTTTTGCAGGACACGTTCACGAGGGTATTGCGCATATCGTCAATGGCATTTCGATTACGTCGAGTTATTCGCGGACAGCGGCGTTCAGTCGCGTCGACCTCATGCTTGACAGAAAGCGCGGCGCAGTGATCGACAAGATACTGTTCCCTCCAACCCCGCTGTCAATGGTTGGCAGCTACGAAGGAGTCGAGTTGACTCCCAACCCCGATGTCGCAGAGATCGCCAATCGAGCTGCTGAATTTGCAGCCGAGTTCAAGGAGCAGAAAATCGGCATTACGCTCGAGACACCGTTCGAGTTAAGCAGCGACCCCGAATCGGCATTGGGCAATCTGTATACCGATGCCATGCTCGACGACGTCGATGCCGATATTTCAATTCATGTGAATAACGGCAGCATTCGCGCCAACCTGCCGGCTGGCGAACTAACTTTCGGCAGCGTTTATGAAATGTCGCCGTTCGATAATCAACTGATGATTGTCGAGCTCAGCGGCGCCGAGCTTCGCCGGATCATTTCCGAACAGGCCCACCGCGGCTCGAGACGCATCGGTTTTTCCGGAATGCGCGTATCGGTTGATTGCACGGACACGATCATGTCTGTTGCGATGCACTTCAACGATGGCCGCGAAATTGAAGATACCGACTCAGTTCGCGTTGCAGTGACAAACTACCTGGCATTTGGCGGCGACAATGTGCTGCGTTCAGTAATGCCTGAAGGCGGCTTTGACGCGCAACCGAATGCGCCAATGGTTCGAGACATTATTCTGCGCTCGCTTAAGAAACGCGGTGGCTCTGTCGACACATCCGATTTTGACAGCTCTGCATCGCCGCGCTGGCAATTGCCGGCATCCATGAGCCGCGAGTGCCGCTTACTTCCGTAGTTTCGGCAACAGTCCGCTGGCACCGGACCCAACGATCACCAGCATGAACGCGATCAGGTCAAGCCGCGCAATCGGCCCGCCGCCAAAACCGTACATGGCCAGCAAGGCGATACCGAGACAAACCATCAGGGCGCCGACAACCTGCCGAGCGGCAGCTGGCACCGGTGCGTCTGCGGGCTGACCGCGGCGCTCGAGCGGCGACAGCAGCAAAGCGACGGGCAGCAACAGCGCGAACAACAGCGCGATCCAGACTGGTCGCGACTGCCACCATTCGCTGCTACCGGGCTCAATGCCGAGTCCCGGACTTCCGGCGAGGTATAACAGCGAGACAAACACGATCATGACGGTGATATGCCACAGATAGACGGTCATGATCATGCTGTTAATCAGCACCGTGGCCGTCCACAGCCGCAAGCCATTCAGCGCGCGTCGCATCGGCGTTTCGAGTGCGAGCAGCAAACCAAACTGGAAAATACCGAGCGCCAGCAACGTCACTTTCGGTGGCAGTGTGTTGCTGATATCGGGGTCGGGCGAACCGACCATCGCCAGCGGGTAAGGCCCGTAGTGAATCATGACCCACAACGCGACAAATCCTGTCGCTGAAAAAATCAGTCGTTTCGTGACCCGGCCCAACCGGTCATCGCGCCAGGCAAAGCCGAGATGATGCACGGCCAGCCAGACCCAGAAATAATTGGTCCAGCCGAGCCAGCGCATGTCGGCCGCGAAGAACGCGACGTCGGTGAGCACAGCGCCTGCGGCATAAATTGCGAACGATGTGAACCCGAAACGCTTCCAGAATCGATACGACGCGGGTGCCAGCATGACGATCGCGATGTAGATGGCGAGGAACCAGGTCGGTATCAGAGCCGCCTGCGATGCGTACTGAACAACTTCGGGACCGACATTCATCAGCATCATGATGAGCGCGATGCCGGCCCAGACGACCAGCAGCACCAGTAGCGGAGCCACCAGGCGATTGAGGCGCGCATACAGCCATCCCGCGTAACCCATCCCTTTGCGCTCGGCACTTTCCAGTGACACGGCGTTGGAATAGCCACCGACAATAAAGAATATCGGCATGACCTGGAACAGCCAGGTTAACCACTGCATTTGCGGCTGCTCGGATAACAGGTGGCCCGGGTCCATTTCCCCATCGACGACGTAGACGGTCGCGATCAGCCAGTGCCCGATGATGACAGCCAGGATCGAGATCGAACGCAGCAAATCGACGTAACGATTGCGTTCCGTCGGCGTCTTTAAAGCCATCTGGCTTGCCTGGGACCATATTTTCATCGGCTTGCTCCTGTGCCGGATTGGGGGGAACTGTGTCTCAAAACCGGAATATTATTGGCCAAAGTGGCCAAATTTGCGGCCAATATCGCATATTCCGTAACATTGGGCGTGCATATTCATCATTCTTCTGTTGAGGATTATGGAAATGTGGTTACCGACAAAGCTCTATGAGCGTTTGCCGCTGTGGTGGATCCTGGTCGGCCTGGTATTCATGTTGAGTGCTTTATACCTGGGTCTCGATTACGGCGCGGCCTATGGCTATCTCGCCCTGGGAGTCGCGTGCAGTGTCTTCGGCCTGATGATCACAATCTGGCGCGTGAACCACCGAAAACACGACGTGGCCGATGGCGGGCCGGCTCCTGACGATTCTGGCACTGACTAAGAGGCATCCTGCCGCCCCGGATTCGTAACACCCGAGCGACTCTGCTATGATCCGCGCGCCCCAGTCGGGGTGCGCACTCCTGATTCCATTTTCTTATTTTGCTCGGTACAAGCCATTGATCTCTGCTGCTAATTTGTCGATCCAGTTCGGCGCCAAACCCCTGTTCGAGAATGTCTCGGTAACCTTCGGCAATGGCAATCGCTACGGCCTGATTGGTGCCAACGGCTGTGGCAAATCAACCTTGATGAAGATCCTCGCAGGCGACCTCGAACCCTCGACGGGCAATGTGTCGACCGACCCGAATGCCCGTGTTGGCCAGCTTTCGCAGGACCAGTTTGCCTATGAGAAGTACCGGGTCCTCGACGCGGTCATGATGGGCTACGACCGGCTTTGGGAAGTGATGCAGGAACGTGACCGGCTGTACGCGTTACCGGAAATGAGTGACGTGGAAGGCATGAAGGTTGCCGATCTCGAAGTGGAATTTGCGGAGCTCGATGGCTACTCCGCCGAATCGCGTGCGGGTGAATTGCTTGAGAATATCGGTATCCCGGTTGAACAGCACCAGGGCCCGATGAGCGCAGTAGCACCCGGCTGGAAGCTGCGCGTGTTATTGGCGCAGGCCCTGTTCTCTGACCCGGACGTACTGTTGCTTGATGAGCCGACCAACAACCTGGACATCAATACGATTCGCTGGCTTGAGGAATACCTGGAAACCAGCAAGTCGACCATGGTCATTATTTCGCATGATCGCCACTTCCTGAACAGCGTCTGCACACACATGGCCGATCTCGACTACGGCAAGTTGCAGGTGTTCCCGGGCAACTACGATGAGTACATGACGGCAGCGACGCAGGCGCGCGAACGCATGCACGCGGAAAACGCCAAAAAGAAAGTGAAAATGGCTGAACTGCAGGCTTTCGTCAGCCGTTTCTCGGCGAACGCGTCGAAGGCTCGCCAGGCGACATCGCGCGCGCGGCAGCTCGAGAAGATCAAACTCGAGGACATCAAGCCTTCCAGCCGCGTCAGTCCGTTCATTCGTTTCGAGCAGGAAAAGCCGCTGCGTCGGGTCGCCGTTGAGGCAGATAGCATCAGCAAGGGATTTGACGAGGGCCCTCTGTTTGATGACCTTCACCTTACTATCGAAGCAGGTTCGAAGGTGGCAATTCTCGGCCAGAACGGCATCGGCAAGACAACATTGCTTCGAAGCTTGCTCGAAAAACTCGAACTCGACAGCGGCAGCGTGAAGTGGAGCGAGAATGCGAAGATCGGCTACTTCGCGCAAGACAACGGGCCGGAGTTTGAAACCGACATGAGCCTGTTCGACTGGATCACTCAGTGGCAGCCGCAGGGTGCGGACGAGCAGTTGCTACGCGGCACACTGGGGCGCATGCTGTTTTCGCGAGATGACAGCGAGAAATCGGTGAAGGTGGTTTCCGGCGGTGAACAACGTCGGCTGATGTTCGGCAAGATTATTCTGCAAAAACCCAACGTTATTGTTATGGATGAGCCTACCAATCACCTCGACATGGAATCGATCGAGGCGTTGAACCTGGCACTCGAAAACTATCCTGGCACATTGATTTTCGTCAGCCATGACCGTGATTTTGTCTCGACGCTGGCCACACGCATTATCGACATGACGCCCGCGGGCATTGTCGACTTCAGCGGGATCTATGATGAATACCTGCGGTCACAGGGATTGACCGAGAAGTCTCGCGTCGCATAGCGGCCGCCGAGGAAAATAAAGCGCTCATCTCCTCCAAATACACTATATAGTGGCCGCCGCTGACACCTACGGAGAACGACTTGTCGAGCCTGAGCATGGAAAAGATCGAGCACGAACTAAAGCAGATCAATATCAACCTGGCGGAAGCCAACGACATTGCCATGCTGGCAGCCTTCAAGGCGATGCCGCCGGAACTCGACAACGACAGTCGGAGAGCCCTTGCTCTGCTTCGTGACCGGATGATGGAACGGGCGAGAACTCGCGCCGGAATCTGAAAAGCCTGCAAGCGCTAGCGCTGAATCCGCGCGCGAAATTTTCGGCCCTTGATCGGCCGCGTCGACAGCTGTTTTTGTGCTTTTGCGGCAAATGCGTTTTCGATCGCGATATAGGCGCAGGCATCGAACAGGTCAATCGACCCAACGGCCTGGCCCGGTATCCCGCCGTCGGCGGTCAGTGCACCCAGTAAATCGCCTGGCCGCAACTTGTTGCGGCGCCCGCCACCAACCTGCAGTGTCGTCATCCGCGGCGAAAGCTTGCCGTCACCACGCTTCGCATCGGGAATGCCCCGCTGCTGAATCGTGGCATCGGGCACAGCTTTCTCGATTTCCGCGAGACGCCACATCTCGCGTTCTTCAACCAGGCTGATGGCAATGCCCTGCTGACCGGCCCGGCCCGTTCGGCCTATGCGGTGAATGTAGGTATCAGCCTGTGGCGGCAGTTCATAGTTGAATACCGCATCGATGTCTTTGACATCGAGACCTCGCGCTGCAACATCGGTTGCGATCAGCACGCTGGCACTGCGATTCGAAAAACGCACCAGCACCTCGTTGCGTTTCGACTGCTCCAGGTCTCCGTGCAAGGCGAGCGCAACGATGTTCTGCGACTTTAGATAGGCCGTGACATCCGCACAATCGATCTTGGTATTGCAGAACACCAGGTTCAGCTCACCACCCCAGGCCTCCAATGCCCGTAGCAATTCGCCCTGGCGATTTTCCCGCGTGACCGAACACCAGGTTTGGACAATCGTTGCCGGCTTTTCATCGTCAGTAACATCAATCAGCTTTGGGTTTTTCTGTACGCGCTGGCTGATGTCCGCAATTGAGTCCGGATAGGTCGCGCTGACTAAGCAGGTCTGGCGCTTGGACGGTACGTAGGCCAGTATCGCGTTCAACTCATCCTCGAAACCCATGTCCAGCATTCGATCGGCTTCATCCAGTACCAGCGTTTGCAGGTCCTTCAGATCAACGGTTTGCTTGCCGAGGTGCTTTAGAACTCGACCGGGCGTGCCAACGATAATATGGGGACTGCGCTGCAATGATGCCAGCTGCGATCGCAACGGTGATCCGCCACACAAGGTCAGGATCTTTATGTTCGGGATTGCGCGCGCGAGTCGCCGCAGTTCCCTGGCAACCTGGTCCGCCAGTTCGCGAGTCGGGCACAACACCAGCGCTTGCGTACTAAACTGGTTCGCGTCCAGCTTGTGCAAGACACCAAGTCCGAACGCAGCGGTCTTGCCACTGCCGGTCTTGGCACGTGCCAGAACATCGGCACCGTCAATCAGCCAGGGCAAGGCCTTTGCCTGCACCAGCGTCATCTCGCGGTAGCCGAGATCAGTGAGGTTGCCAAGCAGTGCCGGCTCCAGGTTTAGCGCGCCGAAGTCGCGAGGATCAGACATCGAATTCGCCGGCTATCGATGTTTCGCGTAAATATCGCGAACCCATCGCAATGACGCCCGCTCGGACCAATCGGCTACGGTCGCCGCCAGCCGCGGTGGGTGTGCCAGACCCCTGTAGGTCGGGTGTTGTTGCGGCAAGACCAGTGGCGATAACAAGCTCGCCACTGCAAGATCGGCTCGTGAGAATCGATCACCGACAAGGTAACTGCGTCCGTCAGCCAGCAATTCGTCAATCCATTCGAGCTCGGTGTCCATGATCTGCTGTGACTGCGCCCCCTGCTCCCGGCCGAGATCCATACGCCGCGTCATGATGCTGCGAATTTTCTTCCAGCCCAGCCAGATTGGCAGCTTCCTATGCCATGACAAGTATTGCGTGAATATTGGCCTGACCGTCGATGGATGTTCAACGAGCGCTTCAGAATAGTAGAAGCGTCGGACATGCACGCCGGCAATGTCGTCGATGCGCTGTTCTATTTCTGCAGCTTGCTCGATGCCGGTTTCCGGCGTCAGTCTCCTGCCATTGGCCGATCGAATGCTCTCTGCCCAGCTGATGATGTCTGCTGAGCCCTGGATCACTCGCCCGTCCAGCGCCAGGTATGGAACCGAGGTGGCGGGACACCCCAGTTTCCTGGCAACTTGCATGTGCTCGCCCGGAGCGACATGACGCAGTGTGTAATTGATGCCGAGGTAGTCAAGCGCCCAGCGCGCTTTCTCACAGTAGTGGGAAATCGCAAATACATAAAGTGTGGGCGACGTCATCATGGACGCGAGTATACGCTGATACACTTGCCATCGATGCATGAGTTTGTGAACGGGTGATTCTTTGACTAATAGTCGCAAGCTGCTCCTGATACTCATCGCGGCCACCGCCGCGTCAAGCGCTGTTGCGCAGTCACTGACTTCGTGGGTCGACGCCAACTGCGACGACTGCACGGCAAGAATGGCGGACTTGACCGGTGTATACGTACTGGAGAAAGGCGAGGAATCACTGATCGGTCGTGCCTGGCTCGCACAGCATGCCACTCGAAGCATCGACATCCAGTATTTCATCTGGAGCAGCGACAATATCGGCACGCTCGCGGCGGAAATGCTACTCAGTGCTGCCGAGCGCGGCGTTGCCGTTCGAGTACTCGTTGACGATGTTCTGGTCGACGCTGACGACCGGACACTGTTGCTACTCTCTGCACATCCGAAAGTGCAAATCCGGATCTACAATCCGAAAATTTCTGTCGGTGTAGGATTCTGGCAACGAATAAAGAACGCGGTCACTGGTTTTCGTGATATCAACCAGCGCATGCACGACAAGACCGCTATCTTTGACGGTGTTGCCGGTATAACCGGCGGCCGTAACATGGCCGACGAATACTTCGACTACGATCACGAGTACAACTTTCGTGATCGCGATGTCCTGCTGTTGGGTCATGCCGTTGCGGACATGACAGAAAACTTCGAGGAGTTCTGGAACAGTGACCTCGCGGTCCCGGTCGAACGGCTGCTAAGTGAGGAGCTGACACGACTTTCGCCACTGGACGCGATGCAGCGCTCTGAAGAATTACACGCCTATGCCGCCGATCCCGCGAACTTCGAGTTTGGCGTGCGCCAGGCCATCGACTCAACACCCGACTTTTTCCCGCACCTTCTGCATACCCTGGTCTGGGCCGATGTTTCGTTTCTCAGCGACGCACCCGGCAAGAATTCGGGTTCAGACGGTTTGGGCGGCGGCGGTGAATCAACCTACCACCTGATCGACGCCGTCCGAAATGCCAGGGAATCCGTTCTCATCCAGTCGCCCTATTTAATTTTTCCCGAGGGCGGCATTGAGCTGTTGGGTGAGCTCACGAACAAAGGCGTACGCGTTCAAATTTCGACCAATTCTCTGGCTTCGACCGACAACATCCAGGCCTTCAGTGGCTATCAGCGACAACGGCAGGATATTTTGAAAGCCGGCGTCGAAATCTACGAATTCATGCCGGAGCCAAACAGTCATGCACAACTGGTCGAACGCTACGACCGAATATCGCACTACGCGCCTGTCTTCGGTTTGCATGCAAAAAGCATGGTGATCGATGGCGAAATCGTCTTTATTGGCACATTCAATCTCGACCCCCGCTCGGCCAATCTCAACACCGAGGTCGGCATGCTGGCGCGTGATCGCGAACTCGCTCGGCAAGTCACAGAGAGCATCGAAACCGATATGCTGCCGGGAAACAGCTGGCCGACCACGCTGGACTTTAATCCGGACTTTACGGTCAGACGTACGAAACGCTTTCGTACCTGGATTAATCGCCTTTTACCGCTGGACCCGATCCTCTAGTCGCGCGCAATAATCCTGTTTCGCCCCTGGTGTTTAGCCCGGTACAGGCGCGCATCGGCATCGCCAAGAATTGTAGTCCGACGGCTGTCATCGCTGGATTCCGCGACGCCGAAGCTGATTGTCACCTTGATTTCCTTCCCGCCCGGCACCTGCAGATCGGACCAGTCTGCGTGCTCAATAGCCTGTCGCATCTGGCTGCAGATCTGTTCGGCAAATCTCGCGTCAGTATCGGGAAAACAGAGCAGAAATTCCTCACCGCCGTAACGTGCGACAACATCTGTCTTACGACAACGGTTCAATAGAATCTGCGCAATGCGGCGCAGGACTTCGTCGCCAACTGCATGTGAAAACCGATCATTGATCTGCTTGAAATGGTCGACGTCTGCGAGCGCGATCGTAAAATCAAGATTCTGGCGCTTGGCGGTTTCGATCTCTCGTTGCAGGTAGTCGTCAGCGAAACGACGGTTAACCAGCCCCGTCAACTTATCGTGTGTCGCTTGCCGCTCCAGCTCAATTGACTTCAGATGCAATGCCTCGGTGCGTTCGTCAACCAGCGCTTCGAGTCGCTGACGCATCAGTGCGTATTGCTTTAACACCAGCATGCCAATACCGAGGACGACCAGCAGCAACGCAAAATAAACTCGATCGCTGGTCGTAAACGCCAACGCTACGACAACTGCAATCAGAACAGACACCGATTCAACGGCTGTCGTAAACGAATTCAATATCGACGTTGGACTGATACCCCGGAGGTAGAGAATCACCATCATGCCAAGATCGTTAATGAACTGCATACTGAGCATCAGCAGCAACAACAAGCCGCCGATGCGCAGGTCGAGTGAGACCAGCGGTATGGGTCCGCCCAGGTATTCGTAAAGCGAACCGCAAATTAGGATGACCAGCGTCATCAGTCCGGCATTGTTACAGGCCGCTGTGATCACCTGCCGCAGGTCTGCACCGTTTCGCAGGCGGTGCCAGGGATAAATAAACGACGCCAGGCCATTGATCCATGCAGCGTCAACGGGTCCGAGCACCAGAATGCTGGCGACCTGAGCAACCCTGTCAAAGGACACGTGGCCGAAACCGGGATGCGGAAAGCCGGTCGTAATAGTGAACAGGCCGAAGACAACGAAAAACGCAGCGGTTGTCAGGCCGTAGTCACCGAGCAAAATCCCGTGCGTCTGGCTCGTATACGCAATCGCGCCGACAGCGACCAGGAACAGTACGATCGAATAGATAAAATCAGACCCCCACGGACCCGGGTCATCAATTGGCTCTTTGTTGTTGTTCTTGTTCATAGACGATTGCAGCCGGACATCTCGTGCATTTTACTTCTTTGTCTTGTGCTTATGCTTCCTTTTGCCCGGTTTCCTCACAGCACGATCGGGCTTTTCGAAAACCGCGATCTTCATAGGACGGCCGCAGACCCTGACTTTCTTGAGATCCATGAAGATATCCCGCGGCATTCCCTTGGGCAAATCGACCAGGCTGAAGTTCTTTTCGATTGAAATATGTCCAATGTGCTCGCCAGCCAGGCCGGCTTCATTCGCAATTGCGCCAACAATATTGCCCGGTTTGACGCCATGTTCATGGCCAACATCGATTCGATAACGCTCCTTGCCAGCTTCCGGCTCGGGTGTGGATTTACCATGACGCTTGTGCTCGCGCGGCGGACGATCATCACGCTTGTGCCGCGGGGGTTGTTGCTTGTCTTCCGCGAGAAGCAAGGGCTTGTCGCCGATCGACATTTTCGCCAGTGCGGCCGCGATTTCGAGTGCCGGTACATCGTGTTCACTTCGGTACTGCTCAACGAGGCTCTGCATGAACTCCGTTTCGCCAGCCGCCAGGGTGTCACTGATCTTCTGTTTGAAGTCGGCTATCCGCTTGTTATTGACGATCTCGGTTGTCGGCAATTGGAGCTGTGTAATTTTTTGCCGGGTTGCGCGCTCTATCGCTGCGAGCATACGTCGCTCGCGCGGCGCAACAAACAGAATCGCTTCACCGGAACGCCCGGCGCGCCCGGTTCTGCCGATGCGGTGAATGTACGCTTCGGTATCGTAGGGAATATCGTAGTTCACTACATGACTGATGCGATCGACATCCAGTCCGCGCGCCGCGACATCGGTTGCGACTACGATGTCGATCGCACCACGTTTGAGACGGTCCACGGTTTGCTCGCGATGCGCCTGCGCCATGTCCCCGTTCATAGCCGCCGCGGCATAACCCCGCGCTTCGAGTTTCTCGGCCAGTTCAGTCGTCGCGGTCTTGGTGCGAACAAACATCAGGATGGCTTCGAAATCCTCAACTTCCAGAATGCGTGTGAGGGCATCCAGTTTGTGCAGGCCACTGACCTGCCAGTAACGCTGGCGAATGGTTTCCGCGGTCGCGGTTTTCGCCTTGATCGAGATTTCCTGCGGCTTGTTCAGGTGCTTGCGAGCGATACGCTCGATTTCCTTCGGCATCGTCGCTGAGAACAGGGCCATCTGCCGTTTGTCCGGCGTTTGTTCGAGGATCCATTCCACCTCGTCGATGAAGCCCATGCGCAACATTTCATCGGCCTCGTCAAGCACCAGGGCCTGCAATCCGTCGAGCTTCAATGTGCCCTTTCTCATGTGGTCCATGACACGTCCGGGCGTGCCGACGACAACCTGGACGCCACGTTTCAGCGCGCGAATCTGGCCACCGTATTCCTGGCCGCCGTAAATCGGCAGCACGTGAAATCCCTTGATTCGGGACGCGTAGCGCTGGAACGCTTCGGCAACCTGTATGGCCAGTTCCCGGGTAGGTGTCAATGTCATGATCTGCACGGACTTGTTGTTCATGTCGAGACGAGACAGCAATGGCAGGGCAAATGCAGCCGTCTTGCCCGTACCTGTTGGCGCGTGGCCAAGAAGGTCCTGGCCGTTCATCAAAGGCGGTATCGCCTGTGCCTGGATCGGTGTCGGCGTTTCATAGCCGATATCATCGAGTGCGGCGATCAGCGGTTCCGCGATTTGGAGATCGCGAAACGTCGCGGGCGTAGGCGTAGACATGGAAAATCCAGGGGAAAACAGGAATTCGGGAACGGACTCTAGCACTTTTCCTTATCCACAAGAGTGCAAATCCCGGCAGCTGCTATTATGCCGCCTGGCTCGTCGAACCACCCGGGGATCAGTGGATGTCGAAAATCGCTATCGCGGTTGCAATCGCAGCCCTTGTTGCATTCGTTGCTGTACGCAACTCTGCCGCCGGTAAGGACCCGGGCTTTTCGCAGATCACGAGCGGCGAGGTAATCCGGTTTTTCCGAACCGGCGCTAGTTTCGATAAGCTGAAACAGGAGTGGCACATCCCCGTGCACGGCTGGGTTTATCAGCCGCAAGACAGCACCGTTAGAAAGGCATTGTTCGCGTCGATCATGAAAAATGAGTTCGGGCTCGAGCCGACCGACGAGACCGAGGCCAACTTTACTCGGCGCATCAATTTGATGATCGCCGATAATGAACGGGCCCGGCGTATCGTAATCTCGATTGCCGGCAAGACCTTTGTGCTGCCTGAATCCGCAGCAAATGGTCACTTCGCATCGACGATCACGCTTTCTGCATCGACTGTTGAAGAATTCCGATCAAATGCCACTCTTCGGTATTCGGCCGTCGTGGATTCGTCGATCGACAGCCGGTTCGATGGCGAGGTATTGCTGATCGAACCCGCCGGGCTGTCGATCATCAGCGATATCGATGACACCGTTAAAATATCCAACATCAATGATAGACGTGGATTGCTGGAGAATACCTTCCTCCTCGATTTCACCGCGGTGCCAGGAATGGCCGCGTTGTACGAGCAATGGTCCGAGCAGGATGCGAGCTTTCATTTTGTGTCATCCAGCCCATGGCAGCTATACGCACCGCTGGACGAATTCCTGGCGGCGTCCGGTTTTCCGGTTGCGACGCTGACACTCAAGGCCGTGCGGTTCCGGGACACAACCCTGTTCGACTTGTTCAAGAAGGGTACCGAGACCAAGCCTGCCGCGATCGAGAATATCCTCGAAACGTATAGAGGCCGCCGGTTTATTCTGGTTGGCGACAGCGGGGAGCATGACCCGGAGGTTTATGCCACTTTGCTACGAAAATTCCCGGATCAGATCCTGAAGGTCTACATTCGAAATGTTGGCGGCGAGTCGGTCGACAATGACCGGTTCACGATGCTCTTCGACGGTATCGATAATAATCGCTGGCAGCTGTTTGACGAGGCGGATTCCATTCAGCCTTTTGAATGATTCTCGCGGGGCAGCGCCTGCAAACAAGCCAACAAACTGGAACATACCACGATTCCAACCCGGTATACTGCGAGCACGACAAACCCAACGACAACAATAAATGTCATTATTCAATGAATTGAAGCGCCGCAATGTGGTTCGAGTTGCCGCCGCCTACATAGTGTTGGGCTGGGTTATTGCCCAGGTTGCCGAGTTTGCATTTGAAAACTTCGGCGCCCCGGCCTGGGCACTGAAATCCCTGGTTATCGTGTTGTTGCTCGGATTGCCCCTCGTCGTGTTCTTCGCATGGGCGTTCGAGCTAACGCCGGACGGCGTCAAACGCGAGAAGGATGTGGACCGCAGCCAGTCGATCACGGGTCAGACGGGGCGCAAACTTGATCGAGCCATCATCGGTATCCTGCTTATCGCTGTCGTGTGGTTTGCGTGGGACAAGTTCCTGTCAACGCCCGCTACGAATCCAGAAACACGCCTTGAAGCCGCTGAAACCGGGGCACTGACGCAACAAGCGGATTCACGCCTCGACAGATCGGTAGCCGTGTTGCCATTCGTCGCAATGAGCAGCGGACCGGACGACGAGTATTTTGCCGATGGCCTGACAGAAGAAATCCTGAATTCGCTCGCGCAATTGCCAGAACTGCTGGTAACCGCTCGAACCTCTGCATTTTCATTCAAGGGCCAGGATATTCCGGTACAGGAAATTGCCTCAGCACTGGGCGTTAAGCACATTGTCGAAGGCTCAGTCCGACGCTCCGGCGATCGGCTCAGGGTGACGGCGCAGTTGATTCGCGCGGGCGACGGGTTCCATCTCTGGTCAAACAATTACGACAGTGAATCGGTCGATACGATCGCCGTGCAGGAAAACATCGCTGAGCAGATTGCCAGGGCGCTCGACGTCGTTCTCGACGAAGACAAGCGTGAGGCCATGCGGCTGGCCGGGCTGAGAGACGTCGAAGCCTTTACGATCTATCAAAAGGCAGTCGAAGTTTACGAATCCGCCCACGGGCAGAACGACATTGTGCCCGAACTCAAGCGGGCAAATGCGATGTTCGAACAGGTCATCGAGCGAGTGCCGACTTTCACCACGGTGTATCTCGACCACAGTGATCTGTTCGTTCATTTACTGACGGACGACGCCGAGGGCTTCCGGGGTTCGGGTGTCTCCGATGAAGACCTTGCGACGGCCTACAGTGCCGCGATCGCCGACTATGAAGCCGCTGTTCGATATGCCCGCACGGACGAGGTTCGCTTGATGGCTGAGCTTGATTTCGCCTATATCAGTGGTAACTGGCGAAACCTGGGGAGAAAACTGAGCACGACCCTGGAGACGGCGGGCTGTTTCAATGCCAATTGGACACCGATGATCGCGAGTGCTTATGGCTACTCCGGAGAATTTCTCACTTACTCGCGGGAAGTTCTGAAGTGCGATCCCCGACGCAGTCTTTCCTGGTTTAATTCCGCCAGGGCTGCCCATCGATCGGGCCAGATCGATGAGGCGCTCCGCCTGGCGCGCGATGGCATTGAAATTGCTCCCGGCACCTGGCTCGGATCCGAACTCGCCCGAGCGCTGGTGGCCCATGACCTGTTCGACGAAGCACGTGATGCTGTCGGTCGCTACATCGACGATCCGGATATCGCCTTGCTTTTTGAGTCATTGATTGCCGTTAAAGCCGGCGACAGGGCGCAATTCGACCAGCTCAAGACTGAGTTTCCTTCGCGGCTCAGCGAGAATCGCCTGTTCTCGACTATCCTCGCGGCCTGGGGTGGCGATCGGGCTGAAGCCAATCGCGTCGCGGCACTGATCGACGAAAACCCATTTGGTTCGATCTCATTAACGAACATAACCACCTGGTGCGGATGCGGTGCACCCTTCGACCTCAAAGCAACACCGAATTTTGCAGCGAGGCTGAAAGCCAGCGACCTGACCTGGCCACCCCCAACTGCGATGACATTTCCTGACAAAGACTGGTAGCGCCAAGCGCGCTATTCCGGGTTCGCGTCTCGCCGCCAGGTATACACCCGTTGCGGTTGCCATTCGCCGCCGACGATGTTGAAACTCGCCGTGACGTGCGTGTCACTGTCGGGAAAGCTGCTCACATGGCCTGTCCGATTGACGCTGCCGTTGATGCCGAAGAACGACTGATCGGACCTGGTCTCATCGCCGTCTCGCCATGCGCTACCGATGCCGACCGTGCCACCCCAGCCAAACTGCTCGACGACCGCTTTCTTTTCGCCCGGATGCCAGTACTGACGGAACTGCCAGAACTCGGCGACTTCCTTGCCGTCGATAATTCCGAACAGGCGCCCGCTTATGCTCATGCCATCGAAGGCCGATTTCCACTCGGTCGCGTAGGCCTCGTACGGCTCATTCTCGTTTCGGTATTGCGAATTGTCGGCTAACCAGCGACCGCTGCCGGACGTCAACGTGGCAATCTCATCGAGAAACCAGGCGGGAGGCGAACCGGGCAATTCAGCTTCCTGCGATTGGACGTTCGCTGCAACAAGGCCCATCGCAGCAACCAGTACCAGTAGATTTTTCATAACAGGACCTTTACGCGGCTGCACCGGCCAATGACGGCTTTGACCATTGTCAGCCTGCGCCGGTTCAACGATTTAACATAAGTATTTCAGATCGCGCTGTGCCCGCCGATACATAAGTATGAACTATCGGCTGCCAACGATTCAGCAGATTCCATGCTGCCCAAAACTCTCGTGCGAGGCCAGGTAGATGGTCGCCGCACGCGAGGAACATTTCAGTGCACATCGAGCGCTTGTCATCGAGGACAACGAGCATGTCGCACACATGCTTGAGTTCATCCTGGAACGCGCCGCCTACGATGTCACTGTCGCCTTGAATGGACGTGATGCGAAGGCTGCGATCGACAATATTGAACCCGTCGATGTCGTCGTACTTGATCTCATGCTGCCGTACATTTCCGGTTTCCAGCTTATCACCGAGATGCGTGAACATCCGAACTGGGCGAACGTTCCAATTGTCGTCGTTTCCGGCAAGGTCCTTGAGGAAGATATTGTCCGGGCCTTGAACCTCGGCGCCAATGACTACGTCACGAAACCTTTTCGCCCCGAAGAACTGCTGGCGCGCCTGCGCCGGGTTGTTCGCGATAACGAACGCATCAAACCGTCGCAATGATAACCCTGTCGCAAATTCGTGGCCCTTTCGCCGCCGTACTGCTCGGCTGTATTAGCTATGCACCCGTCAGCAGCGCACAGATTTCCGAGGTACTGGAAGTATTCCGAAGCGGAGACACCGAGGCGGCACTGGTGATGCTTGACGAGTTGCGACAGACCTATCCCGACGATGTCGACTATATGCTGCTTCGCGCGCAAATCTACACCCAGCAAGGTCGCGAAAGTTTAGCGCTGGATGAACTACGGGAGGCGACCGGGAGCGCACCGGACTACGAAGACCCGTGGCGGCTCCGCCACACATTACTGCAGAGAGCCGAAACCGGGCATTACGAGGCCGAACGGTTAGCGGTGCAGCAACAGGTTGAATCCCGTTTCCCTGACGCGGACTGGTGGCAGGCAGCGGCCACGCTACCTGTCGTGCAATGGACGATCCTGGTGGGCGCCCACTACGATCGCCTCGACAATGGTGCACCGTCCTGGAATCGACAGTTCATTGAGGTGAGCCGAGAGGATGACTCCTCCGCGCGGCATCGCCTTGCCGTCTCGAGAGACGCGCGATTCGCATCATCCGATAGCACCGTGCTGGTAGGATCCGATTTCAGCATTGCAGATCACTGGCTGGCTGGGTTCGATTACAGTCGTGCCTTCAGTCCGCGCTTTCTCCCCGACGCCGTCATCGGTACCTATGTCGGGCGATCGTATGCCAACGGATGGGTCACGACCCTTGGCTATCGGCATCGGTCTTTCACTTCGGTCAACGTTGGTACGGCAACGCTGACCACAGAGCGCTATGTCGGAGCGTTCCGGTTTGCGTATTCGCTCAACGCATCAAGGTTGGCCGGAGCAGACACCTCCCTGGGGCACAGCTTTACGTCGAACTGGTATTACAACGATCGATCGAGTGTCGGGTTGTCGATTAGCAACGGCACCGAGGCGGAGGCAGTAGGACCCGGACAGGTTCTCGAATCCAGGGTGCGCAGTATTGCATTGAGCGGCCGTCGAACACTCAACGACAGATTCGGATTGCAATGGTGGCTGGGCGTACACGATCAAGGCGATTTCTACAGGAGGCAATTCCTTGGAATGGCTGTTTCGATCAAGCTTTGACCCGCTCACAACCGCCGCGCTGTGGTCCATAGCCGCCGTATTGGTAACGACGATTGTGCTGTTCGCCTATACCGTGGGTCTCAGATACGCGACCAATACTGCACAGCGTAATCGCAAGCAATTTTTATCCGTGTGGCGCGATGTCTTTGCAGGCGCGTTGCTGGGTAATGGAATTCCTGACAACCAGCCCTTGCCGCCAGTACGGCGTCGCGATTCGATTGAACTGCTCGAAGAATGGAATCGTGTTCGAAGCGTCGTTGATGGTCGTGCAGTGGACAACCTGATTCGCCTGGCAAAGCGAACGGGCATCCCACCGATAGCGGAAAAATTGTTTGAAAGCCACCGCATACGCGCTCGTATTCTCGCCGTGCAAACAATCGGGCATCTGCGCATGAACGAGTTCTGGGAAGAGCTGCGGGCACTGGTCGATCACGACAATACCGCAATCTCGATTACCGCGGCGGCGGCCCTTGTCGACATCGACCCGGCCGCTGGCGTACAAATCGTCGTACCGAAGATCAACCGGCGCAGAGACTGGCCGAAGAACAAGGTCTCGGTCATTCTGCAGCATGCCGGTAGCGCCCGCATCAGCGAACCCTTGTATCGCGCGATCCGCTCCGAGGACAGCTCGGGACAAACCTATCTGTTGCAATTCGCCCGACTGATCGAGTCGGAGATTCTCGACGCGCTGGTCGACGAACTTATCCGCGGCAGCCAGGATCCTCGCGTAGTGACTGCATCGCTGAAGCTCGTCAGTGGCTTCAAAGGCGTTCCCAGAATCGCCTCGTTGACCCAGCATGAAGCGTGGTATGTCAGGATGCAGGCCGCCAAGGTCCTGGGACGCGTCGGCCAGCAAGAGCACCTGTCGCTGCTGGAGTCGCTGTTGGACGACCCCGAGTGGTGGGTGCGATATCGTGCGGGCCAGGCCATCAGCGCATTACCCTTTCTGGGGCCAAACCAGTTGCGGGCAATTCGTGACCGGCAAACGGATCCGTATGCCGTCGATATCCTGCAGCAGTGCTTTGCCGAGGTTGGACTCGCATGACGCTGCAGGACTTTGTACTCGGCGGTCAATGGGTCTTTCTCACGTACTTTGTTGGTATCAATCTTGGCTACCTGATGCAAAATGTCATCGCGGCACACGGTATCCGAAAATATCTGCAGACCGCTGAACAGTACGAAGCGGAAAGCGCGTTCTCGGCGCTGGATATACCGATCAGCCTTGTCGTTCCTGCGTATAACGAATCAGCGTCCATCATCACGTCAGTTAAAGCGATGCTGCAACTCGAATATCCACAATACGAACTCATCGTGGTCAATGACGGCTCGTCAGACGATACGTTAGAAAAACTGATCGACGAATTCGGCATGCAGGAGTTTCCGGAAGCTTACCGAGCGCGTGTCGACTGCAAACCGGTCAAGGGAATCTACCGTTCGACCCGCATTTCCAACTTACGCGTCGTGGACAAAATTAACGGCGGCAGCAAGGCGGACGCGTCGAATGCTGGCATCAATGTCTGTCGTTACCCGCTGGTGTGCGTCGTTGACGCCGATTCCGTCCTGCAACCCGACAGCCTGCGCCGTGTCGTCCGGCCGTTTCTGGAGGACCCGACGACAGTCGCGGTTGGCGGCACCGTGCGCATTGCAAATGGCTGTACGGTGCGGCAGGGCTTTCTGGAGAAAGTCGGCCTGCCAACTAACTTTCTTGCGCTGGTACAGGTTGTCGAGTATCTGCGCGCCTTCCTCTTTGGTCGCATGGGCTGGTCGCCGATCAATGGTTTGCTGATCATATCGGGCGCATTCGGCTTGTTTCACAAGGAAACCCTGGTCGAAGCCGGCGGCTATAACCCGAAAGCAGTTGGCGAGGACATGGAACTGGTATTGCGTCTGCACCGACTGATGAAAGAGAAGCGAAAACCCTACCGAATAACGTTCGTGCCAGATCCCGTCTGCTGGACCGATGCACCGGAAAACTACCGGGACCTCAAGGGCCAGCGGGTTCGCTGGCAGAACGGTCTCGGCCAGGCTTTCGCGCTGAATCGTTCCTTACTTACCAATCCTCGTGGCGGAACCGTCACCTGGGTCGCTATTCCGTTCTATATCGTGTTCGAACTGCTTGGCCCCATTCTTGAGGTCGCCGGCTACGTCTTCATAATCCTTTGTGGTGTCATGGGGTGGCTGTCATGGCCTGAAGCCGGAATATTTCTCGGGCTTGCGATTGGCCTCGGTGTCTTGCTGTCCACCAGCGCGATCATGCTCGAAGAATTGTCATTCCATATGTATCCGAAGTTCAGCCAGCTTGCACTGCTGTACCTGATCGCCATTGTCGAGAATTTTGGCTTTCGGCAAATGACCGCGATCTGGCGATTCCAGGGTCTTGTGCGCTGGCTGCGCGGTCGGGAACACAAGTGGCAAACGATCACCCGCAGTACCAGCCTGGCTGACGAAACCGACTAAGTACTATTCGTCGGGTGCCGCGTGCGATTGCCCGAAAGAGCCGACATCGGACGATCTTAAGTGCAAGTCGCGTTGCGGATACGGAATCTCGATACCGTGCGCGTGAAAGCGGTCCCAGATCCCGAGCAACAACTCGCTGATGACATTGGCTCGACCGTTCATCGGGTCGTCAATCCAGAATCGCACGTCGAGATTCACCGAGTTGTCGCCAAATTCCTGAAGATTGCAGGTTGGTGCCGGGTCCTTGAGAATTCGCGGCACCTCAGCGGCCGCTTCGAGGCACAGTCTGATGGCCTCACGCACATCCGACTTGTAGTGAATACCAACCGACTTTCGCAGCCGCAACAAGTCCTGCGAGTGCGACCAGTTTTCGACCCGCGTCGTAATCAACTCTTCGTTCGGGATCAGGTGCTCGATGCCGTCACGAGTCAGCACCGAAACGTAGCGGGCACCGAGCGACTCGACCCGACCGTAATTATCGGCGATTGCAATAACATCACCGGGCTTGATCGACTTATCGAGAAGAAGAATGAATCCGCTGACAAGGTTGGCAAATATCTTTTGCAAACCGAAACCCAGACCGACACCGATCGCGCCGCCAAACACCGCGAAGGCCGTCAGGTTGATGCCGACGATTTTGAGCGAAAACACGAAAGCGACGATTGCAAGACCGATTCGGATCAGCTTCGACGACAGCACCTGAATCGAGGGAGTCAGGTTTGGCGATGCCTTGATGCGTCCTTCGATAACCTGCCCGACAATCGCGGTAATCCAGAGAAGGACTGCCAGTGCTACCAATCCCTGGATAATGGTCAGCGCCGATATATTTACCTGACCGACAGTGAGTGCCGCACTGTCGAGGAACTGGATCGCTTCGCCAAGCAATCCCAGGATATTGAATGCGGCGACGACCCAAGCTGTAACGGCGATAGTCCGCGACAACGCCGGATTCGCAACAAAGACTGTCGCGACGTTAATTACGATCCAGGCCGTCAGTAAACTCGATGTAACGACCAGTGCCGCGTGCCTTTGGCCGATCTGCTCCATCGCAATAACGACCAGCCACTGGATCAGCAACCAGACAATGGGAAAGGCAATGACATCGAGCTTCAGCCACAATCGCTTCAGCAATGCGTAGGTCGCGTGCTCTTGACCAAGCGCTTTGACCTTGTTTTTGAGCACGATTGACAGCGGCCAGGCAATCGCCGCGGCCGCGGCGATCAAACCCAGCTCGATCAGCGTATCGACAGACGCCAGGTAATCAGAAACCCAGGACTGGAAAGCGCTCGACCACTTCTCCACCAGGCTGCCATCCGCGATTCCGTCAATCAGGTTGGGCTCTGCTTGCATTAAATCCACCGCTTCCGCCGGAAATACAACAACTGCAAGACCGCCACGACAAACATGATGCCGATAACGATGAAGTAGCCCATTCGGTTCGACAGCTCCGGCATGTTTTCAAAGTTCATGCCATAGATGCCAGCGAGAAACGTTAGCGGTACGAAAATCACAGTGATGATCGTCAGAATCTGCATGACCCGATTCAGCCGGTGCGACGACAGGCCAAGATACCCATCCGTGAGATCTATTGAAATTTGGTAGTACAAGTTGGACAGACTCTGCGTACGCTCGATCTGCTCATAGAGATCAACGACTTCGTGCTTGAACTTTTTGCCAATCAATGGCTCCGGATAATCGCGAAGCTTCGCGGCAATCTGCTTGTGATAATTCGCTATACGAGTCAATTTCCGCAATCGTGACTTGTAACGCGTCAGTTCTGACAACAGGTTATCGTCCGGCTGCAGAAACATCTCCTCTTCGATTTCATCCAGGCGCGGCTCGAGCTCCAGTAGTATTTCGATGTAACGTCGGGACAGTCGATTGCTGATCTGCAGCGCCAGTCCACCGGGACCATCGCGCATCAGCTTGCTGTTCTGCTGGATTTCTTCGTAGAGCCAGTTTGCGGATACTGAGGGTTTGGAATGTCGGGTAAGCAAGAATCGCTCGCCAACAAAAAGCGACAGTTGAATGACGCCAAAATCGATGCCGCTGGCCTCTGCGTCCAGTCCACGCAGCAGGATGAACAGGAAATTTTCGAATCGCTCCAGTTTAGGCGGGTGACGCGGTCGCAATGCGTCCTGTATCGCGAGCGTATGTACGTCGAAATTGCTGAGAAGCGACCGCACCTCATCATCCGGGGCGCCTTCGATATCCAGCCAGATAATGCCGTCCTTCGAATCCTTCCACCTTGCGATCAGTTCAACGCCACCGCTTGTTGATTCCTGCGCGCCCGGGTCGAACAGGGATGCTCTGATCACGGTTTCCTCCCACTTTTATGCCGCTGCGGACATTCTGCCACTGATCCGGCATGGGATGTTGAAGATTTGGTACGGGCATCGAAGCCCGGTCGCGGCTACTAGTTGCTCGAAATTATTCGAGGTACGTCGGTCAACAGGCCGTGGCCAAAGACTTTGTCAAAGCCGCGTCGCCCCAGATCCTCAGCGCTGGCCATCAACCTGGAGGTCAATGCACCTTCCTCGATGCCGCCGTCACGTACGATGCGGGCGACCAAAACGGATACTCGCGGTGCTGCCATCGACGTGCCCGACTCGATTCGCCAGCCGCCGGTCGTCGAATCGGCCACTTTGACATCGACGCCCAGTGCCGCGAAATCGACATAGTCGCCACGGTTCGCGTATCGAAAAATACGACGATCACGGTCCACCGCTGTGATACCCAGAATCCCATCGTAAGCCGCAGGGTACAGGGGCTCACTCGACGGGCCATTATTGCCAACCGCGGCAACGATCAGCGCTCCGGATTTCTGCAGGCCGGCAATCGCTGTTTTCAGCAACGCATTGCCGGGGCCGCCAAGACTCATGTTGATCACGTCAACGTTTTCGGATGCCAGCCAGTCAAGCGCAGTGATCAATCCCTCGGTGCTGGCGCCGGGCGCATAGCCATCAACTTGAACAAAGACCGAAGCCGCAAGGATTGAGACCCTGTCATCGGCACTTTGCGCCAGCAGCGATGCAACCGCTGTACCGTGCGTCAGCGGCCGACTGCCTTCATGAACGGCGAGATCCCTGCTTGTGACTGTGACATTTCGGAGCGCAGGATGCGCGCTCTGTACCGCCGAATCGATGATGCCGATACGCAATTGCCCGGCCTCACTGCCCAATGGGTCGGGCGTCGAGTCCGCTTCACTGACCGGTTCAACCGCTGACTCGGCATCAGACGCAAACTCATAGATGTGATTAAAGTCGATAACCGCTGCAGGATACTGTTCGCGAAGCTTCGGCACGACGTCGCGCAGCGAATCGTCATCCGGATTTCGCAAGGTGGCGAGCGTCAGTCCCAGGGTCCGCAGTTCGCGCTTCGACATGACCGCGAAACCGCTGGCGGTAAGCGCGTCAAGCGTATCGCTGTCGACCATCACTGCAATCGTATTGAACTCTATCCTTGCGCCGTTTGGATCTGTTTCGTAGAGCACCGGTCTCAGCAGGCCATCGACCATCCCGGCGGCCTGGATTGCAAGTTTGTCCGCTCGTTCGGCAGCCGCATCCGCCAGCGCGGCCGCTGCTTTCTTCTTGCGCTCAAGCTCACGGCTCAAGCGGTCATTGACATCACGAGTGGGCAGACGATTCAGCGTGTCATTGACATCCGGCAAGCCGAGTTGCGCATACGCGGGCGAATGCATGCTGACTATCCCTGTGAAACAAAGGACAGCCAACACAATCGTTCGGTAGAATCTCTGCATGTTACTCCGCTGCACGATGTTCGCCTTTCAATACTATGCCTGTATCGCAAACGTTTCATGCACGCATTTTATTCCCTGTGGAATAAAACCATACCCTCAAACGTATCTATAGCAAATGGATCACAATTTGAATCACCGTCAAGACGAGCTTGTCGAGATATTGCCGAACATTCGGCGATTCGCGTACAGCCTGACCAGCAACATGGCCGATGCGGATGATCTGCTGCAGTCCACGGTCGAGCGTGTGCTCGAGCGCGGTCTGCCGGAGGATGTACCGCTGCTGCCCTGGTGTATCAGGATCTGCCGTAACCTGTGGATCGATGAGGTTCGGTCGCGCAAAGTTCGCAGTGAAGCGGCAACGGAACCGGCCGTTATTGGTGAGCGGATCCTGATGGGCGAACAACAGGTGCTCGGCGAAATATCACTGGGCGAGGTACAGGACGCATTGCGCGCTATGACAGAGGACCAACGAGCTGTGCTGGAACTCGTCGCAATCGAAGGCTTCTCTTATAAAGAAGCGGCCGAGGTACTGGATGTACCGGTTGGGACGGTAATGAGCCGCCTGGCGCGGGCGCGCAGTACCCTGGCCGAGCGCAGCGGACAAAATGAGATTCCGGCGGGCTAGCCGGATGGAGTATGAAATGACCGACATTAATGACAAAACAGACGATATCGCGCTGTGCGCCTACATCGACGGCGAGCTGCCGGACGATGAGACCCGTACGCTGAAAGCACGCCTGTTGAAAGAACCTGACCTCGCGCGCCGGCTGGAGACCCTGCGAGGTGCCGACAGCGAAGTCCTGCAGCTTTACGAGGCAATCGACAAGCGCCCGATGCCGAAGGCTGTACTTGAGATGCTCGGCCAAAGCGAACCCGAAACCCGGGCTGGCAATGTCATCGCGTTTCCGAAGCGGGTCATGCAGCCGTTTTTTCAGTTGCCCGTTGCCATCGCCGCGAGTGTTGCACTGCTTGCCGGCTTTCTTGTCGCCAATCTTTTCGATGAAAGCAATTTTGCAGGCTTCGATCAGAACGGACTCTACGCCGGGACAGTGGCTGGCGGCAGCGAGCTCCACCTGTTGCTCGAGGAAGGCATCAGCACCGAGGTGCAAACGCTGGCCAATGGCCAGAGGGCAGAGTTACTACTGACATTCCAGGATCGCGATGGCGATTTTTGTCGCCAGTTGCGAATCGACGGTGTCGGCGCACCCGTCCAGGGCGTCGCCTGCCGGCGCGGCAGCGCCTGGCAGGTTGAGGCGGCCAGTATCGCCGGGAAACGGGCGCCGGATGGCAGCTACCAGCAGGCTGGTGGTGACACGCCGGATGCCATAGATTCGGCGATCGACGGGCTGATCGGGTCTGCTCCGCCACTCGATATTGAGGAGGAAAGAGCTTTAATTTCAAATACTTGGAAAAATTACGGGAACTAGTGGAATAAAATCGCTCGCCGTTCGTATTCCTGATAACAAATTGGGAAAAACCTGGAAAGGAGAGCAACATGTTTTATTCACGAATCATTTTTATCGCCACCCTTCTGACGCTGGGCGCCTGCGCCTCGACACCGGACTACGTGGCCGCGGACAGTGCCAGTGACTACGGTCACTACACACGCAAGATTTCAGACGACCGATATCGCGTGAACTACAACGGCCGACGTAGCACGGACCTGCAGGACGCTCGTGACTACGCCATGCTACGCGCCGCAGAACTGACGCTGAACAAGGGCTATGACTGGTTCCAGATCGTTGATCGTGAAACATCGACCATCGAATCACGCGAACCGGAAATGCAGGTTGGTTTTGGTTACGAGCAGACGCGATACGTTGAAACTCATTGCGGTCTACTGTCTTGCACACGAACAGAAAGACCGATGCGTCACACTAGCATGCATCTCGACAATCGCCGCCCGGAGACGCGTCACAGCCATTCGATTGAAATCGTAATGGGCAAAGGCAAGATCCCCGAAAACGGCAACTATTATGATGCCAAAGCTGTTGCAGAATCGATTGGCGAACCTGCCTGAGAATTTGCAAGCAAGCTCCATAAACAGGCCGCACCATGCGGCCTGTTTTTTTTTTGCGTTCGAGGGAATAAAACTGAAGCGTCATCCGTTCTCCAGATACAAGTTGACCAAATGGAGGATAGATCATGACTTGTTACATCAATGAAAAACTCAACCGCATCGTTGCGGGAATCGCAGTCCTGGTAGTTTTCGCTGCCGCCAACAATGCCCTGGCATTGGAATCGGATACGAACGCTTCGGCCAACGCCGATAGCCAGGCCTCAGCATCGGCTCAAACGGACGGTTCCGAGACCTCGGCATCATTCGACTTTAGTGCCAGTGCTTCAGCTTCGGCCAGCACGTCATCTTCTGACGGCGAAGCTGACTCGGGTGACCCGCAACAGGAAGACGTTGCCGACGAGGATCCGACCCAGGAGCCCAAGCACGAGCCGAAGAAAGACCCGCGTAAGCAGCCCGCAAAGGAGCAGTCTGACGACAGAGAGTCCGACGCTTCAATCAATGGCGAATTCGCTGGTCAGTTGCTGGGCAGCGTCGAAAGCTCCACGTCAGATTCGATCGAAGCCGCGGAAGGTGAACTGGCCGCAACGGTCGATGGCGCAATAGCGACATCTGCAGACGTAGTCGCAGCGACGAACGATCAGGCGAATGAAGCAGTGGCAACGGGTGAAAGCACCGTGGCTGAGCTCGCGGCCGATGGTGAGGCTACGGCTGATGAGGCTGAGTCGTCTGCCGACGCAACCGTGACCAGCACCGGCGACGCCGTAAGCTCGTCTGTCGAGGATGCTGTATCCGACGACATCGCAAGCTCAATCGGCGCTGATGTACGCAACGACGTACAGGCTGCGATTAAGGAAGATCTGACGATTGACCTGACTCGCGAGCTGCCAATCCCCGGCCGTGACTAAGTCGACGGCACCCTGTGGCCGGCGAGGCAACTCGCCGGCCCTTTTCAAAGGAAGAACGACGATGAACAGAATTCAAGTATCCAGACTATTTCTGCTGCTCGGCTGCCTGTTGGTATCGACGGCTTTATTCGCGGCTGACAACCGTGCCAGCTTCGATTTCGACGCGAAGCTTGGCTACCACAACGACAGTAATGTTGGTATTGCCGACCTCGACACCAATAGTGGCAGTGCTGACGCGGCGCGAACCTACGGTATTGCGCTCAAGGCTGCGCTACCCGTCACACGACGGCTCGTTTCTCGCTTCGGGTATGACTACGAAGATACGGCCTACCAGGAGTTGAGCGCGTTTGATCTTGGGCTGCACCACGTGTTCGCCGAACTCACATGGAAGACATCCCTGCTGGACGCCGGCATCAATGTCGAGAAGTTCCAGGCGCAACTTGACGGTGACAACTACCTTGACCTTGTCCAGGTTACACCGAGTGTTTCCCGCCTGATCGGCAACCGGGTTTTCCTGCGCGGTGCCTACACACAAGCGGACAAGCAATATGCAGATCTCCCGGGTCGCGACGCGACCAGTGACGCATTTCGTGCCGACCTGTATATGCTGATCGATAACATGGACCGGTATATTGCCGTTGGCCTGCAAAACAGTGAAGAAGATACTGTTGACCCCGCTTTCGATTACGATGCGCTGCGCTGGAACATGACCTACGGGCATACTTTTGCACTGGCGTCACGCGACATGAAGCTGAAGGCGAGTGTCAGTCACGAGGGTCGTACCTACGCCAACCAGGACGAAGCCATCGGTGACAATCGCCAGGACAAGCGATTGCGTTTTCGAATTGGCGCGAACTGGCAGGTCTTCGAGCACTTCGGCGTGACCGCAAATATTGAGCACCTGGACATTCGATCAAATCTCGAATCTGCTGCGCTCGACAAGACGATTGTCGGGTTGGGAATCAATGCGACATTCTAAATTGCCTGCTAAGATCGATGCAGGAATTAGAGATGCCTGTTTACCTGCTTATATTTGTAGTCATCGTAATTGTTGCACTTACCTATTGGGTAAGTGCAACAATTACGCGTAAACGGCTATCGAAAGAGTTTGCCGATCGGAAACACCTCACAAGCATGCGTAACTACGTGCTTGACGTGAGTACTGAGACCGCCTTCGTCCGCGCCAGGTTCGATCCGCCGGTTCCAATCAACCTTACGTCCGAAGAACAGATCCGACTCGCTTTCAGGAACATGGTGAATATCGACTGGAACGCCGCTTTTGCGTTGCAGTTCGGCTATCCGGCGGATTTCGATATGTCGAGCGTATCGCTGGGCGACCGGACATCTTTGTCGGACCCGTGCAATCAGACGTTCGCTCGTGCTTTCGTAAAGAACAACTACATCGCCATTGGCCATGAAGTAAACGGGACTAAAGTGTCCGGCGAGCCGATCACGTTGGTGGCGTCGACATCCGGTGTGGTCGAGGACGGCTATTTAACCGGTCTTTGGGGAACCATGATCGACAAAACGGCATTGAAAAATGCCGAGTCAGAGCTCCGGGGCTCCAGAGAACTTCTGTCGAGAACGCTACAACTGACCCCGGACGCAGTCGTCATTTCCAAGCGGGATGACGGTGAGGTTATCGATGTCAATGATGGATTCTGTGCACTAACGGGCTTTTCCCGCGCTGAGGTGCTGGAAAAATCGACCGTTGCGCTCGGTCTGTGGCAGAACGTATCGCGACGTCAGGAACTTCTCGCCAAAATTCTTGAGACCGGAAGACTCAGGGATGAGGCAATTACTTTCACGACGAAATCCGGTCAGACGATCAACTGCCTGCTGTCCTCAGACTGGGTGATAGTGGGTGCGCAGAATTGTGTGCTATCAGTCATCCACGACGCCACCGGGCGCACGCACTAGACGTAGGAAAAAAAGGGCCTCATTCCAGAGGCCCTTTTCAATACACTCGCTGACTACCGCCGATTCGAACGGCGATCCAGTCGCTTATTCTTCTGCTGTCCTTTCTTGTCCAGACGTCGATCGATTTGGTCGCCTTTTCTGTCCAGGCGTCGGTCGGCCTTGTCGCCCCGCTTGTCCAGGCGAGTGTCGACGCGGTCACCACGCTGATCGAGACGCTGGTCGATTCGGTCACCTTTCCTGTCAAGCCGGTCAGATAGCTGATCATGCCCGGCATTCGCAGCCCGATCGGAGCGGTTATCCAGGCGATCATTGATCCGATCGCCTTTATTATCGAGCCGATCGTCAATTCGATCACCACGATTATCGAGGCGATCATCAATGCGATCACCCCGGTTGTCTAGCCGGTCATCGATTCGATCGCCGCGATTATCGAGACGTTCCTCGATCCGGTCGCCGCGCTGATCGAGACGATCACCGTCATCCGCCACCGCGTTGCCGCTCAGCATCGCCATCGCTGCGC
Organism: uncultured bacterium; assembly: GCA_963976365.1. GTDB lineage: Bacteria > Pseudomonadota > Gammaproteobacteria > Steroidobacterales > Woeseiaceae > UBA1847. The sequence goes on along the minus strand of CAXBKH010000009.1, from coordinate 42,572 downwards.
TAAACAGGACTATCCGTCCGAATACCTTCAAATTCCCTGTGTTCATCGTGCCTCTCCTTTTCCCAACAGCAGTTTGTCTGTTGGGTACTTCAACGCGAAAGGGGACGAGGCGGTTGACATCGCCGGCCGGCAATATCGATTTTATGTCAAATGAGAGTTTAGCTGCCGGTTCGGCGGCGCTGTAGTTTGTCCTGGTACATCAGGGAGTCGGCCTCCTCGAGCATACTGCCAACCGAAGTGTGCCGCTCTTCATCAAAGCTGACACCGCCGACACTCCAGCTCAATTGGCGCCTGATAGCGCAAACTTCCTCGGCCGCCATTTCCTGCAGGCGCCTCATCGCGATCCGTGACTGTTCCCGCGACGCGGCCATCATGACGACGAATTCGTCGCCGCCGAGCCGGGCAATAACATCGGCTGTGCGAAAACACTTGATCAAAAGCGCGGCGAAATGGCGTAGCAGGTCATCGCCAACCCGATGACCATGCGTATCGTTCAGTCGCTTGAAGTGATCCAGGTCAAAGAACAGCAGCTCCGCATCGGTTCCCGTCCGTCGACAAAGCGACAGCATATGATTCGCAACCATATGGAAGCCACGTCGATTGGCGACCTTGGTAAGGTCGTCGACCGTGACCTGCGAAGCAATCACCAATTGATCTTCAACCATTTTCGCGAAGTCTTGCAGCGTTTCCTGGTCAGCCGAGTTCAGGCTGCGCTTTGTACTATCGATCAGGCACATCGTCCCTACTCGATGGCCGTTCGGCCCGTGAATTGGGCAGCCCGCATAGAAACGAATAAAAGGAGCTTCTGTGACCAGCGGATTGTCCGAAAAGCGTTCATCGCGACTCGCATCCGTAATGATCATGACTTCTTCGTTTTGAATCGTGTGCCCGCAGAATGAGATCTCCCGCGATGTTTCGCAGACTTCGAGCCCCTGTTTGGATTTGAACCACTGGCGATGGGTGTCCACCAGGCTGATCAGGCAAATTTCGACGCCGAACAGCCGCTTTGCCATTCGAGTAATTCGATCGAAGCGTTCTTCCGAGGGTGTGTCCAGAATGCGGAGGGCGTGCAGACTTAGCAGTCGCTCCGTCTCGTTGATTGGAGTAATGGGTGGCAGCAAGGCGCTTGTCCGGGGCGATAGTTAGTATAGCTATCGACCGATACGGCTGAAGCCTTACGCCTGGGGCAAGAGAGCGTGATGTCTGTCACGCTATTAAGCCGAATACCGGGATCCGCTGTCAGCCAGGCGCGTCCTGGTCGGCGATTTTGGCGATAAAAAGCTGTTCAAATTCGTCCGCCGGGATAGGACGACTGATAAAATAGCCTTGCCCGAAATCACATCCGAGCTGCCGCAGCTCGTCAAGAATTTTCTGATTCTCAATACCTTCTGCAACGACCCGAAGACCGAAGCTCTTCGCAATGCCGATCGTGTGTTCGACGATCTTCCGGTCACCCGAATCACTGTGCATACCCATGACAAAGCTCCGGTCGATCTTGAGTTCGTCCGCCGGGATCTCCTTGAGATACGCGAGCGACGAATACCCTGTGCCGAAGTCATCGATTGAAATACGCGCACCCAGGTCACGAAGCGCGGTGAGTACATCGTGACTCGCCTCGCGATCTTCCATCAATGCATTCTCGGTGACCTCCAGCGTAAGCGACCTGGGTGAGACACCCCATATACTGGTCGCACTCTGCACCACGTCTATGATCTCCCGATTCTGAATGATGCTTGGCGTGACATTGACTGCAACACTCAGGTCCGGCTTCGTCTTTTGCCATTCAGCCAGTCTTCGACACGCGCTCTGAATCGCAAACTGGGTCAGGTCGATTATTCTGCCGGTCGATTCCGCCAGCGCAATGAAAACATCGGGCGAAATCTGCCCGATTTCCGGTTCGTGCCAGCGCATCAGGGCTTCCGCCCCGGCGATCCGGTTTGTCTTCAGGCAGGTCTTCGCCTGGAAATAAACTTCAAGGTCACCGGACTGCAGCGCATCTTCGAGACGTAGCTCGAGGCCCCAGTCGGAAAAAAGTTGCGTCGCCGCCTGCTCCTCGAAGAAACAGACCGGACTGTGTTTTCGGCAACCATCGAGTGAGGCTATTTCCGCGAGTCGCATCAGTTCCGATGGATCCTTGCCGTTTTGCGGGCACAGCGCGATGCCGATCGTCGTATTGAGCTTTATTTTTTTCGAGCTGTCTTCGACCAATTCGGTAGCAAGGCGGCCAATCTTGTTGGCGGCAAGCGTCACATGCCCGCGGTTGCGAAGACCACTGAGCAACACGGCAAATTTTCGGTCGCCAATCCGCTCAACCGCATCGTCGTCCCGCGCAATCGTTCGAAGACGCATGAACAGATCATCCAGAACTTCTCCGGCCCGCTCATGGCCCAGCTCAGCACACAGCCTCTCCACTTCCTGTACATGAACGATCAGCACGGCAAGATCCTTGTGGGCCCGGACGGCATTGCCTATGTGCCGTCCGGCATTGGACAGTCCGCCATGCTGAAGGTAAGGAATTTGAATGGAGGTTGTACTCATGGCTTTACCCTAGTTCAGATAGAACTCGGTCGGGTCAATGCCGTACTCGCCAGGCGCCAGTCCTCGCTCGATCCAAAGCGAGACTTCGCCATCCGGTGAAACTTTCTCCTCGTTGAGATCCAGCAACTGAAAATCGTCAAGCAGTTGCTTGTCGGAATCGATGATTACCATGATTTCGGGACGCAGTCGGCGGATGCGGTTTTGCTTGGTCACGATACCGATCTGGCCGGTATTCAATTCAACCAGCGTGCCGGTCGGAAAAGCGCCGATCGCCTTGGTGAACTGATCGACAATTTCAGCCTGAAACTCGACATCGGCCAACACACGAAGCCTGCGGATCGCATCGTAAGATGACTGCAGTTTCGCGTAGGGGCGTGGTGTGATCATCGCGTCATAGGCATCGACGATACCGGCAATACGTCCAAACACTGGAATGTCATTGCCTTTGAGTCTCGCCGGGTAGCCGGTGCCGTTGTAGCGCTCATGGTGGTGCGCGACCATGTCGCGCACTCGCGCGTCAACGCCACCCGACTTGTCCAGGATCTTGAGGCCGAACTCGACGTGCCGCCGCATGAGATCACGCTCTTTATCACTAAGACTGTCTGGCTTGGTCAAAATCGAGTCCGGTACCAGCGTCTTGCCGACGTCCAGTAGCAACGCGCCGAGCGCGATGACATCGAGGTCATCCCGGGCAAGACCGATTTGCCGGCCGAGGATTGATGCCCAAACCGCCGATGCCAGCGAGTGATTGTACAGGTACTCGTCTTTTTTCTGCATTCGAACCAGGCAGGCAAGCGCTGCGGGATTACGCAGGACACTATCGACCATCGGTGTGACCGCTGATTCGAGTTGATCAATCCCCAGGCTCCCGGTGCGCTTGAGGTTTTTCATAACACCTTCAACTGCGGTCGCAACCTGCGTGTGCACGCGGCTCGCGGTGCTCATCTCGGCTTTTAGTGTGGTCGCATCCTTGTAGACGACATTCGTTTGCTCGACGTTCGTTCGCCCGCCGCTCTCCCGAAAAAATTGAGCTTGCAAGGTAACGCGATTGGTATCGATCGCTTCAGCGACCTCTTTTTCAGTGTCTACTTTTTTGACAGGCTCGAAATCGTCGGGGAGGCTTTCACTGGTGACGTGTACTTGCTTGCAAAACTGTCGAATTTCCTGAATCTCATCCTCGTCACGAATGTAAAAGCCCTGAAACAGGAACGGTGTTTCCAGCCACGGGCGATCGAGCTGTGCCACGTACATGCCGATTTGAAGCTGGTCCACACTAAGCGCTGTTGTCGTTGTCAATTCACTGCCCCACACGAATTCCCTGACTACAGGTAGCGGCCGACTCCTGTAGATATTGAGCCGCGAAACAGCCTGACCGACGGCAATTACTCAAGAACTCGCCCCATTCTCGACCACCGGAAAGCCTGAAGAAAGGAACTGTGCAGCGGTTTTTGGAAGAAATACGGGAACGGCAGTCCGTGAGCGGCCCTCAGGTATCCTGGTGCAGCGGCTCAAGGTCGGGAAGCATGGCATAACCCCTGCAGGTGGCGGTCGCACGATCCAGGACGGCGCGTGCTTTCGCGATTTCCCCGCGCTCGAGATAGGTTTGCGCCATACGCCGCAAGCCCGTCGCCGACACCAGGTCTTTGGCAATATCGTCAACCTCGTCATCAATCGCGCTCAATGCCGAGGCCGGCACAACGGTGTTGTCGAGTTTGGCCAGGATTGTGTAGTAATAGGCGCGAGACGCGCGGTCGGCGACCGGCGCGGTGCCGCGAAGGTAATCCCGCTCAGCGATTTCAGCCGCGCGAAGATACGCCTCCATGGCTTTTTCGATATGGCCGCTTTGACGGTAGGAGTCGCCAAGATTGCCCCACATCTCATGAATTTCCGGATTGCCATTTGCGACCGAATCGATCGCTTTCTGCCTTAGCTCGGCCGAACGCTCGAAATTGCCAAGAAAGTAATGTGCCTGACCCAGGAATTCGTCTCCGACATACGATGACGGGTTGAGTTCACGAGCACGGGCATAAGCCTCGCGGGCCTGCTCCAACTCTCCGTCACACAGATAAAAGCTGCCGAGGTTGGCCAGAACGAATTCGTTTTCGCTCCTCGACCTTGCGGCCTCGCTCGCCTTGATTGCACCGACAACATTACCGTCAAACCATTCCATCGTTGCGAGCGAAAACAGCGGCTTCCAGACATACGGGTCAATATCCGCGGCTCGGGTCGCTGACCGCTTGGCCTCCTGCAAATACCTGTGCTCACCGGTTTCACGATAGGCCTCCAATTGACTCGCAGCGAGTCCGGTCAATGCTGCCGAATCCTTCGGATAGCGCTCAATGGTCTGCTTGTACAAGGCAATCGCTTCCCTGTCCTGCCCGGTACGCTGCAAAAAGTGGGCATGTGCGACTGCAACCACCGGGTCCGCCGGGTTCAACTGCACTGCCTGACCACAGGCGAGCGATGCATCGTTGAGTGCCCGCTCCTCGCTGTCCATCCAGTGCTCTTCAAGCAATGTCTGGCAAAGTCCCGCATGCGCTCGTGCAAAGTTTGCGTCCTGCCGGAGCGCCGCTTCGAAGCGGGCTTGCGCACGTTTGATATTCAGCTCATTTGACGGCTCGTCCAGGTAGCGCTCACCTTCGAGATAATCGTCCTGAACGGTGGCGAGTGGAAAATGCGAAATCACAGCTTCATCGACCGGCATTCCAATTGCCCGCCGGATCGCGAGCGCAGACTGCTCGGCCATCAAATCCAGCGATTCGTCAAGCGCAACTTTCGGCGCGCTGTCTGCCCACACCTGCTGGCGTACCCCGTCTCGAAAAAGATAGACGCGGACCGCGGTGAGTCGGCCAACCGAGCGAAATTCACCATCGACAACCACATCTGTTCGCAGCCGCTCAGCCGTTTCCGCCGGATCGTGAGATCGAACCAGTGCGCCCGCCGTAGGGCGCGCCACATTAAAATGCGTCTGCAGCCGGCTTCGCAGGGAATCACTAAAGGCGCTGTCGACATCGTCATCAAACGGTATTACCGCGAGCGTCGGGGTTCCCATAGCCAGTGACGCCGGGCGAGATGCAGGTTCCGGCTCGATCGTCTCGTCAGGCGCAAACCACCAACGCGCGGCCAGCACCATGACAAGAACCGCGGTAGCGCCAGCCAGCGCAGGGCCGATTCGTCCGGCAGAACGTCGACGGCTTCCAGCCTGGGAAAACACCGGTGCCTCTTCGTCCGCCGACTTGTACAGTGCATAGGCTTCCACGCCAAGCGCCCGCGCGACCCTCTCCAGCGTCGAAGGATCCACCGGCAGCTCGCGAAATACCCGGTTAACGGCATCTTTCGGGGCAGCATCAAGATCTTCGATATCGGCAATGCGCTCCGCGAGTGCAACTTGCGTCTTTAAACCGGCCTCAGCAAGGGCATGAACAAGTTTCGCGCGCGACGCACGAACACCACGATGTCTTTGTGAATTCCGGGTCGGACTCATAGGTACGAACTTTATCGCACAACGCGATACTGACGCTAATTGACCTTAAGTCGCGCTAGCTGTCGATGCCAAACCGCGGCCCGCGTCCTACATTTGAGTCTCAACGGAGGCGGACTATGCGATCAATTACCCGGCTGACTGCTTTTCTAGGCGCACTCGTACTCTGCGCCTGCGGCGACAGCGTGTCCGGCACATTTGCCGACACTGCCGGAATCACCCGATACGCATTTGCGGGCGACGGCGTGGTCAAGATTTCGGTCCTCGACGCGGAGATCGATGCCGAGTACCGACTCGACGGGGACAAGATCCTGGTCAGTAGCGCGCAGGGAACTGTCGTTTTGACGCGCCGTGGCGACCGCCTGTATGGACCGATGGGTCTTGAGCTCGTCCGTCAGAATCAATAGCGATCCGGGAGGAAACGATATGGCACTTGTTAAATTTTCAGGACCCGTCAGCAATTTTCGTGAAGAAACCAAGGTCACCAGTACCCAGACCAGCAACACAGGCTATACACAGGTCAAAACAGAAAAAGAAATCAGTTTCCGGGTTGGTAATCGCCCAGTGTCGATGAAGCTGCCCAAAGGTATCGAATTGACCGATGGTGACGAAGCGACGGTTGTAGGCAGTGACACCCGCGGTGGCGTCAAAGCGGTCCTGGTGCGTAACGATACCATCGGCATGATCTACGGGATGAGCACCTGGTATGTCATGGCATGGGCAATCATCCTGCTTGTTGTCGGCCTGGCCACCCTGACAGTCTTCGTCGGCATTATTCTTGCGCCGCTCGGACTGTTCTTGCTCTACAAGGGTATTCAGCTAATGACGGCACACAAGATGATGGCCGCGGCCTAGGAGAAGGACTGAAATGACTGACACTTCGAAATCGCAACCGGAAACCGGTGGGGCCGCGAGCGGTATTGCCGCTTGGCTTACACGTCCACGACTCATTGCCGCCAGCATTGCCCTGGGAGGAATGATTCTTGGGTCTATTGTTGGCATCGGCGTGCAAATGGGTGTTGAGAGTACCGGCCTCCTCGGGCCATCAGTAGATGCACTGATCCAGGAGCAGGACGCGAACTTCAAGAATATAAATGCGCGTCTGGCTGAGTTGCAGAACCAATCATCGGACCCCGAGGTAAGAAAGAGCCTGACGGAGCTGGGTCAGCTGCTGGCGCGACAAGGTGAGTTACAAAACCAGGCAAATACTGAGCTGACCTATCTCGGCAGCCAGATCGCCAATCTCAAACAGGCTGCGCTCGACGAACAGGGGTATGCCGGGGGTGCTGATTTCTGGCTCAAGACCGGTGAAAGCGTGTCGGTTGGCGATCGATCCAATGTTTTTGGCCTGGTCAGGGACTGGGGCAATGTGATCGACGTCAATTTGAACGGGACCAAAACGCGCATGGACGTCGGCGATACCGTGCAAACCGAGAGCTGTACTGTATTCTTCAAACAGTCCGGTCAGCGTGCTGATGGCCGAGTGGGCTTCGACGTTATTTGTGGCTAGAACGATGCATGGAATTGCATCGGTATTTGCTTGGCCACGGGCCGTGGCGCGACGCGATCACATGGCTCGCTAACCGGAGTAGCCAAACAGGCTGCGGCCCTTGATGATCGACGCCACGCCGGGCGGCACCATCGACATCCACTCGTTGTCACCACAGGCGATCATTCGCAAGACGTCCGGCGAATGGATATCGAGGTGCTGATGCGCTATGCCTTCGAGCGGCAGGATGCACTGGCGATCGACCAGGTATTGCAACAGATGCTGATGCGCCGCGCTCAGGTTCAGGCCGTCCAGCGATTCGAGCTTTCCCGTCTTGCGATTCTTCAAGGGGTAGATAAGCAGCTTGATCTGCTCCTTGAAGATTCGGCCGAATCCCTCGAGGAGACCGCCATCAAGATCCTCGTAGAATTTCTCAGCAAACAGGTTTTGCAGGGTCGCGAGTCCCATGGCCAGACCGATCGGCTGGTCCGTGTAACGCGAAAGATAGGCAACCAGGCGATGATGTTCGGGAAAGTCCGAAACCATGACCGTGCATCCGGTCGTTGAGACGACATCGGCCCGGCTCACAAAGTCTTCAAGACATACCTGGCTATCTTCCATCAGGTTGTGCATGGAGATTTCCATAATTGGCAAGATGTCGTCGGCCCGACTGCCGCAGATATCTTCCAGCTTGCGCCTGGCTGTCTCAAGAATATCCAGGTTGACGTGCGTCAGTGGACGAAAGCGGCCACGCTGCACCAGCAGTGGCTTTTTTCGCAGCGCCTCGGACGGCTGCAGGACCTCGCCGGTCGCCGAAAACATTGCGGCACCCGTAAGGCCAAGTTGCACGAGTCGCAAGGACATGATGCGATTATCGACGTCCGCGAATGCAGGTCCATTGCAGTCGACCATGTCGATCTCGACCCGCCCCTTCGACAGGCCATCGACCAGCGACGCCAGGAATTCATCGGGCTGTTGATTTTTTTCGTACGCAGCGTAAACGAGATTGACGCCGACAATCCCCAGCGCTTCCTGCTGCGCCGCATTGTTGTCGTCCAGCATGCGTACGTGAATGATGATGACGCTGTCGTCAGCGTTCGGTACGGCCTGGAATCGAACGCCCATCCAGGCGTGACACTCATTGGTACCGAGGTAGTTGCGCGCCGATACCGTATCGGCAAAGGTAAAAAAGCAGGACTCCGAACCGCGCTTTTCCGACAGCCGTTCGCGTGTCAGCGATTGCTCGTATTGCAACATCGACTCCAGTCGCTGGCGACTGACGTAGCGCTGGCACTGGCCGTAGATTGCATCGCTGACCTGCATGTCGTACGCGGATATGCTCTTCGAAATAGTACCGGCGGCGCCGCCTGCCTGGAAAAACCAGCGTACAACCTCCTGACCGGCTCCAATTTCTGCGAAGGTGCCGTAGCGACCGGCATCCAGGTTAATTGCGAAGGCTTTTTCCAGCGTGGACAGTTGCCGGGACTCGGGGATCGACATGACAGGACTCCATTCGGTAGACCGTTCTATTAAGGCTATGTCGGCCCTGCGCCGGAGTTCTTGAGCCGATATCGGTCGCAGTGACCGCCTATACTGGTCAATAATGTACGGTCGCGGGAGGCAGCACAGGACAACTATGAGTACATCCGATCTCAGTATTTCGCTCGTTCTTGGCAGCGGCGGCGCGCGCGGTCACGCACACATTGGCGTCGTTCGCGCAATCGAGGAGCGCGGGCTCGTCATCCGGAACATTGCCGGTACCTCCATGGGTGCGGTAATTGGCGGAATCTACGCGTCCGGCAAGCTCGATACCTATGTCGAATGGGCCAATCGCCTGGAAAGAAAGGACATCGTTCGACTCCTCGATTTTTCTTTCACCTGGACATCGCTGTTCAAGGGCGAACGCATTTTCGAAGTTCTTGAGGACCTGGTTGGCGACCGCAAAATTGAAGACCTCGACCTTGGCTACACCGCGGTTGCGACCGCGCTGGAGGAACAACGGGAAATCTGGTTGTGTCGCGGCTCGCTATTCAGCGCCATGCGCGCATCAACTGCGGTACCCGGCTTTTTTTCACCGGTAGAACTCGATGGTTATTCGCTTGTCGACGGCGGGCTGGTCAACCCGATTCCCATCGCACCGACCTTGAACGACAACACCGACCTGACGATCGCCGTCAATCTCAGCGGGATGGATAACAATTACCGCCCCAGGAAGAAAACGGAAAAAAAGGCTCCGTCCGCCTCCGATGACAGCTATCGAAATGAGATCACACGCTTCATCGGCGGACTGTTTGAGAAAGAAGACAAGAAAAACACCTCCGCCGACGCCACGGAAATACTGACCAAGTCGATCGATGTGATGCAGGGTGCGATTGCGCGCCTCAAACTCGGTGCTTATGCACCACAAAAAATCATCGAGATCCCGCGCGATGCCTGTTCATTTTTCGAGTTCCATCGCGCTGAAGAAATGGCCGATCTTGGCTATGAAAACGCCAAAAAAGCACTGGACGACCTTGGCTTGTAAGAGCGCAGGAGCCTCTGCACTGCCTACCCCTGGCTGATCATGAGATACAACGCCACGAGCCCGATCAACAGGCCCGGCGTCGCAACCAGCATTTGTGCCACATTGAGTTTTCGGCAGGCACCATCGATGCCACTCCGGAGGCCCAGCCAGGCCCAGGCCGCAACCAACAGCGACCCACTGCCAAGGCCAAGCAGGTAAATCGCGCCAATGACGATCGAAGCGCCTCGACCATAACCGGTTGCATCACGGCTCAGGGCGCGGGACGTCGCCTCCGCCTCAATTCCGAACAGCCAGACCAACACGCCGATCGCGAACAGCCATCCCAGCAGAACCAGCACCAGGATCAATGCGTTGACGAATTTGCTTTGGAAAAGAAACGCAGGCAAAACGGATGCGACCTTTCTGGGCATGACAACACAAGCACCCAGTACGACCGCGAGTAAAAACAGAACGATGGCTGCCAACCCGGCGTCGGACAGTTCCCCCCCGGCAACCGCCATCACCAGGTCCGGCAGGAAATAAAATACGAGGGGCAGACCCAGCAACCATCGCGCCGCGCGCCGCATGGCCGGTTGCGCCCGATACGCCCATACGCCGATGACGAAACCCACGGCCTGCAATCCGAAAATGACGAGGAACATGGCCAGAACTTCCAGGCCGCCGGTACCGCCCTTCATCGCCATTGAAAGCGTCCAGAAGACACCGGAGATTATTGTGGTGAAAAGCGCTGTCCTGACGAGAATATTCATTCTGCTGCCGATACCTCTTTGCGCGAATCAGCGAGAACGCGCCGTTCATTACGATGCAATTGAAAATCCCAGGCAACCTTAATAGCGATAACGACGCATGCGAACACGGTCGTGTTGGCAATGCCCGGCAAAAACACAACGAAAATAATGCTGACAATGATTGCAAACAACAATGCGAGGCTCCGCTTGAACGGCAACAATAGTAGTGGACCCGCTTTGGCCGTTCTGTATTCCCTGCCGACGAAAAAATTGGCAACCAGAGAAATTGCATGTGCCGCCATCAGTAGCAACGAAGCGCCGACGACGAGGCCGATGTGATTGAGCAGTTCGTCAGCCTCATTGCCCAAGGGCAGCGAATCGTTCACAGACAGCAAGAACATCAGCATGACCCCGAGCAGGGTCAAAAACGCTCCCCCGGCGAAGCCGATGATGATTACCGACGTAAACAACGACGTGCCGGATGAAAACTCCACCCAGCTGTTCTCGTAGGGGTCGCCCGCGACCGACGCCACGATCAGCTTGATGGCACTAAAGACTCCGACCCAGACACACTCGCACCAAAAGACCAATACCAGCTGAAACAATGTGACGTCGTGCCAGAAGTACAGATAGAGCAAAAGCGTATTTGCCACGATCAGGCTGATTGCGCCGATACCAAAGCGCTCCATCAACGACACAGGTGATTTACCGGGTTTGATTTGCAACGCTCAGGCGTTATCGGCATCGAGATGTGAACGCAACCAGGCTTTGGCAAAGCGAATGTCGCGGTCCAGCGAACTGGTAGACCGACCGAGAACTTCGGACATCTCCTCGTAAGTCAGGCCACCGAAGTAGTGCATTTCCAGCATTTCGGCTTTCGGCCCGTCCAATTCGGCGAGTGAGTTCAGCGCTTCATGCAGGTCAAGAATTTCCTCGCTGGCCTCAGGCGATACCACGATAACGTCATCCAGCGGCAGCTTCGCCGCTTCGCCACCACGTTTTACTGCACCCCTGGCATTTGCATGATCCACCAGTATTCGACGCATCATTCGTGCCGCCAGGGCGAAGAAATGACTCCGATCCTGCCATTCGACATCGACATGGACGAGCTTCGCAAAAGCCTCATGCACCAGCGCTGTGGTTTGCAGCGTATGGTCCGGGCGTTCGCTTCGAAAGGCCCGTGCCGCAATGCGATGCAACTGGTCGTAGACCAGCGGCGTCAATGCCTCAAGGCTTTGCTGGTCGCCTTGGACCCAGTCGCGCAGCAATCGTGTGATATTGGGATCGGACATTGTCGAACCAGGAATCTGACCTGGTCGACAATATCTCAATCGCGACGAATATCAAGGATACCGGCCGCAATATCAGGGTACGACGGTCTGGTTGGTAGCCGAGAACGAAACGATCAGCGACGCGTCACCGATGGTGCCGCTTCCCGCGAAGGCATCGCACACGACATTCAGCGTGGTATTGCCTGTTGCCACGGGTTGGGCGTAGGTCAAAGCCAATGACCCGTATCCGTTCAACGGCACGGAATCTAATGTGAAAAAGTCTGTATTGAGTGCCGTGCCGCCTTCATCTATGGAACACCGCGGCGTGCAAGTCGCACCCGACGTGCAGATGAACCAGGCGTTGAAACTGGCGATGACATAGCCATCAACGGGCGCAAATATCGTCAGCGTCTTGACCACCGCATCGGCGCCGCCGCTCGGCAAGAACGCCGTGTTGTTTGCGCTCCGTGCATAGGCAACCGCATTTTCCATCGACAACAGTCCAATTTCATCGAAGGCTTCTGCGATCCTCATATCGTTGTCGGTCACAGCGGCTTCGACGGCGTCAAAGTTCGCATTGACATCCGCTGCCCGGGCCGGAGTACCGGCGGTAAAACTGTTCGGTACCGTGAGGTCCGTCGCCGCGACTGGCAAAGCCATTGCGAAAATCAACAGCATGGTCAGCATGATTGTCACTATAGTTTTCATTTTCTTTTCCTCTGATTTTGTTTGGTTTACGTCAGCCGACAGATCACGCCCAGTTTCCACTGTCCCAGGTCATCTGGTCCCAGGTGTTCAGGACGGGTGGTGGTGGAGGCGGTCCTGCGTCGCTGCCACCTCCTCCACCGCAGGCGGTCAGCCCGAGTAACAGTCCAAGCAGTAACACGCTGCGAATCCGGTTCATTTCAATCTCCCTTCAGTGATCAACCGACGCATCAGTCGGCGCAGCGGCCATGCATGTAGCAGGCGCCTTCGTAACGCCAGTTCACAATTTCGCCACTGCCGCGGTCGACCTCCATAAAGGTCCGGCAAGCCTCCTGCGTGCCATCGTAGTTGTAGTACGGCGTGTTGAAGGCGTATTCGATGCGATTCTGCGGACGGTCCATTGAGCTGTACGCCCGAACGTCATTGCGACGTTCATAGCTGCTCAATTCGTCGCCAACCCACGAATCGAGAATCTTGTCGTAAGTCATGTAGTTGTCGCACGAGAAGCTCGCGCAACCCTGCAAGACGAACGACATCCCGATGACGGCTGCCAACATGGCGGCCAGTGAAAGTAGTTTGCGTTTCATCCTCTTAACTCCCGAATAACGATGTCTTTCTATTGGGGTATGCGAGAACACGTCGGGAATATGCCCACGATCGCAAGAAAACTTGAGTTTTTCCTGGCTGGACAGAATCAGTGCGATCCGGGGCTTAGATAAACTAAGGCCCTCGGCGGCGGGAGAACACAATAAGCGACAGGATATCGATAGCCGTCGCGCTGTGGGAATCGACAGCGAAGCACGCACAGCAACGGCCCGGCACCCTGGGGATACCCACATGGCATTTCAAGGAACAGCAGCTTTCGCAACCCGTAACTGACTGCCAGGCTGTCGTACGCATTCCCGGCGCTCGCGAATTAGTACTTGAGCGACTGCTCTGTAAACGCAAAGCCCGGTTTCTTGCGAAGAATCTCGCGCAATACGGCGTTCATGGTCCTGACGTCATTGTCGAAAGCGCCGTGCGATTGAGCCGCTGTATGCTTGCTGCGCGGTCCGTCACTGTACCGAAATTCAAGCTTTGCAGACGACGACACCAGCGGCTTGTTGTGGACCTGCATGCCGAGAATACTCGCCGGCCGAGGGTTTTCCTCAAACGACCTGCTGACGAGGTACAGCAGCGACTTTCGATACACACCGGCAACACTGTCATCCAACTCCAGCTCCGGTGACAGGTTGTAAATCGTCATGCGATTAATCCCGGACTCGCTCTTCGCAGACTCAAGCAATGGCAGATATTGGGACTTGAACAACTCGTTTGTTGCTGCCGGTGCCAATAGCGAAACGCTATCGATGCGTTGTTTTGGCGCAAGCCTCGCAAACGCTTCGACCAGGTAGGCATGCAGGATCGCCCCGGTACTGTGGCCGGCCAGGTGAATTTTCAGTTTTTTGCCGTTGGCTGCCAATTCGTCAAGGAATGTTTGCAGTACCCGATATCCGGCACCCTCCGCTTGGAACGGCATACGTGCGCCGAGTTTCATCTGACGCCAGAGACCGCGGCCAGGCTTGTGCGTCGCGTGCTCGATGATCTTGTCGGTCCAGTCGGTCAGTCCGCCCGCCCGCTCGTGCGCTTCCCGGTTCTTGCCGATGACCACGTCCTTAATCTCTTCGAGGAGACCGGTGTCATACATGAAGTGATACGGGTAAATCCGGTTTTCCTTGAAGGTCTCTTTCATCGCCGCGATGCGTCGCGCAGATGCCGTGATGTTGTTCAGGCCGCCATGCGCATACAGCAACAGATGATCGTACTTGTCGCTCTTCGCCAGCAGGTGAGCAGTCTGCCGCACGTCATCCATGTTGCTCCAGTAGACGCCGCTATCGTGAATCTCGCCATCGTCGATGTGCACGAAGTGCCCGGCGATTTCACCGCGTGTCGGCGATTTTCGAAACAGGCCTTCGGCGCGACCGGCATCAGAGCCGCCTTCGCGTGGCAGGTGCCAGACCTGTGGCGTCTCCACGGCCAGCCGCAGCACCCATGCGTCGCTCAGGTTCTGTTGCCAGTCTTCGTACAACCAGAGCGCAGTGCCCTTCCTGCCCCAGTCTTCGCCCCAGCTATTCTGTATCCAGAAGCCCTTTTTGTTGTAGCCGATGATTGCAAAGGCGTGTCCGCCGGCGATGTTCTTGTTGAGCGGGATAATACCGGTCGATTTCGACACACTTTCCCAGCCGTCATGGACATTGGCTGAACAATAAACAACACCGACCTCGTTCAGGGCAGAATGGAAGTCCGAGATTCGGGTACCCAGGCGGTAGTACGCCCCCAGCGTATTCTTCCGCGCCTCCTTGGCCGCCTCGACGGTTAGAAATTTCGGATCGCCCGGCACAAACGGCCAGCGCTTGTCGGAGCAAACACCCATGTTGTACCAGCCCTTGATCGCGCCGCGACAACTTGAACCTTCGTAACGGTAGCCGCGCCACTCATCGTGGCGCTTTGCCATTTCGTAAAGCATGCGCTGGCTGACCTGTCCGGGTCGCCGACTGTGTCGTCGCAGGATATTGATAACGGCAGCGAGCGCAAAACCGGTGCACGCGCCTTCGTCACCCTGGTCGAGTATTTTCAGGTTTCTCGGTTTCGCCTGCGACGGGGCCAGCTCGATCAGCGCGGGCTGGTAGTGCCAGTCGCGAAAGTCAGGTGCATCGGCCGCAACGTTGAGCTTGTAGTCGCCAATTTTTTTGATTCGGTCTGAAAACATAAGCGGCCCTCAGTCGAAAGAATGCCTGGCAGTATAGACCCGTTTTATCTACATATGGTCGTTTGATACCGGCACATCCTTCGTGTGCCCGTCATGGCCAGAACAGGATGAGCGCAATACCGACCGCTATCGCCGCCGCAAAAGCGGCGCCGACGATTGCGAAGAGTTTGCGTCCGCCGAGCATGCCTGCAGCAGCAGCCTTGAAGCCGAGATTCGACAAGGTTGCGATCAGGATCGCCCGCCAGGCCGTGTCCCCGGATACCCGTTGCTGGTTGAATAACTCTGCGACGGATAGCGTCAGTGCGTCGACATCCGTCAGGCCGGAGATCGTCGCTGCGACGTAGATGGCCTGATCGCCGAAGCGGTCGTTAACGAAGGCGACCAGCAGAAGCACGATCGCGTACAAGCCGGCGAAGATGATCGCGGGCTTCAGTTGCGATGGATTGCTGTGTTCCGGCGGTTCCGTGTGCGCCTGCTGCATGCGGTAGTAGAGCAAAGCACTGACGCCAAGCATGAAAACGAAGATCACGGCGAACGGGGGTATCAACGTAACAAGCAGCCCCCGCGCAACCGCGGCAACCTCGATGGCGATGCGCACAATGACGACGGTCGATGCAATGACGATGACCAGGGCGGCGGTTCCGGCAGCTTTGGGATTGGCCGCGGCCTGCCGCGCATAACTAACCGTCGTCGCAGTACTTGAAATCAGTCCGCCCAGCGCCCCGCCGAGGACGCTCCCACCCCGAACGCCGACCATTCGATAGGCCAGATAGCCGCTAAGACTGATAGCTACGATCAGCACGACCATCAGCCAAATCTTGAAGGGATTCAGGACTGCAAACGGGCCGAAAGTCTGATCAGGAACCAGCGGCAAAATTACGACGGCAATTAGTACAAACTGAAATATTGCACGAACGTCGGTAACACTGAGTTTGCCGATCGCCGAATGCAAACGTTCCTTGACGTGCAGAAGTACCGCCGTCGTTCCGGCAAGCACCACAGCGGGCACGGTATGACCGGAAATCAGCATGGCGCCGACAGCAAACATCAAGAGCGCGGCAATTTCGGTCGTTTGTCCTGCCGGTGCATCTTCATCACCGTTTTCGGTCATCCAGTTGCCGGTAACAAGCAGCCCGGCGACCGCGAGTAAACCGGCCGCCAGAACCCAGCCGCCATAGTCGCGCGCCAATAGCGCACTCACCGACCCGAGCAGCGTAATAAATGTGAAGGTCCGGATTCCGGCCAGCGGGTGCTTGTCCCACTCACGCTGCAATCCCACCAGGAGACCGAGCAGCAGTGAGACTCCCAGCGCTTTTAGAATTTCCTGTTCCACGTTTTGTCCTGCTCCCTAGCTACCCATGCGCCAGATTTCACCGGAATCGACGGTACGGTCCCGGTGCATCAGTATCCACTCCGCGTGTTCATCGAGAGCGGAGCCACCCAGTGCGCGAAGTATCAGGCGTTGCTCTTCTTCGTCACTTGTACTTTCCAGCCGGCGCCAGGCATTCTGAAACAGGCGCTGCATGAATTCGTACTGCTTGATCAGGTCTTTCTCCGCCGTGGCATAGGCATAGCCTTGCCGAATTCCGAACAACAGCAGCAAAGCGCCCATCAGGACCGTTAACGGATCTGCCCACGCGTCCGTCATCGTGGAACCAACGGTCAGGAAGATGATAACTACGATGACACTGATGAGCAGGCTTAGTTGTCCCAGCCTTTCGGTCAATCGATTGCGTCGGATCCTCTCGCTCGACTTCTTGGCAAAGTAAGCCATCTGGCCGCTATTCTCATCCCCGATCCATTCACGGACCACGAATTCCAACGATGCCGTACTCGACTCTCTCTTCGCATCGCACTGTGTTCCGGCAACGCGCATGATATTGCGAATCCAGCCCAGTTCCGGATCCTGCGTCTGCAGGAAGTTGTCGTGAGCAAACTTGGAATTATTCTGGTTGCCGACACCGGCCACCGCCCAGTAGAACTGAACCCTGAGCCCTTCCGCCAGGGTTCGGTAGTCAAGGTACTTACGGTGCCAACCCTGGCGCGCGGCAACTTTCTGGATACCCGCTGACAAGCCGAAAAACAGCAGGAACGCGATCATGAAATTCGCGAAGCGACCGACATCATTATAGAGAATGAACATCAGGCCCATAAGGAATGCCAGTACGTGTGTCGTACGCAGCGTCAGCAACACTTTTTTCTGGAAATAAATTGCCAGCCAATCCGCGATACAAAACAGCTGATTGATGCTGTCGACTCCCGGGGGCAATTGTTTTCGTTGATCCGCCCGAAACAGCGGGTAACATTCCGCGCTGATTTTGCTTGCGTGACGCGCCGCATCTCGACTGAATTCATCGCTTCTCGCAAAGATCAGCTGATGCTGTTTCGGCAATTCCTTGCTGCGTGGCTCATGCCGGTCCTTGGTGAACCAGAACGCATCAAGTGGCGCCAGCCCCGCCGCCGGCGCACCATTCTCGCGATCACGCGAGCAAACAATGTGATAGACAAGATCGCTTTCGTCATCGACCAGCATTTGCTGGGTGGCAACCGAGCGGTTCGCGTAGCCTGGCATGACATCGTCGTGGTGAAACTTGACGACCTGGCCCGTTCCACCGAGTTCAGTGCCGAGCTTGCCATCCCAGATCGCGAGCAGGATATGACAATGTGCACACAGAAAAACGCCGACCTGCGCGTACTCGCGATTGCGCGCTTGCCCGGGCTCTGAAATGTCGCGAACGGTGTTGCCCTGCGCCAGTGGTAATTCGAATACGGTGCTCGCCCGGTCACAAAGCGAGTCAAATCGACTGCGCGCCTCGACAGTCTCGAAATCCTGCAGGTAGAGTTCACGCGGCATCGGCAATGTCACCGTGAGGTCCGCCCCCAGGTCCAGGGCCACTTCGGCGACCAGCTGGTCGGCGCCTTCAGCCAGAGCCGACATGATCGTCAGCCGACGGCTGGGAAATCGTTTTGCGAGATCGTGAAGCAGGGTTCGGACGCGCAGCCTGATTTCCGGGACTTCACCGGCAACCAGATCACGGTGACCGGTGACCGCTACAACGAGCGGCATGGCGAAAGAGTTGCCGTCTTCAGCGATCACTTGGTCTTGCCGATCCTTTGCTCATAGCCGGATAGTCATCAAGCGTCGAGATTACCCGAAAAAAAGGGCCCTTGCGGGCCCTTTAAGTGATCAAACTGCAAACTGATCAATTGAACGGAATGACCGAGTCTGTGTACGTGAACTCGATGTTGCTCGCACGTGCATCGTGTTCACCACCGTAGTTCTCGTTCGCAACGTCACTGTAGTTAGTGATGTTGCTCAGGTAATGGAATACCTGGATAGCGGCCAGTGCCGCATTGTAGTGTTGCAGATCGTGGAAACGGATCGCGAGTCGCACCGGCACCCGAAGAACACGATGGGCAAACCAGCTTATTGACCCCATGGCCCTGGCCTCGTCGACGGCTTCCTGTAGCACAACCAGCTTGTAGCGCGTCAGCGCGGCAAAGCGTTCACGATTGCCTTCCGGGTTCGTCTCCAGGTCGTAGCCGGCACCGAAATTGATGCTCAATCCGATACCCAGGTAGGAGAACGTCATGATCTTGCCGCGCGAACTGCCGCATCCCTCGGTCAGGTCGGTCATCGCGCCGGCGAATGCCGGCTCAATCGTGGCACCAATCGAGTTCTCCAGCATATCGGCAGGATTCGTGCGCTGGTAGGTAACGCGATCACGGTACTGCGGATCGAGCGTATCAGCCATCGACAACAGCATGTTGGGATCGATCGGCCCGGTGCATTCGTACCAGTTGTTAGGCAACGCCGTCGTCACTTCATTCTCGACCGCTACCGTTCCCTGGTTGAAGTTGAGGTTGTTGGTCTTCACTTCGACGATCAGGAATTTCGGAGAGCCGCACAGGTACGGCGGAATGATGAGATCGTTATTTGGGTCTGCATCGGTGTCGAACAATACCAACGGACTCACACCACATCGTGCCGGGTCGTCAGTAAATTCGTAAGTGCGAATTGCAATTTCCGGATCGACACCCAGTGCAGCCGGTGGCACATTGATAACCTGACCGCTGGTCGTTTCGCAGCCGCTTCCGCTGGTGCACTCGACCGGGTCGATCGGAATTGCCGCGTCGTACTCGACAATAAAGCCACCGATGTTGCCAAGATTGCCTTCGTCGTTCCAACCGTATTGCCCACCCAACCCGACGCCGAGATGAAATTCAACAGCACCGAGGTTGTTGGGCTCATCGTCCAGCCAGTTCGAATAGGATGACAACGGAACCTGGCCGGTTGAAATCGGACCTTCGTCGTTCACCCACATCCAGCCACAACCCGGAATGGGCGAACAATTCGACATTGTAAAGCCACCGACCCAGGCTTCCTGTGCGTTGAGATCGGCGCCACTGCGCAGGGTCTCGACGAATAAATCTTCCGCAGCCGACGTGATAGTCGCGAGGTGTCCGTTTATGCCCTGGAACGTTGCTGCTTGTGCCGCGGTATTGGCGTCATGCCATGTAATTCCGTCCGCTGCATAAACCTCATAATGCCGGCCATCGAAATCTCCGGACGAAACTAGTGTTGGTGTTGTCGCCAGCGCGGCTACTGGCAACAACGTTAAGATCAGTATCGCCGGCGACCAGCTTCTTGATTGCGCTTTCATTGGTTTTCCCCTGAATGATTTCTAACGGGTTTCTTGTTGTTTTTTATTGGTATTTTTTTATAGCCGTCACAATACTCCTGTTACGGCAGCGCAGCAATTAGGGACACTGCTAACGTTCGGTATTATGTTATCTTCGCCCGCCAGCGCGCGGCGCTGTTCACAAACCAGGGCAGCGCTTCGGTGTTTTTTCGCAGTACCTCGTAGCCCGGCAACAACAGTTTCCTGGCCTCATCCCGTCGATCCAGCGATGCAAGTGCCGCACCTTCAACGACGGCCGCACTCGCTGTCCGCCAGTGTTCCTCGCCGAATTCACTGGCGTAGATTTCCTTGTTACCGCTTGCCATTGCCAGCGCCTCTTCATTGCGCCCGGTATCGACCAGCAGGCCTGCGAGCAAGATTTTCGTGCCCGCGACCTCGGCATGTTCCGAGCCCAGTGACTTGATGCGCACGTCGAGCACCTGCCGAAGCAATGGCTCGGCCGCTTTATAGTCGCCCGCATCAAGCAGCCACATCGCAAGATTGTTCATGCCCCGCATGACCGTCGGGTGCTCGTCTCCCAGGGTACGACGGTAGGTCTCCACCGACTCCCTGGCTATCTCGATCGTTGCGGCCAGATCACCTTCCTGACGTATTACAAATGCCAGGTTATTCAGTGCCATGGCGATATCGGGATGATCATTGCCGAGCAGTTCACGATTCATTTCGATGGCTTCCCGGTACGCCAGCTCCGCTTCCTTGTATTGACCTTCGACATGCAACGTGTACGCCACGTTGTTCAGGCCCATCGCAATCTCCGGGTGCGGTGCGTCCGAATACAGGACGCGTTTCATTGCCAGTGCTTCACGAAAGAGTTTCTCGGCTTCCTTGTTGTCCGGCGTCACGAAACCGAGATTATTCAATGCCTCGGCGAGGTCCGGGTGCGGACCATCGTGCAGTTTGCGCTGCATTGCGACCGCCTCCCGAAGCAGCGGCACGCCTGCGTCGGCATTACCCTGATCGAACAGGTTCAGGCCGAGACCCTCAAGGCTTTTCGCAACGGCCGCATTTTCTGCGCCGATCAGTTTTCTTTGTATCGCCAGTGCTTCGCGGTATAACGGCTCGCCTCCCGGAAAGTCACCCATTCTGCCGAGCAGGTCGGCCAGCTCGAACATCGTGCTGGCCGTATCGACATGTTCATTGCCCAGCAACTGACGGCGCATTGCCAGCGCGTCCCGGTAATTTTGCAGTGCCAGCTCATATTCAGCTTTCAATTTGAGAACATCGCCGAGCCTGTGCATCGACCGGGCAACTTCCAGGTGCTCGTCACCGAACAATGCACGGCGCTTGTCGAGCGCACTTTGCAACAGGCTTACTGACTGATCATAAAGCCCGAGGCTCATGTAGACGGCACCCATCGTTTCCATCAATGTCGCCTGGATCGCTGGTTGTGCCGAAAGCTCCTGTTCAATCCGGCTAGCACCTTTGTCCATGATTTCGCGTGCAGTAATCGAGTTGCCACGAGCTTCGCTGGGATCCGCAACATTGAACAAATTGACCATGAAGTCCGTGGTCTGTTTTGCCGTCTCCGCCTCGACGACGGCGCGAGAGCGCGCCTGGTTCGCGAGGTCACGTTGCTGCGTTGCCAGGTACGCGGAGAACGTCGCGATTACGCCGAGGACAGCCAGCGCGGCAACGACACCGGCCTTGAGGCGCTGCATGCGTTTGGCCCGCGCTATGGATGCATTGATAAACCGGGACTCGTCTTCGCTTAGCTCAAGGTCCTGCTCAAGCAGCGACTCCGCCTCCACCAGCGGTTTGCCGGACGGCAATAGCAGATCGGAAGGCTGGTCTTCCGATTTCCAGCGACCCGCAGCCGCTGCAATACGACTGCGAATCCGCAAGTTTTCCCGATTTTGCGCGACCCAGTCTTTTACCCGGGGCCAATGCCAGAGCAATGCCTCGTGCGCCACAGTAACGACGGCGGTGCCATCATCTGCCAGTTCCGTCACAAACAGCCGGTTCTTCACAAAGGTCTCGATAAGTTCGCGACTTTTGCCGGTTGAGGCGTCCGTCCACGGCGCACGTTTTCGGCCGATCTGCTCGTAGCCGTCCCGTTCAATGCTGACCAGTGCGTTCAATACCTTCGGCAGTTCCGCCTCAACGTCGTCCGGCAGGTCCTTGAAAACAGTTTCTGCGCGTTGCGCCAGCGAGCCCTCGACGCCGCCCAGATCACGGTAAGCGGCAAGCGTCAGCAAACCGTCTTCGGTGCGCCGCTGGTAGAGTTCTTCCAATGTAAACTGCAGCAAAGGCAACACTTCGGGATGTTCGGCCGCTGCGTCACGAAGCATGTCGTCAAGACGTTCGCTGCTTGCCGGGTCCTCCTCGAATCGCAGTCCTGCCGCCCGGGTTGGCAATCGGATCATCTGTCCCATTTCACTGGCCGTCGGTGGCAGCAGGTCGTACTGGCCATCGCCTTCCTTCAGTGCAACCAGTTTTCGTATCTTGCCGAGCGCCTGGTAGAAGTCACTGCGCAGCGTGCCGATAACCCAGACGCGTCCACAACGCGCCAGCGCATCGAGGACGTCGACGAAAGCTTCGCGATCTTCCTGCGTGACTTCGTCCTGGGTATACATTTCTTCCATCTGGTCAACAAGCAGTGCAAGCCGCGCATCGGCTTTCTCGCCATTCTTGCGTTTCTCCCGCGATAACGCGCCTTTGATCATTGAGGCGGCTGCCTGCGGTGAATTGCGAAGTACCTGTGCCAGTTCCGCGGGCCCCTCTTTATCTTCATCCAGGGACGGCAACGCGGTGTCGCGTAACAAGGCTTTTGCAAGACCCGTGAACAGGTCACCGCGCACATCGGTCGGTCGAAATACCGCGCGGCGCCAGACATCGACGCCTTCGATAACGCCGGGTTTTGTCAGCATCGGCAAGACGCCGGCACGTACCACCGAGGACTTGCCGCCACCGCTCATACCAAGAACGAGAACGAATGATCGCCCCTCCGCATCCTGACTGCGCAAGGCCTGCAGGATGTCGGACACCGCCTTGGTGCGGCCAAAAAATACCGGCGCATGTTCGAACTCGAACGCCTCCAGTCCGCGGAACGGCGAGCCTTTTTTCCATACAGCACGCGCTTCGGAAGTTGAGCGGATACTGGCCGGTATCTGGCGATCGACCAGCCGGTGCAAATGATTTTCCAGCAGGTTTTCGAAGTCGCTCGGCGCCTCAAATGCGTGAAACGCGGCAATCAGTGTCCCTTCCGTGCGGTCGTGAAACCATTTATCGACGAACTCGTCGAGTTTCTTCTTCTGTGCAAGGCGGTCCAGCAACTCTCGTTCATCATCGAGTCGCACGGACGGTGGCGCGGTCTTCCGATAAACAAGCAAGTCCGGCTTACCGTTCTTGCGAAAACCTTCAATGGCCTCTTCAAACTCAAATTCAGTGCCGGATTCGTATCGTGATCCGTCCGCACGAACGAATTCCTTCGGCAACTTGGTTCCGAGGCGCGACCACAGGATCGCGACAACAATATCGGCTTCGGATGGCTTGACGATCTGATGCTGAAATGTCGACGTGGCGAGCAGCGGCTCGTGCTCCCACAAGACGGATTCGAGCACGACCTTGCCGATGTACTCGCTCTGCAATCGCTCGATGACCCGGTTCGCTATAGCGCGCTCTTCAAACACGTCGCCAGGCGAAGATATGAATATTCGCAGTGTTTTCACTGTTTTACCTTCTTGTTATTGAAGGTATTTTAGTGGATCGGCCGTGTAATAGATATTACTGGCCCGAAGTTGCAGGAATTTGCGGTCAGGATTTGCTTGCAACCGCCGCCGTGAATACCACATCCGTTGAACTGTTGAGTGCTGTTTCGGCGGAGTCCTGCAAGACACTGATCACGAAGCCGACGGCGACGACCTGCATTGCAATATCGTTCGAGATGCCAAAAAGACTGCAGCTCAGCGGTATCAACAACAACGAGCCGCCGGCGACGCCTGAGGCGCCGCAGGCTGAAAGCGCCGCAACCAGGCTGAGCAATAGCGCGGTTGCAAAATCGATGCTGATTCCGATCGTGTTGGTTGCCGCCAGGGTCAGTACTGTGATTGTGATCGCCGCGCCACCCATGTTGATCGTCGCGCCAAGCGGTATCGACACCGCGTAAGTATCCTTTTCAAGATTCATCCGCTCGCACAGCGCAAGATTGACCGGGATGTTCGCCGCGGAACTGCGTGTAAAAAATGCGGTCACCCCGCTTTCGCGCAATGCCAGCAAAACGCTCGGGTACGGATTCTTGCGGGTTTTGACCCAGACGATGAACGGATTCAACAGCAACGCTACCGTCAGCATGCAGGCGATCAACACCGTCAGTATTCGAGCGTAGCTGCCCAGTACGGACAGGCCGGACTCTGCGAGATTGCCCGCAACGAGGCCGAATATTCCGATCGGTGCGAGGCGTATGACGATGCGAACGATGTGTGTGACCGCATCGGCCAGGTCAGCGAGCATTTGTCGCGTGGTATCGGCCGCTTTATGCAGGAATATACCGAGCAGCACACCCCAGACCAGAATACCGATGTAGTTTCCGGTCAGAACGGCATTGACCGGGTTGTCCACCAGTTTCTGCAACAAACCTCCGAGCACCTCGGCAATGCCCTGTGGCGCGCTGATGCTGACATCCGACACCTGCAATGCAAGCGTAGTCGGAAACAGGGTACTGACGGTGACCGCCAGCAGCGCTGCGGCAAAGGTGCCGGCGAGGTACATCAGCACGATGGGGCGTAATTGCGCTGTGTGACTGGCGCGGCGATTCGCTATCGCCGAAGCAACCAGTACCAGCACCAGTACCGGGGCGACGGCCTTCAATGCTGAAACGAACAGGTTGCCGAGCAACATTGACGACTTTGCAGCACCCGGCGAAACCAAAGACAGGACGACACCGGCGACGATACCTATCGCGATTTGCAGAACCAGACTGCCGGACATGATTCGATTCAGGACTGATTTGACGGACATTGCGAGCCTCGATCTCGGAAGCGATGCTGCAATCTGCTTGAAAAATCTGCGGCAGTAAAGTTTCGTCGCGAGCCGCTGGCATCGAATGGATCGATATTGCCTCGATTCAGCGGCTACTCATCGCTTTAAACCAGCGCTTTACGAACGACCGGCCTTTCGCGGTCAGGTAGATTCGCTTGATGCGCAGGTTCATCGGGTCGACGCGGAGCTCCAGCAGGCCTGGTCCCGGTAACTTCTTGGTCGTCAGGCCCGACAGGTCGGCGAGATTTCGAGATAACGCCGTGATTGACGTTGTCTCCAGCTTGGAGAGTAACTCGCGTTGATTCAATCCTTCATTCTGAAACACGCTTATCAGTATCAACAGGCGCTGTGCAGTGATGTCCGGGGTCAAACGGGCTCTTGCGAACCGCAATGCCCTGTCAAGCATGTCTGCATGTTGTCGTTCTTTTTTGTCCATTTGCATAGTGATGCCCGGTAATAATCCGATATTGTTTATTGTAATCGCAATAATTGCGATATCGCAACACTTTTGTTAGCATGCTTCACTCCTGAACATTCTGGAGGACCCATGACACAAGCTGTACTCAGAAATGAAATATCGGACCTGACTCCCGACACCGGGACGAACATCGAAGGTCGCCGCCAGGTGGCCGCTGCGCTCGGCGATGTTTTGGCGGACGCCTTTCGCCTGTACATCAATGCCCAGGGGCTGCACTGGAACGTCGAAGGCCCGATGTTCTACAGCCTGCACAAGCTGACCGAAGAACAATACCAGTCAATCGCCGCATCGCTGGACGATATAGCCGAACGTATCCGTGCGCTCGGACTGCCCGCACCGGAGTCACTGAAGGAAATTGAGAAGCGATCCGCTATTAGCGATCTCCCGGGGGATGCCGAGCTGAAAACACGTGTGCAGCAAATGGTCACTGACTATGAGAAGGCCGTTCTTCGACTTGCCCGCGTGACGACGCTCGCCGAACGCAATGATGACGTCAAGACTGCTGACCTCCTGACAGAACGTATTGGTGCCTATGAAGAGTTTGCGTGGATGTTGCGAGCGACCATCGTTTCATAGACGGGTCGCATCCGTCATCAGGCGGCGGCTTTAATCGACTCGAAGTTTCGCGCTGCGAAGGCCCAGTTCACCCGGTCGCTGAGGAAGGAATCGACGTACCGGCCCCGGTCGTTCTTGTAATCGAGGTAATAAGCATGCTCCCAGACATCGAGCGTCAGTATGGGCTGCAGCCCGTGCTGAATGGGGGTATCTGCATTGCCGGTCTGAACGATTTTCAAACCACCGGAGTCAACGACCAACCAGACCCAGCCGCTGCCAAATTGTGATAGGGCCTTCGCCTTGAACGCCTCCTGGAAGCCCTTCTGACTGCCAAAGGCCGCATCGATCGCATCGCCCAGCGGTCCAACGGGCGAGTTGCCCCCGTCAGGCGACATGCTTTCCCAGAGAAAACTGTGATTCAGGGATTGGGCAGCATTGTTGAAGATGGCCGTATCCCCTTTTTCTTTCGCTCTGACAACAATCTCGTGCAGCGAAAGGCCTTGATATTCGGTACCGTCGATCAGCTTGTTCAATTTCTCGACGTAGCCGCGGTGGTGTTTGCCGTGGTGCGTTTCGAGCGTTTGCTGCGATAAAAACGGTTCCAGCGCATCGGCGCTGTAGGGAAGGTCAGGCAGTTCAAAGGTCATTTGGTAGTCCCGTATTGCTAGCTTGGAGACACCGCATGATATCGGAACGATTGCGATATCGCAACCATTGTGGTTGCATGGGGCTTCTGGATGAACGCCTAGTCTGATTTGTCAACTTTGGATTTGAGCGGTGTGACGAATCGAAACGTCAAAAACATCAGGATAGATAGCAGGATTGCAATTTCGTAGCGATCACTCGCGACAGCAATGCCAATCAGTCCGGTGGTCCAGATGCTGGCGGCCGTTGCAGTGCCGCTGACGCTACCCCCACTTTTCAAGATCGCCCCGCCGCCAATGAAACCGATGCCGGTGATAATGCCCTGCAATACGCGGGCCTCGGCGTCTGTCGAGTCGAGTATTGAAAATCCGACCAACGTATAGCCACACGCGGCCATTGCAACCAATGGGAATGTTCTCAAGCCTGCACTGCGGCTCTCCGCCTCCCGGTTCATCGCAACAGGCAGTGCCAGCACATAGGCGATGCACAAATGACCCAGATTAAACCAGACCTGGCTCCAGTCGATGTCGATCGAGGGCATGGCGACTCCTGCTTGGATAGCCTAGTGAATTTTGCGTTGCTCGTAGGCCTTACTGTACCTGATTATTTTTCCTGTATTCAGTGTCGCACCACTGCTCAACTCCGGTCCTCGACCACTGACTTCAATCATCGCCTGGCCAATTTCCGTCGCTTTTACCGACGCATTGACCGGCGCAAAAAACCAGTAGAGCAGTTTTTGCCCGAGATGGGCCTGCTCTGCGGTCGGCCCGATATAGTCAGGCCGGTAGAAAATGCTGCGCAATTTTGTCCCGGCAGAGATTTTCAGCAATTCCCGTTCCGCCCGCGCTTTTTCGCGCGCCCACATCGCACTCGAATCAGGTGAAATGTCGCTGGAGCTAATGTAGTGGAACGAAATCACGGGTTTGCTACTGGCGCTTAACCACTCTTTGACAAACTGCGAAGGAAAGTCGACGTGAATCATGCCGTAGGTTTTCTCATCAACGCCGAACGTGCTTGTGCCGATCGCCCAGTAGACGGCGTCGACCGTCTCGATTTGATCGTGAATTGCCGAATAGTCGAGATAGTTCATATGCAGCGTCATCTGCACCTTGCCCGACGCTACGCCTTCCCTTATCCGCGGCGTTTCCCGGCGCGTGAAGACGTGAATTGCCCGAATCGCCGGTTCTGCAAGTGCTGCTTTAAGAATGCCGTCTCCCGCAGTTCCGCTTGCACCAAATATTGCGATGGTCTCGTGGTATGACGCTGTAATTTCGCCTGGCGGCACGGTGCGATCATCAAGTGCATGCAGAAGTGCCATGCTTGCATAGAACAATGCAAACAGCACAACGGGCGCGAGCATCAGGGTACGAAGGCGGGGAAGTCTCATTTGCCAGCGATACTAGCAGGCAGCATCATGTTGTGGGCAGAACATCGGCCTGGACACCACCAGATGTCAGTTTGCCGCGCTCAAATCCAGCAGAAAACGCCCGGCAGCATCCCGTATCGCCGCTTCCTCCGCCTCCCATTGTTGCATCGCGCTCTGGACTCCAGGGTCGGCGATCATTGCGGCAAACTGCGGCTGGGCATATCGCTCACGCCATTCCAGGTCCATTGTTACCGGTCGTGTGAAAACATTCGACAATGCGAACTCAATGGCCTCCTCGGTCTTGTCCCGCAGTGCCAAAACCGTCAATTGACCGACCACATCCAGGCGCACCCCTCCACCGTAGGTCGAAAGGACACTCTGAATCCTGTCAATTCGACGCAGGAGTTCCTGGCGCGGCAAGGCCTGATACCACGCGTCGAACGCAACGAGTTGTGCGGACAGAAAACGGATAGGAATTGATGCTGCGTCGACATCGAAGATAGCTGGCCAATGCTGCTCGATAAACTGCGTTTCGGTATCCAGCGTTTTGTTAATGGCGGCTCGACGCAACAGGTATTGAACCGCTCCGCTGAAGGCAAACTGGCGATCGCCAACACCATCCTGTATTGCCCGGCGCGCGGCAGCGAGACTGGCGGCCTCGTTATCCAAACTGTTTGCACGCACCAGGTCCAGTCGATAGGCCGCTTCGCTGGCAGGTGCGATCGCGAATACACGATCACGGAAATCATCCGCTTCTTCGACGAGCTTCAGCTGGTACAGGACATACGCAATATGGGCCGGGATTTCATGGTCCCTCGAGTCGATCTCCATGGCTTTCAGGCTGTGACGTAGATAGGCCACGCCATCGCCTGACTGCAATGCGATCGCCGAGAGCTTTAGATAGGCATTCGGCTGTTGCGATTCAATATCGAGCGATGCCTGCAACGCCGCCCGTGCCTCTTCAGGACGCTGCAGAAGGAGCAGCAGCGAACCTATTTCGTAGTGTATGCGTGAATTGTAAGGGTCGAGGACCAGTGCCTCGTGCTGCAATTGCAATGCCTCTTCATTGCGTTGCACGCCCTGTAACATCTTGCCCAGCAACAGGCGGACCGGGTACTCACGCGGGTGCGAAACAACGAGTCCTTGCAGTTCGATGATCGTGCCGGCAACGGAATCCGAGTCACCTTTAAAGACCGCCTGCCGTGTTGTTGCATATAGATGCAAGGCACGAGCGTTGACGTTGTCCGGGCTCTCTTGCAGTACCTGGTTCGTAATCGCAAGAACTGACGCGAGCGCATTGTTCTCGCTCATCAAACCAGTCTCGAGTTGATGCAGGTAATTGCTTGCCAATTCCGTCTTGGCATCGACGAATCCCGGATCGATCAGCAATGCGCCCTTCAATAACTCTTCCGCAGCCCTGAGCCCACCATACGAAAAAGTCGCTCGCTCTTTCAGTGCCTGCAGGTAGAGATCGTAGGCATCCGGATCATCCGTACCCACACCCGCCAGCTGCTTCTTGCCGGCCGGACCCAGCAAGGACGCAGAAAGAGAAGCACCAACTTTCATTGCAATCTCGTCCTGGATCGCAAAAATGTCGTCGCTTTCCCGGTCGAAAATTTCGGACCAGATATGATATCCGTCTGATGCCCGAATCAGCTGAGCAGTAACGCGAATGCGATTGCCAAACTGTTGCACGCTGCCTTCGAGAATATGCGCAACCTGCAGTGCTGCTGCGATCTCCCGAACATCCATGTTCTTGCCTTTGAAGGCGAAACTCGACGTGCGCGCCGCGACCTTCAAATCCGGCACCTGCGCCAGCATGTGCAAAAGCGTTTCCGTCAGACCGTCCGAGAGGTATTCGTTATCCTCGTCTCTGGACATGTTGACGAATGGCAATACGGCGACCGACTCATTGCTGACAACCGCAGGATCACCGGCCGCGTCTCCGGGTGACTGTATGGCGCTGAATATCGCGATGCCGAAAATGACCACCACTACGCCGGCAATTGTCAGGTAGTCGAGGCGGCCAATCGGCTTTGCAACAATGGCGCCATCCTGGCTCTCGACCACATCCTTGCGGATGCCGTCCGGTGTCAGCTCGTAGACCCACGACAGTACAACCGCAGGAACGAAGCCGAACGCGAAACACAGGATTACCGCTTTCGCGGCCCAGTCAGGCGCGCCCAGCGTCGGCAGAATCGTTGTCAGGACCTCCGTCAAGAGCCAACCAACAACCAGGTACGCCGCGGCTACGCGCAGGACATTACGACGCTTCAGTTCAGTGAAAATCGACATGGGATGGCGAACGTTCTTTGGGAGCGGGTAGATTACACGAAACCGGATTTCGGTATTCTAACGTGACTTCTGTAACTTAGATGCTCGAAGCGGCTAGTTCGTTGTCGCTGTTTCAGCCGATTCCCTGAGATCGTGAAAACGATTCAGCGCTTCGGTAGCACGCATTGACCTGCGGTCCGCCCGGCCGCTCAGTGCGGCAACGCCATTCGATAACAGGGGCAGAGCCTCCTCGAAGTGGCCCAGGCGCGCCAGCGTATCGCCGTATTCCACCTCTGTTGCGACGACCAGGACGTGCCCGGGAGGGTAGTCCTGATGTCGAATCCGCATGGCCTTTTCGAGCAGAGGACGCGCTTCTGCGGCACGTCCGGCCGAATTCATTACGGCGCCAAGCTCGGTCAATGCTGAGGCGATGTATTGGTGATTCTCATCCAGTTGCTCGTCATAGATCGACAGGGCATCACGCAGTGCAGCCTCCGCACTCGACAGGTCGGACTTGTCGTGCAGCACCATGCCGAGGATCGTTTTGTGAAGGCCTGCGCGGGGATGACGGGGGCCATGAATCTGCGCACCCAGCTCAATCGCCTGGCGGATAACGCGTTCCGCCGCATCGAAGTCGCCCTTGATATGCAACAGCATGCCCTGATCGACCAGTGTCACCGCCAGCAGATCGTGCTCCTCGCCGAGAATTCTTCGCGTCGCCTCGATCGCCAATTGCAGGGTCTGTTCGGCGGCAGCCAGATCGCCTTTCGAGCGTTGCAATACGCCCAGGTTTTGCAGGTAGTAGGCCATGTACGGGTGATCCGGCCCTTCGGACGCACTGATAATGTCGATGGCCTCTCGCAGCAACGCCTCGGTCTGCTCAAGATCCCCCCGAACCTGCAGGATCCGGGCGAGCGAGCCTTTGGCTTCGGCAAGCTCGATGCCGTACTGATCCTGGATTTGCACGAAGATCGCAATACTGGATCGAACCGCCGCTTCCGCGTCGTCCAGCTTTCCCGTAGCAAGGTAAACGTTTGCCAGGTTGAAGAGGTTGGTAGCCACTTGCGGCGATGTGCCATCGTTGCCAAGCTGATTAACCGCAAGAGATTGTTGCAGGAGCTCTGTGGCTCGCGTGTATTCGGCTCGGCGGATGAGCACTTCGGCGAGATCGTTCCGGACCAAAGCGACCCCGGGGTGCGAGTCGCCGTCTGCCTGTATCAGGCGCTGCAGTGCTTGTTTGAGCATTTCTTCGGACGCCTGGTATTCGCCCAGGTTGTAGTAGACGCGACCAATGGTGCCCATCAGTGCCGACTGGATCTCCGGACGATCGCCGAGGTTACTGCGAATCCGCTCCGCACCTTCGGCCAGAATCTCCGCCGCCGTAACATCCACGCCACGAGCTCGCGACGGATCATGGGCCATGAATATATCTTCAAGGAACTGGATGACTTCCTGTGCTGTATCGCGTTCCTTGGCGATGTTGCGATTCTGTATCGACAAGACCACGGTGAACGCGCCCAGCATAAATACCATGAGAACGGCGGCCGAAACGGCTGCGAAATGTCGATTGACGAATTTGCCCGCCCGATACCGCCAGGAATCTTTGCGTGCGACGATGGGCATCGAGTGCAGATACCGGCCGATATCGTCTGCAAATGCGTTTGCGGATCGGTAGCGCCGTATGGGTTCCTTGCGCAGCGCATTCAGGACAATGTTATCAAGGTCACCGCGAAGTCGACGTTGCAGGCGTTCCACGCTTACACTGCGATTGGCAGCAATCTGTTCGAGTTCCTGCAGCGCCAGCGAATTCCTGTCTTCCAGCGCATCATTCCTTTTTTGCAACAGCCGGCGGCTGGGACTCGTTCTTTCCGCCTCACAGATCAGCAACGCGATCTCGCCCGGCGTTCGATTGTCCGTTTCGTAGGCCCGGTAACCCGAGAGCAGGCTGTACAACAACAGCCCCAGGCCATAGACGTCGGTAGCGGTCGTGACATTGTCTCCCAACACCTGTTCCGGGGCGCCGTTTGCGGGCGTCATGATGACCGCGCCTTCCCGGGTCAGGCCATCCGTCGCTGTGCCTTCGGCGTCGCTCAGTTTCGCAATACCAAAATCCAGCAGCTTGGGCGTACCGTCTTTGGTCACCAGGATGTTGGTCGCTTTGATGTCGCGGTGAATGATCAGGTTCTGGTGCGCATAGTGAACAGCGGCACAAATTGTCTGGAACAAGCGCAACCGTTCATCAATCGTCAGTCGGTTCAGATCGCAATAGGTGTCTATGCGCACCCCGTCGATGTACTCCATGACGAGGTAGGGAACGCCGTCGCTGGTTGTGCCGCCGTCATAAAGGCGCGCGATATTGGGATGTTCGAGGTTGGCGAGAAACTGGCGCTCGTGCCGCAAGCGAAGCTCGGTTTGCGGATCGACCAGACGATGGCGGCCCAGTTTTATGGCGACCTGCTGGTCAAAGTGCTGGTCCGCCCGCTGCGCAAGATAAACCATTCCCATGCCACCGGAGCCCAGCAGTCGCTCTACGCGATACGGGCCGATCATCTGCCCTTTCATCTGCTCGGCATGAGAGTTGTCATCGCCAAACGCAACGCGAACGGTGTTGACGATCGTTTGCTCAATGTTGGCTTCAATCGCCGGATCGGCCTGCAACAGGCTGTCAATGTACTGGCGCAGTTCGAGGTCATCGACACAAGCTGAATCCAGATAGCGTGCTCGCTCGTCGGGCGCCAGTTCAGATGCCCGCGAAAAGAACTCCTCTACCCGGGACCAGCGCTCGGCATTAAGCTCAATGGTCTTTGAGTTCATTGGCCAGCCATGCTTTAGCGAGACGCAGGTCGCGGTCAACGGTCGCCGCGGAAATATTCAGAGCCTCCGCAGTTTCGTCGAACGTCATGCCACCGAAATAGTGCATAACCAGAACATCACTTTTGCGCACATCGATGTCGGCCAGCCTGGTCAGTGCATCGTCGATATCCACGATATCGGTGCCCTCGACGTCCGCAACGAAATCCTCGTGCAAGGTGACCGGCGATGCGCCCCCACCGCGTTTCTGGCTACGGCGCGCACGTCCGTAGTCCGTCAGAATATGGCGCATGGTCCGCGCGGCCACTGCAAAGAAGTGGGCACGATCCTGAAACGACAGGTCAGCCTCAGCCAGGCGCACAAAAGCCTCGTTGACCAGTGCGGTCGCCTGCAAGGTGTGACCGGATCGTTCAGAATTCAGGTGCCGCGCCGCGATGCGCCGCAGATCGTCATAGATCAATGGCGTCAGTTCATCGAGCGCTTGCCTGTCACCGGAGCGCCAGTCCCGTAGCAACGTCGTAACGGTGGATGATGAACTCATAGTGTGGGTTTCAATGATGCACGGGGTGCCTGCCTTGATAGCAAATCGGCTGGGGCACCGCAATGAAGCATTGGCGAATGTTGGGCTGGCGGGACGTGGGCACGGCATTTAGACTGGTCATGAACGTTCCCGTAATCGAAATAAGGACTCAGATCATGCCTGAACCCAGCGAACCACCTCCATCCAAGACCCTGTTGGCCGCTGCTGCCGGTGGTTTCGGCGGCGCAATTCTCGGCGTCGTAGCCGCTACCATGATGATGGGCGGCGATGACAGCAACGGACAAGCTGCCAATGTTGACAACGACAAACCGGCGGTCCATGTCGTCGCCACAACGGACGACATCGAAACCTAGAAAAAGTCGATCCGCATGAGGTAATTCGCTGCTCGTTTTCGCTTTTAGCTATGACGGCGCCGCACTTCGGTGCCGCAAAAAGGCTATGACGAAAAAGAGCAGCGAAAACTTCTATGTTATCGATCACGCCAACAAGCTGGCGGATCGCGCCTGCTCGAACCCCAATCGCAGGCGTCGCCGCACCGTGCAGGCCTGGGACAAGACATCCGGCGAGACAACGACGGTCGAAATCCCGGACTGGGGCGAAACCCGCAAAGAAGACAAGTAACAAGGCCCCGACCCTCATTTGCGGGACCGGGGCTTTCTTTTGCTTGACACATTCGCTTAATTAAGTAACCATCTGGTTACATGTTAGACGATCACGATATGGACGCGGTTTTCCAGGCACTGGCTCACGAGAGCCGGCGGCGCATGCTGGACATCGTCAAGGAGTGCCCGGGCATTGGCGTTGGCCTGCTGGCAAAAGAGTTTGATGTCAGCCGTATTGCGGTCATGAAACACCTCGGCGTACTGGAAAGCGCCGGCCTGCTTGTTTCGGAAAAGGACGGCCGCACCCGGCGACTCTACTTCAACGCGGTACCCATTCAGTTAATCCACGAACGCTGGACCACCGAGTACAGCGCCTACTGGAGTGGCAATCTCACGCGCATCAAGTATCTCGCCGAGATTCGCGCCAGGAACGACGATAACGACAAGAAAAAGGGGTCAAAGTGATGCAAGACAAGAAATATGCCGACAAGGCTATCTACAAAGTACTAATCAAGGCACCGATCGAGACTGTCTGGTCGGAACTCGTCAACACCCACTCGCCGCGACCTTTTTTCTGGAATTCAAGCTGGGACACCAATGCAATGGCATCCGGCAATCCCTATCGCATGGTGTCCAATGGTGGCAAGACGGTTGCGGTGATCGGCGAAATTCTCGAAATGGACCCACCCCACCGGCTGGTACACAGCTTTCGGCTGACGTCCCTGGACGACCCTGCGTCGACGGTGACTTACACGCTGAAAGAAACCGCCGATGGAACCGAGTTTTGTCTTATAACCGAAAATATTGTTGCCGGCTCCAGGAGCGAAAAATCGATGGCCGATGGATCGAAATTCATTGTCGAAAATTTCAAGGCTTACGTCGAAACCGGGAAAGTCACTTTCGGTGCGCGAATCATGCTCGCCATGTTCTCGATCATGGCGCCATTCACGCCCAAGTCGATGAGCGCCGACAAATGGCCGCTCGATAATTAGCAATAGCAGGAGAAGTCGCATGCCGCAATCACCCGAACAAATGGCCGAAAAAATGATCGCGAATCTCAAGGATAAAACCGGCAAGACGCTGGAGCAATGGATCGCGATTGCCGAAAAATCCAAACTGTCGAAACACGGCGAAATCGTCAAACACCTGAAAGCGGACCACGGCATGACGCATGGCTTTGCGAACCTGGTCGCACACAAGACCCTGAAAAGCGATGCAGGCAGCACCGGCAATGTTGGGGATCTGGTTGCCGCGCAATACGCCGGTAACAAAGCAACGCTCAAGCCCATTTATGACGCATTAATTAAAGCGGCAAAACGCT
Source organism: uncultured bacterium (assembly GCA_963976365.1). Classification (GTDB taxonomy): domain Bacteria; phylum Pseudomonadota; class Gammaproteobacteria; order Steroidobacterales; family Woeseiaceae; genus UBA1847. Next base: position 6,814 of record CAXBKH010000009.1, on the reverse strand, counting down.
GTGGGCCGATTGAGGTGGCGCCGAAGAAAGCATACGTCAGCCTTCGTCGATCCAAACAGTTCGCAATCATTCAGCCATCGACCAAAACGCGAGTCGACCTGGGTCTGAACCTGAAAGGCGAAGCGGCGAAAGGCCGGCTTGAAAAGTCCGGTAGTTTCAATGCAATGGTTAGCCACCGGGTGCGACTGGAGAATGCAGCCGATGTTGATAAGGAGGTCCAGGCATGGCTCAAGAAAGCCTGGGCTGAGGGCTAAGGGAGCGCGAGATCGACGCGCCTGGGGAGACCATGCCCGACAGCCTGGTCTCAGGTCGAATCCGTTTTAAGCTGCAGGTTTAATTCGGCCGCGTAGGCCTGCATTCGCGGGTCGCCCGCAAGATACCGGGTTTGCTGGAACCAGCAAATAAACCACGGAAACCATGGCGGTCGGGCGCTTCGCGCCTCCGCCAGCGCCGCGAAAAACTCATCGTCGTTTTTCATCGCCGCAAGTATCAGGACTCTCCAGGTCAGGAATCCTTTTATTGTTCCCAGACCCTCCAGGACGGCTGCCGCTTCGTCTGCCATGCCGGCATTCGCATAGACAATACCAATGGCATGTTTCCAGAATCGATTGTCCTGCAATGCTTGATGCGCCTCGATCGCCTCGGCATGCCGTCCCATCTCGCTGTAGGTAAAGCCGAGGACCAGCCACGCAACCGGATGCTGCGGATTGATGTCGATCGCTTCCCTGGCCGTCTCAATCGCCTTTTCGTACAACCCGGCGCTCCGATACTGGTCCGCAAGCCAGCCGAGCATGAATGGATCCAGAGGGTCCAGCTCACGCGTAATTTCACCAGCCCTGAGCGCCTCGTCGCCACGGCCCATCAATTCCATCATCCATGCATAGTGATAGTGGGCGTCGGCCAGGTTTGGATTCAATGCAATCGCCCGCCGCAATGCATATTCCGCCCCGATCCAGTCCCACTCGTAGTAGAGCTTGTACATGCCGACGGCAAGATGGGCTTCGGGCAACGAGTCATCGATACTCAGCGCTTTCAGCGCGAGGTTCTTCGATTGCTCGTACGCACCGTCAACAGGAAACGGGCTATGTCCGAGTTTGCCGTAGCCGTATGCGAGTGCAGCGTGTGCGAGCGCGCTGGACGGGTCATTGTCGATCGCGTCCGTTAATATCGCAATGCCGCGCTTGTAGCCCTCCGGCGATTCCTTGTGCAACTGAAAAATGCCACGCAGATAAGCCTCGTAGGTATCCGGACGAACATCCGCCTTGCTGGCCAAAAGCTGCTCGTCTTCGGACGACAGCCGCCCTTTGATGACTGTCGTTATCGCGCGCATCGATTCTTCCTGCACGGATTGCACGTCGTGGAAATCGCCGTCGTAGTTTTTGGACCAGATTGACGTGTCAGTCGCCGCATCGATCAAATTCAGGGAAACCCTGACGCGATCCTCAATGCGGCTAACCGACCCTTCCAGTACATTGGCTACGTTAAGCAAACTGCCGATTCGCTTCGCACCGAGTTCCCTGTCGAGGTTTCGTGTCGAGCTTCGCGCGATGACCTGCAGCGACCTGATTCTGGACAGGCTTGAAATCAGGCTGTCGTGAATGCCCGCCGACAGGTACTCCTGTGTCGGGTCACCGGACACATTGCGCAGCGGCAATATGACCAGCGAATTTGGATTGGCACCGGTACTCGTTGCAGCAACAGATACCGGGTCAATTTGCCGGATTTCATTGATGACACCCACTGACATCGCCACGGCAATCGCCAACAGTGCAGTCAGCAATATAAAGTCCGGCGCACGCAATCCAGGATCGACAGCCTCGGACACATCGGCAGGCGGCGTTCGCCGCAGACCTTCCGCCGTGATGTCGTATCGCCAGGCAAACACCAACGCCAGCGGAAACCCGGCGATCGAAACCAGCCAGAAATAGCGCAGCACGCTGTCAGGGTATTCGAGCGACTGCAACGCCAGTTGCGCAACCTGAATGAAAACCCATGCGCCAACAATATAAATTCCGCCTGAGCGAAAAACGCTGCGTCGTCGGGCTTCGACAAGAAACCGCAAGATCGTGTCCATAATCAACGTCCCTTATCCAATAGATTATAGTCGATCGCGTATGGATATACCCCGGCCCATCGGCTATGTTTGCCGTTACAACAAAAACAACAAGGGATGAACATGAATCGTCGACTATTCCTGGGTTCAACCGTCTCCGCCGCCGTGGCCGCAGCGATACCCGGTAGCGCACAAGCCAGCGCGTTACTCAATAAACTGCTGGTGATGTCAGCAAGTGTCGTCGGACGAACTGGCGACGGTGTCGAGGTCACCATTGAAGAGGCCGCGCTTGCCGAGCTCAGGGCCGCACTTCGCGGACAGTTGCTGCTTGCCGGCAATGAGGGTTACGACAAGGCGCGCCACGTCCTGAATCCGTCGATTGATAAATACCCTGCGCTTGTCGTCCGTCCAAGTGGTGCAGCCGATGTCGCAGAAGCTGTCCGGTTTGCGAACGAACGTAATCTGCTTGTCGCCGTGAAATGCGGTGGTCACAGCATGTCCGGAAAATCGACCTGCGACGGCGGCATGCAGATTGACCTGTCCACGATGCGAGGTGCCCGGATTGATCGTCGCAGGCAGCGCGCCTGGGTGGCCGGCGGCAGCCTGCTCGGCGAACTGGATCACGAGAGCATGGCACAGGGACTGGTCACAACGGCCGGAACCGTTTCGCACACGGGTGTTGGTGGCCTGTCACTGGGCGGCGGATTCGGCAGGCTTGCGCGAAAATACGGTCTTGCACTCGACAACATCCGAAGTGTTGACATCGTAACGGCAGACGGCGTGCTAAGACATGCCAGCGAGGAGGAAAACGCTGACCTTTTTTGGGGTGTTCGCGGCGGCGGCGGCAACTTCGGCGTCGTAACGGCATTCGAATTCGACCTGCATGAAATGGATCGCACGGTGATCGCCGGCGACGTCGTCTTCACACCGGACCAGGCGAAAGAGGTCATTCGCAACTACGCCGACTACAGCCAGGGTGCACCGGATGAGTTGTCGCTCGACCTGATCATGGCGGCGCCGCCCGGTGGCAAACCGGGAGCCGTCGTCGTTCATGCTGTCTATTCGGGCGAGCATGCGGACGCCGATGAGTTCCTTGCACCGATTGCTTCATTCGGCAAACCGGTGGCCAATACGATCGGGCCGATGGACTACGTCGCCCTGCAGAGGTCGTGGGACAACTCGGACCCTCGACACGGTGGCGACTACCTGAAGTCAGGGCTTGTCAACGAAATCGACGATGCACAGGTCAACGCCATCGTTGACGGATTCGAAGCCGATCCTTTTCGTGCTACCACGTTCTTCTACCAGCAATCCGGCGGCGCCATTAACCGCGTCAGCGAAAGCGCAACGGCGTTTCCCAACCGCAATGCAGTCAATGGACCCGCTGTGGTCGTTGCATGGAATGAAGGCGCCGACCCTGAGCCCCACATTCGATACATTCGCAGTTATTTTTCAGACATTGAAAAGTTCACGAACGGTTTCTACACCAATACCGGTGAATACGAGACCCAGGCCAGCGTCAATCGCAACTATCGGGGAAATTACCAGCGACTCGTTGCACTCAAGGATCGATACGACCCCGGCAATCTTTTCAGGCTCAACGTCAACGTGCAGCCATCGCAGCCTAAAGCCTAGATGCCGAACCCGGCAATCGCGCCGGGTGCGGCCAGCGCCAGCCGGACTGTTCGATTCTGGCGATCTGGCCGCTGTAAAGATTTGTCAGCATCGCGACGATTTTGCGCAAATGAATAGCGGACGCATCTATAATGTCCGGATGATTAGAATCAGCCCACCTGTTGTTATTTCATTGATCGCACTGAGCGCAGCGGCATGCAGCGATGCAGAGAACAGCAACACGGCAGGCGCGCGTCCAGCCGCCTCTGAGGTACGCGTAATTGCCGAGGCGCTGCGATTCGAGAGCGATCGTGCTCGTATCGAGGCTGTGGGCACGTCCGAAGCACGCCTTTCCGCCGACATCTATGCACCGACATCGGGTGAGGTCGTTGCCGTGAAATTCGAACCTGGCCAGGCGGTCGAGGCTGGCGACGTACTGGTCGAACTGGACAGCCGCAAGGAAACACTGGCCGTCCGCATGGCCGAGCTCAAACTGCAAGACAATGAGCGGCTTTACGATCGGTACCGGCGCTCGGCCGACAGCGGTGCGGTTCTGCCGACGACGCTGGATGCGGCCCGCACAGCGGCAGAAACAGCGCGTGTCGAACTGGAACAGGCACGTATTGCACTTGAAGATCGAACCATTGTGGCTGTCTTCGATGGCCATGTTGGCAGCACCCAGGTTGACCCGGGCGACCGGGTCGGCACCGATACCCTGATTACGACACTCGATGATCGCAGCACGATGTTTATCAGCTTCGAAGTTCCTGAGGCATTCATCAGCGATCTTCGTATCGGTGACACGGTGCAGCTGGAGACCTGGAGTAACCAGAAGCCAGTCGGCGCCGGCGAAATTATCGACATCGGCAGTCGCATAGATCCGCAGAACCGAACCTTCGTGGCGCGGGCGCGCATACCCAATGACGACGATGCACTGCGACCCGGCATGAGTTTCCGGGTACGCGCCGATGTGCAGGGCAGTCTTTACCCCGTCATTTCCGCAACGGGTGTTCACTGGGGTGCGGATGGCGCTTATGTATGGTCCGTCGCCGACGGCGTCGCGACCCGGGTACCGGTCAATGTTGTGCAGCGCCGCGAAGGCCGCGTGCTGGTTGACGGCAACCTGACGTCGGGAGATATCGTGGTTATTGAAGGAACGCAGCGCATGCGCGACGGAGCCCCGGTCAGTTACGACCTACAGCGCCTCGTCAGAGACGAACAGGGTGACGCGATGCCGATGGGGGCCGACCCGGTCGACGTGCCGACGAGCTAGTACCATGAATCAAATCGATCGCAATGATTTGCCCAGTGTCAGCGTCCGTCGGCCGGTGTTGGTACTGGTCGTCAACCTGCTTATCGTTCTTGCCGGCATCGCCGCTTTGCTCGCCGTAGAAATCCGCGAACTGCCGGATGTCGACCGACCTGTTGTCACTGTCCGTGCCACCTACCCGGGTGCGTCACCGGAAACAATGGATACCGAGGTCGTGAGCCTTTTGGAAGGCGCTGTCGCGCGCGTCTCCGGCATTCAAACTCTGCGCTCGGCATCAGAGGAAAACAGCGGCCGGATCTTTATTGAGTTTCGCCCCGGCGTCGATCTCGACACGGCCGCGGCCGACGTGCGCGAAGCGGTCAGTCGCGTGACGCGGCGATTGCCGGATCGCATTGAACAGGTTCTCGTGGTGAAAGCCGACGACGATGCACAGGCCGTGGTCAACGTCGCTGTCTACAGCGACACGCTACCCATGGAAGACCTGACGCGACTCGTTGAGCGCGAGCTGGTGCCGCTCTTCATTTCCATTAGCGGTGTTGCCGACGTGCAGTTGTCCGGCGACCGGCGGCGCATGTTGCATGTCGCTATCGACCCGCTTCGCCTGACCAGCTTTGGACTGTCGATATCCGAAGTTGCTGCTGCGCTTAGACAGGCGCCTTTTGATGTTCCGGCAGGAAGCTTCCGCTCACTGGATCAACAACTGATGGTCCGGGCCGACGCAACAGTCGTCAATGAAGAGGAAATTGGCAACATTGTCATTCGCAATTCGGTTCGAATGCGCGACGTGGCCAACATCTACTTTGGACCTGAAGATACCGACAACATAACCCGACTGGACGGCCGGCCTGTCCTCGGCATGGGCATCATTCGTCAGGCTCGCTCGAACACGATTGAAATTTCGGCAGGCGTCAATGCTATCGTCGACCGCATCAATCGAGGCAGCAATGATTTTCATCTTGTCGTCACCGACGATCAGGCAACATTCATCAGCAGCTCCGTTGCGCAGGTACTAATCACGCTGATGCTGTCAATCGCGATTGTTATCGCGACCATCTGGTTGTTCCTGGGCAGCCTGCGTGCCACCCTGGTGCCGGCAGTGGCCATACCGGTTGCACTCATAGGAACGGTCGCGGCGATCTGGTTGCTGGGTTTCTCGATCAACATTCTCACGTTGCTTGCGTTGGTGCTTGCAACAGGACTCGTCGTCGACGACGCAATCGTCGTTCTCGAGAACATTCAAAGGCAACGCGCGGAGGGCATGCGCAGTCGTGCCGCGGCAGTCATCGGTACACGGCAGGTATTCTTCGCCGTTATCGCGACCACCGCCGTTTTGATTTCCGTATTCATTCCAATCGCATTCCTGCCAAGCACGGCAGGTCGGCTGTTCCGCGAGTTCGGCCTGGTTCTGGCCTCGGCCGTCGTTATTTCGAGCTTTGTTGCATTGTCGCTGGTGCCGGCCGCGGCAGTGCGGCTTCTCAGGAGCGCGGACAATGCAGCCAGGGACAACGTCCTGTCACGCTTCGGCGAACGATTTGCGGCTGGCTACAAACGCCTGCTTTCGTGGCTGCTCGACCGACCCTGGATTGGCGTCGGGGTGGCGCTTTTGTTCGCGGTGTCCGCCGGCATCGCGTATCAGTCTCTCGATCGCGAGCTGGTACCACCCGAAGATCGCGGAATAGTCCGCATCTTTGCCTCCGGTCCGGAAGGTGTCGGGATAAATTTCATGGATCGCCAGACCGACACTATCGAAGAAATTCTGCAGCCGTATGTCCAGAGTGGTGAAGCAACTTCGATATATAGCGTAATTGGCCAGTGGGACCCCCACCGGACATTTATTTCCCTGCCCTTAGCTGACTGGAATGAACGCGACCGCAATC
>CAXBKH010000008.1:0-160144 GCA_963976365.1 uncultured bacterium | reverse complement strand
CTCACTTTATCCCTGATGAATGCCCGACACGAAACATACAAGGCGCTGCACTTGCATCTTGGCTTCCGTCACTATTCTTGCGTTCGCAAGCATGCCGCCATAAGCTGAAATCAAGTTAGCTTAGCGTCAGGCGGCTCTGAAACATATCGGAACCGACGGAGAATATCGATGACAGCAGAAATCGCGATTCTGAGCCTGGAAAACCCAGTCTTTTCTACCTATGTGATTGCCGCCTCGATCATGTTGCTGAAGCTGATGCTGCAGCCTTGGATGACGGTCGTTCGTATGATGAGCGTGCGGGCAGGTTTCCGTAGCCCGGAGGATGCAAAAAAAAGCCCCGTCAATCCGAATCCGGAACCGGGCCAGCTAGAGCCAAACGAATACGTTGAACGTTCACGGCGTATGAATTTAAATGACCTGGAAAGTATCCCCGCGTTTTTAGTTTCTGGATTGCTATTCGTACTTGTGGAACCGCCACTCTTTCTGGCGCAAGTACTGCTATGGGCATACGTTATTGCGCGAGCAGCTCACTTCGTTGCTTACGCAACTGCACAGCTACATGATATTCGGGCCACTCTATGGACTGTCAGTTCTATTTCTGTGCTCGCTATGGTGGTGTATACGCTCGTGCGCGTGCTGGCTGGGTGAGAGAAATACAGGCGCCGCCCAACAATGCGCGGCACCCATCACTTGGCCCAGCACGCCTTACCTCAAGCGCGTGTTAGCCAAACGTAAGGCCGCAGCAGAGGCCAAGTCGGATCCGAGTATCCGCTATGTACCTGAGGGCAGGCAGTCGCTAGGATTAGGTCTGGCCGGCTGCTTCTAACCCTGGCAACCGCAGCGAACAGATATCCCAGCCTGCACCTAGGGTTAGTGGGAGCGGAGCCCGTATTATGGATTCGACAAAACTGAATGATTGGGTGCAGGGAGTTGGTATCTTCGCGCTTGTCGCTTCACTTATATTCGTTGGGATCGAAGTAAGGCAAAATTCGGTCGCCACCCGTTCGGCGACCAATGCTGCTGTGAAGGACTCCTTTCGAGAGTTCAATCTGGTGCTTGCATCCAGTCCTGAGCTTGCGAAAGCAGTTGCTGCGAACGCCGAGAACCCCGCCGATGCACCGCCCGAGGCTAAGTTTCAGATGCTCGCAATGTGGCGTGCACTTTTTCATACGTGGTCGAATGCCCATCGTCAGCACCTCAACGGGACGTTGGACCCGGCACTCTTCGAAGCTGTAATCCAGGAAGTCTCTATGAACGCCGGGACAGCTCGTGGGTTTGAGACGGTTGATGCTGCTAAAAGGAGAGGGCAGCACATGCGATGGGCATGGGAAAGTGAGAGATTTATATTCAACCCGGACTTTCAAAAGTTTATCGATGGGATATTGAGCATAGAACGGTGATTCGGACTGGCAGCGAACGGCGGATTGCGAGCCTTTTCCATGCCGAGAATGATCCGACTGTAGCGGCAGCTTCTGACTAGAGCAGCTATGTGGCTCATCGCACAGCGCAGCCTAACAATGCGCCTGAATTAGAAGATGGCAATGCATAAGTTTTGGACTATGAGGATTTTCACTAATGCCTATGCATAATCCCGCGCACCCGGGCGAATTTATCCGGGCGACATACGTCGAACCATTCGATATCAGTATCCGGGCTCTTGCAGAGAGCTTGGGTGTAGCTGCATCGACCATGGCACGTGTCACGTCGGAGCAGAGTGCTATCAGCCCCGAGATGGCGTTGCGTTTATCCAAAGCACTGGGTCGCTCTCCGGAGAGTTGGCTGGCTATGCAGCAAGACTACGATTTGTGGCAGACGAAGAAGTCAGCGAATCTGTCGAAAGTCAAGAAGATTCAGTTCGAAGCGACCGGCCAGACGTGGAAATAACAATGCACCGCACTCGACGCCGGGCGGTCTCTGTCACAGCCCTTGCAGCTTTTCATTCAACCTTGCTTTGGCAAGGCCCGCGCCAGATACTTGATGCAAGGTAGCCAAACGATAGATGGCGCTCGTCAAAGGAGAAACAAATCAAGACTGACACTGACAACCGTCCTGACTCCGGTGGCACGTTCTTCGCGAATCTTTTCAGGATAGAGAAAATCGCCAGCTTCGTAATATTAGGCGGATGCGGGGTTTATCATCTTCTTCGGGCCTTCGGACTGAGTCCGGACTTGCCTGGTATTTATGGTCTGTTGCCCTTACTTTTTACGTTCGGTGGCGGAACCTTGCTCTTCGCCGGAGCGGGTTCTGAAAAATCTCCAGAATTTGCCGCCCTATTGCATATTCCTCTCGGCATATGGTTGGTCATTTTTGCTCTAGCATTGTTGTAGCAGTACTCTGGGTTACGGGAGGTGACACCTATGTTATTTTCAGCACTGCTCGCCGAGGTGCCGCATGTCTCACCATGAAGCCCACAAAGTGCATCGCGTCGGATGGCTCCGCGCGGCAGTGCTCGGCGCAAATGACGGTATCGTCTCTACGGCAAGTCTAATAATTGGTGTTGCAGCAGCAAGTACATCGCAAGAAAATATTCTTCTTGCCGGCGTTGCTGGACTGGTGGCTGGTGCGATGTCAATGGCTGCAGGTGAATATGTCTCGGTCAGCTCGCAGTCAGATACTGAAGCGGCCGATCTGGCGCTTGAAAAAAAATCCCTGGAGGAGAATCATGAGTTGGAGAAAGAAGAGCTTGCGGAAATCTACGTAGGCCGAGGAATTGAGCCCGCATTGGCTACTACGGTCGCAGAACAGCTCATGGCTCACGACGCACTTGGCGCGCATGCTCGAGATGAAATAGGCATAACGGAAGGCGGCACTGCGCGTCCAGTTCAAGCCGCTTTTTCTTCCGCCGGAACATTCATTGTTGGCGCTTTGTTGCCATTGATTGTTGCGTGGGCGGCACCGGGAACCACGCTAATACCCGCAGTGGCGCTGTCATCTCTCGTCTTCCTCGCTCTGCTCGGCAGTTTGGCAGCGCGCGCTGGCGGCGCGAGAATTTCTGTCGGTGCTATTCGAGTGACTTTCTGGGGTGCGCTTGCGATGGCTCTTACAGCCGGCGTCGGACATCTTTTCGGAGTCGTTGCCTGACGGTTACTATACTAACGACTATTCGGATTGCTACCCAGGTAAATACTGTAATATTCCCATTTGGCAAATGTCATAGTTATGCAGGACCCGGTCTTGATGTGATGATTCCGTTTACACTGCAAGTACTGAACCTCAAGATTGGCGATCTTGGGCGGCCGCTAAAATCGAAGTAGCCATTCGCGTATTTCCTGAACGAGCTGGTAGACCTGATGCCAATGCAAGAAGCCATGTCAATTGATCTAGTCTACCAGGCGCTTTACGAAGCACTTGGCCTCTCGGATTCGACGCTACAGATCTGGATGACGTATACCTTTGCGCTCATTGCTGCTGCCCATTTGGCAGGGGATCGCATCAATGGATCCACATACAAGCTTGTGTCTGGTCTGTACGGACTATACGCGGGCGTCTTGGTCGTAAAGTATCTCAGCGCCGCTTATCAAATACTTCACTATCAGGACATCATGGTGTTGCGTGGTTACGAGCCATGGCCGGTTCCGAAGCCAATTGGAATCATTATTGGAAGCGGCACCTTACTATTGATGGTTGGAGGAACAATCGCGACCCTTTGGTTCGTAAATAAAACCCGGAGAGAGAATGACGCCAGTACATAGCGTCGCAGCCTGATAATGCGCTGGCTTCTGACGCAAAGCGCCTGGTTTGTCGCACGATGCGGCTTAACAATAAACGGCACCCGTTACTCGACTCAGACAGATTTGCGCAGCGGCTCCAGGTGGCCTGGTGACCGACACCGCGAGGATCAGAATCGATGAGTGTCGTAAAGTGCAGGCTACCGATTAAAGTTGTTCCAGGTTCGTCTCGGAGCGGTATCGCTGGATGGCTCGGAGATACATTGCGGGTGCGGGTCACTGCGCCCGCGGAACGTGGTAAGGCGAATGCGGCGGTGGAGTCTCTTTTGACAGAAGTACTGGGCTTGCCAAATGGCGACGTCCGTATAGTTACAAGAGGCTCATCACCGCGCAAGACGGTGGAGATTCTCGGGCTATCGGATTCAGACGCGCGTCGGAGACTCTCCAAAGGCGCCGCCTGACACAAGGATCATGTGACAGCGACGAGTGTCACGCCCTTTGCATCCTAAGCGCGCTCGCTGCTCGTGCCATTCACTCTCGCTACGCATCTTGCAACCGCAATAGCTGCGACGTACGCTGGTTACCAGTTGGTTTCCACGTCAGGTGGCCCTCATGGACTCTCGATTGCTCATCCGGTTGCGACTTTTTGCGGGTATTGGTGGGCCAGTTTTCTTTTTCACCGCGGTGGCAATCGTAGGGTCTCTGCGTCCCGACTATAGCCACGTGAATCAGTTTATTAGTGAGCTCGGTGAAGCCGGCGGCCATTTCGCATGGGCAATGAATTATCTCGGGTTCATGATGTCAGCCGCGCTAATTTTTGTGTTCGTCCTGGTACTCCGTGAACGACTTCCACGCACTGCGCTTAATTTGCTGGGGACGGCTCTCCTGGTTATTTTCGCCATCAGTATGTTTTTTGCCGGAGTTTTTTCCTGTGACGTAGGTTGCCCGGTCGTCGATAGATCGCCGGACCAGAAACTTCACGACCTGTTCTCCATTATCGCTTTTCCGGCTCTTACTGCCGGCGTCTTTACCTGCGGACTGTCCCTGTTCCGCACCGCCAGCTGGCGCCGATTCGGCATCTATTCACTGGTAACCGCTGTTTCGTCTCTCGTACTACTTGTGGCAATGGTCGAATCGGAGTCTTCAAGAGAGGGCACCGGAATGTATCAGCGACTGTATCTGGGTGTTCTGTTCCTTTGGTTTATGGCGATATCGGTCAGGCAATTGATTGAATTCAAAGATTCGGATAGTTCACAATGAGCCACCGAACAATGAGCCACCGAACAATGCGCCGAATCTGCAGACGGCAAACGCTACTTGCCATCGACCTGCAGTGCCTGATTAAGCGAGGCTTTGAATGCTCACCGATAGCCGGCGATGACGAAGAAGATCATCATGCTCGATGATTAAGAAAGGATTTGAGCGAGCTCAAACGCTCAGTAGCAGGATTTCGCGAGCGGGGATTGTACTCTGCATTGTATCGCTGTCCGGGTGTGCTGGCGGCGGCATGCCGATTGCCGACGACTGTGGACGCATCATTCGACAGGCCGAATTTGACTCCGTTATCTATGCGTATTGCCCGTCCTTGCCACGAATGAGTCCCGAGGCGATTGCAGTTGTCATCGACAAAGTATTCGAGGACATCGGTGGCATTGATCGCGAAACTATCGTCTATTTCTTTAACGACGACGCCATTGTCGCGCCGCCGGGTGGCTGGCCAGCAGACTATCTTCGCCGTGTTGAAAGCTGGGGAGAGAAGCTGGTCGGCTGGTATTACTCGCATGGGAACACGGTCGTCATACGCGATACTGCGTCGGGCGAATGGCTTGAGATCGAGCTTCCGCTGCCCAATAGTCCCTCAGCGACGGCGTAACACTCCTTGCCCAAGCCCGGCTCGCGAAACCACACTTACCGATTTGGTCTGCCGACCTGATCTGCGTAGAATTCAGGTTTACCGAGGCAACAACAAACAAATATGAATCCCAGGCTGCAAGGTTTCAAGCATCGCGTTGCCGTAGAAGCTGACATACCGGCGATCATTGAGTTAATGCAGCGCTCGATTCGCGAGAACATGAAGCATTTTCTTTCTTCGGAGGAGATTGAAGCCACCCAGGAATCGATGGGCGTCGACGCGACTCTGATCGAAGACGGCACCTACTTTGTTATTGAGGCCGAGCAGGATGGCGAGACTGTTCTTGTTGGCTGCGGCGGTTGGGGAAAGCGACGTACACTTTACGGCGGCAATCACACGGCCGGCCGTGACGACTCGTTCAGCGATCCGGCGAACGAGGCCGCTCGAATTCGTGCAATGTATACACATCCATCGTGGGTTCGTCGCGGCATCGGTTCCCTGTTGCTGGAACTTGGCGAAGCCGCTGCACGTGACGCCGGGTACAAAACAATCGAGCTCGGCTCAACTGTTCCCGGAGAACCCCTCTATGCTGCCCGCGGTTATCGTGAGGTTAGTCGCGAGACCCAGGTCGGGGCGAATGGCGCCGACAACATTATCATCAAGATGGTGAAGGACCTTCGATAGCCGCCAATTGTTCCAGGGTAGTTGCTAGACTAAGCAGCAGGATGCCACGAGTAAATCCAGCATGGCTTCAATGAATTCCAGCAACGGCAACTTCGCACTGACCGCATGGCAACGCCTTTCCTCGTACCCCGGAGGCAAGTGGCTATTCTCGCGAATTGTCTGCCTCAGGGCGCCGTATTTTTCGACTATTCGACCGGTCTTCTTGCAGCTACAACCGGGTCACAGCATCGTTCGCATGAAAAAGCGTCGGCGCGTGACGAACCACATCGGTACAGTGCATGCTATCGCGATGTGCAATCTCGCCGAGCTGGCAGCAGGCACCATGACGGAAGTGACGGTTCCTGCCAGTCATCGCTGGATACCGAAGGGTATGACCGTTGAGTATCTTGCCCGGGCGGAAACAGCCCTGATCGCCGAAGCGACAATTGATCCGATTCCGCGATTTGCCGACGCTGTTGAAGTGCCTGTCATCATCAATGTCACGGATGAGGCGAACCGCCCGGTTCTGCATGCTCGAATTACCATGTGGGTAACACCGCGGAAGCCCTGAGAATTGCCAATACAACATCGAATACCGGAAAATGGAGTCGCTGCGCAGCGCGAGTTGCGTGCACACTTGCCGACGTTGCCAGCGGACCATGAGGGACACTAGATGGAACAATTCACGATACAGGTGAAAGGGTCGTCATCCGAGCCGTATGAAATAACGTTTATCAAGGACAACGACAACCTGACAGCGTTGTGTACCTGTTCGGCGGGAAGTTTCGGCAATCTCTGCAAGCATCGCGTTGCGATCCTTGATGGCAAAACTGCTGCGGTGCTTGATGAAGACAAAAACAAGGTCCCTCGCGCCGTTGAGTGGCTCGCTGGCAGCGATGTTGAGCGGGCGCTACAGGCATTGCGCAAGCTCGAATCGATGCCAGATGCAACAAAGGATGCGATAACAGCAGCAAAAAGAAAGCTCGCGCGCGCAATGAATACCTGACGGAAATACAACGCAGTCGACGGTTTTGCGCTGCCGATCTTGCAGTCGCAGAGGGCGGCCCGTAAGCTGGCCATCACCTAGCAACACGTACAGGCGTTACACCTCATGATGTCAAAGTTGCCCATTCTCTCCATGATTCTCGGCGCCTACGGTGCCGTATTCCGCAATATCGGAACCTTGATACGGGCCTTCACGTTGCCGGCACTGGCGTTGCTCGTTCTGAGTGCGATTCAGGATTCGATGAGCGCAGGCTTTTTGAAGACAGCGCTTTTCTGGTTCATTGCCTTGCCGTTCACAACCTTGATTGCGATCGCCTGCCATCGAGTAGTGCAGCTCGGACCCGACTCGCTAAACAATCCATGGTCCGTGTACTGGACCAAGCGGGAGACAGCCTACTTTATCAATCTGATCATCCTCAGCATTGTTCTGTTACTGGGGAGCTGGATTTTCGGCGTTATCTTTTTGATGAGCCCCGAAACACCGTTTGGAATAAGTACGCCGTGGCTGGGTATGGTACTGACCTACATTGCTGTTGCCTATATCCAGGGAAGATTCAGCATGGTTCTGCCTGTGAGCGCGATCGGTAAGAATATGTTTCTGTCGGGCTCCTGGTACCTGACGGCGGGCAATGGGCCGAGGATGACGACAATCCTGCTCATTCCGCTCGCTGTCATGTTCGGTATTACATCGATGCTTCGGCCGGCGCTGTTGCAGCTTCCGGATATTGCGGGTTTGCTGATTAATCTGTTGGTTTACGTTGTCAGCTTTGCCGTTGAAATTGCGGCGCTATCGCTTTGTTATCAATTTCTCAGGGACTCTGCAAATAGCAGCAACTGACCGCAATGGGTACGGATCAGCACAGCGAACCTCGCGTTTTCATCGGTATGCCCATCTACAACGAGGAGCGCTTTCTGTCGCTCGCTCTCGAATCGCTAAGATCGCAAAGCTATGCAAATATTCAGATACTGATATCCGACAATGCGTCGACGGACCGGACCGGCGAAATAGGCCGGAAAGCGGCCGCCGAAGATGCGCGCATTACGTACTTGCGCGCTGACAGCAACATTGGCGCCATAGCGAATTTCCGTCTCGTACTCGACAAGGCTGACGGAGACTACTTCATGTGGGCTGCCGGTCATGATGTCTGGTCGCCGGACCTGATCGCTGAAAGCGTCGCAATTCTCGAAGCAAACGATACAGCGACGCTCGCTTTCGCTTCATCGTACTGGATCAATGCAGACGGCGAGCGAGACGATCGTGATACGGACTACCCGGATACGCGCAACAAGAGCGTATTTTCAAGGTTCTTCACGGTTTTCTGGGGGAATATGCATCCAGTACTCGGGCTGATGCGGATGAAAAACCTGAAAAAAACTCACGGCATGCAGAACTTCGCCGGCACTGACCTCGTGCTGTTGTCCGAGATGATCCTGATGGGCGATTTTGTGCATGCGCCGAATGCGTGGTGGAATCGCCGCGATGTTCGCAAAAAGGAAACGCACGCAGAGCGAATGAAACGCTACGCCGACCCGCAGTTCGGACAGGCGATCACGGCCCTGGATCGTCACTTTCCTTTGCTAAGGCTGCCGATTGCTTTACTCGGCGCTGTCTGGCGAGCGCCGATTACCTGGCCGCAACGACTGATGATCCTGCTTGCGTTGCTGCCGGCCCTGCCCGTTCGCTACATTGTCGGTCGCCGCAAGGCAAATGCGAAGCGCAATTGATGAATGGCAAAATCGTCAAAGCGCTCAAGCTACTTTTTACGCCAGTCGCCTTTGCTTTCCTCCTGTACTTTGCATGGCGATCGAGAAGCGATCTCGCCAGCCTGATAAGCAATGCCTCGCTCTTGTATGTTGCACTCGCCGCAGCAGTTTGGGGGGCGTTGCATATCCTGTCGCCGCTTTTTGCGGTGATCGTATTGAACGCCTGTGGCGCAGACATTAGCTGGCGCCAGGCATTTGCGACACACGCCGCGCGACTACCGGCACGCTATCTGCCGGGTGGCATCTGGCACACGGTTGGGCGGGTCATGGATTATCGTGCGCAGGGTGTCGATGCACGGCAACTGAGTACATTTGTGCTCTTGGAGAATGCGCTCGCTGCTGCGATCACCCTGGCGATTGGCGGGGCTATTGTTTTTGCAACGCGGGGGAGCGATACGCTTGGCATGATCGCCGCGCTTGCCAGCGTGGCTGGTGTCGTTGGATTACCTGTCTTGCTCGTAGTGATCAATGCGCGCGTGCTGGGCGGCGAAAATCGTCTCGCTGTCGCAGCTTATTTGCGAAGTATCGCTTTGGTGCTTGTCTTCTGGGTCGGTGCGGCGGCCGCTTTTCTGCTTTACCTCAATGCATTTCCGGATTCGACCGGGCCATACTCGTCGATTGAAATGGCAGGTATCTACCTGTTTTCGTGGGGCGTTGGTTTCCTCGCAATATTCGCCCCACAAGGCATCGGTGTTTTCGAACTGGTTGCAAGTGAGCTGATGGCGAGTCCGATCGGATTCATGGGGCTCGCAGCACTGATTGCCGGCTTCCGTGTCGTCGTCCTCATCGCCGACATCGCCGTGTGGCTCATATTCCAGGCCATGTCTCGCAGGGATTAACTATTCTTGCGACGAATCCAGGCATCCGGCCAATGCGTGATGTTGGTTTCAAGGTCGCTTTCGTTGAAAGGCCAGTCGGGCTGCTCGATCTCAAATTCCGGGTGTCGTTTGACAAACTCGTGTGCAGCCGACGACGGGTTGTCGTCCTTCCATTCGGGCTCGCCTCTCGGGCCGTCGTAGACCCACTTCATGACGCCGTCTGTTGCGACCGCATAAGATCCCGGTGTTACGAGGTGATGATATGCCTCGAGCTCAGCGAGCACGTGTTCGCGCGTGTGATTCGAATCAAGAATGAGCAGTACCGTATTCGCGTCGCCAACCAGCTCATCAACCTTACCGACAATATCCGGTGCGACAGAATTTCCCTCTACCATCGATATCATGTCGTAGAGCTCGTGGGCCTCAATCGCCTTGCGATTGTGTGGCCGTATTTCAATGTCGACACCAATGATTCGTCCTTTCCCCATCGCCTTGCAAAGACTCGCGTAATAGATCAGGGAGCCGCCATGTGCGATACCGGTTTCAACGATGACGTCCGGCTTCAGGCGGTAAATGACCTCCTGTGTGCGCAGCATGTCCTCCGGGAGCTGGATAATTGGACGACCCATCCATGAGAACGTGTAGGGATACTTCATCTGCCAGCCCAGCCGTACCCATTCCCTCGAAAGCAGATCGAATGCCTCTCGCGAGTAGAGGTCCGTCGTCGACGTTTTGCCATCGTCGTCAATAATCAGCTGCCGGTTGTCATTGTCGATTGTCAGTTTCACATCATGCTCCGTCTGGAATCTGGTTTGATACTTGCCCTCGCCACCAGGCGATTGTTTCACTAATTGCTGTCTCGAGCTTCGTTTTTGAAGTAAAGCCGACGATTTTCGTCAATCTCGAAATGTCCGCCGTAATTCGATCGGGCTCACCAGCCTGGCGAGGGCGTGCGCCGAAATCCAGTCGGTCATCAGCGCCCATTTGCACCGCAATTCGCGTCACCAAATCCTTTATTGATATTGCCTCGCCAGAGGCGATGTTGATGTCGCCGCAGAAAGTGCTGTCGAGAACGGCGGCAAATGCTGCGGCCAGATCCCGCACGTACATGAAATCTCGAACCTGCTGGCCGTCACTGCATTGCGCTCGCTCACCGCGCAACAATGCAATCACAACCGCGGATACAAGTCTTGCCGGATGTTCATAGGGGCCAAAAGAGAAAAACACCCGCGCCCAGGCGAGGTCAATGCCTGATGTGCGCGAGAACTCGAGAGCGGCTTCACGAAACGCCAGTTTAGCCTCGGTATACGGAGATCGCGCAATAAGGGGAGTGGATTCCTCGATGCAATGCCCGTAGGACCAGTCGTACTCTGCGCAGGTCCCGGCCAGGACTGCGCGCTCTCCCCCATGTGCGGAAAAGCTTCGCAACAGCGCGAGGCTTGCGTCACGCCAGCGGTCGTTGTCCGCCGATTGCCAGTATGCGCCGGGCTCGGTTACCCAGGCGAGGTGGATAAGGTGACTGCCACCATAATTGGAGATGACGTTGTCGACGGCGGCGGGGTCGAAGAGGTCTGCCTGGTGCCAGGTTATTGTATCGGTGGACGTTTTCGGCTTTCGGGAAATCGCGTGGACCTCATAGCCGCGCGCGATTAATGCCTGTTGCGCGGAGCGCCCGATGTAACCATCGGCCCCGGTTAGAAGCACACGCTTCAAGCCTGGTAGTCCTCGTAGGCGACATCCCGTGCCGAGATGACACCGGGCTCGAACGGCCAGCCGATGTCGAAGGCCGGATCGTCCCAGCGGACACCGCGCGCGGCATCCGGGGCATATTTGCCGCCGATCTGGTACTGGACGTAACTGTGGTCCTCCAGTGTCAGGAAGCCGTGTGCGACACCGGGAGGGATGTAGAGAGACTGACGATTCTCCAGGAACAGCTCCGTCGTGAAGCTAGTCATATAGCTTGGCGAATCTTTTCTCAGGTCGATGATTGCGTCGAATATTGACCCGCGAATACAGGTTACCAGTTTGGTTTCCTCGTCCGGCGCCTGCTGGTAATGCATGCCACGCAAGGTTCCGCGAAGATGATTTGCAGAGAGGCTGCACTCGGACAGATTATTGTTCAGGCCTTGCGCGGCAAAATCTTCATCCGATCGCATGCGGCCGAAGTACCCCCGCTCGTCCTCATGAGCCTCAATTTCAATAAGAAACGCTCCGTCGATTGCTGTCGGAATGAACTTCACTCGATCACCTTGAGCTCCGGAATGGGTACGACAAACTTGCCACCCCATTCGCGGATACCCTCCAATTGTTCAATGACCTCGTCTTTCAGGTTCCAGGGCAAAATCAAAACGTAATCGGGCCGGGTTTCTTCGATCTTCTCGGGCGCGTGTACCGGAATATGTGTGCCGGGCAGAAGCTGTCGCTGTTTGTGCGGGTTGCGATCCACCGTGTAGGCAATGGCATCGGGTCCAACACCGCAAAAATTCAGCAGCGTATTGCCTTTTGCGGGGGCGCCATAGCCGACAACCGTCTTGTCTGCGCTGGCGGCCTCATCGAGGAATTTGAGTAGATCAGCTTTCACTTTCAGGACCTTGTCGGAAAAGCCCCGGTAGCCGTCAAGGCTGTCGAGTCTTGCGCGGCGTTCATCAGCAAGGACCTTCTGTACGGTTTCACCGATTGCCTGTTGTCCGCCGGCATGTTGTGCATACACTCGAAGCGAACCGCCGTGCGTCGGGAGCTCCTGAACATCGAAAATCTGCAGCCCATGATGCGCGAAAATTTTCTGTACGGTCGATAGCGACAGGTAAGAAAAATGTTCGTGATAGATGGTATCGAACTGCGTCTGCTCGATCAGCTTCAGCAGGTGCGGAAACTCCATGCTCAGGACGCCGTCTCTGCCAAGTACAATGCCGAGACCGCCCACAAAATCATTAATGTCCGGAACGTGCGCAAGAACGTTGTTGCCGATCAATAGATCGCAAAGGCGGCCTTGGTCCCGAAGCCGCTCGGCCAGGGCGACGCCAAAGAACTCGTCAATAGTGTCTATTCCCGCTGCACGCGCTACTTCAGCCACGTTACTCGCCGGCTCGATGCCGAGAACCGGCACATCGCGTTCCCTGAAGTACTGCAGCAAGTAACCATCGTTGCTGGCAACCTCAATGACCAGCGAATCTGAGTCATAACCGAAGCGTTCGATTGCCTCACCGACAAACTGTCGGGCATGTGCAAGCCAGCTCGTCGAATAGGATGAAAAGTAAACGTAGTCGCTGAATATCTGGTCTGCGGTTTCGAACTCTTCAAGTTGCACCAGGAAGCAGTTCGAACAGACAAAAGCGTGCAAAGGATAAAACGGTTCCGGTTCCTGAGCCTGATCCGGTCGGACGAACGAGTTGGAAACCGGAGACATGCCGAGGTCAATAAGGTCATGCTCGAGCGGGGTTGCGCAAAATCGGCAAACGGATGTCATCACACTCTGCCTGTTTCGAAACTGGAAATCTGCGATTCGGTCACGGTCCGAACATTGTCGCCAGCCCGGTAAGACTTGTACCAGTCAACCGTCCAGGACAATGCCTGCTCGAGTTTCAACCGCGGATACCAGCCGAGGCGCTGTTTCGCTTTCTCACAATTGAGCCGCAGAAATCCCGCTTCGTGAAGCTGCTCCGAGTCGCCGGTGTTCGACCAGCTGGCGCCGTTCGACCACAGGGTACAGAGCTGGTCGGCCAGCCATTCGACCGGTTTTGCGTCCGCATCGTCAGGGCCGAAATTCCAGGCCTCGGCATAGGATGCCGGCTCTTTGCAGACTTGTTCGGCAAGAGCGAGGTAACCGTGCAGCGGCTCAAGCACATGCTGCCACGGACGCGTGGACGCAGGATTCCGAATTCCGGCGGCCTTGCCTGACATGAACGAACGCACCATGTCCGGAATCAGCCGGTCTTCGGCCCAGTCCCCACCGCCGATGACGTTGCCCGCACGTGCGCTGGCAACGGGCAGCGAATATGATCGTCGGTAGGATGACGTCACCAGCTCGGCACAACCCTTGCTGCTGGAGTAAGGGTCGTGGCCGCCAAGCGGCTCGTCTTCCCGGTAGCCTGCCTCGCGTTCAAGATTTTCATAGCACTTATCGGTCGTCACATTGACGACGCCAGCGACACTGTCACATCGTCTTGCTGCCTCCAACAAATTCACGGTACCCATGACATTCGACGTGAAGGTTTCTATTGGGTCGGCATACGAGCGTCGAACCAGTGACTGGGCTGCCATGTGAATAATGATTTCGGGTCGATAGGAGGAAACGAACTGGACGAGGTGATCGAGGTCTCGTATATCGCCGATCTCCGACTGCAATGTGTTTGCAACGCCGGCGGCAGCGAAGAAATTTGGTTCGGTAGAGGCGGGCAGTGCGAAACCAGCAACGTTGGCGCCGAGGCGCTGCAGCCAGATGGCCAGCCAGCCACCCTTAAACCCGGTGTGGCCGGTGACGAGAACTCGTTTGGCGTTCCAGAATGACGGATTCAGCGCCAGATCTTCCAAGGGGCCTCCCCGTTGTTCCAGGCATTTCGCAAC
Source organism: uncultured bacterium (assembly GCA_963976365.1). Classification (GTDB taxonomy): domain Bacteria; phylum Pseudomonadota; class Gammaproteobacteria; order Steroidobacterales; family Woeseiaceae; genus UBA1847. The sequence goes on along the minus strand of CAXBKH010000008.1, from coordinate 145,811 downwards.
AGCCGCAACTCATGCAGTGTGTCGACGCATTGCCAATACCCGTCATGCACATACGCTTCGAGCTGTCCGTCGCTCGCCAGTGATTCGCACGGGTCTCGCTCCCACGGTGTCGCGTCACCGTCGATACGATCGATTGCCTCGGGTTCAACGACGAAAAAGCCGCCGTTGATATAGGACGCTGCATCCGCGGGTTTTTCGGCAAACTTGGTGACGCGGCTGCCATTGAGCTGCAAGATGCCGAACTTGGATGGCGGGCGAACGGCGGTTACGGTCGCGAGCTTGCCGTGCGAACGATGAAATTGAATGAGCTTCGAAATGTCGACCGTCGAAAGTCCATCGCCATAGGTAAATATAAACGCATCGTCGAGGTGTTCGCGGAGACGCTTCAGGCGTCCACCGGTCATTGTGTCCTGACCGGTATCGACAAGCTCGATCTTCCAGTCTTCACGCAATTTGCCGCGGCGCTCGGTCGTGCCGTCACTGAGATCGACCTTAAGGTCCGATACGGTGTCGGCGTAGTGCATGAAGTAGCGCTTGATGACGTCGCCCTTGTAGCCGAGCGCGACAACGAACTCGTTGAAACCTTGCTCGGCGAATGACTTCATCAGGTGCCACAAGAGCGGGCGGCCTCCGATCTCAATCATCGGTTTTGGCAGTATCTCTGTTTCCTCGGAAAGCCGGGTGCCATAGCCGCCGGCGAGAATCACCACTTTCATTGCGCTCAGTCCTTCGCGTTGTCGCTCGGCCGGAATTATCGCTTTATCAACGAGGTTAAGCTACTGATGCGTCACAGAATTACAACAAATCCCGCAATCAGGTGCCAACGTCGGCACACAATGTCCTCTGCAGTGCGATTGACATCACAATTCCGACAAAGAGTATTGGCAGCGACACGACGAGCAAAATGACCTGGATCGGCCGTAGATTACCGCCCAGCAACATCAATGCGACAGGCATAATTCCGAGCGCAACGGCCCAGAAGACGCGATGCCATCGCGCGGGATCGTCGCCCGCTTTCAGATGAAGTGTCGCACTCGACGCCAGCGTGTAAGAGGCTGAATCGTACGTGGTAGCAGCGAAAATTATTGCGATAACAGAGAACAGGCCGATGACAAATGCCGCCCCCGGCAGGGTTGCCAGCATTGCGACGATCGCCGCATTGCCGCTTTGCGAGCCCATGATGCCCGTGAAATCGATTTTTCCACTGAGCTCCAGGAATAGCCCGTAGTTTCCCATGATCATGTAGAACAGCCAGCTGCCGAGCGAACCCCAGATCAGCATGCCGGCAATGACCCGCCGAATGCTTCGGCCTCGCGATATTCGGGTCACGAACAGGCCGACGTAGGGTGCAAAAGCGATCCACCAGGCCCAGTAAAAAATCGTCCAGCTCTCGACAAAACCGGAGTTCGTAAACGGGTCGGTCCAGAAGTTCATGCGCACGAAATTTTGCGTCAACATGCCGATACTGTTCAGTGAGGTTTTCACCAGGAACACAGTCGGACCGGCAAGCAGAATAAAGGCGAGCAAGGCAAACGCCAGACCGACGTTGATGTCGCTGAGGCGCTTGATACCCTTCTTGAGCCCCGCCCAAACGCTGATCGCAAATAATGCGATGCAAACGAAGACCACGGCGATCTCGAGCGTGTTGCCCGGCTCGGTATTGAATAACCAGGCTATCGTTGCTGCGATCATCGGTGTCGAAAATCCGAGACTTGAAGCAGCGCCACCGAGCAGCGCAATCATGAAGAGCAGATCGATCGACCGGGCCAGCGGGCCGTGTTGTTTTCCTTTCAGGAACCAGTGGCAACTTACGCTGAAACGCAGGACATCGAGTTTCCTGGAATAGTAGGGATAGGCGATTGCGATTGCCGGGAGGCAGTAAAAGGCCCAGGCGGTAAATCCCCAGTGAAACAGACCATAGGTCGATGCCCATTCCGCCGCGGCGGTGCTGCGGGGTTCGGCACCAAAAGGAGGCGCATCGAAATAGTACGCCCATTCAACGCCACACCAGTAGAGCAGCCCGGCCCCGACGCCAGCGCAGAACAACATGCCGGCCCAGCTAAGCTCGCTGAATTCAGGCCGGGTGTCATCGCCGAGACGCAGAGCGCCAAAACGACTGCATGCCAGCCAGACGAGAAAACCAATGGCCCCGACACTTGCAAGCAGGTAGAGAACGCCGAACTCTTTTGCGATATACGCATACAGCTTTTCGAGAAACGCTGTGGACGCTTCGGGGTATAGCAGCAGCGGAATGCTTGAGAATAGAACGATCGCTGCGCTCAGCCCAAAGCTGGGCCAGTCGATTCGGCTCTGTTGCATTCGCTTCCCCGTTCTGGGCTGGTCACTCGGTCGCCAGGACTACCGCACCCCGAATACTACCCTGTTCGACGAGTTCGTTGCTCCTCGCGATTTCCTCAAGTGGCAGGACTTCCGCAATACGGTGTTGCAACGAGTCATTGACCAGCGCTGTCGCAATGTCGGTGATCGCCTGTTGCTTGGCCTGTTCCGGCATCGCATAAACAATAATGGCTCGTACCGTCAGATCTTTGTACATCATCTGGAAGAACGGCAGCTTCGGCTCAGGTATCTGCGTCGACGAGTAGGTCGCAATAACACCGCCGACCTTCAACACCTCGATCGTCACAGGCAGGTTCGCGCCGAATTCCACATCAACCACTCGATCAACCCCCCCACCCCCGGCCGCCTCAATAACGGCGGCCGTCACCTTGTCGCCGCGGTGGTTGACGACGGCATGAGCGCCCGCTGATTCGCAGGCCGCCTTGTCAGTATCATTGCTTGCCGTTGCGATTACGGTTGCGCCCGCCTGGCTTGCCCACTGAATTGCATAGTGGCCGACTCGGCCCGCGCCGCCGGTAATCAGGATGGTCTTGTCCGCAACATCGCCATCGGCGAAGACGGCCCGATGTGCCGTCATGACAGGGATTCCGAGGCAGGCTCCGACTTCGAACGAGGCGTTGTCGGGCAAATGCGGCGCCCTGCGGGAATCGATTGCGACATATTCGGCCGCTGTTCCGAAGCGACGGGCGAATTGCGCCTGGTAAACCCATACCCGCTCACCGATGCGCATCGCATCGACGCCTTCACCAACCGCCTCGATAATGCCAGCGCCGTCGCTGTTTGGAATGACGAGGCCGTTGTCGAGCAGGTTTGGAAACGACCCCGCACGCTTTTTGACATCGGATGGATTGACACCGCTGGTGTGCAGCCTGACGAGTACTTCACCGGGTCCGGCCGCCGGCCGGTTGAGTTCGCCCACCTTCAAAACATCTTTTGCCGTGCCAAATGCATCAAACCATGCTGCCCGCATTCCACTTTCTCCTTGATTCGATCGTTAATCCAGCCAGTTCGACAGACCTTCTGTGTGTCCGTCGACAGATAGCGATTGCCCCGATATTTTGGACGCCTGCTCCGAGGCCAGGAACAGGATGGTGTCCGCAACCTCGTCCGGGGAGACAAAGCTGCGCATCGAGGTCTGGCGCTGGTACATCTTGCGAACGTCGTCTGCCGAAAGCCCTCGCTGCTCCGCTTCCCGCGCGATGACGCCGTCAATACGCGGACCGCTAACGCTGGTTGGGCACACGGCATTGACACGAATTCCGTCCACGCCGAGTTCCATCGCCCAGGTCTTGGTCAGCCCAATCTGTGCCCACTTGCTGGCTGCATAGGATGACCGTAAAGGATATCCAAACAGTGCTGCCGTCGACGCGACATTGATGATGCAGCCGGACGTTGAGTTTCTCAGCAGCGGAATTGCCCGTTTCGTTACAAAAAATGTACCCGACAAGTTCACCTGAACACATCGCAGCCATTCGTCATCGTCACAATTCTCGATTCTGGCTGTCGGTCCGGCCACACCCGCGTTGTTGACGAGGACATCCAGGCGACTGTATTGCTCCATTAACTCAAGAAATAAGCGATCCACCGCCTTCGGGTCCGCCACGTCCGTCACGCTTGCCGATGCGCCCGGGTTGGCCGCGAGAAATTCGGCAACACTCGCCTGCGATACATCGCAAACATGTACATGATGGCCGAGTTCAATAAAGCGCTCGGCTGTTCGCCGGCCGATGCCCGATGCCGCCCCCGTGATCAGAACGACATTGGCCTGATTAGATGGTAATTTCATAGGCCTGCAGTCTAGCATTGCCGTATTGAAGGCTTACAAGTTCCGAGCATGAACAATGTCCACGAGAAAAGCGTTCTCCGCTTGCGAAAGCGGCATGGTAGCGGTGAGGGCGTTGCCGCAACGGCCGCCGACGGTGGGCGTCTGGTGAATGCACAATCGTTTCGCAATGCAGTGGTCTCGGGGCTCATCGCGATTATCGTTTTCAGCCTGTTCTGGGTGACGCTGTCGGCGCTGTTTGACAAGGTGTTCCCATGGTTCACGGTTGTGCTGGGCATCTTCCTGGGTTTTGCAATTCGCCTGACAGGGCGCGGCCTGGACTGGCGTTTTCCGGCTCTGGCGGCGGGCCTTGCGCTGGCCGGCTCTTTGGTCGCGAATGTAATCGTGGCGGCGTCGGTGACCGCGGAAGCCGAGGGCACGGCGACGCTGCATGTCCTGCAGTCCGTCACGAGTATGACATGGCCAGTCTTTTTCAATGAAGTCCTGACGGTCGCCGACGGTTTTTTTGCGGTCGTTGCAGCGGGGCTCGCAGCCTTTTTTGCCAATCGAAAGCTGACGCGAAAGCAGTACTATGCACTGCGCCAGTGGCGTGAGGAAAGTGATGCATAACAAACTGAAATTCTACGGCGATTCAATTTCCGGGAATTGCTACAAGCTCCAACTCGCCTGCTCGGAACTTGAAATCGACTACGACTGGCACGAACTCGATATCCTGAGTGGCGCCACACGCACCGACGAGTTCCTGGGGATGAACCCGAACGGCAAGGTGCCGATCATGGTGTTGCCGGACGGACGTTGCCTTTCTGAATCGAATGCGATCCTGAGTTACCTGGCAGATGGCAGTTCGCTGTGCGGGGCGGATCGATTTGCGAGTGCAAATGTTCTGCAGTGGATGTTCTTTGAGCAATACAGTCACGAGCCATACATTGCGACGTCCCGCTTTATCGTCAAGTATCTTGACAGTCCACCTGACCGGCAGTCAGACCTGGAGTCGAAGAAGCCCGGCGGTTACAAGGCGCTCGACGTCATGGAACGGCAACTCGCCTCCAGTAACTTTCTTGCAAACAATGAATTCAGCATTGCCGACATCGCTTTGTACGCCTATACGCACGTTGCACACGAAGGCGGTTTTGATCTTTCAGAGTATCCGGCGGTGCGAGCCTGGCTGGCCCGAATTGAAGCTCGGCCGCGTTATGTCCCGATGCGTGCCGCCATCAAACAGGCATGAGCAGGGGTTTGTCGGCCTTGATACTCGTGCCTCTTAACGACGCAAGCTGGCGGGTGACGAGTTGTTCAATTTCCTGGACAGCATTGGACATTCCGAGGAAATAAGCCGGCTCCCGCCGCAACAACGACCAGTCATCCGTCTTCAGGATCTTCACCAGGTGAGTGATATTGGTCTTTATCGCCTCAATGTACGGGTTTCGACCTCCGTACAGGACTTCCGCGTAGCGGTAGGCGCGATTGAACTTCGCATTCAGTCGCTCGCGCGTAACCTGCTGGTAGAAGGCCGGTGTCTTCATTAGCAGGTCTTTGCCCGATTTGTATCGCACCATGTACTCGCCCGGTTTCGCGTTTTCGACGGCAACCCCGCCAACGACAAATTCCTTGTATAAACGGTCACGGCATTTCTCCAGATAGCAGCGATCCGCCATCTGAGCGATAAGGTCCGCTGTGCCGATCAGGTGACCGCAGATAATGTCCCGCGGGTCTTCGAGCTCGATCTTGTCGAGGTCCAGCTCATAGCCGGTAAAATGCACGATCATGCTACTGACGCCGACGTACTCGGCCATGCCGAGTTCCGGCAGGTAGCGGCGCAAAAAGTCAGCGCTGCGGGAAACATGATAAAGCGTAAATTCGGCGCCGTTAGCGTAGTCCACATCACGCGTTTCGTGGCGAATGTAACCGGAGTCATGGAACAGGGATGTTACGACTGCCATCTGTGCCCGTCCGGGGCCGAGCCTATCGATCGGTTCAACGCTGCGCTCATAGCCGACAACGAGCCGAGCCAGCGCCAGCGTCATATCGAGCGTGTGTTGCATGTCGTGGTAGGTCGTATCGCAACCTTTATAGCCGGGATAGCGGCCGGTAAAGAGACGATCGAAATCGTAAAATGCGAGCCACAGTTTGTCGAAAGACATGCCGGGGAATGTTTCGGCGAAAAGTTCGTGCACAGCATTACGCACCGAGGCAGGGTGGCTAACCTGCACGGTGTTGGTTACATCGTAATCATTGCGACGATCCTGAGACATGGTGCTCCAACTGTTGGTTGTCATGATACACGGCGTATAAAGGGCGTAAAGGAGGATTCTCGGGAATATGTTACATGGCCATGCAGCCGTTGGCCGACAGCTAGGATTCGAATTCCGCGACCACTGGCGCGTGATCGGAGGGTCGATCCCAGGCGCGAGGTTCCTTATCAACATAGCAGGCCGTGCAGCGTTTCGTCATGGCTTCGTTGCAGAGAATGAGGTCAATTCTCAAACCGGCATTGCGTCGAAACCCGGCAGCACGGTAGTCCCACCAACTGAACGTCTTTTCCGGGTGTTCGAACTTGCGAAATACGTCAGTCAGACCCAGATCCAGAAGCTCTCGCAGCGCTGCTCGCTCGGCCGGGCTGCAGAGAATCGCGTCCCCCCAGCCTTCCGGATCGTGTACATCTTCGTCGGCCGGAGCGATATTGAAGTCACCCAGTACCACGATATTTTCGTGCCGGCTAATCTCGGCCTGCAGAAAATCTCGAAGCGCAGCCAGCCAGCTCAGCTTGTACGCGTACTTTTCCGACCCGACCTCTGAGCCATTCGGGATGTAGAGGTTGATCACTCGAACACCGTCGACGGTACTGGCCAGTACCCGGCGCTGCGGATCGTCGAGATCGGGAAAGTCGGTGATTGGATCGACCGGCTCTGACTTGCTGACAATCGCAACGCCATTGTAGGTCTTCTGGCCGTTTGCCAGTGACCGGTAGCCGATCACCTGCAGGTCATCCGACGGAAACTTCTCGTTGATCTGCTTGATTTCCTGCAGTGCCAGGACATCGGGACCGTGTGTTTGCAGCCACTCGATAACATGTGGCTGGCGTACGTTCATTGAATTGATGTTCCAGGTGGCGATTTTCACCCAGTCTGAATTCCGTTCTGTCGCAGCAGGGCATCCGTGGTTGGCGGGCGACCGCGAAAGGCTATGTAGGCATCCATGATGTCCCGACTGCCGCCGACCTCGAGAATTTCGCGGCGAAAACGTTGCGCCGTCTCCGGGTCAAAAATGCCTGCTTCCTTGAATGCAGCGAAAGCGTCGGCTGCCAGGACCTCGGCCCACTTGTAGCTGTAGTAGCCAGCCGCATAGCCGCCGGCAAAAATGTGCGAGAAGGCGTGCGGTAGTCGGTTGTACTCGGGGTGTGTCAGCAGACTCACCTCGGCACGCACCGATTCCAGCATATTCAGTGGTGACACGGGATCGTCCGGCGAATACTCCGCGTGCAGGCGGAAATCGAACAGCCCCAGTTCGAGCTGGCGCAGCATCGCAAGACCGGCACCCGCATTGCGGCTTTGTTCGAGTTTGTCGAACAACCCGCGCGGCAGTGGCTCGCCGGTTTCCGGGTGTGCAGAGCATTTCCGCAGCACCTCGTAACTCCAGGCGAAGTTCTCCATGAACTGGCTCGGCAGCTCGACCGCATCCCAGGGCACGCCGTTGATTCCGGAGATACTGGGCAGGTCGATGCGTGTCAAAAGGTGATGCAGCATATGACCGAATTCATGGAACAGCGTGACAACATCGTCGTGCGTCAGCAATGACAAGCCGTCCTTGTCGACAGGCGGAAAATTACAAACCAGGTAGCCAACCGGAAGCGACGTCTGACCGTTCAGGTTCTGGCGGCCAATGCATTCGTCGATCCATGCGCCGTTACGCTTACCGTTGCGAGCGTAGATATCGGCATAAAATCCACCGATAACTTCGTCGGCTTCATTGCGAATGGCGAAATAGCGCGCATCCTTGTGCCAGACCTCGACGTCATCAAGCTCGACAAACTCGACACCGTAGAGTTTGGCCGCTAATGCAAACAGCCCGTTGATGACTGTGCGTGACGGGAAATACTGACGCAGTTCTTCATTGGATACTGAGAAACGGGCCTGCTTGTATTTTTCGAGCCAGAACGTGATGTCCCAGGGCTCGAGCTGCATGCCGGCGAATTCCTGCAACTCGGCGAGTTCGTGCTCGGCAGCGCTTCGCGAACGTGCGGCGAGTCGTCGCAGGAAGCCGAGCACATCCTCAACCGATCCTGCCATCTTGGTGGCCAGCGAATAGTCGGCGTAGGTATCGAATCCGACGAGGTTGGCCGCTTCGTGGCGCAAGGCAAGGATCTTGTCGATGTTTGCGCTGTTATCCCACTCCGGATTGCTGCACAGCTCGGAGCCGCGTGTCGTCCATGCGCGGTAGAGCTTTTCGCGAAGCCGTCGGTCATGGGCGTGCTTCATGATCACGTCGTAGGTCGGGTAATTCAGCGTCCAGAGCCAGCCATCGAGTTTCTTCGCGCGCGCGTTCTCGGCTGCCCGATCCATCGCCTGCTTTGGAAGCCCGGATAATTCATTCTGATCGACGATCCTCAGGAACCAGGCGTCCATGGCGTCCTGAACGTTATGCTCGAAGCAAGCCTGGGTCGCGGCCAGTTCCTGCATGATGTTCTTGAAACGCTGCTTGTCGGCCTCAGGAAGGTCGACCCCGGCCAGGTGGAAGTCGCGCAATGCGTGCTCGACAGCACTGCGGTGGGATTCACTATCGTCGTCAGTTAGCGACGCACCGACACCGGCATATGCATTCTGCAGGCGGGCGTTTTGTGATATTTCGGTGCCATGCTCGGTCAGTAAAGGCAGCGCCTGGTTATAGGCCTCACGCCAGTCGCTTGATCCGAGTACACTTTGCAAATGAATGATGGGTGACCAGACGCGTCCCAGTTCATGTTCCATTAGCTCGACCGGGACCACAAGCGACTCGAAACTGGGGTCGCTGTTTGCATTCAGCAGCATGTCGAGTTTGTCGCGATGCTTGGAGATCAGCGTTTCTATCGCCGGCAGCACATGGTCCGGACGAATGTCGGCGAAACGGGGTAGTGACGAGGTATCAAGCAGTGGGTTGTTCATTGAGTAATTGATGTCCTTTTCAATCGCAGATATTAGCACAGCAAAACAAGGGAGTTAGCAGTGACAGAACGATATGACTTGATTGTAATCGGCGGCGGCAGCGGCGGGCTGGCGCACGCGCAGCGCGCTGCGGAATACGGTGCGCGCGCCGCCGTTGTTGAATACAAGCCGCTCGGCGGAACCTGCGTGAACGTCGGTTGCGTACCGAAGAAAGTCATGTGGTACGCCGCTCACCATGCACACCAGATTCATCACGCCGCCGACTACGGCTACGACCTGACTGTCAATTCGCACGATTGGGGTGCCCTGAAGACAAAGCGGGATGACTATATTCTGCGGCTCAACAGCATATACGCAAATAACCTTCAAAAACGTGAAGTAACTCACCTCGCAGGCGTCGCGAAACTCATCGATGCCAATACCGTTTCTGTGGATGGCCGCGAAGTCTCCGCCGAGCGGCTGGTCATTGCCACGGGCGGCCGGCCAATCCTGCCGGATATCCCGGGTGCCGAACTGGGCATAACTTCCGACAGCTTTTTCGAGCTCGAAGAGCGGCCGCAGCGCGTCCTGGTTGCCGGAAGTGGCTATATCGCGGTCGAGCTCGCGGGCGTCTTCAATGGACTGGGCAGCGACACATCACTGGTTGTCAGGAAGGACAGTGTGCTGCGTAGTTTCGATTCCATGCTAAGCAACGAACTGATGCAGGCGATGCGGCAAAGTGGCATCGCGCTCGATACCGGCGTGGTTCCGAAAGCGGTGGAAAAGACCGCAGACGGTCTCGTGATGCAAGCGGTCGACGGTCGTGAGTTTGGCCCTGTCGATTGCATCCTGTGGGCCGTGGGTCGCGCGCCAAATACCCAATCACTTGACCTCGACAAAGTCGGAGTGAAAACGGATGCAGATGGCTTTGTAACGACAGACAAGTATCAGAAGACGAATATCGACAACATCTTTGCCCTCGGTGACGTGACCGGTCGTGCTGCCCTTACGCCAGTCGCTATTGCTGCCGGTCGGCGCCTGGCCGACCGCTTGTACGGCGGAATGACCGGTCGTCACCTGGACTACGAGCTGATTCCGACCGTCATATTCAGTCATCCGACCATCGGCACCGTCGGTCAGACCGAGGATGAAGCCGTGGCCAAGTACGGCGATGCCGTGAAGGTATACAACACCGCTTTTACGCCCATGTTTTACGCGCTGGGTAAAGACAAACAACGCACGGCGATGAAACTGGTCACCGTGGGCGATGACGAGCGCGTCGTCGGACTGCACATTTTCGGGGAAGGCGCCGACGAAATGCTGCAGGGATTCGCAGTAGCAATGAAAATGGGTGCGACCAAGAAAGATTTTGACGATACGGTGGCGATTCATCCGACGAATGCCGAAGAAGTCGTCACGATGCGCTGAACGCGGCTCTCAGGCTGCGATGACCATTTGTTTCAGCACTGGCGCGGTATCCGGCCGGATACCACGCCAGATGTTGAACGACTCGGCCGCCTGCTCGACCAGCATGCCCCAGCCCATCACTGACTGCGCCGCGCCGGATTCGCGTGCCCAGGTGCAGAACGGTGTCGGCTTCAGACCGTAAGAGAGGTCGTAACAAAAGGTCGAACTTGAAACGGCTGCTGACGGGTAAGGCGGCGCCTCGCCGTGTACGCCGGCGGACGTCGCATTGATGATCAGGTCGTACTTTGTGGAAACGGGAACGACATTGAAACGACAGGCGGATACCGGGCCTGTATTCGAAAAGTGATCGGCCAGCAATTGCGCTTTGCCGAGGGTCCGATTGGCGATCCGCAGCGATGCGGGCTGCATTTCCAAAAGCGGCCCGACGATGCCACGCGTTGCACCTCCGGCGCCCAGGATAAGGATATTTGCGCCCTCGATCGTCACACCAAGATTCACGTCAAGATCACGCAACAGCCCGATGCCGTCCGTGTTATCGCCGTGCACTTCGCCACCTCGAAAAGACAAGGTATTGACGGCACCCGCTGTCGCCGCGCGATCACTGATTTTGTCGACGAGTTTGGTCACTTCGGTCTTGTGCGGTACGGTGATATTCAGGCCCTTGCCGCCGGTGCGCTGGAACTGCCGGATGGCCGTTTCCAGCTTTTCCGGCGAAACCTGTAACAGCTCGTACTGCAGGTTTTCCCGGGTTTGCAAGGCGAACAAGCGATGAATTACCGGCGAGCGACTGTGTGAAATCGGATAGCCCATGACGCCGTAGCGATCAATTGCGGTGGTCTGGGCTGTCGATTGGTCAGTCAAACGTCTACTCCGAAAGCCATCGCGCCGCATCGATTGCGAAGTAAGTCAGAATGCCGCTCGCACCGGCGCGCTTGATACCGAGCAGTGACTCAAGCACCGTCTCACGCTCGTTCAGCCAACCATTATTTGCAGCCGCTTTGAGCATCGCGTATTCGCCGCTTACCTGGTAGGCAAAAGTGGGAACCCCGTAAGTATCCTTAACGCGCCGCACAATGTCGAGATACGGCATCGCCGGCTTGACCATGACGAAGTCGGCGCCTTCATCGATATCGAGACCGACTTCACGAATGGCTTCGTCGGCGTTGGGTGGTGCCACCTGGTAACTGGATTTATCGCCGCCACCAAGATTGGCTGAGGAGCCGACGGCATCCCGAAACGGACCGTAGAACGCCGACGCAAATTTCGCCGCATACGCCATGATCAGCGTATTGTGATGGTCCGCGTTTTCCAGTGCTGTTCGAATTGCTGCAACCCGGCCGTCCATCATGTCCGATGGGGCCACAACGTCGGCACCGACATTGGCGTGAGACACCGCCTGTTTGACGAGCATTTCGACGGTAATGTCATTTTGCACGTAGCCGTCATCATCGATGATGCCGTCCTGGCCATGCGTCGTGTACGGATCGAGCGCAACGTCGGTGATCACCGTCAGCTCAGGGAGTGCAGCCTTGATCGCCGCAACCGTGCGCTGGACCAGGCCCTCCGGATTCGCACATTCCGACCCGTCAAGCGTCTTTAGTTGGGCATCAATCACCGGGAACACCGCGACTGCCGGTATGCCGAGATCGTGCGCACGAGCCAGATCAGTGAGTAACCGGTCAATGCTCTGGCGTTTAACGCCCGGCATCGAATCGACACTTTCCGATCGATTTTTTCCGTCGAGCACAAAAACCGGGTATATAAGGTCGCTGGCGCTCAAGTTTGTTTCGGCGACCAACCGCCTGAGCGCGGGCGTACGTCGACTGCGGCGCAGGCGATTTAGGGGGAACTGTCCGAAGCGGATTCGACTCATAGCTAATCAGAATATAAGGAATTCAGAATAATAACGAGAATTTCTTATTTTCCCTATATTTAGCAGGGGTTTCCACGCATCGATCACAGTTTCATCAGCCACGGGTAATAAAAACACCAAGGGTCGGGTCATCTCGAATGAACAGCAGCAAGGCTACAAGCGCCAGAAAACAAAGGTTCGACAGCATTGTCAGTGTTTTCCATGCCGATATGTATCGATTTGCGGCCTGGCTTTGTCGGGACCGGTCTGTCGCCGAGGAGGTTGTTCAGGAGGCATTGTTGCGCGCCTGGAAGTCCCTGGATTCCCTGCGCGACGATGAGGCGGCCAAACCGTGGCTGCTGACGATTGTGCGCCGGGAAAACGCTCGCTATTTCGAGCGCAAACGCCTGGAGACAGTCGACATCGATAACTTGACGGCGTCCCAGTCAGCACTGCTGGCAGAGGCACCGTCGGATGAGCTCGACGAATTGCGAGAAGCGATTTTCGCACTTGAGGATGATTACCGCGAACCGCTGGTTCTGCAGGTCCTGATGGGATTCAGTACCAGCGAGATTGCAAAACAGATGGGTCTCAAACAAGGGGCGGTGCTGACGAGACTACACCGCGCGCGTTTGAAACTGAAAGAGGAAACGGCAAGTGAGGTGAACTCATGAGCCACGCTAAAGACACGATGAATTGTGACGAATACGCAAAGGCAGTGACACAGAACCCCGACTTCGAAGACAGGTCAGGGCATCTGCAGGATTGCGCCGACTGCCAGGCTTTCAGTAGCGAGATGCTTGCGCTGAATGAACGCATTCGAGCGGCGATGGAATTGCCGGTTCCCGCTTTGCGAATGCCGGATCTCCCGGACCTGGAGACTGGCAATGTCGTGGCCTTGCCGGCGCGGCGACGATGGTCGACACCGACATGGTTTGCAGTTGCGGCGACAGTGCTGCTGGCGGCCTTTCTTGGCCTGCGATTCGCTGGCCCGGGTTCACCGCAGGCCTCACTGGAAAGCCAGGTACTGGCGCATGTCGATCATGAGCCCATGGCGCTGATGCCGAGCAGCACGCCAGTGGACGAGGCCAGATTGCAGCGGGTCGTGCCGGCCAACGTTGCCAGGATGAACCACGAATCGGGGCTGATTACCTTTGCCGAAACCTGCCCGATCAACGGCAACCCGATTCCTCACCTGGTGCTGCAGGGCAAGACCGGCCCGATTACGATCCTGCTGTTGCCGGACGAAAAAATCAGCGAGACAAAAACGCTCGATGGAGAGAACGTCCACGGCGTAATCGTGCCCGTCGGCGATGGCAGTGTCGCCATCATTGGAACGCGCGAAGAACCGCTTGAAGAGGTACGAAAAAACATAGTGAATTCAGTGGCGTGGGGAGTCTAAAGCCGCAGCTGCTGAACAACTAACGCCCACACCCGGGCATTTACCAGTAGGAGAGTATGAGATGTCAGAGAAGAAAGTATTAAAGCCGGTCGCATTAGCAGTTGGCGCTGCACTGGCCGGAACGTTTGCAATCAGCGGAACCGTCAATGCTGAAGGTATCGACAATCCGTTTCAGATGTCCACCTTGAGTATCGGCTACATGCTGGGCGAGGGTGAAGGCTCTTGCGGCGGCGACAAGGAAGGTGAAGGCAGCTGCGGTGAAGGTTCGTGCGGCGACGACAAGGACGGCGAAGGCTCTTGCGGCGAGGACAAGGACGGTGAAGGTTCTTGCGGTGAGGACAAGGACGGCGAAGGCTCTTGCGGCGAAGGTTCTTGCGGCGGATCCATCTAAGTTCGAACCCGGTATTAAAGAGCACAAGAAGAGCCCGCGCATTGGCGCGGGCTTTTTTGTACTTGTAGCCCAATAATTCTGGCTGAGAAAGTTAAGCGCGACTGGTACATTAGTGCAGGTTTTCCCACCAAGGCAAAGCAATGGCGAAAGCTGTCACACGATGCAAATGGGCGGAAGGCGTCAGCCTCGATTACATCGAATACCACGACAGGGAGTGGGGCGTGCCAGTATGGGACGACCGGGTCCAGTTTGAATTCCTGATACTCGAGGGTGCCCAGGCCGGATTGAGCTGGTCTACCATTCTGAACAAGCGGGCGGGCTACAGGCGCGCTTTTGCTGACTTCGATCCGCAGAGAGTCGCACGTTTTACCGAGAAGCGGATCGAGAAACTGCTAGCTGATCCGTCGATCGTCAGGAACCGGCTCAAGGTCAACTCCGCGGTCACCAACGCAAGAGCCTTCCTCAAGGTACAAAAGGAATTCGGCACGTTTAGCAAGTACATCTGGAGCTTCGTTGGTGGTGAGCCAATCCAGTCAAACTTGAAAAAGGATGGCGATACGCCGGTTACCACACCAGAGTCCGATGCGCTGTCAAAGGATCTCAAAGAGCGTGGTTTCAAGTTTGTCGGCAGCACCATCGTCTATGCGCACATGCAGGCGACCGGTATGGTCAACGACCACGTGACCGCCTGTTTTCGCCATAAGCCTTGCAAAGCGATGGCCGGCAAGCGAGCTTAAGTTCGCTTGCAATCATCGTCGGTCGGGTTGAATATCGGACGCTCCCCGAAAACAGAGCTTCGAGAGAGACGCCAATGACAGACGATTTGAACGCCAAACCATCAACGGCCTTTTTCGTTATTGCCGGCACATTCATGACCTGGAATCTCATCGGGTTGATGCTGTACTACCAGCATATGTCGGCACCCCCGGAGGCCTTTGCGTCGCTTGGGCCGGAGAAGGCCGCGTTTATCGCAAACACCCCGGTATGGGCCAATGCGGCTTACGCACTGGCAGTGACCTTGGCTGTAATTGCCTCGATCTTATTGTTGCTTCGGAAGTCCTGGGCGAAGCCCGCGTACGTGTTGTCGCTCGTCGCTATCCTGGTTCAGGACCTTGAATCCTTCGTGTTGCGCGATGCCGTCGCCGTCTTCGGCAACATGGCTCTCGCCGCGCCGTCGCTGGTGTTGATCGTGGCGGTTATCGAGATCTGGTACTCAAGCTCAGTTGCCAATCGTTATTATCGTTAGCTCGACAAGACCCAGCGGTGTGATGTGCGAAACGCCGCCCAGGTAAATGTTGTTCGGTAACAATCCAGCCCAGTCGACCGTGACGTCTGCTGTGGTACCGGCAGCGACAAATGCCGGGCCGTTTGCGGTCATATTTCCGGCATCGTCGTTTTCACCAAACCACCAGGCAAGCAAGCTGTAGTTGGCACCCGGACCGCCGGCGACCTCGTCGGTTTCGAATCCATGAACGTAGACGCCATAGTAGCCCGGCGTGGGCCGGAACAGGTTGAACTGTTCCTGGGAAGTGGGCGCACCGCTTTCTCCAATTCTGCTGCAGGCGCTGCCGTCTGCACCGCAGTAATAGATATACATATCGAGGTCGTCGTTACCGTCAGTGAGAGCATCGAACATCGAGAAACGCAGAAACAGCTGGTTCGCCGGTACGACGAAAACATGCTCGGTCACACCGGTACCGAATCGAACGAATGTCTTGTTCGGGTCGTTTGCGACGAAAGCGTTCTGGATCGTTGGCGCATTGAGACCGTGCACGCCAAGGTTGTATGAGCCGCTGTAGCCAAATTGAACAGGGAAAGTCCGGCTGCCGCTGCCACCGGCGGCAATGATTTCTCCCGGCGCATTGATGGAGGCGGGTTTCACGGCGATGGGGCTTCGCACTTCGTGGTCATTGCTGACCCAGGTCATCGAGCCGAAACGCCACAGGTCAAGCGCACCGGACTCGTAGGTAAGTGTCACCTCGTAGCTCGCCGATTCACCCGGCGCGAGACTGATACTCGGCGGATTAACATCCACCCGGATCCCGGACGGTGGCGTCACCTGGACATTGAAACTCACTGCCTCGTTGCCCGGATTGGTAACGCGACGCTGAAGTGTTGCCTGGCTGACAAGACGGGACACGGAAATGGACGGCTGGTTGAGCTGTCGTGAGAAAAACGAATATCCCGCCGCAGCGAGTTCGTCGCATCGAGCCTGATCGACGGCAGGGGATGCGATGCCACAAGCGTAGGCGTCGTATTCATCATCGCTGACCTCGAAGACAAGCCCGGGATCGATCGCGGCGTTGGGCACGATATGTCCTGCACCGTAGTCAAAGGGGTGAGCGCCAATGGCGCTGTTCGGGTTTTGCAGGTTTTGCCGCGCGCTGGTCATCAGTGCCGATTTGATCGCAGCGGGTGGCCAGTTGGGATGCGCCTGTCGCAACAAGGCGGCGACGCCTGCGACATGCGGCGTCGACATCGAGGTGCCGCTGAGATAGGCGAAATTCTCGCCGGACATGGCATTGGCCGGCTCCGGCGTGAATCCGGCAATTATATTAACGCCCGGCGCGGTTACGTCCGGCTTGAGAACGTCGGCGACCGGCCCTGGCCCGCGCGCCGAAAAATTCGCCATGATATTCCCGGTGTCGCTGCTCTCGAGAAGCAGACTCTTGTCAAGTACGACGGAAACCTCGTTGTCAGCATCAAGTTCGGCGAGGATCAGATTGCCGTCAGCCTGGCCAATCATCAGCGCGGGAATATCGACAATGCCGGACTCACCAAACATCACGATGGGATCGCCAGCGATGTTGTAGATCAAAGCGGCGACAGCGCCGGCTTCCTCGGCGTTCCTGACCATGTCGGTGAACAGGCAGCCGGAGCGCTGCATCAAGGCAATATTGCCGGATACCTCGTCGCCATTTACCAGGGGCTGGCAGCCGTCCGTACGCACGCCGTTGTTGCCCGACGGCAGGCTGGTGTCATTGTCGTCGACCAGGACAAGGCTTGCCTCGATGGGATCCTGATCGGCAAGCGGTGGCGAGAACAATGCTTCGCGAGTTGCGTACTTGCCGGCGATCGACGACGGCGTCGAGACTTCCATGGCCTCCACAGACGAACTCCCGCTCCTCGTCGAGGCGGCCGCAGTGATGACCCAGGGTGCGCCGGCCGGTGACCCGATCGTGCCGATGCCGGGGCCATCGTTGCCGGCGGCAACCACCGCAAGTACGTCTGCCTTGGTGGCTGCCATCAAGGCAACATCATCCGGCGCGGTGATATCGCGCATTGAACTGCCAACGGAGTAACTGATGATATCGACGCCGTCAGCAACGGCAGCATCGATAGCGCTTGCGAGATCCGATGAGTTGCAACTGGCGCGCGACTCCGACGGCCGCAGCCAACAGGCTTTGTAGACCGCGACTCGTGCGCGCGGCGCCATGCCCTCGACATCGCCGATAAGCGTACCGAAAATCGACGCGCTGACTCGCCGGCCCGCAGCGGTGGTTGCCGTGTGTGTCCCATGCCCGTCGGCATCGTGCGGCGAACGATATTCGTTGGCATCGATTGGGCCGCTATTTTCGGCGCCGGTAATAAACCATCGCGCTCCGATCAGCTTGTTATTACAAGCGGTGGCCTCAAACTGCTCGCCACTTTCGCAGGTTCCGCCCCAATTCTCGACCGGTTCAAAGTCCGGAACATCCGGCTTCCGGTCGTAAGAGCGGCAAAGCCATTTGCCCAGGATAGTGGTCTCCGCCCAGCTGCTGCGGCAAACGCGCGGCCTGTCGGCTTTGCGCTTGTCGGCGAGGCTCGGGTGATTCGGGGCAATTCCACTGTCGATAACCCCGATGATGACGTCTTCGCCATCAAGTTCGTGCTCACTTCGCAGTCCGCCCGGATTGTCGAACAAGCGAAGAAAATTCCGACTGTCAGTAGTGACCAACGGGCGGACTTCGTCCTCCCAGACATTGAGTACTTCGTCAAGCCCTCGCAGTTTCTGCGCCTGCACCGGACTCATGCGAACCGCGAAACCATTCAGACCGAATTTGTAACTGTAAATCTGATTGGCACCGGCACCTGCCTTACTCAAAACCTGCTGTTGCTCGGATTCGAGCTTTTCAGTGTACGACTGAATCGCGGCACTGCTTTTCTCGAGACGCACACCGGACTTCTGCTGCGTCGCTGATGCGAGTGGTTTCAGATTACTCGCGTGATACTCCGCTGCCGACGGCGATCGCAGTTGAACGACATAAATTTTCGAGGAGGCGGACTCATCGGAGCTGCCCAGACGCATCCCATCGGTGCCGCCAAGGGCCGATTCATTTTCGGCACTGGCACCGAGCGAGATCAGGATCAGGCTGCAGGCGGGAAGTGTGTGTCTGAGTATCACGTCGATGGACAGGGCGTATTTTTGAGGGAATTCATCATATCGTGACTAGTCGTTCAGATAGCCGGTCATTTCGTCTTCGTTAAACGTAACACCAAGCCCCAGCGCGATACGATTAACAAAATTGAAATATCCCACGATCAGCGTCAGGTCGAGAATGTCATTGTCATTGAGACCTTCGGAGCGCAATTCGCCAAGGTCACTTTCCGTCATGGCACCAGGCGCGCTCGTCAGTTTTTCTGCATAACGAACGATATTGCTGAGCCGCGGCTCCAGTGTTTCCAGACCATCGGCAGTCATCAGCAAGTTGATAGTTTCTGTATCCTTGATATAGCGACGCAGCGCTTCTGCGTGATGATTTACGCAGTACGCACATTCATTGCTTGCGGATACGACGACCGCTATCGATTCGCGTTCCGCGCGACTGAGCCCCGATTCGCCGAACATAAGGGTCATGTACAGATCGAGGTGATTGCTCATGGCGTCGGGGTTCAGGCTGTGAACCATGAGGATGTTGGATACTTTGCCGCGCTTCTCGATCAACTCGGCATAGATTTGTGCCAGCTTGCCCTCCGCTTCACTGACTTCGACTTCTTCGATCCAGGACATGGTTGCTCGCTACCGCCGTTTCGTCGGTTTCCTCGATAGGTGCATCATCGTGCAGATGCCCGAGGAAGTCGAAGGTAGCACCGTCGTCGCCAAAGACAAAGACCTGGCAATAGCCCCAGTCATCGTCAAGTGTCCATTTCCGGTCGGGCACAACGGTGTCGCGAATACGATGGTGCTCGCAGCGGGCCTCGAAATCGGCGACACCGCCTCCGATATTGGCAAACGAAAATGTGCGTCGCAATGGCGTGTAGGACCACAGGGGCACACCGCCCTCACAATCGCATGGATTTGCGATGGCTGCCCTGGCTGCAACGATATCGTCATTGTCGAGCGCCAGGGCGATTTCGGCGGCCCGCGTTGTATGGCGTTCGACCACGTCCTCGCTGCCGGGCACATCCGCCAGCGCGGCATAGGTTTGCAGCGACTCCGCGAAGTGGCCGAGCGTCGATTGCAATTCAAAAATATCTTCGAGCAAGTCCATGCGCCCCTGATTGCGCAAGGATCGCTCGTCACTCACCGCAAGGCCGCGCTGGTACATTTCGAGCTGCTCGATTGCATCGTCTTCCTCACCTTCTATGCGGCCGAGCATCAGCCAAAGAATGGTTGACTCGTACAGGTTCCAGCCGCCAAGCCTGACTGCCTCGTCCGCAACGCCGCGGGCTTTTTCTATATTGCCGCGCTGGAGGTTCTTCATAATGTGCAACGAGTGCCGGGCGAAAGTGCGGGTTGTACCTTTGCCGCGGCCACGCATCGTAAAGCGCGTTGCAACGGCGTTATGCGGCAGCTCCGCACCGGTAATGCTTTCTTCAAAGCGCCATGTATCGATGACCTTTCTGACCTCGTTTTCAAAGTCAATGCCGCCGCTGGAGTTGACGATGATGGGGTCGATTGCACGCCCGTCGGCCGTCACGACGTAGTTCAGCAATACCCAGGCGGCCTGCATCTTGCGCTTTCTGTGGCGTGGTGACGACGGCAGTTGCCGGTCGATTGCAACGGCGAGCCCCTGATACTCGGCTTCTGTGTCGTAGTCGTCTTCGTAGGCGGCAGCAGGCGACAGTGCCAGAAAAGACAACGCGAAGCCGCCCACCAGGTGCTTGAACTGATTCTGGGTCATTGCGAATCCCGTTTTTATAAAGATTTTATTGTCTTGCGCGTAGTCTTAAGATGCCGTCACTTGGCGAATAGTTGCGTCAAATCGGCAAAGCTCTTGAATTCCAGGGCGTTGCGGCTCGGGTCCAGCAGGAAGAGTGTAGCCTGCTCGCCGACTTCGCCCTGGAATCGAATCCGGGGAGAAAGCAGGAATTCGCATTGATTTTCCTCGAGCCGGGCGGCGAGCCGGCGCCAGTCGTCCATTTCGAGGACGATGCCGAAATGACGGGCCGGTACCGAGTCGCCGTCGACCGGGTTCGTCACAGTCTTCGCGCCATCGTCATCGACAAGGTGCAAGGTGACCTGGTGGCCAAAAAAATTCAGGTCGATCCAGCGCGATGCCGTTCGACCTTTGCCGCAACGGAGCAGGCCGCAATAGAACTCTTCGGCTTTGTCGAGATCGGTTACAGGCAATGCCAGGTGAAATGGGCGCAAGGGTTCCATTATTCGCTATCTCCCAACCAGTCATGGGCTTGCAGGTAGTGTTCGTAGAGTTCGCTTTCCGGCGAGCCCGGCTCGGGTTGCCAGTTGTATTGCCAGCGCACCTGCGGTGGCAGCGACATCAGGATCGATTCCGTTCTGCCGCCGGACTGCAGGCCGAACAGGGTGCCCCGGTCGTAAAGCAGGTTGAATTCGACGTAGCGGCCGCGCCGGTATAATTGAAACTGCTTTTGCCGCTCGCCGAAGGCATGATCCTGTCGTCGCCGGACGATTGGCAGGTAAGCGTCGAGGAAACTGTCGCCGACCGATTTCAGGAATGCGAAGCTCTGATCGAAACCGGACTCATTGACGTCATCGAAAAACAGGCCACCCACCCCGCGTGTTTCGTTGCGGTGCTTGAGGTAGAAATAGTCGTCACACCAGGCTTTGTATTTTGCGTATAGACCTTTGTCAAAAAGGTCGCATGCCGCCTTTGCCGTACGATGCCAATGAAGAACGTCTTCGCGAAACGGATAGTAGGGCGTCAGATCAAATCCGCCGCCAAACCACCACACCGGGTTTTCTTCACCCGCGGTGAAAAATCGGAAATTGGCGTGCGTGGTCGGCACGTACGGGTTGTCGGGATGCAGCACGAGAGACACGCCGACGGCCTGGAACTTCTTGCCGGCGAGTTCCGGACGTTGTTTGGTCGCCGAGGGCGGCATCTCGCTGCCGTATACATGGGAGAAGCCGACGCCGGCCTGCTCAAACAGGCGGCCGCCGGACAATACGCGACTCTCGCCGCCACCGCCGCCGGATCGATCCCATCGATCGCAGGCGAAGGTTGCGGCGCCGTCAAGCTGCTCGAGCTCGCTGCAAATGCGATCTTGCAAATCCTGCAGGTACTCTTTTACGAGATCGATATCGCTCAAAATTCTTCTCGTCGTTAACGCGGCCGTACGACGGCACCAGTCAGCAAATGCCTGATCTCCGAAGGGCCGCCGGCTGGACCGCAGTCACCGGGAACTACGTAGTCTACTAGAGTCCGGAATTGGCGGCGAAGACTCAGCTGGTCATTTGCGACCGGATTGCCGCTCAGGTTGGCGCTGGTCGAGACGATCGGCGAGTCGACGGCTTCACATATCGCCGCGGCGACCGGGTTGCTTGTAACGCGGACGGCGATGCCAACATTGTCACCGCGAACCAGCGTGTTGACCTTTTTGCCCGTTGGCACAATCCAGGTTGTTGGTTTCGCAGGGTCGGGTGCGGGAAACGAAATATTGTCAGGCAGCTTGATCCATCCGCTGAACTGCTCCGCACGTGCCGCGATCAGAATGAGTCCCTTCGAAGCGTCACGCTGCTTTATTTGCAGCAAGCGTCGGACGGCCGGGACGCGGTCGGGCAGGCAGCCCAGACCAAAAACACCCTCTGTCGGGTAGGCAATGACGCCGCCGCCAAGCAGGACTGCCGCAGCTTTGTCGGCAACCGTCATGTCACAACCCTAGCCTGACTTTTTCTTGCTGGTTTTTTTAGCAGCCGCCTTTTTTGTAGCGGTCTTTTTCTTTGCCGTCTTCTTCTTTTTGGCCGCTTTTTTCCTGGCGGGTTTCTTTGCAGCTTTTTTGGCAGTCTTTTTCGTGGCTTTCTTCGTTGTTTTCTTCTTTCCGCGTCGACCACGGACCGGCGCTGCAGCGAGCAGCTCGATACACTCTTCGAGCGTCAGGGTCTTCGGCTCGCGGTCTTTCGGAACGCGGGCATTCTTGGTCTTGTCGGTAATGTAGGGTCCATAGCGGCCATTCAGCACCTGGATGCCCTGTTCTTCGAAATCCAGGATGAGCCGATTGGCATCCTCTATTTTCTTCGCCTCGATCAGCTCAAGTGCACGGGGCAGTTCGACCGTGTACGGATCGTCCTCTTTCATCGAAACGTACTTGTCACCGTAGCGAATGTAGGGACCGAATCGACCGACACTGGCACTGACCGGCAACCCGTCGGCCGTCTTGCCAAGCTTGCGCGGCAACTTGAAGAGCTCCAGTGCGGTGGCAAGATCGATGTCATTCATTTTCTGGCCGGGTCTCAATCCGGCGAACTTCGGCTTCTCCTCGTCATCCTTGGTGCCGATCTGGACAAATGGCCCATAACGGCCCATTCGAACCGTCACCGGCTTGCCGCTCTTGGGGTCGGTTCCGAGCTCGCGCGCCTGCGCAACCTGTTCCCTCGTCACCGAAACTTCCTTGTCCTCGCACAGTTCGTGGAATGGCACCCAGAATTGTTCAAGCAACGGAACCCATTCCTTTTCGCCCAGCGACACGCGGTCGAGATCGTCTTCCAGGCGTGCCGTAAAATCGTAGTCGACGTATTGCGTGAAGTGTTCTGTCAGGAAACCGATCACGATGCGGCCAATGTCCGTTGGTATGAAGCGCTTCGCGTCCATCTCTACGTACTCGCGATTCTTCAGCGTCGCGATAATGCTCGCATACGTCGACGGGCGACCAATGCCATATTCCTCAAGAGTCTTGACGAGGCTCGCTTCCGTGAAGCGCGGCGGTGGCTCGGTGAAGTGCTGTTCCGGTCGCAGCTCGTCGAGCTTGATCATGTCGCCTTCGGAAATGTCCGGCAGCAACCTGTCGCCGTCATCGTCCTTGGAATCGTCCTTGCCCTCCTGGTAAACCGCCATGAAGCCCGGTTCAACCAGGATAGAGCCATTAGCGCGCATGCGGTGGCCGGCATCTTCATTGCCGGCGGCCATTTCGATCGCCACGGTATCGAAAACGGCCGGCACCATCTGGCAGGCCATGGTTCGTTTCCATATCAGAGAATAGAGTTTGAACTGGTCGTCATCGAGAACCGACTTGAGATCGTCGGGCGTGCGTGCGACTGACGTCGGACGAATGGCTTCGTGTGCTTCCTGGGCATTCTTGGATTTGTTCTTGAACATCCGTGCTTCGTCAGGAACGTTCTCAGCACCGTAGCGCTCGGCGATCACCTGCCGAATCTCGTTCAGTGCCACCGCGGCCAGTGTTACCGAGTCGGTACGCATATAAGTAATGAGACCAACCTGGTCCTCGCCGGGCAGCGCGATGCCTTCGTAAAGCTTCTGCGCAACGCGCATCGTGCGTTGCGTGTTGAACCCCAGCTTGCGAGACGCCTCCTGTTGCAAGGTGGAGGTTGTAAACGGCGCTGTCGGGTTACGGCGGCGCTGTTTCTTGGTCACGGTGAGTACTTTCAGTTCGCCTGCGGCGGCATCGAGCAGGGTCTTTTCGACTTCGCGTGCGGCCGGCTCATTCTCGAAACTGAATTGTTCGACCTTCTCACCCTTGTACTGCACAAGTCGTGACTGGAAGGGCTGATCGTTCTTGCTGACATCGGCCTCGATGGTCCAGTACTCGCGTGCCTTGAACGCTTCGATTTCAAGTTCACGCTCAACAATCATGCGCAGCGCCGGACTTTGTACGCGACCGGCCGACAGGCCACGCTGCACTTTTTTCCAAAGCAGCGGCGAAAGATTGAAGCCGACAAGGTAATCGAGTGCACGCCGTGCCTGCTGCGCGCCGACAAGATCGCCGGAAATGTCCCGTGGGCTGGCAACGGCATCGCGGACAGCCTGCTTGGTGATCTCGTGGAAAATGACGCGGTGCACGTCCTTGTCGTCGAGCACGCCTTTTTCTTTCAGGAGTTCGACCAGGTGCCAGGAGATTGCCTCACCTTCCCTGTCAGGGTCAGTCGCGAGGTACAGGGCGTCAGCCTTTTTCAGGGCCTTGATAATCGCGTTAACGTGCTTCTCGTTGCGCTCAATGATCTGGTATTTCATCGAGAACTGGTTGGCCGTGTCGACGGCGCCCTCTTTCGGAATCAGGTCGCGTACGTGCCCGTAGGACGCGAGGACATCGAAGTCATCGCCCAGGTACTTGCTGATAGTGCTGGCCTTGGCAGGGGATTCGACGATTACGAGATTCTTCGACATATTAGTAAATAGCGACCTTTTCCTGGATTTAATGGCGGAGAAATGAAAAACCGCGGACTGTGCCGCGGTTGAATTACAGACTTACAGGCGACGTGTCAAGGAAATCGCTATTAAGGTCTAGTGGACCGCCCCGGAGTTTTCTTCAAAAACAAGGTCTTCCATGCGGGCATAATTGAGCTCCTGTCCGGGCTGGCTGAACAGCACCATCAGTACCACCCATTTAATCTGTTCGACGTCGATGTCCGCGGATTCCAGCGCCAGCAGGCGATCGACCAGCAGTTCGCGCTGCGGTGGAGAGAGAATGCCGATGTGCTCGAGGTAGGTAATGTAGCCACGGCAGTACGAGTCGAGTCGCCCATGCTCAAACTCGTTAAATATGCGTGTACCTCGCGCGGTCAGGTTGCCGTAGTGCAGGTTTTCCTGATGGTCAGTCAGGCCATCGAGCCAGTCGAGTGCGCGTTCGATTTCGGTGTCGCCGAATCCGGCCTGCGACAATTCAAGACGCAGTTCATTCTGATCGGGTTCGGGGATTTCTTCTGTGTCGACGTAGGATTCAAACAGGTACATCAAGACGTCGAGAACATTTTCTTTCATGCTTGGAGCAGCTCCTTATCTTCAAGCAATTAGGCTGTAGCGTCCGCCGGAAAGGGCTTCAACCTCACCGTGAAGCTCCAGGATAAGGAGCATGGAGGAAAGCTGCTCGATCGTCAATTCGGATTGTTTCTTGAGTTCATCGATGCTGCAGGGATCAAAACTCAGTATTTCCCGCAGCTTTGCATAATCTTCATCGTCATCCGGCTGCAACGGTGCACTCGCTCGCGGTGTCGCAGTCAGCTGCTTCATGTGGCTGGTCAGTGGCGCCATCTCTGCACTGATGTCGGCCGCCGACTCGGTGAGTTTCGCGCCCTGCCGAATCAATTCATGGCAGCCGCGCGCCAGCGGATTATGTATCGAGCCGGGCAATGCGAAAACCTCCCGGCCCTGCTCAGCCGCCAGCCGGGCTGTAATCAGCGATCCGCTGCGGCGCGCCGCTTCGATGACCAGCGTGCCGAGCCCGAGCCCGCTGATCAGGCGATTGCGTTCCGGGAAGTGCCATTTGTTCGGCGGCGCTCCCAGCGGGTATTCGGTCACAAGGGCGCCGTTGGCGGAAATCAGGTGAGCGAGGGCGTGATTCCGGGCGGGATAGACTCGATCGATGCCGTGACCCAGCACTGCGACAGTGCGGCCCCCGGCGTCCAGTGCGCCACGATGGGCGGCGGTGTCAATGCCCTGCGCGAGGCCGCTGACAATGGTGTAACCACTGGCGGCCAGGTGACGGGAAAACTCGACGGCGTTGCGGATGCCGCCGCGCGTCGGATTGCGGCTGCCGACGATCGCGAGGGATGGCATATGCAGGGCTTCGACGTCGCCATTGACGTAAAGCAGCAGCGGCGCGCCGTCAATCTGTGCCAGCAACTCCGGGTAGCTATCGCCACCGAATGTGACGATCGAGTGGGCGTCGGCATCCAGCCATCGCAGGGTATTTGACAGTGCTGCCTTGTCAGGCGAGACGATGCGGCTGGCCTTGTCATCGGGCAAGCCAGCCTCGCGAAGTGACTGCGCTGACTGCCGTAGAATCGCTTCGACGTCACCGAATCGCGCCTTTAGTCCGCCAAGTTCGGCGACACTGACGTAGGCGTGGGCAAGACAAAGCCAATCGCGCGGGTTCACTGGCGGGCCTGATACGGAGAGCATTCCCAATCATAGCGTCATGCCGGGTCGCGGGAATGATCAAATCTTGCGGCTTGTTGCAAAAAAAACGGCGCCGAATGGCGCCGTCTTCAAATAAACCTGTGTGTCGGTGTCTAAATCGGGTTACGCACCGCATCGTGAATATGAATGGCATCAGTCGCTTCCATCACCAGGCCATAGCTGATGCGGTCGTAGGTCTTGAAAACCATAACCGTCCCGGCTTCTTCGTCGGGCAAACGCACTGTACCGCCGCCGATGCGGTCCTTAACCTCTTCGCCGGCCTGGAATACCGACAGCACGTCGCCGACCGACAGGCCGTTGTTCGAGCCGCGGTTTATCACGACGACGTGGTATTGGCCAATCTGAGTGACACCGTCAACCACTGAAATGATCCGGCCTTCAATATTGCTGCTTGGTGAGCGTGGGAAGAAATTCAGCGGGGCATCGACCTGGGCGGGTAACAGGCGATCGCCCTTGACCGCTTCACGGTTGGAATCAGTCAGCGCGACAGTGGCCGGGTCGCCGGTGCGACGCAGGCTGCCTTCGCCAATCAGTGTGCCGTGGTAACCGATCAGACGATTGTCATCCGGATCAAACATCGGGTCACCGACATGCACGATGTTGTAACGGGTGCTTGGCTGATCGCCGGTGATGCCACGGACATAGATTTCATTGCCCGCCGATGCAATCAGGTGATCACCCCGAGTATCCAGCAGGTACGGCAGCTTTTCCGCCTGTCCTTTTTCCAGAATAACGCCGGAACTCAGGAATGCTGCAACCGCTTCATAAGGGATGCTGTTAATGGCTTCTGACAACGGCGTGACCCGAGCCTGCGGCGACATTCGGTAAGTCGACGCGCGGACATTGGTTATACGCGTCTGGCCATCGATCGTGACCAGGCCCAGGATATCGCCCGGATAAATAAGGTGTGGATTCTCGATCTGGGGATTGACGTACCAGATTTCGGGCCAATACCAGGGATCTTTAAGGAATGCGGCGGAAATATCCCACAAGGTATCGCCTACCTGCACGACATATTCATTCGGATGACCCTCTGCCAGCGGTACCGGCTCGCTGACGCGCGTGAGCTGCGGTTCGTAGGTCTGAGGTGCGGCGGAGGTGTAATCAGGCTGTGGCCGCGTCGATGATGTCGTGGATACGGTGCTGTCCGGATCGTAGCCGCTGTTGGATGGATTGGAACCACATCCCGCCAGGGATGCAGCCAATGTGACCGTAATCAGCCACAGGCTGGTGTTCAGGCAATGCTTGCTAAGAGACATGATTCGCACTTGCTCCATACAAATAGGATTGGGCCTCTTCTTTCGAGGCGTTGCTATACTATGTCGTTCCGGAGCTGCCGAGGCTGCTAATTACGTCACATTTCCGGCCCCAAAAAGCGTCCGGACGGGCCTATTTAAGGCGGCATTGTCTGACATCTTATTCAATAAAGTCAAACATTTAGGCAGCTTTTCAGGTAATCCACGCGAAATATCGCCGGATTCATTATGTTTTAAAGGGCCCAGTGTGCCCCCAAACCGCATCGAATGGCTTATGTTCAAACTATGGCAAAACTGAAGATACTCGAATTTCCAGACCCGCGTCTGAGGACCAAAGCGACCCCGGTAGTCGAGGTCGACGATCAACTGCGCAATCTGGTCGCCGACATGTTCGAGACGATGTATGACGCGCCCGGAATCGGCCTCGCCGCGACCCAGGTTGACGTACACAAGCGCCTGCTGGTGGTCGATATTTCGGCTGACAGGGATCAGCCCCATGTTCTGATCAACCCGGAGATTCTGGAAAAGGACGGTGTGACCGTGACCGACGAGGGCTGCCTGTCCGTGCCGGGCTATTTTGAAGAGGTCGAGCGCGCGGAACACATCAAGGTCCGTTTCCTGAACACTGATGGTGATGAAATCGAAATGGAGGCGACCGGTTTGCTCGCGGTTTGCATTCAACACGAAATCGATCACCTTGATGGCAAGCTGTTTGTTGACTATTTGTCCGAGGCCAAGCGGACGCGTATACGCAAAAAGCTGGTCAAGGAAAAACGACAGCAGGCCGCCGTCGTAATCTAGGTTTCAATTTGAACAAGCCCCGCATTGTTTTTGCCGGTACGCCGGAGTTTGCGCTCGCGTCGCTTACCGCACTGGTCGATGCCGGGCAGGTTCCCGTCGCCGTTTACACGCAACCGGATCGACCGGCCGGTCGTGGCCGGCGCACCAGTGCCAGCCCGGTCAAGCTCTACGCGGCGAAGCAGGGTATCCCGGTCGTGCAGCCCCCGACTCTTCGCGACGAGCTGGCGGCGGCCGAACTGGCGTCACTCAGGCCCGATCTCCTGATCGTCGCCGCTTACGGGCTGATTCTGCCCCAGAACGTGCTCGATATACCAACGGTGGCTTGCGTCAACGTGCATGCCTCGCTCCTGCCGCGCTGGCGCGGCGCGGCTCCGATTCAGGCCGCGATCCTGGCCGCAGACCGAACCACCGGGATCAGCCTGATGCAAATGACGGCCGGCCTTGATTGTGGGCCGGTATTCTCGACCCGGAGCGTCGAAATCGGAAACGACGAGAGTGCCGGCGAACTCCACGACCGACTGGCAAGCCTGGGCGGCGAAATGCTCATCGCTGATCTCAATAGAATTATCACGGGTGACCTGCAACCCGTCGAACAGGATGACGCCGCTGCGACCTACGCCGGCAAGATCCGAAAGCAGGACGCTGAAATAGACTGGACACAGTCCGCCGAACAACTGCATCGCCATATCCGCGCGTACAATCCGGTTCCCGGCGCATTCTTTTTTAGCGCTCAGTCCGTGCGCATAAAAGTCTGGCAAGCGACGCTGGTCTCGTCGGTGAAAGCGGATCCGGGCACTTTCGTCCAATTCGACAACGATGGCATCGTTGTGGCGTGCGGTACCGGTGCACTGCGACTCGACTCACTGCAGTTACCCGGCAAACGCCGCGCTGACGCGCGCGAGTTTGTGTCTCAGATCAACCTGTCCTGATGAAGAGCAGTGGCGCAATGGTGCGGGCAGTCGCTGCCGAAGTTGTCGATGCCGTCGTCAACGGCGGGCGCTCACTGGATGCGACTGTCGCCGAGCTGGAAGTACGGGTCGCCAGCCGCGATCGCGCGTTGTTGCGGATGCTTTGCTTTGGGAGCCTGCGGCAGCATTGGCGCCTGAACGCCTATGTTCAGCACCTCGTCAGCAAGCCGCTTCGAAAGCGCGATGCCATCGTCAACTCGCTGCTCGTGATCGGCCTGTACCAGCTCGCCGACATGCGAATTCCTGATCACGCCGTACTCGCAGAAACCGTCGAGGCGGCGCGAATCCTGCGACGACCGAAACTGGCTGGACTCGTCAACGCCTGTCTGCGGCGCTTTAGGCGCGACAACCTGGCCGCGTTGCCGCCCGAGAATGACCAGTCAAGGTGGAACCACCCGGCGTGGCTGATTGAGGCCATGCAAAAAGACTGGCCCGGGGATTGGCAGGCTATTCTCAGCGCAAATAACGAACGGGCGCCCATGTGCCTGCGCGTCAATAGTGCCCGGGGCAGTGTGAACGATTACCTGGCACGTCTAAGCCAGGCCGGAATCGCAGCAGAGAAAATTGCGGGAATCGCCGATGCCGTGGTCCTTGCGGAACCGCAGTCCGTCGAGCACCTGCCCGGATTCGTCGACGGCGACGTATCCGTCCAGGACGGTGCCGCCCAGATCGCGGCTCGCTGGTTACTTCACGACAGGCTGGTCGGCGCGTCCGTGCACCGCGTACTCGACGCCTGCGCCGCTCCGGGCGGCAAAAGCGGCCACCTGGCGGAAATTGGCGGCGACCGGATTGCCCTTTCTTCCCTGGACAATGATGCCGCCCGCCTTGAACGAGTGGCAGAAAATCTTCACCGTCTTGGCGCTGATGCAACCATTATTGCTGCCGACGCATCGAATCCAGAGGAATGGTGGGATGGTGAGAAATTCGACAGCATCCTGCTGGATGCCCCGTGTTCGGCCTCCGGAGTCATACGTCGCCATCCCGATATCAAGCTGCTACGGCGAGAAAGCGACCTCGCCCGGCTCGCTACCCTTCAGACTGCGCTGTTGACGGCGCTCTGGGAGTTGCTCGCACCTGGCGGGGTCTTGCTGTATGTCACCTGCTCGGTACTTGCTGTGGAGAATGACGGAGTGCTCGGGGCTTTCCTGAACGATCATGACGATGCCTCGGAAAACGATGTGTTGCCAAATAACAACATCCGCGATCTAATGCGAAGGAAGGCGTGTGGCTACCAGATATTGCCGGGAACAGCCGGTCTGGACGGCTTCTATTACGCTGCCTTACAAAAAAAGAAGGTTTCCTGAAGACAATTATGTCCCGCTACTCCCTCATCGAAGCTTGGCAGCCGTCGCGACGCCTGTGGATCGCAATGCTGGCCGTGCTGCTGGTCAGCACAGGGCTTGCCCAGGATACGGTGGATCGGGAAGGCTACTTCGAGGTTCGATCGGCCTCCACGCAAGTCGTCAACGGTGTGCATACGCTGGACGCGCGCCTGCAGCTGGTCCTCAGCAGCGAAGCGCTGGCAGCGCTTGAAAGCGGTGTCACGCTGAAAATCGAAATGCAGATGCAGGTGATCAGGGTGAAGCGCTTCCTGGTCGATTCCGTCGAGGCCGAGCTGATCAAGGAATACGAGCTCGAATTTCGCCCATTGAGCCAGCGCTATATTGTCAAGAATGTGAACAGTGGAGATCAGGACTCCTTCGCAACGCTCTACTCCGCGCTAAACAGCCTGGGTCGCGTCCAGGGAATGCCCGTGATTGACGATGCGCTGCTGCAGCCGGACCGGTCCTACCGGCTGCGTCTGCGCGCGATGCTCAACACGCAGCAATACCCTGCGCCGCTCCGACTGATTTTCTTCTGGCGCGGGCAGTGGCAGCTACAAAGCGAATGGTACGAATGGTTCTTAGAACGCTAAAACGCATTGTTCTTACACTGTTGGCGGCGGCTGGCGTCACGCTGGTGCTGGCCGCGCTGTTCCTGCTGACCCAAACCGTGCAGCGTTCCGACGACTTTGACCGTCTGCAGGACGTCATTCTCGCAATCAACATCGCCGGCGGCTTCATCCTGGTCCTGATACTGATCGGAAACCTGTGGCGCTTGTTGCGTGATTACCGCGACAATATTCCGGGCGCCAAGCTTAAAGCGCGCATGGTTGGCATGTTTGTCGGCCTTGCCGTTCTGCCGCTCATCGTCGTGTTCTATTTTTCCATTCAGTTCATCAATCGTGGCATCGACAGCTGGTTCAACGTTCAGGTCGAAGAAGGTTTGGACAATGCGCTGGCGCTGAGCCGCGCGGCGATCGAGTTTCGCAAACGGCAGAATCTCGTGTCGACATCGAATGCGGCGCGACGCCTCGCGACAGTTTCGGACCGGCAATTGGTCTTTGAGCTAAGCATGCTGCGACGCGAAAGTGGAGCGAGCGAGATGTCGGTCTATGCCGATAACAATCGTGTCCTTGCACGCAGTACCGACAATGCCGTTGCCACGTTGCCGAAGCCGCTGACTGAAGAGGTTGCGCTGCAAATGCAGCAGAACCGGCCTTTCGTCAGTCTCGAGCCGCTCGGAACCGGAAACGTAGAAATTCGCACCGCGATTTCCTACACCTACCTCGGCAACCGGCAACGCCAGGCGCGCACGCTGCTGGCTCACTTCCCGGTCGAAGAGCGACTCGGGAATATGATAAACAGCGTTGAAAACTCGTTTTCCGAATACCAGCAACTTGTGTTCTTCCGCGAGGACCTAAAAGACCTGCTGACGCTGACGCTTGCCTTTGTCCTGCTGTTGAGTCTGTTGGCCGCAATTTACGGCGCATTTCTTCTTTCACGGCGCTTGGTCGCGCCGATCCAGGACCTGGTCGCGGGCACGCGCGCGGTCGCGATGGGCAACTTCGATACCCGACTGCCGACACCGACTCGCGACGAAATCGGTTTCCTGATCAGTTCATTCAATGACATGACACAACGCCTGGCAACGGCGCGCCGTGAAGCGACCTTGAGCCAGGCGCTGGTTGAGGCCGAGCGCACCAACCTCGAAGTAATTCTTGCCCGCCTGTCGACAGGTGTTCTTGCGCTTGAGGCTGACTTGAAGATTCGCACGGCGAACCAGGCGGCCGGATCGATTCTCGGCGTTACGCTTGAGAATCGCGCGGGCGAATCGATTCGTGATGTTGCCAGGGGAACGCCGTTGCTGGAACAGTTTGTCGACGTTGCTTGTGTGCACCTTGATGCCGGAGAGACGGAGTGGCGCGAGCAGATCGTACTGCGTGGCGAAGTGGGCCGACGTGTCCTGACTTGCGCTTGTACTGCTTTACCCGGCGATGAGGACAATGCCGCCGGGTTTGTCATCGTATTCGATGACATTACGGCGCTGCTCCAGGCGCAACGGGATGCGGCGTGGGGCGAAGTTGCTCGCCGACTGGCGCACGAGATCAAAAACCCGCTGACGCCGATCCAGCTGTCGGCCGAGCGAATGCGACGCAAGTACCTGGGTACGATGAGCGAAGACGAGGCGCAAATCCTCGATCGCGCAACGCACACGATCGTGCAGCAGGTAGAGGCGATGAAAGAAATGGTCAACGCCTTCAGTGACTATGCGCGTGCCCCGGACATGGATATCACCCGCTTCGATCTGGACAAGCTCGCACACGAGATCGTCGACCTTTATCGCGCGCAGGAAAGCAACGTCAAGATCGTACTGACGTCGGACCCCACGATGCCGCTGGTCGAAGGCGATCAGGGTCGCGTGCGGCAGATCCTGCACAACCTGATCCGCAATGCCGTTGAGGCGCTGGAAGGCGTGAATGACGGTCGCATTGATGTACAGATTGGGGCAGCGGAAATCGACGAGGTCGAAGTCGTTCAGATCCGGGTCGAGGATAACGGTCCCGGGTTCCAGACGGGGTCGGTCAGCCAGATATTTGATCCCTACGTTACGACGAAGCCGAAAGGCACTGGCCTGGGTCTTGCCATTGTGAAAAAGCTGGTTGAGGAACACATCGGTTCGATTAGCGCGAAAAATCGAAGTGACGGGGGAGCAATGATAAGTATTCGTTTGCCACTGAATGAAGCGGCTCGCGAAAAAATGATCGCCAAGGTGCCGGGACGCGCCGATAAACGGAGGGAACACGCATGAGCAATCCTCATGTTCTGGTTGTAGACGATGAAGATGATATCCGTGCTCTGATTCAGGAGATTCTGTCGGACGAAGGCTACGGCGTCACAGTGGCAGCCAATGCGGCGGAAGCACGGACGGCGCGTACGACGGGCAAGTTTGACCTGATATTGCTCGATATCTGGATGCCGGACACGGACGGCATTACCTTGCTGCGCGAATGGTCGGATGCCGGGGATCTCACTTGCCCGGTCGTGATCATGTCCGGGCATGGCACCGTCGACACGGCGGTCGAAGCCACGCGACTCGGGGCATTCGACTTTGTCGAAAAGCCGCTGTCGTTAGCGAAGCTCTTGCGTACCGTTGAAGCGGCGCTGGAATCGGCAGGCCGGCAGTCGCGCGCCGCACGTAACCTGTTGCCATCGTTGCTGGCGCCGGTCGGGCGTAGCGAGATCATGAAGTCATTGCGTGAACGTGTGCAGCAATATGCACAGCATGACGGTTTCGTTTTGCTCAGCGGCGAGCCCGGTACGGGTCGCGGTGCGTTCGCCCGTTACATGCATGCACTCAGCCGGCGCGCTGACGAGCCGCTGACCAGTCTGACGGCTGCATCGGTGACAGAAAGCAATGCGGAGGAACAGCTACTGGGCCGTGAAGGCAATGGTGAGGTGACAGCGGGAGCGTTTGAGCGTGCATCGGGGGGCACACTCGTTATCGATGAGCTTTCCGATTTGAGTGATGCCGCGCAGAAGATTCTGTTGGGCGTTCTCGAAGACGGCCAGTTCACGCGGGTCGGTGGGTCCGTGCCCGTCAAAGTCAACGCACGTATTGTCGCCACGGTCAGCACGGATTACGAAGCCCTGATCGAAAGCGGCCGGCTTCGCCGCGACCTGGTCGCGCAACTGGGTGTATTGAGCTTGCGCGTGCCGCCTCTGCGAGAGTACTCCGAAGACGTACCCGAGCTGCTGACTTACTACGTTGACAAGCTGGTCGATGCCGAAGGCCTGACGTTCAGGCGTTTCAGCGTTGCGGCCCAGAACCGGCTCCGCAACTATCCGTGGCCGGACAACGTGCGTGAGCTTAAGCACCTGGTTCGCCGACTGTTGCTGTCGGGCAGCGACGCCGACATCGCACTTGATGAGGTCGAGGCCGAAATATCGGCGATAACACCGGTTGACGAACCGTTGGTAAAACAGGATCTGCTGGCGCTGCCATTGCGCGAAGCGCGTGAGCATTTTGAACGTTCGTATTTGCAGCAGCAGCTGGTGCTATGCGATGGCAAGGTCGGACAGCTGGCGAAGCGTGTCGGTATGGAGCGCACCCACCTGTATCGCAAGTTGCGATCCCTGGGGGTCGATTTCAAATCAGTCGGGAGTGACGACTAGCCGGTGAGGCTTCACTTCACCACGGTCGGCCGGCAGGAGTCGACCGTCGGGCTGGAACTCAATGCCGGGTTTGCCAAAATCCGTGACGCTGAGTTCGTGTATTTCACGCAGAGCGCGTTGTGACCGGTCGATGCTCGGGCCCGCCGGGCGTCGCTGCACCGTCGAGGTAATCATGCCTTCGATGAACTGGCCGTTGCCATCCAGTGTCGCAGTCAGAATGGGCGCGACGCCTTTGAGTCCGGCGACACTGATGCCGTAATACGTCGCAAAATTACCCAGGCTGTAGGCAATCAGGCGACCTTTGTAGCGTTCCATGGCACGCACGACGTGCGGACCGTGCCCGATGACCAGGTCGGCACCGGCATCGACTGCCCGGCGGGCAAACCAGACGACATCGCCGCGCGGCTCGCCGAAATATTCTTCTTCGGCGAATGGCAGGTGCATGTGGTCTGTCCCTTCGGCACCGCCGTGAAACGATACGACCACGATGTCGTGATGCGCGGCACTGTGTGCGACCGTCGTAAATGCAGACTCATAGTCGAGCATCATGTTTGAGTTTTTCGTCACGGCGTAGGCGAGAAAAGCGATTTTCAGGCCGTTGACTTCAAGGCTGGCGAAGTCACCTTCGCGACCGCTGTGATACATTCCGCGTTCGCCGATTGCCCGCATGCTGCTAGTGCGGCCCTCTTCGCCGAAGTCGCGTGCATGGTTGTTCGCGAGACTCAGGACATCGAAACCGGCCGTTTTGTAGTGATCGGCGTATCGCGTCGGCGACCGAAACAGGTAGCAGGCCGCCGGATTGCTGCATTTTTTTACGGGTTCACCGCCATCGATCAGCACACCTTCGAGGTTGCCGATGGCGATGTCTGCGGCTGCCAGGACAGGTGCGACGTCGACGAGGAAACCGGCGCCGTCATCATCCGGCAGGTGGTTGTCCGGATAGTCTGTGCCGATCATCATGTCGCCGACCGCGGCGATGCTGACACGAAACCCGGATTTGTCCGGGGTCGGCGGCGGTGCAGGCGGCGGCAGCGGCGCTGCCGGCGAGGGTTGCACCGGTTCGGGTGTCGTTGCGGGTTCCGGCAGCTTAACGGCCGTTGAGCAGGCCGCGAGATGCAGCGCGGCGATCATTAAGAGACTTCTGGCTGCGCTAGTCACCGAGGCGAATACGCATTACGTCGATCTGCGCTGCCCGTAGCCGGCTGCGCGTGACGTTAAGTTTGCCCAGATCGTCAATCGGACCGATATAGACGCGGTAGTAATCGCGATTATTCACGCGCGCACGTTGTACTCGCGACTCGATGCCGTGAAGCGCGAGTTCGGCTTTTCGGCGGTCCGCATCATTGTGAGTTGAGAACGATCCGGCTTGCAGCATGTAGACGCCAGGTTCATCGATTGCCTTCGGCTCAACGTCACGATCGACGGCCGGCTTGTCGCTTTCGATGATCATTTCGAAGGCGGGCAGCATCTTGTAGAAGTCGAATCGGTCCTCAACGGACTCCGGTGCGGGCACATCCGTCGCTGGTTCTTCGCGGTTGTGGTCAATCGAGTCCTGCAGGCTTGCGGGTTGTTTGGCCGCGGTAGCGACCTGTGTTGTCGGCTCACGGTCATTGACGTAGACGGCAAATGCGACGGACAGGCCGATCGCCAGGCCAAAAACCATCCATACCCAGCCCGGGTATTCAGACTGCTGCTTGCGGCTTGTTGAGCGCCTTTTTCTGCGCTTCGCCATTACATTGCTTCCGGGGCCGAGACGCCGATAATTGCCAGGCCATTGGCAACCACGATCTTGACCGCTTTGTACAGGGCAAGGCGGGCATCACGCAACGCGGCATCGTCGACCAACACCTTGTGTGCGTTGTAACTGGAATGAAAGTCGCTGACGAGATCGCGCAGGTAATGAACCAGCGTTTGCGGCGCACGATTTCTGGCAGCAAGCTCGAGAATCTCGGGATAATGGCTCATCGCTGACATCAGCGATTTTTCCTGCGCCGCAACCAGCAAGGGCAGATTGGCAAGTCCATTGTCGCGATTCCAGCTCATACCAAGTTCGTCGGCCTTGCTGAAGACACGCGCAATGCGCGCATGGGCGTACTGAATGTAGTACACGGGATTATCGTTGGACTGCGATGTTGCAACATCGAGGTCGAAATCCAGCGGCTGGTCGTTTGATCGCATCACATAGTAGAAGCGTGCTGCGTCATTGCCGACCTCGGCGCGCAGCTTGCGCAATGTGTCGAACTTGCCGGATCGCGTCGACATCTGCACCTTCTCGCCACCGCGATACAGTGAAACAAATTGCACCAGCTGTACCTCAAGGTCATCGCCGCGATAACCCATCGCTTCGAGGCCTGCACGCACTCGCGATACGTAGCCATGGTGGTCTGCGCCGAGAATATCGATCAAATAGTCAAAGCCACGCTCGCGCTTGTCGAAGTGATAGGCGATATCCGATGCGAAGTAGGTTTTGACCCCATTCTCGCGTATGACAACCCGGTCTTTTTCATCGCCAAAATCGGTGGCGGGAAACCAGGTGGCGCCATCTTTCTCATATAAGAGACCGCGCTTTTCCAGCACGGTGAGCGCCTCGTCAACCCGGCCCGTCCTGGTCAGGCTTTGTTCCGAGAACCACCGGTCGAATGTCACGCCAAACTCGGCAAGGTCATCCTTGATATCGTCGAGGATGGAGTCCAGTGCCTGCTGACGGATGCGATCGAATCCATCCTCGCCATTAAGCGATTTCGCCTTCGCGATCAATGCCTCGATGTAGGCTTCGCGCCTGGATTTTTCTTCGTCGCTATTTTCATCGCCGCCATCCGGAGGCACGCCGTCGAGTACAACGTCCTTATCAAAAGCTTCGATGCCCTCGTCGTCGATCTCGGCTGCAATGTCACGAATATAGTCGCCGCGATAACCCGCCCT
Source organism: uncultured bacterium (assembly GCA_963976365.1). GTDB lineage: Bacteria > Pseudomonadota > Gammaproteobacteria > Steroidobacterales > Woeseiaceae > UBA1847. The sequence goes on along the minus strand of CAXBKH010000008.1, from coordinate 107,766 downwards.
CGGAAACGGGATATTGACGCCATTGGCGCCCAGCCAGCGCAGCCAGACGCTGGCGCCGAGAATATCCATCTGCCGGCCGGCGTCGTTGACATAGTATTCGCGATGCACGCTAAGGCCGACGGCCTCGAGCAGGTTGGCGAGCGTTGCCCCGTACGCAGCGTGTCGACCATGGCCGACGTGCAGCGGGCCGGTCGGGTTCGCCGAAATGAATTCCAGCAGCACTTTCGGTTTATCTTTGGTCGGTTGGCGACCGTAATCGCTGCCATCGGACAGAACAGTTTTCAATTCCGCGTGAAATGCAGCCGCGCTCAAATGGAAATTGATGAAGCCCGGGCCGGCGATCTCGACCTTTTCGACTTCTTCGCTATCGCCCAAGGCCTTGACGATCGCCGCGGCGATTTCGCGAGGATTCTTGCGCGCCGCTCGCGCAAGCTGCATGGCGACATTGCTTGCGAAATCGCCATGACCGGCGTCGCGTGTACGTTCGACCGTCGTGGCCAGGTCCAGCTCGCCGACCACAGCGTTGAGTTCAGGCAGTCGGGCCAGTGCGTGGGTAACGAGTTTTGCGACTATGTGTTTCATTTGCAGATGGGGTCAGATGCGGCGAGCCGGCAATTCTACCGGGTTATCGCGGAGTGTATAGGGCAGGCTGACAATGCCCCCTTAAAACAACTCAATGGGGTCAACGTCGATCGACCAGCGCACCTTGCGCGCCGTCGTGTCACTCTCGAGCGCAGGTCGCAATTCGCTGAGCACTCGATGCAATGTCGCACGGTCACTGCTTTGCAGCAGCAGCTGCGCCCGGTAGCGACCCGCCTTGCGCGCCATGGGCGCATCGACCGGGCCGAGAACGCGAAGCGTGTTGTCTGCGTTCTGGCCAATTCGTTGCTTCGCAGTCATCAGGAATCGATGCGCGTCGGTCTTTTTGTGGGCGGCTGAGCGCAGCAGGGCCAGCCAGGTAAATGGCGGCCAGCGCGTCTGTTCGCGTTCCAGGATCGCCTCGTCTGACACCTGCCGGTAGCCGCCCTCGATCAGCGTTTTCCAGAATGCATTCGCCGGAAACGCGGTTTGAATCAGGACCTCGCCCTGACGCGTCTCGCGGCCAGCGCGGCCGGCGACCTGGATGACGGACTGCGCCAGGCGCTCGGCGCTGCGAAAGTCAGTACCGAACAGGCCCTGGTCCGCATTGATGACGCCGACCATGGTGAGTTTCGGAAAGTGATGACCTTTTGACAGCATCTGGGTGCCGACAAGAATGTTTGCGCTGCCGAGCGTCGCGCCTTCGAGCGCCTCGTGCATTGCACCCTTGAGGCTGGTGCTGTCGCTGTCGATGCGACTGACGACGGCGTGCGGAAATCGATCGCTCAATGCCTCTTCGAGGCGTTCGGTTCCTTCCCCGAGGGCCTGTGCGGGTTCGCCGCATTCGTCACAACGATCTTTAAGTACCCGGGAGTGTCCGCAGTGGTGGCATCGCAGTTCGCGGCGACGGGCATGGACGGTCAGCCGGGCGTCGCATCGTTCGCATCCGGCGATGTGTCCGCACTGGCCACAGATCAAGGTCGGCGCAAAGCCTCGCCGGTTGAGAAACAGTAGGACCTGGCCGTCGCTGTCAAGATGATGCCGTATCGATTCGGCCAATGGTTCGCTGATGCCGTCCCGGGTCGGTGCGCGCATTGTGTCAATCAGGCGAATGACCGGCGGTTTCGCATGACCGGCGCGAGACGGCAGGATGATATGGCGGTATGTACCGCTGCGGCAATGCTGCAGCATTTCAAGCGTCGGTGTGGCGCTGCCCAGAATGACCGGGACATCCAGGCGTTTCGCCCTGGCAATGGCGAGGTCGCGCGCTGAATAGCGCAGGCCTTCCTGTTGCTTGAAAGAGTGATCGTGTTCTTCGTCAACAATGATCAGGCCCGGATTTTTCATCGGCACGAAAACAGCGGATCGCGTGCCTACGATGAGCCTGGCGGCGCCTGATCGAGCCGCACGCCAGGCTGCCAGGCGCGCATTGTCGCTCAGCCCGGAGTGCAGCAGCGCAGGTTGCAGCCCGAGTCGTTCGCCAAGTCGCGCGACCAGCTGCGGCGTCAATCCGATCTCGGGCACCAGTAACAGCGCCTGCTTGCCCTGGTCGAGCACATCCTGAACCCGCTGCAGGTAGACCTCGGTCTTGCCGCTGCCGGTGACACCGTCGAGCAGGTAGGCGGCAAAAGCATCACTTTGTCTCAACTCCGCCAATGCCCGGGACTGCTCGTCATTCAACACTGGCCCGGCGACTTTTTCGGCCGCCAATCGTTCGTCGTAGTCGTCGGCACGCGCCGTAAATGTCGCGACCAGGCCTTTTTCGATCAAGCCCCGGATGGCGCGGCGCCAGGTCGGCATCATTTCTGTCAGCGTGTCCGCGTCCAGGCCATCGCCACCGGCATCGACCAGCAATGCGAGCAATTCCGCTTGCCGCGGCGCACGCTTGCCAAGTGGCCCGCTATCAGAGCGCTCACCGGCATCGGTAATCGCGATGCGCTCTACCGTAGGATGCAAGGGCTTGCCCTGTCGCAGCAATGTCGGCAAGGCGGCCGCGACAACCTCGCCAATCGGATGGTGGTAATAGTCGCTCGTAAAGCGAATTAACCAGAGGTCCGACGCATCGAGAAGGGGATTCGCGTCGAGGGTGTCCGCCACGCGCCGTATCTTGTCGCCCGGAACGCGGGTTTCGCCAGCATGTGCCATTACGAGTCCAACCTGCTGTCGGCGCCCGAATGGCACAAGCACACGCTGGCCGACGGCAGGCACGGGGCCGTCGGCGGCAGGCAGGTAGTCAAAATCCCGGGACAACGGGACATTGACGGCCATCTTGAGGATCAGCTTATCGCTCACAGAACTTTACATAATGCAAAGAATTAACCCCTCGGGCTGTCAACTTGGATGCGGCCCGAGCGTTGTTTGAGGGAAGACAACTTAGATCACCCGGTGGTGGAGTCAAGGGATATGACAGCAGGCACGTTGGATTTTGCGGTATCGTGCGACAAGTCGCAGACGGGGGCACGAACACTGCAACAGGCACGGAAAATCGATCGCTTTCTCGCGTCCGTTGAGCGGCGCGCTTTACGCATCGCCGAGATTGCTGTTCGCGACCGTGATGAAGCGCTGGACCTGGTGCAGAACGCAATGATCAAACTGGTCAGGAACTACCACAGTCGCAGTGCCGACGAGTGGGCGCCGCTGTTTTATCGAATACTGCAGAATGGCGTTCGCGACTGGCACCGGCGGCAGGCGGTGCGCCGACGGGTCATGGCCTGGATGCCAAAGGCGAAATCGGACGACAACGACTATGATGCTATAGCCGCTGCGCCGGATCTTGCGGGACGTGCGCCGGACGAAGAATTGCAGAACTCAGAAGCGATGCGCGACATGGAGACAGCAGTGCATGATTTGCCGACCCGGCAACGCGAGGCATTCATGCTGAGAACATTTGAAGGTCTGGACGTTGCCGGCACAGCCATCGCAATGGGCTGCAGTGAGGGAAGCGTCAAGACACATTATTCACGGGCTATTCACTCTTTGCGCGAAAAGCTGGGAGAGCACTACCAATGACAGACAGACACGACAATCCTGACGAGCGCATCGCGAGAACAGCGAAGCAGTCATTCGACGAGTCCGTCGACAGGCTTGATGCGGCGACATTATCGCGCCTCAATCGCGGCCGACAGGCGGCGCTCGCAGAAATTGCCCGACCCGAGAGGCGTTGGCAGCAATGGATGCCGGCAAGCGGTCTGGCCGCCGCAGTCTTGCTGGCCGTTTTCGCGTTCCGCGGGCCGGCGGAAGTCGACTTTGTCGGCGAGCCTGCAACGGACCTGGAGATCCTGTTGAGTGAGGAGAGCATCGAGATGTTTGAAGATCTTGAGTTTTACAGTTGGCTTGCGACCCAGGAGCTGGAGGGCGACGGCGATCTTGGCTAACGACGCGCTATGGCCCCTGGTATGCACGCTTTCCCTGTGTGTATCGGTCGATGCAATGGCAGACGATGCGGTGCCGGATGCGGATTTTCTTGAGTATCTCGGCATGTGGGAAGCATCGGATGAGGAATGGCTGCTGCTGCAAGACGACGCCGTGGCAGACAACAAGGAACGGAGCGAACCCGTACCGGAAGGTGAAGAGTCGACGGAGACAAATGATGAAAGCTAGACAAATCATCACCCTGTTTTGCTTGCTGTTTCTGAGCCTGAGCCTACAGGCGGAGGACGGTATTGCCTGGGAGAATTTGAGTGAATCGCAGCAGGAAGTGCTGGCGAAATTCTCGGATGAATGGAATTCGATGCCTGCCGAGCGCCGTGAGCGCCTGGCGCGTGGCGCAGAGCATTGGGCCGGCATGACGCCGGATCAGCGTAATGAAGCAAGGAATCGGTTCGAGAGCTGGCGTCGCCTTTCAAGCGATCGAAAAGAGCTGATTCGCGAGCGTTACCAGATCTATCGTGACTTGCCGGTCGAAGAGCAGCGCCGGATTCGCGACAACTTCAATCAATTTCGTCGCCTTGACAAGGAACGGCGACAGCTGATGCGAGATCGATTTCAGAAAATGACGCCGGAACAACGTCAGCGATTGCGCGATCGCCTGAAGGATCGACCGCGAACCAGGACACGTGACGGCGCGTAAATTGTTTTAGACGATTGTTTTGTACCGCCTCCGCCACTCCGTTAAACTGCCGCAGTTCAAATGGAGGGGCCTTGATGAGAATTGGTGTACCAAAAGAAATTCACGCAGGCGAACGGCGCGTCGCAACGACGCCTGAGGTTGCCGCGCAGCTAATCAAGCTGGGTTTCAGTGTCGCCGTCGAGTACGACGCCGGCAAAGCTGCAAGCTACTCCAACGACGCTTATAAAGACGCCGGCTGTGAACTGGTCAATGCAGCCGAGGTCTGGGCGAACGCCGACATCATTCTCAAGGTACGCGCCCCCGAGGGTGGCGAAGCCGACAAGCTGCACGCCGGACAAACGCTGATCAGTTTCCTGTGGCCGGGGCAGAACCCCGATCTGCTCAAGAAGCTCACGGCCAGCGGCGCGACCGTCATGGCAATGGACAGCGTACCGAGGATTTCACGCGCACAGAAAATGGATGCGCTGAGTTCGATGGCGAATATTGCAGGCTACCGGGCGGTCGTCGAAGCCGCGCAGCATTTCGGACGTTTTTTCACCGGGCAGATTACTGCAGCGGGCAAGGTCCCGCCCGCCAAGGTCATGGTCATTGGAGCAGGCGTTGCCGGTCTGGCGGCTATTGGCGCAGCCAAGAGCATGGGCGCCATAGTCCGGGCATTCGATACCCGGCCGGAGGTTAAGGAGCAGGTCGAGAGTATGGACGCCGAATTCCTGATGCTCGATTTCGAGGACGACGAAGACGGCTCCGGCGAAGGTGGTTACGCAAAGACGATGAGCAAAGAGTTCATCGAGGCCGAAATGGCGCTGTTCGCCGCCCAGGCAAAAGAGGTCGACATCATCATCACGACGGCGCTGATACCCGGGAAACCCGCGCCTGAATTGATTACTGCGGACATGGTCCGCTCAATGAAGAACGGCAGCGTTATTGTTGACCTCGCTGCCGAGCAGGGCGGCAACTGCGAGCTCACTGAGGCCGAGAAAATTGTCGAAAGCAACGGTGTCTCAATTATTGGCTATACGGATTTACCGAGCAGACTGGCGGCACAATCCAGCCAGTTGTATGCGACGAATCTACGCCACCTGCTGACGGATATGACGCCCGCAAAAGACGGCAACATCGTCGTCGATTTTGAGGACGAAGTGGTACGCGGTGCCACTGTTTGCACAGCGGGAGAGACGACCTGGCCGCCACCGGCGCCGAAGCTTTCGGCCGCGCCGAAAAAGGCCGAAGCGCCGCCGATCCCGGCTAAAGAAGAATCGAAACCGTCAGTCGTCGGGCCGTTGATTGGCATGGTCGTCGGAGCGCTGGCACTGCTCGGATTGGGGTCGGTCGCACCGCAGTCTTTCATGGATCATTTCACCGTGTTTGTACTCGCCTGCTTCGTTGGCTACATGGTGATCTGGAATGTTTCTCCTGCGCTGCACACGCCGTTGATGAGTGTGACCAATGCAATTTCGAGCATCATTATCATCGGCGCACTTTTGCAGATCAGCGCGCCGGACAAACTCCTGATGTGGATAGCGGTGGTTACTGTTGGTATTACGGCAGTCAATATAGCCGGCGGTTTTGCTGTGACACGCCGCATGCTCGAAATGTTCCGGAAGTGAGGTCGTGATGATTAACGAAGGCGTAGTTAACGTGTCGTATATCATTGCGACGATTCTTTTTATTCTTGCGCTGGGCGGGCTTTCCAACCAGGAAACGGCTCGACGCGGTAACTGGTACGGCATCATCGGTATGGCGATTGCCTTGCTTGCGACGGTCCTGAGCGAGAATGTCACGGCCAATTTCGAATACCTGATACTTGCGCTGCTGATCGGCGGTACCGTCGGCATCATTTTGGCGCGGCGTGTCCAGATGACGCAAATGCCGGAGCTGGTCGCAATTCTGCACAGCCTGGTAGGCGCTGCTGCCGTTGCGGTCGGATTTGCGAACTTCATGGGACATGGCAGCGGTTTCAGCGGTATCGAGCAGACGATTCATGACATTGAAACCTATGTCGGCGTCCTGATCGGCGCTGTTACGTTTGCAGGTTCTGTCATTGCCTTCGGAAAATTATCCGGGCGCATTGGTGGCAAACCGCTGACACTGCCCGCGCGCCATTGGCTGAATCTTGCGTTGCTGCTTGGTGCGATATGGTTTGGCCGCGAATTTGTGCAGCAATCGGCAGCCGGCGGCGGCATGGAACCGCTTATCATCATGACCGTCATTGCATTGCTGTTTGGTATTCACATGGTAATGGCGATCGGCGGTGCGGACATGCCGGTCGTCGTGTCGATGCTGAACAGCTACTCCGGTTGGGCCGCATCGGCAACCGGCTTCATGCTTGGCAATGACTTGCTGATTGTTACCGGCGCACTGGTCGGTTCCAGCGGTGCCATCCTGAGCTACATAATGTGTCGGGCAATGAATCGAAAATTCCTTTCGGTTATCGCCGGCGGGTTCGGTACGGGTGGTGGCTCATCGGCTGGCGGCAGTGCGGAAGACCAGGGCGAGGTGGTGCCGATCGATACCCAGGAAGCTGCGGCACTGCTCGCGGGCGCAAAAGAGGTGATGATCATCCCGGGCTACGGGATGGCCGTCGCGCAGGCCCAGCATACCGTCTACGAAATCACCAAAGCCCTGCGTGCGAAGAAGATCAGTGTCCGATTCGGAATACATCCGGTTGCCGGCCGCATGCCGGGCCACATGAACGTGCTACTGGCCGAGGCCAAGGTGCCTTATGACATCGTTTTCGAGATGGACGAGATAAACGAGGACTTCCCCGATGTCGATGTTTCAGTCGTTATTGGCGCAAACGACATCGTAAACCCGTCGGCGCTCACCGATCCGGACAGCCCGATTGCCGGTATGCCGGTCCTTGAATGCTGGAAAGGCGAAACGACCATTGTGCTCAAACGCAGCATGGCGACTGGCTATGCCGGCGTCCAGAATCCTCTGTTCTTCAAAGAGAACACGCGCATGCTGTTCGGTGACGCAAAAGAAACACTCGATGAGGTATTGAAGGCGCTCTAAACCTTGGCATAATCGAGGGCATACGTTTACGGGGCGAACATGCTTGCAGGAATCGCAACCGATATTTCGCAACAGGTCCTGAGGACCGACGTTGCCGGAATGCCACTCGAGTGGATTGACTACCGCGATGCGGTACGTCTCTATCACTCCGATCAGGTTGCGTACGATTGCGGGACACTTCTTTACACGGTGTTCGGTGGACACCGCTCCCTGGACGGGCGCCGCAGTCGTATTGACGTGAATTCCATTATTGCGACACACGGCACCAGCCAAAGCCTTTCCCGCAATCGCGATCAGTATGTGCCGCCCCTGAACAATCGCACGTTGTTCAAGCGAGATGCGAATCTTTGCCTGTATTGTGGCAATCGCTTTCTGACCCGGGATCTGACACGGGATCATATAACCCCTGTTTCGCAAGGCGGCCGTGATCGCTGGAACAACGTTGCGACCGCATGCCGTCGTTGTAACAATTACAAGGGTGGACGCACGCCGGAGCAGGCGGCCATGCAGTTGATCGCGGTCCCGTTTACGCCAAACTATGCGGAGTACATTTACCTCAAAGGTCGACGAGTCCTTGTTGACCAGATGCAGTACCTTCTCGCGCATATTCCGCGCTCAAGTCCGCTGCATGCCAGACTCAGTGATCACCTGTCGACCGGAGAGGAGATCGTTGAGGTTCACTTTCACGACTAATGCAATATCTGATTGATGCGAGCGTGTACGTCTTTCGGGCGTACTACTCAATGCCGGACGATATGGTTGACGGAGACGGCAACCCGGTCAATGCGCTGTATGGCTTTTGCCGCTTTATCGGTGACTTCATGGAGAAGGTTACGCCGGAGTATGTCGCCATCCTGTTCGACGAAAGCATGACCGAATCTTTTCGCACCGAGATATATCCGGCCTACAAAGCCAATCGCGATCCAGCACCGCCGGAGCTGAAACGACAGTTCGAACAATGCCGACGATTTGTTCGTGCGCTCGGTTTAATGGAACAAAGCAGTCCGATGTATGAGGCGGACGACCTGATCGGGACGCTGGTTCATCACGGTCGAAGACTTGGCAGACCCTCCACCATCGTCACTCGGGACAAGGACCTGACGCAGCTTCTGGGTAGGGAAGATGTGTTTTGGGATTTCGCCGGCAAGGGCAAACTGCGTTATGAGGAAATTCCGGCCTCGTTTGGCGTTCGGCCGGAGCAGATCGCAGACTTTCTTGCCCTGGCCGGGGATGCCGTGGACAACATCAAGGGAGTCCCCGGTGTCGGCAAAAAAACGGCGGTTGGATTGTTGCAGCATTTCGAAAGCCTCGATCAGATCTATGCAAATCTCGATCGGATTCACGAAGTCAATGTTCGTGGCGCCAAAACGCTGGCTGCAAAACTCGACACGCATCGCGAAGATGCTTACCTGGCGCGGCGCCTGACCGGAATCGCCTGCGACGCGCCAATGGACAATATCGAAAAATTGCTGCAACCCTCCGCACCTCGGCTGGGCGAGATCAACGCATTGTTCGACGAGGCGGGCATTGGCACCGCACTCCGTCGGCAAGCCGAGCGCGTCTCCGACATCTACCGCCACTAGCGCCGAGCTTGCATGCCTGACTGGACTTCAATTGCCGAGCAGCTGAAGACCAGGGGAATTGTCGTTGCCGAAGGAAGCGCGCCGCAGCCAGTCAGTGGCGGTGATATTAGTGATGCCTGGCGTCTGAAAACCCGTAGTGGTGACATATTCCTGAAGACCGGGCCCGGGCAGGCGCGAGAACAGTTCGCGGCGGAAGCCGAAGGGCTTGGCGAAATTGCGGCGACGAAGACGATTCGTGTGCCGGCGGTCCTGGCAACCGGTGCCATCGACGGCGGCGCATTCCTGGCGCTTGAATGGATGCAGTTCGGACCGGCGAATGCAAAGGTCGAGGCAAAGCTGGGCGAGCAGCTTGCGCTCATGCATGAATGCACGCATCGAAGTTACGGATGGCATCGCGACAATACAATTGGCCTGACGCCGCAGCACAATTCACACTCGGACAACTGGGTCGAATTTTTCCGCGAACGTAGACTAAAGTTTCAGCTAAGGCTCGCCAGGGAGAATGGATTCGGTGGCGAGCTGCAGACCCGTGGAACGCAGCTCTTGAAACGTCTCCCCGGATTTTTCGATGCCGGGGAAACCGAGGCGGCACTGCTGCACGGTGACCTGTGGGGTGGTAACTGGGCGAGCGCGGATGGTGAGGCTGTGGTTTTTGATCCGGCGGTTTACTACGGCGACCGGGAAGCAGATATTGCGATGACACGCTTGTTTGGCGGTTTTGGGCCGGCCTTCTACGCAGCCTACGAGGCGCGCTGGCCGAAGCGTGCTGGTTACTCCGAGCGCCAATGTCTATACCAGCTCTACCATGTGCTGAATCACCTGAACCTGTTTGGCAGCGGTTATCTGGGACGGGCGTTGCAGTTGATCGATACCGTCCTTTAGGAAGCAGACAATGACAAGACAATGCGCATTGGTCACCGGCGCTTCGGCGGGTCTCGGTGCCGAATTTGCTCGCCAACTGGCGGCGGCCGGTAACAACCTGATCCTGGTCGCGCGCCGCAAAAGTGCATTGGACACAATTGCTCAGTCCTGTGCCGAAGAATTCGGCGTCGAGGTCGATGTCATTTCGGCCGACCTTTCGTTACCGGACGCAACCTCTGAGGTTTTTGCCGAGGTTCGGCGGCGCGGCCTCGATGTTCACTACCTCATCAACAATGCCGGTGCCTATGGTCCCGACCTGCTGGAGGACCGCGACTGGCCGATGCAACAGCGCAATATCGAGCTGATGATGACCTCTGTCGCCGGGATGTGTCATCACTTCATCCCGCCCATGCGGCAAAGAGGTTTCGGTCGTGTTGTCAACGTCGCGTCGGTGGCCGGGCTCGTATCACTGGCAGGTGATACCGGTTATGGGCCGTACAAGGCCTACCTCATCGCTCTGTCGAAGGGTCTCGCCGCAACCCTCGCGAGTCACGGCGTGAATGTCATGGCTTTATGCCCGGGGTTCACGCACACCGAATTTCACACTGTTGACGAACTCGCGAAAATGAAACGCGGTTCACCCTCGTTCCTCTGGTATGACGCGGATGTCGTCGTTCGGGAAGGCCTGGTGGCACTGGAAAAAGGCAAGATCGTCTATGTATCGGGGCGCCTGTATCGCTACCTGGTGCCATTGCTTGGAACCCGGTTCGGGCTTTGGGCGATGAGGCGCATGGGAGTCAGGCGGGACTACTAGAGCGGCTGAATTGACGCTGCTACAGCGGAAAGTCTTTCACATCACCCGACTCGTCGACTTCGTATTTTTCTCCAAGGAAGTCTTCTTCAAATGCGAACAAGGTCGTACCCTCCGGAGCACGGATCGCAACGAACGCGCCTTCGAAGCCGGGAAATTTCTCGAACGTCATATTGTTTTGCTCAAGGACACCCATGAGCTGGTGACGGTCGGGACACTTGAAGCAAAGCGATGGTGCCTCGACTGCAATGCTTTCAGACAGGCCCAGCGGGACGCCATCGGCTTCGAAGCGCATGTGTGTTGTCGGCTCCTCGCGCATTTCGAGCAATGTTTGCGCGATAGGCGCCCAAAACTGCGCCGAGTGCAACGCGTCCTTGACCGGCAATGTAAGCTCAAACCAGCTTCCGCATTCAGTATTCCGATACGCCTCCTCGCTCACGTTGAAGGTTCGTGCTTCGAGCATTGTCAGCATATGACCGTCACGATCAGGAAATCGCAATTCATTGAATGATTCTTCGCCAAGCTGCATGTAGGCGAATTCGAAGCCGTGATCAGTCATGGCTCGGGCGTGCTTGGCAATGCCCTGTTTAACAAAGGTTACCGAGGGCGACTCAAATTCCCGATCATGGAGTCCGATATTGAGTTCGCCGTCGCTGATTACGGCGTATTTGTGCGGCCAGACGTCACCGATCTCAAGTTCGACAAAGCCCAGCGTTTTGTAGAAGTGCAGGGACTCCAGGATGTCTGGCGCACGCACCGAAAACTCAAGGAAACGCCCGACGCTGCTCACCGGGTTGCTCCCATCGCGAGCGCACGTTCGCGAGCGGACCTGTCCGGCGCATCCGCGTCGGCAGATTGCCAACTGCCAATGTGGCGCAGCGCGAGACCAGCCAGGACATCAATGTGCGAACTGCTGTCATTCAAGGAGGGGATGTATCGCAGAGTTTCGCCACCGGCCTCGCGAAAAAATTCCGCGTTCTGCATGGCAATTTCCTCCAGCGTTTCGAGGCAGTCCGTTGAGAACCCCGGGCAGATAACATCAATTTCGCGGATACCGTCTTTTGCGAGCGATCGGATGCTTTCGTCAGTGTACGGGGCCAGCCATTCCTCTCTGCCCACCCGTGACTGAAAGCTGATCATCCATTCGTTGTCGCCCAGCCCCAGCTTGCCGGCCAGCAATCTTGCTGTCTTCTGGCATTGGCAAAAGTATGGGTCTCCTTTTTCAAGCAGGCTTTTTGGAATGCCATGAAACGACATCAACAGCTTTTCCCCACGGGGATGGTTGTGCCAGTGCTGCTGCGCACTGGCGGCAAGCGCGTCGATCAAGGCCGGGTCGTCGTGGTAGCTGTTAATCCAGCGTGTTTCCGGTATCCAGCGCAACTTGCCGAGCTTTTTCATTACCGCATCGAAAACCGCTGCCGTCGTCGTGCCGGAGTATTGCGGGTAAAGCGGCAGTACGAAGAGTCGGCGCGCACCGCCTGCCAATAGCTTGTCAATTGCTTCGTCGACTGACGGTCGACCATAGGTCATTGCCAGTTCGACAAGGACCGTCGTATCCGCACTGGCGGAAAGTTTTTCTTGAAGTTTGTCGGCAATGGACTGCGAGTAGAGCATTAAAGGCGAGCCCTGATCCGTCCAGATTTTGCTGTATGCGGCGGCAGAACGTGACGGTCGAATGACAAGTATCACGAGGTTGAGAATTAGCCACCACAAGGCGCGAGGGTATTCGACGACGCGGGGGTCGGACAGGAACTGGCGAAGGAATTGACGTACGGCACCGGCCGTCGGCGCCACCGGCGTACCGAGATTGACGACGAGTACGCCCGTGGACGTGGCTTGACCGTGTTCGAATTGCGGCGTTGTCTCGTAGCTCGGCATAGTCTCGTCGGCCGGTACCTGTCGCATCTAACCCTACTGCATAGAATCCTCGCGCGCCAGTGAAAACGTCTATAATTGCTTGTCTTAATTGATAATTACTCCAGAGAATAAGCAATGAACAAGACACCGGAGCCCGACTTGCCCACACAATCACGCTGGACTGTGATTCGAGACCTCGGCGTATTTCAGGTGAAGCTTCTCGTCGATGGCTTGCGTGATTTGCTGCTGGTGCCAATCAGCCTGGTTGCCGGAGTCGCCAGCCTGCTGTCCGGGAAGGACGGCAGCCCGGGACCGCAGTTCTATCACGTTCTGGAGTGGGGCAAGCAGTCCGAACACTGGATCGATCTGTTCGGAGCGCTGAAGAACTCACCGGAACAGAACGACATCCCGACGCCGTTCACGGAGCAGGGAATGGATTCCATTGTTGAGCGCTTCGAGGACTTTGTCGTTTCCGAGTACAAGCGCGGTGGTGTGACAGCACAGGCTAAAGAACAACTCGACAAGTTGCTCAGGAATATCCGGCGCAACGCCCAAAAGTAAAATGGCTCTTTTGCTTCAGGCCGCTTCCATGATTGCAGAGACGCCCATACCGCCCGCGGTGCATACAGAGATCAGTCCTCGCCCCGAGCCCTTCTCCTGAAGCAATTTGGCTAATGTACCGATGATGCGTGCGCCGGTGGCCGCAAACGGGTGACCGACGGCAATGCTGCCACCTTTGACGTTGAGTCTCGACAGGTCGATGGGACCCATCGCTGCATTGCGCCCGAGTCGCTTGCGACAGAACTCGTCCGATTGCCAGGCTTTCAGGGTGGCGATTGTCTGCGCAGCGAAAGCCTCGTGAATCTCGTAAAAATCGAAATCCTGCAACGACAGGTTAGCTTGCTTCAACATGTCGGACACAGCATAGGCAGGTGCCATTAGCAGGCCCTCATCATTAATGAAGTTGACCGCAGCCGCTTTGCCGAATGTGAGGTAGGCCATGACCGGCAGATTCTTCATTCGAGCCCAGTCTTCCGAAGCGAGGCACACCGCTGCCGCTCCGTCCGTCAGCGGTGTACTGTTGCCCGCCGTCATGGTGCCTTCACTACTCTTGTCAAAGACCGGCTTCAACGCCGAGAGTTTTTCGAAGGTCGTATCGCGCCGGATATTGTTGTCTTCTTCGCAGTCTTGAAAAGGCACGACCAGGTCGTCGTACCAGCCCGCGTCGTAAGCACCCGCCGCTTTGATATGGCTCGACAGCGCCAGCTGATCCTGGTGTTCGCGTTGCACCTCCCACTGCTTCGCCGTGATCTCCATGCTTTCCCCCATGGATAACCCGGTGCGAGGCTCTTTCACACCCGGAAATACCGGTTTGAAATGTCCGGGCCGAATACGAAAGATGTTCTTGATACGATCCAGTGCAGAACGCGAGCCATGAATGTCCATCAATATTCGGCGGTATTCATCAGGATAAACGACGGGCGCGTCGCTTACCGTGTCAGTGCCGCCGGCGATGCCGGCCTCGATCTGGCCCAATGCGATCTTATTGGCAATCAGTATGGCGGCTTCGAGGCTGGTGCCGCAGGCACGCTGCAGATCAATAGCCGGAGTTCGCAACGACAACCCCGAGTCGATCACGCTTTCACGAGCAAGGTTCCAGTCACTGGAGTGCTTGATGACAGCGCCGAGTGCGACCTCCCCCAATGTTTGTCCTTTCAGGTCCAGTTTGGTAACGAGCCCATCAAGGGCGGCGACCATCAGGTCCTGATTGGTGCAATGTCGATACACCGAGTGCGAGCGGCAGAACGGGATTCGTGATCCTCCGACTACAGCAACGCGTATCGCTCGTCCGTCGTGCAACATACCAGGCTCCAGTTTCGTATTGTTTTTGCGCGTCTGAACTTTACACCATTCAAAGACTTCACCGTAAGTTAAGATGCGCCGATGACCAATTTCAACGCAAGCGAAATTAAAGCGCAAGCCAAAGCATTATTGCGTCTCGGTGGTCCGTTGATGGTCAACAACCTCGCCGTTGCGGGCATGCAGTTTGCCGATGCTGTAATGGCTGGAAGCCTTGGAGCGCGGGAGCTTGCCGCCGTAGCCGTTGGCGGCAGTTTCTGGTTTCTGGGCTTCTCTGTTTGCCTCGGAATACTGATGGCGATTTCGCCGATCGTATCCAGACATTTCGGTGCCAGGAACTTCAACTTGATCGGCCGCTATACACGGCAGGGTCTGTATCTTGCAGTTCTGCTGGGGGTCCCGGTGATCCTGATCGGGCAATTTGCCGCGCCGCCCTTGCTGGCAGCATTTGGTATCGATCCCGAATTCCTGGAACTGACAGCCGGATACGTCGGCGCAATTACCTTTGGGGCACCGGGCATTTTTGCGTTCCTGGCACTTCGGTTTACGACAGAGGGCATCGGCCACACGCGCCCGATCATGTACACATCGATGTTTGCCCTGATCTGTAATGTCTTCCTGAACTACGTTTTAATGTTCGGACATTTCGGTGCGCCTGCTCTTGGCGCTGTCGGTTGCGGCTGGGCCAGCGCGATATCGATGTGGGTTGTCATGTCCGCGCTGGCGGCTTACATGCTACTTAACCCGCGCTATCGCAAGTTCCATTTGTTCTCAAGGCTGGCGCCGCTGCGTTTGTCGGCGTTCAAGGAAATTTTTTCATTGGGATTGCCTATTGCAGTCACGATCACGGCGGAAGCCGGATTGTTCTCGGCGGTGTCAATTCTTATGGGAACGCGCGGCACCAACATCACGGCAGCGCACCAGATAGCGATCAGCTTTGCGTCAACCACGTTCATGATTCCGCTCGCGCTGAGCGCCGCAACGACGATCCTGGTTGGGCAAATGATCGGCGCTGGACGAATGCGTGACGCGAGGCTGGCCGGTATCGTCGGCATCGTCTTGTGCGCCGCATTCATGACAATTTCGGCCGTCTTCCTGCTGATCTTCCGCGATGCCGTTGTTGCCATGTATACATCGGATGTTGCGGTTACCGGCATCGCGATCAGCCTGTTGCTGATGGCCGCGATATTCCAGATCGCCGATGGTGTGCAGATTGGCGCAGCCGGCGCCTTGCGTGGCTACAAGGACACCAGCGTGCCAATGGCCATCAATATTTTCGCTTTCTGGGTGCTTGCGTTTCCGCTTGCCTATCTTGCCGCGATCACCTACCAGGCGGCCCCGAACTACGTCTGGGGCGGATTTATCGTTGGTCTTGGCGTTGCGGCGAGCCTGCTGACCTGGCGCTACAATCGACTGTCCCGGCGCTCTCTGGGCGCGGCCTGAGCGTCGTCAACCCTGGCCGAAATCCGGACTGTCGCCGGCGAGATATTCTGCCTCTTCCGGCGTGTTTTCGCGGCCGAGGAGCTTGTTTCGATGCGGGAAGCGGCCGAACTGGTCGATGATGTCCTTGTGCAGTTCGGCAAACTGGGCGATCGTCAAAAACGTCTCGCGCTCGGTCGGCGATACGGCCTTGGCGAGACGATTGTACAGTTCGACTGACTTGGCCTGCACCTTGCGCGACTCGGCATGTTGCAGCGGCATGTAAAAAAACACGCGCTGAATCGGGGTCAGGCCCCGGTCCTTTTTCTCCATCGCACCTTCGACGCACAACTTGAGTGCGAGTTTATCCATTGAGAAGGCGTCGGGCGTGTTTCTGAAAATATTGCGTCGAAACTGGTCGATCAACAGGATAAGGGCGAGGCGTCCGTGCGGCTCGGCTGCCCAGTGGTTGAGCTTGCCTTCGCAAGCGGCTTCGATGTCATTGGAAAACGCTTTTTCGATCTCGTGATCAAAAATGGGGTCTTCACTGAACCAGGTTTCCATGCGACGGTCGATTTGCGGCGCCGAAAGCGCCTGCTCCTTGAACCAGAACGCAAGAATCCGCTGGATACGCGACTGGTCCTCGTCGGTAATCGTGGCGTCCATGCTTTCACTCAGGAGTTTTACGGGCATTGTCATCGAGTCCGGTTGATTGCGTGGCCGCCCACCTGTCGTAAAGTGCGAAATCGGTCACAGTTTGGTTCGAACCGACCATTTGAGGTCACCTTTGCCAGTAGACTTTAGCAGATGAAGCCAAGTGTCAATGAGAACTGCCTTCCAGTAGCACGGCGACGGGTGGCTTTTGGTCTTGCCCTGATGCTGATGCTCAGCGCCTGTGGCGGGCCGGCGACCGATGCCGAGGCGCAATTGCGCGAGTGGGTGAGTACCGCACAGGCGGCAGCCGAGGCAAAAGAGCGGCGCAAGCTCATGAGCATGATCTCACCGGCTTATGCCGATTCGAGAGGGCTCGACAGTGACGATGTCGAGAACCGGTTCAGGCTGTACTTCATCAGGCAGAATGCGATCAAGCTGCTGGTTTCGATCGAGGAAATTCGGGTGATCGGCGATACGGCGGCAGAAATTGACCTTACGGCCGGCCTGGCCGGGACCAACGATGGGGCACTCGGTTTCAGCGCAAGTGCTTACAGGTTTGAACTGGAACTGGAAAAAGCCGATGGGGACTGGCAGCTGATATCGGCGCGTTGGGGTCGACTGGGCGAAGAAGTGCATTGATGTTCACAGCCTGAGGGAGGGCAAGGCAATGAGGACCGTGACGTTGGCTCGAACAGTGATTTTGCTCGCGGTGGGTCTGCTTTCTGCCTGTGCGTCAGTACCGGGTAGCGCACTCCGCTCTCCGGAGGTCAGACTGAGCAACGTGGAGGTCGTGGGTCTCGGATTCGAGCGGCAAACGTTCTTATTGTCTTTCGACGTCAGCAATCCCAATCCGATGTCGCTGCCGGTACGACATCTTGCCTACGGACTGAAGCTCGATGGCATGCGTTTCGCAAGCGGTGAAACGATTTGCGACGTCATTATTCCCGCCAACGGCGACACGAGCTTTGCCATCAGCGTCGAGCTTGACTTGCTGCAGACAGCACCGCAATTACTGTTTCGAGTGCGCGACGGGTCGCGCCAGGACATTGCGTATGAGCTGGAGGGTCGCATGGGTATCGACCTGCCGCTGGTGCCGGCGCTACGCTACCGAAATCACGGCAATCTCCGTCTTGGCGCGGGAGCGCATTAGTGCCAGCCTGGCGGTCAGGGCGTCACGGTTTCGCGCGCAACAAATTTTTTCTGTCGATAAAAGCCCGGAAAATTCCCTGATATCCGGCGAAATCTCGTCGAAATACCGCCTAAATGACGGCTTCCTGAAAAATTGTCGGAATCCTGACATATAATTTTTGGACGTCCGGCCCAGCCATTAACCCTGACGCTTGGACGACACTTCATTGATTTCACACATTCGGGGTTTGCCTCAGCGCAGACTCCGCGGCGGCTATGACAAAGCAATCAACACAATCCCTCTACAACCCGGAATTCGAGCGAGACAGTTGCGGCTTCGGGTTGATCGCAAATCTCGACGATTTGCCAAGTCATTGGGTCGTTGAGACAGCGATTGCGGCGCTTGCCCGGCTGACGCACCGCGGCGCCGTCGCGGCGGATGGAAAAACCGGCGACGGTTGCGGGCTGCTGATCAAGTTTCCGGAAAGTTTCTTGAGAAGCGTCGGTGAGGAACTGGGGTTTACACTCAATCAGAGATTTGCAGCAGGCTCTGTGTTCCTCAGCCAGACGGAAAGTATCGCGGCGGCTGCGCGTGACGCGATTAATACGGCAATTGCGGAAATCGGCCTCGAAGTCGCCGGCTGGCGCAAGGTGCCGGTCGACCCTGAAGCTTGTGGGGCGCAGGCGAAGATAACATTGCCCCGGATCGAGCAGGTGTTTGTCAACGCCCCGAATGGCATGCCGCGCGGAAAATTTAATCGCTGCCTGTTTCTTGCGCGTCGACGTGCGGAGAATCATGTTGCGGATGACGACACTTACATCGCCAGTTTGTCGTCCGCCACCATCAGCTATAAAGGTATGATCATGCCGGCGGCATTGCCGGCGTTTTACCCGGATCTTCGGGACGACAGGCTGCAAACCTCCGTGGTGCTGTTTCACCAGCGTTTCTCGACCAATACGCTGCCGCAATGGCGGCTGGCACAGCCATTCCGTTTCCTGGCGCACAATGGCGAGATCAACACGATCAGTGGCAATCGAAACTGGGCACAGGCGCGTGCCAAGAATTTCGTCTCGGAAAAATTGCCGGATATATCCGATCTCAATCCTGTAATTTCCCTGACCGGATCCGATTCCTCAAGCCTGGACAACATGCTGGAAGTGTTCCGAGCCAGTGGCATGGATGTCATACAGGCGATGCGTATCCTGATGCCGCCCGCCTGGCAGACGGTCGACAACATCGATCCGGATGTTCGTGCGTTCTACGAATTCTATGACTGTCAGATGGAACCCTGGGACGGGCCCGCGGGCATCGTGCTGACGGACGGTCGATATGCTGCGTGCTGTCTGGATCGCAATGGCCTCCGGCCTGCGCGCTACGTCGTTACCAGTGACCGGCACATTACGATCGCCTCGGAAGTCGGCGTTTACAACTACGACGAAAAGGATGTCGTTGCCAAGGGTCGTCTCGGTCCCGGAGAAATGCTCGCGGTGGACTTGAGGAACGGTACGCTGCTCGATAATGAGGATATTCATGACATCCTGAAGACGCGCGCGCCGTACAAAAAGTGGTTGAAGAAAGGCGTCCGCTATCTCGATTCGCAGCTCGTCGATACGGCGACCGCGGCCGAACCGATGGACCGTGAGACGCTGGCGAGCTATCAGAAAATGTTCAACCTGACGCGTGAAGAGCTTGGCGAGGTTGTCGGCGTATTGTCCAAGACCGAGATGGAAGCCGTCGGATCGATGGGCGATGACACGCCGATGGCCGTGCTGTCGAAGAAAATTCGCTCACCATTCGACTACTTCCGGCAACAATTCGCCCAGGTGACCAATCCGCCGATTGACCCGCTGCGCGAACGCATC
Source organism: uncultured bacterium (assembly GCA_963976365.1). Lineage (GTDB taxonomy): Bacteria > Pseudomonadota > Gammaproteobacteria > Steroidobacterales > Woeseiaceae > UBA1847. Next base: position 88,067 of record CAXBKH010000008.1, on the reverse strand, counting down.
GTCATGTCGCTGCAGACCAACGTGGGTCGCGAAAGCAGCCTGTTCGACATCGGACCCGAGCACGCGGAACAGGTGCTGATCAACTCGCCGGTACTGTCCCAGGCGAAACTGAGGCAACTCCTGGGTCCGACCATGTTCGAGGATACGCACGCGTTCCTCGATCTGAATGTTGATGAGGGAATGAGCCTGGTCGATGCGCTCGACAGCCTGTGTCAACAGGCGGAGCAGGCCGTGCGCGACGGCAAGCTCTTGTTGTTGCTGAGCGATCGCTACCTGCAACGCGGCAAACTGCCGGTGCACGCATTATTCGCGACCGGTGCCGTGCACCATCACCTGGTCAGGACGGGTTTGCGTTGTGATGCAAATATCGTGGTCGAAACCGGCGTCGCTCGGGATCCGCATCATTTCGCCTGTTTGATCGGCTACGGCGCGACGATGGTTTATCCCTATCTCGTCTACCAGTCACTGCATGACATCGCGCGACGCGGCAAGATGCTCGAGCAGCACCAACTGGGGCGCAGTTATCGCCGCGGCATTCGCAAGGGCCTGTTCAAGGTCATGTCGAAAATGGGTATCTCTTCCATCTCCAGTTACCGTGGTGCGCAATTGTTCGAAATCGTTGGCATGGACCAGTCCGTCGTCGAGCGATGCTTCCGCGGTACGACGTCGCGCATCCAGGGCACAAATTTTGACGATCTGTGGGACGACCAGCGGCAACTCGCGGAACGTGCCTGGGACCCCCGGCAGACGATCGATCAGGGCGGTCTCTTCAAGTACATCCACGGTGGCGAATACCATTGTTATAACCCCGACGTCGTCTCGACCTTGCAGGCTGCCGTCCGCAGCGGCGACTTCGAACGATATAAAGAGTATGCGAGGCTGGTAAACGACCGGCCGGTGGCGACGCTCCGGGACCTGATGGACATCAAGCCGGCCGGACCTGCGGTGCCGCTGTCCGAGGTCGAGCCCGTCGAGAGCATCCTGAAGCGATTCGACAGCGCCGGGATGTCACTCGGTGCGTTGTCGCCCGAAGCACACGAAGCGCTCGCAATTGCGATGAACCGCATTGGTGCACGCTCGAACTCCGGTGAGGGCGGCGAAGACCCGGCGCGCTATGGCAGCGAGCGCATGTCGAAAATCAAGCAAGTCGCTTCGGGCCGTTTCGGTGTGACTGCTGAATACCTCGTCAATGCCGAGGTATTGCAGATAAAGATCGCACAAGGTGCGAAACCCGGGGAAGGCGGACAACTGCCCGGGCACAAGGTGAACGAGATGATCGCGCGTTTGCGATTCGCGAAACCGGGCGTTGGCCTGATCTCGCCACCGCCGCACCACGACATCTATTCGATCGAGGATCTCGCGCAGCTGATATTCGACCTGAAGCAGGTTAATCCCGCTGCACTCGTTTCCGTGAAGCTGGTGGCGGAGCCGGGTGTTGGTACGATCGCTGCGGGCGTCGTCAAGGCATACGCAGACCTGATTACCATATCCGGCTACGATGGCGGCACCGGTGCGAGTCCGCTGAGCTCGGTGAAATACGCCGGCAGCCCCTGGGAGCTGGGTTTGTCGGAGACCCACCAGGTGCTTCGCAAGCAGCAGCTGCGTCACAAGGTTCGGCTGCAAACCGACGGTGGCCTGAAAACAGGGCTCGACGTCATCAAGGCGGCGATGCTCGGTGCCGAAAGTTTCGGCTTTGGTACCGGACCTATGGTGGCGCTGGGCTGCAAGTACCTGCGGATTTGTCACCTGAACAATTGCGCGACCGGCGTAGCAACGCAGAACAGTGTTTTGCGCAGCGACTATTTCATTGGTTTGCCGGAAATGGTGATCAACTTTTTCACGTTCGTCGCAGAAGAAGTGCGCCAGATCATGGCGGCACAGGGTGTGCGGCAACTCGAAGATCTGATCGGTCGTGTTGATCTTTTCGAATTGTTGCCCGGTGAGACGACGCGCCAGGGGAGGCTGGATCTGCGCCCCCTGATTTGCGAAGACGCATTGACGCGCGATGGACCGCAATTCTGTACGGACCTTCGCAATGAGCCCTTCGACCGCGGCGAACTCGCCGAGCGCATGCTGACCGAAACGCTGCCGGCAATTGCGGCAAAGAGCGGCGGTCGCTTTGAATTCGAGGTGCAGAATTTCCACCGTTCCATTGGCGCACGGCTGGCCGGGGAGATCGCGAGACGGCACGGCAATGTCGGCATGGCGGAGGCGCCGCTGGATATTCGCTTGCGTGGCACGGCGGGACAGAGTTTCGGGGCATGGAATGTTGCGGGACTCGATATGACGCTGATCGGCGATGCAAATGACTATGTGGGTAAGGGCATGGCCGGCGGTCGCATCGTCATCATGCCATCGAGTGAGGCAAACTATGTCGCTCGGGATACCGCCATTATTGGCAATACCTGCCTGTACGGCGCGACCGGCGGAGAGTTGTATGCAGCGGGTTGCGCGGGCGAGCGATTCGCTGTGCGCAATTCCGGGGCCGTCGCTGTCATCGAAGGGGCTGGCGATCATTGTTGCGAGTACATGACCGATGGTGTGGTTGTCGTGCTTGGAAATACCGGTGTGAACTTCGGTGCAGGAATGACCGGCGGGTTCGCGTACGTGCTGGACCTCGACCGCGACTTCGTCGATCGCTACAACCATGAACTCATCGACATCCACCGTGTAACGCCGGAAAGTATGGAGGCACATTTGCACCACCTGAATTCGTTGCTGTTTACTCATGTCGAACACACCAACAGCAAATGGGGCGCGACGATACTGGATGACTACCGGACCTTTCTGCCGAAGTTCTGGATCGTAAAACCCAAGGCGACGGAACTGGGCTCACTGATCGAATCACTGCGACGGGCGGCCTGATGTCGAAACACCCATTACAATTCCTGGAAGTGCCGCGACGCGATCCCGAGAAGCAGGATGCGGAACATCGCGTCAGGCATTTCGGCGAGATTTATGGCCACTACGACGGCGCGAACGCGGCCGCCCAGGCCGGACGGTGCCTGCAGTGCGGCAATCCCTATTGCGAGTGGCAGTGCCCGGTACACAACTACATTCCGAACTGGCTCGAGTTGATCGAGGAGGGACGCCTGTTCGAGGCCGCCGAGCTGTCACACCAGACAAACTCATTGCCGGAAATCTGCGGTCGCGTTTGCCCGCAGGACCGCTTATGCGAAGGCGCCTGTACGCTGAACGATGCGAATGGCGCGGTGAGCATTGGCAGCATCGAAAAGTACATTACCGACGAGGCTGTCGCACAAGGCTGGCGCCCGGACATGTCGCACGTGACGGACACCGGCAAACGTGTTGCGATCGTTGGTGCCGGGCCAGCGGGACTCGCGGCGGCCGATGTGCTGGCGCGAAACGGTGTGCGCTCTGTCGTCTATGATGCCTATCCGGATATCGGCGGTTTGCTCACCTATGGCATACCGCCGTTCAAACTTGAAAAACGAATTGTTGAGCAACGGCGAAAGCTCCTCGAGGGTATGGGTGTCAGGTTTGTGCTCAACACACGTGTCGGCGAGGATGTCGCGTTTCAGAAGCTGCTGGATGACTACGATGCAGTGTTCCTGGGCATGGGAACCTACGAGTATGTGAAAGGCGAGTTCCCGGGCGAAGACTTGCCCGGTGTGTACGAGGCCCTACCGTACCTTGTGTCCAACGTGTATGAGGAACTCGGCTACCAGGACCCTGCCGTTCCATATGTTTCGCTCGAAGGTAAAAGAGTTGTGGTACTCGGTGGCGGTGATACCGGCATGGATTGCAACCGAACGGCGATTCGCCAGGGCGCGCTGAGCGTCAGTTGCGCCTACCGCCGCGACGAAGCCAACATGCCGGGCTCACGGCGCGAAGTGCAGAACAGCAAGGAAGAGGGTGTCGAATTCCTGTTCAATCGGCAGCCGCTGGAAATACTCGGAACGGACTGTGTCGAAGGCGTTCGGGTCATCCAGACGCAGCTTGGCAAAGCGGGCCCGGATGGACGTCGCCGCCCGGAAGCAGTTCCCGGGACGCAAGAGGTTCTGCCGGCCGACGCCGTTGTCATTGCCTTCGGCTTCCGGCCCGATCCGCCCGACTGGTTTAAGGATTTCTCCATTGAGACGCTACCGAGCGGCAGGCTGCGAGTCGCTGCGTTGGGTAATTTTCCGTTTCAAACAACCAATCCAAAAGTATTCGCCGGTGGCGATATGGTGCGCGGTTCGGACCTGGTCGTCACGGCGGTGCACGAAGGGCGCGAGGCGGCGGCAGGGATCGTGCGCTACCTGGAGTCCTGACGCGGCAGCCGAACTTCGAACGCCACGCCGCCGTCAATGTTGTCGGCACTGATCGTGCCGCCATGCCCTTCGGCGATCAACTTCGCGATATACAGTCCCAGCCCCAGGTGACGGCTGTTTTCGCCGTCGCGTACGGAAACCATTGAGTCGAACAGTTGTGCACGCATTCGCTCCGGGAGCGGCGGGCCGGGATTGGTCACGGCTAGCGAGTTGGCATCGTCCTCCGCGGACAAGCGGATACGAATCGTATCGCCTGGCTTGCTGAAGTCGACCGCGTTGTCGACCAGCTTGTCGAGCATTTGTATCAGAAGTTCCGGCGAGCCAACCGTGGGCACGGCGCCAGTGCCGCTGTCGAGTTCAAAATGCCGCTCAGTGTAGACATCCCGGTAGGCATCGGTTGTCGACGAGAGTACGGCCCGGAGGTCGAATACCTCCTGCTCGGCATGTTCCATTAACTCCTCGACACGGCTCGCTTCGCTCATCGCATTCAGGATTCGACGCAAACGCTGGGCACCTTCGCTGGCACGTGCCGTATAGGTTGCGGTCGCTTCGTCGAGCGATTCGTGCTCGAGGTTCTCAAGGGACGAAGTGACGATGGCCAGCGGGGTGCGCAATTCGTGCGACAGTTTCGATGCCAGGGAGCGCAAATAGGCGTTGTAGTCGCCGAGTTGTCGCAGCACATACGAGAAGCTGCGCGACAGGTCGCCAATTTCATCTTCGGCCAGCGCACTGGGCAGGGCGGCATGAAGCGTTTCGGTTAGCAGTGCGTTTTCAGCGGCGACCGACAGGTGTCGAATACGTCGTGACAGCCAGGACGCATATGCGATCAACGAACCCGCAACCAGCAAGGTAACGAGCAGCGTCAGGTTGATGAGTCTCGACAGGTTTCGATTGGTAAGGCTGAGAATTGCATCCGTTCCCTGCTGCAGTATCAGTGCTCCGATGATCTCCCCGCTGCTCGCAATCGGCGCGGCGACGGCGATGATCGCGCGGCCGCTTTCGTCGCTGCGAAACCAGGCGGGCATTTCGCGTCCATTGAGTGCGGCGCTGACATACGCCTGGCGCTCGCGTCCGCTCGGGTCGGGCTCAGCGGAGCGGGCATCTTCTCCGGATTCGAACAGCAGATCGTAGATCCGGTAGGACCACCCCGAACTCCGGGAGGCGCGAGTTGTCTCGTCCGACAGTGCGCCCGCCGAAGCAATTCGCCAGCCGGCGGCGTCGGTCAGGATCGCCCGAGTTCCCGGGTCGACCAGGGTCGCGACGATAGCTTCGAGTTCCGCCGCGTTTCGAACCGAAGGCCCGGGCCGCGCACCGCTGAAGGTTGCGATTCGCGTCGCGGCTTTCGTGACGTTACTGGTATTGCTGACAATGACGCCAAGATTGGTACCCAGCAGAGCTCTCGGAATGCGAGCCTCCAGTCGGTAGCCGCCCGGAACATCCTGCCAGTAAGCTTCAATCGCAGGTTCCGGTTTGAAGCCGCTGCTGTCGCGTTTGTAGCTGATAATCGGACCCGGAGCCTCAGCGGCGAAGACGTAGACCTCATCAAGATAGGGCGGACTGGTATTGACCAGGCTGATTCGGTCCGCCCAGCGCGGTCCGTCGTCGAGTACCAGTGTCTCGCCGCTGGCGTAGACAACCTGGCGGTCACTCACGTCGACAAACAGGAAGGCCGAGTTGCCATGCATTGCGATGACCACCCGCACTGGACCGTCCAGACCGTTCAAGACGCGCTGCGACGCTGATGGCAACGCCCAATCGTTGAAGTAGCCGTCGATGCGTGGTGCAGAAGGCAACGACTGCAGAAAAACCTGCTCACTCGACTTCGCCTCGCCGAGGCGCGGCGGGTATTCCTCGACGTATTGCGCCATCGAATTGGCCATCGCCCGCGCGGTACCGGCCAGCATCTGTTGCTGGCTGGCGCGCAACGCGGACTCGGTCTCGCGAATAAACTCGCACCCGGCCCACGGCAATAGCAATGCAAGCAGACTGACGAAAAGCAGCTGGCGTCGGAGGTTCATCGATACAGGGTTATTCGCTCAACCAGCGATAGCCCATGCCGTAAACGGTCTCAATCGCGTCGAAGCCCGCATCGATTGCGATGAATTTTCGGCGAATGCGTTTTACGTGGGAGGTAATCGTATTGTCATCAAGCACGGCTTGTGCAGCGTCCATCAATTGTTGGCGATTCTTGACGTGCCCTGGATAGCGCGCCATTGCGTGCACCAACCAGAACTCCGTCAGTGTCAGTCCGACGGCCTGGTCCTGCCAGTGAACCGTCATACGCTCAGTGTCGATAGCAAGATCACCACGGCGAATGCTGCTGTTCGCGCTTTCAGGTTTCTTGAGTGCTTCCATGCGACGAAACAAAGCGGCCACGCGCGCCATCAGGTGTGGCAGGCTGATGTCCTTGGTCAGGTAGTCGTCGGCGCCGAGGCGCAGTCCGGAGACGGCATCGAATTCACTGTCACGTGCTGTCAGAAAAATAATGGGTAAGTCAGTCGACCGGGCTCGAAGGTCCCTGCACAGTTCGAATCCACCCTCTACATCGTCTTTCAGGTTGACATCGATGACAACCAGATCGGGCAATCGGGTTTCGAATGCATTCAGCGCGGGTGCTCGCGCCTCAAAGGTGTCTACGGCATAGCCTTCGCGCCGGAATGCGGCGGCGTAGTTATCCCGTATCGCTCGTTCGTCTTCAATGATCGCAATGCGTTTGGCCACGGTCAGGTTCCTTTTGCAGAAGCCACAATTTGCCACATTCGGTCGGTACATTGCCATGCGGCAGCCCACAGGGTGACGGATTGTGCAGGCTTACTGAAGCTCACGCTGAAAGGAGGCCGAAATGTACGCAGCACAAAAAGACATCAAATCCTGGTTATGGGTAGTGGCATTGGTCATCGTACTGGCAGTCGCGCCGGAGCCTGTCGTTGCAGAAAGCGTCTCACCGGGTGAACTGCAGTCCGGCAGTCTGCTGCTGCGCATGCAAAACGGCTACACCAGTGCAACGCTGCTGAATACCGATGTCGATATGGATATCAGCGGCCTGGTTGCGCGAGTCAAGGTGCGTCAGGAGTTTCAGAACACCAGCCAGGACTGGGTTGAGGGTGTCTACGTCTTCCCGTTGCCGGATAAGGCTGGTGTCGATCGTATGCGAATGCACATTGGCGAGCGTTTGATTGAAGGTGAAATACAGGAAAAAGAACATGCCAGGAAAAGCTACGAACAAGCAAAAGCCGATGGCAAAAAAACCAGCCTGGTTGAACAGCAGCGCGCAAACCTGTTCACCACCTCGGTGGCAAATGTCGCGCCGGGAGAGCTGGTCGTCATCGAAATCGAGTACCTGGAAGACATACGCTACGAAAAAGGCCAGTTCAGCATTCGATTCCCGATGACGCTGACACCGCGATATATATCGGGATCCGCGCTACCGGATCGAATCGGCAGTGGCTGGGCACCCGATACCGATCGGGTGCCGGATGCGTCATCGATCACGCCGCCGCAGGTGATGAACTCAAATGCGCACCAGCTGTCACTGACCGCCAGTGTCAATGCGGGCACGCCTCTGGAAATTATTGCCAGTCGTTATCATCCGGTCAGAATCAGCGAAAAGAAGAATCAATACACAGTTGCGCTTCGCTCCGGTACTGTCGCCATGGACCACGATTTCGAACTCGTATGGCGGCCAATCCCGTCCGCGGCACCACGAGCGATGTCGTTTACCGAAACCGTCGATGGCAAGCCGTATTTCCTGCTGATGGTAATGCCGCCGGACCAGGAAAAGCTGCCCACCGGCAGTATTCCCCGAGAGACAATATTCATTATCGACACTTCGGGATCAATGCATGGTGTATCGATGGAGCAAGCGAAACGGGCCGTACAGCTTGCGTTGAAGGGTCTAAAGCCAGCGGACCGGTTCAACATCATCGAATTCAATTCGGCGACGACATCGTTATTTCCCCAAAGCGCGGTTGTGAATGCGACGACCATCCTGCAGGCATCAAATTTCGTAAAAGGACTCAAAGCCAACGGCGGCACAGAAATGCGCCCGGCACTGGCGCTCGCGCTCGACTCGCCGCAATCGGAAGAACACCTGCGCCAGGTTGTCTTTATTACTGACGGCAGCGTTGGCTATGAAGACGAGCTGTTTACAATGATTGAGGACCGCCTCGGCGCCGCGCGTCTGTTTACCGTCGGCATCGGCTCGGCACCGAACAGTGTATTCATGCGTAAAGCCGCGGAAGCCGGGCGAGGATCGTATACGTTCATCAGCGCATTGCACGAAGTGCAGGAACGAATGGATGGCCTGTTTCAGAAGCTTGAGCAGCCCCAGGTTACCGATATTGAAGTGGAATGGCCGAGCAGCGTAGTGACCGACAGTTACCCCGCTGTCGTACCGGATCTGTATATCGGGGAGCCCGTCACCGTGAAAGTCGAGGCGAGCGGCAAGTTCCGCCGCAATGACACCATCCGGATTCGCGGTAACTCTGTTGCCGGTGCCTGGACGGCTGAGGTACCGGTTCACGCAGCATCGAACAGCGCAGGTATCGCTGCGCTGTGGGCGCGCGCCCGGATCGGAGGGCTGTTGGATATCGAACGACGCCACGCAGAGCCGGACGAGGTGCGTGCGCGAATCGTCGATACGGCGCTCACGCACCACCTGGTGAGCAAGTACACGAGCCTGGTGGCCGTCGACAAGACACCCGTGCGGCCGAGCAGCGACCCGCTCAATAGTGAGCAGGTAGCAAACCTGATGCCCTATGGCCAGAGCGCGAACGCGATCTTCGGATTCCCGGCGACGGCGACCAATGCGCCGGCGTCACGACTGCTTGGGTTCGCGTCGTTACTGCTGGCCCTGTTTTTGCTTGCCGTGCAAGGCCATGGCTTCCGCGTGCGACATGCGCGATTGCGCTAGGAAACCGGGTCGCGTCGTCGTGGCTTGCCTGCTGTGTTTCGGATTCTGGCAGATGGGTCAAGGCGCCTATATTCCGGCCAAGGCCTGGCTTGCACAGGAACTGATGCAACGAGCCTGGATACGCTCGGCTGCCGGTGAGACACGGGTTGCGCCCTGGCCCTGGGCCGACACATGGCCCGTCGCCCGGCTCGTAGCCATGTCGGGCAAGGTCAACCTGGTGGTCCTGGCTGGCGGATCGGGACGGACGCTGGCTTTTGGTCCCGGGCACCTCAGCGCAAGCGTCCTGCCCGGCGAGACCGGAAACACCGTCATAGCCGGTCATCGCGACACACATTTTCGCTTCCTGAAGGATGTCGAGCCGGGTGAGCTACTCACCCTCGAGTCGACCAATGGTCAAAAATTCACCTACAGGATTGTCGCTACCGATATTGTCGATTCGCGCACTGACAGTCTGCTGCTCGACACGCACACTGCAACATTGTCTCTGGTCACCTGTTACCCGTTCGATGCACGCGAGGCAGGTGGTCCGTTGCGATTCGTAGTGACTGCGACGAAGCTACCGGAATGACATCTCACCGTCCGCATTTGTCATTTATGCGTGCGGTCTTGAGTTTCAGAGCTATACCCTGTATTCGTCTGTTTCGGTTTCAGAATATCGGCTTCAGATGGCATCTCGCAAAGGTAGACTTACCGAGGGTCCGGTTGGACAGCACCTCGTCAAAATGACTGTGCCCATGTTGGTGGGCATTTCGACGATGATGGCGCAGGGACTCATCGATGCCTGGTTTCTTGGCATGGTCGGTGACCGCGCGCTTGCGGCCTTCAGTTTCGGGTTCCCGATTCTGATGATCATAACCAGCGTGGCCATCGGTTTGAGCGCCGGTACCTCATCCGTTGTTGCACGCGCCATTGGTAGCGGTACGGAACGACGCGCCCGCCGTCTCGCAACCGACAGCCTTGTCCTCGCGTTCATGGTTACCGCAATCCTCGGGGCAATCGGCATTCTGACCATTGAGCCTCTGTTCCTGTTGCTCGGCGCGCCGGTCGACATGATTCCGATGATTCGCAGTTTTATGACGTTGTTATACAGCGGCATACCTTTCATGGTTGTTGGCATGGTGGGCATGAGCTGCATGCGAGCAACCGGCGATACGATGCTGCCGGGCAAGTTGATGATTGCTGCGGCATTGCTCAATGTCGTACTCGATCCGATTTTCATTTTCGGCCTGGGACCCATCCCGGCTATGGGGCTGGATGGTGCCGCGATCGCCGCATTGCTGGCGAGAGGAATGATGTTCGTCGGTACCGTCTATATTCTCGTCTATCGATTGCACATGGTCAGCTTCAAGAAACCCGAACCGGGAGAGCTTTCGAAATCCTGGATCGATATTCTGCACGTCGGCCTGCCCGCTGCAGGGACTAATGCAATTATTCCCATCGCTGTCGCCTTTATTACCGCAATGATTGCTCGCTACGGACCGGAAGCGGTCGCGGGGTTCGGCGTTGCAAGCCGAATCGAGTCGATGGTGCTCGTCATTTTCTATGCGCTGTCGTCGGTCATCGGGCCATTTGTCGGCCAGAACCTGTCTGCCGGCAAGGAAGACCGTATCAAGTTGTCGCTGCGCCAGTGTGCGATTTTCTGCCTGGGCAGTGGCCTGGTTCTCGCCATCCTGCTCGCGGTCCTGTCCGATTTCCTGCCGGGACTGTTCAGCGACAATCCAGAGGTTAATCACGTAACGCGGCTGTTCTTGTGGATTGCGCCGCTGAGCTACGGGGCATATGGCATTGTCATGGTGGTCAACGCGGCATTCAACGGACTGGGTAAGCCCATGCCTGCGGTATATATCAGTGTGGCACGCATGATTGTCCTGTATCTACCGATCGCGTTCGTCTTGCGGCAGTACTTCGGCATCGCCGGAATTTTCGCAGCGTATGCGCTGGCCAACCTGTTGACCGGCCTACTGGGCTATATTTGGGCCCAGCGCACCGCGCATAATCTGTTTTCGGTAGGTGATGTGCATGCCGATCCCGCGACTAGCCATGAATAGCAGAAAAGCAAACCACAAGCCGTCATTTCCGTAAGCTTGTGCCAGGTACCAGGCCGGCAGGAATACGGCGAGTGTTGAAAACAGCATGATGTTTCGCATCGCCCTCGCGCGTGTCGCGCCGATGAATACACCGTCATACAAAAAACACCAGACCGACACCAGCGGCGACGCGATCATCCATGGCAGGTAGCGCGTCGCTGTTGCGCGTACTTCATCGATGTCCGTGAGTATCGATATGATGAGTTCACCGGCGACAAAATAGAAAACCGTGAAGCCAATGGCAAAGATCAGTGACCACTTCAGCGTGAGGTTGACCGCGTGCAGCAGCGCTTCGCGACTTCTTTGTCCGACGGCTTTTCCAACCAGCGCTTCGGCGGCGTGTGCTAATCCGTCGAGTCCGAATGAGGTCAGATTCTGAAAGTTCATCAGCACCGCGTTTGTGGCGAGGATCATGGGCCCGAGGCGCGCACTTTGCGCCGTTACGAAGGCCAGCGAGAACATCAATGCCATCGTTCGAATAAAAATGTTGGCATTGACCGAAAAGAACGCGCTGTAAGCTTTTATATTCGTCAGCCGTTCTGCGAGCCATCGCCCTTCATGCGTCCGTAGAGCGGCAATAGCGAAACTCGCACCGACGATCAGTCCGGAGTATTCGGCAATAACAGAGGCGAGCGCAACGCCGTCGACTGTCATTCCCAGCACGACAACGAAAATCAGGTCGAGAACGATGTTCACAATGTTGATCGTCAAAAAGATATACAGCGGTACACGGGCATTCTGTAATCCGAGAAACCAGCCGATCAGCGCGAAATTGGCAAGCGTACCGGGCGCGCTCCAGATTCGAATTGAGAAATACTCGGCGGCAAACGCCCGTGTTTCGGCCTCGCCACCAATAAGATCCAGTGCGATGACCTCGATTGGAACCTGCAACGCGACCAGCGCCAGCGAAATCGCGAGTCCGACAACCAAAGCCTGACCCAGTGCAGAGCGAAGACCGTCGTGGTCGCTATCACCGAAGTACTGAGCCGTGATACCGGTTGTACCCATCCGCAGGAAGTTCATGCCCATATAAATGAACGTGAAAATCGTCGCGCCGATCGCGACAGCGCCGAGATAGGCGGGGTTGTCGAGATGCCCGGTTACCCCGGTGTCGACCATGCCCAGCAACGGAACGGAAATATTGGACAGGATCATGGGCGTCGCGATGCGCCACATGTCGCGGTTCTGAGGGAGTCCAGGAGCGTTCAAGCTCACATTACCCGAAGGCGTTCACCCCGGTCAGTTCCTTGCCGACCACGAGCTGGTGCACAGTTTCCGTGCCTTCATAGGTGATGACACTTTCGAGATTCAACATGTGCCGAATGGGTACGAACTCGGCACTGATGCCGGCACCGCCAAGAATGTCCCGGGCGTCACGGGCGATATCAAGCGCTGCGCGACAGTTGTTCCATTTGGCCATCGAAACCTGTGTTGGACTGAGTCGACCCTCATCCTTGATTCGGCCAAGGCGTAGCGACAAAAGTTGCGCGGTTGTGATGCGGCGACTCATGTCGGCCATACGAATCTGGATGGTTTGTGTATTGGCAAGCGGTTTGCCAAACAGGACTCGCTCCTGTGTGTAGGCGAGGACCTCGTTCAGGCAGGCCTGCGCGGCGCCGATAACACCCCAGGTGATTCCAAAACGGGCCTGTGTCAGGCAGCTCAATGGCCCTTTCAGGCCGGTCACCCCGGGGAGCACATTTGCATCCGGAATGCGTACATTGTTAAAGAAAAGTGCGCCGGTGATCGAAGCTCGCAAAGAAAATTTGTTCTCGATTTCCTGGGTGTCGAATCCGGGCATGTCTTTTTCGACAATAAAACCTTTGATGCCTTCGTCCGTCTTGGCCCATACAACCGCCGCGTCGGCGATGGTCGCATTGGTGATCCACATTTTTGCGCCGTTCAATATCCAGTCGTCACCGTCCCGCCGGGCGTGAGTTTTCATATTGCTCGGATCCGATCCGCCATGGGGTTCGGTAAGGCCGAAACAACCGATAGCCTCTCCTTTCGCCATCGCGGGCAGCCAGCGTTGCTTTTGCTCTTCCGATCCGTAGGCAAAAATCGGGAACATCACCAGGCTCGACTGAACCGAAACAAAGCTTCTGAGGCCGCTGTCACCGCGTTCGAGCTCCTGGCAAATCAGTCCGTAGCTGACGCTATTCAGGCCTGCGCAGTCATAGCCGTCAATCGAACTGCCAAGCAGGCCGAGTTCCGCAACCTCACCGATCAAATGCCGCGGAAACCGGTGTTGCTCAAAGGCGTCCTGCATCAGCGGGATGACTTTGTCGTCGACGTAACGGGCAACGGTGTCTTTGACCATGACTTCGTCTTCACCTAGAAGCGAACGAACGTCATAAATATCCATCGGATCGAGTTTTTGGCTCACAGATCTTCCTGCAGGTGTGGAGTTCGGGCGTCGATTCTATCTGCTAAATGGGGATACCGAAACGCCTGTAGACCTCCGAAAGCAGCCAGGCGGGACCAATCATCATCAGCTGGACATCCTGCAGAATGGCGCGTGGCGCACCGCCGCGGCCAAGCACAATGCCGACGAACCCTGCCAGCAGCAGGCCCAGCGATACACCCATAGCGGGCAGACCCGAGTCGGCGAGCCACAGCTGAATCGCCGCCAGGCCGAGCAGGAACGGCAACAGGCCGATCGCCAGCGACAGGGAAATAATGAAGTAGTAGATCGCCGATACCATCAGAAATGCGCTGCCCCAGTTGAGCAGTGGAGAAATGCGCCGGAATTCCTCAGGTACCGGCAGAGCCCAAAGGACGCCGGACAGACCAATGACGACCATCGGCACAGCCGCCCAGAAAACCATGGGATTTCGCAGGTTTTCATGGGATAGCTGGTAGCGGCCAAGCCAGTCGTCTGTTTCCGTCATTGGTGTATTCTACCTCTGCGCATCCTGCTTGTGACACAGTCCACAGTCTGGGCCGAATATTGCCGGGCTATGAACAATTTAGTCCCAATTAAGTCTCTGTTCAGGTACAAAGCGCTTTAATGCACGCAAACATGGCATCCAAAGGAAAGATCATGAGTCTCCAAACTTCCAAATTCATTCTCGCAATGGCCGTAATGACGGTTTTTGTGAGTGGCTGTAAGACGCTTGACGCATACACACGTGAAGAAAAAACAAGTTCTACGACGAAAGGCGCCCTGATCGGTGCGGCAGCCGGCGTTGTGGCTGGCCTGATTTCCGGTGACGATGCCGTGGAGCGGCGACAGCACGCACTGATTGGCGCAGGTATCGGTGCGCTTGCCGGCGGTGCAATCGGCCGCTACCAGGACAAGCAAGAGGCTGAGCTTCGAGCGGAGCTTGAAGGCACCGGCGTCAGCGTCGTACGCAATGGCGACAACATCACGTTGAACATGCCAGGCAATGTGACGTTTGCGACCAATAGTGCAGACTTAAGCCCGGCGTTCTTCAATGTCCTGAACTCGGTCGGCAAAGTACTCGCTGAATACGAGCAAACGGTTGTCGAGGTTGCCGGTCATACCGACAGTACCGGTACTGACAGCTACAACCAGGGCTTGTCAGAGCGACGTGCAAATTCCGTTTCGGCCTACCTGCAGGGACGGGGCGTCATTCCTCAACGATTAATCACGCTCGGTATGGGTGAATCCCGCCCGATCGCCGATAACGGCACCGAGAGCGGTCGACAGATCAACCGACGTGTTGAAATCACGATGGTGCCTGTTACCGCAGGCTAGATCGGCCTTGTAGAAGCACGGCGCGGCAACCAGGGATGGTTTGCCGCGTTTTTTATGGCACTCTGTTCGTCTGCCCCCCAAAAACAAAAACATGGGCAACACATGAGCGAACCCTACAAAAAGTCTGACGACGGTAGCTGGATCGAGGTGACAGGCTTCGTGAGGCGCCTGCTGGCAGACGATAACGACGGCTCTCGCCACCAGCGCTTTATTCTGGATATCGGCAATCGCCGCACGCTGTTGATTGCACACAACATCGATCTTGCCGAGCGAGTACCGCTTGGCATGGGTGACCGGGTCCGGGTCCGGGGCATGTACGAATGGAACGAGCTTGGCGGGCTGATGCACTGGACGCACCACGATCCGCTGGGTATCGAGAAAGGTGGCTACGTCAGGTACCGCACGCGGGTCTTTAAGTAGTTCACCACAAAAAAGGCCGCTCAACGAGCGGCCTTCGTATTCCGGACCTGAAATCCTAGGCGGCCATGGCCGTCTGCAGCTTCTTGATCGCGGTGACCTCGATCTGCCGAATGCGTTCGGCAGATACACCATACTCATCCGCGAGCTCGTGCAGCGTCATCTTGTCTTCCGAGAGCCAGCGCACGTCGAGAATCCGTCGACTGCGCTCGTCCAGAACCTCCAGTGCTTCATGCAATCGATCGGACGCGTCGTCATTCCAGTCCGATGCTTCAACCTGCAGTGCCGGATCGGCGTTCGGGCTTGGCAGATAGGCGGCGGGCGTGAAATTACGATCGTCATCGAGGTCCGGCGTCGGGTCGAAGACGGCGTCCCGCGAGTGCAGGCGCTTCTCCATTTCCGTGACTTCCGCAGGCTTCACGCCAAGGTCCTTGGCGACAGCCTTCGTTTCGGCATCCGACAACCAGGCCAGAGATTTCTTGTTTTTACGAAGATTGAAGAACAGTTTGCGCTGCGCCTTGGTCGTGGCAACCTTCACAATGCGCCAGTTCTTCAGTACAAACTCGTGAATCTCGGCGCGAATCCAGTGTACGGCGAACGACACCAGGCGAACGTCGTAGTCTGGATCGAAGCGTTTGACCGCTTTCATCAGGCCGACATTGCCTTCCTGTATCAAGTCGCTCAGCGGCAAGCCGTAGCCGGTATAGCCCTTGGCAATATGGATTACAAAGCGCAGGTGCGCCATGACGAGTTCGCGCGCTGCTTCGAGATCTTCGTGGTCACGAAGTCGGCGAGCCAATCGCTGCTCTTCCGTTTTGCTAAGAACGGGTATGCCGCCAACAGCCTGGATGTAACCGTCAAGGCTGCCGACCGGGCCTGCGAGCGCAAGTTCGTAGTTCGATTTAAGAACCGGGCTTGTCATGTGTTCCCTCCTTGATTGGGTGCCAATTTTAGCACTCAGCGTATTAGAGTGCTAACAAATCCAATTGGTTCCCGATAGGAGTTTGCTATATCGCTATGAAAAACAGCTATTTAGGTTCCGGCAATCCTGGCCAATGCCAGGTCAACGAGGCTCGATCCGGTGCATGTGGCGAGCCGCAGTGACCCAGGATGCGAACAACCCGAGAAAACAGGCAACGCCGACGATCGCTGCCGATTCGACGATATCGAGCGACGCTACCGTGATATTGCCCTGGTAAAGGCCGGCAAGCCGGGTGACCGGACCCTTCAGCAGGTAGAGGCCGTATTCGACCAGCAACAACGCGAAGGCGCCGCCCAGCAGGCCGTACCAGAAACCCGTCCAGAGGAATGGCCGGCGCACGAAAGCGTTGCTCGCTCCGATCAGCTTCGTAACTTCGATTTCCTCACGCCGATTCTCGATATCAAGGCGAATGGTGTTGCCGATAACGACAACGATTGCAATGCCGAGCAATGCAGCACCGATTGCAATCGCCTGTCTCACGATGTCAAGAATGGCATGAAATCGCTGTACCCATTCTGTGTCGACCTGGACCAGGTCCGACTCGGGCAAATTGCCAATTTCTTCCTGCAACAAGATCAACGACGCTGTGGTGTTGCCGGGGCTCGGGCGAACAACGAGCGCATGCGGCAACGGATTGTCACTGAGTTGGTCGAGCGCCGCGCCAAAGCCGGATTGCAGTTTGAACTCGGCGAGCGCATCGTCCGCGGTGATCAGCGTGACAGATTCGACGTCAGCGCGTTGATCGATGAGTCGGGCGAGACTCTCGGCTTCACTGACCGACAGGTCTTGCTTCAGATACACGGAAAAATCGAGCGCATTGTTCCAGCTGCCACTGACCGACTGTGCGTTTTTGACGATCACGTTGATTGCCGCAGGCAGCGCCAGCGTGACGGCAATGACCAGCACGATCATCAGGCTGGCGAAGGGCTGCCTCGACAATCTTCCTAGCGCACCCAGAGACGTACTCGCGTGGCGTGTCAGCCAGGTCGAGAAAGCACCCGATGAGCGAAGCGGCTTGGTGGCATCCGCATTTCGTGTCACTGCCATAGTTCGGCCTCATCCGCTTGCGCCTGGAGCCTGCCGTCTTCGAGTTCAATGCGCCGGCACCCCAGCCGGTCGATCAGCGCGATGTCGTGGCTGGCGATCAGCAATGTGACGCCTACTTCGTTAAAGCGCCGAAATATGCGCATCACTTCCAGTGACAAGTCCGGATCCAGGTTACCGGTAGGTTCATCGGCGATCAGAAGTTTAGGGCGAGTGACAATTGCGCGCGCGATGCCGACACGTTGTTGTTCGCCGGCAGACAGTGTTTGTGGACTTTGCTTTTCCTTATGCAACAGGCCGACCTGGTCAAGCGCGGCCCGGACCCGTCGCCCGGCGTCTCGATGGCTGATTCCGGCGATGATCAGGGGCAAAGCAACATTGTCAAAAACCGGGCGGTCGTACAGCAATTTGTGATCCTGGAATACCATGCCGATCTGTCGTCGGTAAGCAGGGATCTTGCGGCGCTTGACGCGCTGCGTGTTCTGATTGTCAACAATGACCTGGCCGCTGGTCGGGCGATCGATGAGTGCGATGAGTCGTAGTAACGTGCTCTTGCCCGCGCCCGAGTGGCCGGTAACAAAAACCATTTCGCCGCGCTCAACTGACATTGTGAGTCCGGACACAGCTTCCTGGCCGCCCGGAAAACGCTTGGTCACATTATCGAGATGAATCATCTAGGGCGAGTTCCCGTTACCGGATGAAAGGAGTGCCGTTGTAAACTCTCTTGCGTTAAATGGCTGCAAATCGTCGATAGCCTCGCCGATACCAATGAATCGCACGGGCACTTTGAGGCGATTCGCAATCGCCAGAAGAATGCCACCCTTGGCGCTGCCGTCCAACTTTGTCACAACGATTCCGGTGATGCCCAGAACCTCGTTGAATTTCTCCGCCTGAACCAGTGCGTTCTGTCCCTGGCTCGCATCGAGAACGAGCATCGTTTCGTGCGGCGCAGATTCGTCATGACGCGATACGACCCGTTTCATTTTGGCCAGCTCATCCATTAGCCCCGACTGACTCTGCAAGCGTCCGGCTGTATCCGCCAGCAGCACATCGATATTGCGTGCCTTGGCAGACTGCCATGCATCGAAGATAACGGCGGCGGGGTCAGCGCCGGACTGCTGCGCGATCACCGGGACATCATTGCGTTCACCCCAGGCCTGCAACTGCTCGACCGCGGCCGCACGAAATGTGTCGCCCGCTGCCAGCATCACCGAGTGTCCCTGCTCCCTGAAGCGCCGTGCAAGCTTGCCGATGGTGGTGGTCTTGCCGGCGCCGTTGACGCCGATCATCAAGATGACAAACGGTCCCGCGGGCTTGTCGATAACCAACGCTTGCTCCACGGGTTCCAGGATTTTCAGCACCGCATGCTCAATGCCCGACCGTAACGCGGCGAGGTCCTTCAGTTCCTTGCGCGCGAGGCTTTTCTTAAGATCATCAATGATCAGTCCCGTTGTTTCGACGCCGACGTCGGCCATCACCAGCAGCGACTCAAGTTCCTCGAGGACCTCGTCGTCGATCGTGCCGCCCGGAACCAGGTTCGCGAGGTCGTAGCTCAGCCAGCTATCGCCGCGATTAAGGCGTGCGCGCAACCGCTTGACAAAGCCTTCAGGTTTATTGGGCTTTTCTTTTTTTCCAAACATCGCTATACGTTCACCAGGGGCCAAACAAAATGACAGTCAAGAAATCGGCAGGCAAGAAAAAGTCCGCAGCGGGACAGCTGCGTATTGTAGCGGGAATTTGGCGCAGTCGCCGTCTGCAGATTGCCGATTTACCCGGATTGCGACCGACATCCTCGCGTATCCGGGAAACGTTGTTCAACTGGCTGACACCGGGTATTCATGGGGCGTATTGTCTCGACTTGTGTGCAGGAACCGGCGCACTTGGCATCGAAGCGCTGTCGCGCGGCGCCGCCAGCGCAATTTTTGTTGAACGATCAGCGCGTGCTGCGGTAATGCTAAAGCGCAACCTGGCATCGCTCGATGCGCAGCAGTTCGAGGTCCGGGTTGAGGACGCGCAGCGTTTCCTGACGCAGCCGGTTGCCCGAAAATTCGATGTCGTCTTCCTCGATCCGCCGTTCGCCGCCGATCTGCACGACGAATTGTGTAGACTACTGGATAAACATGACTGGCTGGCGAGCAAGGCGAAGATCTACATTGAGCTCGACCGGGACCAGTCGCTACCGACGCTGCCCGACAGTTGGTCAGTTGTTCACAACAAGACGGCTGGCAACGTTCGCTACATGCTTGCGGTAGTCCAGGCACAGGGGGAGGTCCGAGAATGACAGTTTCAGCGATGTATCCAGGTACGTTTGACCCTATTACGCTGGGACACGAGGACCTGGTTCGCCGTGCGGCAAGACTCTACGATCGCGTGGTCGTTGCCATCGCTGCGAACCCGGGAAGCAAAGCGCCTATGTTTTCGTTTGAAGAGCGTGTCGAACTTGCCAAAGAAGCGCTGGAGGATCTGCCGAACGTCGAAGTGACAGGTTATGCCGGCCTGACGGTCGACTTTGCGAAAGACCGCGATCTGGCGGTGATTATCCGAGGATTGCGCGCGGTGTCCGACTTTGAATACGAGTTTCAGCTGGCAAACATGAACCGACACCTTACGGACGAAGTCGAGACGGTGTTTCTAACGCCCACTGAAAAGTACACGTTTATTTCGTCCAGCCTGGTTCGCGAAGTGGCAGCACTTGGCGGCGAGATCGGCGAATTTGTGTCGCCGAAAGTGAAAGACGCGTTGCTGGCACGCTGCGGCCGCAAATAAAGCCCCAAAAATCAGGTCTGGCACCGCTTGCAGTAGAACGTGGAGCGCTGACCCTGGACGATCGCGGTAATGGGTGTATCGCATACCCGGCACGGCTCGTCCTGGCGACCGTAAGCTATCAGTTGCTGCTGGAAGTAGCCGGCTTCGCCGTCACCACCGTAGAAATCGCGCAACGTCGTGCCACCAGCCTCGATGGCCTTGGCCAGTACTTCCTTGATGGCCACTGCAAGCTGCTCATAGCGTTGCAGACTGATACGCCCCGCCGCACGGCGCGGGTTGATGCCGGCGAAAAAAAGCGCCTCGCTGGCGTAAATGTTGCCGACGCCGACAACGACCTGAGCATTCATGATGAACTGCTTGATACTGACGCGTCGAGCGCGCGAGCGCTGCCAAAGGTATTGGCCGTCAAACGCGTCGCCCAGCGGTTCCGGTCCCAGGGATTTCAGAAGCTTGTGATCGAGCGGATTCCGGCTCCAGTGGAGCGAGCCGAAACGGCGCGGATCGCGGAATCGCAGCACTTTGCCGGAATCGAATTCAATGTCGACATGATCGTGCACGCCCGCGGGAGTATTGCGATCAACGATACAAACGCTGCCGGACATGCCGAGGTGCAGAATAGCCGCGCCATCGACGGTGCGGATCAGCAGGTACTTGGCGCGACGGTCGACGGCTGTCACGACGGCGTCCCGGAGATGGCGGTCGACCGACCTCGATACTGGCCATCGCAACTGACGATTGCGAACAACGACAGCGGTAACGGTGGAATCGACGATGTGTGGCGCGATGCCTCGTCGACTTGTTTCAACTTCAGGTAGTTCTGGCATACCGCATTGTGGCGCCAAAAAAAGCCCGGTTAAACCGGGCTTTTTCTTATTTGATCTTCGCTTCTTTATAAAGCACGTGTTGCCGAATGGTCGGATCGTACTTTTTAGTCTCCATCTTTTCCGGATGCAGGCGCTTGTTTTTGGTCACTGTGTAGTAGTGGCCGGTTCCTGCGCTGGATACGAGTTTGATTTTGTCACGCATAGCTCTTACTCCGGCGATTAAACGCGATGACCGGCAGCACGAAGGTCAACGAGTACTTTCTCGATTCCGTGCTTGTCGATGATCCTGAGGCCTTTGTGCGAAATGCGCAGACGAACGAAGCGCTTTTCGGATTCGACCCAAAAACGCTTGCTCTGCAGATTCGGCAGGAAGCGACGACGAGTTTTATTGTGTGCGTGAGAAACGTTATTGCCCGTTTGCGGCCGTTTCCCCGTCACCTGGCATACCTTGGACATGGGTAAGTCTCTGATTTTGCTAAAAGTTGCCCGTGACAGACGGGCAGAGAGCGGAACTTTATACCAGCGAATCCGGCGCAATTCAAGGCCCGGCGCCATTTTCGCCTCTGACTTTACAATAGTCCGCGGCTCGCGAGCGACGTCGCGGCGCCGTTTCCCACGATCAGGTGATCGAGAAGCCGAATGTCGACCAGCTCCAGGGCGGATTTAAGCCGCAAGGTTATGCGCTCATCGGCCTGACTCGGCTCGGCGACCCCGGATGGGTGATTGTGGGCCAGTATTACAGCCGCGGCATTAACGCTCAAAGCCTCTTTGACGACTTCACGCGGGTAGACTGAAGTGCCGTCGATGGTGCCTCGAAAAAGCTCGTCAAAGCGCAGTACGCGATGTCGGTTGTCGAGGTACAGGCAGCAAAAAAGCTCGTGACCGAGGTGCTGCATGCGGGCCTTCAGAAAGGACTCCGTGTCTGACGGGCTTCGAATCGCCTCCCCGCATGGCAACGACTCCTCGAAATAGCGACGCGCCAGGATGGGCAGGGCGCGCAGACGCTGCAGGCGAGCTCGCCCCAGACCCTCGAAGCGGGACAGTTCGGCGTCACTGGCGTGCAACAGCACCCTCAGGTTGCCAAATTGCTGCAGGAGTTGAGTGGCTGTCTGCCTCGCCCTGGCGTTGCCACCGGCTATGATCGTTGTCAGCAATTCAACGTCACTGCTTTCCCTGTCGGAGACGTTTTTCACAGTGCCATCGTGCCCGTATACGCGGCTCGACCGCAATGCCTCAAATTGCCTCGGATGTCCTGATTAGGGGTCGAAAATGCCCGGTTCTGATACGCTCTCGCGAATCGGGCTATCTGGGCTGGAGGCGGACACGTGACCGATCAAACGGTAACAAATGACAGGGGGTTAACGCTGCTGGGTCGGCTGATCGACAGTCTGCATCAGCGGCGGCTCGGCTTTTTCATGGCAGAGCTGCTACTGGTGATAGCGGGCGTCCTCATTGCGCTGGCGGTTGATGGCTGGATCAGCGACTTGCACGATCGGCAAACGGAAGTTATCTACCTGGACCTCCTGGCAAGTGATGTCGAAAAAATCAGGAACGAAATCAACCTGCAAATCGAATTTGAAAAAGAAAAGGTCGAGGCCGCCGGGAGGGCCTACACAGCACTGACAGGCTCCAATCCCAGTTCCGAACGAGAGGAAATCGAGTTGTCACTGGCATTGCTGGTCAGCAGGCGGACGCTATCGCTTAAAAGTGCCACCTACGACCAGATGGTCAGTAGCGGCCATTTACAGCTGATCGAAAATTTCGAATTACGTGATGGAATTGTTCGCTATTTCGCAGAGATGGAGCGCAATCAACGTATTGCCGAGAACAATAATCGCGAAATTGTCGATGACATCTTTCTTCCGTTTCTGCTCCAGATCGGTGTCACACCGATGCTGCGGCCCGAGACGCTGCAGGTCACCAGCTCCCTGAACAGGGCGACCGCGATCATGTACGAGCAGCTGGGCGCAGACTACGCGCACCCCGAAGACCGGGTCTTGTCAGCGCCTGCCGAGACGGATTCCTGGAATGATTTGCGTCGCAACGTGCTGTTGCGGATGCGTATAGCAGCGACGGGTCAGGCGCTGGCAGAAGGTGCCATTGATCAGACCACCAATATTGCAACAGCCCTTGCCGCTGAATTGATGAGCCACTGACTGCGGCCGGGTGGCCCCTCGAGATTGCCTAATCGGGCTCACTCGCAAGCAAATCCAGCGTCGACGCATGGTGATGGGAATCACCTTCGCCACCGCCGGTATGCAGGAACGGCAGGCTTAGAGCAATCAGGCCGAACACAATCATGATGACCCCGGCAAGCCGTCGATACCGAGGCTGCGCTTTGCAGCGATTCAGGCGCGCGGCGGATGCGCCTGCCAGTAGCAATGCCGGTAAGGTTCCCAGCCAGAATGCGAACATGACGAGGCCGCCGGATAGCGCGCTTCCGCCGGTAGCGGCGAGGGCGACAGCACTGTAGACAAGACCACAGGGCAGGGCCCCCCACAGGAAGCCGGCGCCGATCGCGGCGCCCGTGGAGCGGATCGGCATGACGTGGCGCGCAAGCGGTGACAGGCGTTTCCATAGCGATGCACCCGCCACTTCGAGAAATCGCAGTGCCTGCCAGTCGAGCGCGAGGTTCAGGCCGAGCAAAATGAGAAGGACGGCGGCAGCGAAACGCAGCACGGTTAAGCCTTGCGCAAACCCGGACATCAGCAACGCACCGGATGCGCCTGCGATCACGCCCAGTGTCATGTAGAACAACATGCGGCCGGTGTTGTAGGCGAGACGTTTCAGTGTGCGTCCGCCAGCCGCCGAATCCTGGCCCTCAAACAACAATACGATGGCTCCGCACATCGCGATGCAGTGGGTACTGCCAAAGAGACCGGCGGCAAATGCCGCCGCAATCAAGGCACCTGTCATTGCGCGCCTTCTGTGCTTGACTGCTTGTCGTTGTCCTCACCGGAACGCTTCGTCGGCACGCTGTCGTCATCCATCACGACGCTCCATGCCGGTGTATCCAGATCGTCGAATTGCCCTGCACCGACTGCCCAGAAAAACGCCCATACCGCGAAACCCAGCAGTATCAGGCCAAGGGGTATCAGCAGGAACAGGATGCTCATGTTGCGGCATTTTCCGATAGCGTTGCTTCAACGGGCAGCGCCGCAGTCTTGCCTGGCGCCTGGCCGTAACGGTGCAGACGCAACGCGTTGAGTACGACAATGAGTGAGCTCACCGACATGCCAAGCGCCGCCATCCACGGCGCCAGTATACCCGCAGCAGCCAACGGTACCGCCGCCAGGTTATAGGCAATCGCCCACGCGATATTCTGACGGATGACTCGCCCGGTCTGCTGAGCGACGTTTGACGCGTCGACAATACACATCAGCCTGCGTCCCAGCGCAATTGCGTCGGCGCTGGCTCGTGCCAGCGCTGTACCCGCATCGAGCGCAATCGATGCGTCGGCGGCTGCCAGCACAGGCGCGTCGTTGATTCCGTCGCCAACCATGATGACGGTTTCGCCGGAGTGTCGCCGGTTCGCAATAAACTTAAGTTTTGCTGCAGGCGTTAGTGCTGCCTGCCAGTCCTCGACGCCGAGTGTTGCCGCAACGCCGGCGACGCTTGTCGATGTGTCGCCACTTGCAATGACGATTCGATAGCCCGCAGCGCGCAACGCATCGAGTGCCTGCCTTGCATCAGCTCGCAATTCGTCGCCGATGAGAAATTCGGCCAGGAAGCCGGATTCGGAGCCAAGGTAAACATGTGTTGATGGCCCCGACTGATCGACATCAATGCAATGACCGACAAGTTCGGCTACATAATCGAAACTACCGATGCGGTAGCGGACACCGCCGACAGTCGCCGAGACACCTCTGCCAGCTTTGGGTTGTACATCTTGGATATCGGGCGCACCGGCTTTTTGCCTGGCGCTGAATGCACGCGCGAGTACATGCTCCGAGGTCGACTCCATTGCGGCGGCAAGCTCGTTGCAAAATTGCTCGTTCGCTTGCGCGTTGTCTGATAACAATCGGGTACGCACTACAGCAGGCCGGCCACGGGTCAGTGTGCCAGTCTTGTCAAAGACGATCGTCGCCCCGGGCCGCATGACTTCGAGCACACGGGAGCGAACCAGCAGGAAGCCGGACGCAGCGAGACGGCTCGCCGCCGCTGCAAGCGCCGCAGGCGTCGCCAGGGCCAGAGCGCAGGGGCAGGTCACGACGAGCGTTGCCAGCACGACTTCGAAGACGCGGCCGGGGTCGATGACTGACCAGGCCAGGCCTGTAAAGCTGGCGATGAGCAGGACCGCCACGACGAATCGGCTTGCAATGCGGTCGGCAAGCACAGCGATCGGTGGTCGGTCGGCCTTGGCTCGCTCCAGCAGCCGACCGATCTCGGCGAGATTGGTACTTGCCCCGGTGAGCGTCACCCGGATGTGGCCGCTGCCCTCCCGGTTGCTGCCACCGGCGTAGACATTCGAGCCGACGCTGCGAATCTGTGGCAGGGACTCGCCGGTCAATACCGACTCATCGACAAAGAGCTCGCCGGCAATCACCTCGCCGTCTGCCGGGACTGTGTCTCCGGGTTTTACGAGCACCGTATCGCCGACTTGCAGACAGTCAAGTGCAACAACCTCCTGCGCGTTGCCAATCAGCCTGATGGCCGTGTCCGGCAGAAGGCGTGCCAGCGCCAGGGCGAATCCGTCGGATCGGTGGCGTGCGCGCATTTCCATGAAGCGTGTGGCGCTCAGGAAACCCACGAACATGGCGACTGAATCCAGGTAGATATCGCCACTGTCCAGCCAGATGGCACGAACCGACGCGGAAAACGCCGCAATGATGGCGATGGATACCGGCAGATCCATGCCGGGCATCCGTGCACGAATTCCGCGCCAGGCGCTGCGGAAAAACGGCGTGGCAGAATAGAACACGATGGGTAGCGCCACCAGCAAACTGATGATTCTGAGAAACTTCTGCACGCCCGGTTCGATGCCAAAGAAATCGCCGGCGTACAAAGCCACCGCAAACATCATTACCTGCATGCCGGCGGCCGCTGCCACGATCAGTCGCTTCAGCGCCAGCCGATATTGCTGTTCCTGCGATTCGTCCTTCTGATCCTGGCCGATGGGCTGCGGTTTAAAACCCACTTCGGCGATAGCACCGAGCAGGCCGCTGAATGACAGTGCATCGATATCCCAGGCAACCACGGCGCGTCGCGTCGCGGGATTGATATCGACCGATTGAATTGCCGGGTGCCGCGCCAACGCAGCATCCAGCAGCCACGCGCAGGCGGAACAATACATGCCGCCGATGTCGAGTATTGCCTCAGCGCGTCCGTCAACAGCATGGACATAACGGTCCTGCATATTGGCGGAATCGTATGCCTGGAAGGCCACGTCTTCCGGACGGAGGCCCAATCCGGCATGCGGCTGGCTCCGAAAGCGATAAAAAGAACCGAGGTCGTTGCCGTCGATAAATTCGGCGACAGCCTTGCATCCCAGGCAACAGACTTCGCGTTCTTCTCCGCCGATGGACGCCACGATTGGCCGACCTCGCGGCAGCGCTTCGCCGCAGTGAAAGCAATCGGACAACCCGGACATGCTCAGGGGAGTGCGTCGCGCGGCGTCTTGGTGGCGGGCGATGCGTCCAAAACAGGGTCCTGCACCAGCGTCTCAGGATTGCTGATCGCGAGGTAAATGGTCAGCAGACAACCGCCGACCGTGAGGCCGGGAATCGCAATCAGCAGCCAGACGAGACGATGCCGAAACCAGGGCTCATTGCTGCTCTCGGACGACGCCATGACTACTCTCCTACCGGTCCGCGGAATCGGCTTTCCTCGCTCACCGCGATCGACGCGTCGTCCAGGCTCTCGACGCGAAACTCGATAATATTACCGCCAACTGCGCTTTCATGTGGCGCCGTGACGGACGTCGGTATCGTATAGACCGATTCGGGTGCGAGTGAAAACTCGGTTTCCGTGCGAATGACAAGGCCGTCGAGGCCGCTGACGCTCAGGCGATACTGATGTTCCTGGTTGTGCTTGTTGATTACCCGAATCGTGTAACTGTTTTCGATACCTTGTCGACCGACATCGCGGTAGAGGGTGTTGCGGTCGCGAATAACGTCCATGATGACGGGTTGGCGCAGCATCATGAAGGCAACCATCGCCGTAACCAGTGCTGCCAGGATCAGGCTGTAGATCACCGTCCGGGCACGCAGCAGCTTGTATGGCTCATGGTGCATGGCGTGCTCGGTGCTGTAGCGAATAAGTCCGCGCGGATACTGCATCTTGTCCATGACTGAATCGCAGGCGTCAACGCACGCTGCGCAGGCAATGCATTCGTATTGAAGACCCTTTCGAATGTCGATGCCTGTGGGACAGACCTGGACGCACATCGTGCAATCGATGCAATCGCCAAGGCCTTTGGCTTTGTGATCAGACTCTCGACGCCGTGCGCCACGAGGCTCGCCGCGCTCTTCATCGTAGGTGATGATGAGCGTGTCCTTGTCAAACATCGAACTCTGGAAGCGCGCGTACGGGCACATGTATTTGCAGACCTGCTCGCGCATATACCCGGCATTGCCGTAGGTAGCGAATCCGTAGAACAGCACCCAGAACCATGTCCAGGGCCCGGCCGCGAACGTGACCAGTTCCACGGCGAGAGTGCGTACATCGACGAAATAGCCGACGAAGGAAAAGCCGGTGAAAAGACCCAATGCAATCCAGCAGACCTGCTTTGCGGTTTTTTTCGCAATCTTGTCCGCGCTCCACGGTGCCTTGTCGAGCTTCATGCGCTGGCTGCGGTTGCCTTCTATTGCGCGTTCAATCCAGGCGAAAGCTTCGGTCCAGACTGTCTGCGGACAGGCGAAGCCACACCAGACTCGACCGGCAATAGCGGTGAAGAAGAACAGGGCAATCGCGAGGATAATCAGCAGCAGGGCAAGATAGAGGAAGTCCTGGGGCCACAGGGTCATGCCGAAAATGTAGAATTTTCGTTCAGGCAGGTCGAACAGTACCGCCTGACGGCCACCCCAGGTCAACCATGGCCCGCCGTAAAACATCCCCAGTAAGACAAACATGGCGATACGTCGCAGCCGCGCAAAACGGCCCTTGACCTCGCGCGGGTAGATCTTGTCTTCCGAGCGATAGAGTTGACCGTACTGGAAGTTGTCGGAGGGTGTCTTGCTGCTCATTTTGATTGCGGCGGCGATGCCCCCGGACCACGGCGCTTGCGTCGGATAAGCCGGACAGTTAACCAGCAGGCAATCCAGGCGTGAACCCAGAGGAAAAAGAAACCGATGGCATATCCTGCATTGCGACTTTCAATGAAGGCTATGTTGATCGAGTCGACGATGAACAGCGGATCGATAAACGCAAACAGTAGCATCGAGAAAAATGCCGTGGTCAGAAACGAGATCCACGTCAGCACCGCATACTTTTGTGTATCGCGGCTCCACTCAGGTTGCTGGTCGTCTCGTTCCTCGGTACTCATAATGGCGAATCACATCTAGCGTGACAGGCTGTAGACGTAGGCGGCAAGAATTCGAATGCGGTCCGGGCCGAGCATGTCCTGATGCGCCGGCATGACGCCATTGCGACCTTCAACAATTGATTTGCGGATTGCCGTTGCGGAACTGCCATACAACCAGTTGTCGTCGGCAAGACTTGGCGCGCCGAGAGGCTGCATGCCCTGCCCCGTCGGCCCATGACACGCGATGCAAAGCTGCATGTACTTCGTATGCGCTGGCGAAGTCGTGTCCATTTCAGTCGCCATGTTTTGCACGTAACGCACCATCTCATCGATGGCTTCATCAGAGCCGAATACGGCGCCCAGGGCAGGCATCACCCCATTGCGACCGTTACTGATCGCCAGTTCGATTTGCGCCGGCGCGCCGCCCCAGTTCCAGACATCATCCGTCAGGTTCGGGAATCCCGCCGCGCCGAGTGCGTTGGCGCCGTGGCATTGTGAGCAATAGTTGGCGAACAGGCTTGAACCAATACTCATTGCCTTCGGGTCATCCACCAGTTCTTCGACCGGCATCGCACCGAAACTTGCAAACAAGGGTCCATAGCGCTCTTCGGCAGCCGCTACTTCCGCCTCGTACTGTGCCTCCTGGCTCCATTCAAGAAGACCACCGTCATCACTGAACGACGGGTACATGATGAAATATCCGATTCCCCAAAACAGCGTAATGATGAACAGCCACAGCCACCACATTGGCAAGGGATTGTTCAGTTCTCGAATGTCCTCGTCCCAGACGTGTGCCTCGGACTCTGCGATTTCGGCATCCGATGCCCGCTGCCGGTTGGTCCATACGATCAGCCAGAAACAGGCGGCGACACTCGCCAGGGTCAAAATCAGGACATACCAGGTCCATCCGGCGCTCATTGGTGCTGCTCCTTGTTGGTTTCATGGGATGGCGGCCTCGAATCGTCCTCAAGGGGCACATTGGCGGCGCGCTGAAAATCGTCCTTGCGCTTGCGGCTCCAGGTCCAGGCCCAGATTCCGATAAACAGCAGCAACAGGGTCGCCGTTATTACGCCACGAACTATTCCGATATCCATCGACAATCCCCCGTCAGCGTGCCGAACGGGCAGTGCCCAGGTTCTGCAGGTAGGCAATGATGGCATCGAGTTCGGTGCGTCCGGCAACATCCGCCGCCGCGGCCGCAATTTCCTCGTCGGAATACGGATCGCCGAGCATTTGCAATGCGCGCATCTTGTTTGCTACCAGTTCGCCGTCAACTTCGTTTTTCGCCAGCCACGGATACCCCGGCATGTTCGATTCCGGTACCACGTCGCGAGGATTCATAAAATGAATGCGATGCCATTCGTCGCTATAGCGTTTACCAACGCGCGCGAGGTCCGGCCCAGTACGCTTCGAGCCGAACTGGAATGGTCGATCGTAAACAAACTCGCCGGCCACCGAATACGGTCCGTAGCGCTCCGTCTCACTGCGGAAAGGACGGATCTGCTGCGAATGGCAGACGTAGCAGCCTTCGCGTACGTAGACGTCGCGGCCCGCGAGCTGCAATGCCGGGTACGGACGAATGCCCTCAAGCGGTTCGGTGGCGGCGGAACTCGCCATCAACGGCACAATTTCGACCAGCCCGCCAATGCTGATAACCACGACAATAAGGATTGCCATGAGGCTTATGTTCTTTTCGACTTTTTCGTGATTCATGCTAAGGCTCTCATGCCGGCTGAATAACGGGTACAGGCTGCGGCTTCGTCGCTGCGACCGTTTTCCAGACGTTGTAGACCATGACCAGCATGCCGGAGAAGAACACCAGCCCGCCGAGCAATCGTATTCCGTAATACGGGTACGTGAACTTGAGGCTTTCGATAAACGAGTAGGTCAGCGTGCCATCGTCGTTCAGTGCCCGCCACATCAGGCCTTGCGTGATGCCCGAGATCCACATCGAAACCGCATACAGGACAACGCCAATCGTCGATGTCCAGAAGTGCACATCAATAAGTTTCGTTGAATACATGCTTTCCTTGTTGAAGAGCTTCGGGATCAGATTGTACAGCGCACCGATTGTCATCATTGCCACCCAGCCGAGAGCGCCGGAGTGCACGTGACCAATCGTCCAGTCCGTGTAATGTGACAATGCGTTCACGGTCTTGATCGACATCATCGGCCCTTCGAACGTTGACATGCCGTAAAACGACAGCGACACAATCATGAATTTGAGGATCGGGTCGGTGCGCAACTTATGCCAGGCGCCGGACAGTGTCATGATGCCGTTGATCATGCCGCCCCAGCTCGGCGCGAGGAGAATCAGCGAAAACACCATGCCAATGGACTGCGCCCAGTTAGGAAGCGACGTGTAATGCAGGTGATGCGGGCCGGCCCACATGTAAATGGCGATCAATGCCCAGAAATGCACGACCGAAAGGCGATAGGAATAAACCGGTCGGCCCGCCTGCTTGGGCACGAAGTAATACATCATGCCGAGGAAGCCTGCGGTAAGGAAAAAGCCGACGGCGTTGTGCCCGTACCACCATTGCATCATGCCGTCGACGATGCCGCTATAAATCGGATAGGACTTCGTCAATGTGACAGGAATGACCAGGTTGTTAAAAATGTGCAGCACCGCAACGGTGAGGATGAATGCGGCGTAGAACCAGTTGGCAACGTAAATGTGTTTCACACGCCGTTTTGCGATAGTGCCCAGGAAAACGATACCGTAGCCGACCCAGACAACAGCGATCAATAAGTCAATCGGCCACTCCAGCTCTGCGTATTCCTTGCTTTGTGTGATACCGAGCGGCAGCGTAATCGCCGCCAGAACGATGACGAGTTGCCAGCCCCAAAAAGTAAACGCCGCCAGCTTGTCGAATGCGAGCCGCACATGACAGGTGCGCTGAACAACGTAGTAAGCGGTCGCAAACAGTCCGCACCCACCAAACGCGAAAATGACGGCATTGGTGTGCAGCGGGCGCAAACGTCCATAGGTCAGGAACGGCAGGTCGAAATTCAGGGCAGGCCATATCAGCTGAGCGGCGATGATCAGCCCGACCAGCATGCCGACCACGCCCCAAACGACCGTCATTATCGCGAATTGTCGAACGACTTTATCGTTGTAACTCGATTGAGAATCCATAGTGCGGGGGTCCACAGTGTTTATTTTATTGATTTTCGGCGCAAGCAAACCCTCAATCTTAAGGCCTCAGTCCGGCGCCGCCATAGGCATTATCCCTGATAACAGATCGGGGACGCTTTTGTCTAGGCGTCACCCGACTCAGTGTCGAGCGCGGCGTCAGCGGACGACACTCTCGGTTGTGCGGTGATTCCGATCGTGTGTCGCGGAAAGCCACTGGCGTCAATCGCTTCCTGGTAGCCATGCCACGCCGCGTAGCCGATCACAGGCAGGATAAATACCATGCCGAAAAACGCAGTCACGGTGCCGAGAATCAGTCCGAATATGATCACGGCGAGCCACAGCATCATTGCGAACTTGTTGCGCAGCACCGCATTAATCGATGTAACGATGGCGGTCACGCTGTCGACATTTCTGTGCATCAGCATCGGCAGTGAGAAAGCACTCGCGGAAAACGTAACGGCCGCGAACACCGCGCCAACGAGCGTGCCGACCGCCAGGTAACCGCGAAGCTCGCTGATATCCGGATTCGCATCGGCCGGGAAGAACACACTGACCATGGCGCCGGCACGAGCCCACACCAGGAATATGACGAGCAGAATAATAGCGAACACCATTTCGTTGCCGATATGCCGGCGAAAAGCGGCCCGCAAACTGCGCGCGATTGAAGGTTCGTGACCTCGCTCGAGCTGTGCGGCGATGGCGTACAGGCCAATACAGGCCAGTGGTGCGAGAAAGACGAAGCCGCCCAGCATCGCGAGCATGAACCAGATACTGCCGTACAGCCAGGCACCGAGAGACAGTATGGCCATGATGGCGGCCATGCCAATGCCGTAAATCAGGCTTTGCCGCGGAGCGCGGCGGTAGTCTGCAATGCCGAGTCGAATCCAGCGGAATGCGGCAAAGGGCGACAGCGACCGGCAGGGAGCTACGAAAGGCATCGTGTCCTTAGTGTAAGTGCTGCTTGTTTCGTCTGTCATCTGCAACCCGAATCTGCCAGCCGATAGCCAATTCTATACACCGTTCCGGGTCAGTTGGGAACTTGTTACATTTACCTGGACTCCGGATCGCCGAAACGTCGCCGGTAATCGCTTGGCGTGACGTCCAGAATCGCCGCGAACGAGTAGCGCAGCGCGTCGGACGAGCGAAATCCACATCTCGCGGCTATGGTTCCGATCGGCAAAGCGGTTGTCTCAAGCAGGGACTGTGCCTTGGTGAGTCTTGCATGAGTCAGGTATCGCTTTACCGTCATGCCGAGCTCTTTCTCAAATTGTCTGCGGAATGTTCGTTCGCTCATGCAGGCTCGCGAAGCGAGCGTTGCGATACCGAGGTTCTTGTCCAGGTTGTCGGTTATCCAATCGAGCAGCTGAGCGAACTTCGTCGGTTCTGTTTGCGCCGCAATGAAAGTGTTGAACTGCAGTTGGTCGCCCGGACGTTTCAGAAAGACCAGCAGGCGTTTCGCGACCTTGAGTGCCAGCCGCCGTGAATGATCCTGCTCGATCAGGGCCAGGGCCAGGTCGATGCCAGCGGTTATGCCGCCGGAGGTATAGACGTTGCCGTCCTTTACGTAAATCTGGTCAGCTTCCACTCTCACTTCGGGAAAAGACGATTTCAGTTCAGCGGCGTCCATCCAGTGAGTTGTCGCTCGCTTGCCGTTCAGTATGCCGGCTGCTGCCAATAGCAGTGCACCTGAACATACCGAACACATTCGTCGCACGGATTGACTGGCCCGTTGAACGTATTCGATGTATTCGTTGTTTCTGTAGAAGTTGTCAGCGCCCGTCAACGCGCCCGGCACGATCAGCGTATCGATATCCGACAGGTCATCATCAAGACTGCGCGTGGCGACAATTGATAGCCCTGACATTGATTGCTCTGTTGTCGCGCTCCGTGCGACGATAACAATCTTGTACGCGGGTTTGATTTCCTCGCCATCGTCGATGAGTTGTTGCGCAGCGAGATTAAAAGTCTCGAGAGGTCCGACGATGTCGAGGAGCTGCAGCCCCGGATAGACAAGTGCTGCAATCACGCGACGCTCAGCCACGACTGCAATCCGTTGGTCTAGTGATGCATCGGGCCTGGGTGCTTGGCGAGTTTTTTCCGGATGTCGTCCGGCAGGTACTCGTGAATGGTCGGGTAAAATTGCACAAATACACCATCGTAGGCACCGTCTCTCTTGTGGCAAGTCACGCAGTCGTTCGGCAGCGAAATCTCGGTGCCGAGCGGTTCACCATTCGCCAGATTATAGAAATTAAGCCCGTCCGGGAAACGATCCCGGTCCTTGTAGTGTATTTCCGCGAAATGCAGGTTATTCATGACATAGCCGGCGCGGCTAATGGAAAGTTCATTCTGTGAACCGTAAAAATGCAGCGACAGCATGGTGCCGTCCGGAAACACGCCGGTTTCCTTGAATAACTGGTAGGCGCTTGGCTCCATGCGGACAATCTGGAACATGCCGGGGCTATCCGGATCGAAGGCTTGCTGCGAATAGCCCATGCCCAGCGAGCTGCCCAGGAATATCCATTCATCGAGATTCGGTGGCACCAGCAGGTTCCCGTCGTCGTCAAACCGGGCAACGTCAACGCGATGATTTTCGTTGGCGACGGTAAGTGCGGCGATCAGGATTAACGCCGCGGCGACCAGGATCGATGTTAATTTCTGCATGACGGGTGTCCTCAGTTTTGCTTTGTTCCGTATAACACCCGTCGCGAGACACCGTAAGCGGCGCCTCGCAATTTGGCAGGAAATGCGGTCATTTTGGCCAAAAGCCGGGGCTGGTCGAATTGCAGCACAATGTTTCCCGGTTCTGTCGTTAGAAGCATCCGTTCTTGAAGTCCCGTCGGAATTGCTGGAAGTGCCCGACATGCACGCGCTAAGCTTGACGACAGAAAATATATCGCGGAGCCCTATTTGAACGTTGTTCTTGGCATCAGTGGCGGTATCGCCGCCTACAAAGCACCGCACCTGGTGCGGCGCCTGCGTGAGCGCGGCGCCGAGGTGCAAATCGTAATGACCGCCTCAGCCGAGGAGTTTGTGACCAGCACAGCACTGCAGGCGGTATCGGGCAAGCCGATCCGATCGAACCTGTGGGACAAGGAGGCTGAAGCCGCGATGAGCCATATCGAGCTCGCGCGCTGGGCCGACGTCGTTGTCATTGCGCCTGCCACCGCGGAAGTTATGGCCCGTATCGTCAGCGGCGGGGCACCGGACCTGTTGACAACGATTTGCCTCGCGACCGAAGCGCCCATTGCACTGGCACCGGCGATGAACCACGTCATGTGGGGCAATGCGGCCACTCAGGCCAACCGCGAGGTTCTTGAGAAGCGCGGCATCCACATTCTGGGTCCGGGGATCGGCTCCCAGGCGTGCGGTGAAACAGGTGCGGGGCGGATGCTCGAACCGGATGCAATCGCCGCCGCTGTTTTCAGCCTTGGCGGAGGCAAGGGCGAGGGCTTGCTCGAAGGCCGCAAAGTCGTTATCACCGCGGGGCCGACTCGTGAGGCAATCGATCCGGTGCGCTATATCACCAATCGCAGCTCCGGAAAGATGGGCTACGCACTCGCAAGTGCAGCCGCTGCACAGGGCGCGACGGTGGTCCTGATCAGCGGGCCGGCGAGTGTGCCTGTGCCTCCGGGCATTGAAGTTATTGACGTCGAATCGGCGCAGCAAATGTACGAGGCAACCCACGCTGCTATCACCGATGCCGACATCTTCATTGCCGCCGCTGCGGTTGCCGACTATCGTCCCGCCACTGTCGTCACGCAGAAGATAAAAAAGAAGAACGATGCGATGAGTATCGAGCTTGTACGCTGTCCCGATATTCTCGCATCGGTTGCAGCAATGGAATCGCCGCCATTCACGGTCGGTTTTGCGGCGGAAACCGAAAACGTAATCGAATACGCGCGCGGCAAACTTGAAAACAAGAAACTGGATTTAATCGTCGCTAATCGCGTTGGCGATAATTGCGGCTTTGATCGAGACGACAATACTGCGACAGCCTTGTGGCGAAACGGCCAGAAGAATTTCCCGACTTGCTCGAAAATTGACCTGTCCCGGGAATTGATTGAGCTTGTTGCTGAACACTTCTATGCTGGCCGCGGCGCTGATACGCAGCCAAGATTAACGGTCATCTCGAATACCGATTGAAGGACAACAACGTTTGCGATCAATAGAACTGAAGATACTCGATCCGCGGATCGGGGATTCTATTCCTTTGCCACACTATGCCACCGACGGATCCGCCGGCATGGACATGCGAGCCTGCATCGATGCGCCGCTGACTGTGACTCCCGGCGAGACCGTGCTTGTGCCTACCGGCCTGGCGATTCATGTTGCAGATCCGGGCCTTGCAGCTGTGCTGCTACCGCGCTCCGGTCTTGGTCACAAGCATGGGCTTGTACTGGGAAATCTCACCGGGCTTATCGATTCGGATTATCAGGGGCAGGTCTTCATTTCCTGCTGGAATCGAAGTCAGACCAGCTACGAGGTGCAGCCCGCCGAACGCATTGCACAAATGGTGTTCGTTCCTGTCGAGCAGGTTAACCTCAAAGTGGTTGAGGAGTTTGATGCCAGCGACCGCGGGGCTGGCGGCTTTGGTCACTCCGGGAAGGACTGACTAAACTGAAGTCTGCAATTACTCGATGCCCTTGAGTAGCTTGAATCGCGAAATATCTCCGGCAAATCGCGTAATGATCTGTTGCTCGTCCGCCAGGAATTTTTGCAAATTACGTTCGTGGCGTTCGATGGTTTCCTTGGTTTTTCTGAGATCCTCCGCCAGGTCATCCGGAATTGGCGGTGCGTCCGAATCTTCGCTGTACGGGCTGTAGCGAGCCGCATCCTTGCGAATGTTCTCCATGCGGCGGCTGAGGTTACTCAGGTAAAGCTCGGTCACCCGTGATTGAGCCTGGAACAATTCCACCCGGCGATCGCGATGCATCAGGATTTCGTCAACGCTCAGGTAGGTCGCGAGCAATGCCTGGTCCGCACGTTTTCGCAATTCCTGCGCGACGCGTTTCTCAGTTTCAATTCGTTCGGCTTCGATTTGTTCCGGCGTCTTTTTGCCTTCCAGTTCCTGGACTGCCACGCCGTGTTCGTTCAAAACCTGTTTCGGCAATTCGGCATACTTGGCCGGGATGCTGTCGCCGTAGTGAATGACGCCTTCCTCGTCGACCCATCGGAATACCTTGGCATCCTCGGCACTTGCCACGAGCGGCAGGGCAAGTATCAATAGTGCTGTAAATGTTAAATTCCGCATGCGTAGAATATGCCACCAACAAAAGTCCCGAACTTGGGACTGGTTCTCGTTATTGCAGCTTAATCGCCGTGGGTGACGCTGTAAACTGCCCCGGTCTGTCCTAAAATCAAGTACTTAAGATATAACACCGTATTGCTTGCGATAGCTCAGAACCGGCTCAAGGTACTCCTCGTACTCGCTTGATTCTTCGAGAATGTCGATAAGGTCGTCCAGTTTGACAATACTGACGACCGGAATATCCAGCGAGGATTTAAGTTCCTGCACGGCCGAATAGGGCCCCTGGCCGCGCTCCTGCCGATCGAGTGAAATAACCAGCCCGGCGACTTCCGCACCGGCGGCGCTGATGATTTGGTAGGCTTCGCGAACTGCGGTTCCTGCCGTAATGACATCGTCAACAATCAATACGCGACCGGACAATTGTGAACCCACGATACTGCCACCCTCGCCGTGCGCCTTGCCTTCCTTGCGATTAAAAGCATACGGCACGTCAATATCGTGCTGCTCGGCAAGCGATGCGGCAGCGAGCGTCGCGAGCGGAATGCCTTTGTACGCCGGGCCAAAAAGCATGTCGAACCGCAAATCGGATTCGGCAATGGCGGCGGCATAAAAGCGCCCGAGTTTTGCGGCAGCGTAACCGGTGTTAAAGAGCCCGGCGTTGAAGAAGTAGGGGCTAATACGACCGGACTTCAGCGTGAACTCGCCGAAGCGGAGTACGCCCAATTCCAGTGCCAGTTCGATGAACTCTCGCTTGTACCCGCGCATACGCTTCGCTTTCCAGTGGTGTCTTTTTCTTGGCCTGGGATCGAGCTTCTGTATGATGACCGCGGCCGACCCCATTTCGGATCGGAGTATGACACAGGAGTGCTGTTTTGTTTCGCGTAATCAGTCTCAATGCCAATGGCATTAGGGCCGCCGCCCGCAAAGGTTTCTTCGACTGGATGTCGGCGCAGGATGCCGATGTCGTTTGTATCCAGGAAACCAAGGCACAAGTCCACCAGCTTGGTGATGCGTTGTTCTCGCCGGCCGGCTACCACTGTTTCTACGAAGACGCGGAGAAAAAGGGCTATAGCGGTACGGCGATTTATACGCGGCATGAGCCGAAAAATGTCGTCCGCGGATATGGCGACGCCGAATTCGACAGCGAAGGGCGTTACCTGGAAGTTCAGCTCGACGGCATCAACGTGGTATCGCTTTATTTGCCGTCGGGGTCTTCGAAAGAGGAGCGACAGATCGCCAAGTACCGATGCATGGAGTCATTCGGGGAGCACCTGCAGAAGCTGCGCCGTCGTCGCTCCGAGACGATCATTTGCGGCGACTGGAATATTGTGCACAAGGAAGGCGACATCAAGAACTGGAAGCAGAACCAGAAGAACTCGGGGTGTCTGCCCGAGGAACGTGCATGGCTGGACAAGGTATTTGGAGACTATGGCTGGGTCGACGCATTTCGCACGCTTGACCAGGAGCCGGAACAGTACACCTGGTGGTCGAATCGCGGTGCGGCGTGGGACAACAATGTCGGATGGCGCATCGATTACCATGTGGTCACACCCGGGCTGAAAGACAAGGTTTCGCGCACACACATTTATAAAGAGCAGCGTTTTTCAGATCACGCCCCCTTGATGATGGATTACGACTGGTCTCATGACGGCTGACGCTGAAACCAAACTACCTTTTTCGCGTTGGCGCTACTACATCCAGGAAAAGGTGCTGGTCATTTTCTTTCTGGGGTTTTCAGGTGGTTTGCCGTTCCCGCTGGTGTACGCGACGCTGACGGCCTGGCTCAATGAAGCGGGTCTCGAGAAAAGCACGATCAGTACTTTCGCGTGGGTCGGTTTTGCCTATGCGTTCAAGTTTCTTTGGTCCCCGCTTGTCGATCGCCTTACCATTCCGGTCTTAACACGCCGCCTTGGTCGGCGTCGGACGTGGCTATTGCTTGCGCAGTGCGCTATCGGTATTGGACTGGTTGTCCTGTCCACGATTGACCCTGCAACAGCAACTGTAGCGTTTGCCGCCATAGCAGTTGGCGTTGCAGTCTCATCGGCAACGCAGGATATGGCGATAGATGCGTATCGAATCGAATGCGCGGAAAAGGAAATGCAGGCGCTGCTTGCCGCGTCGTACCAATACGGTTATCGCATATCGATCATTGTCGGAGGCGCCGTTGCAC
This sequence comes from uncultured bacterium, assembly GCA_963976365.1. Taxonomy (GTDB): domain Bacteria; phylum Pseudomonadota; class Gammaproteobacteria; order Steroidobacterales; family Woeseiaceae; genus UBA1847. The sequence goes on along the minus strand of CAXBKH010000008.1, from coordinate 49,021 downwards.
TCTTCATCGCTCAATGGGGTTCGTGGGAGATCGCGTACCAATGCATGGCTGCATGCATGCTTGTGGGCGTAGCAACAACCCTGTATTGCAAAGAACCCGCAGTGCCGGATGGTGCCCAGGTGGGACCCATATTCGGCGCGGGTTTTGGCAAGTGGTTTTTTGACTCGGTTGTCGGACCGTTCGTTGATTTTTTCAAACGTTACGGCGGCTTCGCGCTCACGATGCTGGCGTTCATTGCGTGCTTTCGAATGAGTGACTACGTGCTCGGAATTTTGGCAAATCCGTTTTACCTGGATATTGGTTTTTCGAAAGCAGAGATTGCCAGCATTGCCAAACTCTATGGACTTTGGATTGCGCTGGTCGGTATTGGTGCCGGCGGATGGTCAGTTCTAAAGTTCGGCCTTGCTCCGTCGCTGATTGCTGCCGCCGTTTTGATTGCGACGACCAACCTGTTTTTCGCAAGCCTCGCATATACCGGTCCGGATCTCTGGGCATTGGCGATTACCATAAGTTTCGATAACTTCGCCCAAGGCTTTTCAGGCACGGTTTTCATCGCCTATCTTTCCAGCATTACGAATATGAAGTTCACTGCGACGCAATATGCCTTATTCAGTTCGTTGTCGGTATTTTTCGGCAAGTTTATCGCTGGTTGGTCAGGCAATGTTCAGGAGTCCGTGGGTTACGTCGGTTTTTTCGTTTATGCCGCGGCGCTTGGAATTCCTTCGATCATCCTGTCAATTATTGTAGTTCGTCGCAGCCGACTGGATGAGGTTCGTGACACAGATACTTGAGGTCAGCGTCGGTCGCATTGACGAACTTGACGATCCAGGTTGCCGCGAGTTTCAGATTGGCGAGGGTGACTGGCCGTTTCGTGGCTTTATCGTGCGTCAGGGCTCTGAGGTTTTTGCCTACCAGAATGTTTGTGTCCATGTGGGACATCCGCTGAACTGGTTACCCGACCGATTTTTAACCAAGGACAAAAGCGCAATTATCTGTGCATCGCATGGTGCGATGTATTCGATTGATCAGGGCGAGTGTTTCGCGGGGCCCGGATCCGGTCGCAGCTTGCGAAAGGTGGACGTCGCGGTGCGCGACGGCGTGATATACGTGACAGGACCGGATGGCGTGCGCTGAGTGCGCCGAACTAGAGCTTGTCCAGGTATTCGAGCGGGTCGTGAAAGCCATTCGGCATATCGTTTGATCCGCTGCCGATAAAGTCCTCGGGGTCCATATCCACTGAACCGGACCAGTCTTCCGGTGCGCTCACTTCGACAAGCAGCATGTTCGGCCAGTTTTCAATCTCGATCTCGCCGATCGTGCCGTCGTATAGCTGGATTTCGACTGTGCCGTCGTCCTCGTCGAGGGCAACGACTTCGAACAATGTCCCGCTCGGCCGCCGGTACCAGTTGCCGATTTTTGGAAATTGCATTGCCGTTGCCATAAGTTTCGCCCGAATGTGTGCCTTACTATTATTTATAGTTTACGCACGCGGAAGCGCAAGCCGATTCAGCTAATTGTGCTTTTTTCGAAGCACCAGTCCCAGATGCGGTGTCCTTTTTTCAGGCCGCGCCGCTCAAACTTGGTGCCGGGCCGGTCAAGTGGTCTGTCGCCGTCATGTTCGCGCCTTTCGCGGCACTCAAACAGGTCTGAGTCCCCGAGAACCTCATCGATATGCTCGGCGTAACCGGCCCAATCGGTCGCGATGTTCAGGGTGCCGCCGTCGTCCAGTCGCTCAGCAATCAGCCGGAGAAACTCCGTTTGGACAATACGCCGTTTGTGGTGACGCTTTTTGGGCCAGGGATCCGGAAAGTAAAGATTGACGCGCGCCAGCGACCGCAGCGGCACCTGGTGTGCGAGGACCTCGATCGCGTCGTGGGAAACCAGTCGAAGATTGCCGAGACCGGCATCCCGGGCCTTTAGCAGGCAGTGACCGACGCCCGGATCGTGCACCTCAATACCCAGGAAGTTGTAATGTGGATTTTTCGCCGCCTGTTCGACCAGCGATTCCCCGTTGCCGAAGCCAATTTCAAGAACGACCGGCGCGTCACGTCCGAACAGGTCGGTGAAATTCACCGGCCGGTCGGAATACGCCACGCCAACGTCGGGCCAAAGCTCGGCCAGCGCCTTTTCCTGGGATGGCGTGAGTCGCCCGGTGCGCCGCACAAAGCTTCGGATGCTGCGTTTTGGGGAATCGTTGGCTTCCATGAGGGGGCGAATACTAAAGAAGTATCAGGACTTCTGCCCGGGGTTTCGGCGAATCGGCGAATTTTCGCCCGCTATCGTTTCTCGCCAGTAGCCTTGGTACGCATACAACAGTATGCTTAAGACTACCGCAAAACAGTCCGGGGGGGTTATCGTGGTTAATTTCAATACTATTAATGGCTTGAATGATTTTTTCAGGATTCGCGCAACGGCGGCACTGCTGCTGGCTGGAGCGCTTGTTGTTTTTTCACTACCGAATGTCGCCTTCGCACAGAAAAGCGGTGCGGCCGGGGCCCTGCTGGAAGAGATCGTCACGACAGCGCGCAAGCGCAGCAAGGCCGAAGCCGTGCAGGAGGTACCGGTTGCCGTCACCGCATACGGCGCTGTGCAAATCGATGCGCTGTTCGTCAAGAAACTCGATGACCTGAGCTACCTGATGCCCAACGTGCAACTGGAGGCGGTCGGAACTTTCCCCGGCGTTCAGAATTTCTCGATTCGCGGACAAGGCATCAACAGCTCAATTCCCTCCGTCGATCCGACGGTTGGCGTATTCGTCGATGGCATTTATATGGGCACGACCTACGGTGTTGTCATCGATACGTTTGACCTCGAATCCGTTGAGGTTTTGCGTGGCCCGCAGGGTCTCTTGTTTGGTCGAAACGTAACCGGCGGCGCTGTCGTACTTCGCAACGCACGACCCGACGGCGAATTTGGTACGCGTTCGAGTCGGCGCAACGGATGACGAGCACTACAATATTGCGGCTGCAATCGAAGGCTCATTGATCGAAGACAAGCTCGCAGCAAAAGTCGTCGTTTACTACGATGATGACGATGGTTACTTCAAGAACATCAACCAGACGTACACCGGACCGCAGGTTGGCCCGTTCCCAATAGCACCGGCGCCATACCCGACCCAGGCGTTCTACATCAACGCCGCATCGTCGCGCACCAATGTCGGTCAATTCACGACCAAGCTGATCCGCCCGACACTCGTCTGGACGCCGAGCGATACACTCGACATCACGTGGAATGCCGAACACGGTGAATCTACCGGTGACGGCGCTATCTGGTCCAACGTCACGTTGCAGAGGGCAGGTAGCTTGCCGAACTTCGCCACGTCTGCAGATGAACTCGGATTTACCGACATGCGCTGGACGCAATCGATGATCGAGCTGAACCTCGCCGAAGTTGGCAACGGAACGCTGACCAATATTGCCGGCGTACGCCGCGTGGTTGCTGAGTCCGCGACCGATGTCGACGGAACGTATTTCCCATTGTTCGCAGTTCCAGGATCGAATGATTCCACGCAATGGAGCAATGAGCTGCGCTGGTCCGGCTCGGTGAACGAAAAGTGGGATACAACGTTCGGCTTGTACTATTTCACGCAAAACATTGGCTATCGTGAAGGCCGCTATATCCAGGCGGTGCTGACACGCGCGCTCGGCGGGGATATGGATGCCAAGAACTTCGGCGTCTTCTGGAACAACGACTTCTACCTCACCGATGCGTTGGCCATGCAGGTCGGCGTCCGTTACACGGACGAGTCGAAAGACGCACAGATCATCAGCGGTGTGGGCGGTGGCTGCCCGGACGTCGTTACGTTCAACTGCAATTTCGACAGCCTGACCGGCAAATGGGACAACATCACTCCGAAGATCGGCTTCCAGTGGTCATTCAACGAGAACTCGCAGTTGTACGGGTTTTTCTCCAAGGGCTATCGCTCCGGTGGATTCAACTTCCGCAATGCCAAGCCGAATGTAATCCCACCGGGACCTACGCGTGAAGAAGAAAACCGCACGTTTGAAATCGGGCTGAAGACCGACTTCAACGACGGCAAGATGCGACTCAACCTGGCGGCGTTCCACAATGAGATCGACGATATTCAGCGCGAACTGAATCTTGGCGACCCGGATGTTGTGGTTTTGCAGGGAACAATCAATGCGGGTGACGTAACGATCAAGGGTGTGGAGGTCGATTTCGTCGGCCTGATTACTGACAACTTCTCCGTAAACGCGTCCTACGGCTGGCAGGACGGTGAATACGACAGGGTCGATCCAACGTGGGTCTCGTTTCTCGGGCCGGAGCTTCCGCGTCTTGCGCCGACCAACTACAGCGTCGGACTGTCACTGGATGTACCCATGGGCAGCGCTGGCCTGGTCAATTTCGCGACCAACTTCAGCTATCGCGAAAGTCATCCTTACAACGACTCCAATTCCGAAGTCTACGAAGATCAGGAGCGCCTGAATGCCAACATCAACTGGTTCCTGCCGAATGATGAATGGCAGATCTCGCTGTACGGCAAGAACCTGACAGACGAGGCAAACTGGGGCAACCTGACATCGATATCCGGCATTTATACGGCCGGCCCGATGCAGCCCGGTCGAGTGATTGGACTTGAGGTTAATTTCCGCCGCTAGGCACGAAGATGCAGTTGACAAGAGGCCGCCTTCGGGCGGCCTTTTTCATGGTTCGAAGCGAACCGGTGTTGTGTTCTCGGGATGGCGGCCGATGACGTCTTTGTAAAACTCGGCGCACTTTCGAAGGTCCGCCGCCACGTCATCGCTGAGATCCAGTCGTTCGGCGATGCCGACTCGCTTGCGGGAGTAGTCGATGATGCCGAGAAACACGGGTACGTTCGCCGCCTTTGCAATGCGATAAAAGCCGGTCTTCCAGTAGTCGCGCTTTGCCCGCGTCCCTTCCGGTGCAAGACCGAAATAGAATGTTTCGTTGTCGCGAAACATCGCGACCGCTTCTGAAACCGCAGATTGCGCCTTGTTCCTGTCGAGGGGAATGCCGCCCAGCGCGCGCAGCAGCGGGCCGAGCGGGAACCAGAACAGGGCAGATTTCGCAAAAAAACGAATATCGATGCCGATAGCGACTTTGTAGATCAATGCCCAGATGCCATCCCAGTTCGACGTGTGAGGTGCAGCAATAAATACGGCCTTTCGAACATCGGGTATCTCCCCAATGGGCGTCCATCCTCCCAACCACAACAGCGACCTGGCAATAGCGCGGAGCATCAGGACGGTCCACCCGCCGAACGGGGCTTTTTCGTTGAACGCAAGCGACGGGCAATAGTGGGCAACAAGGTCAGTGTCACGAACAGACATCCTGCAAGCGCGAGTGAGGCCTGTGAACCAAAGCGAATCAGTGAAGGGCTCTCGGAAATAACAAACGTACCGAACGCAGCAATCGAAGTTGTCACGGTGACGATAATCGCGAGCCCGGTTTCAGCGAACACTTCTTCGAGGTCTCCATCATGACGCCGCCAGGACGCAAAAAAATGTACACCGCCGTCGACACCAATACCAAGAACCAGTGGAGCGATGGCGATTGTGACGGCCGACACGGCGATGCCAAACAGGCTCATCAGGCCCGCAAGCCAGACCAGTGCGAGAGTCAACGGTGCGAGGATCAACAACGGCAGTACGAAACTGCGAGTGCCGACCAGCAATACCAGGAAAATTGCGATGGCCGCGAACGGCATGACCCGTGGAACGTCGCCACCCAGCAGCTCATCGATTCGAGAATTCAGTGCAGGAGCCCCGCTGATCTGCCAGTCGCCGAGACCCTCGGCGGATATCCACCTGCCCAGCTCAGAGATGATGCGATCATAGTCGGCGCGAATAAATGGATTTGAAACCGGGTGCACCTGCAGCAGGCCGGCAACCTCAGGGACCGCCATAATCGAATTGATATCGACCGGTCGGTCGGTAGCAGCAAGCAATTCGAAGGCATCGTCTGCGTTGTCGAACAACAGCAGCAGCGGTGACGTGCTGAGCTCGTGTTCACTGGCAATGCGCTCCTGCAAGTCACGCGAAGGCAGGCCGCTGGTCTCAAGCTTGTGATTGTCGCTCAGCATCTCAAGATTGGCGGCGCTGAACGACGCGAGGATTGCGATGCCAATTGCAACGACAGAAATAGCGTATCCGTGCTTTTCGACCAGCGGTGCGAGTCGCCGCACCGGTGCATCAAAAGCGGCACTTCTTACCAGCCAGTGCTCCGGGCAGTACAACAGGACGAGTGGCAGTAACCCCATGCAGGCGACGAACACACCCAGCGTAACCAGTGCACCCGACCAGCCGAGGTCGACAAATCCGCTGAGTTCTGCCCGTGTCAGCGCAACGAACGTGATGGCCGTGGTCAGGCTGGCCAGCGTAATCGGTCGAAGCATCCGCTTCCAGGCCACCAGAACCGCACGATCTCGAGGCATCTTGTCGTGCGTCATCGCGTATCGGCAGGACTGGATCATATGAATGCAGTGGTCGATGCCAATGCCCAGCAACAGCGTTGGAACGGTCGCGGCGAGCAGCGTGAGTTCGGTGCGAATCAGGCTGTACGCCGCCAGGCCCCACGCGATACCCAGCCCGACCGGAATCATCATGAAGAACGCAAGCAGTCCTATGCGATAGACGAACGCGAACAGCAAGCTTACAAAAATGACGGCCAGCACAATCGCGACGCGCAGATCGTGATCGACGCGACTTTGCATTTCGAAAACGACCGCTGGCGTTCCGGTCAAGCCGCAATGCTGTGGTACAGCATTGAGAATTTGCGAGATCTGCAAAATGATCGGTTTCGTTTCATGCCAGTCGGATGCGTCGACGGCCAGCGAAAATCCGTAAACCGGTGACGTGTCGTCCTGAAGGTAAGAGCGTGTATGTTCATTCACACCCGCTACGCCGGTGATCTTGCTGATGCTGTCTCGATCAAGCACAGTGTCCTGATCACAGACGACCAACAGTTCCTCGAGTCCGGGCGTACTTCCCGAGAGCCGGTCGAAAAGACGCACCGCTTTGTCGTTCTGGCCCAGCAGGCCATAGACATCCGCTTCGATTCTGAGGTCGAGCAGCAATACAATAGAAGCAATTGTGAGAATAAGCCCTGCAATGGAAACGGGCATCGTAGGCCACGATCGAGTCATATTGGACTGCGGGACCTGATCAGGATAGGAATCGACATCGACCCAGATTACGCAAGACCTGCGAATTGTACAAACGCACAATTGTTGCGGCTGGGCCTGGTCTTGCTGCTGCTGGCTGCCGGCTGCGTCAGTGCGCCGTTCGACTATCCTCGCGAGAAAAGTTTTGCGATCAGCCCGGACGAGGACACCGCGCTGGGACGGCAGGTGCGATTGTGGCAGCGGCAGAACACCGGACCGTCAGGATTCTTCCCACTGGTTTCGGGAACCGATGCACTCGGGGCGCGGCTCAGACTGATTGACAGCGCCGAGAAAAGTATCGATGTGCAGTATTTCTTGATGAAAGGCGACACTGCCGGGCAAGTCTTCACCGCCGGCCTCCTGCGTGCGGCCGATCGCGGCGTCAGGGTCCGCTTCCTGCTTGACGATGTTTTTACGACGGTAAAGGATGCGGAACTGGAACTGCTTGACGCCCATCCGAATATCGAAGTCAGGTTGCACAATCCGATTTCCCGTCGCGGCATCGGTGCCATCAATATGGTGGCCACCTTCCTGCGTGCAAATCGGCGCATGCACAACAAATCCTTCACCGTCGACAACCAGGTCACGATAGTGGGCGGGCGAAATATTGCGAATGAGTATTTCGACCTCAGGCCCAAAGGTGAATTCATGGATCTCGACATGATTGCCATCGGCCCGGTTGCAGCCGATGTGTCCGACGTGTTCGACCGATTCTGGAATCACGGCCGCTCGGTTCCCATGCATGCCTTTGCGCAGCGCTTTACAGCCGAAGATCTGGAGCGTGCGAGACGAAAAATCAGCGATGCAAAAAAGGCACGTAGTGAGCTGGTTTACAACACGGCCGTCTATACCGGCCTGGTCCAGGCCATGATCGGTGGCGGTCAGTCGTTCTACTCGGCAGAGGCGACCGTAGTCACGGACGAGCCCGACAAGCTGATAACCAAAGTATCGACTGACCAGATGCGTTTGATTCAGAGCCTGCAGAAGGTTATCGACAAGGCGCAACGCGAGGTCATCGTTTTCACTCCCTATTTCGTACCGGGCCGGGACGGTGTTGCTTATTGGAAGTCTGTCGTCGACAGGGGTGTGCGTGTCGTACTGATTACCAATTCCCTGGCGTCGAACAACCACACGGCGGTCCACGCAGGTTACGCGAAATACCGCAAGCGCATCATTGAAGCAGGTGTCGAGCTGTATGAGGTAAGAGCCGATGCGATTAATGGCGGCGCATCGATATTGACGCTGCACACCAAAGGCATGATTATCGATCGCGAGACGGTATTTATCGGTTCACTCAACCTGGATCCGCGGTCCATCGCGATCAACTCGGAGATGGGCATGTTTATCACTAACGCCGACCTCGGCGAGTCGATGGCCAGGCAGGCGCTGGAGCAGTTTTCCAGCGTTGCCTATCGTGTTGAGCTGGATCCGCGACGCCGGTTGCAATGGCGTGCCACAATTGACGGTGTCGAAGTCATCGAACGGTCGGAACCCAAGGCATCGCTGATGCATCGGTTTCGAGCCTTTCTGTTACGCATTGTGCCGGAGAATCAACTTTGATCGAAGAGCACCGAACGTGAGGACATCGGGCTGGATGAAACGGCAGCCGTGGTTCTGGCCCGTGAAGCTGTTCCTGAAACGCGTTTCCGGCAAGGAGTTATGGCTCAGGCCCGAGGTCGATGTTGAGACGATCGAGACTGCCGACTGGCGTTTTATCGGCAGCAAGCTGAATCGGGATTCGATCATCTATTCTTTGGGTGTCGGCGACTCCATTGATTTCGACCTTGACCTGATTGAGCGCTTTAATGTGACGGTATTTGCCTTTGATCCGACACCGTACTCAATGGAATGGGTTTTCAGTCAGGACCTGCCGGAGCGATTCGTATTCAAGCCCTGGGCAGTTGCTGGCGCGGATGGCAAGTTGCGACTGTATCGCCGTGTTAATCGACAGGGCAAAAGTGCGGAGGTGATGTGGACCGCCGACAAGGAAGCCGGTGACCCGAACGATTATATCGATACGCCGGCCTACACGGTGTCTGCGATCATGGACTTGCTGAAGCACGAAAAAGTCGACCTGCTGAAAATGGATGTGGAAGGTGCGGAGTACAGTATCCTCGAGGGCCTGAAAGAGGCCAGGCAACTACCTGAACAGTTACTGGTCGAGTTCCATCATCGCTTCCCCGGAATTGGTAAGGAGCGAACGGCGGCGAGCATTGCAATGCTGCGCCAGCTTGGCTACAGAATATTCGGTTTGTCTGAAACCGGCCGCGAGGTTGGATTTGTACTGGATCGGGAGCCTGAGAAATGAAGGTTCTCCACGTCTTTCTCGCCGCATTTGCTCAGCGCAGACTAGGGTCGTGCGAAGTACGCGGCTACGAGGCCGGCAGCGAGCAGCGACCATCCCAGGACCGGGAGTGAGCCCAGCGTCAGTACCAGGCTTGCAGAGAGCGTTGCGGTCGCGGCGCCTGTCAGCCAGAAACGCTGCCGACGCTGCCTGGCCATTTGCACGCGCATTCTCTCAAGTTCCCTTGACTGCATTTCGAACTGAATTTGTCCGTCGGACGCCTGTTTGCCAAGCTGTCTCAGTATTGTCGGCAGATCCCGCAGTGCATCGCGAAGCTGCGGCAAATTCTCACGCAGGTCACGAAGCATCGCTCGCGGGCCGACTTGTTCATTCATCCAGCGTTTCATCACCGGATGGGCTGTTTTCCAAAGATCAAGCTGTGGATACAGTTGCCGGCCGAGGCCCTCGATGTTGAACAAGGTCTTATGCAGCAAAATCATCTGCGGCTGAATTTCGACGTTGAACCGCTGTGCGACTCGAAAGAGACGCATTAATAATGCCGCGAAAGAGATTTCCGCCAACGGCTTGTTGAAAATTGGCTCGCATACCGTGCGTATCGCTGTCTCGAGTTGATCGACGCGGGTCCCGGCCGGAACCCAGCCGCTGTCGAGATGCAATCTGGCAATGCGGTGGTAGTCACGGTCGAAAAACGCGAGGAAGTTCTCAGCCAGATAACGTTGGTCTTCGGGACTCAGCGTGCCGACGATACCAAAGTCGACTGCAGCATACTTTGGCTGGTCCGGGTCGGTCGTGATGACGAAAATGTTGCCCGGATGCATGTCGGCGTGAAAAAAGTTGTGATGGAATACCTGCGTGAAGAAGATTTCCACGCCGTTTTCGGCGAGTATCTGGATATTCGCGCCGGCGGCTTCAAGAGCGGCCATATCGCTAATCGGAGTGCCGTATATGCGCTCCTGCACCAGGACCTCGGGACGGCAATAGTCCCAATAGACATCCGGTACGTAGAGCATGTCGTTGCCTTTGAAGTTGCGCTTCAACTGCGCAGTGTTTGCCGCCTCACGCATCAGGTCGAGCTCGTCGATAATCGTGTTCTCGTATTCATCGACGACCTCGAGCGGCCGCAGCCGCTTGCCATGTTCCCAGTAGCGGTCGGCAAGCCCCGCGATCAGGCGCAATACGGCAAGATCATTCTCAATCTGACCCTGCACGCCGGGGCGGAGGATCTTGACGATGACCTCGTGGCCGGTTTTCAATTTGGCGGTGTGGACCTGCGCGATGGAAGCGGCTGCCAGCGGTTCCTCGTCGAATCGCTCAAACACATCGTTGACGGATGCGCCGTAGGCTTCATTGATAATCGCAATGGCCTCATCGGCGGGGAACGGCGGTACCGCGTCCTGCAGCTTCGCGAGTTCATCGGCGATATCCCGCGGCAACAGGTCTCGCCGCGTCGACAGTGCCTGTCCGAACTTGACGAATATGGGCCCCAATTCTTCAAGCGCGAGTCGAATTCGTTCGCCGACCGGTGCCGACTTGTTGCGCCGCGTGGATGACAGGTAAAAAACAAACCGCAGGGGCCGCAGCAGGTGTGTCTCTTTAATGATGTCATCCAGGCCGTATTTCACGAGCACCCGCTGGATTGCAAGCATGCGAAACAGGGTTTGGCGTGTTGTCACGCTAGTCGCCGCCCAGTAGCTGATTCAATCGTGCTTCGGTACGTGCAAGGTCGTCGCGGAGTGTGTTGACATCAGAAGAAAACTTTTCGAATTCGTAACGACTGGGGGCATCGCGGCTTTCTTCCTGCAGGTACTCGCGAATATTGTCACCCATTGTTTGTCGGGCTTCGCGTCCCCAGCGACCGAGCCCGCGGGAAAATTCACCGAGGCGATGTGCTGCGATATCGCCGACGACAGCGGCAAGCTCTTCTTCCGGATCCGGCTTGGCGTAATGAAGCAGCTGCTGGAATCGCCCGGCAATTTCCGCATCACCAGTCAGGGACAAGCTACCGTCGCGGATTGCCCGTTCGCCGGAGGATCCCGCCATGCGCGCGAGCGTTATCAATGATCCCTCGACAATCACATCCGGCTCCCGGTCAATCGCCGGCTGGACGTCAATCAGGTCGTCGTGGATGATGAAACAGGCGGCAAGTTCGGTGTTACGGACGCGGACGGCGACGATTTTTCCCGACAACTGACCGCACAGTTCGCGAGCCGGTGTGGATTGCTGAATATTGCGATTCAAAACTTTCGCGAGCGGACGTAACAGGACTTCAAGCGCATCCATGATGGCCTAAATCCGATAGCCGATGTGCAATGCGACAATGCCGGCAGCAAGATTGTGATAGCGGCAACGTTCAAAACCCGCGGCCTCCATCATTGATTGCAATGTCGCCTGGTCCGGGTGCATGCGAATGGATTCGGCAAGGTAGCGGTAGCTGTCCGGATCGTCGGCGACCAGCTTGCCGAGCACGGGAAGCACCTTGAAAGAATACAGGTCGTAGGCGGGCTTGATTGCCTTGTTGGGCCGTGAGAACTCGAGGATCATTGCCTTTCCGCCTGGCTTCAGCACCCGGTACATGGACGCGAGCGCCGCCTCCTTGTCCGTCACGTTGCGCAGGCCGAATGCCATGGTGATGCAGTCAAAAGTGGCGTTATCGAAGGGCAGGGCCTGCGCATCAACCTGCGCGATGGTGACATTCCCGGCGACGCCGGCGTCAACAAGTCGCCGCCGCCCCTGCTGTAGCATGGCCGCGTTAATATCGGCGAGGACAACATGCCCCTCCTTGCCAACCTTGCGGGAAAATTCGCGGGCAAGATCACCGGTGCCACCGGCAAGATCGAGGATGACATCGCCGCTGCGTGCAGCAGCCTGGTCGATCGTGAATCGCTTCCACAGGCGATGCAGCCCGGTGGACATCAGGTCGTTCATGATGTCGTAGCGATCCGCAACAGAATCGAACACGCCGCGGACCAGCCCGGCCTTCTCGGCCTTGTCGACCTTGCTGTAGCCGAAGTGGGTTGTCTGTTCATCGCCTGAAGTCATCAGGCAAGGATACCCGCCCCCTTCAAGTACGGCCAGCACCACAAGCGAGATCCTTGATGCTTATCCGCACCGATGCGGTCGGTCATTGCCGAAGAAAAGCTGCAGGTTAGCGCCTGTTAGTGAAGCGATCTGCAGCTTTTCTTCGGCAATGACGAAAAGAGTCAACGAATCAAAGAATATACCGACTCAAATCCTCATTCTTCGCCAACTCCGCCAGGTGATCGTTGACGTAACCGGCATCCACCGTGAGCCTGGTGCCACTCTTGTCGGACGCCTCGAAAGAAATTGTTTCCAGCAGTCGCTCCATCACCGTATGAAGCCGCCGTGCGCCAATATTCTCGGTGTTCTCGTTCACCTGGAAGGCGACCTCGGCCAGGCGGCGAACACCACTTTCGGCGAATTTCAGAGTCACTTCCTCGGTCGCGAGCAACGCGCTGTACTGCGCGGTTAACGAGGAGTCTGTCTCGGTCAGGATGCGTACAAAGTCATCCGTTGTCAGTGACTTGAGCTCGACACGTATCGGGAAGCGTCCCTGCAGTTCCGGAATCAGGTCCGATGGTTTGGCAACATGGAACGCACCGGAGGCAATAAACAATATGTGATCTGTTTTGACCATTCCGTACTTGGTATTGACCGTCGAACCTTCGACGAGCGGCAGCAAGTCACGTTGCACGCCTTCACGCGATACGTCGGCACCGCCGTGCGTGCCGCTGCTGCGGGCAACCTTGTCGAGTTCGTCGAGAAAAACGATACCGTGTTGCTCAACGGCTTCAAGCGCCTGCGTTTTCAATTCTTCGTCGTCGAGCATTTTCGCCGCTTCTTCGTCCGTCAGGTGGCGAAACGCTTCTTTCACTTTGAGTTTTCGCGTCTTGCTGCGGTTGCCGCCCAGGTTCTGGAACATGCCCTGCAGCTGACTGGTCATGTCTTCCATTCCCGGTGGCGCCATGATTTCCACACCAACGGGAATCGCCTGGATTTCAATCTCGATTTCCTTGTCGTCCAGCTTGCCCTCGCGCAGCATCTTGCGAAATTTCTGCCGGGTATCGCTGTCCGCCGGCTCTGAATCCGGGGCAAGCCCGACTCGCGAGGAAGGCGGCGGCAGCAAGGCATCCAGCACGCGCTCTTCGGCGGCATCTTCTGCACGGTGCCGAACTTTCGCCATCGCATCTTCGCGCGTCATCTTGATCGCGGTATCCATGAGATCGCGAACGATGCTGTCGACTTCACGGCCGACGTAACCGACTTCGGTAAATTTAGTCGCTTCGATCTTGATAAACGGCGCGCGTGCCAGCCGCGCGAGACGACGCGAAATTTCAGTTTTGCCAACACCTGTTGGCCCGATCATCAGGATGTTCTTCGGCGTGATCTCGCTGCGCAACGGTTCGTCAACCTGGACACGGCGCCAACGGTTTCTAAGGGCAATTGCGACGGCGCGCTTCGCGTCGTCCTGGCCGATAATGTGCTTGTCCAGCTCCTGGACAATTTCTCTTGGGGTCATTTGTGACATTGTTTGATTCGTGCGCCAGGCGCGCTCCTACAGTTCTTCGATGATGACGTTTTGGTTCGTGAACACACAGATTTCGCCGGCGATCAACAAAGCCTTTTTCGCGATGTCAGCAGCTTCCAGTTCAGTGTTCTCCAGCAAGGCGAGGGCGGCCGCTTGTGCAAAAGGGCCGCCGGATCCGATCGCCATCAGGTTGTTTTCGGGTTCGATGACATCACCGTTACCGGAAATAATGAGCGACGATTCGCTATCGGCAACGCACAAGAGTGCTTCAAGCCGCCGCAGCCGCCGGTCCGTTCGCCAGTCCTTGGCGAGTTCGATCGCCGCCCGCGTCAGGTTGCCGTATTGCTCAAGTTTGCTTTCAAACAGTTCGAACAGCGTGAATGCATCAGCCGTGCCTCCGGCAAAACCGGCGATGACACGTCCGCCGGCGAGCTGCCGAACTTTGCGGGCATTTCCTTTCATGACGGTATTGCCCATGCTGACCTGGCCGTCGCCGGCAATCGCAACCTTGCCGTTACGACGCACCGAGACGATGGTCGTGCCTCGAAATTGTTCCATGGATCGTTCCTTAGTAACGCTAATCTTTTTTTCGTGCCCGCGGGTGGGTTTGGTCGTATATCTGGGCCAGATGCTGGAAATCAAGGTGCGTATAAACCTGCGTGGTGGATATATTGGCATGCCCCAGCAACTCCTGGACACCCCGTAAATCGTGGCTTGATTCAAGCAGGTGCGTAGCAAACGAGTGGCGGAACAGGTGAGGGTAAACCTTGCTGTCGATGCCCTGTTTCTTCGCCCAGTGGTCGACCCGGGCCTGCACCGACCGCGGGCTGATGCGGGTGCCACGATTGCTGACGAAAAGAGCCTGCTCATCGGGTATCGCGAGTTCCGGGCGGGTCTTGTGCCAGCGTGCCAATGCCTCGATTGCCTTGCGGCCAACCGGAACGATGCGGTCCTTGTTGCCTTTGCCAGTCACCCGAACGGTCCGATCGTCAGCATCCACGTCGCCGCAGTTGAGGTCCGTCAGTTCCGACAAGCGCAGGCCGGAGGAATACAGCAATTCCAGGATGGCTCGATCACGGTCGACGAGCGGGCCGTCACCGGGAATATTCAGCAGGTGCGCCATCGTATCCGCGTCGAGATTGCCCGGTAGCCGCCGCTTGCCTTTGGGAGCCGATACGTCGACGACAGGGTTTTTCCGAATGAGTTTTTCGCGCGTCAGGTAGCGAAAAAACGTTCGGCAGGCCGACAGCCGCCGCTGGATGCTGCGTGGGCTGAGGCCCTTGCGAAAGCTCATCGCAGAAAACGCCCGAAAATGCTCGCTGTCCATGTCGGACCAGTTGGCTATGCCCGAGGTATCGCGAAAGTCCCGCAATACCAGCAGATCGCGATGGTAATTCTTGCAGGTTTGCGGCGACAGCCGCCGTTCAAACGCCAGGTGGCGAATGAACTTGTCGATCCAGCCTGTGGTCTCCACGGGGTTGCGCGCTAAAAGCGCTTCAGCGCACCCGCGACCAGATCGCCCAGGCGCGTCAGGAAATCGATACTCATGCCCGGATGAAAGCGGTTGGCGTCGGTGCTGCCAACGGCGAGGAAACCGATTTCGCTGGCGTCGCTCAGGGGTACCAGTGCCGCGGACCCGACTTCTTCGGCATCGCCCTGGAACAGGAACGCTTTTTGCGCATCGCGGATTTTTCCGCACCGCGCCGAGCTGCCGTTGAGAAACGTCTTGAACGGGCCGAGTTCCTCGGCGCCCTTGTGCACCACCCGGAAGAACCGTCCGGCATCGATATCCGTGAAGTCATCCGGGTCACCAAAAACAATCAGCACAGCATGTTCAGCACCGAATCCACTGCGCATGGCCACCTCAAGGGCACGCACCGTGCCGCGCAAATCGGTGGTTGCGAGGAGTTGCAGGGTCAGCTCGTGAATCTTGGCCGATAGCAGGTCATTTGCCCGGGCCACCTCGATGAGTTCCTTGAGTTGTCGTTCGAGCTTGCGGTCTTTTTGCCGCAGTACCGAAACCTGTCGTTCGACCAGGGATACAGCGCCACCGGTCGGGTGCGGCAGATGCAGGGTACTCAGGAGTGAGGGGTGATTCTCGAAGAAATCAGGGTGCGCCGCCAGGTAGTCGTGGACGGCCTGTTCGGAAAGTTCGTCTTCGCCGTAGCGGACTTCTGCATGCGTGCTCATAGATTGCCCATTCCTATAGATCCATCATTCCATTATTCAACAATTCGGCGTTGCCTTTGAGCCAGGCGTCCACGTCGCCGCCGCGCCAGCTTACCACGACTTCGCCGCCGGGCAGGCTAACGCAAACCTCGTCATCAAGCCGCCCCAGTCGTCGACCGTAGGCCACTGCCGCACACGCGCCCGTGCCACAAGCAGCGGTTTCGCCGACGCCACGCTCAAACACGCGGAGCTCAATATTGTTGCGACCGCCGATACGCATGAAGCCAACATTGACGAGTTCCGGAAATCGTTCATGGTGTTCGATTTTGGGCCCGAGTTCATCAACGCGAGCCGTCGCGACATTCGGAACGATCAGGACGCAATGCGGATTGCCCATCGAAACGGCGCCGATACTGAAGGCCTCATCGTCGACGAGCAAAGTGTAGGAATCCGCCATTTGCTCGGCAACAAACGGGATCCTGGCGGGCTCGAATACCGGCGTGCCCATGCAGACGGCAACCTGACCATCTGGAAAAACATTGGCGATAATGACTCCCGCCGGGCTCTGCAGCTTGAAGTCGCGTCGCTCCGGGCTGTCGGCGGCAAGCAGTTTGGCAACGCAGCGAACGCCATTGCCACACTGCTCGACTTCAGAGCCATCGGAATTGAAAACGCGGTAGCTCGCAATACAGGCGTCGTCGCTCGATGCACCAACCCACATCATCTGGTCGAAATGCGTTTCTGCTTCGGCGGCGCCCAGGCGTCGAATGGTTTCGCGATCCGGTGGCGGCAATTTTCGCTGTCGTTGATCGACAACCAGAATGACGTTGCCTGTGCCGTGCATCTTTGTGTAAGGAATGCGCATTGAAATTTTTCGTGCCTTCGCTTTAGCGCTTGATGGACTTTATAATCCTGCCGCTGTAGTTTACATAAACTGCCAATCTAACTAACAAATCGCCCTTGGAGACAGACATGCGGCACATAATGGTACTGAACGCGAAAGGCGGCTGCGGCAAGAGCACCCTCGCCACAAACATTGCATCATATTTCGCAACCCAGGGCGCCGCTGTCGCCCTGGCAGATTACGACCCACAACGATCAAGCCTTGACTGGCTGGAACGACGCCCCGAAAGTCGGGCCCCGATCGCCGCTGTTGCGGGCTTTGAAGACGGCTTGCGTAAAGCCCCGCGCAATGCCGACATTCTCGTCATCGATGCGCCCGCCCGCTCTCACGGTGCCGAACTGACCGATCTCGTCAAGCATGCGGAAACCATCGTCGTCCCGGTGTTGCCGTCGACGATCGACATGCAGGCGACGACGACCTTTCTCGAAGAGCTGAAAAATCAAAGCAAAATCGCGAACAAACAGGCCAAAGTGGCGGTTGTTGCCAACCGGGTACGTGAAAATACCCTGATTTACGACGATCTCGACGAGTACCTGACCAAGGTTCGGGTTCCCTACATCGCCGCGCTTCGTGAGGCGCAAAACTATGTGCGGGCTTATACGCGAGGCATTGGTATTTTCGAGTTGCCAGAATACCTGGCGTGGCCGGATTGGGACGAGTGGGAGCCCTTGACCGCCTGGCTGCGAACCAAGCGTAGCCAGCCTTAGCCCAACTTTTAGGGTGCTAATTCCGCCCGTTCGCTAGTCTTGCGGGGTGTGCGTGATGGCCGGCAGGTTCGTGGCTGTTGAGACCATGCCCAGGCCATCTCTGAAAGCGTCGGCGGCAGCGTCGGTTTCGCCCAGCTGATTGAGCAGGGCGCCGTATTCCTGGTACACCTCCGGCGAGGGGCGCAGGGTAATAACGGTTTCGAGGTAGCTGCGGGCTTTCCCCCAGAGTTCATTCTGCAGGCACAGTCTTGCGGCCGTGAGCAGCAGGTCGGGGTCTTCGCTGTGGGTGCCCAGCCAGCCCTCTGCCCGTTTCAGTTGCTTGCTGGCATCGACGCCCTCGACGATACCGAACAGGCGTACCAGCGGACCGCGCCATTGAGATTTCAAGGCGGAAGCGAGTTCTTTCTCGGCTCTGGCGTGCTGATCGGTGCGCATCAGCCCACGGTAGTAGGCTTCGAGCAGCGAGATATCTTTTTTCAACGCCCGTGGCACGGCTTTCCAGGCAGCCGTCAGCCCATCGGGGTCCGCCGCCTGGTCAATTTCCTCTCGATGAACACGCTGCTCCCACAACGCCAGCGTTTCAGCTTTGACGTTCGAATGCTTCCTGATACGTGGCATCAGCTCGCGCAGCGATGGCCAGTCTTGCAGGCGGTAGTAGAGCCGCCCCATCAGTGCCAGGGCATGACCGTGATCTTTCGAATTCTCATCAAGTCGCCGCAGCGTGGCCAGCGCCTGTTCATGCTGTCCCTGGTCCAGCTGGAATTCCGCCTGCGTCAGCAGTACCGCGTTGGCCGCTTCCGGGATGTCCTGGTAGGCGAGTCGCAGCCATTCGTCGCGGCGCTCGTTCTTTCCCTGCAGGTGCGCGGCTCTCGCGGCCTGAAGGTAGTTGAACAACGGCGAGTCACTGGTACGGGCGGCTCTTGCCAGCATGCGCTCGCCGCGGGCGAAATTGCCTTCCGCCATCTCGATCATGCCGCGTGTCATTTTCTGGCCAGAACGTGCCGAGCGATAACGACCGGCCGCCTCACCGATTCGGCGCGGCGCAATCAGGATCTTTCGTACAAGCCAGATCGCGACAAACACGGCTGCGATCAGGAAGACGAGTATTGGTACCGACATTTCTACCAGGTAACCGCGAAAATTTATCGCGACATAACCGGGATCGGCGAGCAAAAAGTGTGCCGCGAAGCCACTCGCGATCGCGGCGAGTACGATGATGAGACCGATTTTCACTCGTTGCTCTCGCGCAGGGTACGGTACTGGCGCAGCAGTCGCAGCGAGCCTGAGATATCGGGCAGGGCTGTGGTGAATACATTGTCTCGAATCTCGCTGAGCGTTTTCTGTGTGCTGATTACCTGTTCGCTGCCGATGTCGAAGTAGGCCTCGAGCAGGGCACTGGCGTCATCGAGCGTCTGTTCGAAAATTACCTGTTCGCCCCGCAGCAGTGCGAGTCGCGCTGACTGCAACTGCAATGCGATGTTACTGCGAAGAAATTCCTCGGCATCCGGCGAGACAAGCTCGAGCTTCGCCTGCTCGGGCGGTGTCACCTTGACGAGACCGGACATCGCGTCCTTGACCGAGCCCCAGGCCCGTTCAAATGTGCCGCCATCCGGGTCGAGGTCGTCACTTTCGTCGTCTTCGACCGATCCGGTGCCCCTGAGCGGCAGGGACTCGACCACGCGCGCCAGGCTTGCGAGGGTCAGCGTCACTCCCTCGAGATCCGGCTTTTCCATGGCTTCGAGTGCGGCCATTTCGTCGGAAATGGCCCGCCGAACAGCGGTCAGTGCCGGGTCGGACAGTTGCGTGACGCGTTCGTCCGCCATTCTCAGCGCGAGCGCCGCCAGGTGCGGATTATTGGCCAGCTGCAACTGGGCATTTGCGATCTGCAGGTAGTATTCGCCTTCTGCCAGCAGAAATGTTTCACGGGCGCCGGCAGAGATGCCGGCGAGTGAGGCGACGGTAGCCTCGATCGACGTCATTCTTGATGGCAATGAGTTCAACAGCCGGATGCGCTCATCGACGTCTTTGCTGATCGCGGCGAACTCGTCGCTGTAATCCGGGTGCTCTATGCCGGCAATCTGCCTGTCGAGCGTTGTCAGGGTCTCGTCGACATTGCCGAGTCGACGATTGAGCGATTCGATTGCCGCCAGCACTTCAGAATCTTCGCCGTCGTCGGCGGCGCTGCGCCAGTCGAGGAACAGCGAGTAACCCACTGCGATGACAGCAAGCAACGACAGCAGGATGGCAACCCAGGCAATGCCATTGCCGCGTTTGGGTGTGGCGCTGCCGTTTCGGTCTTCGACCTCAAATTCGGCGTCGGCGTTGGTTTCGATATCCTGTTGCTTATCGGCCGTTTGCTCTTCGCTCATGATGCTGGTCCGGATCCGGTTCTGTGAATTGAGATAATGGCATCGAGCATGTCGGCTGCCTGAGGCCCTTTGGCTAATACGGGTTTCGATGCCGGGTAGCGATCGAGCGCCTCTTTTAGCACACGTTTTGCCGGCGTCACCAGCGGAATGGAATCGAGTCTGCTTCGGCACCATGCCGGCAATAAAACAGCGAGATTGTCCAGTGTTTGGACACTCATCACCGTAATGGCACCAATCATACCCGATCGCCAGGCGGATTCGATTTCTGCGAGCCTGTCGGCCGTAAAGGAGGGCAATATTCGCCCGTATACATCCAGGTAAGTCACTCGCGCTCCGCGTTCACGCAAGGTTTTCGCCAGCAGTTTGCGGCCGTCGCCGCCGCGGATGATGCGAACGTGTTTGCCCTCCACGTCCTGCAATGCCGGGTGTTCGAGCAGATGTTCACTGTCATAGCCCTGGGACGGCTCAATAGCGACGGTCAGGCCCAGAGCGCGCAGCGCTTCGGCCGTCGATGGCCCGATAGCCCCCAAAAGATCGGCATTCGCATGCCTCGCACCGTACTCGACCGCGTTCTTGCTCGCGAACAATGCGATATCGGCTCGCGGGCTGTCCGCGAGTTCGCCGACAATATCCGCTGCCTCTCGTGGCGCGATCTCAATGGCGGGGAAGTGAATTGCCGTGCCGCCGCTGGCCTCGATTGCATTGATCAGTTCAGCGGACTGTGCCGTCGGGCGAGTCACCAGCACGCCGAAGCCGCGCAGCGCGGAGTCAGGCATGCGAGGCCCCGATTGAATCCAGCAACTCCCGGGCTCCGCCGGCGAGCAGTTTTGCGGCCAGGGCTTCGCCGAGTTGATTGGCCTTGGTACTGTGACCGTCCATCGTCTCCCGGATTGACTGCGAACCATCCGGATGTGCGACCAGCGCGGTCAGGGTCAATGTTTCCCCATCAACGGTGGCAAAAGCGGCGACGGGCGATTGGCAACTCGCTTGCAATACGCGCGCAATGGCGCGTTCCGCCTCTGTGGTCTGTACTGTTTTCGCGTCGTCGAGCTTCCCGAGTATCGCACGCAACGTCGAGTTGCTCTCCAGGCACTCAATACCCAGCACACCTTGCGCCGCAGCCGGCAACATTTCTTCGGGAGGGAACTGGTAGCTGATGTGATGCTGCAGTTCGAGTCGTTCCAAGCCGGCGGCCGCGAGAATGATTGCGTCGTAGTCACCCGCATCGAGCTTTGTCAAGCGCGTGTTGACGTTGCCGCGCAGAGGTTCGATGCGCAAATCGGGTCGCAACATCTTGAGCTGCGCCTGACGGCGCAGGCTGGAGCTGCCGATACGGGCGTTTAGCGGTAGCGATTGAATGCTTGTTCCGGCCGCCGCGACCAGTGCGTCGTGCGGATTTGCACGCTCAAGCGTGGCAGCCAGGCAGAATCCCGGCGGCAGTTCCGCCGGTACGTCTTTCATTGAGTGCACGGCGAGATCGGCTTCGCCAAGTTCCATGGCGACCTCAAGTTCCTTGATGAACAGACCCTTGCCGCCAATCTTCTGCAGGCTGCGGTCGAGAATCTCGTCGCCGCGGGTGGACAATGGCACCAGTTCAGTCGCCCGGATTTCCGGGAGTTTCAGCAGGACGCTCGACACGTAATTGGCCTGCCACAGCGCGAGCGCGCTTTTGCGAGTTGCAATTCGAATTTTCAAGCGCGCTAGACTCCTTTCAACCTCCGTCGCACATCGGCGAGGTGCCGGCGGCTGATTATCAGCTCTTTGTCGTCGACTTGCGAATTATCGCGCAGAACGACGCGGCACCTGCCGTCACCAGTTTTTTCAATGCGAGCAATGCGGCTCACGGCAACCAGCACACTGCGGTGAATGCGCACGAATTCCCCGCTGAATTCCTCTGCCAGTGTTTTCAGCGAGTCGTCGATCAGGTCCTGACCGTTCTTGTGATCGACGGTGACGTATTTCTGATCCGCACGAAAACAATAGATGTCCGTCACCGGAATTAGTTTGAGCTCGCCATGTGCGCGCGAGCAAACGTGTCGCCGGGTGCTTTCAATGCGTGCATCCGATGCTGCGGCCTGTAATGCAGCAGGTGCCAGGCGAGACGCCTGGGCGAGTGCGTTGGCGAGCTTGCTTCGGCGAACCGGCTTCAGGACGTAACCAACGGCGCGGGCATCGAACGCGTCGATGGCGTACTCGTCATACGCGGTTGTAAAGACAATAGCGGGCGGCTGATCCTGGCTGTTCAGGTGATGGGCGGTTTCAATGCCATCCAGTCCGGGCATGCGGATGTCGAGCAAGACAATGTCAGGCTGTAACCGGTTGCAGAGCGTAACAGCATCCAGTCCATTGCCGGCTTCGCCAACGCATTCATAGCCATCTTCATCATCGAGCAGCTGCCGCAGACGCTCGCGTGCCGGTTGTTCATCGTCGACAACCAGTACTTTCATTCTGCAACCTCGTCAATGGGAAAGCGCAGAGTCACCGTGTAGTGATCCCCGGTATCGTCGATACGGACCGCATCGCTGCTGCCGTAAGCGAGTTCGAAACGCTGCCGAATATTCGCCATTGCCATCTTGTTGCCGCCGCTACTGCGCTTTTCGCCGACGGCCACGGGATTTGACACCGATATCTCAAGCTGATCATCAAGAACACGTCCCTTGACGACGACCTCGCCACCGTCCGGCAGCAATTCGATGCCGTGATAGATGGCGTTTTCGAGCAACGGCTGAATCGTAAGACTCGGAATCCGGGAGCGCAACGGCAAGCCTGCGATGTCCCACTTCACCTGCAGGCGATCGCCGAGTCGCAGCTTCTCGATGCGCTGATAGATGGCAGCAGTTTCAAACTCCTGCTTCAGCGAAGAGCGGTTACTCGAGCCACCGAGGTTTGCTCGCAACAGGTCGGACAGGTCTTCGACGGCTTCCTCGGCGCGGGCCGGGTCGGTGCGGGTTAACGAAGCGATGGTGTTCATGCTGTTAAACAGGAAGTGCGGTCGAATCAGTGCCTGCAGCGCGCTGATTCGTGACTGCGCCTCGAGTACGATGCTCCGGCGCCACTCACTGGATATATAGAGGTAGCGCATCGCGAGCGCGATGACGATCGAACTGATGGCGAAAGTATGAAGGATGAAATACGTGTGCGAGCTGTCGATGATAGCCGATTGGCCGAAAATCCGGGTCAGTTGCCAGGCGCCTTCCGCGACGACCAGGCATACCGCCTCAAGCACAACGAAACCAAGGACAAAAGCGCGAGCCGGGCCGGTTTTTTCGAGATAGGGCCGTAGCTGGCACATCACCACGGTTCCGAGCAACGCATTCCAGAGAACAAAAAACGAGGTCTTCGACAATTCAATCAGGAAAGGGTGTTCGCTGTCGTGCGAGGCGAGCGCCAGGATGATCGCAACCAGCGCGGCGACGAGTACAACGATAAACAGGGTGCTCGCGGCACAAAAGTCAGGCAGGTAGGCCTGCGACGATTCTTTATCGGGGTCCCGTGCGGCGATCAATCCGTCGCTCCTGTGACGTAAGCGGGTATTGTAGCGCCAGCGGTGATCCTAATGTGAGGAACGACGCCTCATCATCGCAATCAGGTGTCGCAGTGTTCTTTGATGAGTTCTTCTGCTTTGGTGCGCGCTTCCGCTCTCGCGACATCGTCCAGGTAGACGCGCTCTCCGCTCTCATCTTCCCTGTAAACTCGACGGGCCTCGAGCATGGCCTTCATTTTCTGTCGATAGTCAGCACATTTGGCCGCTTTTTCTTCGGCAGCGGCTCGTTCCTCGGCCGCGGTCTGTTGCGCCTGTTGTGCTTCGCTGCGAGCCTCTTCGCGCTTGGCTTGAGAATCCAGGCGCGTTTGAACGCGCTCCTGAACGGCAGCCTTGTCGGTACGATTATAGGAAACCTGCAGGCGCTCCTCGTTGGAGTCGCCGGAAGGGCGGTCCGTGTAGTGCACGTTGCCGTCTGCATCGGTGTACTTGTAAATCTCGTTTGCGAAGGCACCGCCAGAGACAATCAGGGCGAGGGCAACGATGCGGCTTGTCAGGTGTCGTTTTTTCATGGCCACATTAAAGCACGGTGAGGGCTTTGGATGTTGTGATGCTGGTCACAGGCATTGTGGGAATTGGTCCTCAATAAAACAAAAAAAAACGGGCCTTTCGGCCCGTTAAGATGTTGATATTGAAAGTAATTATGGAAATTGCTTTCAGCGGCGTTATGTTACTCGGCGGTCGTGAATTCCGGGTAGGCCTCGAGTCCGCATTCGCTGATATCGACGCCTTCGTATTCCTCTTCCTCGCTGACGCGAATGCCGAAACTCATCTTGAGTGCGAACCAGACCAGCAGGCTGACTCCGAACACCCAGGCGAAGATCGATGCGATACCCATTAACTGGACACCGAACTTCGCTTCCGGATTTGACAGGCAAACCGCAAGTACACCCCAAATGCCCACGACACCGTGAACGGAAATGGCGCCGACCGGGTCATCGATTTTCAACTTGTCGAGTCCAACGATCGATAGCACGACCAGCAGTCCGCCGACGGCTCCGATCACGGTTGCGAGAATCGGTTCCGGGGTCAATGGTTCTGCGGTGATAGCGACCAAGCCTGCGAGCGCTCCGTTGAGTGCCATCGTCAGGTCGGCCTTGCCGAACCAGAAACGTGACAACAGCAGGGCGAATACGAGACCGCCGGCCGCGGCCATGTTGGTATTGACGAACACCAACGCAACGGCATTCGCCTCGCCGACGTCGGAAACCTTGAGTTCCGAGCCGCCGTTGAAGCCGAACCAGCCGAGCCAGAGAATCAATGTGCCCAGTGTTGCGAGGGGCAGGTTACAGCCGGGTATGGCGTTGATCTGCCCACCCTTGCCGTACTTACCCTTGCGTGCGCCCAGCAGCAATACACCGGCGAGTGCCGCCGCCGCGCCGCAAAGGTGCACCACACCCGATCCGGCGAAGTCGAGGAAGCCCGCTTCCTGCAGGAAGCCGCCGCCCCACTTCCAGAAGCCCTGTACCGGGTAAATGAAACCGGTCAGGACGACGGCAAATGCGAAGAAGGCCCACAACTTCATGCGCTCGGCAACCGCGCCGGACACGATGGACATCGCTGTTGCGACAAAGACGACCTGGAAAAAGAAGTCCGACAGGTTGGAGTAATAGGTGTCGCCACCGCTGGCAATGACATCTGCCGCTGCATTGTCGGACGAGGTCAGCAGGCCGCTTCCGATTGTGCCGATGCTCTGGAATATGCCGCCGGCAAAATCGCCCGGGTACATGATCGAATAGCCGCACAGCATGTACATGATGCAGGCTATCGAATACAGACCGACATTCTTGGTAAGAATTTCGGCTGTGTTCTTGGCGCGCACGAGTCCTGCCTCAAGCATGGTAAATCCCGCAGCCATCCACATGACCAGGGCGCCCATCACCAGGAAGTAAAAGGTATCCAGCGCATATGACAGTTCAGTCACTTGCGCCGCTATTTCTGTTGTTGCTTCCACGTTCGTATCCTCCGCGGGCTCTTATACGGCTTCGCTACCGGTCTCACCGGTGCGAATGCGAATGGCTTCTACAAGTTCGGTGACGAAAATCTTTCCGTCGCCGATCTTGCCTGTGCGTGCTGTGTTGCTGATGGCCTCGATAACCTGCTCGGCAATATCGTCGGCCACCGCGAGTTCGATCTTCGCCTTGGGCAGAAAGTCGACAACGTATTCAGCACCGCGGTACAACTCGGTGTGACCGCGCTGCCGGCCGAAGCCTTTCACCTCGGTGACGGTAATGCCCTGGATGCCGATGTCGGCAACTGCCTGGCGCACATCATCCAGCTTGAACGGCTTGATGATCGCAGTAATCATTTTCATGGGTTGGTCCCCTGTTTCTTGATAGTTAGTTGAGGTCGAAAGACTTGCCGACTGTAAAAATCAGCGCCTGATCGGATTCGCCGTCACCGCTCAAGTCCTTGTCGTTGAAAAGCAGCGTGACACCGAGATCGATATCGGCAACGGTGGCGCCATAACCGAGTTCTACGTAATCACCGGAAAAGTCCTGCGAAAAACCGGCGTACTTCGCCGAAAAGCCGTTCTTCTCCAGGGTCAGCGCGTAATAGGTGTAATCCTGGGTGGGTCCGGTGAAGTTTTCGTACTCACCGATGGCCACGTCGACGGCGAGTAGCCCGAATGAACCGCCGAGGTTGATTTCCTGGTAGGTATCGTCGAAGTCGCCGGTGTAGAAGTAGCCGGTGTAGCCGATGCTGTAGCCGAAGTCGCCGACTTCGCCGCCGTAGCCGAAGTAACCGTCGACTTCGAGGCCGTCTTTGACGTCGGCGGCCCAGGTTCCGGCATAAAAACCGCCCTGCTCATAATCGAGACCACCGCTGCCGGACGACGGGGCCTGAAGAATGCCGCGATAGTAGTAGTCGCTGGCGAAGCCCAGGTTGGCGGAAAAATCCGCGTGTGCGGCGCCGGCGGACAACAGGGCTGCGGTGAATACTGCGATAAGTCTGGCTTTCATTGGGGTTTGCTCCGTTTTTAGGTTGGTGGCCGTTTTGACCGTGTTGTTACCTCTAGAGCAGGATGTATGCCAGCATCAGAAAGTTGTTTATAAACAATCACTTGTCAGTTTTGCCGTCATTGCCTTGTGCCAATGCAGTGCGCTCGGTGTGGCCGTCGCACCAAAACGGTGAGTACGGTGGATTACTGCGCCGGTCGTAGCGATTTGCAGCTGGTGTTTTCGAATCGGCTCAGGTATCAATCGGCTATGACGAAAGATTCAGTTGAAAACCTGGCGAAAAAACTGGCGGAATCCCTGCCGGAAGGACTGCGTTCGATGCGCGACGACCTGGAGTCGAATTTCCGCGGCGTGCTGAGGAGCGGGCTCAACAAGCTGGACCTGGTTACGCGCGAAGAATTCGAGGTGCAGGAGGCGGTACTGGCGCGCACGCGCGAGAAACTCGAGGCACTGGAAGCCAAGCTCGCGGCGCTGGAAAAAAGGACCTAACGGAAAGACCAACACGGCGGCCATGGAGGGTCCGGCAAATGAGCCTCGCAATTCTCTATTGTCGAGCACAGTACGGTACGGATGCACCGTCGGTTACGATCGAAGTCTTCCTCTCGGGCGGATTGCCGGCGTTCACCATCGTCGGCATGGCCGAGACTGCAGTCCGCGAAAGCAAGGACCGGGTTCGCGGTGCCTTGCTGAGTTCCGGATTCGAATTTCCGCAACAGCGCATCACGGTCAGCCTTGGCCCTGCCGCAATGAAGAAGTCCGGCGGACGCTACGATCTCGCGATCGCGTTGGGTATTCTCGCGGCAAAGAAACAATTCCCGAAGACGACGCTCAATGCGTTTGAGGCGTACGGCGAGTTGTCACTCAACGGCGACCTGCGCGCGGTACCGGCGATCTTGCCTGCGGCGCTGAGTGCGGACGCTGCCGGCCGGTACGTAATCGTGCCAAAAGACAATGAAGCCGAAGCGGCACTGGCGTGCCGCAAAGTCATTGCTGCCTCGTCATTGACTGAGGTCGTTGCCCATCTGGCCGGTCGCGAAGCAATCGAAGCGACCGAAAAAACGACGCTGCCCGTCGCCGATCCGACGTCAAACGACCTCAGCGACGTTCGCGGCCAGCAGCACGCAAAAAGGGCACTCGAGATTGCTGCGGCCGGCGCGCACAACTTGCTCCTGATCGGGCCTCCGGGTACGGGCAAGAGTATGCTCGCGCGTCGGCTACCAGGCATCCTGCCGACGATGAGCGACCAGGAGGCCCTGCAGACCGCCGCGATCGATTCAGTCCTTGGCATGCCGGTTGCCGTCAATGGCTGGCGGCACCGCCCGTTTCGCAGTCCGCATCACACGGCATCGGCGGCTGCGCTGGTCGGCGGTGGCAGCGGTCCGAGCCCGGGCGAGATTTCGCGAGCACACAATGGCGTGCTATTCCTCGACGAGCTGCCCGAGTTCAATCGTCGCGCGCTGGAAGTGCTGCGTGAGCCGCTCGAGACAGGAAGCATTACGATTTCCCGCGCCGCAGGCCAGGCCGAATATCCGGCACGATTCCAGTTAATCGCTGCAATGAACCCTTGTCCCTGCGGCTACCTGGGCGATCGATTCGCCGATTGCCACTGCAGCGCCGACCGAATTGCGGCTTATCGGCGAAAAATCTCGGGGCCGTTACTGGATCGTATCGACCTTCACGTTGAAGTGCTGCGTCCATCGACCGCAACCTTGAGGGAGCCCCCGAAAAACGCCGAATCGAGCGCTGAAGTTCGCCAGCGAGTCGAAACCGCATGGCGCATGCAGCACCGGCGTAACGGAACCTGCAATGCGCGCCTTGATGGCAACGATCTGGATGCCGCCTGCGACGCGGACGATCGTTGTTGGGCGTTGCTCGAAAACGCGGCTGACCGTTTCAATTTGTCCGCGCGTGCCCATCAACGGGTATTGCGCGTGGCACGTACGATTGCCGATTTATCCGGCGCACAAAGAATAAAGCCCCCGCATGTTGCGGAGGCTTTGTCGTTGCGTTGCCTGGATCGGCAAAACTGAAGTGACTTAGTTGGCCTCGCCAACCATGAATTCCACAGCCGATTCGATTTCTGCATCGGAAAGGTCCAGGCGTCCACCCTTCGGCGGCATGTAACCCGCCGAACCGGTAAAGCCCTCGATCGCGTGTTGTTTGAGCGTGTCCTGGCCCTGCGCGATACGTTCGACCCATTGCGCGGCATCACCAAGCACCGGAGCTCCGCCGATACCCGCTCCATGGCAGGCACTGCAGGCACTGTTGTAGACCTGCGGTCCCGTCATCATCGTAGCCACAGGCTCCGGTTGTGCCGGCGTGCTGACCGTCGGTGCCGCGGCGCTGTGTTGTTCGCCGGGCAGATAGACCTGACCCACCGGCTGAATGCGATTCAGGACGGCTTGCTGGTATTCGGCCGTATCGCGAACATAAATGCCCTGCGTCAGGTCCTGCATTTTCATCGTCAGTACGAGAATGGCGAGCGCTACCGCCGCCAGTACGCCAATGACAAGGGAGTACATATCGAAAAACTTCTGGTCCCGACTCAAGGTATTGCTCCGGAAATGGTGAAAAAGACGTTGTCGGGCATCGCACCCGGCAGTGGCTGGCGATTATATAACATCAGACCGACAGGAACATCGCCCCGGCAGTATACAAGGCAATCGCGATACCGGCGGCCGTCAGTGCAAGCGGCAACTGGGTGAAGACGTGGTCCATCAGATCGGATCCGCACGCCAGCGACGACAGGATCGTGGTGTCCGAGATCGGTGAGCACTGATCACCGAAGACGGCGCCGCCCATGATCGCGCCGAAGCTCAGCGTCACAAACATCGGATCAGGGGCAATTGCGATTGCCAGCGGCAGCGCGATCGGGAACACGACGGCATAGGTTCCCCACGACGACCCGACCGAGAACGACACCAGCATGCAGACCAGCATGAGTACACCCGGGAGGATGTACGGTGCCGCGGTGAAGAATGCCGTACTGTTTTCTATAACAAAGGCGGAGGCGCCAACGGTTTCCGACACTTTCGCCAGCGTGACGGCGAGGGCGAGGATAATGGCGCCGACGGTGACGCCCTTGATGCCGTCGATCAGACCGTCGAAGACGCCGCTGACACTCATGCCGCGAATAATCGACGACAACATGCTGCCAATGAGCGCGAGGCCAAAGGCCTCGAAGACCATCAATCGGCCGGCGACCAGGTAGGGGATGATTGAAACGCCCAGAAGGATTCCGATCGGTACAAAAAAATCGATCATCGACGGCGTGTAGCCCTCCGGCACGTTCTGCTCGATCAGTTCCTTTGACAACATCGGTTCGGCATCCGGGCTGTCCAGCTCACCGGTTTCCTCGGCACGCTGACGCGCCGCACGCATTCGTCGTCCAACCCATGGCAATTTGTCGAGGGCAAACAGCAACGTGAACATGACAGCGAGCCAACCATAGAAATTGAAGGGAATTGCTTTCAGGAATAACGAAACAGCGGCATCGCGATCGGCGATGTAATGGCTCATCGACGGCAGGGTGATCAAGCCGGCGACATATACCGGCCACACATTGAACGGAATAATCGTCGCGACCGGTGATGCTGTGGAGTCGACGACGTAGGCGAGTTCTTCGTGAGCCACTTTCTCGCGGTCGGCCACCGGGCGCACCGTGGTTCCGGTCAACACGGTGCTGATCGTGCCGCCCTGGTGAAAAATGACGCCCATTAGCCAGGTAAAGAACAGCGCGGAACGTCGCGAATTAACATGCCTGTCGGAAATGTACTGAGCAAAAGCGTAGGCGCCGCCATTCCGGTTCCAGATGCCCAGCAATCCGCCCAGGGCCCATAAATACACCAGCAGTATTTCCGCAAAACGCCGCGTGCCAAGACTCGGAATCAGGAATTCCTGAACGACATTAAACTTGCCCGTGACCAATCCACCAAGCACAACACCCATAAACAGCGCAAAAATGACGTTGCGTGTCGCAAAGCAGATCGCCAGCGTTGCGAGTGCCGGAACGAGCGCGAGAAATCCGTAGTGACCCTGATTTTCCACGACGACCAGGTCGAGGGTGCTTGCCAGCCAAAGCACGGCGACGCACAGGGCGACGAGCCAGAGCCACGAATATTTCCCTTTGATCAGTTGCACAGCGTTTTCCTGAGTACGCGGCCCGGTAGTGCTGGCCTGGATGCGCCATCGATCGCGAGCACACCATTGACAAGCAATTGATCGACTCCAGTCGCAAGCGCCGTTGGCCGGGCGTAGCTGGCCCTGGCGATGAATGTATCGGCGTCGATGATTGCAATGTCAGCAATATAACCTTCGCGCAGGTAACCACGGTCACACAGGCCGAACGTCTCTGCAACCAGGCCGCTGCTTCGATGAACAAACTGCTCGCGCGACATCAATGCTGAATCGACTACGAAGTCCCGGAACGCCTTTGGGTAGGTACCGTAAAGTCTCGGGTGTCCGGCACCACCGTCGGAGCCGGTCATGACCCAGGGTTGCACGGCGAGACGACGGATGTCTGCGGCATCCATGACGAAGGACGCAATCGACGGGTCACCCTGCAATACGACGTCAATGGCTGCTTCCAACGGCGGTTTCTCCAGTACGCGGGATATCTCCTCGAGGGTCATGCCGACGAATTCGCTGTCGGCGCCGGTCACCAGCATCGCGTCCGGACCGCCGCGGCGCAGCAAATTCGCCTGCATTTCAGTTCGAATACGATTGGAGAGTTCAGGATCGGTTAATCGATCCCGCATCCTGTCATTCGAGTCGGCCACCACCCAGCGCGGAATCAAGGCGTTGCTCAGGCGCGTTCCCGACGCGCTCCACGGGTACTGGTTGGCGCTAATGTCGACACCCGAGTCCAGCCCACGCTCCACCAGCCTGATAATCTCAACACTTTGCCCCCAGGTATCCTGCCCCAGTGCCTTGATGTGCGAAATGTGCAGCGGAATATTTGCAGCGCGAGCGATATCGATGGCTTCACTGACGGCAGCGAGCAGGCCCTCGCCATAGCTTCCTTCCGAGCGCAAATGGGTATCGTAAACACCGCCGTAGTGTGCGGCGACCCTGGCCAGTGCGATGACTTCCTCGGTCGGCGCATAGCTTCCGGGCGCATAGTAAAGGCCGCTGGATAGACCCAGGGCCCCTGCCTCCATGTCGTCGACAAGCAGCTCCTGCATTGCCGCGATTTCTTCGCTATTTGCCGCGCGATCGGCCATACCCATCACAAGTTCGCGAATCGCGCCGTGACCTGCAAAGAAAGCAACATTAGGTCCCGTGCCCTGGCGTCGGAGTTTATCGATCGACGCGTCGCGATCCGGAAAGCCTCCACCGTCATTTCCGATGAAAACGGTCGTGACGCCCTGGTATAAGTAATTGAGATTCGAATTGCTCGCTGGATCGAGCAGGAATTGTCTCGCGTGTGTGTGCGGATCGATAAACCCCGGCGTCACCATCCTGCCAGTCGCATCGATGCGTGTAACGGCACTGGCCGTCGCTGACGCTGCCATCGAAACGATGCGATCGTCGACGATGCCAATATTTGCAATGCGCGTGGCCGACAAGGACCCGTCATAGACGGTGCCGTTTACGATCAGCACGTCGTAGTCCGGTGCCTCGACAGAGCAGGCCGCGGCCAGTATCGCAACGATCAGTGTCAGGACGGAACTAGAATTCGGCAAGCATCAACTCCATGAGTTCTTCCGCGAATACTCTCGCTGCAGCGATGATCTCAGCACGTCCGGTTTCGTCGCCGACCTCATAGGTCGAGCTTGGAATACGGTAGCGCTTGTACATGTAATTCTTGGCGACGCCGATGTTGTCGACCGGATTCTCTTCGTAGTTAAACAGGTAATTCTCGATACGAGGTCTGGCGTTCTCAAGCCAGGTGCGCGTGAAGTGTGGCGGGTCGGTTGGGTTTGCGTCATTCTGCGTATAGAACACGTTCTTGCGTGTCGAGTGAAAGTCGAGGAATACGCGAACCCGCTTGCCCTCATCGTCGAGTCGATTGAGCAATGACTCAACCAGCTGGGTTTCCGGTTGCTGGAAGGGGCCCCAGTCACGATTCAGATCGGTTGAGCCCAGGTTGTGACGCCAGTTGCCGCCGATGACGCCGTCAGGATTCAATAACGGGATGGCGACGATAAGAAAGCGCTGGCGAAATTCGCTGGCCAGTGCTGTGTCAGCCATTAGTGCCTCATAGAAAGCGAAAAACGCGATTGCGCCACTGACCTCGGGCGGATGCTGTCGACCGACAAGAAACAGCACGTCTTGCGCGGCGTTGTCGCTACTCAGCAAGGAAATGGGATTGCCGCCCCGTGACGCTCCGAGCATCGAAGAACGGGTTTGCCCGGTTGAGGTCATTTTCGTCGTCCAGGCGTCATACAGCGGCGGAGTAAGGAGTTCTCCACCGGCAATCCAGAGGTCGCGGTCGTCAACCGGCACCCAGATGATAGCTTGCCGTTTGTCGATCGAAACCAGTACCTGCTCGTCGGGCAACGCCGTCCAGTTGATCCCGTCGTAACTCAACTTCGGTTTGTAGCGATGGTGTCCACCTCGATAGTTCATTGTGATGGTGGCTGTCGCACTGTTTTTCGGAACAAGCTTGTACGCGAACCACGCACTGTCGTTTATGTATCCGTCACCTTCGGGAAGGATCGTGATTCGCACCGCGTCGTCACCGACCGCAACACATCGTCCACGTCGCGCACCGGAAAAATCGTCGAGCAGAGTAAAAGATACCGTTTCACAGGCCTGCCTGGCGGGAACGGACGGACCGGTGGCGCAGGCTGCAAGCAGCAATGACAGCCAGGCAGAAATCAGCAAACGTTGAATCATGGGAAATCCCGGGATCAGTGGAAAGTCTTTGTAACAGCCTGAGCAACGTCATAACCCGAAGCACAGGCCAGCGTCCAGCCGAGCATGCCGTGGCCGGTGTTCAGAAACAGTCCGTCGACGCTGGTTCTGCCGGTGCGTGGCCGGCCGTCGGGCGTCATGGGCCGGAACCCGCCCCATCGATGTTGCTCGACAGCCGCATAGTCCGCAGCAAGTGGCGCAAATGATCGGGCGACATCGACCAGCGTTTCAATTCGTTGATGATCGTCAACGGTTGAGAAGCCTGTGAAGTCAGCAAACCCCGCGATGCGCATGCGGCCATTGATACGGCTGAACACGATGCGCTGTTTCAACGCAGTGACACTGACCATTGGGGACCGTTCGCCCTGTGGCAAGGTAACGCTGTAGCCGCGAACCGGGTAAATGTGCGGATCAATACCGAGTGGGCGCAACAGCTTGCCGCTCCAGGCACCGGCACAGACGACGATCGCGTCCGCGTCAATTTCCTGGCCGGCAACAAGAACCGATCGCACTCGATTCTGCTGTTTTGGAATGCCTTCGACAGTGGCACCGAGGACGAATGTTGCCGCACCGTTTTGCTCAAGCCATGCCTGCATTCCCTGGGTGAACAGCCGCGCGTCGGCGACTTCGTCGTTGCCGGAATAAACGGCGCCAGTGAACGTGGCCGACAGCGCGTCGAGGGATTCTTCGAGGTCGATCGCTTCTTTGGCTGTCAGGATTTCCGTCGTACAACCGTGCAAATTCTTGAGCTTCGAGCTCGCCTCAGCCGAACGTAGTTCGTCACCGGATGACAGTAGCACCAGTTTCCCTGCACGGCGGTGCGAAAAATCGAAGGGCAGATTTTGACGAATATCGTTCATCAAGCTGGCTGACCGCATCGCGGTATGCAGGACGGAAAGCGTGTTTTGTTGCGCCCGAGCGCTGGTGCACTGCGCCAGGAATCGTAGTCCCCAGGGCAGAAATTCCGGTGCCAGGCGTACGCGGGAGCCCGGATTCCGACCGGCCAGAAGCGCGGGTATCTGTGCGATGAATCCGGGTTTTGCCAGTGCGTCGGTAAAGCTGTAGGAGAGCTGACCGCCGTTTGCGCGGCTGGCAGCATCAGCAACTGTTGCAGCGCGGTCCACCACAGTGACCTGACAGCCGACACGCGACAGGTAATACGCTGTCGCTACTCCTATAACGCCTGCACCTAAAACGACTACGCGCATCAGAACTCCTGCAAAGCCAGGCGCCTGATACTACGGAGTGCCAAGGCAGTCCCTCAAGTACAGATTGTTCGGTTTTCCATAGTTCGTGTTTATGGGGCGTTCGGTCTGCGAGGAAATGTGCGCATTGCCGCACGCAAATACTCCGATTGCCCGGTAGAATCGGGTCGAATGAAACAATCAAAAACGTCAAGCCTGGTGTTGTGTCTTGGTGCCCTGTTCTCGGCATCGCTATCCGCCGCCGATGATGTCGCTTATACCGACATGATCGGCGAGCGTGTCGCCGTCTTTGAGAGTGAGTCGTTCAATTATCGACTCGACCTCAGCAGTGAGGCCTACACGTTCGTTGATTTTTCGGTGAAGGTACCTGAAGCGAGCTTCGCGGCGATTCGGTTCAAGCCGAACGCGTTTTCACTGGTCATTGTCGAGCAGGTTGGGTCTGACCTGGATCCCGAAGGCTATGCCGAGCTCGTGCAGATCGCCATGCAGGAGCGACTCGAGTCGGAAGAAGGTACCGAGTACGTTGGATACAAGGACCTCGGTACCGTAGCAGCGCATGGACTGACATTTTTTCAGAAGACTATCTATGCCAGGGTCGGATCGGTGCCGATGACTTACGTCGTGTCGGCGACAGTCGATGGCGAACGTTTCTACCAGCTTCTGACCTTTGCGACATCGGAGTCGGAAGATGCGATCAAACGCGAAGCCGACTCCATTGTTAATGGCTTTTCGATTATCGATCGCACCGCAAACCTTGATGTGGCAGCGGCTCCCCGTTCGGTAAAGGACTACCGTTCCGGCACATTTGCCTATCGTTTCCGGGCAGAAGGCAATGGTTGGTTCAACTGGTCGGATCTCCAGGAAACGAATGACGGGGCGGACATCGGAGCGCTGTCGGCCCGCGGCTACGGCGCTGTCGTCATGCCCGTATGCTGGATCGGTGAGCGGCCCAACGACAACGCGCTTTTCCGGGTTGTGATGCAGCAATTCGGCGAAGACTATCCGTCGCCATTCGTCACCCGGGAGCTCGACATCAGCAAAGACGGTGCAACCGGTAAGCTCCTGACCGGCGTTGAGGAGGCCGATGGACAGGACTACCTGTATCACACGTGGATTATCACTAACGATCGGTGCGCATATGCGCTGGCGGCCTGGGGCCCGGCAGGTCAAGCGGCAACCGACGCGGCGCTGAATAAATTATGGGCAGACTTCAGTGTCGAGTCATCGCCCACAGCGGTTGACGGTATCTACGAAAGCGATGACGAGCGCGCGGTGAACGCCTACCTGCTGAACGCCCTCGGGCTGCACTACTACAACGCGCGCAGTTTCCGCGATGCGCACCGGTATTTCGCACAAGCGAGCGAGCTGGTACCCGATGACGAGGCGTTTCTTCTGAATGCAGTGCGCTCGCTTGTGGAA
Source organism: uncultured bacterium (assembly GCA_963976365.1). Classification (GTDB taxonomy): domain Bacteria; phylum Pseudomonadota; class Gammaproteobacteria; order Steroidobacterales; family Woeseiaceae; genus UBA1847. The sequence goes on along the minus strand of CAXBKH010000008.1, from coordinate 12,894 downwards.
GTTAATGCTTACAACGAGGCGCGCGATTATCTGCTACCTCGCCGCGCCCCACTTCGGGACAACCAGGAGGTACAGAGCTGGGAGGCCTGGCTCGCCTACCAGACCAACGATCCCGAGCGCGCCATGGAAATCTACGCGCCGCTGTTCGCCCAAGGCTATCGTGAGGACGATGATTTTTCTGCATATCTCAGCATGCTGGCGGATGCTGGACAGTGGCAGAAGCTTGATGCAGCGTACGACGCCTACACGGCAGGCGGTGTCAGCGACAGGACCCGGTTGCTGCAGGTCGAATTGCTCAGTCGACGCGAAAAACACGAGGAGGCGCTGGCACTACTGGACGAAATGTCTGTCGATCGCCCGTTCAACGCCGATCTCGTCTACCAGAAGATCACGATTCTGAATGCCATGGGCAATGCCGTCGAAGTCCTGAAGCTCGCAGATTTGCTGATCGACCGGGGATACAAGTCCTTGCAAAGCTACTATTACAAGGGAGATGCCGAGTACCAGCTGCGTTCCTATGCCGCAGCACGAGCCTCCTTTACGATGGCGCAAAGTTACGCGCCTGGCAATTCGAACGTAAGAGATTACATCGAGGCGATCGACCTGATGATGGGCCAGGGTGATGTTTCGACAATCAGCGCTCCTGTCACCGCCGTGAAATTGCCAAAGGACATGCAGCGATTGTTCGACGCCAATGACACGAGAAAGGACCAGCCAGGTTATGGCGCCGTCTACCTTAGTCGAATTACCGGCTACGATTTTCCTGGCGGAGATACCCGGACGGAAACCCACTTTCGAAAGATTCGCGTTACCGACGACAATGGCATCGCGCAATTCAGTACGCTGGAGTTTGACTTTGACCCGAGTTTCGAACGCTTGTACGTCAACTCGCTGCGTGTCATCAGCGCACAAGGCGAACTGTTGGGCGAAGGTGAACTGGGCAGCTACTATATTACTAACAGCGCATCCGGTTACGAGGCCAGCACGGAGAAAACGGTTCATTTGCCCGTTCCAAGCCTTGAGCCCGGAGCCGTCATCGAGGTCGTAGTGAGCAAGTTGACAGCGGTCGACGACAATTCGTTCCCGCTGGAAACGGTATACATGGCGGCCGACCGGCCGATTGGCTACAGCGCCATATTTGTCAGCGGCAATCACGAACAACTGCGTTATGAAGCCAGTGGCGTACCGGCCCCCCGGGAGCGAGGCGATGACCTGGTCTGGGAGCTTGAGTCGCCGATTACTTTTCGTTGGGAACCCTTGCAGCCCTACGTTGACCAGATTCTACCCTGGGTCACCCTGGGTACGGTGGGCAGCGACTGGGGTTCCGTTGGTAACGAATACCTGGAAAAAATCCGCGACAAGATCGATATCGAATCGGTTGCCGACAGGGCGACGCGGCTTGTCGAAGGTGTTGGCAGCTTGTCGCGACAGGTGGAAATACTGAGTGCCTACGTTCAGGATGAGATTCGTTATGAGGCCATCGAGTTTGGCCGCCGCGCCTACATTCCCAAGACAGCGCGCGAAACGATCCGGGATCGCTACGGCGACTGCAAGGATCATGCGTTGCTGTTGTACTCAATGTTGCAGGCGGTTGGCATTGACGCGTCGCTGGCGCTCGTAAACCTGCAACAGTCCGTCATGCCGATGCTCCCGAACACCGATCAGTTCAATCACATGATTGTTGCGGTCACCGATGAAAACGGCCGCGTGTTCATTGACGCGACAGACAAGGACATGCGCCTGGGTACGTTGCCGCCGCGTGCGATGGCTGGCAATCATGCGTTGCTGCTGGGGGCAAGGTCGGAACTGGCGAGAATTCCGGACTATGAGTCGGCATTGACCGGACTCGCCATTGAACGCGTCGTTGATGCCGGTGGAACCGGATTTATCACGGTCACAGAGACAGCGCAGCTCAGTGGCTACCAGGCGGCCGAGTTGCGCGGCCAGCTTCGGTCAATCGAAGCCTCCGAACTGCAGCCTTCGCTTCAGCGCTGGGTGGCAAGCCGGTACTCCGATGCGGAATTGACGGACTACGTTGTCGAAAACGTATTCGACGCCGACTACAACCTGATCGTCGAATTCGAGTACACCTTACCTGTCGAAACCGACGGTAGTTTTGAGCTACCAGGATTCATCGAGGCCTACTATCTTGAATATGATCGACTTGCAGACCGCCGCTTTCCGTTCGAATTTTTCTATCCATTGCGCGTGAGCGCAAAGACTTCGGTCAACATTCCCTCTGGCCGCAAACTGGATACGCTGGCAAGCAAGCCGGCGGGCGGTGAATCACGCTTTGGCAACTGGCGACGCGAAGTCAGTGAGTCCGACGGCCGGTGGTCCGTGCGCTTCGACTATGTCGCAAGTGACGCACGCTTCCCGCCGGAGGATTATCGTGAATTCGCAGAATTCCAGCGCAATGCCGTGGATGCGATCGAGCAGGCGTTGATTGTTCAGTAGCCGGTTCAGTCGCTATTTCAGAAGCTCATGATCGGCGGGCAACTGGTGGGTAACCCACATTGCCAGTCGATGCCGAATATTGGGCAGGGAGTCCTGACCATTCGGCAATGGTGCGATTGATTTGTCGTGCACTAACAAGCGGTAGGCGTACTGAATTTTAAGATCATGAGAGTCGGTGGCCTCAAATTCGACGACGCCGCGCCGCACCGCATCTTCGAGCACCTTATCGAGTGCTAGTTTGAGCAGGGCTTTCTCGTTTTTTAGTTTTTTTGCCATGGCTAGTGCCGGTAGTCTACTACGCGGGTACCGGCTCTGCGAAGCCGGTGGGTAACGGCACTTTGCCCAGTAACCGGAAACCATGCCAGAGAATAATCCAGAAGCCAGCCATCAAAGTAACGCCACTGATCGTAAAGGCAAACAGGAATGGCCGAATGCCAAGCATCATTTCCTGGAATGACCCGCCTTCATAGCTGCCTTTGCTGATACCGGCCAGGATGAGCGAAACGAAAAACACGGCGAGCGAGATGTTGACAATAAAATAGCCCGTCCTGACTTGCGTGGAGCATTGGGCGTGTACCTCGTTTGGCAGCTCCTCCCGGATAACGTAGAACACCGAGGCCAGCAGGATCATCATGTTGATTCCGATTGTGCTGCCCATCGCATGCGCAACGGTAATGTGGGTGCCGTGTGTGAACAGGTTGAATGCGGGCACAGAGATGATCAGCGCGAGTCCAAGGTTGACGAAAACCCAGATATCCGCGGCAAACAGGAACCGATAGGCGTTGCAATGACGATGCTTTTGCCAGTCTTCGAGCGACGCACGCCAGTCCCAGATGATTTTTCCAAAGATAAAAAGCTCAGTCATGCTGACGAAGTAGGCGAAGGTGCGAATCCAGGTGTCCGATGGGACCAGGTAGGTGTGGTGAGCCCAGCCGAACATCAGGTTAAACAGGCCGAGGAAGTACAATCCGAAAGCCAGTTTCGATCGTGCGTATTTCTTGGAGCCGCTAATTCGGGTCGCAAGATACAGGGCCGTGCCGTAGACGAGCATGTTCCACGAGCCGGTCAATGCCCCGTAGGATTTCCACTGCACCATGATCTCCCGCACCATGTTCTGCCGAAAGTAGGGAATCAGGTAAAGGTGCGCTTCGCTGTACGTAATAAAAAAGAACACAATGCCTGTGCCCCACATCCAGTAATAGACGGGCCACGGTTCCTTGTCCTGACGCGCAGTAACGAAGAAGTTCACGCCGAACAGGATCCAGGTCAGGAAAATAGGCAGACTGAGAATTGGCGGAAACTCAAAATACTCGCGGCCACCGAAGCGCCCGGACAGGTAACAAGCGACGATCAGGAGTCCGGTTGTCAGGAATACCCAGAAGTGAATGCTGACAGCCTTGACAGAAAACAACGGAAGGCGACATTGCCGTGGCAGGTAGTAATAAATGCCACCGATGGCAATCAGGAAGATCGACGAAATAACCAAAGATACGTGTAGCGGACGCGTCTTGGTGAACAACAGTTCCCTCAGGAATTCGGGAAACAGGAACTGAAATCCGCCGATGACGCCAAAAAACAGGCCGGCGGCGAGTGCCAGCATGCCAAGCCGCATGAAGCGCAGGCCGCCTGAATGGCTGCTGTCCGTCCTCACCTGGGATCGTCCTCCTGAGCAACGATTCCGGTCCATGCGACGGCGTAATGTCTTGGTGGATACGTGCCGGTCTGGTCGACAAAACCGAGAAATGCGACCAGGGCCGCAACCTCATCCTGCGAAAGATTGAAATCAGGCATACGCGCGGTGCCGGATGCGATGAATGCACCGGCATAGGCTGCGCCGCGATTCGAAATAACATTCGTCAGATCCGGACCCATGTAGCCGCCCAGACCATAAAACTGATGGCAGGCCATGCAATTCTTGTCCTGGTAAATTTTCTGGCCGAGCCTCGCTGCGTCGCTCATCGGCGGCACATGCGTCGCATCAGTGCCGCTGGTGTAAACAGCGGCCGAATAGATGACAAAGGCAGCACAGAGTGTGCCGAAAAGATGCCGTTTGTTAATGCTGCCGTCCTCCCCGGTGCTTCCTTAAAAAAATCGAAGCGAAGCGAGCCTCCCATGATACGAGACGGCGCGACGGACAGGGTCTCAAAAGTTCGGCGAAAGATGGATAATTGCGAACATTATTCGGTAAAATATTAAAAATTTCGAACAAAAAGAGATAATAGTGGACAAAAAAGACAAACTGATCCTGGCTGCCCTGCAGGGCAATGCGACCCAGACAGTCGCCCAGCTTGCCGATGAGATTGGCCTGTCGAAATCAGCCTGCTGGCGCCGTATCCAGATCCTGGAGGAAAAAGGCATCGTGGGGGCCCGGGTCACGCTCCTGAATCAGGAAAAGCTGGGTCTCGACCTGACCGTATACTCGGCCATTCGCACACACGAACACACGGCCGACTGGTTCAATCGCTTCTACGACATGGTGTCGTCAATGCCCAACGTAATGGAGGTGCATCGGCTAAGCGGCGACATTGACTACCTGATGCGCGCGGTCGTTCCTGACATGCGCAGTTACGATGAGATGTACAAGAAAATGATTGCGGAAATCGACCTCTACGATGTCAGTTCAAGCTTTAGCATGGAAACGATCAAGTACACGACCGCCTTGCCACTCGATCATCTGTAAATTGGGTTCGCACGCATCGAAACACTGCGGCGCTCGTCCGTTTGCAGTATCCTCATCTGCCATGATGGGTCCGCGAATGTCCCGTGTAATTATCCTGTTGCTTGGCGCTCTGCTCGCCTCGGGCAGCCTTGCACAGAATTCGGACGACACGGCCACGGTCAAAGTACCGAACCTGATGTCTCTGGAAACCAATTGGTGGTCCTTTTTCGATCAGACCGGCGAGGATGCAGGACCCCAAATTGATGCGTTTCTCGCCGATGTGGGTGCCCAGGTCGGAACGCTGAAAGCATCGAACCAGGAACTCGGCCGGTCGATTCATAACGCGATCCAGGACAATATCAGCGCGTATCGCGCCCTTAAGAACGAACCGGAGCTGATGTCGCAGGAGCTGCCGGATCCATCGCTCACGTATTCAATCGACGAGTTGCTGGAAATCGCGGCGGCTGCACGAGTCGCAGGCGCCGAAGCCGAACGTGAACTGGTCGAAGTCGAACGGGAACAGCGCATCCTCGCTGGCGCGACACGCCGACGCGACCTCACGTTCAAGAACTATCTGAACGCGGCGGTCGGCGATGAGAAGGTAATTGCTGCGCTGAGGCTAATGCACGACCGCTCTGCCCAGGCGATCGCCTCGCGCCGATTGAAGCTCCTGACACTTCGCTATGAACGCGCCGATGCGTATGCCAAGGCCATGTCTGCACGTGTCGACTATGCAACAGAACGGCTGGCGACGACGCCTGAGAATGCAGGTCTGGATCAACTCGTCGAGAATGTATCTGAGCAGGAGCTAGAAGTTGGCGAGTTGCGTGAGAAGTTGCGAACTGCCGAATTGGCGGCGACCGATCTCGATCTTGAGACAGCGAAAGGCCGCTCGGAACAACGTTTGCAGCAGCAAAAGCTCGTCGATGCCGAAGTCACACTGGCTCTGAGCCAGGTCGCACTTGCCGAACTGCAGGCCCGTCGTTGGTGGACCGAGTTGCAGCTCGCGAGGTCGCCCGACACTGACCAGATTCAGGCGCACGCGCTGGAGTGGTCTGAGTTGCTGCGGCGCATTAGCCAGAGTGCGCCAAACTGGCAGCGGGATACTGAAGATGAGTTACTCGCGGTGCAGGTTACCTCACGTGACGGGCTCGATCGGGAGGCGCGCCGGCTGCTTGACCAACGGCTCGGAACGGCGCAGGGCAACCTGAACCAGCTCGCGGATCTCAAAGACGCAGCTGCGGACCTGACGCTGTTAAGCCGGGTTGTCGACAATGCCGTGGCGGAGTACTCGGGTGCACTGAGCTCGTGGTTCACGGCTGTCGGCAGGAACATCAAGTCGGCTACGTCCCGGGTGCTGAGTCTCGGTGACATGAGCCTGTTCTCCATTGGCGAAGCCCCGGTTACCGGGCGAGACATTCTCAGGGTGATTATCATCCTGGTGATTGCTTTCCTGTTGTCTCGTGGTATTCGCCACGCGATCTGGCGCGTCAGCCGCAAGGAATCGGACGGTACCCAGGCGTCCCTGTACACGGTCGGGCGACTGACGCACTACACGATTGTCATCTTCGCCATGATCATTGCCTTGTCGAGTATAGGGCTCGACTTCGGCAATCTGGCGCTGGTTGCCGGTGCGCTGGGTGTCGGTATCGGCTTTGGCTTGCAATCGATCGTCAGCAATTTCGTCTCCGGACTGATCATTCTCTTCGAACATACGCTGCGCGTTGGCGACTATATCGAGCTCGACACCGGACTGACCGGCACTGTTAAAGCGATCAATGTTCGCAGCACCCTGATCAATACGAACGACAATATTGATATCGTTGTGCCGAACTCGGAGTTTGTGACCACGCGCCTGACCAACTGGACGCTCGGCGAGCGCATATTGCGGGTCCGTATACCATTCGGCGTGGCCTACGGTTCCGACAAAGAACTTGTGAAGAAGGCGGCACAGGAAGCCGCGGCCGAGGTGTCGTACACCTTGACCAATATGAAAGGGCGGGAGCCTGACGTCTGGCTGGTCGAGTATGGCGACAGCAGCCTGAACTTCCTGTTACTGGTCTGGGTAAACCGTCAGGGTGCGAGGCGACCGACGCGCACCAAAGCCGCCTACCTGTGGGAGCTCGAGACGAAGCTGCGCGAATACAATATTGAAATACCGTTCCCGCAGCGCGACCTCAATTTGCGTAGTGGATGGCCGGGATCGGAGAAGAATACCTAGGAACTGGCGGGGACTGACATACCTGCAGATGATGTCGGGACCAGGCCCGACATCATCTGCCTCATTAAAACCCGGAGAACTACGATCGATTAGTGATCGACATCCAGTCCGGAATAGCTGTCGAATTCGTCGTCGTCGTAATCTGAATAATCATCGTCGTCGTCAAAATCATCCCAATCGTCATCGTCGGGCCCGGCGCTGCGGCGAGATGACATGCGACGTTCTTCACGTCGTTGTTCACGTATGATTCGTCGGATTGCAGAATTGTCCTCAAATCCGTAATCGTCAAATTCTTCGTGTAACGGGCGCATCGTTTGTTACTCCTCTGATTTAGAGTCTGGTGCGTGGCGTGCCATAGCCTTCAGCGGGCGTCCGGCGGTTCATATAAGCCGAAGTATCTGACAAAATGATTTGATGTCAAGTAATTTGATATGAAAATAGAAGATAAGGGACGGGCATGAAAAAGGACGCCGTAGACGAGATTCTGGAGCAATGGACCGAGGAGCGGCCGGAGCTCGATACCGCCAGCCTTGGCGTGGTTATCCGGGTCATGACTCTCTACAAGGCGTTCTACGGACAGGCCGCGTCAGCCCTTCTGCCCCTGGACCTCGAAGTGTTCGAGTATGACGTTATGTCCGCATTACGGCGCCAGGGAACGCCATTCGCGCTCGCCGCCAGTCGCCTTGCGACCGAGACCGGCATGAGTGGTGGCGCCATGACGAATCGGATCGATCGGCTCGAGAAGCGCGGACTGGTCAGGCGGCAACGCGACGCGAACGACCGGCGCGGGGTGACGGTATCCCTGACACCTCAGGGCCTGAAGATGATCAACAAGGCCATTCAGCTCCGACTCGATGCGGCCGATGACGGTCTCGCCGGCATTGGCCCCAGAGAGCGCAAACAACTGGCCGCACTGCTGCGCAAGATTGTGCTGGCGAACCGCTAGGCGAACACGGCGCCATCAAGAGCGATGAATCGTCGTTCGCCGGCCAACCCCTGGCGGTCCGCCAGCCTGGCGCCACGTTTAATCGGCTGGACGTCAATGCTGGCAATATTGCCTGGCGCCTCGCTGGCCACCTGATCCGACGGGTCGATTCGAGCTTCGATCCGCAGCCCATGCACCTCAAACAGCATTGCACATCGGGGGGCACGACCCGTCCAGGCGACAAACGATCGCTTGTTTGCCAGTGGTACCCTGCGGCCGTCTTGCAGGATGGCGAAGCACTCGGCAAAACGCATCGGGACGTCGACACAGTACTTGACGACGTCCCCGTGGCTGCCTGTCCTGAGCGGCAAGGCGGCATCGAGGAAGGCCGTGTGTCGCTCGGCAGCGGTCTCGAACAGCTCGCTACGGTATCGGGCGGCGGTCTTCGGCGCGCGTGAATTGGTGATCGGTGCTATGGCATTCATATCGCTTTCTCCCCATTAAAGCTCAGGCAACAAACTGTTCCTCTTCGGTGCTGCCGGCGAGAGCGGTGGTCTCGGACAAGCCGCCCATGATCGTGTTTTGTACGGCGTCGAAATAGCCGGCACCGACAAACGACTGGTGTTTTGCAGCGCGGAATCCGAATGCTTCATCCGCAAACTCCTTTTGCTGCAATTTCGAATAGGCGTACATGCCTTCCTCCCGGTACGCACGCGACAGATTGAACATGCTTGAATTCAGCGCATGCCAGCCCGCCAGCGTAATAAACTGAAACTTGTAGCCCATCTTGCCGAGTTCCTCGCGGAAAGTTTTCATCGTCTGATCATCAAGGTTGGCCTGCCAGTTAAAGGACGGTGAGCAGTTGTAGGCGAGCAGCTGATGCGGAAACTTCTCATGTATCGCATCGGCGAATCGCCTGGCCTGCGCAAGGTCGGGTTTCGACGTTTCACACCAGATCAGGTCTGCATAAGGCGCGTAGGCAAGCCCGCGCGCGATCGCCTGGTCCAGCCCGCTTCGTGTGCGATAGAAGCCTTCGGCGGTTCGTTCACCGGTGATAAATTCATGGTCGCGCGGATCGGAATCGGACGTGATGAGATTGGCCGCATCGGCGTCGGTACGCGCGATCAGGACCGTCGGCACGTCGCAAACGTCGGCTGCAAGCCTGGCCGCATTCAACTTGGCGACCGCTTCACTGGTTGGCACAAGCACCTTGCCGCCCATGTGCCCGCATTTTTTCGCAGACGACAACTGATCCTCGAAATGAACGCCGGCCGCTCCCGCCCGAATCATGCTCTTCATGAGTTCAAATGCATTCAGGTTGCCGCCAAACCCGGCCTCGGCATCTGCAATGATCGGTGCGAACCAATCGATGCTGTCGTCACCGTTCAGTGCATAAATCTCGTCGGTACGAATCAAAGCGTTGTTGATGCGCTCGACCATTTTCGGTACCGAGTCGACAGGATACAAACTCTGGTCCGGGTACATCTCGCCGGCACTATTGCCGTCGCCGGCGACTTGCCAGCCTGAGCAATAGATGACCTTCAGACCGGCCTGAACTTCCTGGATTGCCTGGTTGCCGGTCAGTGCGCCGAGACCGCAAGCCGGGTCTTCCTGGTTGATCAGGCGCCAGAACTTCTCACTACCCCGACGGGCGAGAGTATGTTCGATCTGGATCGAGCCGCGCAGCTTGACGACATCCTCGGCCTGATAGTTCCGGGTAACGCCACTCCAGCGCGGGCTGTCTGCCCACTCGGCTTTGAGTTTTCTGACCTGCTCCGACTGCGACATGCTGATCTCTCCTGAAAATTGATTTGTCGAGAGCTATACTACGGTCAAATATTGACAAATTTCACAGTAAAAACTTGACAGTGTAAATTTTACAAAGGGTTCGAAATGGCCAATTCATCGGGGCTCCGCCGCAAGGCGCACTTCCTGGGCACGAAAATAAAGAGCCTGCGCAAGCGAAACCGGCTGACGCTCGAGGACCTGTCCGTTCGCTGTATCCAGATCGATGCCGGTGCTGCGCCATCGGTCTCTTACCTGTCAATGATCGAGAATGGCAAGCGCGTTCCATCTGAAGCGTTGTTAGGGATCATTGCCGACATTTTTCAGAAAGACGTGGACTGGTTCTTCGACGAATCACTCGAGAAGGAAGAAATCGACACCGCACCGCTCGCCGCAATAACCGGTATGCCGCTCGAACCCGGCTTCCTGTTTTCCGAATCGCTGCTGCAACTGGCCATCCCGGAGCTACTGGCGCAGACAGGCACAACTGGCCGGCAGTTTGCGCACCTGTTGATTCGGGCGCACCAGGAGTCGAACAACAATGTATTTCTTGATCTTGAACGAGCAGCGGAGAGTGTCGGCAAGAAGCAATTTCCACTGCACAGCAGTGACGTCTTTGGATTTGCGAAGGAACTCGGCCTTACGGTCAAGTGGTTCGACAATGCGGTATTCAAGGACAAAGGAGAAACCGAAAAGCCGATGAACACACTGGTTCGTTCTTTCTATGATGCGCCAGCGACCGTCTACCTCAATCGGGAGATTGAGAAGAATCCGGCAAGACTTAAGTACGACCTCGCGAATCACATTGCCCACAAGGTCCTGCATGGCGGCGACGGTGCACGGGCGCCACAAGTTTCCGGTGGTCGCGTCAGCGGTCGGCGTCACGACACGGGATCGTCGAACTTCGATGCCAAGGACATCCTGTACGCGTGGCGCGATTTTGAGTGCAGCTACTTTGCCGCGGCGCTGCTGTCACCGAGGGCGCCGCTGCGGCAGTTTCTCAGCAAGCACGCTTATGCCATCGATTCGGCCGACAAGCTTGAGCTGACGCGAACGCTGGTCATGCGTCGCATGCCGAGCGTCTCGCCATATCCGCACTGGCATTACTTTGATGCGTATCCACCCGGCAATCTTCGCGCAGTTTATCGCGGCAACGGCATTCCATTGCCCTGGGGAAATATGACCCTCGTCACCGATCCATGCCAGCACTGGGCCGTGTTTCGCATGCTGAACTCACGCTCGACGAAGCCGTCGGCGCAGATCTCGGTTCTGCGTAGCGGGGACGACAAGCGTCTGTATTGCTGCGAGTCGGTGCGAGGCAAGGATGCTGCCGGCAACCCGCACGTGTTGTGCGCAGGGGTCGATCTCTCGCCGGCACTGGCCTCACAGGGTTTCAAACCCGCAGAAACCATTGACGCGATCGAGCGAAGCTGCAACCAGAACGGCGGCTCCGGCCCGATCCCTGCCGAGGCGCGCAAACAACTCGACAGTATTGGCAAAATTCTGAACATCGGCTGGGTGTCGGATGGCGCGAGCAAGGACGCGATCATCATCTGCCAGCGCAGCAGCAATTGTCCGCGTGAAAAACACTGCCTCGGCAAGGCGCCACCGATGTTGAAATCACAGATCGACAGCATTCGTGCCTCGGTTATCGGCCGTTAGGGCATCCAGCCCGGCGAAGGATTTTTCGCTCACCGTCATCTAACGGTTCCAACAGGTCCTCGAGGACGCGTGTCCTCCGCAATTCTGCGGTGGACGCCCGCCCAGGGAGATTGTGGACGAGATGCTCAGGCGGTGGTTTTCAATACAGTATTTACTTGTTGCGCTAGTCGTCACTGCGCCTGCACATGCCGGTGTCTTGCTGACGACGACCATCACCACGCTGCCGGTTGCCGAAGAGCCACCGGATCCCCTGGATCTTCGCTTGCTCGAATCGTCCGGGGCCGTTATCAGGCGCGTACGAATATCCAGCAACAACATATTTGACCTGCAGAATCCCGACGAGGACCGGCTGCTTTACCGTTTCGCCAACAAGGCACATGTCACGACACGGCCCGGCGTTATTCAACAGCAGCTCCTGTTTGCTCCCGGGGAAAAAGTTTCGGCCCAGGCGCTGGAGGAAACCGAGCGCCTGATCCGAAGTAATCGCTACATCCAGGAAGCCGTGGTGCGCCCGGTCGCATACGACAATGGCGTGGTCGATGTCGAAGTCAGGACATCGGATGTCTGGACATTGATGCCCAAGGTCGGGCTATCCCGCTCTGGCGGAAAAAACAAAACCGCGCTCGGTATCAAGGAGACAAACCTGTTTGGATCCGGAATCGAGCTGGAGCTGGCATTCAAGTCCGACGTCGACCGCGACACGTCGTCGATCAAGTACGTCGACCGGCACCTGGGTAGCAGCTGGTACACGCTGGCCGCCTATGTCGCCGAGAACAGTGATGGCGATACTCGTTTCCTGCAGCTTGAAGAACCCTTCTACTCACTGAACAGCCGCTCGTCCCGCGGCTTTTCGGTGCTCGACAGCGACCAGGTCGATTCTTTTTATGATCGCGGCGACCGGATTTCCGAGTATCGGCACGAGAACAAAAACGCGAAGCTGTTCTTCGGCTGGTCCAAAGGACTCAACGAGAGCTATACGCGGCGCTACACGGTTGGTCTCACGTTCGAGCAGCATGACTTTTCCCCGTTTGCCGATTCGGTCTTGCCGAACGGACCGCTGCCAGGCAACCGAAAACTCGTCTACCCGACCATCGGCTTCGAAATTCTCGAAGACGAATTCGAAAAAGCGAGCAACCACGATCAGATAGGACGTGTTGAAGATCGTTATCTTGGCACACGATTCAC
>CAXBKH010000007.1:0-176543 GCA_963976365.1 uncultured bacterium | reverse complement strand
GCCGCGACGGTATTCGGACACTTGCCACTCATCCTGGTTTCCGGCCCAGGCGCGGCAGCCCGCAACAGTATCGGCACCATTCTTGTCGCCGGCATGATAGTCGGCACTGTATTTACGCTGTTCATAGTGCCGGTGTTTTATTCACTGATAGCAGCAGATCATCGCAAGTTGTCAGACGCGAGGTCGTCTGTACTGCTTGACGATCGGCTCGGAGTCGCAGGTGTACCGCAATGATCAAACGTTCAGGGTTGGTTCTGTTTTTCATTTTTCTCACCAGCTGTGCAGCGGGGCCTGATTATCGTGCGCCCGAGGACAGTGTCGCAGCCGAATTCGTGCGCGCTGACACGCCAGTGTTTGCGCCAGGGGAACCCGAGCACGACTGGTGGCGTTTGCTCAATGACCCCTTGCTGGACGACCTGATTGGCCAGGCGCTGATTGCGAATAAGGACTTGCGAGCGGCCAATGCCAATATTCGCGCGTCCCGTGCCTTGCTGCGCCGGCAAAAGTTCGACGCATTGCCGACCGTCACGACATCGGGTAGTGCGACTCGGCAGCGCACAAGTGCTGCCATGCTGCCCGCCGACCCCGGGATCGATACATTTTACGATGCGGGGTTTGATGCCTCGTGGGAGCTGGATTTTTTCGGGCGAGTCGCTCGCTCCACAGAAGCGACAGCAGCTCGGTACGAGGCTGACATTGCAGATCGGCATGCGCTCGCAGTCAGCGTAACCGCCGAAGTCGCGCGCGTGTACCTTGAACTCCGCGGCGCACAACGTCAGCTGGCTGTTGCAATTCGGAACGCTGATAACCAGGCCAGTACGCTCGAGTTGACCGAGGTGCTGCAACGCCGCGGACGCGGAACGGATCTGGATGTTGCCCGCGCTGAGGCACAGGTATCGACAACCCGGGCAACAGCCGAGGCATTAAAAGTGGATGTAGCGCGTGCCATCCATCGACTGGCAGTGCTCGTCGGTCAAGCACCGCAGTCGCTGGTCGACTCCTTGTCGGTAACTGCATCTTTACCGGCACTGCCGGCAACCGTTGCCATCGGCGACCCGGCCAGCCTGTTGCGCCGCCGGGCCGATATTCACGCGGCGGAACGCCGGCTCGCCGCCGCTACCGCCGCAATCGGGATCGCATCAGCCGACCTGTTTCCCCGCGTCACACTAACGGGTTCTGCCGGGTTTACGGCAAACGCTGCGGCAGACTTCGGACGGGGAACGACAGAACGCTGGTCGCTCGGCCCGTTTCTCAGCTGGCCGGCTTTGGACCTTGGTCGCGTCCGGGCCCGAATCCATGCGGCCGACGCAAGTGCGGAGGCACACCTTGCAACCTACGAGCAAACCGTACTGGTAGCGCTGGAAGAGACGGAGAATGCGCTGGTGGCTTTTGCGCAATCGGCGAATCGCGAGGCACACCTCGGCGATGCAGAACAAGCGAGCGCGCGGGCGGTTGCGTTAGCGCAGGCCCGCTTTCGAAATGGGCTCGACAGTTTCCTCGCGGTACTGGACGCTGAGCGGCGCCTGCTCGAAGCGCAAAGCCTGCTCGCTCAGGCCGAAACGGAGAATGCGCTGGCGTTTGTCTCGGTTTACAAGGCACTCGGTGGCGGCTGGCAGCAGCAGGCAGCTCCGTCGATCTGATTGCGCTGCGTTGCAGCGGTGAATGTTCCTGCTTTCAGCCGTTAATTGCGTCGAACAGCGACTTGAATCGTGCCTCCAGCGTGGCGCCAAACAACGGGTCTCGATGTTCTACGAGCGTCGACGACTCTATCTGACCGTGACCGTCCGCAACCATCACGTCGAGTCGCCGAAACAGGTCGGATTCTTCCCAGTGCATGTGCGCGCGCAGCGTACCGATATAGCGCAAAGCGTCGGCGACAATGTCCTTGCGACGCACTGCGTTACCGGAGAACGCTTCCACCAGTCTGTCCCGGAGCATAACGCTCTGCAGGCTCAAGGTATGGTGCTCATCGCAGACGCGCCCCATGCCCTGCGACAGGTCCGGACGCGCCGCGCGCAGCTCGGCGTACAGGCGGTCTTCTTTCGGATGATGAACCGCGTCCGAGTAAACGGTCATGTAATGCATAATATCCAGCATCAACTCAAGGTCGGATGAATCCTCATCGAGAAGCGCTTCGGATTGTTGCTCAAGCAGATCGAGCAAGCGCGCCATGTTGCGATGATCTTCTCGAAGCTCATCAAGAATTGGTGCAATGTCTTTTGGCATGACTGCGTCCCCGGTGATGACATAGATCAAGCTACTGCATGCACCGGGTGCGGGATATCGGGGTTTGTTCGTATTCAGGGCTCGGCGCCCGAATCCTCGTTGACCGGCAGACTGTCTGCCGCGTTAATGCAGGATTTGATAAAGGCGGCCGCCTGGCTGGTCATCAGGCTTGCGGGTGGGTGCGCCAGCAATACAGCCTGCTGCGGCAAGGCGTCCGCTATCGGCCGTACACAAACGGGCGTCCCATCGTAGCTGCGATCCGTCGCCGGTCGCGTGTACGAGATAGCGACTCCGAAATCCCGGGCGACCAGGGCGCGCTGCATTTCGAATGTCGATGGCCTGAAGGCGATTGCCGGATCGAGTGACTGGCTGTGAAACAGCTGCAAAACGTATTGCCAGCTACCGGCCTGGTTCACCAGTATCAGCGGGTAGCGTGCCACATCCTTCAGCGACACGACCTTGTGCTGCTCGAGGGAATGACCCTGTGCAAACAGGCAGTGCGCCTGTTGCTTTGCCAGAACGGTTTTCTCCATCGTCGATGGAATCAGCAAATCGTAGGTCAGCGCAATGTCGATCGCGCCGTCGTTAAGCATCGTTCCTATTTCGTCGAAGTCGCATTCCTTAAGTCGGACGGTAACCGCCGGCTCCAAAGCGATGAATGTCCGCAACAGCGTCGGCATGTAGTACGGCGCAAGATCCTTAAAGCAGCCAACCACCAGCGTTCCGCCCAGCGATGTGTCGCGATGACCGAAACTCTCGAGGTCCAATGCGTCGGACAGCAGCTTTCGGCTGCGCTTGGCGATCTGGGTACCGAAAGTCGTCAGCCTGACGCCCTGCCCGGGGTGCCGCGTGAACAGCCGTCGCCCGTAATGACCCTCAAGCAGCGCGATGCTAGACGAAATGGAGGGTTGCGAAATGTTCAGGTGCAATGCCGCCGCTGTCAGGCTCTGGTATTCCGCGGTTGCGACGAAGGCTGCAAGGTGTCTGAGAGTGATATGCATGACAAGTGGCTGGCCGCCTGATGCTAATAATAGGCTAAGACTATTCACAGTATAGTAATTTATTGTTTGTTTCTATGAATGGATTCAGCGAAATTTAGGAAAAATTACGCCTAACGCGCGAGCCTGGAGGAATTCTCACGATGTCCGGCAGCCCAATCACTCAGGATGACATCGAGCACTTTCAAACCCATGGTGTCGTTTGCATCCGGGGTCTGTTCAGGGACTGGGTCGATGTCATCGCGGCCGGCATTCAGCGCAACATGGAAAATCCCGGCCCCTATGCCAAAGATGTCGTGACAGCGGCGGACAGCGGCAGCTTCTTTGACGACTACTGTAACTGGCAGCGCATTCCGGAGTTCCAGGACATCATTGAGAACTCCTCCGCCGCACTAGCGGCCGCCGCCATCATGGAGTCGGACACAGCACAGCTTTTTCATGATCACGTGCTGGTCAAGGAACCCGGCACATCCAAAGTCACCCCGTGGCACCAGGACTACCCGTATTACTTTGTCGATGGCGAACAACTCGTCAGTTTCTGGATACCCGTTGACCCGGTAAAGGAAACGACACTGCGCTTTATTTCCGGGTCCCACCGCTGGCAAAGACTCGTGCTGCCGGTGCGATGGCTCGATGACTCGAACTTCTACGGTAACGGTACCGAGTACCGACCGGTGCCGAATCCGGAAGCGGAGCCCGATGCCTACCCGGTTCTCGAATGGGAAATGCAGCCGGGTGATGTCGTCATGTTTCACTACCGGACGGCGCACGGTTCGCGCGCCAACCTGAGCAAGGATCGCCGCCGCGCATTGTCACTTCGCTGGATTGGCGACGACGGTCGCTATGCAACCCGGCCCGGCCCGACCTCACCACCATTTCCGGATCACGGTATGACGCCCGGCCAGCGACTCCGGGAAGACTGGTTCCCGGTCATTTGGCCGAAATCCTGAATTCGCACCAGCACGACGGAGGCACACCATGTTGAATGTACGCTCCCTTGCCCGACCTGATTTGACGATCGTCACTCGACTGCTCCCGGCGATCCTTGCCCTGTCCATACCGACCACCGGGTTGTTCGCGCAGGACACAAAAAGCAGCGCCAAGGAAGAAGTTGACGAAATTATCGTCATCGGCGCGAAGCGAAAATTTGCTCCGTCCGATTCATCGGCTGCGACCAAGATTCGCATGGACGTATTCGATACGCCGCAGTCCCTGACCATTGTCTCGCGCGAACTGATGAACATTTTGGGCGCCGACAGCTACGGTGACGTCGCCTCGCTCGCACCGAATACGCTGGACAACGATCGCGACCTGTCGATGTTTTTTGACGCCGTCGCGCGTGGATTCCACGTCGATTTCCGACAGGGCTACAAGGTTAACTCCGTACCCATCATCAACGAAGGCTTTGTCATTGACTTCGATCTCGTCGAACGTGCCGAACTCGTGCGCGGCCCCTCGTCGATTCTTTACGGACAAAGCGACTACGGCAGCACGCTGAACCTGCAGCTCAAGAAACCACAGGCACAGCAACAGACGATTGGCGAGGTAACGCTCGGAGCACATCAGAAATACAAGTTACTCGTGGATACAACCGGTGCGTTGTCCGACAGCGAGCGACTGCGCGGGCGACTGATCCTGGCACACGAAGACACAGAACACGCCCAGGATATTGCGTCGCGAGAAACGACGACAGTTGCGCCAAGCCTGAGCTATGACATCGACGACGATACGACGATTGATGTCACTGCATTCCACTCGGAGCGAACCGTAAAAGAGAGTTGGGGCGTTGCACTGACCGACACTTTCGAGCTTCTTCCGGTTGATAAGGAGCGCTACTTCAGCACGGACTGGGGCCGATCGATTCAGCGCACGACCTATGTCCAGGCCAACCTGTTGCACGAATTCAACGAGGACCTGAACCTGTCCGTTGCCGGCGCCTATTCGGATAGTGCTTATGACTGGCGCGAGCCCTATGTCTGGGGACTGGCCAGTGCAAGCGGCGACGTCGATTTCTGGGACTACAACGCTGAACGTGAACTCAAGATATGGACCGCGAATACCACGCTCTCCGGAAGTTTCGATGCCTTTGGCGGCAAGCACGAATTCATGCTGGATGCTTTCTACCGCCATAATCGTGACGATAACCCCTGTTGCTACTTCGGTTACCTCGGCACGATCAACCTGCTGAGCCACGAACCCACCGGATTTCCGATGCCGCCTGCGGTGGGCCTGCCAGTCAACAGTCAGGATGAGAAAGACCTCGGCTTTGGCGGCCTGCTGCTGCTGCACCCGAGCGATCGGCTGACCATCATGGCCGGCGCACGCTGGACACGTTACGAGAATACGCCACGCGGCGCGGGCGGCTGGTTCGGCCTGACCGACAAATACGCCGACGACACGGTGTTGTCTATCAGATCAGCGAGAACATGAACCTGTTCGCCAGCTACTCCGAGGGCCTGTTGTTTCGCCGCGCCGCTACGGCGACCGGCGGTCACCTCGATCCGGAGCAGGGCAAACAGTGGGAAGCCGGAATCAAAGCGAAGCTCTTCGACAAACGCCTCAACATGGCGCTCGCCTATTTCACGATAGACCGTGACAATGTCGCCGCATCCGATCCCGATTTCCCGGGTCAGCCCTTTAACATCGGTATCGACGGGCAAAAGCATGAAGGCGTTGAGTTTGAGGCTATCGGCGAGCCGATTCCCGGCTGGAATATTTTCCTGAGCTACGGCTACACCGACGTTACCGTCACTGATGCGCCTTTCCCCGGCATGATTGGCCAGCAACGCGCAAATACGCCACGCCACCAGATCAAACTCTATACAACCTACGAAGTACTGGAAGGTGCGCTGCAGGGATTCAGTATCGGCGGCGGCATCGTTGATGTGGGCAAACGCGAGATTGACAATTTCGGCACCTATCAACTGCCTGCCTATACCCGCGTCGATCTGCGACTTGCCTACGACGCCCTGGAGAATGTGTCTTTTTCACTCAATTTCCTGAACCTGACTGACGAAGACATACTGGCATCCTACGATGAGTCGTACTTCTCGGGCATATTGTTCCAAGACTACCGTACGGTTATTGGCAAGGTCACGATGCGCTTTTAGGCGACGAATCGGGCGATCACTTATACTGACGTCATGAAGTCAGTCACCGCCCTGGTGCTGCTGTTCGTTTTTACGACCAGCGCCGCAAACCCCGATGCCCCCGGCGATCATGCGATTGCGATGGCCGAGCAACGCATCGCGACGCTTGTCGGCGAGAAGAAAATACCCGGCTTGTCGGTCGCCGTCGTTGTTGGCGGTCGCGTTGTCTGGGCCGAAGGGTTTGGCCTCGCCAATGTCGAACAAGGCACACCGGTTCGCAACGACACCCGTTTCAGGATTGGGAGTATTTCCAAGCCATTGACAGCCACCGCTGTTGCCCTGCTGCTCGAACAGGGGAAGCTTGGGCTTGACGATTCGATCAGCAGCTACTCAAGGTTGTTCGCCGGCAAGGGAGACGACATTTCGGTACGACACCTGCTGTCACACCGTTCCGGCATACCGCATTACTCCGGCGATGACTTTGTGCAGCTGACCCATTACGAGTCGATGGCCGATGCCGTGGACAAGTACTGGGATAAACCGCTCTTGTTCACGCCGGGGAGCGAGTTCAGTTATTCGAGTTTTGGTTTCAACCTGCTTGGCGCGATTATTGAACAGGTATCGAACACGACTTTCGTCGACTTTATTGAACAGCAGGTAACCGGTCCTTTGGACCTGGCGTCTATCGTTCCGGACCGCGTCGAATCCATCATTCCACAGCGTACGACGTTCTACCAACGCGATAGTGAGGGCATCCTGTTGAATGCTCCGATGGTGAACAACAGCGATCTCTGGCCTGGCGGTGGTTACCTGTCCAGCGCGACAGATTTGGCGCGCTTTGGCGATGCCGTGATCAACGGCGACTTCCTTTCACCAGGCATACTGGCGACGCTGTTAGACGCGAGTGCAAACGAGGAGCGCGAATCCAGCCCCGGCTACGCACTCGGCTGGAACACTGGGGAAGTCGACGGCATGCGGTGGGTCGGCCACACTGGCAGCCATTACGGATGCATGGCAAATTTGCGAGTATTTCCGCAAGCTGGCATGGCCATTGCCACGCTGGCGAATGTCAATTTCGAACAATATCCCGGCGATGGTACGGTCGATCAGTTCTATGCGTTGGCGGATAGCATCGCCACTGTGTTCCGCAGGACAAACTAAGACGCGAAAGTGCCGCATGAAGACATCAACCAGCGAGCGTGGACTCAAGGCCGCTACACAGGCCATCGCCAGAATTCACCGTGACCCGTCGCTGGAACATTCGATCGCCGACCTTGCCCGTTATAGCAACCTGTCGCCTGAGCGATTCATTGCGTTCTTCAAACAGCATATCGGCGAGTCGCCGGGGGCCTACGTTCGGCGGGCACGCATCGAGTTTGTGGTAAAAATGCTCCGGGCAACACCCGACATGACGCTGACTGAGGCCGCCTTTGCCAGCGGCCACTCCGATTTGTCCGCCCTGTCACGATCGTTCAAGGCGTTCTACGGGATCGCACCGAATGAGTGGGACAGACGCCGCAGGCTGAAAAATTACAAGAATTGTCAAGCATCGGCCATCAACAACGCCTATTTATGGAAGTCGCTGCCGGAGTTGCCCGGCAGCCGCCGCGGTACGGTTTCGATACGGCGTTACCCGGCCATGCGCCTGGCACTGATGCGAATTGCCGAGCCAACGATCGGCGATAACCTGGCACGTGGATTCGATGCATTGGAGGCGTGGGCTGTTGAACACGGACAAATCAGAGATGAATTCAGTTTCATGGGACTTAGCTATGCCGATTTGTTTTCGTCCAGTCCACCGGCGATCGATTTTACGCTCGGTTGTCCGGTCGACGCCGAGCCACTGTCGTCGGGGCCAGTGGTCATCCAGGACTTCGCGCCGTTCACGGCTGCTGTAATTCACTGTGTCGGCCAGGTTGACGACTACATCAGGGCATGGGATCAACTCGCTCGTGACTGGCTGCCGAACAGCGCTTATGTGCAAACGCCCATGCCCGCGATTGAAATGTATTTCAGCGATCCTCGACCAAGCAGGATGGCCGAGTGGGACATGGATTGCATTATTCCGGTGACGCGAGCGAATCATCGGACCTGAACTGGATATTTTGAGCGCTGGACCTGGAGACTAAAGAAATGATCAGAATTCTTGCTGCGCTGTATTTCACCTTGGCTTCATTGACCGGGTACGCTGACAGCGAATTGTCGTTCTTGCATGGCGAGTGGTCCGGTGTCGGAAACCAGTCTGGCGAAACCTCGTTTGTACGCCACGCGTGGTCGCCGGTGCTGGGTGGCCGAATGACACGACTGGATCTACACAACCTTTTCAGCGACAAAGATGGCGCACCGATATCCTTCGAAGGCGTAGGTTACTATCAGGCCACAGGCGACCAGGCTTTCAAGGGCTTCTGGGTCGACAATACGGGGTCGGTGATGCCGCTACAGGCAACCCTCGATGGCACAACGCTGACAGCGATATGGGTTGGCGAAGGTGACAAACTGGGGCGCTCCATATACCAGGTATCGCCCGAGGGCGTATTACTGACCCAGAACTCGCTAAAAACGGCAGGCGGCGAATGGCAGGAGTTCGGCAGCGCGGAACTCATTCGAACACCAACTGATGGAGAATCAAAGACGATGGGCAAAGTGACCGGGATTGGCGGGGTATTTTTGAAATCGAAAGGCGATGCGAAGGCCTTGTCGGCATGGTATCGGCAGCACCTCGGCATGAGCCTCGAAGATTTTGGTGGCTCGGTATTGCAGTGGGAAGACGACCATGCAGAAGACAAGGGGCTGACGGTATGGCACGTTGCAGAAACCACCAGCGAGTGGTTTAGCCCAAGTGATTCGACGTTCATGATCAACTACCGTGTGGATGATCTGGAGGCCATGCTTGAACAGTTCAGAGCGTCCGGCATCGAGATCCTGCAGGGGCCCGAGTACCACGAAAACGGCGTGTTTGCCTGGATCATGGATCCGGATGGCAACAAGGTCGAGTTGTGGGAACCCAAGATCTGGGATGACGCTAACAAGAAGTAGCGGATTCAATTATCCAGTAGCGGAAAGCGCTTTGCGATCTCATCGCCAGTGAACTGTGCGATCCATCCGTCGGGATTATTAAACAGCCGGATGGCCGTAAAGTTCGGATTGGGACCCATGTCGAACCAGTGCCGGGTATTGGCCGGTACCGAAATCAAGTCGTCTTTCTCACACAGCATCGAATACACCCTGTCGTCGACGTGCATGACGAATAAGCCGTGGCCATGAACAAAAAAGCGAACCTCGTCTTCCCCGTGGGTGTGCTCATCGAGAAACTTCATTCGAAACGCATCTTTATCAGGATGGCTTGCGTTCATGCTGACGACATCGAAACTCTGGTAGCCACGTTCTGACACCAGGCGATCAATTTCCGACTGGTAGGCGGCAATGATCGTGTCGTTGTCGGCATCGTCGGTCAGTTCCCGGCCCGCCTCCCATCGCTCAAGCCTTATACCCACCGCAGCCAGTATTGTGACAATCTCGTCAAAAGACTCAGTCACGCTGATCGGCATAGCGCCGTCCGACTCTCGATACACGCTTAGCTTACTCATCGGCTCAGTTTATCACTACCTCGGTGAAATCCCGTGCAACCCGGTGGTCACCACGCACGACATCATCGTCCCTGACCAGCTGCGTTGTTTGCATGCCCGCCTCCCTCGCCGCATCCAGTTCCTCGGCAACATCG
Organism: uncultured bacterium; assembly: GCA_963976365.1. Lineage (GTDB taxonomy): Bacteria > Pseudomonadota > Gammaproteobacteria > Steroidobacterales > Woeseiaceae > UBA1847. The sequence goes on along the minus strand of CAXBKH010000007.1, from coordinate 166,509 downwards.
GACAAAAACAGGATCCTGGCAGGCTCAACTTCGATGCTTGAAATAATATTCCTGTACGACTCACTTTGTCGCTTGGGGCCGACTTCGGTGTCGAAGTATCCCTGAAATAATGACCGCAGGTCACCCGCATCGCTGTAGTGAAACAGGAGTTTCTGTGCGCCGACAGAACCGCTGGAATACACGTACAAGTCGATGCCTGCCTTCGCCCATTCGCGCATCTCGGTCACGGCATCATCAAAGATGTGACCCGTGAAATCACCTCGCTCATAGCCATGTTGCCAAACCAATCCCTGCAGCGTTTTGAGCGGCGTCACTTTGCGGTCTTCAGCAATCCACGCAAGCAGTGTCTCGATCACGATTTCGATACCCGAATCCGGCGCTCCGGCTTCGTCACGTACGGCGTCCAACAGTCGTGCCACTTCCGGCGAATCGCAATACTGTCTTATATAGTCCGGCAGACGCTCGCTGGCGTAGGGAAAAAGAACCTCGTGAACGAAAGCAATTGAACTGGTTGTGCCCTCGATATCCGTGACAATCGCCCGAATATTCACCGCCGCTTGCCCTCGTTAAGCATGCATTCGAACAGGAATTCGAAGCCTTCCGTATGGCGTCGCGCCGTCGCAATATCAGCACCCCAGGCGTACAGGCCGTGCCCACGAATCAGCAAGCCCGGCACCAAAATCCTGCCTTCGTGCCAGGCGTTCGTGACCCTGATCGCCATCGCCTCCATATCCTGGTCGTTGTCGAAAACCGGCACCGCTACCGTCGCTTCATGTGAGCTGACGCCGGTGAGTGCTTTTTGCATTTCATAGCCCGTGATCTCTACGCATGCCCCGGCCTCTCGCGACAACACCGTTGCCGGAACTGAATGCGTGTGCAGAACGGCACCGATATTCTTGTCGAGCCTGTAAAGGCAGGCATGCAGCGGTGTTTCAGCGGAGGGTATTTGTTCAGGTTGGGTCGCAACGCCGCTGAGCTTGCATAACATCAGGTCATCCGGACCGAGCTCTGATTTTTCGCGGCCGGACTGGCTGATGAGAAACTGTTCGTGATCGACGCGTGCCGAGAAATTACCGCTCGTCGCGAGACACCATCGACGGCCGCCAAACAGGTGGCAGGTACTGCAAAGCTGCCTTGCGATTTCCGAATACTCCATTTTTGCAAGTTCGCACGATTGATGCAGGGAAGTAAAGAGGTATGTCTTAGTGCTAGGATCGAGGCCTGCGATCCAATGAGTGAGATGAACAATGAAACTGCGATACAAGATAGTCAACGGAATCCTGCTCGTCCTGGTCGTCGCCGTCGGCGCTTTGGCCATGACGATCAGTTACACGTCCGACTGCAGTGCACCGCCGAACGTGGACGAAAGTTCCCGAACGATGAAGGCGGTTGTTCGTCGTTGTTATGGTGGCCCCGAGGTTCTCGAATACACCGACGTTGCGATACCGGTCGCAGGCCCTAAGGATGTTGTTGTCCAGGTCAAGGCCGCGGCAGCCAATCCGCTGGACTATCATTTCATGCGCGGCTCACCCTACCTGATGCGGCTTTCGTCAGGCATCGGCCGGCCCGACGATCCCCGCATGGGCGCCGATTTCGCCGGCATCGTTTCATCGGTCGGCGATGAGGTCACGCGCTTTGCGGAGGGAGACAGAGTGTTCGGCGGGCGCAACGGCGCATTCGCCGAGTTTATCGTCATCCCGGAAGACCGTGCCATCGCGCATCTGCCGGACGACGTGAGCTTCGAAGCTGCTGCTGCCATTCCGATCGCAGCGGTTACCGCGCTACAGGCACTTCGAGACGACGGCAAACTGAAGGCCGGTGAAAAGGTCCTGATCAACGGCGCGTCGGGGGGCGTCGGTACCTACGCCGTACAAATCGCGAAAGCATTGGGAGCAGAAGTTCACGGAGTCTGCAGCACGCCCAATGTCGAGATGGTACTCGGACTCGGTGCCGAACACGTTTTTGACTACAAGAAAGAAAACTATACCGAGAGCGACAATCAGTACGACCTGATCGTTGACATGGTTGGCAGCGAATCCTTAAGCGCCAATCGCCGGGTTCTGCAGCCGAATGGTCGCATGGTGCTCGTTGGTGGTCCCAAAGGAGACTGGCTCGCGCCGTTCTGGCCACCATTAAAGGCTGCCGTCCTGTCAATGTTTATCGACCAGGAAATCGGCATGATGCTGGCAACCCTGAAGGGCGACGACCTCGAGTATCTCGCCGGCCTGATGGCCGATGGCCGCCTCATGTCGCAGATCGACCGGCGCTTCCCACTGCACGAGACGGTGGAGGCCTTGCGATACCTTGAGACACAGCGCGCCCGCGGTAAGGTCATCGTTTCTGCGGAGCTGCAGTAATCAATCGTGGTCAAGTTTTCGCATGATTTGCGTGTCGAACATGACCCTGTTCCTGCCCTCATTCTTGCCTTTGTACAGACGCCGATCCGCCACCGCGATCAATCCGGTTTCGGTGCTGGCATCGGCCGGGTAATTCGCAATCCCGGCGGTGAAAGTAATGTCACTGCCACAACGAAGCTCGCGCTCCGAACACATCGTCGTGAATATTGTTTGCAATCGACTGGTCGCCTTGTAGGCAGCTTCGATTGAAGAATCGGGCATGACAACCACGAATTCTTCGCCACCGTAGCGGCACAAAATGTCCGCCGCACGAAACGCAGACTCCATGCTACGGGCCAGCGTCACTATTGTGTCGTCACCCACCTGGTGCCCGTAAGTGTCATTGATTGATTTAAAGTGATCCAGGTCAATCAGCACAACATTGAGACTGTGCTGCAAGTGTTTTGCACGCTCGAGCTCTCGCCTCAGGTTGTCGTCAAAAAATCCCCGGTTGTACAAGCCGCTTAACGCATCGCGTTTGATTTCTTCTTCCAGCCGCTTGTATCGCTGCTTGTAAGTCAGAATATGAAATACGTCGTGCACGGGCTCATGCAGGCTTTGAGCATCCCGTTGGCGACGACGGGTTACGAGTAAATAGCTCGTCAGCAAAGCCGAGTACACGATCGCGACGGCTGACTTGCCGATCAAGCCGGACGTTAAAAAGCGCACATAGTCGGCCTCGCCGTAGAATGTCGCTGTAACGAATAGCGACGTGTCGACAGCAACCACAATGAGCATCGCCGCCGCGATCCGCGCAAACAGCAGGCGAGGAAACAGGTGAAAAAAGAACTCGTACAGGACAATGATCAGAATAACATCAATGATAAGCGTGGCGGTACCGACGGCGAAAGCTTTGATGCTCCAGGTCAGCAGATGCTCACTCGAAAAGCCGGTTTCGATCAACAGTCCACTACCCAGGTGCCACGTTGCCAGGTAGACCACCAGGCTTAGTGTCAGGTTGGCTGCCACGATACCCACAATAAGTGACCGCGTTTGCGCCGCGTCATTGCGTATATAAACAAGCAGAACCGCAAATAATGTTGCGGTGAACAGAATAGTCGAACCAGGGCTGATAACAATGCCGGGTAAGATTTCGATATACAGCGTCGCTGCCATGAGCGTCTGCAAGTGCTGAAACGCACCGAGCGTGATGTAGAGCAACGAGTAGCCGAAACGCGTACTCAAATGAAAAAACCAGAGCAGCAAACCACAGACTGCAAAGGCTTCGGCTGCAAGGATTAGCATTTGAAATGCTGCATCGGCGGGCATCCATTCATCCTAGCAGGCGCCCTGATCCAGCGCTACGAGATCGATACTGGCGGACCGCCGACTCAGCTCGGATTCCAGCAGCGCCGCGAGAATCGCGGCTGCTCCTGTGTCATGATAAGCACCGCAATCAAAACCAGTGGCATACGGGCTAATCATGGCTGAGTCGCCAGTCGAGGAAGGGCAGTTTTCAGTTGGCGCTGAGCGCTGCGTGCTGGACGCCATCGATGCCCGGCAGATTGCCGATTTCTCAACGCTCCCATCGTCGGAGAGGGTGCTTCGCGCCGAGTTCCTGCAAGCGCTGATTTCCGGCTCAGACGCCAGCCACGGAGCGCTTTGCTGTCCATTGCGCATTCGAGACGCACATATTGTCGGCCCCCTGCGGCCGCCGTCCGGAATCCGGCACGGCGATTCCGCCCTGCAGTTTTTGTCATGCACTTTCGATGCACCGGTCGATTTCAGTGGCGCGGAATTCCTGGTTCTGCGCTTCGTCGAGTGCACGCTGCCAGCGTTCATCGGCGCGAGCCTTAACGTGCGAGCCGATCTCGATTTGTCGGGCTCGCAGTTTTCCGGGGTCAACGACTACGATTCAGAACTGAGCCAGGTCGGCACATGCGCCGTTCACCTCAGCAATGCACGAATCGGCGGTCGTCTTCTCCTCTGTTCCACTCAAGAATCACAATTCGACGCCGCCGGCACCGTGCGCCTCGATGGTGCCCAGATCGATGGCGACATTAGCCTGGCCGGTGCTCACCTGGATGGCCGCGGCGAACCGGCGCTGAGCGCCCGCTCGATTGTTGTTGGCGGCAACGTCAGCCTGGAGCCGGCCGCTGGGCGCCGCTGTGCGGCAATCGGCGAAGTCGCGTTTGTCGCTGCACAAGTCACCGGTGATTTGCGCTGCGACGGTGCGCGGCTGATCAACCCGCAGGGGCGTGCTTTGCATAGTGAAGACCTGAAGGTAGAAACGGTCTCACTTACATCCAGTGAACAGCCGCCGCATTATTTCGAGGCGAGCGGCCGGCTCAACTTTCTGTCGGCAATCGTCGGCGGCAGTTTTTTCCTTACCAATGCCCGACTCGCACCCGGGCCTGACTATGTGGGTCTGCTCACGACCGGTGGGCCGGTCATGGCAAACCTGCAACAAGTACGCATCTCCAACGCGCTGGGCTTAAGAAATGTCGGCACGCTGCAATCCGAGCCGGACACCCCGAAAACCGACGGTGCTTTAGAGCCGGTCAAGGGTTGGTTGCTGCTGACCGGTGCGGAACTCAACACCATTCTCGACAATGCCGAGACGGGTTGGCCCGCGCATGGCTTCCTCGATCTTGACGGCGCGACTTACTCACGAGTTCGGCACGTCGGCAGCGGCGACGTGATCCGAAGAAACATTGGCTGGTTGCGTCGCCAGTATCCAGGCGGCAGGCCTACGGCAGCTACATTCAGGCCGCAGCCCTATGAACAGTTGAGCCGCGTACTGCGGCAGCATGGACAATCACGGGAGGCCGACGCGATTGCCGTCGAAAAAATCCGCATGCGCCTCGCGGCGCGGATAGACAAACCCTGGGCAAGGATCTTCCCGCACTTGCTCATGCTGGTCAGTCATTACGGCTATTCAACCCGTCGTGCCGTCATGTCGTTTGTCGTGTTAGTGCTTCTTGGTTCCCTGGTATACGCGTCTGCAATATTCGGTTTCGACCAGTCGTTCGTACCGGTTGAGAATCCACCGGAGGCTGTGACTTACCAGTTCGCCTTCGGCCGCATGGAGCATGCGACCGAGCAGGGCTGCCCCGGACTTGACCCACTGCATTTCGCTCTCGACGCCGCACTGCCCGTTATCGATCTGGGCCAGGACCAGCGTTGCCGTTTTATGCCACAGGGTCCGTTTCGCTGGCTTTGGCTTTTGTTCAACAGTCTCTACATTATCGCCGGCGCCGGTCTGTCAGCCGTGGTCGTCCTTACACTGACTGGCGTGCTGCGGCGCGACTGAACACAGCGGCGCGGTCCGACAAGCGCAACTCGGCGGCTAATCGGACCCGGCAACCCTGGAAATATTCGCCCCCAGGGATTTGAGTTTTCGCTCCAGATGCTCGTAGCCGCGATCCAGGTGATAGATTCGATTCACCCGCGTCGTACCTTTTGCAACCAGCCCCGCGAGGATCAGGCTCGCGCTCGCACGCAGATCCGTCGCCATCACCGGCGCACCGCTGAGACCACCACGATGGCCACGAACCACGGCAACCTGTGACATCGGCGAAATATCAGCGCCCAACCGGACCAGTTCCTGCACGTGCATGAAGCGGTTCTCGAAAATGCCTTCCGTGATAACCGATGTGCCGTCTGCCTGCGTCATCAACGCCATGAACTGGGCCTGCAGGTCCGTGGGAAATCCCGGGTAGGGTGCGGTTGAAATGTCGCTCGCCTGCCAGGAATCGCAACTCGCCAATGAAATGGATGACGCATCCTGTGTAATGTCGAAACCACAGTCTTTCAGATGATCGATCAATGAACGCAGGTGTTCCGGTACGCACTGCTCGACCGTGACTGCGCCGCCCGTTATCGCACCGGCAATCAGCAGCGTTCCGGCTTCAATGCGATCAGGGACAATCGTGTGTTGTCCCGGCGTCAGTTTGTCGACACCTTCGATGGTGATGACACTGCTACCCTCGCCCACGATTTTCGCACCCATGGTTTTCAGGTAGCGCGCCAGGTCGACAACTTCAGGTTCCTTCGCGGCATTCTCAATTACCGTGGTGCCGCGCGCGAGTGTCGCCGCCATCAGTGCATTCTCAGTACCACCGACCGTGAGCTTTTCAAACAGGATCCTGGCGCCTTCGAGCCTGTCGGCCCGGGCGATAACGTAGCCCTCCTCGATTTCCACCGTGGCGCCGAGTTGCCGCATCGTATCGACGTGCAGATCGATCGGCCGTGAACCGATCGCGCAGCCGCCCGGCAGGCTGACCCGCGCCTCGCCGTAACGAGCCAGTAGCGGACCCAGGCACAGGATGCTCGCCCGCATCTTGCGAACGAGGTCGTAAGGCGCCTCGGCCTTGGCGGGTGGTTTCACGACGACCTGCATGGAGTGACTGTCTCGTTCGACATCGCAATTCAGCGCAGCGAGCAGCAATTCCGTTGAATCGATGTCCTTCAGGGCCGGAACGTTGTCAAAACGATGCTCACCATCGGCGAGCAGGCTGGCGAAGAGAATCGGTAGCGCCGCATTTTTCGATCCGCTGGTGGCGACTGTGCCCGACAAAATCTGGCCACCAACGACTAGTATTGAATCCACTGTAAATCTCCGCCTTGAATCAGTTGATAATTTCGCACCGCATTATGGCGCCAAACGGGTGCAATAGTGGCGAATTATGCCTTGGCCGCCTTGTCGCGACCGAATTCGGCATCGAGTGGAATCATCGCGACGACGAGGAACGACGGGATGGTCGCCACCAAAACCCAAACGAAAAACTGCTGGTACCCGAGGCTTTCCTGCAGCCAGCCGCTGAACATGCCGGGCAACATCATGCCAAGTGCCATGAACCCGGTGCAAATCGCAAAGTGCGCTGTGCTGTGCGCGCCGCGCGATACGTACAGCATATAGAGAGTGTAAGCGGCAAAACCGAGCCCGTAGCCGAATTGCTCGACACCAACGGCAATGACCACCGGCAGCAGGCTCTGGGGTTGCAGATACGCCAGCAATACGTAGACAGCATCCGGCAGATTGATCGCCATGACCATCCACCAGATCCAGTACTTAAGGCCATTGCGTGCCGCGAGAAACCCGCCGGCCAATCCGCCCAATGTCAGCATCAGCGCACCGGCCGTCCCATAAACGAATCCGACGTCAGCAGTCCCCAACCCGAGCCCGCCAAGCACGCGGTCGTCAAGCAGGAACGGCGGCGCAAGTTTAGTCAGCTGCGCTTCGGCGACGCGATACAGCAGCAGGAACGCAATCACCTTGCCAATGTGTTCCTTCCTGAAAAATGTGATGAAGGTTTCGACAAATTTTGCCAGCAGCGTGCGCAGTGATTCCGCTTCGCCCTCGATATCCGTATCGGGTCGCGGTAAAACGCGGCGATGCCAGGCGAACAGCATGACGAAAATTGCGGCCAGCAGATAAAAAGCGATACTCCAGGACAGTTGCAGATTGTTCGTTTCGCTTTCCAGGAAGCCCGCCACCATGACCAGCAAACCCTGGCCGGAGATCATCGCCAGGCGAAAAAAGGTGTTTCGAACACCGACAAACCAGGCTTGCTCATGATCGTTCAACGACAGGATGTAGAATCCGTCGGCGGCAATATCATGGGTCGCCGAACTGAACGCGACCAGCCAGAATGCGGCCAGCGAATAGCGGAAAAAGTTATCGGTTGGAATGCAAAGCGCGATGGCAGCGAAACCGGCACCGACGAGCAGTTGCATTGCGATAATCCAGAAACGCCGCGTCCTGAGTATGTCGACGACCGGACTCCAAAGCGGCTTGATGACCCAGGGCAGGTACAGCCAACTCGTGTAGAACGCAATCTCCGTGTTGGAAATATCGAGACGTTTGTACATGATGACCGACACAGTCATCACTGCGACGAACGGCAGACCTTCGGCGAAATAGAGACTCGGTAGCCACGACCAGTGCCTGCTTTTTGAGCTCATCGTGACCGGGCCGCTTCGAGCATCCGCTTGCGGGCCATCAGCAGACAACCTTCAACCGGCTCATGAACAACCGCCACCTCGGCCGGCTCAATCCCGAGCGCCCGTAGTTCATCCAGCATCGTTTCGCGGTACTTCGTATTCGAACAGACGATGCCGCCGGCAATGGCGAGCGACACATCGGACGCGATATCCAGTTTGGCCGCCGTTGCACGCACCAACTGTGCTGCACCCCTGGCTGCCGTCACAACAATTTTTGCGGCCACTTCGTCACCTTGTTCGGCGGCATGCAAAACGATCGGGGCCAGCGCCGCGATCTCCCGGCTCATGTCGCCGCTCCGTCCCAGTTGCATCAGCATCTCTCGAGGATTGGATACGTGCAGTTGCAATAGAATGCGCTCGACGAGCAGCGTCGAAGGCCCGACACCATCCGTGGCTTCGGCGATCGCTGCCAGGGCGCGCCGCCCGAGGTCATAACCACTCCCGGCGTCGCCGAACCAATGCCCCCAACCACCCGTCACAACACGCCCGCCATCGCTGTTGCAGCCAATCGCGGCTGACCCGGTGCCGACGATCAGCGCGATGCCGACGCCATCAGGAACACCGGCCGCCAGCACCGGATCGGCGTCATGCACGATGTCGATTGAGTCTGCGAGCGCACGCTCACCGGCCCAACTGCCGATGAATGCCTTAATGTCCGGCAACGAACTTCCTGCCAGACCCAGCACGGCAAAGTGGATTTTTTCGCCGGCAGTTGCGGCCGCCTCGTGTGCTGCGTCCACCGCGACGTTAAGATTGATTTCCGCATGCGCCCGGCCAACCGCCCGCACGTTGGACGGGCCGCCAAAGCCCTCGCCCAGCACGCGCAGTTCGCCGTCGTGTGCCACTTCGGCGATTCGCACCGCGGTTTTAGAACCGCCGCCATCGATGCCGAGTATCAGCCTGCGCTCAGTCATCTTCGCCCAGTGCGCCACGAAGGCGTCCACCGGCACCCGCCAGGCGCTGCCTGGCCGAGCCTGCATCGATGCCGAGGCGTTCACTGACAATCGCCGTTTTGAGTTCGCCGTCGCTTGCGTCAAGCCGCTCGCGTGCTTCGGCATCGGAAATCCCGGTCAATTGCTGCAGCAATCGCAGCGATCGCCCGACAAGTTTTTCATTGCTGGCTTGAAGATCGACCATGAGGTTGCCATAGGTCTTTCCAAGCCGAACCATCGCTGCAGTGGTCAGCATGTTCAGCACCATCTTGGTCGCGGTGCCGGCTTTCATGCGTGTGGATCCCGCCAGGACTTCGGGACCCACGACCACAGCGATCGTTATATCGGCGTGCTGCTCGATCGGTGCATGTTGATTGCAGGTCAGGCCGATGGCCGCCGCACCGACGACTCGCGCTTCATCAAGGGCGCCGAGCACATAGGGTGTCGTGCCACTGGCCGCAATACCAACCACCGCGTCCTTGTCGGACAGAGCCAGGGCACGAAGCTCCTCGACCGCAAGCGAGGCAGAGTCTTCAGCGCCTTCCACAGCATTGCGCAGTGCTCCGTCACCGCCGGCAATCAGCCCTACCACCCGGGATGGATCCGTGCTGAAGGTTGGCGGGCACTCCGATGCGTCCAGTACACCGAGACGCCCGGACGTCCCGGCGCCTAGGTACAGCAGCCGACCGCCCGCCGCGAGTCGTCCCGCGATGACATCAACGGCCGCTGCGATAACCTCGGCCTGTTTTGCGACAGCCGCCGCGATTTTTTCATCTTCCGAATTGATCAGTCGCACGAGGTCCAGTGTGCTCAGCCGGTCGAGATTGGCAGATGCCGGATTCGCCGCTTCGGTTGTCAATTTCTCATGCATTGCTCTACTGTATCCGTTCTATGAAGGTCCGACATTTTCTATCTGCACTTCTGATATTCGGCACGACATCGCTCTCATTTGCAGGCGACGTATTGCCCGGCATCGACGTGCTCGCGCGCGACGAATTCCGCCCGCTCGCAGGGGCCCGCGTCGCCCTGATCACCAATCACACAGGTCTGAGCCGCAACGGTCAGAGCACCATCCGCCTGCTGCATGATGCACCCGGCGTTAAACTCGTACGTATCTTCAGCCCCGAGCATGGCCTGGAAGGCAAGCTCGATATCCCGCGCATTGACGACGGCGCCGACGGCGAAACCGGCATACCGGTCATCAGTCTTTACGGCGAACTCCGCCGCCCGACCGCAGCCACACTCGCCGGCATCGACACTATCGTTTTCGACATACAGGATATCGGCACGCGTTTTTATACCTACATCTCGACGATGGGCAACGCCATGATCGCGGCCGCCGAACACGATGTGCGCTTCGTTGTCCTCGATCGGCCGAATCCGATCAACGGCATCGATGTCGCAGGTCCTGTCCTCGATGACGGCCTGCAGTCCTTCGTCGGGTTTCACCCGATGCCCGTTCGTCACGGCATGACGGTGGGCGAACTGGCCCTGTTGTTCCGGGCAGAACTCGCGCTTGATCTCGATCTGCAGGTTGTGCGCGCCGAGGGCTGGCGACGCGAACAGTTTTTCGATGACACCGGCCTTGCCTGGGTTGATCCGTCGCCCAACATGCGTAGCCTGCGCGCGGCCCTGCTCTACCCGGGTGTCGGCTTGCTTGAGACCACCAATGTATCGGTCGGCCGGGGCACGGACACGCCTTTCGAGTTGCTCGGCGCCCCGTGGATCGACGCTGCGTCGCTGGCCGCGAGTTTGAACGCACTGCCACTTGACGGAATCGCGTTCGCTGCGACGACGTTCACGCCGGATGCCAGCACCTACGTCGGCCAATACTGCGAAGGAGTTCGAATCACCATTACGGATCGCACACGTCTTCGACCGCTGGCCGTGGGGTTTGCAATCGCCGAGCTCCTGTTGCGCGACTATGGCGAAGCCTGGGAAACGCAGCGCTACATGCGGCTGCTTGGCAATGCGGCAACGCTTGCGGCGCTGCTCAACGGCAAAACATCGAAAGAGATTGAAGCCGTTTATCGACCGGAACTCGATGCGTTCATCGCGCGACGCGCCCGTTTCCTGTTGTACGACTGACCTCACTCAACGCCCCTCCTTTTTGCCGGAGATACGCCGTTTTTGCTGCGCTATCCAGTCGTAGTAGTCGCGCAAAGTCAGTGCCGATGCAGCCGCTTCGTCGAGCAATACGGAGACGGTTTCATGCATCTGCAGTATTGAGGCCGGGCACATCGCGGATACCGGACCTTCGATCGTTTGCCGCACGGCCTCTGCTTTTTCCTTGCCGGTGGCGAGCAACACGATTTGGCGGGCATCCATGATCGTTGCAATGCCCATCGTCACCGCCAGTTGCGGCTGCGCCAACGGATCGTTGAAGTACTGTCTATTCGCGGCGATGGTCTCTCGCGTCAATGTCTTGATACGCGTTCGCGAATTGAGGCTCGACGTTGGTTCGTTAAAACCAATGTGTCCGTTGCGGCCGATGCCCAGCACCTGCAGGTCAATGCCGCCGCGTGATCGAATCAGCGCTTCGTAGGCGGGACCGACGTCCAGCGGATCGGTCTTTTCTCCACACTCAGGAAGGAAGGTATTGCTCTGATCGATGTCGATTTCATCGAACAACTCGCGCTTCATGTAGGCGCGATAGCTTTGCGGATCGTCCGGGGACAGGCCGATGTATTCGTCGAGGTTAAAGGTCGTTACATCGCGAAATGACAGACCCTCGTCACGGCAAGCTGCAATAAGCCGCTGGTACATGGCCAGTGGCGTTCGCCCGGTGGCGAGACCAAAAACTGCATTCGGCTTCCGCCGCAGAACCCGTTGCAATAAATCGGCGCCTGCCGCCGCAACGGCATCGCCATCTTTGAGAATAACGACGTCCACGTCAGGTGTTGGACTCCATATCGCCCTGGACCCAGCTTCGAATCACGTTCAGGTCGTCGTCCAACTCGATGAGATCTGCACGATATCCCGGGCGAAGATAGCCAAGCCTGTCGGCGAGGCCCAGGGCCGCCGCCGGATACGAAGACGCCATGCGCAGGGCCTCGTAAAGATCAACGTCACCGAAGCGAATGACATTGCGGACGGCATCAATCATACCGATGTCGCTGCCGGCCAGCGTGCCATTGGCCGTGATGCAACGCCCGCCGGTAGCGGTAATCTTTTCGCCGTACAGCAGGAACGTCTTGTCGGCCGATCCAACCGTCGGCATCGCATCCGTCACAAGACACATCTTGCCCCGTGCCTTGGCACGAATCGCGATGCGCAATGTGGCCGGGTGAACATGGTGACCATCGGCAATGATGCCGACGTAGCTGTTCGCATCATCCAGTGCGGCGCCCACCATTCCCGGCGCACGACTTGCCAACGGACTCATCGCATTGAACAGGTGTGTAAATCCCGACAGGCCTGCACCCAGCGCCGCTTGTGTTTCTTCGTAGGTTGCGGCGCTGTGTCCGCCAAACACGATGACCCCGGATGCAGTCAATCGCTTGATAATATCCGTGGCGATCGTCTCGGGCGCGAGGGTGACTAACGTCCGACCGGATTCCAGCGAGCTCAGCAACGCCATGGCCTCGTCGTCAAGCGGCCGCATCTGGCTCGCGTCATGCACGCCGCGATAGTCGGTGTTGAGATGCGGGCCTTCGAGGTGAATGCCAATCACTCCCGGACAACTACCCGCAAGGCACTCGGCCACCGCGTCGATGCCCTGCCGCATCATCTTTGCGTTGTCGCTGATTAACGTCGGCAGGCAGGCGGTTGTGCCATGCGCCCGATGCGCCGCAAGCATTGCCTGCAGCGCCTCGACGGTCGGCGTGTCGTTGAACAATACCCCGCCACCACCGTTCACCTGCAGGTCGATCAGGCCCGGCGCCAGCAGATGACCGCCGATATCGACGACCGATGCGTTCTGTGGCACCCGCCCGGCCGGAACGATTTCGGCGATCCGGCCATTGTCGATAAGAACAGCCTGATCGTCATACACGCTATCCCCGTCAAACAATCTGCCGTTGGTGAGTAGTTGTCGGTTCATCACGTTGCCGCGTCGACGACTTTGCCGGGATTCAGGATATTGTTCGGGTCCAGTGCACGCTTCAGCGTTTTCATCAGTTCGATCTCGGACTCGCTGCGACTGATTGGCAGGTATGCCCGCTTTTCGAGACCGATGCCGTGCTCGGCAGAAATTGCGCCGTCGAATTCCTCGAGACATCCGTAGACCTGCTCCTCGACCTGCCGTGTCCTGTCGCTGTCGAAGTCGATGCCACTCACTGAAATATGCACATTGTTATCGCCGAGATGGCCGAACCCGATCACTGTCGCGTCGGCGAACAATCCGGCAATGGCTGTTTCAACGTTGCGCACGTACTCACCGACATCGGTACTACGCAGGCTCACGTCGAAGTTATGCGCGTTGCCAATCACGGGCTCCACTTCGTCACGAATACTCCAGATCAATTCACGTTCGCTGTCCGACTTGGCGAGCACACCGTCGACCAGCAGCCCTTGCTCCATCAGGTCTTCGAGCAGGCCCTCGAATGCGGCCGTGTCGTGCTGCTGATCAACACCCATAGTTTCGACAATCACGTACTGCGCATTGCCCGGCTCGATGGGCGGCGCAATCCTGCCCCTGGGCTGGACAACCAGTGAGTAGAAACTGTCCCACATCACCTCGAACGCGCTGAGCGTGTTCGGCAGGCTGCGATTGGCTGTTTCGAGAATCGCGACGACATCGTCGAATTTCTCGCAGGCCAGCAATGCGACATTGTGACTACGCGCGGTGGCACGCAATCGAAAAACCAGCCGCGTGATGACGCCAAGAACACCCTCACTGCCGATAAACATCTGCTTGAGGTCGAAGCCAGAGTTGTTCTTGATGTAGCGATTCATCGACGAAACAACAGTGCCATCGGCCAGCACCGCTTCAAGCCCGAGCACTGAATCGCGGGTCATACCGTAGCGAATCACCTTGTTGCCGCCCGCGTTATTCGAAACGATGCCGCCGAGCTGACAACTGGCACGAGCACCGATATCCACCGGGAAAAACATATCGGCTGCCTCAGCGGCCTCCTGCGCCGCCTGTAGAGTCACACCAGACTGCGCAATGAGTGTACCTGCGGACTTGTCGACATCTTCAATCCGGTTCATCCGCGCCAGCGACAGCACGATATCGTCCGCTTTCGTCGCGCATCCCTGTACGAGATTGGTCATGCCGCCGAACGGCACGACGGTCTGCCCCGCCTCATTGCAGCAACGCATGATTTCGGCCACTTCGGCAGTAGACGCCGGACTGACGATCGCTCGAGCGATACAGCCGTCATGCGTATTCCAGGGAAACTCGATGGCAGCGACCGCGTCCCCGGTCAGAACATGCCGTTCCCCGACAATAGCTTTCAGTGCGGCAAGAACATCAGTCTTCAACATTGTTTCCTTCAATGAGGTTCGCAACGCTACCGGCAGCCATTGTAATAATGGAACCGAACAGTGCATACCAGGCCCAGTGCACTGACGTCGTATAAGCAATGACCGACAATACACCGACTCCGACCACGAATCCCGTCAGTGCCGCCCGCTGGCGCACCCGCGGCGCAAACACGCCGAGAAAATAAAGCCCCAGAACCGGGCCCGCCGCGAAACCGCTGATCTTCAGAACGTTCGCAACAATGCTGGCACTGGATGCGATCATGTCGAATGCCAGCGCAATGCCGATCTGCACGAGACCAAAGACGACCGTTGCCGTGCGCCCGACCTTCAGTGTGTTGTCATCCGCGGCATCGCGCTTTTGCAACGGCAGGAATATATCGTTGACGAACGCCGCTGCCGAGGAATTCAGCGAACTGGATAGCGTCGACATTGCCGCCGCGAAAACCGCGGCGAGCGTAAGACCCAGAAGCCCGACGGGCATGTAGTTGACGATGAAATAGGCGAATAGCTGATCGTTTTTGACATCGACGGCAGAACCCGCCGCGGTGATTCCAAACAGTGCAGCCAGGCCGACGCCGATCAGCAGGAACACGGCGAACTGCAGCATCACGATAAAGCCGCTGATGCCGAGCGCCAGCGATGCGTCGCGCTGGTTTCGCGCCGACAGGTAGCGTTGCACCATCATCTGGTCCGTACCGTGCGTCGCGGCGGTAAGAAATGCGCCACCGGCAAGCCCGGCCCAGAACGTCATGCCGGGTTTGGTCAGGCTCAGGTCAAAATCGAAGAGCTGCAGCTTATCGCCGTCCTGAGCAAACTTTAGAATCTGCTCCATGCCGCCCGGTGCATTGCCGACAATGATGTAGGCCGCCGCCGCGGCTCCAATCATGTAGATGACGAACTGGATGCAATCATTCCAGATAACGGATTTCGCGCCGCCGATAAACGTATATAGAATCGTGACCACACCGATAAAGATGACACTTAATGAAAGGTCGAGGCCGAGCACGATCTGCAGCACCAGTGCGGTCAGGAACAAACGCAACGCGTCACTGGCGTTGCGCGTCAGCAGGAACAGGCTCGATACGAGTCGCCGGCTCGTCATGCCGAAGCGGGTTTCAAGGACCTCGTAGGCCGTAAATGGCTTGCCGCGAAAATACAGCGGCAGCAGGACGAAAATAACGCCGGTTCTGCCGACAATGTAGCCAATCGTAATCTGCAGGAAGGTGAGATCGCCACCAGCCGCGGCCGCCAGGCCCGGAAGACTCAGGAATGTGACGGTGCTGGTCTCGGTTGCCACGATGGACAGCAGCAAGGCACCCCAGGGCAGTGACCGGTCACCGAGAAAATAACGCGTCGCAGATTGCCGGCCGCGTCCCAGCCAGACGCCGAGGGCCAGTACGGCAAGCATGTAGCCGATAACAATCGCCGCGTCGATGCCGCCAATACTAATGGACACGATCGTTCTTCAATACAAGCACATCATCATAGTGGCGCGACTCAAAGGCCTGCACCTCACCCTCGGGACTCATGACCGGAAAAATGTAGACGGGCTCGAAACGCGCCTGCCAGGATTCGCCGGCCTCCCGACTCACATCAACGAGCAGGTGACCGTAGTGCCGGCCGCCATCCTGCAAAACGCCGGCATCACTGTAGATTTCAGGTGCATTCCGGTCGGCCGTAAACAGGCTGTGAGGATTGCTGACAAGCGGATCGATGCCGCGCAGACCATCGCCACCGATGCCAACCGTAAAAAAGTGCAGGGTGTGCGCCCTGCTGCTGCCATCGGCCATCGCTTCTTCGCCTTGCAGGACTGAATGCTCGTACATCTCGTCATGACCTGTGAACACCGCATCGACGCCGTAGCGCAGGAACATCGGCGTCAGTACGCGCTGCGGCCAACCCGAAGAAAAGTTCTCACCGTCACCGACACCCGGGGGCCTGCCATGGATGCCGGATGAATACGGCGCAGGATGAAACATTACAAACGTGAAGGCCTTGTCTCTTTGCGCATCCGCCAGAGCCTGTTGCAGCCACTTCCACTGCTCGGAACCTTCCTGCCAGTCCGGCGCGGTATCGTTGAGGTACCAGTTGGTGTCCGTCGGTGAACGTTCGGGCTTGCCGTTGTTTGTATCCAGCACGATCAGCGCGATCGGCCCATGATCCAGTACGTAATACAGTGGCCGGCCAAAATAGGCCCTGTACTTGGATACGGCGCGCCTCGATGCTTCACCGCCATAACCACCGTGCTGCCCCGGGCCGCCGAAATAATCGTGATTGCCCGGTGCAGGCACGATCGGCACCGATGCGGCGAATTTTGCGTTGTGGCGCCAGAACTCGTCCCAGTCGCGCTGCTCACCGCCGGACTCCACCAGGTCACCGGCAATAGCCACGAAATCGGGTTTGCTGCGGGCGATGGCCACGAGGTTTTGCGCGTAGCCAGTTGTCTGGTCAATTAAATAGCGGCGGCTATCGTCCTCATTTGACGGCCATTGAACGTGTGCACCCGTCGACTCGGGCTCGGTTTCACTATCGCCGTACACGACGAATCGTGCGCGCGACGAATCCGGCGTTTGCAAATGCAGCGTCGCCAGCTCGCCATCCTGGTCGACTTCAATCTGATAACGACGGCCGGCTTGCAGCTCCTGCAATTTGACTTCATGTCGATAGGGCAGCGAGCGGGCCATCTCAAGATTGCGAAACTCGGCCAGGTGGTATGCCAGTTCACAGGCACGTTCGGGTTGACTGGCCAATTCGAAGCCTGCCTGGCCGTTGACGCGAAGCGCACCGGCGCTCGAGTGCTCACTGAACCAGACGACAGTTGCCGCATCCGTCGAAACCGTTTGCAGATAGGGCGTAACCCGGTACTGACTTTCTGCCAGCCCGGAGCGCGCCGGCGCCGGTTCCGTGTAGGAAGCGGTACGCTTTTGCCAGCCTTCGAGCCAGCGTGCCTCGTTCCTCTCGGGCGGTGCATTGGCGACCCGCCGTTGCAGCCGGTCTCCGGCCGCCTCGCTGAATTGCTCGATCAGCGGTGCGTCCCGATGGGCGGACGATGCAATATCGCCCAACACCTGGACAAGCCCCCAGCCTTCACCGGCGTAGCGTTCCCGCGGGTTGCTGCCCAGGCCCTTGAAGTTGTAATAGTCGATAACGGCGAACAGGCCTTCGGGTGTGCCGAGCAATTCCTGCAGGTGTGCGGTCAGTACTTCTTTATTGCCGGAATCGAGTTCGAGTTCATTCCATCGTTGCCTGAAACTGGCAACGATGAACTGCGCCTGCTGCGGAGCCGTCCGCGACAGCCATTGTCGCAGCGAGGCGATCCGCTCGGAGTCCTGCTGCTGGTCAAAACTTGCCTTGTCGTGCCACGGTGCGTCGGGAACGGGACGTTGCTGTAGCCACTCCGGCAACGGTACGCAATCGGCACTGCGCTCACTGACATAGTCCAGCATCGCCGGGAACGTCTCGTCGAATGGCGCATCAACACCCTGCGGAAACCAGATGAAATGGCCGATGCCCATCGACGGAAAGTCCTCGCCGGCGCCCCAGAACGTCAGGTACTGGGTCTTGCCATTGGTTTCGTTTTCGAAGATGCGTGCTGCGATCCAGTGATAGTCCGCGTCGCTGATCGGCGGCATATCGAGATCGGTCGGTTGGTTACGTCCGTCGCAGGCGGCAAGGCCGAATAGCGAGACCGCGAAAATAAAAAGCGTCATGCACCTGCTCGCCCGGGGGAAGGGGGTCGAACAGGTGCATGACGCAAATTCAGTCAGCACAGAACTGTGTGGACGAGTTCCTAGTTGAACTGATATTTCACTGCCAACTGGATACGTCGTGGTCGATAGTAGCTATCGGGCGTCCCGAATTCAGCATCATTCATATCACGATGGTAGTTGTAGCCAGTCTGGTTATCGAACACGTTAAAAATATCCGCACGCAACTGGAGATTATGAACGTCACCAAACGCGAAATTATGCGTGTAGTTCAGATCGAGCTGCCAGTGTGACGGCGAGGTCCTCGAACCGGCCGGTTCGGCGTTCCGGATGGTATCGCTTGAGCTGCCGGTCTGGCTCGCGTAGCGGAATCGGTCCCAGGCCTCCCAGGGCTCACCCGATTGATACACCAGGTACGCACCGGCACGGCCATCCCAGGGCAGCTGGTAGAAGCCATAAACCTTCAGCAGGTGACGACGATCGCCGTTGAGGTTGCCGTTCTTCAGATTCCAGAGTTGGCGGCCGGCGCCATCGGCGAGATTTGATGAACCGATAAAAATCGCCTGATCATTGTCGGTCGTCGTGCCGTCCTGATCGAAGTTGCCGTAGTAGTGGCTCCAGGTGTAAGACGCATTAACGAACCACTCGTCTGATTGATATTCCGCCTCGAAACTGGCTTCCCAGTACTTCGTGAAAGCACCGTCGAGCTCTGCGATGACATAGGATGAACCACCGATCTCGCCGCGAATGCTGTTGGGATCTGAAGAGCTACCGAGATTCGGAATGTACAACTCAGCGGGAACGCCTGCCGGAAGCCCTTCAACCGGATCCGGGTAGGCGATACGGGCATTGTTGTTGGTATCTTCCCAGAAATTCTCGGACTTGCGATGACGAATACTGCCGCGAATGCTCAACTGATCCGAAACATCCCAGGTCGTACCCACGAGAAACTCATTCGTGAAACGCGGATCCAGGCCTTCAGCAAACCATTTGCCAGAAGATGCCGCCAGAGGCTCACTCTCAATAAAGTTGCCGTTCTGATCGAAGAACACTTCGACCGTGTTACGCAAATTGCGATCCCAGGACGCTGCACGCGCCAGCGACGAGGCTGATGGGTTGTAACGGGCGAAGTTCGCGTAGACCGAACCTCGATCCGAATAATCCCAGTTCACGCCCAGTCGCGGCTGTATCATGTCCTTGAAATCCACCTCGTACATCTTGTACGGCGTACCTGGCGACTGAACGAATCCGGTAATCGGGCTAACCCCTGCGGGTGCAACGGCAAGACCCTGTCCGTAGAGCACGTCGTTGCTGAGCATGACACCAACATTGTAGGTCCAGTCGCCGACAGTAATCGTGTCGTTGAGCTCGATGCTTTGCAGCTCGGAACTCGAATAGATCGACGGAATCAGCGCACTGCCGCCCGGGTCAAGCAATGACTGCTGCTGCACGCTTGCCTGGAAGTACACCGGCGTTACACCATCGGAGGCCAAGGTCTGGCCGCCCAGAATTTCAATCAAACCCCAGCCGTTCGAACTGCGAGCAAGGTCTTCGGCGACATCCATGTACTGATAGCCAACGTGCAGGTCATGGGTGGTATTGCCGACATACAGTGTGTGATCAAACGCAATCTCAAAGCTCTCGCGGAAATATTCGACAACATCGATTGTGCTGCCGCCTCCGGCTGCACCACCACCGCCTGGGAAACCGGCTGTCGGGTTGTAGCTGTACTGGTTGACATACGGCGCGATGAAGGCATTGAAGTTCGCATTCGCGGCGCCGTTAACCGGATCATTCGGGTCCCGGTAAATCGGGATATCGACGTAACCCTGCGTATCAAGCGCACCGATATTGAGCGATCCGCCCTGCTGGGGATTGAACGCAAACAGGTTATCGGGACGTGTCGAACCGGAGTTCTCGAAATCCGTGTACTTGAAACTCAAGGAACTCGCGTCGGAAAGAATCCATGAGCCTTCGAGAATCAATATGTCTTGCTGCGTTTTTGAACCCAGCGACAACGTCGGACTTTCGAACTCACCAATGCTGTCGTTAACTTCTTCGCGATCTGACGTTCGGAAACTCGCGTCAAGCAAGATGTTATCGGTCGGCGCAAACGTCAGCTTGCCGAAAAACTCATCGCGCTCACTGTCGAAATCCCCAACATTGCCATAGGCATTCGATGAGTTGTCACGCGTACGTTCCGGACGGTAGTAGGAGGTGTAGAAATACAGGCGATCCCGGACGATCGGACCACCAAGGCTAAGTGTCGTCCAGCTTCGATCCTCATCAAACTCCAGCGAGCTGCCCGTGTCCTGATCGCTGGTCAGCGAAGCAGTCTGGATCTGGTGCCTCACTTCGGCGCGGAATTCGTCCGTGCCGCGTTTGGAGACCGTGTTGATCAGGAAGCCGCCGGATCGATTGAAGCCGATCGCCTTCGCACCGCCCTTGACGATCGAAACCTGCGCGATGTCATGCGACGATGGTTCACTGGACAGTACACCGAATAATGGCAATGACACATCGACGCCATCAAACTGGTAGGTGTTGTCCTGGCCCGAGCCACCGGCGCTGGGTCCGCGCACGCTGAGTTCTGTGTACTGTACGCCCGGGATGAGCTTCATCAGGTCACGATATTCCTGGCCCACCGGAACCGCATCGATTGTCTCGGCGCTGATCAGATTCTTCAGTGCCCCCTGGCCGGTTTCGGTCAGGACTTGGGTACCCTTAACGACGATCTCTTCGATCTGTGCTCCGGAAACCATGTCAAGCTCGGCAGTCTGCTGCAATTGCACGTAGACAGAGCGTTCCTGCACGCTGCCATCGGGAAACGAAAACTTCAGTGAATATTCGCCCGGTGGCAACAGGCGCAGACGGTATCGGCCGTTTTCGGCCGTCGTAATCGAACGCGGCTGTGGCAGAACGTTACTGGTGGCCTCAATACTCACACCGGAAACACCGGCGCCACTCGCGTCGACGATCTGGCCGGCAATTTCACCGGTCTGCTGCGCACTGGCGGGCGTTGCAAAGAACGCAAATGCCAGTGTGACGCTAAAGATCTTGAAAAGATTTCTAAGTGCGCGCGAAGAAAATACAGGCACTTTCCCCATATTGAACAAGGTCATTATGATGCTCCCCTGAATATGTTGCGTTTTCTTGACTATGTCAGCCTTGTACGGCATAAAATATCATCGAGTGCGGAAAAGTAAAGAATTATTTATTCCGTCTGGCCCCTTCCCACCTAATATCGAAATTCACACGATGCGACGCCGTACTACCCGTCTTTTTATCACGATTATCCTGGCTTGCAATATGCTTGCGTGCACCGGCTTGCAAACGACTGAGTCGGCCAATCAGAACAGTCGTGTCAGCATCATTGTCATTCACCATACGACGGCAAATTTCGGGGATTCCCTCAATATCCTGACCAAGCCGTCAAGATACCCGGTGAGCTCGCATTACCTGATTCCGGAACCGGGCGATCAGACTTACGGCAAATCAGCGCTCAAGGTTTACAAACTCGTGGACGAATCGCGCCGCGCCTGGCATGCCGGTACCAGCTATTGGGCGGGCAAGAGCGGCCTGAACGACCAGTCCATTGGTATTGAACTGGTGAATCGCACCTGGTGCCACGCCAGCGAGCAGGGTGTCGATGCGTACACCGGCGGACCCGAACGCTTGTGTTTTTACCCGGATTTTGACGACGGCCAGATCGCACTGCTGACCGAATTACTTGACGAAATCCTGAAGCGGCATCCCGATGTCAAACCGACGCACATTATCGGCCATTCCGATATCGCGCCGGACCGGAAAATCGATCCAGGCCCCCGTTTCCCGTGGCAACGACTCGCCTCGCTCGGTTACGGCGCCTGGTACGACGATGACACCGTCATTCGCTATTGGGAAAAGTTTCGCGCGGAACCGTTGCCCTTGATCAACGTCCAGAAGGCACTTGCGGTTTACGGCTACAAGATCGAGACGACGGGTGAATATGACGAACAGACGCGCAACGTCCTGCGTGCCTTCCAGCTGCACTTTCGTCCCTGGGAAGTGACGCGCGAAGTAACGCGAGAGACGACTGCGACGTTGTTTGCGTTGCTGGACAAGTACTACCCTGAACAACTGGAAACATTGCTAACGATAGAAGAGCCGCTTGATTTAGAAGCGCCGACCGAGACCGAACAGCCGCACGAGACTTCGCGCTCGCCGGTCGCCGAACCCGAGATGACACAATGAAAATAACAGGCTTCGAACTCGGCAAATTGAGGATTCCTCTCAAGATGCCATTCAAAACCGCAATTCGCACGGTCGACCACATGGAAGACGTCGTCATCGTGCTGGAAACCGATACCGGCCATAAAGGCTTCGGCAGCGCACCGGCCACGGCCGTAATCACCGGCGAAACACACGGCTCAATCATCGAAGCCATCCGCACCATCATCCTGCCGGCCATCAAGAACGAGGACATCCAGAACCTCAATCACGTCGTCGACCTGATCCAGGGGTCGCTGTACAAGAACTTCAGCGCCAAGGCGGCTGTCGAGATCGCCGTTTACGATCTGTTCGCACAATCACTGGGCGCGCCGCTGTACAAGATTCTCGGTGGCGGGGAGCCTGTGCTCTCGACCGACCTGACGATCAGCATCGACTATATCGACAAAATGGTGCAGGACGCCGTTGACGCTGCCGACCGCGGATTTGAGGCACTGAAGATCAAGGTCGGCAAGGACATGCGTGTGGACATCGAACGCGTCAAGGCCATTTATGCTGCCGTCAGTGACCGTGCGCTCATTCGCCTTGATGCAAACCAGGGCTGGACACCCAAACAAACTGTCACTGCGCTTCGCGAACTCGAGAACAGCGGTGTCGAGATCGAGTTCATCGAACAGCCTGTCCGTGGCAATGACGTCGCAGGCATGAAGTACGTGACCGAGCGAGTGACCACCTCAGTGATGGCGGACGAAAGCAGCTTCGGTCCGCGCGAAGTCATCGACCTGATTCAAATGCGCGGCGCCGACATCATCAACATCAAGCTGATGAAGACGGGCGGCATTTCCAATGCCATCAAGATCGCCGACATCGCTGCCTTGTATGACGTCGAATGCATGATGGGTTGCATGCTGGAAACTGCCATTGGCGTTTCAGCAGCTGCGCACGTTGCAGTCGCCAAGGCAAACAGCATTACCCGTGTCGACCTCGATGCGCCATCGCTGGCCACCGTTAACCCGGTTGTCGGCGGTGTCGCTTTCGATGGCGCGGAAATCTCGATATCCGATGCACCCGGACTGGGCATCGAAGCGATCAGCGAACTGTCGATGCTGAATTTCGACAAGGCGGCCGCATCCTGATCCCTGCAGACAGGGCGCGCCTTACGCGTTCAGGCTGACATCATGCATCACTCGGTCGATTTCTGGATAGACAAGACCTCGCAGGTTGACGAACTGCTGGCGGACGAGACGGATATCGCCAGGATCGTCCGTGACGGTTTTAGACGCGATCCCAATATGGTCGACCTCGCCGGCTACGCGGATACGTTGCCCGGAAAAGCGCTTTCGAATCTAATCCAGTCCGTCAGCAAACCCTATCCCGAAGCCCTGTACTTTCGCGACGGCGGCACTGTGGGCGAAGCGGACTACGACCGCTACCGGCAAAACCTGAACCTGGATGCACTGGCGGATTCAAACGCTGTCCGGTTCGGCCTGATACTGCGGCGCGCCGACATGCGTACGTGGCCGACCAAAGACGTCGTCTTCAAGTCGCAGGAGACGTTTGATCTTGACCGCTTCCAGGAGAACGGGCTGTTTCCGGCCGATGCCGTCGCGGTTCTTCACGAAAGCTCGGATGGTCAGTGGTGTTTTGTACAGTCCTACAACTACGCCGCCTGGGTGTTGAAAGAAAAAATAGTTACTGGCGATCGTCAGAAAATCCTGCAGTACCGCGACCGGGGCAATTTCCTGATTGTTGCCGGCGGCAAGGTGACCACCAACTTCAATCCGAAAGTCGCCGCGATTTCGGAATTGCAACTCGACATGGGCGTGCGCCTGCCGCTACTGAATGCGGATGAGATCGAGCGTCACGTCGACGGCCAGAACCCGCTGTCGAGCCATGCTGTCTTGCTGCCTGTTCGTGGCGATCAGGGCGAATTGCAGCTTCGCACTGCACTGATCGCCCGTAACCAGGATGTCTCTGTTGGCTACATGCCTTTCACGCGCCGAAATATCCTGCACCAGTCCTTCAAGTTCCTCGGTGAGCGATATGGCTGGGGACATTCCTACAACGCACGCGATTGCTCCGGGCTGGTCATGGAGGTATACAAGACCTTTGGCGTCCTGCTGCCGCGAAACTCACAGCAGCAGCGCAAAAGCCCCATCGGCCGGAACATCGATTTCTCCGCCTGCGACAGCGCCGAGGAAAAACTCAAGGTCCTCGCTCATTGCGATGTTGGCGACCTGCTCTACTCACCGGGCCACGTCATGCTGTACCTCGGCCACGTTGACGGTGAGCCCTACGTCATTCACAGCCTGTTCGGTGCAGGATGGACCGACGACGACGGTAATTTTCAGGAAGGCGTATTAAATGGCGTTTCGGTAACACCGATTCGAAAAATCTACGTGTCGCCGGACGCCACGTATTTCGACCAGCTCTACAGCATCAAGCAGATTCGCTGACAATTGCTTGTTATCGCGACCGATAATCAATGCCGCGGAACAGCTTTTCGGTCGCGATGAGCCTGCGTGTCGTGTCATCGCCGCGTTGCCAGGCCAGGCGAACTTTCGATTCCCGGTCCGCTTCGTTCAAAAGCACACTGACCTGGGCGCGCTTGAACAAAGCCATCGCGTAGCCGGGATGGACGCGAGTTACTTTGTCGAGACTGGCGGCCGCGTTTTCAAACTGCCTGTCGGCCAGGTAAAGCACGCCTAACTCGAGATCCTGGCCGAATCGCCGACCCAGAATCCGGCTCGCCCGCTCGAACGCACCGATTGCCGCCGTGGTGTCGCCTCGCGCCATGTGCAGCTGTCCAAGGCGGACAAGCTCAACGCCGGGTGAGGCTTTGATCGCAACAATTTTCTCGAGTGCTTGCAGTGTTTTCTCGTCGTTGTTTTGCCGCGAGTAAATAGTCGCCAGCCCTTCGAGCGCCGGCAATCGGTCCGGCATTTCTGCCAATACCGACTCAAACAGGGGTTCGGCAAGATTCCATTGCCGGTTACGCAGGTAATGCATCGCATGATAGTGACGCAGGTCGACCGACGACGGATTGATGGTTCTTGCGCGTTCGAAGTTCGCCTGCGCCTGTTCCGCACGATCGGTCACGGAATAGGCAACGGCCAGCCGCATTGCAGCCATGAAGTTGTAGGGGTCTGCCTCCATGATCCGGTCAAAGACCTCGATCGCCGCGTCGTAATTTCCGCTCGTGAAATAGCCCGAACCGATGTCCAGGTCGGCGTACAAATGCACCATGTCTTTCGGATTGGGTGCGACGGCCCGCAGAACTGGGCGCCCGGACGAGCCGACGTAACCCAGACTTGCGAGCCGATCGACCGTCTGCTGGCTCAGCGATGCGTTTGCATCGGACGGATTGTCATCCTCGTCGAGCGCCCGTGCAGAATAGTTGCTGATCGCTCCCTGCAGCTCGGGCGCCAGATCGATGCTGCCCGCCAGGTTGTTGCTTTCGCCGGGGTCGGATCGCACGTCGAACACTTCGAGGTCGCCGGACTGGATCATCTTGATGCCATCAAGCACGGCCATGAACTGGGGTTGCCAGCCATACTGCAGGTAGGGCTTCAAGGCCTCACCGAGAACCGGCTCGCGGTTTGCACCCAGCAGACTGCGTTCACGCGAGACCCCGGCCCAGTCCAGTACCGTGTCGAAAACCTGTCGCACACTGACCGCACGCTCGACGCTGCCGGGGGCGATATCGTCACCGGCGACAATCATCGGCACACGCATGGTGCCCTGGTAAAGCAGATTGCCATGCAGCGCTTCGCCGTGATCGCCAAGGCCTTCGCCGTGATCGCCGACGACGAGGATTTTCTGAGGCCGACCTGCAAAGCGCGCCTCAAAGGCCGTCAGCAATCGCCCCAGTTCGCTGTCGATATACGCCAGTTCGCCCGCGTAGAGATCATCGGCGTATTGCGAACGAAACGGTTCCGGCGGTTCGTACGGCGCATGCGCGTCAAAGTAGTGAACCCAGAGGAAATCCGCACTTTGTGGCAGCGCCAGGTAATCCAGCGCCGCTTTGGTGGTCGCGGTCGCGTCGCGCTCGTTGGAATTATCGGCAAGCGTATCGTCGTATTTATCGAAGCCACGCGCGAGACCAAATTGTTGTGCCAACGGAAACCCGGAAACGAAGGCCGCTGTTGTATAGCCGAGGCCAGTGAGTTTAACCGCCAGTAATTCGAGCTGATCGCCGACGCGCCGTCCGTTTTCCCGAATGCCGTGCTGCATCGGGTAGGTGCCGGTCATCATCGAGGTGTGCGATGGCAGGGTCGTCGGCGTTGTTGAATAGGCTTGCGTGAAATACCGGCCACGATCGGCCAGCGCGTTCAGGTTCGGTGTCAGAACGGTGCTCGATTCGATGCCCAGCCGGTCGGCCCGCGTGGTATCGAGGGTAATCAGCAGGATTGCCGGGCGCTCACTGTCCGGCAATCCCTTTGCCGGCGATTCGCCGCCGTCCCGTGAACAGCCCGTAAGAAAAAAAACGGACGAGGAAACCAACAGGGCGATAATTCGTAACACGCGACGCTGCGCGGTTCTCGTGTTCACTACTTGCCAGGTCAATGGATCTTCCACAATTTTTTGATTGCCACAGAAAACAGCACAAGGAATAACATAAACGCAAACAGCCAGCCGCGCATCCATCCCGGCCCCCAATTGATGATAACTTGTGTCGGCGTGTTGAACTCAAAGCGCTCAGCACTCGCGTTGTCGTCAATGTAACCGGCGGGATTGGCAATCAAGTAGTTCCACCATTGTTTTTTATGCACGACCTGCGTCGGAACGACGGTGGGCACACTGAGTAGCGACTCTGCGCCTCGCATCAGGGTTGCTGTTTTTGCTTGCTCCGGCTGATAAAACGTCCAGGCCTTCTTGCGCGCGTCCCATTGCGCATTGATATCCATCCACCGGTAGTCCCCGGGAGAGCCCTCCAGTTCAACGGGCGTGACGTACACCCTGGCACCGCTGTCCATCGCCTCAGCCCCGAACTGGTTGGAACAAAAGACCAACAGGAACAGTATCGGTATCGAGGCTATCAACGCAGGCCAGAAGCTTAACCACAACTGCCTGCCTGAAAGCTTGAGATTGCTTCGCAACACCTGGCCGAGACCGCCGCTCTCATCGTTCGACCGGACGAGGTTTTTTTGTACCTGGCCGATTTTCTGTTTCAACTCGGCGAGCTCCGCCTGGTTGGAGAGCATTTTGAACAGCCACATTGACGCAAGGCTGCCCAGTGCCGCAAAGACAGCGATTCGCCAGACCGGTGCAAGCGACAGGCCGGCAAGAACGCGATCAACGATGGAGAGCACCGGGTTCAGGCTATCGAACAGTGAGAAATCAGCCACCGGTTTGTGTTTCCAGCAACTGCAATATCAATCGGGGAACGTCCTGGATGTTGTTGACCTCGCTCGACAACGGGAACGAGGTAAACAGCACACCTGGCACCAGCGACGGATCGATGCAGTGATCGCCGCTCCACTTCTGCCGATTGACTTCAACGAGTACCGGTGGTGTTCCACCGAGGGTCGTTTGCCAGGATGCTCGATAATTTTTCTCATAGCCAATCACCAGGTCGGGTGCGTCCGCATTGGCAAGCCCTGGATAAACGTCGTCACGGTCAAACACCTGTCGCACGAGCGAGTCGCCACTCTCCGGGTCGACCGCTTCGAGCAGTCGCATCGTAATTTCCGCCTTCAACGCCGCCGTGTCTTCGACACTGACGATGCCCTGCGGTTCGCGGCCCTGCTGATTCACGAACAGGCCGTTGAGTCCCAGTGCAAACGCGCTCGTCTTGCTCCAGTCGACGCCCTCGAACAGGCTGTCGGTACCACGCTCGCCCGGTTTGAATGCCAGGTAGCCGGCATCCGCCAACCAGCGATTGAGGTGCACCGCTTTTCGAAATGGCGCAAAACCATGATCGCTCAAAACGATCAATTGATCGTCGTCACTCATTCGCTCCAGCGTTTGGCCCAGAATGCGGTCCGCTTCCCGATAGATCCATTGAACGGCGCCACGTGTTTCATCGCTGCTTTCCTTGTACAGCGCATGCCCTTCGTCCATGCCACGATAAAACATGTGACTCACGCGATCCGTCTGCACGAAGACGGCAACGTTCAGTTCCGTGTTGTGGGCATCGAGGGTTTCGTACCACATGGCTTCACGCTCAGCCAGGGTGGTGCGAATCATCGACAGGTAGTCTGCGTCGCTGATCTGCCCGTCGTTAAGCGACCAGGTTTCTTCCGGCATGCCAAGCGTATGAAACAGCCCGATCTCATCCGCCAGCTCAGCGGCAAGTTCCGGCGGTGAGGAAATAACGACCGCCGGATCGGTGGGATCAATGTTGATGGGCGATACGTACAGCTTGAGCACCGGGTAGGACTGCAACAGCAAGAACCTCACCATGCCGGTCGTGCGCATTGGACCCAGTATGTCGAACTCGACACCGACCCAATCGCTCCATTGGCCCTCTTCGAGGCCGAAACTGTCGCCGTTGATGTTGATCTGTACGCCCCGCGGCGCAGGTTCAATCGAAAAACGCTGCTGCAATGGTTTTCCACGAGCAAGAGGATCGTCCGGCCCGGCCAGGGCGGTTTCTATCCGGCCTTGCTCGTCGGGAATCACGCGCTGGATACGCCGGTTGTCGCTGTCGGCCTGTCGCTCGGAGGTAAAAATTGAATAAGTGCCTTGCGTGCCCAGCAGATCGGGTACGCCCATGCCCGATAGCATCCGGTGGATCGGATCCGGCGGATAGGTCACCGGAACACGCAGCACGGAAGCATTCCGACCCGCATTCTCGGCGGTCATCCAGAAAGGTTCACCGATGCGACGATTGGAAACCTCGCCACCATCGCCTGGAATTTTCATGCCGAAAATATCGACGCTGTAATTTGTCGGCGCGGTCTCGGAGATCGAGAAATCGGGCGAGTAAGCATCCGTCGAACGCCTGAGAAAATCGAAAATACCGTGCTCGCCCGGATCGGTCCCGGTTGCGAAACTCGACCAGGCCACCGGCGACTGGGGCGGAGTTGTCGTCCCGAGCGCCTGGTAGCTCCCGGTTTCCGCCAACCGCGCGAAGTTGGGCATCAGCCCCTCGTTCATCCACTGTTCTGCGAGCTCCGGATCCAGGCCGTCAAATCCCAGCACGATTACGCGCGCGCTGACACGATCCGGTATCGCGCGAGGTTCCTGCCCCGATACAAACCACAGCAATGCACCGAGTCCTGCGAGCAACAACACAAATTTTGCCGCGCCGAACGTGCGCCACAACAGCTTGATCGGCAGCAGGATGATCGCCACGATCGACAACACCAGTCCCACCAGTGCAACCCACAGGCCCTGCAGGAAACTGATTCCCGCACCGGGACCGATATAGGCCTCGGCAACAAGCGGTGCCAGCAACAGGCACGAGGCCAGGACCGATCGAATGACGTTCGTATTGAAAAAAACGGGCATACGGAAGATGGCTTGTCCGGGGTTGGGCGGGCTGAGGGAGTAGATTGTCAGGACTACCCGGCCAAGTATACTGAATGGAATTGCCCAGTTGCCCGGCGTCGCAATATAACGTGTCCTCCAATAAAGCATCACATGTCCCGGCCGGCCTCCACCGGGCAAGCAGGCTGGTTGCCAGCACGACCGGACTGTGGAAAGCGCTCGGCAATCTCGAAACACGCATCCTCGGCAGTGGGCTCAACAGTCTCGAGATCGAAAAGCCCGTCTTCGTCAGCGGCGTGGCCCGCTCCGGTTCGACCATCCTGACGGAAATAATCAGCCGGCACCC
Organism: uncultured bacterium; assembly: GCA_963976365.1. Classification (GTDB taxonomy): domain Bacteria; phylum Pseudomonadota; class Gammaproteobacteria; order Steroidobacterales; family Woeseiaceae; genus UBA1847. The sequence continues at coordinate 136,109 of CAXBKH010000007.1, read as the reverse complement.
CGAAACCGGCTGTCACCACTACAGCGACTTTCCACTGACCTGGACGCCGTATTGGTGGAACAGCCTTCGCGAGCGACTGCCGCTTCCGGAGCCCCAGCCGGTGGAGCGAGCTCATCGAGATCGACTGATGATTACGCCCGACAGTCCGGAGGCAATCGAAGAAGTCCTCTGGATGCACTTTTTTCCCGGGGCACACCAGCCTCATCACAGCCATGTGCTGGCCGCAGACAACGATCACCCGCAATTTGAAAAATACTACCGGGAGCATATTCGCAAGTTGCTTGCAGTCAGGAAACGTCAGCGTTACCTGGCCAAGAATAACTATCACGTCACGCGACTCGAGTATTTGCTGAGCCTGTTTCCCGATGCGCGTTTCGTCATTCCAGTTCGAGAGCCCGTGCAACAAGTGGCTTCACTGATCAAGCAGCATCGCTTGTTTAGCGAGCAGGATGCCGCCGATTCCCGCGTTTCCCGGCAGCTGCGTTTGGCCGGGCACTTCGAATTCGGCCCGGGCCGCTGCCCGATCCTGATTGAAGACCGTCGGGTGCCCCATTACCAGGAGAAGTCCGGCGACGTTGCCTGGTACGCGCAGCAGTGGGCGGATGTTTACGGATTCCTGCACGCCCGCATGCAGGCAAACCCGGCACTGAAGAATGCGTGCCTCACTATCCGCTACGAAGACTTATGTTCCGAACCGCAGCAGGCCTTGCAAGGTGTATTTCAACACCTGGATCTCGATGTCACGGCATCCGACGACATCATTGCGTCCATCGCGCCGACAATCAGCGCACCGGATTACTATGACTGCGATTTCAATGCCGTCGATGCGGCGCTCTTGCGCGACCTGACCGGACCTACTGCTGAATTATTCGGCTATCCGAATGACTAGTCCTGCGGCCACAACTCCGCAATTCGATCGACAATCGGCTCGACGCCCGTCCTGACCGGGTCCACGCAGGGTAACTGGAATTCTGCTGCGTATTTTTGGAGTACCGCTTCGCTGTCGCTCGCGGACAAATCCACGGTATTCACGGAGATGCCAACGAATTGTGCATTCGGATTGGTCAGCCGCGCCGACAGGAGATTCATCTCCATGGTCTCCTGCAATCCCGGCAGCTTGTGCGCTCGCATACCGCGCATGTAACTGCGATTTTCGACATGACACAAAATCATCGCGTCCGGCTGTGCCCCGTGCAGCAGTCCCAGCGTGACGCCTGCAAATGACGGGTGAAACAGCGAGCCCTGCCCTTCGATAATATCCCAGTGATTCGCATCATTTTCGGGTGACAGTTGCTCAACGGCGCCCGAAATAAAATCGGCGACCACGCAATCGATGGCGAGGCCTTTGCCACTGATGAAAATACCACTTTGCCCGGTCGCGATGAAATCGGCATTGAGGTTTCGCGCACGCATCGACTTCTCGACGGCAAGCGCTGTGTACATTTTGCCGACCGAGCAATCCGTGCCGACCGCTGCGTGGCAGGCCGGTCGCTGTCTTGAGATCGGTTGCGGTATGGCGGACATCAAACAGCTGGCAATGATTGCGCTGCGCTGCATCCCTGACTTGTGCGATGTTCGTCAATCGCTGGTGCAAACCGCTGGCAACGTCAAAGCCGCACTCCAGCGCTTCCAGGATAATCGGAACCCAGTGCGCTGCGATTGTACCGCCGCTGTTGTTCATGCCGATGACCAGGGTTTTTGCACCCTGCTCTTTAGCCTCGGCGAGCGTCAGGCGCGGCACGCCGAGGGTCACCGTGCATTCGGGCAGCGCAATTTCGCCGACGCAAAGCTCCGGGCGCCAGTCGACGACGCCTTTTGCGATTTTAAGCGAGAGAACTTCCTTGGCATCGGCAAGAAAGAGAAGGTAAGGCGTTTGCATTGTCATATTTATTTAAGCCGGCGGTACGACGGAATGAATCTTATATACTGATTGCTGATTCTATTCCGATTTCCCGATCCACCGTTAGCATCCATCGCTAATCGAAAGGAGTACCTATGCTTAATTACATCTGGTTCGGCATGATGGCTATCGGCGTCGCTGCCGGCATCTACAACGACAAGATAGACGCTGTCACCAATGCTGCAATCGATATGGCCAAGGTGTCGGTCGAAATTTCGATTGGTCTGATCGGCATCATGGCGCTGTGGCTCGGGATCATGAAAATTGCCGAGGCGTCGGGACTCATCCGTATCATAGCGAAGGGACTCAAGCCCATTACGTTGCGCCTGTTTCCTGACGTACCGGCGGACCACCCGGCCATTGGCTCGATCGTGCTCAACATGTCGGCGAATATTCTGGGGCTTGGCAACGCGGCGACTCCGCTTGGTCTCAAGGCCATGGAGGAATTGCAGGAACTTAACGAGCAGAAAGATACGGCGACCAATTCCATGGTCATGTTCCTGGCGATCAACACGTCCAGCGTGCAGCTGATCCTGCCCGCAACCGTCGTCGCGCTGATGGGCGCTACTGTCAGCGAAATATTCATCACGACGATTCTCGCAACCTCGCTCTCAACCATCGCTGCCATCGCAGCCGTGAAATTCCTGGAGAAACGCAAGCGCTTCGCCATAGTTCCGGCACAGGAGCAGAACCATGAGTGAGCTTCTCGTTGACGGCCTGAATAATATCGCGAAATACATTATCCCAACGCTGCTGGTCGGAATTCCCTTCTATGCCCTGTCGGTGAAAAAGGTTCCGGTGTACGAGGTGTTTGTTGAAGGCGCGAAAGATGGCTTCACCATTGCGGTCAGGATTATTCCCTACCTCGTCGCCATCCTCGTTGCCGTTGGCATGTTCCGCGCTTCCGGCGCACTCGACATGCTGCTCAACCTGCTCGCACCGGTACTCAACTTTGTTGGCTTCCCGGCCGAAAACCTGCCGCTGGCATTGATGCGCCCGCTATCGGGCAGTGGATCGCTGGGACTGCTGACTGATCTGGTCAACGAACACGGTGTTGACTCGATGGCCGCGAAGATCGGGGCGACGATGTACGGTTCATCGGAGACAACCTTCTATGTACTGGCTGTCTATTTCGGTTCAGTCGGCATCGTGCGCAGTCGTCATGCCATTCCTGCCGGCCTGTTTGCCGATGCGGTCGGCGCGATCGGCGCTGTATTCTTTTGCAAGATGCTGATCGGCTAGGCGTAGATTCGCGGTACCCGGGGCGAGATGCCGGTCAGGAGTTGGTAGCCAATGGTGCCGGCTGCTGCGGCGATCTCGTTGAGGGCAATGCCAGGACCCCAGAGTTCGACGCGGTCGCCAACGGCGGCGTGCTCGTGCTCCGTAAGGTCGATAGTTATGGAGTCCATCGAAACCGTTCCGACCAACGGCGCAGTGCCCTCGTTCACCCGTGTCGGTGTGCCGCTGGGTGCGTGCCGCGGATAGCCGTCGGCGTAGCCGATGGCGACGGTGCCGATGATCGATGGTCGACGTGCTGTCCAGCGTGCACCGTAGCCAACTGACTCGCCTTCGGGCACTTCGCGAATCGCGATGATTTCTGAACGCAGCGTCATCGAAGGCTGCAGCTCGCGTGCAGATTCAACGTCGATCGACAGTGGCGAATTTCCGTACAGCATGTAGCCGGGGCGATTCCAGTCCGCGTGGCTCTCCGGGTGCGCGAGAATCGCCGCCGAATTGGCCAGGCTTCGTGGCAGGCCGAGGCTCGCGGTCGCCGCATCAAAACATTCGATCTGCTGCCCGGTCGCGTCATTGTCCGGTTCGTCAGCGCAAGCGAAGTGAGTGCACACGACCTGCACGTCGACCCCACCCCTGGAGAGCCGCTTGTGCGCATCCTGACAGTCACCCGGCGCCAGACCGAGTCGGTGCATACCGGTATCGACTTTCAGCCAGGCCGGTGTGCGGACTTTCGCGGCGAGCAGGGCTTCAACCTGTTCCGGCGCGTGAATGACGAGCGTCAGATGCTGGGCCGCTGCGATTTTGCAGGCCTCGCTCGTCGACACGCCCTGCAGGACCAGGATCGTGTTGGGGATGCCGGCTTTGCGTAACTCGAGTGCTTCGTCGATCGTCGCAACGGCGAATGCCGGCGCGACATCCTGCAAGGCCGTGGCAACCCGAAGCATGCCGTGGCCATAGGCGTTCGCCTTGATGACCGCGATACTTTTCGAGTTCGGCGCCAGAGCGCAGGCCAGTGCAAAGTTGGCTCGAATCGCATCAAGATCGATATGCGCTTCGGTCTTTCGGTGCATCGCTATTCGTCCTCGACACGCTTGAGGTCGAGGTCGCTCAGGTCCCAGTCGGAATCATCCCAGACCGGCACCATCTCCATTGCATGACTGTTTCCTGTCTCGTCGACTTCGAAGGTCACCCAGGCATCGGCTTCAAGCGTTCTGTCGGCCCAGTAGGCATAAAAGGTATGGTCCTCGAATGGCCACAAGCGTCCCTGCATACGCGGCGACTTCGACGATGCGAACCACAGCTCATCGCCGCGCATTTCAATCGATACATCGCCAAACCAGGCGTCACGGTACAGGCCCGCGTAACTATCGAGCGGCGCGAGTACCGTCCCATTGCGAAAATCCGGATCGGCAAGCTCTTCCTCGTCGTCGTCTTCCGAATCTTCATCGTCGTCCCGGGCGAAGTATGCAACCCAATCGATATCGTCGATGCCCATGTAGGACTTGACGATGCCTTCGGCGATTGCGGAACGGGCGTTGCCTGCCGACGCATTGACCAGCACCACGACACCCAGGTCGAGTTCCGGAACGAGGATGACCTCGGCACGCCAGCCAGTGTAGCTGCCGGTATGCGATACCTGTTTGTAGCCGTGCACGTCGGCGAGCCGCCAGCCGAGCGCGTACGCCCTGAAATGCGTTCGGTCGCGCTGGTACGCCTCATCGCTGACACCGAGAATTGTTTGCGGACTCCACATGATGTGGCTCTGTTCTTCACTGAATAGCGCCGAACCGTCCGCCAGTTTGCCGCGCGCGAGCTGCACCTTGATCCACTTGAGCAGGTCGCCGACGCTGCAGCGCACACCGCCAGCCGCCGCGGCGACATCGACCTCGGGGCTGGCACGGTTGCGATCGACCACCTGCAACACGCCTTCGACAATGGCGTGCGGTGCCGCGAGATTCTGCATCGCCTCGGGCGGTATGCGCCCTGCGAAACAGTGCTCGGCACCGAGTCGGCCGAGAATGTACTCATCAACAAAATCTTCCCACGCGATACCCGTCACCGCCGGAACAAGTTCACCGCCGACGATGTACAGCAGGTTGTCATAGGCGTACTCGGTCCGGAAGCCACTCTCGGGCCTGAAGTAACGCAGCCCGTGAATAATATCTTCGCGCGTAAACAGGTTGGGTTTTGGCCACAGCATCAGGTCGCCCGCGCCACTCACCAGGCCACTGCGGTGAGTCAGCAGGTCGAGAATCGTAAACTCACGTGTCACCCAGGGATCGTAAAGCGCAAAGTCCGGAATGTGATCAACAACCCTGTCGTCCCAGTTGAGTTTGCCGGCATCGACCAGCATCGCCAGCGAAGCTGCGGTGAAGGCTTTCGAGGTGGACGCAATGCGGAACAGCGTTTCGGTATCGACCGGATCATCGAGGCCGATTTCCCGTACGCCGTACCCGGCCGCGTGTACGACGGCACCGTCCTTGACGACACCAACCGCGACACCCGGAACCGAAAACGCCTGCATTGCATCGGTGACAAGCGCATCAATGTCCCGCGTCGCAAGTCCGGGCTGTGTTGCGCAGGCAGCAAGCAGCAAGGGAATCAGGATTACCGGAATTCGCCGCGCAAGAAACGTCATATCAATACAATGCCTGCAACCAGGTACATCAACAACGAGATTACACCGACGGTCACCGCGTACGGCAACTGCGTGCGCACGTGCTCGAGCAAATCACAACCTGAAGCGATTGCGGACACCGCCGTCGTATCGGAAATCGGCGAGCAGTGATCGCCGAATACGCCGCCACCCAGTATCGCAGCAAGACAAAGCGACGGCGGCAAATCGAGTGAAATGGCCAGCGGCATGCCGAGCGGAATAAGAATTGCGAACGTGCCCCACGAGGTACCCGTCGAGAATGAAATCAATGCGCCTGCCAGGAACAGCATCGCAGGAATCAGGAAGTTCGGCAGGTTGCCGCCGACCAGTTTGGAGATGTAGGCACCGGTGCCCATGTCGCCAAGGCTTTGGCCAAGCGCGAGCGCAAGCAACAGGATGGCGACCAGCGGCATCAGGTCGCCCATGCCCTGGAACGCGATCTTGACGAGCCTGATGTGTTCGAACCCGGCGCCAAACAGCATCTGGAAATAGGCCACCAGTGTTGCGAGTGTCGTCGCGTACAGCACGGACTTCGAGCCACTGCCGTCGGCCAGGTTGCCATTGCCGGTGTAGTACATGAACCCGAGCATGCCGACGATCATCACCAGCAGCGGCACCACCATGTAGCTCGGCTTTGTCGCCGCAATATCCTCTTCGAGATGGATGTCCACGCCGACGCCGGCCGGACTGGTCGCGAGCGGTCCGAAATAGCGACCCGTTGCGGCCGTCACGAACACCGTGGCCAGCGTCAGGATGGCGTAGAAGTTAAACGCGACACTGCCCCACAGGACCTCCGCCGACGTCAGTCCGAAGTTGTACTGGTTCAGCAGCACAAGCACGAAGGCGCCCCAGCCATTCAACAGGATCATGATGCAAACCGGCGCCGAGGTGCTGTCGATAATATAAGCCAGCTTCGCCCGGCTGAGCCCGTACTTGTCGAACAGGCCGCGGGACAGGATGCCCGCCGTCAGAACACTGAGGTTGGATTCGACAAAAACCACGACACCCACGCCGCTCGTCAGCAATGCGGCACTCCGGCCGCTGCGTGCAATTCCTCGTCGAATGAGGCTCTCGACCATCGCGGCAACCCCGCCCGAGACACGAATAAAGGCGAGCAAAGCACCGATCATCAGGCTGAAAATCAGCAGACGGGCATTGTCGGGGCTATTGAAGACACCGACGATTCGTTCGATCGTGTTGAGCGTCGCAGGGGCAGGCGCTGTCCATGCGAACGACATTTGCAGCAGTTCCGCCGAAAAAATCGCCAGCAACAACGCAACGATAACTTCCTTGCGCCAGAGCACAACGACGATTGCAATCACGGGTGGGACAACCGATAACCAGTCCATGCGTGTGTTCACCAGGTTGCCAAAATCAAGCGGCCAAACTATTCATTTATTCCGAGGCAGTCAACCAATATAATAATTTATTCCTCACTGCCGGAACCCAGCCAAGATGAACACTTTCGCCTATCGCGATGGGCATTACTATGCAGAGAACGTTGCGATCCGGCAGATTGCCGATGACGTCGGCACCCCCTTTTACTGCTATTCACGCGCCGCAATCGAAGCGCGTTACGAAGCACTTGCCGGCGCGCTTAAGGGTTTCAACGCACTGGTTTGCTACGCGGTCAAAGCGAACTCCAACCAGTCGCTGATCGGCCTGCTTGCCGCGCGCGGCGCGGGCGCGGATGTTGTCTCTGAAGGCGAGATGCGCCGCGCGCTGGCGGCCGGCATTCCGGCATCGAAGATAGTTTATTCCGGCGTGGCCAAGACCGTTCGTGAGATCGAGTTCGCATTGCAGCAGGATATTCGCCAGTTCAATGTGGAGTCCGAGCAGGAGCTTCGCGTAATCAGTGCCACGGCTGTCCGTCTCAACAAGATCGCCCCCGTTGCGTTTCGCATCAACCCGAATGTCGATGCAGGCACGCATGAAAAGATCTCGACCGGCAAGGCCGAGAATAAATTCGGCATAGCGATTGAGAACGCCAGGCAGGCTTACGACGAAACCAGGAACTTGCCCGGCGTCGAGGTTCGCGGCGTTGACCTTCACATCGGCTCGCAAATCATGAACCTCGCGCCTTTCGAGGCTGCGTTCTCGCGCATAGCCGAACTGGTCGTGGATCTGCGCCGAGCCGGGCACACAATATCGACCATTGATCTCGGTGGCGGCCTTGGCATCGACTACGACCGGCACAGCGACAAAGCGCCAGGCGTCGACGACTACGCCCGAATCGTCGAGAAGACCGTCGGGCATCTCGATTGCAAGCTTATTGTCGAGCCCGGACGCTGGCTCGTTGGCAATGCCGGCGTGCTCGTCAGCCGCGTCATCTACACGAAGACCAACGGTGCAACAAAGTTCCTGATCATCGATGCCGCGATGAACGACTTCCTGCGACCGAGCATGTACAACGCCTATCACTCGATCGTCGGCGAGCGGCAAACCGATGCGCCCGAAGTGCTGTACGACATCGTCGGTCCCGTCTGTGAAACCGGCGATACCTTTGCACGAAAACGACAGTTACCCGAGCAAGACGCAGGCGACCTGGTGGTCATCGAAGGTGCCGGGGCCTATGGCAGTGTCATGGCCTCAACCTACAACACGCGACCGCTGGTTCCGGAAGTCATGGTCAGTGGTGATGAATTTCGGGTTATCCGGAAGCGTCCGGACTATGACAGCATGATCGCGCTCGACATTCCCTGGGATTCTGCAGGTTGACGGCGGCGGCTGTTATTTTGCTTTGGACAGTTCCCGGGACTTGCAGCTTCGGGACAGTGAGGCCTGGCCCTGTTTGCCCGACAGCGCCAGCGTATAGAACACGAGGTCGATAACATGCTGCTGCGAAGTCGACGCCACAACAAGCGGAATATCATTGTCCCGGCCGTGAGAAACCGAATACAGGCGAATATCGGCCAGCGCCGCAATCGGGTTCGCCGACTGGTTGGTGATGGAAACAATCGTCGCTCCGGCTTTTTTGCCCAGTTTCGCCAGTTGACCGAGATGCGTCGATTGTCCCGAAGCAGAAATGAGAATCAGGCAATCGCCGCGCGCCAGGGTAGCAACACTTTGCAACTGCACTTCGATATCCGGTTCCGAAATAACCGGCTTGCCGATACTCGCGAGCTTGAGCGCGGTGTCCCTGACAACACTAAAGGCATTGCCACTGCTTGCCAGTTGTACCCGCGCAGCCGTCTCAATGGCTCTTGCGGCCAGGCGCAGACTGTCGTCGTCGTTAAGATCCGTGGCACCGCTGATGGCGTCGCTCTTTGCCTGGAACAGGCGATCCTTGAGCGACTCGTTGGCACCTCTCGATGCACGACGACCATTGAGCACCGCTACATTCGATTCCTGCTTGACCACCGATTCGTGAATGGCAAGCTTCAAGTCCGTGAAGCCCTTGTAGCCCATTTTCTGGCTGAACTTGACGACACTGGATTGACTGACGCCAACCGAACCGGCGATTTGCTGCGACGAGTAATCGCGAATCAAGGACGGATTTTCGAGAATGAAGTCGGCGAGCTTCTTCTCGTTCGCCGACATTTCGTCGCGCGCAGATCGTATGATTGCAAGACAGGACATGGGGACCATGATAAATCAAACGGTCTCTGATGTAATCCAGCCACAAGCCCCGACAACAGGTCATTTGCAGATGAACAGACGACGAATACTCCAATCAACGATTGCCGGCGCCCTTATCGGGGGCAGCGGCGTATTGGGCACAACGAATGCGGCAGCGGCCACGGCTGGCAACATTCTGAAACCACGGCGGCTGGTGCCCGGGAATACGATTGGACTCGTAGCACCGGCCAGCAGCTCGCTGGAAGACGAGGGCATCCGGTTCTCGATTGACCTTGTGCGATCCCTGGGCTTCAAGGTGAAACAGGGTAAGCATCTTTTCGATCGACAGCAGTACCTCGCCGGCGAGGATCGTGCCAGGGCCGGGGACGTCAACGATATGTTCGCCGACGACAGCGTTGATGCGATTTTTTGCCTGCGCGGCGGCTACGGCACATCACGCATCCTGCCCTACCTGGATTACGAATTGATTGGCCGCAAACCCAAGATATTGCTCGGCATGAGTGACATTACCGGCATATTGACGGCGATCCACATCAAGACTGGCGTTGTCGGCTTTCACGGACCCAACGCGTCTGGCAACTTTTCAGACTACGCGCTCAGCGAGTTCAGGAAAGTCCTGGTGCAGCCGACGCCCACGACCGAGATCGGCGCGGCGCCGCCTTTCGAGGCCCGCGAAGGCAGGATCGAACGCAGGAACCGGCTGACCTATTTTAACGGTGGCGTCGCGAAGGGTCGCCTGATCGGTGGCAACCTGACATTGATCTCAGTGCTGATGGGAACAGAATTCGAACCGGATTTTCGCGACAAAATTGTCTTTCTCGAAGACGTGCATGAAGCGCCTTACCGTATCGATCGCATGCTGACGCAGCTTCTTCTTGCCGGAAAATTGCAGCAGGCCGCCGGCATCGTATTCGGCAAGTTCACGGATAGCGAAACCGAGGGCAACACCTTCAGTCTCGAAGAGGTGATGCGCGACCGCACCAAAGATCTGGATATACCGGTTGTCCGTGGCTTCATGATCGGTCATGTGGAGGACCAGACGGTGGTGCCGATCGGCATTGAAGCGGAGCTCGATGGCAACAAGGGTACGCTGCGACTGCTCGAGGCTGCGGTAACCTGATGCTCAGAGCCGCATCGTTCGGGCTTCTCGCCGGCACGCTGCTTTGTGGCTGCGAGCAAAAAAGCGAATGGAATGGATCGATGCAAGAACTTCTGAACTCGCAACCGGCCCGGTTTGCGACCGTGATGCAGGACCCGGCCAGGTACCGTGTGCAGGTTATCTACACACAAATCGACCGGGATGCAGACAACGTTCCGGCGTTTTCCAGTTATCACTTTCGGGTCAACCCGGACGAGTACTTCTATCCCGCCAGCACCGTCAAACTACCGACTGCACTGCTCGCCCTCGAGAAAATAAACGAACTGGCGATCCCGGGACTGACGCGGGACACGGCAATGCTGACGGGCGTTGCGTCCGACTGGCAGACACCGGCTGCGACGGATCCGACGTCAGCAACTGGCCTGCCATCAGTCGGCCATTATGTCCGAAAGATACTGCTCGTCAGTGACAACGATGCGTTCAATCGTCTTTACGAGTTCCTTGGGCAGAAACCGCTCAACGAATCGATGCGGGCCAAGGGCTTTCGCAATACGCGTATTTTTCACCGGCTCGAAGTCCCGCGCAATGCAACCGAGAACGCAAAAACCAACCCGGTTTCCTTTGTGGATGGCGATAAGACACTGTACAGCCAGGACGCTGCTATCAGTGACGTCGACTATGCACACGATGGGCCTATTCTGCTCGGGCGAGCCGAAATGGTCGATGGCGAACGGCTCGAACGGCCCAAGGACTTCAGCGTCAACAATGTTTTTGCGTTACGGGATCTTCACGACGTGATGAAGACATTGATCTTCCCCGAATCCGTCCCGCAAAAGCGGCGCTTTAACCTGACCGAAGACGACTATCGATTCGTCTATCGGAACATGTCCGCCTATCCCGGTGAGAGCGGAATCGCTCAGTATGCCGATGCCAATCGATACCCGGACGGTTACGTCAAATTTTTCATGTACGGCGGTTCGGCCCAGTCGATTCCTGACAACATTCGTATCTTCAACAAACCCGGCGACGCCTACGGCTTTCTCACGGATTGTGCCTACATCGTTGATTTTGAGAACGGTGTTGAGTTCTTGCTGGCAGCAACAATTTACACAAACGCAAACGAAACCTTTAACGACGACAACTACGAGTACGATGAAATCGCCCTGCCGTTTCTGCGTGACCTCGGCCAGGCAATCTACGAAATCGAACTCGCTCGGGACCGATTACACGTTCCCGACCTAAGCCGGTTTCGCTAGATCGCCGCGGAAGAAGCCTGTTATTGCTGAACGAGACGATAAAGCAATAACGCAGCTCGTTTGATGGCAACGGGCATTGAGGTCAGATCCAGGCTCTCATTGGGCGTGTGACCGCCGTCACCAACCGGACCCAGTCCCGCGAGTGAATCCGAGTAAGGCGCGACAAAAGAAATATCCGCCGCACCTCGCCGTGATGGATCAAGAATCGGCATTTCACCTCGACCGAGATCCTCGTTGATCTCTGACAGGATTCGATGCAGGCGTCGATTGCCTTCGGTCGGCTCCATTGGCGGATATCGATCTTCAAACGCGATGTGCGCTTCGGTCAACGGCAGGTTGTCCGCAACGATTTTTCGCATCGCGTCCCGGGTGCGCTCGAGCTGCGCCTGTGAAATCGTGCGAATGTCACCGTGCACGATCACCTTGTTGGGAACCACATTGGTCTTGCCGAAGGTCGTGCCGCGATTGCTTTCATAATCGTAGCTGACGTCGGTGCCGCCCTGGATGGTACCCACGTTGAAGGTAAGGTATTCCTCGCCACGCACCTGTTCGTCAAACTGGTTCAGGATTCTTGCCGCCTCGAAAATTGCACCGTGGCCTGTCTGGTCATTGAAGATGCGCGACGAATGCGCCTGCTTGCCACTGACTTCCATGTGCCAGTTTGACGAGCTGCGACGCGAAATGGTTGCCCAGTCCTGACCCTCATAGCTGACGCCTCCCTCGAAGCCGAGCGAGATGTCAGCCCACTTACCCGCCTCGATCAGGTCGTGCTTCGAAATGGTCAGCGGCGAGCCGGCGTATTCTTCATCCCCGGTATAGGCAACCGTGACTGACAGCTCATCGAGCGCTCCGATTGCCTGCAACGCCCGTAATGCATAGACGATTACGACGTTGCCGGACTTCATGTCATCAACACCGGGGCCATACGCCGTATCGCCATCCCGACGATAGGACTGAAAACCATCGTCGGCCTCAAAGACCGTATCGAGGTGGCCGATCATAAGCACACGCTTTTTCCCGTCGACGTAACGTCGCCCGAACAAATGGCCGGCGCGTTGCATTTCATCCGGCATATCGATCCATTCGGCTTCGAAGCCCATGGCCTCGAGCTCCCTGGCCATCACGTCGCCCAACTTGCGGACGCCCTCGTGGTTCAACGTGCCACTGCTGATATTGACGGTTTCTTCAAGCAGATCGATGGACGCTTCGGTGTTGGCATCGATCCATGCCATCATGCGTTGCTCATCGGCGCTGAGTTCGGTCGCCGCCGCCGCGTTGGAAACAATGAGCAACGCCAGTGCTGCAAGAAAATGTGTCGTGTAATGTCTGATCATGTTTAAACCTTGATAAAAATCTTCCGCGAATACAAAAACCAGGCGAATCCGAGCAGCAACAGAACATTGACAGTCGCGTACGCCAGCGAGGCATTGTACGGGGAACCGAACGCAGGTTCGAATGCGATTTGCCATAGCCAGGTTTTGACGCTGATCGAATGCCCGGAGGCATCTGTTGTATGAATTGCGTTCAATGTTCGCGCGAGTACGCCCGACACGGCATAAACAATCAATGCATTGGTACCGTAGACGACGAAGACCTGCGTGCCGCGGTGATGTTTCCTGATATCGACCCACCAGTACAATACACCGAGCACCAGCAACGCTATGCCGCTTGTATAGAGCACGTAAGAACTGGTCCAAAGCGACTTGTTAATGGGAAACACGCTGTCCCAGGTCAATCCAACGGCCAGCAGGATCGCGCCCGAGACCATCAGCCCGGCGACTTTTTCGAAATGACCGCGATCGCCTCGCAGCCAGGCACCGGTCAGGATCCCGCTGATGCCAGTAGCGAGGGCTGGCAAGGTGCTCAACAGGCCCTCCGGGTCCCAGACCTTTGATTGCGCCCAGAGGTGCCCACCGAGCAACGTGGAATCCAGCCAGGCACCCAGGTTGGTCGTGGGCTCGAGATTGGGAGGATGTCCACCGGGGACGGGTATCAGCGTCAGCATTCCCCAGTAAGACAGCAGGCAAGCCACGCCAACCCAGAACATCTGTCGAACATCGATCCAGAGGAACAGCAGCGCCGTCACCCCGTAGACCAGGGCGATACGTTGCAACACGCCGGGTATTCGCAGGCTTGAGAGATCAAAGTTGGGGTAACCGGACAGAAACAAACCGATCAAAAATATGAGCAACGATCGCCAGAGAATCTTTTGCACCAGAAGCCCGCGATCAACGCCTGCCTCTTTGCGTCGACCGATCGCGAGTGCGACTGACACGCCAACGATGAACAGGAAGAACGGAAATATCCAGTCGGTAGGCGTCGCACCGTGCCATTGTGCGTGCTGTAGCGGCGCGTACACATAACTCCACGAACCCGGGTTGTTCACCAGGATCATCGCGGCAATAGTCATGCCTCGAAACACATCAAGCGAAAGGAGGCGGCTGGTCAATTCTTGCATGCCGGCATTGTGGCAGACGTGAGTGGGTGCCGGGTAGTCCGCACACCTGAACGGCAATGAATCGCGCCTCCGACGCTCGTCGGGAACCTTTCGCGGTTGACCGCATCTTTCAAGCCCGTTCAATCGGTTTGCGAGAAAGCTATGAAAATGAGGAAGATTCTTACACTGTTGCTGTCTGCTGCTGTATCGGTAGCCGCATGCTCTGACAATGATTCGGTCCCCGGTGTTATCACACTGCCGGAGCCACCCATCGACGGGCAGACGGTGTTTCGCTACGACACCTACGGCGACGAAGTATTCTGGACCGATGTGCTGCGCTTCAATGAAGTCGTCGCGACATTGAGTCCGGAAACAGCACTGGCCGTCGGGCTGAAGGTCGACGCCGAAGCGGTTCCAGCCGACGTCCTGGCAAACGCTGATCTTACTGACCCCGCCACAACGATCGCGTTGCTCGGGCTCGACGCCGTTGTAGGCATCAAGGCCGACGTTGCGGCCGACGGTACGGTCTCTCGCTTCGGCATAACCTGTGCATTGTGTCACTCGGATGTCGATGACTCGGTCGCGCCAGGCATTGGCGTGCGAATGGATGGCTGGCCAGCAAAGGATCTCGACCCCGGGCTGATCATCTCCCTGTCACCGTTCTTCGACGACAAACCCACGATGCGCGCTCAATTGCAGTCCTGGGGGCCTGGTATGTACGACCCGTACTGGAACCTCGATGGCATCAGCGACCCGGTCGTCATCGCACCGGCCTATGGGCTCAAGGACGTGCCACTGGAAACCTATACCGGCGAAGGACCCGTTTCGTACTGGAACGCGTACGTGGCCATCACGCAGATGGGCGGACAGGGAACTTTCATTGAGCCGGCACTGAACATCGAGATACACGCAGATCCCGATCTCGTCACACCGAAGCTGCCGGCACTGCTCGCCTACCAGGAAAGCCTGGACTCGCCGGTTCCACCGCTTGAGAGTTATGACATGGAGGCGGCCGAGCGCGGCCAGGTGCTTTTCGACACCAAGGCCGGCTGCTCAGGCTGTCATTCCGGCGACCGCTTTACCGATGCGGGTGTCACGTTGCATGAAGCGCACGAAATCGGCGCCGATCCGCTGTACGCCACCCGTACGATCACGAAAAAATATCGAACGACACCCTTGCGTGCGCTGTGGCAGCACCCGCCGTACTACCACAACGGTGAATTCGAGACCCTGCGCGATGTCGTCGAACACTACGACCTGGTGCGAAACCTTGGACTCGCGGACGACGAGAAGTCGGATCTCGAGGAATACCTGAAGTCGTTGTAGTTATTTCCCCCGCCCGGGAACCTTTTGGGATCTCGTGCATCTTGCGAGTGAAGATGGGTTAATTCCGAGGAAATCGATATGACCGACAACAACATAGCGCCTCCAACGCCCCTGTTGATCGACGGCGAGGATCAGGCCCGCTGTCGATTCATGGCCAAGATCGGCACGTTTTTCTCTTGAACTCTGCACTCCTCGTGCCCTCCTGGCGTCCCCCAGCGCCTGCAGCGATACTGACAGCGGCAGTACTGGTCTTGCTGTCGCTGTCAGTCGCTGCAACTTCTCGGCCCGATCTCGAGGCTGGCATGAGAAGTTACGCAAAGTGCATGGGCTGCCATTCGCCCGAGTACAACCGCACCGGACCGCTGCACTGCGGTCTCTTCGGGCGCGAATCCGCTGCGGTGCAAGGCTATAATTATTCAGAGGCAATGCGAGACGCAGGACTCGTCTGGAATGCCGACACGCTGGATCGATTCCTCGAATCGCCGCTCACGATGCTGCCCGGAACGTCGATGGGATTTGCGGGCATTCCGGATCAGACCGAACGACGCAACCTCATCGCCTGGCTGGCGACTCTCAATGCATCGTCGGACACCTGTCGTGATGCCTTAACCGCCAATGGAGGAACAAGATAATGGCAAACGCCGAACCCGCCTCGCCGAAGTCGTTTGCAGACCTGAGCGACGACCTGATTCTCGAGCGCGTTATTGCCGGTGACCTCGACGCTTACGAGGGCATCATGCGGCATCACAACCAGCGTCTCTATCGCATTGCACGCAGCATTGTCACTGACGATGCCGAGGCAATGGATGTCGTGCAGGAATCCTTCATCACCGCCTTTGACCGGCTCGATGAACTCCGTGAACCAGCGGCGCTTCCAAGCTGGCTTGCTCGAATTACGCGCAACAATGCTCTGATGCGTCTTCGCAAGAATCGCAGGATGCAATACATGGACGAACCCGATTTCGACAATGTTCTGAACCTCTCATCCGCCGTCAAACGCCCGGAACAACCCGACTCGGCGCTGGCAAACAAGCAACTCGGTCGTTTGCTGGAGCGTTATATAGATGAGTTACCCGACGCGTTTCGCACGGTCTTCATGCTGCGCGCCATTGAGCAATGTTCGGTCGCCACAACCGCCGAACTCATGGACATTGAGCCCGCAACCGTCAAGACCCGGTATCACCGCGCACGATTGCTATTGCAAAAGCAAGTGACGGACCTCAGCAATTCATCAGGTGTCGCAGTGCATGAATTTGCAGGGCATCGTTGCAACGCGATAGTCCGCAATGTCCTGAGTGCGTTAAGAAGGACCCGATAGACCGTTACACGCTACTCCGCTGCGGCAAACTGCTATATTCTGAGCGGAGTGAACACAGAGCCCATCACCAAAGGTCCCCGGCACGGCGAGCTGTATCAGTGATTCGAACTGAAACAGACCCGCAGGCATGCCGCAAACTCTGGGACTCACTCTCGCCGAAGCAGGATGCCTGGGATGACTGGGACCTGATGTATGCCTTTCACCACCAGGACGAGCATCGCTTTCATTTCCTGGTGCATCAACACGGTGACGGACCGCCCGATGGCATGGTTCCGCTCGTTTACGACAACAGGGAAAGCCGCTACATGTTGATGGCGGGCAGCTATCCGGACGGGCGAATTCTGTGGCTAAAGAACGAGGATTTTCCAGAGTTTTTCGAACACTTCCCTGAACCGACCGTGTTATTCGATCTGAAGCAAAGCTGGGTCAGCGATTTGCTGGCGCAGCACCCGCGGTTCGAGGGTCACTTCTCGGAGCAGGACTTTCGTTACTTCATGGTGCCGGCCGAATTCGGCTTCGACTTTTACAACCACGTCGACGGCTTTCCGCCGGAGAAAAAGCAGAAGTTTCTCTATGACCTCAGACACATCAACAAGCGTGAACCCGTATTGCGCTGGAGCGATGAGAACGAGGCCGACCTGTTCATCGAACTGGTGAACCGAAATTTCGGCGCGGAATCGGACTATAGCGATGCGAATAATGCCGCAGAATTGCGACGCGTCATTGACGAGCTGGCGCGAAGCGGTCGACTGAAGACACTGACGATAGAGATTGGCGGCGTGAAGCAGGCAGTCTCGTTGTCTGTGCTGCATGGCAACAAAATGGTCGCGCTGTATGCCGCCAGCAACAATGACTACAACAATCTCGGCAAACTGCTCAACGTTGAGGCGATCCAGGAGGCCTGCCGCCTGCGCGTCGATGAAATCAGCTTCATGACCGGGATGCAGTGGAAGGCTAACTGGAAGATGAAGAGTGAAACCTGCGTTACGCTTCGAAAGCCACCTCGAGAGCTTATCGCGGGTTAAACCGGGCTAATTGTCTTTCGTTCGGGTTCTTTAAAATTGGCGGGGCGAATTATATGACCACTGACGTTTTTGACGATGCACTGATTCGGGTTCGCAATTATGGCGAGGCGGCGGGCATTTCGAGCGAAGTTCTGGACTTGTTGATGCACGCGAATTCCCTGATGCAGGCCTCGCTGCCTGTACGCATGGATGATGGATCGACGAAATATTTCACGGGTTACCGCTGCCGCTACAACAGTACCCTGGGCCCGACGAAGGGCGGCATCCGGTTTCACCCCGGCGTCACTATGGCCGAAGTCCAGGCGCTCGCACTGTGGATGACGATCAAATGTGCCGTGGTGGGACTGCCCTATGGCGGTGGCAAGGGCGGCGTTATTGTCGACCCCAAAGCACTGTCACCGATGGAACTGGAGCGACTGTCGAGAGCCTATATGCGTGCCATGGCCGATGTAATCGGTCCGCATATGGATATTCCGGCACCCGACGTCTACACCAATGCCCGCATCATGGGCTGGATGATGGACGAATACGAAGCAATCAAGCGTACGAAGGCGCCGGCTGTAATAACCGGCAAACCGGTTCGACTCGGTGGCAGCCTCGGGCGTGACGACGCGACCGGGCGCGGCGCTTTCTTGTGCACCCAGGAGTTGGCAAGGCGACGGCAGCTAAACCCTGAGAACACCTCGGTCGCGATCCAGGGCTTTGGCAACGGCGGGTATCACGCCGCTCGATTGCTGCAGGACGCGGGTTATCGCATTGTTACGATCAGCGACTCGAAGGGCGGCATCTATTCTCCCGATGGCTTCGATGTCGCGAGCATCTTCAAGATCAAGCAGCAATCACGCCGTGTGCAGGGAGTCTATTGCGATCAGTCGGTGTGTGAGCTGGTTGATCACGACACGATCAGCAATGATGAACTCCTTGCCCTGGACGTTGACGTCCTGATTCCGGCAGCCCTTGAGGGCGTGATCACGAAGCAGAATGCTGCATCGATCAAGGCACCCTACATCGTCGAGATCGCCAATGGCCCGATCATGAGTGATGCCGATGTAATGCTTGAGAAGAATGGCACCATCATTATTCCCGACGTCCTGGCCAATGCCGGCGGCGTCACGGTCAGCTATTTCGAGTGGGCGCAGAATCTACAGGGCTATCAGTGGAGCCTGGAGCAGGTACACGAACGTCTGGGTAACGTGATGACCTCTGCCTTTGCACAAATTTGGGATCTTGCCGAGGAGAAGGGTTTGAGTACCCGGGGCGCAGCCTATGCACTCGCCCTGCGCCGCATCGGCGAGGCGGTCGAAGCGCAGGGCACACGCGATTATTTTCGACAGTAATCCAGGGGGCCGTTGATGAAACCTGAGATCCTGGTTTATGTCGCGCTGGTCTTTTT
Organism: uncultured bacterium; assembly: GCA_963976365.1. Taxonomy (GTDB): domain Bacteria; phylum Pseudomonadota; class Gammaproteobacteria; order Steroidobacterales; family Woeseiaceae; genus UBA1847. Next base: position 116,884 of record CAXBKH010000007.1, on the reverse strand, counting down.
GGCGGGTGCCGCTCACGGCAATCCCACACTCAACATCGTTATTTACGGTGCGACCGGCGAAGTCGGGTCACACATCGTGCGGGAAGCACTGCAGCGCGGGCATCACGTTACCGCGGTATCGCGCAAGCCCGAGCAAGTCGACATGCAGCATGACAGGCTCGCGGTAGTGAAAGGCGACCTTCTGGACAAGGCAAGCGTCACCGAAATCGTGACGGGCAAGGATGTCGTGATCGTATCCGTACGCGGAGTGATCGGCAAATCAGGGACGCCGGAAAGTGCCTTGCAGTTTATCGCCGCAGAAATGCTCGTCGACGCACTTTCCCGACAGGGCGAGCGCGCACCGCGCCTGTTGCATGTTGGAGGCTCGGGCTCACTTGAGGTCGAGCCGGGCATTCGTTACGCAGCGAAGCTGCCCAAGGTATTCATACCGAAGGGCCTGGAAGTGGAAATCCTCGGCCAGATTCTTTCGCTGGAGTTCTACCGCAAGGTTGACGACGTCAAATGGACCTACGTAACGCCGCCAAAGAATCTCACCAACGGGTCGCGCACCGGCGTTTTCCGAATCGGCGGTGACCAGGCCCTGCAGGACAAACGGGGGCGAACTCGCCTGTCGCGTGCTGATTTCGCCGTGGCGCTTGTGGACGAGGCCGAGAAGGCACAACATGTGCGGCAGCGAATCTCGGTCGCCTACTAGGCCCTCGAGTTCCCTGAACAAATCTGCTGCCTGGCGTTCCTTGTCGCCGTTGACTCAATCCGGCATCGCCAGTGAAGCCGCTTAGAAAAGGAAGTTTATGATTAAATTGATCGTCGCCATTCACAGGCGCCCGGACATGACAGTTGAAGATTTTCAGGACCATTGGCGTAGACGACACGCCGTTCTGGTGAAGGAAAATCCCGCAACGAAACGCTACATTCGGAAATACGTGCAATGCCACACGCTGCCGGATGAATATCAACAGGGTGAGGTTTCGTTCGACGGCACGGCTGAGATCTGGTTTGACAACGTCGAGGACAAGGACGCCTTCTTCAACGATCCGGATTACCAAAAAGATATTCAGCCCGATGAGGCTCGCTTCGCCGACATGTCCCGGACCGTATTCTTCGTTACCGAGGAAATACCTGTCCTCGACAACACCTGAGGAATCCGAATAACCGCGATGGATTCGCGATGGCTGCCTAATCGACCACCGCTTCAAACACAATCGCAAAAGCGCTACCGGGGGCCAAACTGGTGGCAATACCCGTTACCGTTGTGCCAGCAATACTGATACCAAACGGGTCGGTTTCGTCGGCGCCAGTATCGTCATCGTCCTCAGGCGTCACTGCACCTGCACAACTTGTTCCGGAGCGCATCGAGCCAGCAACGTATGTGACGTCCGGGGGCAAGGGATCGGTGGCTGTAAGAGACTGTGCCGTTGTTTGCCCGATGTTCGTTGTCAGAATGCAATAGCGTATTGTCGCTCCGGAGATGGCCTTCGGATTTGTCAGGCTCACTCCATCGCTAACCACTTCCACAGATTTGACGACAGCCAGACCCGATTTTGTATTGGTATAGGTACAGCTAATTGCAGATTCTCCCGTCGCGATGGTCAGTCCATCCGCAAGGTTTGTATCTGCCGCGCCGGTACACGCCAACGAGGACACATAGTTCGCAACATTGGTTCCCGCAAGCGATTCGGCGAAATCGAGCGTATCCCCGAATACCACCGGTGTCGGTGTTGCATCCGTATCGATCTCGTTGGCGCTACCGGCGTCAGAATTCAGCGTATCGATCACCGAACCACTGTTTGAAACGGTGATCGTTGCATCGTCACCAACGACTGCACCTATCCACTGTTTGCTCAGCGTCACTCGAGAGTCATTGTCAATGATGCTGTAGCTTGCAGTTGCCTGCCCACTGCCGCCACAGGTCGTACTGCTTGTTATTGTGTAGTTGGCAGGTAGCGGCGTAATCGACATTTGAATGGATTCAGTACTCTCGACCTCGGTGTCATCGTTGATCGCGATTCCCAGAGGTATCAGTCCCTGAACATAGTTGCCAACCGGAACATTGACGTTGAAGGTCGCGGTACCACTTGGCGTCGTGTAATCGGCGCCCAGGGTTGCGGTACCGCCGGTAATGTTGACGACAACATCGAACGCCGTCACCACGTCGCCGGAAACGACAATACTCGGCAAGTTCGCGCCAGGAACCGACTCGGATCCAGTGGCTGTACTGCCATCGAACTCAAGAAACGGAGTCAGGATAATGGTAATTCCATCCAGGAAGTTGCCGTAGCTGCCTGGGTCTGTCGTTCGAAACTGAACGCGTTGAATGCCCGACGGCCCGGTATAGGAAACTCCCGACGCGCTATTCAGATTCCAGCCCTGCGGCACCAGGGATGCCTGGCTGCCCAGAACCTGGAGCGTGGTGCCAGCGCTGTTTGCAATTTCAAACGTAACGTTTTGAATCAGGGGTCCGCCCGTGCGAGCGCGATGTGCAAAGGTCCAGTTGAAGACATCGCCGTTCACCAGGCATACCTCCTGATACAGCGCACCGGGTGAGTGAGCGTTCAGTTCAGCATGAACAACTCCCTCATAAGAGTTCACACCCTGAAAGCTGCTATCCCATAGCTCGATAACGCCGGTCGTGCTCAACCACCCGGGTACAACAGAATCCGGAAACGGCTGCCAGTTCGGTGGGCCTGCCCCCTGCGGATCATTGCTTTCAAAGCCAGTATTGGTAATTGAACGCTGATATTGCGCCCACGCGGTCTGGGGGCTACACAAGAGTGCACCGAATACCGCGATAACTGACAGCGAAAGGATTTTCATTGGTCTTAATGGGCCGCTCAAAGCGGATTGCGTCGACGTATCAGCCAGTCTAGCCCTCTCAATCGCCCAAAAAGGTGACGCAACTCAAAATTCAATTAAAAACAATCGCATGCGAATAGCCATTGGTATCGATGAGCCCATGCGGGTCGCAAAGCGGCAGTCGATGCGTTTGGGGTAATATGACGCCTGCAAAGCGCCATTGGCATTCGCGATTCCACAACGATAAGGACCGGATAAAGTCTTGTCAGACTGGACACACCTGATAGCAATCTTGCCGGGCATCTTCGCCGGCATGCTCCTGGTGTCCCGGGTCGGTCATTTCGCACAAATATTCACAAAGACGGGAGTCGATTCAGATGACGCTCCGCAAGCAGACCAACGCTTAAGTCGAAACCAGATTCTCGCCGTCGTGGCTTTCCTAACCGGATGGGTGGCACTTTTTGCTGCCATTGGACTCTACATCCACGTCGTGCAAGACGGTCCCGCTGGGTGGTTCTGGTTTTTCGTTGGTATAGCTGCAACACCCTGTTTCATTCTGCCGCTCGCCATCTATATTTTGCAGCGTGATCGCAAGCGACGGGCAGCATTCAGTGCCGATAATCCTTCGCGTCAGCAAAGTGAACAATCCTACGAGTACGAGATCACGTTTGACGAAGCCTACATTCGCTCGCTGATCGACAGGTACTTGCAGCAGGACCCGCTTATTGGGCGCCCTTTTGCGTTGCTAATCTTGTTCACTGCGGCGGCACTCGCTATCTGGTTCTTCGGCCTGTTCGGAGCCGATAGCAAAGCGTTCGCGTTTATGGCCTTTCTTGCAGGGCCTGCAGGTAGTTTCATCGCCTATCGAGTACAGCGGCAGGTGATGTTTTCAGACCTCGGATATGCGTCGCACATGGGAAAAACTTCAATCTACAAACTGTCCGCCGATGGATTGGAGGTAGAAGGGCCGCGCCCTTGTCATCAGGCGATATGGCCGGACCTGATCACATGGCCCAACATCTTGCGCGCAGCACGTTTTAGTGATGGAACGTTTCTGTGCGGATGCGGCAGAGTAACCGACAGCTTTGCCCTGGTGTGGCTCCCGGATTCGGCGTTGCATGATGCGCACCCGGACGAGGTCTTACAATTCATAGATGAAAAGATGCGACCTCGCACCGTCAAAAGATTAAAGCGTCTATTGGCTTTTGCTCGAACCGGGAAAGTCGCCGGGACTACGTTAGAATAGCGGCGTCATACAGGTGGTCAACAGGAGCAAGACAATGAGCTACATTGACGGATTCGTAATCGCTGTACCCACTGCAAACAAACAGAAATTCATTGAACATGCCAGACGGGGTGACAGCGTTTTTACCGATCTTGGTGCGACACGAATTGTCGAATGCTGGGCTGATGATGTGCCCGAAGGAAAGCTTACCGATTTCGGCAAGGCGGTTCAGGCAAAGGCCGATGAGTCAGTGGTCTTCTCCTGGATCGAATGGCCTGACAAGAAAACACGCGATGCCGCCATGAAGACAATGATGTCCGATGATTTTAAAGACGAGCGGATGGATCCGGAGAAAAACCCGATGCCTTACGATGGCAAGCGCCTTATCTATGGCGGCTTCAGGCCGATTGTCGAACTGTAGGCGCCTGTTTGTTGTTGGCGTTTTGCCGGCATCGCGCAATGATTGCAATGATCAACGTATGAGGGACTCATGTATCACTCCATGAAAGGCCTTCGCGCACTGGCATTCGCCGCCGCGATCCTGATTGCGCCAGTGGCCTGGGCGCAATCTCCGCCGCCGTTGGAAGCCTACGGTGCAATGCCAACAGTCGACCTGATGGTGATTTCACCGAGTGGCAATCGGATCGCATACCGGATGACGACGAACGATCAGGATGTCATAGTCGTCGCGGACTTGCAGACAAAGCAAATCAAAAACGGTCTGACAGTCGGTGATATTGCTGTCAGGCAACTCCGGCTTATTGACGACGACACCTTGATCATCAATGCGGGACGTACTGCGAGGACAATTGGGTTCCTCGGCCAGTATGACTTTACGACAGCGCTACGCTTCGATGTCTCCACAGGGTCACTGGATCAGTTGCTCTGGCGAGCAGACGACCTGCATCCGGCACAGTCTGGCCTGGGTCAGATAATCGCGGCGGCCGATGGCGGAAGAAATGTGCTGATGCCGGCATTTCATAGTAAGGACGTAGCACTAACCGACCCGAGATACGGTGTGTACTCTGTCGAGCTCAAGACCAACAGAGCAAGGCTGATCGATAACGGTAGCTTCTCGGCAATAGACTGGTTCGCCGACGAAAGTGGCCAAATAAGCGTCCGGGTCGACTTCATTACGTCCGAAGACCGGTATCGAATTTGGTCTCTTGCAGGCAAGCGGAAAAAAATCTTCGAGTTAGTGACCAGTATTCCGCCACTCGGCCCGGTCGGCATGCTGTCCGGCGACGACGCGTTGGTCTATGCCTCAAGAGCCGCTGGCGCCGACTTCCCGGCCTTCTACCGCATGGATATCGATGATGGTGATATGTCCGGGCCCATCATTGACCGAAGTGACGCCGGGGTTGAGTCAGTATTGACCGATATCAATCGGACGGTACACGGCTTTCAATTCACCGGCTTCACACCGACCTACCGATTCTTCGACGAACAACTCGATTCGCGAGTCAGCGAAATCCTCGCGCTTATGGACGGGACGACAGGCACGATTGTTAGCTGGAGCGAGGACTTCGAAGATATTATCGTGCGCATAAGCGGCGTATGGAATTCCGGCACCTACCTGCGCTTTCGAGCAGGGTTCGAAAAGCCCGAACTCATAATGAACGTAAGGCCGGGTATCGCAATGGACCAGGTCGTCCCAACAAAGGTAATTCGTTATGCCGCACGGGATGGCCTTGAGATACCTGCGCTCGTGACCGTTCGCGATGACTTGCGATCGAGCGGTAATGCGCCGCTGCTGGTCTTACCCCACGGCGGACCGGCCGCGTACGACAATCTTGAATTCGATTGGATCGCACAGTATTTCGCCAGCCGTGGGTATGTGGTGCTACAACCGCAGTTTCGCGGTTCCAGCGGCTTCGGCGCCGACTTCATGCGAGCCGGTTTCGGCGAATGGGGCGGCAAAATGCAAACGGATATCGATGATGGTGTCGATCACCTGGTCGACAGCGGCCTTGTAAACGCCGAGCGTGTCTGCATCGCAGGCGCCAGCTACGGCGGCTACGCGGCCCTTGCAGCCGGTGCATTTTCGCCTGAAAAGTATCGGTGCGTCGCTTCCATAGCGGGCATCTCTGACCTGAAGGAAATGTTGAAATCGGACCGACGCGAGTACGGTCGCGATCACTGGGTAATCAGCTACTGGGAACGACAGTTCGGCGGCGCAGAGTTCGATTGGGATGCACTGGACGCGATTTCACCGATCAATTTCACCGACAACTACCGGGCGCCCGTGTTACTGATACACGGGAAAAAGGACACTGTCGTACCAATCGACCAGAGTACTGCGATGCGGAAAGCATTGCGTAAGGCTGGCAAGGACGTAAAGCTTATTGAGTTCAAAGGCGAAGATCACTGGCTTTCGTACAGTGAATCCAGGTTGGCAACGCTACGTGCGCTTGCGAAATTTGTCGAAGAGAATCTTTAGTTCGGATCGGCGATATCGGCGCACCGTGTAATCAATCAGGCGGCTCAGAATTGTTCGGCGCTTTGGGTTTCGGACCCAGAATGTCGAAGACCATGCCGGCCAGCGCATTCACGCGCGTCACCCTGAACATCAGTTCCGTCAGCGATATGTCCCGCACGTTTCGTACCTCGCGAATCTTTGGCACCAGCGCGATTACGATGATCGCCCGAACCAGTGTCGAAATCGCGAACACACCGAGTAACGGGCTGAACCAGCTGAATGTTGCGCCAAACAGTTCCACCTGCGTCGGCAGGACAGCGCCCAGGTACCCGCCGAGTATCGCGCCCGCAAATATACCGGTACTCGCCAGTACGTTGTGAACAGCAAGATAGGTTGCTCGCTTGTCGCGAGCGATCAGGTCATAGAGAAAATTGCTGGCGCTTAGCGAGAACCCGGCCCAGGCCAGTCCGCTGATGGCCTGGACAAACAGCAGGTACCAGAAGTTGGTGGAGAAGATCCACAGCAGTGGCATCAGCGGAATCAGCATGCCGGTTGCCGCAAGAATGCGGCGATTGCCGAATACGTCACTGATACGCCCCCACTGGTTCAGTGTCAGGAACTGCGCGAATATCGCCATGCCCGTATTGCTCATGAACGCGATATAGCTGAATTGCAGGTCTCTCAGCATGTAGACCGTAAAAAACGGCGATGCAATGGCAACTGAAAACTGCGTCAACGCAAAAAAGATTGAGAACCGGACAAAGTTCGATTGTCGCAATCGTTGCCACCAAGCCATTCCGACCGGCACTTCCATTGCAGCGACCTGACCCGATGGATCGTGCATTTTGGAAAGGTGATAAACGGAGACAAGCCGCGCCGTCATCGCAATGCCGAACAACAACAAGAATCCCTGGTAAGTGTGGCCGCTACGGGTTGTGAGATGCAGCGTCACACCACCGAGGGCCAGCGAGATAAAGGTCACGAGAGAGACGATTCGTGTGCGCAGTGCAAAAAACCGGCCGCGACGCCGCGTCGGCACAATATCGCCCATCATGCTGCCCCACTGCGGCGTCGACAGGTGCGCGCCGCACTGGTAAACAACCACGGCAGCAATCAGCAAGGGCACGGCGGATTCGCGAAACAGGATCGGCAATACAACCAGCGGCAACCACGCGAACGCCTGCACGCTGGCACCGATCAGCACGATCAGCTTTCGTTGACCGGTCAGGTGGCCGAGCCAGGCAGAAAACAACTGCACGAATGAGGCAAGTAGCGGCGGCAGCGATGCCAGCAAGCCAATCTGTGGCGTACTGGCTTTCAGGAACAGTGCGAACGCCGACAGATAGGTCTCGCCAATGCCAACCATCGTGGCAAAAGCTGCAGCGTCTTTCAGCGAGTGACGCAGCGATGCATCGGTTTTCGGATCACTTCCGCCGGGGAACGACCACTCAGCTTTCATTGCGGGGCGGCAACCCGGTGTGTTGCGACAGTATTTTGCCCTTCTGAATCCGCTTTTCGTGGGCAGATGCGGTGTTCTTGCGGCGAGCCGAATCCCGTGGCTTCTTGCCACGCGGCTGCACCAGCGGCACGAGCTTGTCCTTGCCGGGTCCAATCAGGTGTGCAAGTTTCATCTCCCGCAACGCATCACGAATCATCGGCCAGTTCTTCGGGTCGTGATAGCGCAGCAACGCTTTATGCAGGCGGCGCTTTTCCGGGCTCTTGACAATGTCCACGCCGCCACTCTTGTAGGTCACCTTGCGCAGCGGATTCTTGCCCGAGTGGTACATCGCCGTCGCAGTTGCCATCGGGGACGGATAAAAAGCCTGCACCTGGTCCGCGCGAAAATTGTTTTTCTTGAGCCACAGCGCCAGGTTGATCATGTCTTCGTCGGTCGTGCCGGGGTGCGCGGCGATGAAATACGGTATCAGGTACTGTTCCTTGCCCGCCTCTTTCGAGAACTTTTCAAACATCGCCTTGAATTCGTCGTAGGCACCGATGCCGGGCTTCATCATCTTGTCGAGCGGGCCTTTTTCCGTGTGCTCCGGCGCGATCTTCAGATAGCCGCCCACGTGATGCGACACGAGCTCCTTGACGTACTCGGGATCCTTGACAGCGAGGTCATAACGCAGGCCGGATGCGATCAACACTTTCTTCACGCCCGGTAAAGCACGTGCCTTGCGATACAGCTTTGTCAGCGAGGAATGATCGGTATTCAGATTCTTGCAGACGTCCGGAAAAACACAGCTTGGCAAACGGCAGGCTGCTTCAATCTTGCGGCTCTTGCACGCGAGCCGGTACATGTTCGCCGTGGGTCCGCCAAGATCCGAAATAACCCCGGTAAAACCCGGAACCGTGTCGCGAATTTTTTCAACCTCTTCGAGAATCGACTCTTCGGAACGGTTCTGGATGATGCGACCTTCATGCTCGGTGATCGAACAAAACGTACAACCGCCGAAACAGCCACGCATGATATTCACAGAGAAGCGAATCATTTCATATGCCGGGATGCGTGCGTCGCCGTACGACGTGTGCGGGACGCGCGTGAACGGCATACCGAAAACGTAATCCATTTCTGCGGTGCTTAGCGGCAACGCGGGCGGATTGAGCCACAGGTCGCGATCGCCATGCGCCTGCACCAGAGCCCGTGCATTGCCCGGGTTGGTCTCGAGGTGCAACACGCGATTCGCGTGCGCGTAGAGCACTGCGTCATTGCGCACCTTCTCGAAGGATGGCAAACGGATCACAGTACGTTCGCGATTACGCCGCGCATCGGGAACGAAACGCAGCACGTTGCCGTCGCTTTTTGGTCCCTCCTCCTGTTGCGTCGCACAGGCCTTGCTGTCCTGCGTATTGACGTAGGGACTGACTATCTGGTCGACGCGGCCGGGTCGATCGATGCGTGTCGAATCGATTTCCCACCAGCCTTCGGGTTTGTCCTCGCGGATAAACGCGGTGCCGCGTACATCAATTATTTCTTCAACGCGTTCGCCGCGCGCAATACGATGCGACAGCTCAACGATGGCGCGTTCGGCGTTACCGTAAACAAGAATGTCGGCGCTGGCGTCGAGCAGAATCGAGCGACGCACATTACCCTGCCAGTAGTCGAAATGGGCGATGCGGCGCAAGGACGCTTCGATACCACCGAGCACCACGGGAACATCTTTATACGCTTCCTTGCAGCGCTGCGAATACACCAGCGAACAGCGATCGGGACGCTTGCCGCCAACGCCGCCGGGTGTGTACGCGTCATCGTTCCTGACTTTCTTGTCCGCCGTGTAGCGGTTGATCATCGAGTCCATGTTGCCGGCGGCGACACCAAAGTACAGGTTCGGCTTGCCGAGCTGCTCGAATGCCTCTTTGGAGCGCCAGTCGGGCTGCGCGATGATGCCGACCCGGAAGCCGTTCGCCTCCAGCAGGCGGCCGATGATGGCCATCCCGAAGGATGGGTGGTCGACGTAGGCGTCGCCCGTGACGATGATGATGTCGCAGGAATCCCAGCCGAGCGCGTCCATCTCCGCACGCGACATGGGCAGTTGCGGTGCGGTGCCGAAGCATTCAGCCCAGTATTTATTGTGGCTGTAGAGTGGTGTAGCGGTTGCGGGCATCGGCTGGTATCGGGCGAAAGACTGCCAATCATAACCGCTTGAGGCGAAGAACGAGAAAACAGCTACGATTTATTTTCGGACGCGGCTACTCAAACTCGACCAGCAGGTCCTTCACGTCAAACTGGCTGCCAATCTTCGCCAGCACGCGTTTGATGGTTGCATCTCGCTCTGCCGTGATCGAGGTTTCCATTTTCATGGCCTCCATTGTCAGCAGCGTATCGCCGCGTTTCACCGGCTGGCCGGCTTCGACGGCGATCGTCGAGATCACACCCGGCATTGGCGCGCCGACGTGTTTCGGGTTGCCGCTGTCAGCCTGCTCGTTTTCAATGTGTGCCGAACTGGAGTTGGCATCCCGGATCAGTACGGAACTCGGCTGGCCGTTAATCTGGAAGAAAACGCGCCGGTAGCCACGATCCCCCACGTCGCCGGTCGTCAGGTAATGAATCACGACCTCGCGGCCGTCGTCCATCGTTGCAACGACTTCCTCTTCGGGCTGCATGCCGTAAAAATACACGTGCGTTGGCAGGATGCTGACATCGCCAAACTCATCGCGGTGACGGCGAAAATCGTTAAATACTTTCGGATACATCAGGTAGGACGCGAGATCGTAGTCGCTAATTGGATGCTCGTGACCATCCGTGAGCGTGCGGCGTGCCTCGTCGAGGTCCACCGATTCGAGCAACGAGCCCGGCCGTACCGTAATCGGTTGACGAGATTTAAGTACTTTCTTTTGCAGCGCCTTCGGAAAGCCGCCCGGCGGCTGGCCAAGTTCGCCGGCGAACAGTGAAACGACCGACTCCGGAAACGTAATGTCCGTTTCAGGGTCCAGCACTTTCTCGATGCTGGTATCCGATGTCACCATCATCAGCGCCATGTCGCCAACCACTTTCGACGACGGCGTGACCTTGACGATGTCGCCAAATGCCATGTTGACGTCTGCGTAGGCGCGCGCGACTTCGTGCCAGCGTTCCGCAAGCCCGAGTGACGCGGCTTGTTCCTTGAGATTCGTGAACTGTCCGCCGGGCATTTCGTGCAGGTAAACCTCCGATGCACCGGAGCGAATGTCCGGCTCAAACGCCGCGTACTGTTCACGCACCTGCTCCCAGTAATCACTGATCAGGCGCACGCTCGACAGGTCGATGCCGGGGTCGCTTTCGCCATTCTTGAGTGCGGCAACAATCGACCCCAGGCAGGGTTGTGAAGTCAGGCCGCTCATCGAATCCATCGCCGCATCAAACGCGTCGACACCTTCATCGACTGCCGCCAGCACGGTTGCCGCAGCGGCACCACTGGTGTCGTGCGTGTGTAGATGGATCGGCAGACCGATCTCCTGGCGGAGTTCGCGAATCAGTACGCGTGCCGCCGCCGGTTTGAGCAGCCCGGCCATGTCCTTGATGCCGAGCACGTGCGCACCGGCCGCTTCAAGCTCCTTCGCAAGCTCGACGTAGTAGCGCAGGTTGTACTTCTCCCGCTTCGGATCGAGGATGTCACCGGTATAGCAAATGGCCGCTTCGGCGATCTTGCCGGTCTCACAGACGGCATCAATCGCCGCGCGCATGTTCTCCGTCCAGTTGAGGCAGTCAAAAATGCGAAACACGTCGACACCCGCCGCGGCCGATTGCTGCACGAAAAAGCGCACGACATTATCCGGATAGTTTTTGTAGCCGACACCGTTCGATGCTCGCAGCAACATTTGCTGCATCAGGTTGGGCATCGCCGCTGACAGGTCCGCAAGGCGTTGCCACGGGTCTTCGTTCAGGAACCGCATCGATACATCGAAGGTGGCACCACCCCAGGACTCCACCGAAAACAGTTGCGGCATCAGTTGCGCGTAATGCGGTGCGATACCCAGCATATCGATTGTTCGCATGCGCGTGGCCATCAGCGACTGGTGCGCATCGCGGAACGTCGTGTCGGTGATCAACGGCAGCTTGCTGTCCAGCATGTACTTTGCGACGGCTTCGGGGCCTTCCGCGTCCAGGATCTGCCGCACGCCGTTGGCCGGTGCTTTGAGTTCGATTGGTGGCGCTGTCGGCTTGCGCAACAATTTTGGCCGCTTGCGTCCGGCGACCTGCGCATTGCCGTTGACGATGACGTTGCCGATAAACTCCAGCAATTGCGCACCGTGACTGCGGTCGGGCCGCAACTCCAGCAACTCCGGCGATTCGTCCACGAAACGCGTGTTGTAGTCGCCGTTCGCGAAACGCGAATTCGATATCAGCGACGTCAGGAATGCGAGATTCGTTTCAACGCCGCGCACGCGAAACTCACTGAGCCCACGCAACATGCGATCCGTTGCTTCCGCTTCCGAAACGCCCAGTGCCGTAATCTTGACCAGAAGACTGTCGTAATGCCGGCCGATGACAGCACCGGAGTAAGCCGTGCCGGCATCGAGGCGAATGCCGGGGCCGGCCGGACTGCGATAGGCCACAATGTGGCCGTAATCCGGAATGAAGCTGTTGCGCGGATCCTCGGTCGTCACGCGGCACTGGATCGCGGCGCCACGCATCCTGATGTCATCCTGCGTCGGTATGCCGGATGAATTCATGTCGCCGATTTTTCCGCCAGCGGCGATACGAATCTGCGATTTGACGAGATCGAGCCCGGTGATCTGTTCGGTCACCGTGTGTTCGACCTGGATACGCGGGTTTACTTCGATGAAATAGAACTCACCCGTGTCGATATCCTGCAGGAACTCAACCGTGCCCGTATTGCAGTACTGCACTGACTGTGCGAGCCGCACAGCGGCGCTCGTGATTTCGTCACGTTGCGTCTGCGACAGGTACGGTGCCGGCGCACGCTCGACAATCTTCTGGTGCCGACGCTGCACCGTGCAGTCGCGTTCGAACAGGTGCACGACCTGGCCGTGTGAATCACCGATGATCTGCACTTCGACGTGGCGCGCATTGCGCACGAGCTTCTCGAGATAAACCTCGTCATTACCGAATGCCGATTTGGCTTCGCGGCGTGCCGCGGCGACCTGCTCGAGCAAACCAGCCTCTTCTTCGATGACGCGCATGCCGCGCCCACCACCGCCCCAACTCGCCTTGAGCATCAGCGGAAAGCCGATCTCGTTGGCGAGCGCGACGATGTCTTTGCCATCCTGTGGCAGCGGCTTCGTTGCCGGCATCACCGGCACGCCGGCCTCGATCGCAATAGCCCGTGCTTCGACCTTGTTGCCCAGTCGGCGCATTGTCTCGGGCGTCGGCCCGATGAAGGTGATATTCGACGCTGCACACAGGCGCGCGAACTCCGGGTTCTCCGAGAGCAAACCGTAGCCAGGATGCACCGCATCCGCTCCCGACTGTTTTGCGATCCGGATGATGTCTTCCATATCCAGGTACGCATCGATCGGCTTCTTGCCCGCACCGACCTGGTAGGACTCAGGTGTACTAAAACGATGCAGGGTCAGGCGATCCTCGGCGGAATAGATGCCGACAGATGGGATTTGCAGCTCGCGGGCCGCGCGAAACACGCGGATCGCAATCTCGCTGCGATTGGCAATGAGAATCTTGTTAAACATTGATTTTATGCGAGAACTGGCAGCTCCAGCCAAGACGGCGGGCATTGTTGCCCAAGCTGCTGTTCCTTAGAGAGTGCCAGATTCACCGACACACACAACAGTTACTTTTGAGATAGTTTCTCGTGCAGGGCCGATTGAGGTGATCTGAAGATCACGCATCGGCTTGAAATAATAGTTGTCTGGCAGCGAGCGGGCGTCGCGCGTTATCCTGTCGCTACGAAAATAATCCCGACCAGGACCCGATCAACGAATGGAAGCGCTCCCACCACTCAACGCCGAGATGATTCTCGTCATGATTGTCATGTTGGTGGCGATTGGCCTGTTCATATCCGATGTTTTTCGAGTCGATGTTACCGCGCTGCTCATTATGACCTTCCTGGGACTGGCGTCGGCGTTGCCCTGGTTCGACCACTTGCCGGGGCGCGATATCCTGTTCGCCGGTCTCGCCAGTAGCGCCGTGGTGTCAATCATCGCGATCATGATCATGGGGCGCGGACTCGACAAGGCGGGCGTCATGGACCAGATCGCCTGGTCGATATTGAGGTACGGCGGTCGCACAGAGACTCGCGTGATCGCGGCGAGTTCGACGGTTGTCGCCGGCCTGTCGTCGTTCATGCAAAACATTGGGGCGGCGGCATTATTCATCCCCGTGATTTCCCGCATTTCCGACAAGACCGGGTTGTCATTGTCCCGCCTGCTGATGCCGATGGGCTTTTGCGCCATTCTCGGCGGTACGATGACGATGGTCGCGTCCAGTCCGTTGATAATGCTCAACGACCTGATCGAGAGCACCAATGAGTCGCTGTCGCCGGATGGGCACATTGCAACGTTTGACCTCTTCGATGTGACCCCGGTCGGGCTCGCGCTGGTCGCTTGCGGCCTCGTTTATTTCCTGACGCTGGGGCGATCGCTGCTGCCGGCGCACCAGAAGGATACCGTTGTGCGTGGCGCTGGCACGGTGCGATACATGCGCAAGCTCCACGGGGTGGATGCCGCTGTGCGTGAGGTGCAGGTCCCGGCGGACAGCCCGCTCGTCGGTCGTGATATTCGATCGCTGCAGAACGAGTTTGAAGTGCGTGTCGTCGCCACCAAGTACGCCGACAAGGTACTGGTCTCACCGCGTGTGTCTGTCGAGATTGCGGCGCCGGCCTCGCTGGCAGTCATCGCGCAACCACAGAACCTGCGCCGCTTCGTCACCGCCGGCAAACTGCGGCTCTTACCGAAACTCAAAGAGTTCCGTTACCTGCTGGCTCGCTCGATAGCCGGCATCGCCGAGCTGGTGATCCCGCCGGAGTCCGGCCTCATCGGCCATTCGGTCCGGGAACTGAATATTCGGCGCGTCTACGGCATCAGCCTGTTGTCGATTGTTCGCCAGGGCAAGCCGATTTTGTCGCACTTTTATGATGTGCCGTTCGAAGCGGGCGACACGCTGGTCGTACACACGGCCTGGTCCGACCTCGCACTGTTGGAGAACAATCGCAACTTTGTCGTTGTCACGAGCAACTATCCCCGGGAGCCGCACTACCCGCACAAGATCGTTCTCGCACTGGCGTTTTTCGCCATCGCTATCGGGCTGGTCATTTTTTCCAACCTCTACTTGCCCGTTGCGCTGATGGTCGGTGCCATCGGCATGATCGTCTCGGGCGTTTTAACGATTGACGAGGCTTACGGCTCTGTCAGCTGGCAAACGGTATTCCTGCTCGCCGGTCTGCTGCCGCTGGGCCATGCCGTCGCGACCACCGGCGTGGCCGACTACATTGCACAATTCCTGGTATTGCTCGCCGGCGAGCCGCCCGCCTGGGTGTTGCAGATCATCATGGCCTTGCTGGCAACGGCTTTTACCCTCGTCATGTCCAATGTCGGCGCCACGGTCATCCTGGTTCCGGTAGCCATCAGCACCGCGATCGCGTGTGGTGCCGATCCCGCGGTGTTTGCCCTGACCGTTGCACTGGCCGCCTCCAACTCGTTCATTTTGCCGACGCACCCGGTCAACGCGCTGGTCATGGGACCGGGAAGTTACCGGGTCCGCGACTTCATCCGCGTTGGCGGCCTCATGACGCTGCTGTTCCTGCTCGTTGAGATCACAGTATTGAACCTGATGTTCTGATACTCGTTTCGAGTATTGGCCACCGCGATTGCAGACGATCGACCTCAAACCTGCATCGCGTCGCGCGTCGGCTACCTCGCTACCACCTATCCTGCCAGCTTGAGAGCGGCATGGTCTTCGCGTAGCCCTTTGTACAAACCGATGCACATGAGCAGCAAGACAATACCGAACGGCAGTCCGATCGATATGGTCAGCGCCTGCAGCGATGCCATACCGCCGCCTACCAGCAGCGCAATCGCCACCAGTCCTGCCAATAGACACCAGAAAATGCGCTGCTGCACCGGTGCATCGAGCTTGCCCCCTGCCGTAATGGTATCCATCACCAGGGAGCCCGAGTCAGCCGACGTAACGAAGAAGATCGCAATCAGGAACACGCTGATCACCGAAACGATTTGCGTGAACGGCAAACCCTCCAACATTTTGAACAGCGCAAGCTCCGGCGGCGCATTCGCAACGCCCAGGTAACCGGTTTCGAAATACTGATGTAGAGCGGTACCACCGAAGGTCGACATCCAGATGAGTCCGATGATAGTGGGAATAATCAGGACCCAGGTGATGAATTCTCTCACCGTACGGCCACGACTGACGCGCGCGATGAACATGCCGACGAACGGTGACCACGAAATCCACCAGGCCCAGTAGAACGTCGTCCAGCCATGCAGGAATGCGTCGTCTTCGCGACCGATCCAGTTACTCAGTCCCGGCAGAAACCTGAAGTAATCAATGAATGAGCTACCGATCGTGGAAACGATGATCGCTGTCGGGCCCGCAATCAGTACAAACAGCCAGAGACAGCCGGCAAGTCCCATATTAATTTCGCTCAGCCTTTTTACACCCTTGTCGAGCCCTGCGACCACGGATACGAGTGCGATGCTGATGATGATGACAATGAGCACGATTTTTGTATTCGTCCCTGCCGGTACGTCAAACAAATAGTGCAGGCCGCCCGCGATCTGTTCGGCGCCATAACCGAGGGAAACGGCGAGTCCAAACAGCGTCGCAAGTACCGCAACGATATCGATGAAATGGCCAAGCCGGCCCCAGACTGCCGTGCCAAAAAGAGGAAAAAACGCGGAACGCAACGTGAGTGGCATACCACGGTTAAAACAAAAGAACGCGAGTGACAGGCCGACAACTGCGTAAATGGACCAGGCATGCAAACCCCAGTGCAGAATCGCGGCGGACATTCCGGCCGCACGTGCGGTTTTGGAATCAGCCGGATCGATGCCCAGCGGCGGATTCAGTGTGTGTGTGATCGGCTCGAGCACACCGAAGAACATCAGCCCAATTCCGACGCCAGCGGCAAACAGCATGGCTAGCCAGCCCAGGTAGGCGTAATCCGGTGTCGCATCCGGACCACCGAGGCGAATTCTGCCGAGCGGCGATACCGTAATAACGATGCAGAACAGTACGAACAGGTTGGCACTGACCAGGAAGAACCAGTCGAAAGTCGACGTCGCCCAGATACGCAAGTCCGCGAAGATAGATGTCGCCTGTTCCTGGAATACCAACGTAGCAACGACGAGCAATACGGACAGGGCGGCCGAGATGACAAACACCGGATTGTGAATATCCAGTCCAATCACTTCGATGTTGTGTTCCCCGATTTCGTGTCCGATATCGATGTCGTCTGCTTCATTCACCGTGTGGGTTTCCTTTATGCGTTTTGGGCCCCAATGCGTCCGCTAATGGACCGAGCCACGGTTCATAGTTGCGCCAGTACCTGAGTCCCGACTGAAAAATCGGCTGTCGCACCTGTTCGGAGCTCGGTGTTCTGACCGAACGTTTGTTGCGATGAAAGTCCACGCAGCCGGATTCAAAGTCGAGACCGCAGTAATCGAGGATCCTGCGCACCTCTGTTTCAAGATCACCAACGACGTTCTCGTACTGAACGCGCAAAACCTTGCCGGGCAAAACGGTATCCCAATGATCCATCAGGTCGACGTAGTCCCGGTAATACCGCCCTAAGTCGGCAAGGTCATAGGTAAATTCCTGGCCCTCCGCAAACAATTGTTTGAATGCGCTGAAGCAGCAAGCCATGGGTTCTCGGCGCGCGTCGATAATGCGTGCATTCGGCAACATCAGCTGGATGAGCCCGATGTGACGAAAGTTGTTGGGCATTTTGTCAATAAAGAAGGGCGCGCCCTGCCGGTGAATACGCGTGTCCTCAATATACTGGCGCCCAAACTGTTCGAACTCATCCGCTGGCAGCGTCGTCAGAATCTCCGGATAGCCCGCTGCCTCGCCGCCACGACCTCGCCGCCGCAAGGACTGCGACAGCGACAGGACGTTGGGCAGCTCCAGCGTGCCGTCGACTTTTGAGTGTGACGACAGGATTTGCTCAAGCAGTGTCGACCCTGCACGCGGCAGACCCAGGATGAAAATCGGGTCGGGAGCATCGTGGCCACTGCCTCTCTGCCGCCGGAAAAAATCACTCGTGCAGACCTCTTGTTGTGCATTGCTGTCCTCGGACATGCGGTCCGCGTTGTAGCGACTTTGTGCTTTCTTCAACCGGTTGCCGCGTGCGAAGTAACGAAACGAGGCTTCAAAGTCACTCCTGTCCTCGTAGGCCTTGCCGAGGGCAAAGTTCAGGTAAACGCGATCCATATGACCGAGGTTCGCGTTTTGCTCCTGCGCACGCATGGCGTCAATCTCGGCGCCTGAAAATTCGTACACTTTGAGGTTCGCCAGCGAGTAGTAAGCCTCGCCATGTTGCGGAACGCTGCTGATCGCGGCCCGATAGGATGAAACTGCATCATCGTAGTCACCGCGCGTTTTGTATGCGTGGCCCCTGGACGTCAACGTAACCGGATCCTGCGGCAACGCATCGAGCACCGCGTCAAACAGATCCAGAGCGTCGTCATAGTTGCCGGTTTGCATGCACTCGATCGCGTAGATCGACTGAAATTGCGGATTATCCGGTGACGACTCGAGAAGCGCCTTCGCTTCGGCAAGTGCTTTTGCAAACTTCTGTCGTTTACGCAGCGCCCGGATATAGTCGATTCGGACCCGCAGGTTCCGCGGGTCGAGCTTGCAGGCGCTGGCTAGCAGGAACTCCGCGTCATCGAGCACGCCGAGGCGTATGCCAATGTCAGCGAGTAGCCGCATCGCCTCGGTGTCGTGCGGAACTTTCTGCAGATACTGGCGGCAAAGATCCTCCGCTTTCAGCAAGGCGCCTTGCGCGATCAGGTCCATGACACCGATCAGCGGTTTTGCGAGTCGCTCGAGGTACTCAAGCTGAGTTCTGACCTGTCGCGCTTCGGTCTCGCGACCGCTGGCCACGAGAATGCGGAACTGCTGTTTCCAACTTGCGACCAGGGCAGGATTGGCGCGTGTAGCCCGCTGATAGGCCAGCAATGCTGCAGCGTCCATGCCCATATCACGGCGCGTGTGCCCTTCTTCCTGGTGCGCCCGGCCATGTTCCGGCGCTTCGGCTTTGAGCCGCTCGAGAGTCTCCAGCGCGTCATCGAACCGGGCTGACAAACGCTGACAAACCGCTCGCATGTACAGGACTTCAGGTTCATCGCGCAACGTGTCCGGGACGCTGTCCAGATCGGCCAGCGCATCCTCGTAGTGCTTCGCGACGATCTTGTCCTGAACGGCCCGCAGAGACGAACTCGATGCTGTTGCCTGCATGCAATTTCTCCGGATGGAGAACGGCGCCCCGGGGTGCCGTTGCTCTCTTAGCTTTGTGCCACAGCCATCAGAAGTAGAAGCCTGCACGAATACCAAACGTCAGCGGCTGTACGTAGGTGACCTGGGTTCGGTCAAAAACGAAGTTTCTTGCCGTCTCTGCGCGCTCATCGGTCAGGTTGTCGATAAAAAATTCCGCATCCCAGGTATCAGCGCGCACGCCAGCGGTAATCGACGCCATGAACCAACTGTCGATCTTGTCGCGATTGATTGTGACGATGTCGCTATACGATTCTGATGACCAGCTGACGCTCGGCATGAAGTGTGCCGTTAAGGACGATGCGACCGGCCACTCGTAACGCGCCCGCAGCGTTCCCTGGAACGCCGGTGCAAAGGCAAGTTCGTCACCCTTGCGTACGTCGTTTGTCGGTGTCAGCACTTCTGTGATTTCGGTATCCAGAAAAGAAAACGCACCTGTCACTGTCAATCGATCAGAGAAAGCCGGTAACCAGATGACGTCGCCTTCGAACCCCAGTACCTCAGCGTTCGCCGCATTATCGGAGAAGAACAGGTTGGTAATACTCGGATCAAAGATCGTTGTCTGCAGCCGTTCGACATCGACGAAAAACGCCGCGGCGTTCACCTGGAACGTGCCGTCAAGGAAGGTCGACTTCGTGCCAATCTCGAAGTTCGTCACATCATCCGTGTCCAGGGCATACGGTACCGTGAACGTCCCCGCCGGATTCTGGGCGCCTCCCGGTCGATTGAGCAGACCCGCGCGGAAACCTTCGGAAATCGTCGCGTAGTACATGTGGTCATTGTTGGGTCGCCAGGTGCCGGTTAACTTGAAGATCATGCCGTCGGTCGCAGCCTTGTCGGGCGCACCCACGATATTGTCGGCCGCAAACTGCGCCGATATGTTGGTGCCGAAAGCCTGCGCGTCCGTAGTTGCACCGAAATTAAAGAACGACGAGTTGGCGCTGCCTTCCATGTCCACTTCGATGTCGTAGTAGCGTGCTCCGACGGTGACGGCAAACGCATCATTGAAGTCGTAGGTCGCCTCACCGAACACACCGAACTGTCTGTCCGTCCTTAGGATGTCGTTGCGAAATATCACGCCGGCCGGGAACGGACCCGGATCCGAGTAGTAGCCCGACGATGCATTGCCAATCTCGCCAGTCACTGTCGTATTGGTCAGCGGATAGTTCGGGCCGAAGCCTGTTGTTACACCATCGAAAGAAACGGCATTGACCGAATTCGGGTAGGTGAAATCATTCAGCTCCGCCAGTTCCAGATCCTGATAGAACCCGCCGACTGTAAATCGAAGCGCTTTCGCCTGATCCGTCGTCAGGCGAAGTTCGTGAGTAATCGATTCGACTTTGGTACGGCTGTCGACAAACAGATTTGGCGCCTGACAGGTGCCGGTCGGCCCACCAGCACCCGGGTAGGTGACGCTGCCGTCGCAAATGTAATACGGCAGGTACTGCCCGACGAACAGGTAGTCAGTGTAATCGACGATCTGATCGGTATCGCGATCGGTGAATGCACCGGTATAGAGCACCTCAAGTTCACCGAACAGCGCCGTAACGGTCCAGGCCGTATTCGAGAAGGAATCATCAATGCTATCGGGGCTGAATCGCTCGACTTGCAAATCGCCAACGCCGGGGTCGGCGAAGAAAACACCGTCCGACTCAAGATCCTGCGTCGTATGTGCAAGATCGAAGCGCCAGCGCTCACTTGGCTCATACCGAAAGCTGACCCGACCGCCGGTGTAGGTAGACTCATTGAAATCCTCTGCAACGAGGCTGTCATTGTTCGCTTCAAGGAACGTGACATTGCTAAGGTCCGCTGTCGACTGGAACCCGGCACGATCTGCCGACACCACTTCGCCGTTCTCACGAATTGCGCCAGCCGGTCTGAACCGGGCGCTGTCTGCAGCCGTTCGAGTGCCAGCGACATTATCGATCCAGCCACCCTTGGTGTCGGTGTAGAACACTCCGCGAGCCGCGAAGGTATCGCTGAACGGAATGTTGATCATCGCCTCGATGTTGCCCGAGTTATCACCATCCTGAATGGAACTCGCGCCGACGCGAACGGCGCCATAGGTGTCGCCGAATTCCGGCTTGTTGGTTATAAGGCGTACGTTGCCCGCCTGCGAGCTACCACCGAACAGTGTGCCTTGCGGTCCGGACAGCACCTCGATTCGTTGCAGGTCGGCGGCGTACACGTCAAGGTTGCGTCCCGGCTGAGCAAGTGGCTGCTCATCGAGGTAAAAGGCGACGTTAGGCGACAGCCCGGCGACGCCGGCCGTTGTCAGGTTGGGTGTTGTCGAAGCTACGCCGCGAATATAGATGGTGTTCTGGCCTGGGCCACTGCCACCGGCCGTGACGCTCGGCAGCTGCAAAACGTAATCCGAGAAGTTGGTGATCCCGAGCTGGTCGAGCTCCTGGCTGCCGAGCGCCGAGACGGCAATAGGGACATTCTGCAATGACTCCTCAACCTTGGTTGCGGTGACCGTGATTTCCTCGATTTTTCGTTTGGGTTTTTGATTTTGCGCGGCTGCGGGGGTGGCGGCTAGCGCCGCGGCGACGGCAACAGACAGTGCCGTGCGCCCTGAGTTTAAGCCTAAAGGCATGCTATTGGGCCCTCTTGTGGGTGTTGGATTGGTGTCAAGGGCGACAGACGATAACACATCGAGACAAGTCGTTGCTAAAACGCTACAAGACAGGCCCGTTAGCGGCAATTTTTGACCAAAAATCGGGATTCGATCGTAAATCGTTGCTGGGAAGCTACAATCTGGCGCAGCGCACCAGACTCAGGGTTCGGCAACCACGTCGCTGAGCAGCTTCCTGAGCCAGATTCGGGCGAGCTTGAACTCCCGCCGCACCGTGGATTCGGAGATGTCGAGCACTTCGCCCATCTCCGGCTGCGTCAGGCCGCCAAAGTAGTGCAGCTCGAGCACGCTGGCTTTGCGTTCATCCATCTCGCCGAGCTGCGTCAATGCTTCGTCGAGTGCCAGCACATCTTCCTCGGCATCGTTGTCGCCGTGCACGGCTTCGTGGAGCGTTACGCGCAGCGCACCTCCGCCACGTCGTTGCGCGGCGCGACTGTTGGCATGATTCACGAGCAGGCGGCGCATCATCCGGGCGGCCAGCGCAAAAAAGTGGCCGCGATCCTGCCACTCGATATCGACGCCAATGAGTTTTACGTAGGCCTCGTTCACGAGCGCCGTGGGCTGCAGCGTATGCGCCGCGTTTTCGCGACTGAATACGCCGCGGGCGATACGCTTGAGTTCGTCGTAAATCAGCGGTGCGACAGCGTCACGCGCACGATCGTCACCCGTCGACCAGCGATTCAGGAGTTCTGTGATGCCTTCTTCGGATGCCATGCCGGTAGAGTAGCAAACACCGGCGTCGACAGCCGTCGATCAGGTCACGCGATTTTTTTTGCTTTATTGATTGTCAGTGACGGCCAAAAGCACAGCGCTCCAGTCGGCCATGATGTTGTCGCGCATTTCAATCGCCGGCCCGCGAAGCGCATTCGCCTGCTCCGCATCGCCGGCGAGTTCGTGCGCATCGGCCAGCAACAGGCGCCGATTGACGTTGTCGAGATGGTCGCGACCGATGGATGCTTCCGTCATGGTGATCGCCTGCTCCAGCAAATGGATGGCATCGGCCGGTTTGCCTTCGGCCATCGCCACTTCGGCCAATCCCGTCAGGCCCTGCGCCGCAGTCGGGTGTTCGCCGGCGCCATTGGCGCGGAGGACCTCAAGCGCTTGCTCAAACGTCGCGCGTGCATCGGCGACGCGACCCTGCCGCAGGATCACGTCGGCGAGATCGACACGTGCGAGCTGAGTGAACGCATTCGACTCACTGATCGTGTCTTCACGAATTTTGAGCCCCTGCTGCATCAGGTCTTCCGCTTTGTCCAGTTCACCTCGATCACGAGCGACCTTGCCGAGACCAACCAACGTCACGCTACGGTCAAAATGCCCGGCGGGCTTGTCGATCGCTGCGTAAATATCCATCGCACGCTGGAATGCCTCGTCGGCCTGAGCGGTTGCGCCCAGGTTCGCCAGCAGGTCGCCGTGGCCATTGAGCCAGTACGCGACCGTGTCATGAGTTTCGCCGGTCTGTTCGATTTGCAGGTTTATCAGCTCGATGAACAGTCGGTGCGCCTCGCCGAATTCACCCAGCTTGCCGGTGGTGTGGGCCATCGAATACATGACAAGCGGCAATTCATGATCGGTACCGCCAGAGATGCGTCGCCTGATTTCGATCGCTTTCCGGTACAGCTCCACCGCTTCGCGGTAATTGCCGAGGTCAGTATGATTGATGCCCAGGTTTTGCAGGGACGTCGCGTAGGCAATGCTGTCGTGACCAAGGTGTTTCGCCACAAGCTCAGTAGCGATGGTCTCGTGCTCAATTGATTTCGGTATGTTGCCGACGATCTGGTAATACGTCGCCAGTGTCGAGTGAGGGCACCGCATTTCGTAATCACCATCACCGAGTAACGTCTCATGAACGTCGAGGGAGAACACCGCATCCTCGTACATCGCATCATAGTCGCCGTTTCGATAGTGCAGGTAGGCAGCCGCGCACGCCGCGCGACCCACCTCGAATGACCGGGCACCGTAAAGCGTCTCGTATATTTCGCGTGCTTTGTTTATCGCGTCGATTCCCTCCGGGTAGCTGCCCCGCAGCAAGAAAACATCCGAGAGCGTCCATAATGCAGTGGCATGGTCCTGGCTTACCGGATGATTATCCTCGAAGTAGGCGAGGGCTTCGTGAATAAGCGCTTCTGCACGGTCGCCTTCGGCGACGTTCTTCAGGACCTTGGCGATCGTTCCCTGTAATCGTGCGCGAACCAGCGGATCCAGCGAATCGTCGGCCATAACTTTGTCAGCACCCGTCGTGACAAGCTCCGCGACAGTCAGGCCTTCGCGACTGCGACGATAAGGGTCGCTGTCGACAAACAGGCCCGTGAGAAAATTTGCTGTTTGCTCGGCCACATCACGCTCAGTATTGAGGCGCGCGGTATAGAACGTGGTCAGCCCGATCGCCGATGCAAGCAGCAGACCGGTCAGTGCGACCGGCAGGCGTTGACGGGCAACAAACTTCTGCATCCGGTAACCGAGCGTGTCGCCTCGCGCACGAATCGGCAGTTGCTTCAGGTAGCGGCCCAGGTCTTCGGCCAGCGCATCGACCGTTGCATATCGGCGCTCGGGCTCCTTGCGCAGTGCGGTCAACAGGATGGTATCCAGGTCTCCGCGGAGCGCCTTTTTCTGCCGCAGGATCCACTGCTCGGTTGCATCACCGCCAACATGCGTCACCGCGCTGCTGGGGGCTTCAGCGGGCATCGAGAGAATCGCATTTTCGACATCGCGCGGATGATCGCTGGACGGGGTATACGGCAGGCGACCGGTCAGCAATCGATAGAGCAGCAATCCCGCGCCATAGACGTCGGCCGCTGTGCTGACGGGCTGGTTGCCGAGCTGTTCCGGACTGGCGTACAGCGGTGTCAGCGCCCGCCATTCGGCGCGGGTCTGCTCACCGCCGGAACCGTCCTGCTGAAGCAACTTGGCAATACCGAAGTCGAGCAGGCGCGGCGTGCCATTGGCGTCGACCAGAATATTGCTCGGCTTGATATCGCGGTGAATGACGAGCTGGTTGTGCGCATACTGCAGCGCACCGCAGACATCGATGACGAGCCGAATGATGCTCTTGTTGTCGAGCTTGTGGCTGGCGCAATAGTCGGCGATGTTTTCGCCTTCGATGTATTCCATGATGATGTACGGCAGGCCGTCCGCCGTCATGCCGCCATCGATCAGGCTCGCGATGTTGGGATGACTGAGTGATGCGAGGATGCGGCGCTCGGCCACAAAGCGCGCTTCGGCGACTGCATCGAATTTGTGACTGTGCATGACCTTGACGGCCACACGCTGGTCGAAGTCGGCACCTTCGCGCTGGCCCATGTAGACGACGCCCATGCCGCCCTCAGCGATCTTGTCGGTAATGCGATAGGCACCGATTGTCGTACCGATGACCGATTTCGAGGCACGAGCCGAAGCGGTCGCAATCGAGGCTCTGAGATTGCCGGTTTCCTCGGCGTCGTATTTGAGAAGTTCGAGCAGGTCGGCGGCGAGCTCCGGATCGTTGCTACAGGTCTTAGCAACCCAGGCCTCGCGTTGACTCGTCGGTTGTTGCAGCGCCCGGGCGAGTAGTTCGTTGAGTTGATGCCAGCGTTTTTCGTCTGTTGTCATCCGGTCGCGTCCGTTCTTTGCATGTGGCCGGGGTCCTGATACCCGGTCTGTTCCCTTCTAGCAGGGAATTGTATGCAAATCCGGTCAGCGCTTGACGCCAATCACCAAATTTTCCTCGATAACCTGCACGGGAAGATTACCAGACAGGCTGCTCATAACCTGGAAGATCGTTCATTTTGTACTTGAGCCGCTGTGCCGTTGCATAGATAACGTTGTTGAAAGACGATGATGGCGTCCGGGTAATTGTCCTGGTTAACCGAGAAGCCCATCTCAAGCGCATCCGCGGCAGCGACTCTTTCCCAGACCGGGAACAAGATGTTGCCATTCGACAGGTGTTCGACGTCGTGATTGCTGCTGCAGGCGGACAGCAACAGCAGGCCGCCCAGCGAAAATATCTGTCGATACATTTAATTGTCCAGGGTCGTTGAATCTACCGTGGCAATTTGACGATCGAGTGTGGAGTTGGCGTGATGAAAATGTGGAGAACATGAGGATTGCTTGACGTCGTAACGACCTCTCGCCCGTCACTTGCACCAAGGTGACGCGCGAGGCGATAGCGTTTGAATCACTTTGGTTCACGAACAGCCCCGCGAGCGGTCGTCCGATGCAGGAATTTTCAGTAATGACGCGGTCTGCGTGATTGCCAGGTTTTTGGCACGATGGTTGCAACGATATAGGCAAGCGCAACGAAGTGCATTCGAAAAAGCTGAAATGCCAGCGCAACTGGACGCCCGGTTCACCCCCCCGAACCCGCCTCCGTTTGCGACGACAGAGTAGGTAGCGCCAGAAGGGGGCGGCAGTGTGCCGCTCCCTTTTTTTTGTTGTTGCAACGGAGTATTCAAGATGCAGGCTGAATTTAAGTTCTACGGACGTCGCATGGTGCGGCCCGAACACCTGAATAGCGTTAATCGCCTGTTCGGCGGAACTCTCTTAAGCTGGGTCGATGAAGAGGCTTACATATTCGCGAAGTGCCAGTTGCGGACACCGCACCTGGTGACGCGACACTTTTCTGAGGTCAATTTCGTATCCGCCGCGGTCCAGGACGACATCATTGAATTCGGGCTGCATGTCGTCGAGTTTGGCACGACATCGATAACGGTGGCCTGCCGGGTTCGCAACAAAGACAGTAAAAAAATACTAATTGATATCAAGAGGTTGGTGTTTGTCGCCGTGGACAAGCTTGGCCAGCCCGTGCCGCATGGACTGGGGCTGGATGCGGCAAGTTAGATGGGCGGCAAACAGAACGGCAGCGAATCCGGAAATACGGACTAGACTCAGGGTGTGACATTCGTCTTTGCAGGGGATCGACATGAACAGATTTGCAGTGGTCCTGACCGGTATTGCCATTACCTTGTTTCTTGCACACGGCGCCGTGCTGGCCAACGAGGCGGCGATCAAAACGATGGCCCGAATCACCATGAACCTGAATCACTTTCCATCGGATGATGACAAGGCCACATTGAAGGGCATCATCGACAGCGATGATAGCTCACTGGAAGCGGCCGATATCGCGCTGGCAATCGCCAATATGGAGCACAAGGTGCTGGAGGAGGATGTCGAGCGGTTGCAGGACATCATCGACGACGAGCGATCGGCTGGCGATGCGCGGACGCTGGCCAGTATTCTGCTGCGCATCAATCATTCGCCGAGCGACGAGGACAAGAAGGCCTTGGCGGCATTGGCTGGAAGCTAGAAAACGTAAAAGAGCGCTGACCCCGGGATCATCGCGACCCCGAGGCCAGCACTCATAGCACACCCTGTTGCATTCCCTTAGTTGTTCAGGGCATTCAGCAGCTGGTCGGCCAGCAGGTCGCTGACGCCATCGCGCACGTCGGATGGCTTGAGCACGTTGATTGCGGTCGCTACGTCCTCACCGTCGATCGTGACAAATGCCTCGTAGCTGTTTCCGGCCGCGCGGTACCCGAGGCCTTCCACTGACGGCACGCTCGCCGTGCCCTGGTTGACTTCGGTCTTGACCGTTTCAACCGCATCCGTCGTCGGCAGCTGGTCGATGATCTGCTGCGTGCTGATCATGAGGTCGCTGGTTTCCTGGATGCGGTAGACGTTGTCGCTGCAATACTGGTCGATCGGCACGCCCTGCACGTATTCCATGACGACGTAGGGCACGCCATCACGTGTCGTATCGCCGTCGAGCAAGCGCGCGATGTTGGGGTGCTCGAGCGAGGCCATGATCTGCCGCTCGGCTTTGAAGCGCCGCATCAGTTCATCGCGGTCGATGACCGCGGGCACGAGTTTGATGGCGACTTCCATTTCGTACTCGGCGTCGTCACGCCGGGCAAGATAGACAGTACCCATGCCGCCCTGCCCTAGCTCGCGGACCACGCGGTAGCGCCCGATTGTCTCGCGCCGTGGCTTGTCGGCGAATGCATCGCTGGCTTGCTCGCCGAGCGAGACAAACAGCGAGTCGTTGGCCTCGGCGTCGTGGCGCAACAGCACTTCGACTTCGGTTACGAGTGTCTCGTCGCCGCCTGCCGCGGCGAGCAGGAACTCGCGACGGTTGTCAGACGGCAGTTCCGCCGCCTGTTCGAACAATGCTTGTACTTTTTGTAGCCGGCTCGCCATGATCACCGTGTCTGCACTGGAACGACGTGGCAGCTTAGCATTAATTGTTGCGAATAAAGTTTGCCGTGCCTCGCGATCAGCGGAATTCCGTCTCAACCTTCCGAAAAAGTATCGCTTGGCTTCGACTCCGGGTTAGTTCAAACCCTATCGCTCAGTATTGTTGCCTTTCTTATCGGGCCCGAGTCGCTACAGATCACCGCATATTGGCAATCGGCGGCACATCACACGACAAAAGGGCGGTGCCCTGGCAGGCACCGCCCCTGTGATCGAAGCGCCTGCTAAAGCGGATTTCCGTTCGCGTCTACCGCGTTCAACTGATTGCCATCGGGTGCCTCGGCCGGATCCGGAATCCAGGGAGCCAGGCAGTTGCGATCCAGCGTGCAGGGATCGGTCAACGCTTCGAGAAACGCGAACATTAACGGCGCGTCGGATTGCGGACTGAAGAACAGGTCCGGAAACGTCAACGACGGGTCGATATTGCGTTGCTGAATCGCCGCCTGCAACGCGCTATTGCTGTTACCGACAACATTGGGGAACAAGGTCGCGCAGTCCGGATGATTGGCAAACTGCTCAATACCGCAGACGCTTCCGGCTGGAAGTTCGTCGTTGAACGTGTCTTGCGGAATAAAGTAGTGCGCCGTCGCCCCGAAGAAGGAGAGCGAACCGGTATGACCGTACGGCGCCGTCGCCAGGAGATTCAGCAACGTTGGTGTACGGAACATGAAACGATCCTGTGCATTCGCCGTTTGTTGTTCACGACCGAAGTCTTCATCGCCATTGGGGCCATCGCCCTTGCCGGGACCGATCTGCGGAAATCCGACAATCGTATTGCGTTCGTCCGTGAAGAAATCACCGCCATGGCAATCCGAACAACCCAAACCCGGCTCAGGACTGCCAAAGAACAGTTTCGCGCCCTCTTTCGCGGCATCGGGAATCGCCGCCAGATCGCCTTCGATATACGCTTTCCACGGCGTTTCAATGAACACCATCGAGCGCTGATACTCGCCGATCGCCAGCGCAATGTTGTCGAACGTGATGAGCAGGTCTGCAGGCTCCGCGCTCACAAAAGCAGTCTGGAATTCAGCGAGCCAGTTGTTGTTCGGTATTTCGCCGGCACCGTCTCCGTAATCGCCAATGCGTGCCGCCAGTCTGGCGCGCAAGGTTTCCTCATCCGCTCCGGGCAAAAAACTGCCGCGCATTTCTTCCGGAATTGTCACTGGAAAGCGCGCCTGTGCAGCAACCAGGTTGGTACCGACGGGTAGCAGCGGATCGGCCGAATTCAGCGGCGTCTCCGGTGTGCGTATGCCGGACCCGCTGCCGTTTTGCCCGGCCTCCTTGCCAATGCTCTCGACGCGTGCGTCCCAAAACAGGCCATCATCGTATAGACCAACGTTAAACACCGTTTGTGAATGGCGGCCGACATTGGGCAATCCATCCGGACGCGTGCGACCCGGTCCAAGGACATCGGGATCGACCGCGCCAACACCGACAGGCAGTGCAAGCCCGTCGCCGCCACCCAGTGCCGGGTGGTGGCAGGATGCGCAGGCGGTATCCATATCGCCGCTCAGGCTTTTGCTGAAGAACAGCAACTTGCCGAGCTGTGCCAGCGGATCGTTGATCGAGGGCAATGCGCGGCCGGCGGCCGGATTACCTGTGAGGCCCTTGGCCGTGATGACCGCACGGACTTCGTCATCCAGGGTCGGCGCAACGATCACCGGTGGCGTCCCGCCGCCGCCTCCTCCGCCGCCTCCGCCACAGGCCTGCAACAGGGCCAGCACAACAACCATCGCCAGAAGAACCAGCGACCACCGGTCGCTGCTGCGACCCGAACCTATCGAATTTTCGCCTATTCCCGCCATTTTCCTGCTCCTTCATTGGGCCAGTTCAGTGCGACGAATTCGAGCTTCGCCGCCGACCCGTTTAGAATGCGGATCAACGGGGGCGCGAGCTTTGGCCGTCTGTGAAACACTCTGAAATAGCCTGAAATCGACGGGAGACTGCTCGCCAGTGACGGACACGGAGACTCAATCACGCTACGTTTTCGGGGATTTCCGGCTCTTGCCTGCGAAGCGGCAACTGCAGCGCGTCGATGGCCGGAACATCGTCCTTCGCGGCAAGGTTTTCGACCTGCTGTGGTACCTGGTCCGGAACAAGGGCCGGCTGGTGGACAAGTCCGAGCTGCTACAGGCCCTCTGGCCCGATACCGTGGTCGAGGAAAACAACCTCAATCAGTCCGTCTCGGCGCTGCGGCAGGCGCTGGGCGACGACGTTAAATCGCCAAGCTACATCGCAACGGTGAAGGGCCGCGGCTACCAGTTCGTCGGCGAAGTCCGTCGCGAATCCTCATTGCAAGATCCGTCGATCGCAGCAAGCGCTGCGTCGCCTGCTGCTATTTACCGCCATGCGCCGTTATTGTTGGCAGCGATTGTCGTTGTTGGCGCCGCGTTGCTGTGGATTCAGCGCGAACCGCAACCGGTGGAACACGATCCTGCAATCATCGAGCGCTTTGCCGATGCGACGATGTCGATCGTCACAGATTTTGCCGGATCGCACAGCGAACCGACACTGTCTCCCGACGGACGCATGATGGCCTACGTCAGCGACGTTACCGGCACGCCGCAAATCTGGGTCAAGAATTTGCAGCGCGGCGACCCGATCCAGATTACCCGTGGCCCCTACCCGGCCAGCTCACCGAGCTGGTCACCCAGTGACGACCAGATCCTGTTTCAGCGCACAAGCTCGAAGAACCCATCGATTTACAGCGTCGGCACGCTCGGCAGCCCGGAAGCGACAATGATCGTCGAGTTTGGTATGGACCCGAACCATGCCAGGACCACGGATGCTTTCGTGTATTCGACCGGGCGACGAATCTGGATAGCCACGAACGACGGGCGCGATCGCGAAGAAATACTCGGCGTGCCATCCAGCCAGGGCTTTGCCGATCGCGAGCCCGCATTGTCACCCGACGGTGCGCTGGTTGCATTCGTTCATGCCGATGAAGGTCCGTTAGGCAATTTGTGGCTGATTCCGTCGCAGGGCGGCGAAGCGCGCCAGCTGACGACATCCGATACCAGTAGTGGCATCGTCAGCGCGCCGGAATGGAGTAGTGACGGAAAATTCATAATCTACAGTGTCGATGCCGACATAAACGGAGGGCAGATCTGGCGATATGACGTTGCCAGCGGCGAAACCAGCCCTTTGACGACGGGCGCCGGCGGCGCGCGCGATGTCAAATTGTCGAATGATGGCAAACGACTCTTGTACACATCGACACGCAGCGTTTGGCGATTGACTCGTATTGATTCACTGACGCAAGAAACGTCATCTATTTATGAAAGCCGGGAGCCCGTGCTGCTACCCATTGCATCGCCCGACGGAAAACACATTGTTTTTTTCACGCGCAACGCGACCGGCATGCAGATCATCATGATCGATAGCGACGGCAGTAATCTGCGGCAACTAACCTTCGACGATCCCGGCGAGAACGGGCTGCCAACCTGGTCCGGAGACGGCAGTGCGATTCTCTATTACCGCGGCCGCTCCTTGCACCGCCTTGACCCGTCCGACGGAACGGACACCGAGTTGTTTGCTGACTTCCACTGGTCATCACGAAACTGGCTCACAGCTTTCGGTGATCTTCTGAGCTATCACTTTATCGACCGGCCCAACAATATTCAGCGAACGATCGTCAGGCGTCTTGGAGAGAGTACGGAAATCGAATTGCCGGTGCCGATCGAAGCAGCGCAATGGTCGTTGGACGGCACTGAACTGATTGGCTGGTCCCGGCAGACAGGCGAAATCCTGTTTTGCAATCCGGATGCCGCAACCTGCCGCAATCTCGAGAATGACGGTGAGAACGTCATTGGCTATCGGCCGATGTGGTCGAATGACGGACAGCAGATCTACTTCATCCGCTTCAATGAAGACGGCGGGTGTTGCACGCTGTGGCGGATCGACCGCGATGGCGGTAACAAGCAACAGGTTGCTGAACTGTCCGGCCACGACCTGCAGAACAGTTACTACGGGATTGATGCTGACGGCAACATCTTCCACAATCACCTGGATCGCAGCACCGATGAGATCTGGCTCGCAGACTCAACTCACGAATAGCCCAGGCAGCGCCAATGAATTCCAAAGTTTCGCTTTCCGGCAACCTGCAGAAAATGCAGACCCGGCTCAAGGATGTCGCGCACTACACGCTGGTGCTCGATGGCACTCCGATCGATATGAATGCGAAAATCGGCAAAACCCTCAAGCTCCGTTTTGACGGCACCATCAATTGCATTGCCTGCGGCCGGACAACGAAGAAGTCTTTCGGCGGTGGTTTTTGCTTCCCGTGTTTTCGAAACGCACCGGAGGCCAGCGAATGCATTATCCGTCCGGAGTTATGCCGCGCACACGAAGGCGAGGCGCGGGACATGGCCTGGGCCGAAGCACACTGCCTTGTCGAGCAGATTGTCTATCTCGCGAGGAGTTCTGCGATCAAGGTGGGCATCACGCGGGTCTCGCAAATGCCTACCCGCTGGATCGACCAGGGCGCAAGCGATGCCATCGTCTTCGCGCGCGTCCCCAATCGCTACACAGCCGGCCTCGTTGAAGTCGCCATGAAAGAACACCTGACCGATCGAACGAACTGGCAACGCATGTTGAAGAACGAGGTGATCGATGCAGACCTCGTCGCAACGAAAGCATCGTTGCTGGACACGCTGGATGCCGGGCTGCGTCAGTTTATCGATACCGACGACACCGTCTGCTCGATCAACTATCCCGTCGAGCAGTACCCGGACAAAGTAAAGAGTGTCAGCTTCGACAAGCAGGCAGAGATCGAGGGTTGCCTCGCCGGCATCAAAGGTCAGTACCTGATATTCGATGACAACCGCGTGCTGAATATCCGTAAGCACAACGGCTATCGCATTACCATCGATTAATAGTTGGCAGTGTAACGGTTGTCGGTGCCTGCTGTATCTCACTGGGATACCTACGCTTAAGTCTTTATACTCCTGCCGATGCTACGGCCGTCAAACCTGCAATTTCTTTTTTTACTGACTCTGCCATTCCTTGTGCATGCGTCATTCGCTGCGACGCCCGAAGTAACCGCCCGACACCTCGTGATCGATCCAGTAATCGACGGTGATGTCATTGGCGACAACGCCTGGTTCGGTGCAGTACCAGCAACCGGGTTCCGGCAAGTACAACCGAAAGAAGGACAGCCGTCGTCGCAGAAAACTGAAGTCTTTATCGGCTACTCTGATACAGCCCTGTATATCGGTGTTATCGCCTATGACGATAACCCGTCCGGCATTATCGTCAACGACAGTCGGCGCGATTCGAGCCTCGACAACACCGACGCGTTTCTCGTCATCATCGATGGCCTGCTCGATCGACAGAATGGTTTTATATTCGGTACCAACGCCGCCAGTATCGAATACGACGCACAGGTCACCAAGGAAGGCAGCGAAGACTACAATGCCGCAGGCGGCACCTTTAATCTCAACTGGGACAGTTCCTGGACGGTTAAATCAAAAATCGGCGATTACGGCTGGAGCGCCGAATTCGAGATTCCTTTTAATACGCTGCGCTACGGCTCCGGCAATGTGCAGGACTGGGGCATTAATTTTCAGCGCAATATTCGCCGCAACAACGAGATTGCCTACTGGGCACCGCTGGATAGAAATCGAACCCTGCACCGCGTTTCCGAGGCCGGCACGCTCAAAGGCATCCAGCCGCCCGGGCAACGAAACTTGCAGGTGACGCCCTATGTCGTGGGCAGCGCGCGACGCGGCGGAAGCATCAGCGGCACAGATACGGATTCTGATGTTGGTGTTGATGTTAAATACTCAATCACGCCCAGCCTGACCCTGGACCTCACTTACAACACCGACTTCGCACAGGTCGAGGCCGATGAGTTGCAGCTCAACCTCGACCGGTTCGCACTGTTCTTCCCGGAGAAGCGGCCCTTCTTTCTTGAAAATGCCGGCCTGTTCGGCGTTGGCGCAAGCGGTGAGGCCGACCTGTTTTTCAGCCGCCGCATTGGTATCGCCGACGACGGCTCGGCCATCCCGGTCGAGGGTGGTGCACGCCTGTCTGGCAAGATCGGCGAAAGAACCAACGTCGGTTTGTTGCTTATGAGCACCGAAGCCGTCGATGGCGTTGCGCCCGGCAATCAATTCAGTGTTGCACGTGTGAGCCAGGAACTGGGAAATCGCTCATCGATAGGCGCGATGTATGTCGGTCGCGATGGTGATGGATCGTTCCTGACGCCCGAGTCCGACGACTACAATCGCAGCTACGCGGTTGACGGTGCCTGGGGCATCGGTGAGCATCTGCTGCTGTCAGGCTGGGCGGCGAAAACTGACACACCGGGACTCGATGGCGACGACAACGCCTACTCGGTCGGCGTGAACTACAACTCGTCGAAATGGGCGAACTCGATTAGTTACAGCGAGATCGGCGAGGACTTCAACCCCGAGGTCGGTTTTTTGTCACGGTCCAATTACCGCAAGGCCAGTGCGCTCCTGTTTCGGTACATCCGCCCCAATAACCTGGGGAGCATTTTCGAGCTTCGTCCGCACATCTCCTACACCGGCTACTGGAAACCCGACGGCTTCCACGAGAGCGGCGTTTTACACATCGATAATCATACTGAATTCCGTAGCGGCACCGAATTGCACACCGGCGTTAACTTCCGGAAAGATGGCGTCATCAATGCGTTCGAAATCGTCGACGGGGTCACCGTACAGCCGGGAACCTATGACCATGCCGAAGTCCCGATAGTCTTCTTCACCAACCAGTCGAAACCGCTCAGTTTTGAGTTCCGCTCGACCATAGGCGGTCGCTTCGGCGGTGACCTCGTAACGCTGAAACCGACGATCGCGTATCGCGTCGGCGAGACTTTTCGTTCGGAGCTGGAGATTATCTACAACGATTTCGTCCTGCCCGTGCCGAATGGACAATTCACAGCCAACCTCGCGCGACTGCGACTGTCCTACTCATTCACCCCGAGTGTGCAGCTGCAGGCGCTGGTGCAGTACAACGACAATGCTGACACTGTCGGCACCAATATCCGCTTCTCCTGGCTGCGAAACGCCAACTCCGGCCTGTACCTGGTGTACAACGAGATTGACGAACGCTTCGCCGGTGCAGCGCCGACGGGTCGGGAGTTCATCGTGAAGTTCAGTCATATTTTTGATCTGCTGAACTGATTCGCTGGCTGGCCGGCATTGCCCGACTTGCAGGATGCGAGACTTTTCGAGTTCAGGCTACGCCCTCGACACGTCAGCCCTGTACTCCTCCAGCACTTCCGTCATTAGCTGAATATCGCTCTCGAATGTTTCGGGCAGCAAGGGCCCGAAGCTGAATCGGAACATGTCCATATAGGGACTCACGTAGCCCGGGTCTTTCGAGTGCGGTCGGCCCATATCGCAATCCCGGCCGCCGAGAATTGCCGCCCCTCGTTTAAACAGTCGCCTGTTCAGCTCGTCGCAATTCATGCCCTCCGGCAATTGCATCCAATGATAGAACCCGCCATTTCCGGTGAACACTTTCAAGCCCATTTTCTCGAAGGCTTCAGCGTAGCGTTGTCGCTGCCAGTTGTAGTGCGCCTCTATCGCCTTGCGTTGCAGCGCCACTCGCTCCGGCTTGAACAATTCGACGGCGTACAGCTGGCTGGGGTGCGACACTCCGCCCATACCAAAGGAACTGAAGTTCGACAGCGTTTCGATATTCTTCTTCGACGCGATGATCCAGCCAATACGAATGCCCGGACACTGCAGTCCCTTGGTGCACGCGCCGGATAGAAATACATTGGAGCTATCGAGATCGCGAACATACTGCAGACCGCTCACCGACGGCGAGTGGTACATCTCGTACGCCTCATCCAGCAAAATACCGTTTTGCGACGCTTCGGCCATTTGCATGAGTTCTTTCAGCTCATCGCCTGAGCGTGCATGCCCGGTCGGGTTGCCCGGATTCGAGATCACCGCAAACAGCATCGTCTTGTGATTGAGGCCACTACGATCGAAGTACTCGGCATTGCCCGGATGAAAATTGTTCCCCGGCGTCATCGCAACCGTTTTCCAGTCGGTATTGGTTTGCGTAAGAATATCGAGATACGCGGGCCACTCGACATTGCCGATACGCACCTGGATGTCCTTTTTGAGAAAGGCCAGCACCGTGTAGATGCCGGGTCGCCCGCCTGCAAAAATCATCACATTGGCGGGCGTGATGCTCGAACCGTAGTAGGTGTTGTAGTAATCGACAATAGTTTCCCGCAACAGCGGGTGACCCCAGGCCTTCGGATAAAAGCGGTCTTCCCAGGTTACGTCGACCGCCGGCGGCAGTTCGGGCCCATTGAATTTCTCCAGCCGCGTCGTGAGCGGAAAACCCTGCGACCACGGGTGAGTGCCCTCGGCACCCATAAACTCCCCGTAGGTGTCTTTAAACGCATAGAGCGTTTCGTAGATCCCCATGGGTGGGACGTTGTCGTGCAGGAATGAACGGCTCAAAGTATCTCCAGCAATTCGATTTCGTAGATCAGTGTCGCGCCGGCCCGGATCGCGCCGACCTCGCGATCACCGTAAGCCAGTTCCGGCGGGATGAACAGACGGATCTTGCCGCCCTCGCCGATCTGTTTCAGGCCTTCGGCCCAGCCGGGGATGATCTGCGACATGCCGATCGTCAGCGATTTATCACAGCATTTGAAGCCATCGTCGATAACAGTACCGTCGCTCATCGTGCCCATTTCGTGAACCCGGACCGTATCGTTGGCTGTCGGTCGGCGGCCGTTGCCCGGTGCCAGGACCCGGTATTGCAGGCCGCTGCCTGAAACGACCACCCCGTCTTTGGCGCGGTTTGCTGCCAGGAACTCAGCGCCCGCTTCACGATAGGTCTTCGGCGCTTGCCCCGGCTGCTCGGGCGCAACCTGGGCTGCCGCAATGCGACGCTCCGTGTCGCGTTTCTCAATCGCTTCAAACTCCGATTGTGCCGCCATGATCCTGTCACGCGCCGATACCTGCGGTACTTCTTCTTGCGCGGTAATAATCTCGGTGCCCTGGCTCTCTCTCGCCAGCGACTGGAAGGTCAAAGTGACAAGGTTGCCTTCGAATTGCCGAACCTCGGGACTGTCGCACTTGTTGCGGCTGATTAGCTGCTGCAGTCCGACCAGCACGGCGCGCAGTTTGTAAGAGCCAAGTGCGTGGGTGGCGAATTCCGCGCCAGAGCTGCCACCAGCACCGCAGATCTTGTCGCACAGCGGAATGAATTCCTTGTTGACCTGGTAGACCTGTCCATATTCCCAGCCGCCGGTCGAGCCTTGCGAAATGCCGCGCATGTCTTCGTAGTGAATTACCGGCACGGTGGCCTTGCGGGTAATCGAACGAGCGCCGGGGCGCAAACAGGATTCGCCGGGGCTGCTGCTGAAGTCGGCGCTGTACTGCCCCATGTAATAGACGGCCAGCAGTTTGAGATAGGACTGGTCAGCCAGCACACCCTGCTGTTCACCGGTGATGACCGACGTGAACTTGTTGTAGCCGGCAACGCCCGGGTCGTTCGCGACCTCCTCTGTAATCTGCCGGTCGAGCTGGCGAACCAGTTCGTTGTCGCCGCGAAAAATAGCATTGAGATAGATGCCGCCAAACAACTCGCAGAACGCGTCACCTTCGCAGGAGCCGAGATCTTCCATCGCGGCAACGGCTTTGTAGTGTGGGTGTTTTTCGTTGCGGGTGTTGGCCAGCAGCGTGACGACGTTTTGTCCGGCATCGTCCACGAGCCGGTACCGCATGATGTCGTAATGCTCGAAATCATCGCCGCGATAAAAGTACAGGGACACCATTCTGGGCGCCTTGTCGGCACAGGACGCTGCGAGGATCGGACGGATCGCATCTTCGACAAACTGTTCGTAGTTTGAGCCGAAAATGGCGTCACGATCGTCGTGCTGAACGTTGTAGACGATCTTCATCTTCGCCGGATTAACCCTTGGCCCATTCCCGCACCAGTCACGGGAGCGCGGATGCCGGCTCTCCGGCATGACGGAAATGCGTTCAGCCGAGCCGTCGGCGGCGGCGTAGACCTGCGGAAAGGTGACGGCCGCTGACGCTGCCGGCGAGAACAGGATAAACGCAAAGATTGTGCACAGCGCTTGCGCGGCGAGACTGATCGCGAACTTCATATAGGAGTGCTCTTCGTATTGTTTGGGCCATCTTAACCCGTGCCCTGCACCTCAACCACCAACCCGGGATCGAAACCGCGCCTGTCTGTTTCTCGTGGATACCCTCTCGGGTTGCAGACGACTCGTGTGTCGAAAATTTTGTAGTCACATGGCACGTGCGTATGCCCATGAATCCACAGATTCGGTTGATGCTGTTCGATGACGTTTTCCAACCTGCTCGCAAAAGCGGCGTTCAGCGGATCGTTCGCATACTGTTTCGCGACAGACGTCGCGGCTGGCAGGTGGTGCGTTACAACGACAGTTGGTCCCTCGAAATGCACACTCAGCTCGCTTTCGAGCCATGCCCGACTTTGGTTGTGGATTTCAACGGAGGCTTCCGGCGTAAATGCCCGGCCGCGGTGTTTGATCGATGAAAAGTCCTCAATTGCATGTTTGGCCCTATTACGGTCAAACCATGCCTCGCGTTCGCCATTGAATTTGAAATCGGTCCACAAAGTGCTGCCAAGGAATCGAACGCCGTTGATCGTAATGGCGGCGTTGTTCAGTACATGGATGTTCGGCGCGGACTGCGTCGCCAATTCGTCGAGAAGCGTTAGATCGTGGTCGTAGTATTCGTGGTTTCCCGGCACGTAAATCACGGGGCTATAAGGAAAGGTTCTCGCTGCCCATTGAATGCCGGCCAAGCCGACGCCGATGTCGCCAGCGAGGACGACCGCATCCGCGCCCGTTTCCGGTGGGCAAAATTCGGCAAATTCGGTGTGGATATCGCTGAGAACGTGAAGCTTCATTGCACAATCGCGTTTAGGGGATAGGCAAACCCTAGCATTTCGTATACGTCGCATTGCAAGCCCGAGTTTGAGACTCGGAACAACGCGTTTCTTGAGACGACCTGAGAACGAGCTTCCCTCTCCTTTTCGCTAGGCCTACGCCTCGTAGATAACGTAGATCTTGCGCGTCGTTTCGATGACGTCCCATTCGCCCTCGAACCCGGCGGGAATGACGAAGTTGTCGCCGGGCTTCAATTCGGTTTCCTGGCCGCTTGCGTCACGCAGTATCGAGCGCCCGGCCAGGATCTGGCAGAACTCGTTCTCGGTGTACTTGATCTTCCAGCACCCCGGCTCCGCCTCCCAGATGCCGGTGAAAAACTTGTCGTCTCCGCTGGTGAAGTGGTGCCAGGTGCGTTGCATGGGTTTTCCGCGGACGCATTTCTCTGCGGGCGTTTCGTATTCGCTGAACTCTGCTTCGTTTCGTTCGAATAAGACAAGGTCGGATAAGGATTGAAGGTTCATTGGCGACCTCTATGGGGATCGTTGTTGGTGATAGCGGAGATTAGCAGCTCGGCAGGCCTTGGTGTGCTTTCGGCGTTTGGCGTACGACGATCATTTGTGCATTATTGATGACTGTTGGCGGCAAGGTTGTTTACGAGAGGAAAGCTTTAGTCATGTCGTTGCTAGGCAACCTGGTGTTCTTCGTATTTGGCGGATTCCTGATCTTCCTAGGCTATGTGCTGGGCGGCATCTTGCTGTGCCTGACGATCATCGGTATTCCGTTCGGGCTGATGTGTTTCAGACTGGCTTGGTGCGTCATCGCGCCGTTTGGCCGCGAAGTACGCGAGACAGAACCACCCGGCGGGGCAATATCGCTGATTATGAATATTCTCTGGATCATTTTGCCAGGGCTTGAGCTGGCGATTATGCATTTGCTGCTGGCGGCGATTTTTGCGCTGACGATTATTGGCTTTCCGATTGCTGTGCAGCATATGAAGCTGGTGCAGGTGGCGTTGTTGCCGTTTGGGCATGTGATGCGGAGGGTTGAGAGGTAGTACCTGCGGCTACTCGTAGCGCAATATTACGCGATACCGACACGCGGATTTTCAGAACGCTAGGTGTTTGATTTTGCTTTTATTTATCAACCAGTTACCGGGGCGTCCGTTGCACTACTTGCAGTACCATGCAGGACTATTCAGGACCGAACCACGCAAAATTCGCGCAAGGCTGAGGCTGTGTCAGCCCGGCGTAATCATTGGTCCGACTCGAGATTGTCAAATTTTGTTGATGCGCATACTCCTGCGGCCTCATTGAGGTGTCGCAAATCGATCATTAATTTCCTCTATCGATGTCGTCCCGACGGCGGAAGTGAAGAACCGCGTAAGAAGAATATATGGGTCCCAAGACCTCCAAGAATTGATACAAATACAAATGGGTGGCACTGTCCGTAATTCAACAGAGAGATCTAATGAGCGGCATTCTTCATAGAACGGCCAAGGGCAGCTACCACCACGCCAATGCCGAAGAAATTTTGAAAGACCGGAACCTTAAGAAAAGGGCCGGCAAGGCGCAACTTGTTCTTACATCCCCTCCATTCCCGCTGAACAAGAAAAAAGCCTATGGCAACAAAGCAGGGGCGGAGTATCTGGAATGGTTTGAAAGCCTTGCGCCAATCTTTTCCGAGTTGCTCACGGACGACGGGTCTCTGGTAATTGAGCTAGGTAATGCATGGGAGCCGGGGCGCCCGGTTCAATCTTCATTGCCTCTTCGATGCATGCTCTCCCTGTTGGATCACAAAAGTACACCATTCGTGCTATGCCAACAGTTTGTAGCTTACAATCCTGCGAGGCTGCCATCACCAGCGCAATGGGTAAATGTGGAGCGGTCTCGAGTAACGGATAGTTACACGAATATTTGGTGGCTTTCGCGAACAGACCGCCCCAAAGCCGATAACAGACGGGTACTACGTCCATATAGTAAAGAGATGAAGAATTTGCTCGGAAGGCAAGCATACAATGCCGGCGCGCGCCCGTCAGAACACGGCATTGGAGAGAAAAGCTTCCTTACCGATAACAAAGGCAGCATCTCTCACAACTTGTTCGAAATGGAACAGCTCGACCCGGACCGCGAGGTTCGACTCCCGAATGTCTTTAACGTGCCGAATACGATTTCTACTGACGCGTTCTTATCTCGGTGCAGGGAAGTTGGCATTCGACCACACCCCGCAAGAATGCCGGTTGGGTTAGCTGCCTTTTTTGTGGAGTTCTTGACAGAGAGGGGAGATCTCGTATTCGATCCATTCGCAGGAAGTAACACGACAGGATATGTTGCAGAAGTGTTAGGGCGGCGTTGGGTTTCAGTCGACGCCCAACCTGACTATGCGGACCAGTCAATAGTGCGATTCGAGCTCTTGCACGAGCGAACTCAGAAGAAAAGTGCATGTAGATAGGGGCCATATGATGACAGATTTCGTAGCGAGCAAAATCAAGGAAATAGCTAACTTCGACCTTTTTAAAAAGGATAAGCATGGCAAGCTCGAGGCTGGTGTATTCGTCGGCCGACCTTTTTATCTTGACTACGACCGAGCTTTGATACTGGTAACGGACAGTTGGAAGAATAAGGCTGGTGGCACTCCGCACGGTAGCTTTCTATTGGCCTTCAATGAGGTCGAGAGTGACGTAACCGAAGCACTGCTATTGCGAGTCATTAAGCCTACGCAACTTCCGACGCACAGCGATGTGATCAGCTCGATGATTGAGTACTACAAGGACGATCTCCAAACATCCGGCGATAACGACCAACTGGATTCCTTTACGAGATTTGAGTTTAGTTTTTCTGGGTTGGAGTGTCGGACTTTAGGAACCTACTATCGAGACGGCGGCAGCCTATGTTTTGGCGCCGACGTTGAGAACTTTTATAGCGCCCACAATTACGTCGTTTTCAAGCCTGGCGCGGACGCCTTAGGATTAATCGCAAACTATAGGGAAGAAGACAATCCTAATTTGTCCGGAAGCCTTCGAATTGGGAAGGTGCGGTATAGCTCGAGTACGCGTTTTCAGTCGTCCGATCAAGAAGTACCTGTGTATGTCCAAGCTCAAGACTTCCTGGGCAAACGAACTGCCCTATTCGGAATGACTCGAACGGGCAAATCGAATACCGTAAAGAGAATTATCGATGCGACCACGCAGATGAGCCAAACGGCTAAGTCGAACAACGAAATTAGCTCAGAAAAGCAGGATCTGCTTGAACCTTTTTCCGGCGGGCTACCAAAGCTGCCAGTTGGGCAAATCGTATTTGACATCAACGGCGAATATGCGAATGCAAACCTTCAGGACGAAGGAACGGCCATATTCGAAAAATACAAGAGCCTGACACATCGATACAGCGTCATCGCCAAACCTGGGTTCAAGGTAATGATGGTGAATTTTTACCAGGATGTTGGACGAGGTTTTGACTTGGTTCGATC
The DNA here is from genome assembly GCA_963976365.1 of uncultured bacterium. Lineage (GTDB taxonomy): Bacteria > Pseudomonadota > Gammaproteobacteria > Steroidobacterales > Woeseiaceae > UBA1847. The sequence goes on along the minus strand of CAXBKH010000007.1, from coordinate 74,336 downwards.
ACACCTTGACTCGGATACCGCTGATTACGTGCAAGCTTTTACGAGCATAGACTTGTCACCCCCCGAAGATGCTTCAGATTTTTCGGCGAAGACCCGTTACGATCGGCGCGTTGCGGCCTATCAGTGTTGCTTGTTTGCGGCCGGCCTTGAAGTGCCAAAGAATCACACGGTCGCATTCGCTGGAAGCAAAGACATAAATTCCAACATAAAGTCTGGGCAAGTAGTTAACCCAAAGAACGGTCTCAGTTTGGTCGATGCGAAAGCTTATTGGGATTGGGTGTTTGATAACCAAAACAACCAATTCTTCCAGAACTACAAGGCACAAAAAGGGAGGGACTGGATCGATGAAGACCTGAAGGCAATCCTTGAGATGTTGACGAGAAAAAGGACGCCGGGCGGGTCAGTTACAAGATCCGGATTTAAGAAACTTACTGGTTTACGCGACCTCCACACGCCGACCGTTGATAAACCGTTTTCCGAAGAAATCGTCGGCTATCTCAGAGGCGGTGCCATTGTGATTGTTGACCTTAGCCAAGGAAATCCGGAAACGCAGAGGCTTTATTCAGAGAGCATTTGTCGAGAGATTTTTGGCAACTCTATGGGGCGCTTCATTGAAAGCACCGCGAATAACTTTATTCAATTCTACTTTGAAGAGGCGCACAATTTGTTTCCGAAAAAGGACGACAAAGACCTAAGCCAGATCTATAACCGAATTGCAAAAGAGGGCGCCAAACTGAATTTGGGTATGGTCTATGCGACTCAGGAAGTTAGCTCAATCAGTGCGAATATCCTAAAAAACACTCAGAATTGGTTTATCGCACATCTAAACAACGAAGACGAGACCAGAGAGCTTCAAAAATATTACGATTTCGCAGATTTTACCGGGGCGCTGGTTAAGTTTAGTGCAAATCTCGACAAAGGTTTTGTCAGGATGAAGACCTACTCGAATCCATATGTTGTCCCTGTGCAGGTGGATAGATTCACAGCAGAAGTACCAGAGTAAAAAGGCCAGAATGGCATATTCGAACAAGTTCGGACGGCGTCCTATGGAGATGGCGAGCAAGAGCTCGCATGGGCATATAATTCGCGACCCGGAAGTGCAGAAATTCTTGGCGCAGTGCGAACTGCCGAAAGAAATTGGCGAGATTGAATTACCTAGTACACTCCTCTTCGATTTCGAGGCCCCGACCGAAAATCCCATCAAACACATAATAACTATTGACGGCGGGTATACGGAGGTCGCTGTTCGAAATCAATTCCCGTCGTCGACAATGTGTTTCTTTCAATTCGGTGCTTTGGTCTTTTCGCTTGAAGATCTTCGAGAGATTGAGCAGTCGAAGTTCATCGATCCTGCTGACATGGCCAGATTGAAGAACATTCAACGACTGAAGCTCGCGCTGCCTGTACGGCACATCAAGGTTGGCGATGAAGCTACCTTGACGCATTCTGTAAGGCGCGCACTTTGGGACTTCTTCACACAAGACATCGATGGCACGTGCTTGGCGGATACCCTTAGGTGGTTGGTCTTCGAAGAGTTCCTGCCAACGGCAAGTTCTCAATGGAAGCTGGCCAGCTGTCCTCATTGCGGCGCCAGAAATGTCTCACTTCAGCGTACAGAAATGGTAACTAATAACACAGCTAATTGCCCGGCTTGTTCCAAGTCCATTTCTATTACAGACGTCTTTAGATTGCATGAAGCTGTAGACGACGAACTTGGCGCAGGGGGCATATTGGGCTATGTCACGACTGCTATCGAGCAAATCATATTGGCGCATATGATTCGGTTGGTTTTACAAAGCAAGCCGGACGTGTTGAAACAACTTCTCTTTATCAAGGATGGCCCGTTGGGGTTCTTTGGCCAAACAGCAAACCTTCATAAGCCTATGCGACGGCTCATTACCTATTTATTTGCGACGCATAATCTGTATCTGGTCGGGCTCGAAAAAAGCGGGTCGTTTGTCGAGCACGCGCATGAGGCTCGTGAACTGCTCGAAAGCGGTCAGTTTCACTTGTTGGACGACCAGTATATCTATCGCTATATCCTGCCGGGCAAAGCGCCACAAGAGGCCTACGGGTCGACGAGCTACTATGGCAATAAAATGGTCTTTCGCGACCGGCGTGGCGGCACTCATGTTGTGACGGTAGCGGCAACCACTCGCAAGAAAAATGTAACTCTTGCTGACTTCAAGAATCTCCCTGAGCTGCTACTGAACATTGAGCTGCTGCGGTGTGACATGTACGACAATGCACTCATGCCAGTTGCTCTTGCGAATAAACTGGTATCTTTGGCGAATCACCCCAGCTCCAAGATTCTCCAAAAATTCGCGATTGGCGGTGTCGCGACGGGAAGTTGAGGCCCTCTCCATTCGTCCCATTGCATTTCTTGGGCACGCTCACCCACCGCCGCCGATTCCTCTTTCAAGCGGTAGCGAACTTCTTTACATCAACTTCCGATAAGCTCTCACATCGGCATCAGATGACTTTAGTATGCGGTACTCCATTCCGCTGGCAACCGCTAGTTGCTGTGCGAAATCCTTTTTGGCCTGTACCACTGTGTCATCTATTTGATTGTCGGCCTTGACCTCCACGATGACGTACTTCTCACTCCCATCTGGTTCTTCGCGAAGGAACAAGAAGTCAGGATAGTAGCTCCTGACAGTTCGCGAATCAGGGTCAATGTACTGGATGAAGAACTCAGATTGCCCATGGGTAAGCATTCCAGTGAAGTAGATCTTCTTGACGCGCTTCTCCCTTAGAAGATCCCAGAACAAGATTCGCTCCGAATTGGAATCAAAACAATAGGTATCGAGATGAAAACTTCTGGCTTTTTCGGGTTCACTAGCATCCGCTATTCGCACAATCTTGTCAGCTGCGGCAGTCATCTCATAGTAGCCATTTGGTGGATGTCGAATTAGTTCGACCTCATGCTCCTCAGTTTGCTCTGTTTCATCTAGATCAAACAATAATCGAAACAATCGCGGTATTACCTCGTCGTATAGCAGCTCGTTAAACTCGTTCACCATGGCCACCAATTCGTCTGTGCCCTCCTTGGTTGAATCAAGTAGCATCTCTACCTCAATAGGATTGCGATTTAGATACCTTGCCACCTCAGCAACTAATGTCAGCCGAGAAAATTCCCGTTTCACTCTGCGCCCTGTTAGGTCAAAGGTCTGCGTGTGATACACTCCCGATGAATCTGCGACGCCCAGACCGCTCTGCTCTGTCTCAATGATTCGATACCGCTCTACTAGATCGCCCCACGCCTCCCCTCTGGATCGATCAAGCCCAAGTGATTCGCCAGGTTTAAACGACTTTTCTCTTACCTCGTATTCTTTGCGCACCCGTACTAGCTTGATCCTGACTGGTGGTTCGACCACTCGAATCTCGACGCGCTCTTTATCTGAAGCTACGTTCTGCAATTCATCCGCGCTTATGTGGAAGTTCTGCTGAAGCTCATCGTTCAAGATTTCGAGGTTCTCGCTCGAGAGGAAGACGTTGCCTACGTATTGTGCGTCCCCAATCGAACGCAAGCAGCGCATCGTGGCCTGCAGCACGAAGACCTTTGATTTGGGTTTGCGAAAAAGCCCGACACCAAATAATGAGCGGCAGTTCCAGCCTTCGCGACCCTTGTTAACTAACAAAATAAATTGTTTCTCAGAATCTATCGTGTCAAGCCGATTGAATTCGCGAATCTCATCATTTGTGGTCACTTTCGGGTCGCCGACGTTGACGAGAATGGACGATACGGGAATACCGTGCTTAACCAATGCCTTCTCAACCGCTGGTCGCAAATCTTTTGTTAGCTCATCAATGGTCGCCGCGAAAAAGGCCAATTTTGGCAGCATGCCCTCGGGCCGCAGCCCGCTTGTTTCCTCAAGAAATCGTTCGACCGTAACGTCTACAAACTCATCCGTGCGAGTATTGGCATAGCCGTGTAAAAGCACCTTCTTCAGGTAGCCTTTGTCGATTGCCTCTTTTAGTCCGTAGGCATAGACGACCTCTGGCAGAACTTGCTTGCCAACGTAAGGCGTGCCGGTGTAGTTGTAGCAGGCCACTACGCGTGTTCCGGCTTTGTTCAGGCTGGCGGCAAGTATGTCGATCGTTGTTCGCAAGCTTGTGTCGGTAGCTTTCGCCCCGATGCCCATATCCTTCGCCAGCGCTTTACCAAACGCGTGATGTGCCTCATCAACGTAGATCCCTAGCTGTTCTAGTCGGCAGAGCTTCTCAAAGCGCTGGTTGGTCGTGAGCTCGCCCTCATCTTCCGGCTTGTCGAATGCATACAGGTCAGCCGCCTCTGCATACACGCCTTCGGCAGATAAAGTATTGCTGGTAGCGCCGAACAACTGATCAATCGCTGTCTTTTCCTTGTGCCGGCGCTTGAGAATGATTTTCTGGGTGTTCGACACAATAATGTTGAATCGTGAGCGATCCAACGTATCCAGCGAGGTGCCGGCTTCTTCGAGATAGTGAAACCGTAGGTGTGTTGTCAAGAAATTGACGTACTCCGGCGGCACTACTCGGGCGAGGTCAAAGGACTCGATTTCCCTTAGTGACTGCAACACTGTTTTGTCCGGCGCAAATACTAGTGCATTGTGGCAAAAGCGTTCATCTTTTTCGAACTTGTTGCCCAGCAGAAACTCGTAGAAGATACACGTGGCCATCAGGATAGTCTTACCCGTTCCCATGGTCAGCGCGAAAATATAATTAGGGTAAACGCGAGAATTTTTGCGCATGGCCGCAAACACAGCCATGTACTGCTCCTGCGTAATAGCGTCGAGCATATCGCCCTGGCGTCTGTTGCCAATGATGCCGCCTTCACTTCGTTCAGCGAACCGCCCCTGTTTTTCAAACCACTGTTGAAAAACTTCCTCGACTTTGGCATTGCCGAGAAACTCCTTGAGGAAGATATACACCTCTAACGCCTCAAACTGTGGCTGGCGCAAGAACGCACGCGGATTGTGCTCTGGGTTATTGAAATCTAGATACTTGCGGGTCAGTTCTTTGTAGTGCGCTCTGATCGTGCCGCGGTTAGCTTGGTAGAACTGCCACAAGAACTGAAAAAATGCGAAATCCAGCGAGGCGCTTGTAGTTGACTTACGCCTAGGCATCGTCGACATTTCCTTCCCAAGATTCCGCAAGCAGATCTGTGATCTTCACTCGAACCGTTCCTGCTTTATCGGGCACTGAGTATCTACCCTGCACCAGATCGTTCTTACCAGGAATGTCGACTACAGTTGGTTGCAACACAGCTCCGTCATAGTTCCAATCAATAAACACGCTTTCGACCAACTCGCGCCAATCTTTCACCGCTTCCTTTTGTAGCGACAACTTCTGCAGCAGATTCATCGGGTAGAATCGCTCAACAATAAGCTCGCCGCTTTTGATAGCAACCTGGGCTTCAGAATCCCGCTTGAATTCAAGATCAGCCTTGTCACGCAATATGTCTAATACCTCGATGTCCACTTTGAACGGCTTGGCTGCCAATTCTAATTGCGCCGCAAGATCAGACTCGTGCCCCATACAGACCAGAGTTACCTTTTCTACGGGCTTATTTGCGCTCTCGTTCTGGCGCCGCTCCCAGCTCTTGTAGTCGAAGCCGGCGATCAATTCGTTAAGATCGGCGCGGGTGGCAATTCGGTTTACCGGCATGATCTTTATCATGCGGCCATCTTTCTCGCCGTCGAATACAGTGTTCATCTCCAACTTCTGAACCTCTAACGCCTCAATCAGAAGATCTTTGGCTTGCGTCGGGTTCCGAAAAATATCGTAGTGGTTTACATTGTAAACCTCGAAGCCGCTATATGTTTTGGAATCGTCAGTCATTGGCAGCTGCCGCATTCCGTCTGCTACGCCGATAAGGCGTTTGGTCACTGTTTGAATGGCGCCCAGGTTTATATCGGCACCAATGAATCGGCGACCAAGCTTCATTGCAGCCGCTTGTGTAGTACCGGAGCCCATAAAACAATCGAAAACAAGGTCTCCAGGACTTGATGCCAGGGAAATTATTCGCTCCAACAGGGCCTCTGGCTTTTGTGTCGGATAGTTGGTTCGTTCAACGGCCATTGGATTGACCAACTTAATGTCAGTCCACAGTGAGGTAAGCGGTTGACCAGGCCACTCGTCAAGAAACGACTTCTTATATATTCGTTGACTTTTTTTCTCCGGAAAATAGAGCAGACCATCCTGATCAAGTTTTTTCATTCTATCTAGCGACACACTCCAGCCGAACCTTGGTGATTGATATCCCTTGTACTCATATATGAGATTGGGCCGCGGCTTTGACGCATTTAGTGGAATAAGATTGTATTTCCGGCCGTCGCCATCATCACGGTTGAAGCGCTCAATATAAGGATCGTCCTGATCGCGAACGTAGATTGGATTGAAAGTGAAACTTCTGTTTTTTGCGAAAACGAGAATGGTATCGGTAATGCGTGGCAATACTTTCGAGTCCGGGGATGTAGTCCCCCCGCGGCGCTTCCATATTATCTCATTGAGAAAATTCCCTTTACCGATGATCTCCTCTAGTAGAAGGCGCAAGTAAGTATTTGCGTGCCAGTCGCAATGCAAAAACAAGACCCCGTCTGGCGCCAAGAGCTCTCTAATGATCACTAGCCGCTCATACATGAACTGAAGATACTCATCGTTACTCCAGATATCGGCGTACTGCTTTTCTTCGAACACGCCAGTATCGTTGTAGTGACTTCCTCCACCGATTCGAACTTCCTTCTTGTATTGCGCATTCGAATCAAAAGGTGGGTCTATGTAGACCATGTTCACCTGACCTCTAAACTCTTTCAGTAGGTGACCCATGACTTGCAAGTTATCGCCCCAGTAGATCTTGTTTCGCCAGCCGTCAACCTCTTCGCCATGCACTTCCTTCAACTGAGCCGGATAGTATTGCGTAGAAGTGAATGGACGCTTGCCGCGCCAGTTGAGCATTGGGTACCCTTTGATTGGCTCAAACTGGTACTGCTCGACATTCTTTACGCCAGTACTCGCATCAGCTAGCTGCAACGAGTCCTGAGTGGGTTGATCTTTGCTCATCTAATGTTTTCCCTAAATTTCCAGTTTTTGTTGTCGCAGTAGGCTCGCATGTCGCATTCCAAGCACAGTTTCGCAGGACGCTCTGTGATCTGGTAGTCCTGACGTTCGATGCGCTGAACAATATCGTCAAACTGCGCGATAGTCCCGTCAATGGAGCGATTATCCTTGGAAAAGGTTACGTAGGGGTTGCCACCGTCTTCACCCGTGTAGTACAGGTGCATCCGACTAACCTGCTGTCCAGTGCGTTCCTCGACTAGATGCGCGTAGACTTCTAGTTGGTGTTGATATTGGAGGAGTCGGTCCCGATCTTTCTCCATGTCGGGTTTTTTCTCCGACTTGAAATCGATGATTTCAACAGTGTCATTCTCGCCTCGAATCAAATCAACCGCACCCTTAAGGATGTACTGGTCCTTCACAAGCGAAATTTCAACTTCAGCTTCCTTTATGCGATCCCAATTCCCGTTCTCGCGCTCGTAGTAGCGCAACACATGTCCCTCAACTGCCTTCAGTGTTTGTGGTGCTAAGTATTGTCGTTCCTTTTTGGACAAATATTGGTAATTAACATTAAGCCATTCTTGCACCTGTTCCGTGCTGAGCCGCGCCTCCTCGCCTCGTAGCACAGCCTTATGAATGTCCTCGATAGTCTGATGGACCAACATTCCGAACAACTGCGCACCAGCTCGAATCGGGTTGAATTCCAGTTCTTTGAAAAAGCGGTACTGCTCCGCACAATTTTCGAACAAGGTGATGTGTGACGTAAATGAGTACTCGCGCTTAAGATTTATCTCTCTGACCGAATCGTAACTGAGTTTGTCCAGCGCGACATCGCGCCAACTCGGCAATTCGTAGAATATGCGTTCGAAATACTTTGACGGCGATTTGCCTAAACCCTTGCCTGTGCGCTCCTGCGTTGCCAGTACCAACAGGTTCTGTGCTCGAGAAAATGCTGTATAGAACAAGCGCCGAAAATCGAAGTGCTTGATGTGTTCAATCGGCTCGAATCGCGGTTTCGACAGGTATTCACCGTCCTCCAGCAGTTCGTCGAGAACCGTGTGTTGCTTCCGAGGGACTGCCTCAAGGGAACCACAAATAACTACCGGATACTCAAGCCCTTTAGCCTGATGAACGGTGAGAAAGGACACACATCCTTTAGGGGCATACTCTGAGTCGTCTTCGTACTCTCCGATGCCGCCGTCATACAAGAATCGCAGGAAGCGGTTAAACATGTCCCGCAAATTCTTTTCCAGGAAGTCTGGGTTAAGCACGCTTACGTAGTGCAAGTACTCAAACTTGGTAAGCAATTTGGAAAGCGTGGCCAAATTGCGTGCGGCGCGGCCTTTGTCCACGCCCTGTACCGCGTCCTCATCCAGGTAGCGCGAAAACAGCGGGAATTGTAGAAGTTGATAGAACAAACCGGAGAAAGCGTAGTCAGTGTTCTTTGCCAGCACTGCGTGACGTTTCGCCAGCGGCCGTGCCCAGTCGAGCAAGCGCTGATTCTCCGGCTTGCGTAGCTCAACAGTAAACGGCTTGAAACAAGCGTGGTCGAAAAAACTCCAGATTGCGAGATGCGCGCCGTCGGCCCATTGCCGAACTTTTGGAAACTGGGGGAACAGGAATATCAAAGCACCGATCATTAGACGAATTTCTTCGCGCTCAAAAAACATGTTGGAACGCGGTGAGTAAACGGGCACCCCTTCATTCTCGAGGAACCGTGACAACGCGAGCACTCTGTGGTTCTTAACCGAACGAAATAGGAACGCTACCTGGTTCCAATCTTCAAGCTTACCGGATGCTTCCAGCCTGCGTAGAAAGGCCAATACCTCAGCGTGCCAGTTCGTATCTTCACCGGAATCATCGCCAGCTGAGAGACGCACGGCCGTCTGGATATCGGGAAAGTCTGCCTCACGGGGGACAATCTCCTTGGGGAACCGATAGCTCCGGGCGCCATCGTCCCACTCCTGTTCCTGCATCCACTCGTTGTAGTGGCGGATTATATCCGGGTGCGAGCGATAGTTAACGGACAGCGTTACTTGCTTGCACTGACCGTCAGGGAACAGCTGCGGGAACTCCAGGATATTGCGAATGGTTGCGCCGCGGAACCGATACAGTCCCTGATCGTCGTCACCGACTACGCAGAGATTATGGTGCTCGGCTGCAAGCAGAAGAAGAATACGCTCTTGGATTGTGTTGGTGTCTTGGTACTCGTCCACCATCAGGTAGGTGAATTGTGCCTGAACCTTTGCCAGTACCTCAGGACGCTGCTCCAGAAGCCGCAGCGCCTCGTACTGAATACCGGAAAAATCGAGACAATTGTTTTCCAGAAGCAGCTCCTCATATTTTCTAAAACACGCCGCAAGTGCGCGCACTTCCGCCTCAGGAGCAACTTCCAAGTCCTCAGGGTCAAGCGCCTCTTCGCCGACTTTGTTCAGCCACTTCAGCAACTTCTCTGATTGTGCCCAACGACCGCTCTGTTCGCGGCCCATAACTAACTCCGAGTCCGGCACAGCCTGAAACTCGCGGAGCCGCTGGAAAATAAAGTATTGCTGATCAAACTGATCGAACAGCGTAAAGCTACGCTTAAGCCGCGTAAACTCCCGGAATTCTTCTAGAATGCGCAGGCAGATAGAGTGAAAGGTGCCGAGGTACATCTCGTTGAGATTGAAGTGTATGTCGAGTTCGCTGAGACGATTCGATATGCGGGTCGTCAACTCCCGTGCAGCTTTTTCCGTGAATGTAACGACAAACAGCGACTCAGGCTCGACGCCCTTTTGGGTAATTAGATAGACGATTCGCTCAACCAGAGTGAACGTCTTGCCAGATCCGGGGCCTGCGATGATCAGTACCGGCCCTTCGGTGGCAAGAATCGCCTCTTTCTGTCGCGGATTTGCCTGACTCTGAATTGCGAGAGCATCTATTGACCTAGCCGTGGCGTCTTGGACTGGTTGCTTCCCCATCTAGCTCTTACCGCGTTTCCAATTGGTTCGGATGATTGGCATTCTAGTGCATATCTGGTAAAACTTGCGCTGTTGGTGACTTTAAAGTCTCTCTTGCTCGAATCACCCTGTTGGTCCGACGACCGCCGATTTCGAATAGGATGACAATTTGCACAATGAAGTTTATGAACTTTTGGTCCTGCCTAGCTTCGACTCACACCGCGGTTCCGGCGTGATCTGCTACCGACGAAATGGTTGTGCAGAATCTTGGGGCGAAAATAAGGATCACATTGACAATAGATCATAGATGAGCTCGTCAAAGATTTCCGACACGTCCCCCTCGATTTCCTCGCCATCGTAGTCCACAAATAGAAGTTTGCCTTTTGCATAGCCAATTTCACGCAACCTTACTGGCTCATCGATCAGTTGCCGCCATGTGCCACTGTACTGCCCGCCAAGCGATAAAGAGCAACTAACTGGCGCCGCGCTTGGTTCCAGGGCGTGCAATAGTTCTGTTGATCTTCCGAAATTGAGCATCACACCGGTACTTTCCAGTCTATTGCTGACTTCCAACGAGCAAAACCATGTGCGTGAAATATCCTGCCTTGTCCAAAATGCTTCAAACCGCTCCTCATTGACCATGTCGTATTTTGTGAACTTAAGCTCATAGCCGGCGTTACGGAATTCTTCTGTTTCATCCAAGCCGTTCGCCTGTGATTCGAGCTCGTTTCGAAACATATCGTATGCCGACGCCCAGGCGGGGTAGGTTGTCTTCTGGGCCATGCGGCGCTCTTCACCCTTATGCTTTAAGAGCTCCGCAAGGTCGGTTGATTTCCTCATGTCCAACGGGCGTTTGGAGGCCTCGGCGCGTTCCAGGCCGTTTCCTGAAGAATCCTGGGTAGTTGGTGTCGATTCTTGGCTCGCGTCATCGGTTGTTACATCGCCCATGGAATCTGGCATGCCAGAGCGGGTGACTAGACTCTCACCAAGTTCCCGAACGTCTAGTAGAGATTGCTCCATTAGATCAGCGAACAGATCAAGTAATGAATCCAGCGATCCGCCATTCGATTTACTGAGAGCGCCTAGGTAGCGCTCCTTATCATCTGAATTTAGAACAACAATAGGCAGCTCATGAGCCATCAGAATCGCCGCCATAAGAAGGCGTGAGCTTCTTCCGTTGCCGTCGACAAATGGATGGATCGCCACTAGTTTGGTGTGGGCTCTGACGGAGAGCTCAAGCCCTGAAGTCTTACCATGAGAGTCTCGAATTTCGGTAGACAATTTCGACATAAAATCGTCGACCGATCCTGGGGGCGGCGGCTGATATTCCACACCGCCAATTGAGACATTCTCTGTTCGATAGGCACCAGCGTTTTTCTCTATGCCATCGAGCAGTCTTCGGTTCAGCTCGCGCACGAAACCCGTTAGTTGATCTATCGAGCCGTCGCAGTTTTCGAGCATCCATTCATATGCAGCCGCCAAATTCAGTACCTCACGCTGCTCTAGCGAAACTGTACTCTGGCCAGTAGACTTCAGCGTACCTTCAGTTTGACCACGACTAAGCGGATTTCCCTCTATTTTATTGGAATGAAAAATGAAATCGTTACGGTTTCGCTTAGCGTGGGCTACTATCGCTTCATGATTTAGCACTCCAGATTTCTTTAGTTGATTGCACTGGTCCTCTAAACGCAATAATCGAGCTGATGTTTCTCTCCCCACCCCATAATCTGGATAGGCTGCTTGCTCAACCTGCTTTATCGGGCTAATGAACTTTGTGATGTAGCTATTGCAGGTCCCGAAATCTAGCCCGACAAATACCCGGCCCTCGACCCGTTCGCCGGCTAAATTGAATGGCTGCCCTTCAACCTCCTCTTGGTCTCTACCGGACTTGCTCAAGATGAATTTTGGCGTGACCATCCCATCCGCCTGAATACCTAGCTCTAGCGTCACTTTCTTGTCATATGCCTTTGAACCGGGAATGCGAACACTCATGGATATGATATTTAGAGGGTCGCCCTTTGCAGTTTCTGTATCGTGAAACCAGTAGTGCAGCGCTCCCTTCGGTGCGTGCTGAAGCTCTAACGTGCAACGAATCTTTTCTTCTTCGAGAATTCCTGGTGAGCGGTAAACCATACCGCTCTTATTGTCGGCGACAGAGTTCGAACGCCGGATTTTAGGCGCTAGATGTTCATCTTTCCGGCGTCCAACCCGCAAGTACAGATCGTTCAGAAGACAGGAAACTAGGCGATTGTTAACGAGGTCTGGGCGTTTATCTGCCTGCTCGCGGCACTCGACAGCAATACCGCTTGCAACTGCGGCGCCGACGTAGTTGCCAGCGACAATACTTTTCGCGTCGAGGTGAATTGGCAGTGTTTTCTGTACCAAGCTGCGCAGGAATGGCAGCTGCGCCGAACCTCCAGCAAGTAGGACGACATCGTATTTTTCGATTTCCCCATCAAGCTTTTCGCTAGCCTCGGCATGGCAATCAAGAAGCACCTTACCCCAGTGAATATGCCAAAGATGAGTAATTGCCTTCTTAAGATCCAGTCCGGTCAATGTTGCGTCTAGGTTTTCAGTCGGGTGAAAGGTGCCGGCCGGCAGCCTGACACTGGTCGAAATCTTTTTCAAAGACGCGTCGCTTAGGTCGGCGGAAGAACAAGCTCGATTCGACAATGCGATTTTCGCATTCTCGACTACCCACAAACTCTGGGCGGAGTCCTTCGCTCGATCAATGGGGTCTTCTTTGAATCGGACCTTCTTCTTGATCGCGAAGTCTCTAACACACTTCAGAAGCTCGATATCTACTGCCTCGCCGGCAACCTGGCACGACTGCACACCTAGCGGCAATGCTCGTGCGCCACCTCTGGCAAGTTCACCTTCGCGCGTGGTCTGGATCACGCAACAGTCGAACGTGCCGCCACCAAAATCGACGACTAGCACGTTCTGCCGCTCACCTGTACTAGGGATCAGTTTATCGACGTGCCGATAGTACTGATAGACAGCGAACGGCTCTGGAAAAAATGTTGGCTCCCTCAGACCGAGTTCGGAAAAGACTTTGCGGATATTCCTGCGATAATTCTCCTTCCACGACTGATCTAAAGCGGGCTCTCCGACGATAAACTCTGCAGGGTCCATATCCGAGTCAGGAATCAATTCCCGCAGGAAGTTCCGAGTAGCCTCCAACGGAGTGAACGTGTGTCTCTTCTGCGAGTCTGGGTCGGTGACCCAGAACGGTTTTGCTTTTGCAGCCCGAATCTTACCGCCCTTACCTATTTTGATTTCATATTGAGAATCGTCTTGAGGCTTCCCAAGTTCTGTCTTGAAGTGGTAGGTGTTAGTTCTGCCTTTGATGCCTAGCTCTTTCGCAGCCCGGCCAATCACAAGTTGCTCATCACCTTTCATTCCAATGACTGATGGAACGCGCTCTTCAGTTACAGGCAAGATATCTCGGGGCATACTTATTCATGTCCTGTGTACCGCCGTTCCGTTCGGCATTAATTTTTTGAAAACCGGATACTACGACCTCTTGGTGGCTTTTCTAGGAACTATTTCCCAGGTCTTGCCGGTGTCTATAGTCTTTCTTTTTGTAATCGGTCGGCAACAACATGCGCCGTTCGAAGCAATGCGTCCAGCAGCGCGTCGTCAATATCAAGGTGCCCTTCGTACTCCGCCAGATTTCGCTTACGGTGTGCCTGGTCCAGTATGCGCCACTGCCCGTTTGGAAGATCAAGCGTGTGTTTTAGGCATTGAAATACGATGTAGCGATTCTCCGACCGATACCCAGCCTTGCGGAGAGCGGCAAGCGACAACGCATGTGCTGCGTTATAGGCGAGATCAAATCGTGACTCGATACTCAACGTTTCATTGCTGGCGTCGCGAAGGCGAGCAAGGCCAGAGCTAATTAGACCGGCAACTTCGGGCTCGGATGCTGGCTCGACTTTGAGTTGCCCAACCTTGACGAGGTTATCCAGTTGGTCATGCGGCATCTAGCTGCCCCTCCAAAACTATTGTTGGTCCCGCCAACACTCGACTGAGGAACGCATTTTTGCCAGACCGCCGTTTGCGAAACTCAATGTCGGTGTAGAGCGTGGGATTAACTTGCCGGCCGAGTTGTTGTTCAACGGTAGATAGGGTCGCGTACAGATCTTCGAGCGTGAGCTCGTCGGACACGACGAGAAGATCTATATCGCTGCTCGCGGTGTCAGCATGCTTGGCCACCGAACCGTAGATAAGCGCCAAGGATAACCGTGCCGCCAGGGGTTCCAGCGCCGCTCGCAGGTTCTCCTCAATACCCACGGTCTTGCTGACGATCGAACAGAGCTCCTCATATATGGGTGAGTCTGGATTGGCTAGGTAATGTTTTTGGCTTCCGTGCCGCTCGATCAAGACGAGTTCGCTCCGCGCCAGCCTGGCAAGCTCACGCTGAACCGCGCCTCGACCGACATCGGCCAACTCGATTAGCTCGGTGACGAAAAAGCTCCGTTCCGGTTGCCCGAACAACAGCCCGAGCAGGCGCTGCTGCGTAGCTGTGAATAAAGCATCCGCCAGGGATTGCTCGCCTGCCCTTTGGCTGGCTTTTGGGGATCGTCGAACAATTGCAGCATCTGTACCCATAGTGGGTATATTAGTACCCGTTTTGGGTATAGTCAACCGGCTGACGGCAACCCGGCGATCATTTCCAGCAACAGCCTGTTGGGCCGAATGAATTTACCGCCACGAATCCTCGCCGGGCGCCGGCTCAGTCTGCAGGACGCTTCAACCGAATCCACCATCAGCACATTGGGACAGCGCCACACATACGCCTCCAGGTCCTGCCGTGCCACGCGCATGGAACTCAATACAGAACGATCCGTGGCCGTATCGGATTGGCAACGTCCCAGCACCAGAAGCGATTTTCGAATCTCAACATCGGGACAACCGAGCCCCGCAAGCGTGTCAGCGAACAGCGGATTGAAAACATTATTACCTAGCGCTGCAAATTGCGGCTTCCTCAACCCTGCGGCAAACAACGCGGCACGTGTTTCGTCGTTACAGAACAGCACGCATTGACGCCGGTCGGTGGTCAGCCGATCGGCGTGCCAGATGCCCAGCGGCCTGGTCTCTGTTAACAGCTCAGCCGACACATCGGGCAGGTGCTGTGCCATTTTTCGGGTCGCATGGATGATTATTTCAGTGACGCATCTGTTGGGATTTCACAGGTTCGCCGGGACGTCCCTTCGACAACCAAGCAAGATGTCGCGAGGTAGGTATCGCTACTAGAAGCGAACAGGTCCGGCTGCAGAATTAGGAATAAGGGGGTCGGGTCCGTTTGTTGGGAACCCCGAAGAAAAGCGAAAACAAATCTGACCCTTTATTTCGCGGCTATTCGACGTAAACAGCAATACCCTCAACGATTTCTTTCTCTGAGGAACTGACTGTCGTTCCTCCACCGTAGACCGGCACAGCTACAACCTGAGTGGACGTATCGCGACCAGTAAGAACGACAGCGTTAGCGCCGACCTTGGCGGCTTGCTTCTTCAACTCCTCTACCGCGTAGTCGACTTTCTGCTGCTGGTTCCATCCCGAACTTGATGAGGACTTGACGATAGCAATCTGTTCAGCCCCCTCGGGCATTTCGGTCAGTATTCTGACTGTAGTGAAGTCTTCAATCGCTGGGTGGGCTTGCCCGGTTACAAGGGCTGACCCGGAAGCGCAACCGGCCAAGACAAGAATGAACACACCAAGAAGTGTTGATTTCATTTCGACCCCAATTGGCCAGATTTGGCCGCTATGTTTTCGGATTCTACGTTCAATAGTACCCGATATTTATCCGACCCCACATTACTGGCGTAACAAGATATTGCTAGAGTCCAGATGTTTCGCGGTCTACATTGCACACGTGCCTATCCGAACCTCGCCAAGCAGCACATTGTCGATTCCGTGAAAACGCATCACCGTAATCATTCCTAGTTCTGTCATCGGCCAGTTCAACTCGTCCGCACAGAATTCATCCCTATTACCCTGCAGCCATTGATCGGGTGGTGGTATCGCCGATTCAAATTGAGACTTGGTACGAGGAAGATAGTAGTCGTAAATAACCTCGGCGCCCTCAGCGCGTACCGACTGCAATTCCGGGCGATCTTCTCTGGGACCAATCATCTTTTGATTTTCTTTGGCCGTCTCTGCAGCGCACTGCAATGCTGTCTGACAGAATGAATAGTTGTGTTGATGCCCGACATGACCAATTTCGTCGTCTTGGTCGGGTGGGGCCACGTAGCTAATTGATCCAGCAACAACTTGAAGTTGACCCGCGAAGTACATTTGAGCGATCAACGCGACCCCGATCAGGGCAATGACGAGTAATACCTTCATAGCGCAAATGTGCCTTTGGCCCTAATAGCGCTCATTTTTTCACACGTGTGAAAAGTTACAACCGTTGTAAATCGCGGGATAGATACCTTGTTCGAGGTAAAGAGCAGAAAAAATACAACCAAGACTGGCTGATTACCTCGATTCTCGGCACAATCTTGGATATCGTTCGACCGATCCAAAGTGGACCTGAGCCAATTCCTACGTGCGCCAAAAAGGAAAAATAGCCACCTGGAACGACGACAAAGGTTTCGGCTTCATCGAGCCCTTCAACGGCGGTTCCCGAGTCTTCATCCACATCAAAGCTCTGGCCAATCGCAATCGCCGACCTGAGCAAGGCGACGTTGTCACCTATTCAGTCACCAAGGACAACCAGGGTCGAACTCGCGCCGTTAACGCCACACTAGCCGGCGACAAACTCATCAAGAAAAAACCCCGAAAGATCAGCGCCTCTGCGATCCTGTTTGCCTTGCTTTTTATCGGCGGTGTCGGTGCTTCGGTGGCTACCGGCGATCTCGTTCCACAGGTTCTCTACTGGTACCTTGGCGCCAGCCTCGTGACTTACTTTGTCTACGCCTGGGACAAATCCGCCGCTCGAAAGGGTGGCTGGCGTACAAGCGAGCAAACGCTGTTCCTGTTTGGCCTGGTCGGTGGATGGCCTGGCGCGCTGATTGCTCAGCAGACCCTGCGTCACAAGTCGAAGAAGACCTCGTTCAGAGTGACTTTCGCCGCAACCGTCATATTCAATTGCGCTGGCCTGGTCTGGCTGCATACCGCCGATGGTCAGGAGTTGCTTAGACAACTTTTTGCATGACCGCAGGTATTGAGCCCTGGTGAAGGTCTTGCTGAAACACGGTGCGACCGACGGACCGTGAACCCGGGAGTCGATGCGGCGTCGACATCAATTATCGGGGTCGCCACTAAAACAAATTCCCCACCGCCGCTTGCCAATCCATACGCTCTCCGGCTAGCCATTTCGCCGTGCAGGACTCGCTGTCGATATCCGTCTCGAAAAATTCGCGATCCAGCCACTGCTGCACGTCGTCGTTCGCCGCAACGCCTGGCATCTGTGGCGATAACTCGAGCGGCGTCTCTCGCTGGTCCCTGAAACGCAGGTTTCCGTCGGCCGATTTCTCGCAAATGAAGCCGCCCTCGTGGACCAGGTGATGGTGATGCCGGCAAAGCATAACCAGGTTGTCCAAACTCGTTTCGCCGCCGTCTGCCCAGTGTTCTATGTGGTGTCCATCGACGAATCGGGTGTTGGTACAGCCCGGAAAGCGGCAACCCTTGTCTCTTGTGCGTAGTGCGCGGCGCATCGGGGGTGGAATGGTGCGTGATCGACGGCCGATGGACATTGGTTCGCCGCTCGGATCCTCTTTGATGACGACGATGGAGCTGTCGCAGGCAATTCGGCGGGACGTTACCGCGGAAACGTGGGGGCCGTCCTCCATGCTCGATTCGTCTCCCGCAACGTGCACAACGACCTGGTAGCGATCCGCCGTTGAGCCGGAGGATTCGCTGTTGTTCATGTAAGTTTCGGCGACTTCGGCCAGGGCGTCGGCGCGGCGGGCAGCGATGGACGTGGGTTCATCGTTCTCCGGGCGCGGCTCGGCGTCGGCGTATTCCTTGTCCATCGCCATTTCCAATGCCTTGACGATCAACGCGCCCTGCTCCGCTGGCAGGCGTGCTTTTATGACCAGGCAACCGTCGTGATCATAGTAATGTGTCACTTCGCGATTGTTGTATTGCTCGTTGGCGATGTCGGCGTCCTGCAAACGCTTTGCGGTGCGAAATTTCGAGACCAGTTTCTCGACATGATGTGCCGTCCCGTGCTCGGCAATCATCATCAGGTAATCTTCGTTGCTCTCATCGGCAATGCGAGTCATTGCTCTGACCTTGGAATAGCTCAGCGTGCCGTTGGCCATGGCTTTGTTGATCTTCGGTAGTTTTGCCAATGCGTGGGCGACGCGGACTTTTTCCCTCGCTGCGTTCATGCCGATACCGCATTTGAAATTCAACCAGTGGGCGCAGGAGCACAGGCCCTGCTCGGCCCAGTATTGGTTTTCGTCGAATTGACGAATCAAGGTCAGTAAACGGGCTTCGGCGGCGTAGAGATAGCTGCAAAGTTCGGTGATTTCGGCGCCGAGTTGTTCGGCGTCCGAGCGTGTGGATTCGATGGGGCTTTCGAGGATCTGGATGGCTGCGGACACGGTTCCCTCCGGTCGATTTCTGTGTACTGTGAATATGTACAGTATACTGATAAGGTGCTGATATTGCTAGGTAATATTGGCTTTTTTGACGGCTTTGCGAGCGTTGGTCTTTGCGTGCGCGGGAGGCGACGCAAGAGATTTGGCGATTTCCTCTCGCGCATAGACTGAGTAGACTGGCCCGCTTTGCTTACACATTCCTGCGCGGAACCCCATGCACTCACTTCGCCGCAATTTCAACCGCCAAACCATGCTCGAGCTGTTACGGCTCGCTCTCCCCATGGTCGTGTCCCAGGGCGCCTTCGCGATGATGATCTTCACCGATCGTTACTTCATGTCGCAGATCGATCCCGTGCACATGGCGGCGGCGCTTGGTGGCGGTGTGGCGTCGTTCTTCTCGTTTTGTTTCTTTAGCGGCGTGCTGTCCTACGGCAACGCGATGGCGGCGCAGTACCTGGGTGCGGGCGAGCAGGAGAAATGCCCCAAGGTCGTCACGCAGGGCATGATCATGATCTTCATGAGCCTGCCGATCCTGACGCTGATCACGTTCCTGGTCGCAGGCATCTTCGCGGGTATGGGCCACGAACCCGAGCAGGTCGCGCTGGAGCGCACCTACTATCTGATCCTGATGTCCGGCGTGCTGCTGACCCTGGCCAAGGTCTGTATCTCGTCCTACTTTGCCGGTATCGGTCGCACGCACATCGTGATGATCTGCGACGTCTTCGGCCTCGCCATCAACGTACCGCTTTGCTACGTGATGGCGTTTGGCAAGCTGGGATTTCCGGCACTCGGTATCGTCGGTGCCGGCATCTCGACGGTTGCCTCCACGCTGATTTCTTTCCTGCTGTTTGTCGCGTTTTATTTTCGCAAGGAGCACCGGGAGCGGTTTTCGGTGCTGCTGTCGTTCTCGCTCGACACCAGGATCCTGCGTCGCTTCTGGCGGCTCGGCTTTCCGTCCGGGCTGGAAATGTTCCTGAATATCGCGGCGTTCAACCTGTTCTTGCTGATGTTCCAGTCCTACGGCATCGCCCAAGGCGCCGCGGCCGCCATCGTGTTCAACTGGGACATTCTTTCCTTCATCCCGATGATCGGTTTGCACATCGGCGTCATCAGCCTGATCGGCCGCTTCGTCGGCGCGCGCGACATGACGCGTGTCGACCAGGTCATGACCGCGGCATTTGCATTTGCACTGACCTACGGCACCCTGCTTGCAACCACCTACATCGTGTTTCGCTATCCGCTGGTCGAGGTGTTCGCGCCACCGAGCGGTGACTTCACGGCCATCCGCGATTTGTCCGCGTTCATGATGATCGGCCTGTCCAGCTACATCCTGGCCGACGGCATCATACTCGTGTCCGGCGGCATCCTGCGCGGCGCCGGCGATACGCGCTGGCTGATGATCGCCTCGGTGTCGCTGCACTGGGCGATGCTCGTCGCGCAGTTTTTCATCATCATCGTGTTCGGGTTCAGCCCGAAGGTGTCGTGGATTGGGTTTGTCGTGATGATTCTTGCCATCGCCGTTGTCTATACGCTGCGACTCAGGCGTGGACGATGGCGGGATCCGGAGGTGCTGGAAAGGGTGATGGCCGAGTAGTCACCAAGCTGACTCTTTTACGCAACGTAGATTTTGAGTGAGATTGCGACTCCGGCCTATCGCCCGCAGGCAACCTTCTTGGTGGTCATCTCCATCGGTGTCATGTCTTCCGGAATAATCGCCTGGCATGCTTCCAGGAGTTCACGATCCCTTGTTGTCGTTCGCAGGCAATAGCACAGATCGGGCCCGCCCTCGGGAACGGGAAGCGACTCGCGGCAAGCGAAACTTTTTGTTGTGGTTTCTTCCGGTGTCATCGAGTTCATCAGATCGTTGCAGACCTTCACCCTGGCATTCGACGTCATTGGTTCATTGACGCAGGTGCAAAAGTCCACTTCTGCACTGGCGGTGGTTTGCGAGTTGCCCGCGTCACCACAGGCGACGATCAACATTGATGCGAGCATGAATACCAGCGTTCTCATTGGTCTCTCCTTTAATACAGACTTTCGTCCCGCCTCCGTTCTACGGGTAGGAACCGGGAACGAGAACCGACTCATCCGGATCTGACGGGTTATAGAAAACCTCCACCTGGCGACCAACGGGGTACCTGGCAATGAGGCGTTGCTTTTCGATAGTTGAAAGGTCGTTCTGGTTGAACTGCGCTGTGTCGTTGCGATAGAGATCGCCGTCGACAACATACTCATAGTCGATCTCTACGGTGTGTTGCGTCTTGCGCGATGTGCCCACTTTGCGTTGCCGTGTTTCCAGGTTCGAATGGGTAATCAGGCCTTCCGTCGACGGCCATTCGAGGCTCAGCCTCGACAACGTTGTCATGCGATCGACGTGTTTACCGTAGAGATAGACACCGCCAGCGCTGAGGGCCATTACCACCAGTATCGTCACAACATTTTTCATCCCGCTACTCATGGAGAGTTACCGCCCGCGAAGCTGAGTTGGACACGACGATTCAGGGCCTTGCCGGATTCCGTGTCATTGGGTGCCGCCGGCTGTGCTTCACCGAAGCCCACACCTTCCAGGCGGCTACTGTCGATGCCGTTGTCGATCAGCCACTGAATGACCGTGTTCGCGCGCCGTTCGGACAGGCCCTGGTTGTAATCGAACCCGCCGTCGGCATCCGTATGTCCGGCAATTCGGAAGCGGCGATCCGGTGCACGCTTCATCACTTCGAGCACCGCTCGCAGTGTCGATAGCGACGATGGTTTGAACTGCGCCTTGCCGGAGTCGAAGTAGATGCCGTAAAGATCGATCGTGCCCTTGCTGGCAAGTTCCGCCTCCAGGCTGGTTACGTCTTCCCGGCGCAGGTCGAGCTTGATAACGACCGCGACGGAAGCGGCAGGGGCGACGTCAGCCGACGCCGAACCGTTGGCATAATCAGCATGCCGGGCGGCAATGACCGTTCGACCAACAGGCACGTCCTTGAAACTGAATCGGCCGGCGGAATCGGATTCCGCCGCATTGCGGCCAACCGTCACGCGTGCCTGCGCAATCGGCTCACCTGTTTTTGCGTCAACAACCTGACCAGTGATGTCACCAATCTTGATCGCAACCAGCGCCAGCGTCACTGACACTTCCTGGTCCGGTGCGAGCCTCACTGAAACGGAGCTCGACTCGTATCCCGGTGCACTCGCGCTGGCACTCACATTACCTGCCGGTACTTTCTCGGCGCGGAAGCGCGCTGCTGCATCCAGCTGCACCGATCGCGTACTGACAGTCGCCTTTGCACCAGCTATTGGCTTGCCGGTTTCCGAATCGACGACTTCGCCGACAACACTGCCCCAGGTGATGGCCTGCAATCTCAGTGTTACGGTCTCGGTCGCATCGGCTGCGAGCGACACTGTTTTCGAATCGCTGACGAACAGGCTTTTCGATGCATTCACGCTCTGCTCGCCGGCCGGCACTTTCTTAAGCTCGAATTCACCCGCACTATTGGTGCGTGCACTGCGTTGTCCGGCGCCGACAGCAACCCCGGCGATCGGCGCACCCGAGTTTGCGTCAAATACAACGCCCTTGATCGTGCCCCAGGTAATCGGTGTGAGCGAGAAGTCCGCCGTTGCCGTTCCTGCTGCCGGCAACCGGACATTCGATTGGCCGGGTTCGAACAGGCGCTGTGTCGCACCGACCAATACCTCGCCAGCGGCGACATTTTCTAGTTCGTAGCGGCCGTCCGCACCGGTTCGTGTCGACTGGCCACCAGCTGACACCGTGACTCCGCTCAGTGCTTGTCCGCTGGCAGCATTGCGCACCACGCCTTGCAGCGTTCCGGTGGTAATAGGATCCAGTGCCAGCCCGACGTCGCGTTCTTTGCCCCGCTCCAGTTGCACCTGCTGCTGATCACCGCGGTAACGCAGTAACTCCGCACTTACCGAGACAGCACCCGCCGGCACGCGCTCGGCGCGGTATTCGCCCTGCGCGTTTGTGCGAGCCGTCCGGTCACCGATTTTTACCGTGACATTTGCCAACGGTTGGCCGTTCGCCTTGTTGGTGACGACACCGAAAACGGTGCCGTAGGTAATCGGGATCAACGTAATCTCGAGCCGCGATTCACCCGCCGCTTCCAGCACAGATTCCGATGAACCGGGCTCGAACAGCTGCGCAGATGCATTGGCGACGATACGGCCTGCCGGGACTTCCTCCGCCACCATATTGCCGCTGGCATCAGTCGTTATGCGCCGCGTGCCGATTATCACATCAGCGCCTGCGACTGGCTGCCCCGATGCCTGGTTGCGCACGGTCACGTACACCGTGCCAGTTGTAACCGGTGACAGCTCGAGTCGTTGTTCGATGTCACCATCGCGCGGTACGTCGATACGCGCCTGCGCATCGTGGTATTTTGCGAACCCGGCGACGATACCCGCTTCACCGGCCGGTACACGTTCAGCAACAAAATTGCCGTCGCTGTCCGTTGTGACTTTGATGCCACCGATACGAACGTCGGCACCTGCAAGCGGTTGTTTGCTTGACGCATCCCGAACGCTACCGCGCACGGTTCCCCAGGTAATCGGTTCGAGTTCGATGCGTGCTTCCGCCGACGCCATCGCCTCCAGCCTAACGTCCGTCGATCCTGGTACATACAGCGGCTTGCCCGCCGCCACGCCAACGACGCCCGATTCGACGTTCTCCAGCGTGAACCGGCCATCGTCACCGGTGCTAACCTGCTCGCCGCCAGCCTGCACCGACGCACCCTGTATGGGCCTGCCGGTTGCCTGTTCGACGACGATGCCGACGATCGTGCCAGTTGTAATCGGCTCGAGTTCGAGCGTTGCTTCCGCGGTTTGCAGTGCTTCGAGCAACAATGCCTTGCTGTCGGCGCGATAGCCGGACTGCGCACCGTTGACTGTGACTTCACCGGCCTCGATTTCCTCGGCCCGGAATTTGCCGTTTGCATCCGTCTTGACGCGCTGGCCGGCAATTTCGATGATGGCGTTTACGATTGGCTCGCCCGTTACCGCGTTGACTGCCGTTCCAAGGATCGTGCCGGTCGTAATCGGGTCGAGCAGAAATTCCGTCTCGATCTTTGCTGATACTGCCGACGAGAAAGGTTTCGGCGAACTGCTGTGATAGGCCTCATGGCTGGCCGTAAGCTCCCAGTTTTTCCCCAGGTCGAGCTGCATCAGGAACTGACCGCGTTCCCCGGTGCGCTCCGCTTTCCAGCCGCCCGCCGAAACTTTGGCACCGTTGATCGGCTCGCCCGTCGTGCGATCACGAACGGTGCCAACGACAATCAGCGGCACCTGCAGTGACAGTTCGCGCCCTGCTACCTCGAAATCGCGCTCGACCGAGTCTTCGAACTGAAATACGTCTTGCTTCAGAACGTACATTTTTTTGCCGATGACGCCCTGCACCAGCATGCGGACTTTATCGACGGGCAAATCGGTTACGGCGAATCGGCCCTCGGTATCCGTTTCACGAATGTAATCGCCTGCCATGGTCTTGAGACCGAATTCCGGCGCGCCTGCGATCGGGTCGAACGCCACCGAAACCGGAAGGCCGGCAACAGGTTCGCCGGTCGCGGCATCGACGATGCGACCGCGCAAGGTCAGGCTTGGCAGGTCGGGCCGGGGCACAGCATTTGACGCGGCGAGTCGAATATCGACGGGTTGGCCCTGCAAGTCGGCCGGCTTGAGGCTGACGCCGGAGTCGGTCTGGTAGACGAACTTGTGCTTGTAGTTCGGGTGAGTGACGTCCACGCCGGCGCCGTTCTGCGGCATGAGCAGAGAATAACGTCCATCGCTGTCCGTTTGCGTAACGGTTGCGTACGGTGGATGCATGCGAAGTTCTGCACCGTTCACGGGCGCACCGGTGTCAGCATCGCTTACGCGACCGTGAATGTATTCGGCGTCCAGCTGCCAGAGACTGCCGTAGTCGATCTTGAGAAAGCGACTGTAGCGATACGGTACCGCGTAGTTTTCGCTGTCGCGCGCTTTCCGCCGAGCCGCGCTCTGTGCCTCGCTGATGGCGAGCATGAGATCGTTGCGCGTCGTAGCATCAACGGAGGCATAGACCTTGTCGGCCTCGCCCTGCTCGCCAGCTTCAATCAATTCGACGATGCGCTCCGCGGCCTCCGCTGTCGATGCGAAATGCAGCTTGTCGTCGTCTTCGACACGTGGAATGACACGGTCCGGCAAGGAATCGAGTTCATCGTCCAGGCGATCGTATTCGTCCTCGTCGAGGGACGACGGAAAGTCCGGCTGCGCGTTTGCAGGAGCGGTTAATTGCGCCGACGGGTTAGCCGTCGACGCAACACCGTCCGATCCTGCAGCGGCCGACTCACCGCTCGCGTTGTCGTCGCCGCCGCAAGAGACGAGGGAGAGCAGCAAGGCTATGAGGACTGTGAAACAGGTGTTCGTAGCGCGTCGTGAAGTCGTCATGGTGAATCCGGAGCAAGTAGGCCGTCTTACCCCTGTATACGGAGCCGGCCCCGAAACCGGAACATGTTCCTTTTCGGCGGCCATTTCCGTTATTAGTACTGAAGACGGCCAATTTTTTTCGAGGCGGGCGACGACTATGACTGCACTACAACGCTACGCAACAATCCTTGCTTGCCTCTTGGCGTCGGCCTGCGGATCGGACAGGGAATCCGCCGAGAAAGCCGCAGCACCGGCAGCCGACTCGCCGCCGACCATGCACGTTATGAAGACGATCCGGGAGAAGTACGAAGTCACCTACCAGCCCGGTACGGTGATTGTCGACGAGAAAGCTATGCAGTACATGGCTACCCCGATTGCCGGCAGCAACCGGCTGGAGTTCTCCCTCGAAGCAAAACGCCATCTCGACCTTGAGGAAGGTAAGGTCACAATATTTCCGATGGCGGCACTGGTACTGGTGGACTCGTGGGAAGAGACAGCCGACAGGATCGTGGTGCACACGTCGCCCGCCGCGCTGACGGACGCGATCCGCGACGCGGATATCGAGTCGGAAGTCGAGATCGGCTGGCAGCAACTCACCAGCCAGGTTGACGGTCGCCCACCCGGCATCCGGTTCTCGCTGCTGCGGGAGGCGCATGCCGCGGGTGAAGTCGGCGAGATTTCCACGTCGATGACCTATTCGTGGAAGCACCCGACGGGCCTGAAGGTGGATTTCAAGCTCAAGCCGGAGAGCCTCGACAAGCTGGGTTTCGAGATCACCGCGTCCGCGAATATTGCGTCGTATAAGAAATCGATCAAGCCGGACGAGTTCGCGCGCATGTTCCCGACCCGCTACGCAAATGGCAACGCCTTTCAGCCGGTCGAGGCGAACGAGTCTTTAGGCTCCAATTCCCGTTTCGGCGGCGCCGACGCGGCGGCAGACAATACGAGGTCCACCGGTAGTTCCGAGACCGATTACACACAACCGGATGCCGGACCTGCTCCGGGAGCATCGGACGGCTTTACGGCAAGCCTCAAAGGCGACGTCAAGGGATTCGCCAAGGCGAGCGGGCATATGTCGGGCTTTCGGCAATTGCTCGACCTCGAGATTCGCGACGGCGAAGTACAGAACATGGTGATCGATTTCAAATCGCTGAGCGGCGAAATAAAGCTCGAGGCAGCCGCGCTGCAGGGACTGCTAAGCACATTCCGTCTGAACATACCCATCGAGTACACTTTTACTGTACCGATCGGCGGTGTACTGCCGCTGACTTTTACGCTCGGCGCCGACCTTTCCTTCCGCCCGATCCTGGACATGGGAACAGCCGGCAGTAGCCAGATGTGCTTCGTGATCGCCTATGATGGGTCGACCGGCCTCGAATGGTCGGACGGCACCTTCAGCAACCAGTCGACGGTCACGCGCCGCGATGTCTCAACCTGCCCAGACCAGGAGACCGTGTCCGCCGGGCGGCTGACTGTCGGGCTGGGTGCGACGTTCAATTTCCCGAAATTCAAAGTTAGCCTGTTTCACCTGCCGGTCGCGACGTCCATCTACGTGTCGTCCGACGGCGTCACAACATACGAGCCGGGGATTGCGAGTGCCATGAAGCCCTGCCAGGCCGGCAAGGTGGACCTGAAGCTCGTAATCGACGCGACGCTGTCGCTCTTCGGATTGAGTAACAAGGTGGAAGCCAAGCTCTGGCAGGGAAAAAAGGAATGGAAGTGCGACGAGACGGTTGTCGCCACCACCTTTGACAAGGCGGGCGGAGAGAAGCAATCGGTTTCAGAACGCTGACGGAGGACTGTCGCGACTGACGCGATTCGCCGGAACGTCACGGTCGGTTTGCAGCTGTCGCCCGCTCAAGCCCGGCCTGTACGGTTGCGGTCGTTGGATGATTTTCAGGCAAGGCAACTTCGGCGATATCGACCGCGCGACGAAACAGCGTTTCGGCCTCTTCCCGATTACCAGCATCGAGCTTCAGGGTCGCCAGCCCGTTCAGGATATTAACCGTGTGCGGGTGGCTCGGCCCGGCGGTCGCATCGAAAATTTCCAACGCGCGCGTGTAGAGTGGTTCGGCCTCTGTTGTTCGTCCCTGGTCATGCAACACGCCGGCAAGTGCATTGAACGCCACGCCGGTTAACTGGTGCTGCTCGCCCAGTGCAGCGACGATGATGTCGAGCCCATCGGTAATCGTCCGTTCGGCCACCGCCAGGTCACCGGTCATACGTTGCATCGAGCCGACATTGACGGTCATCAGTCCGACCGTCGGGTGACTGTCGCCGAGTGACTGCCGGGATATGTCCAGTGCGCGAGCAGCGTATTGCAAAGCTCGCTCGTTATCGCCGAGACCGCGGTAAAAAACCGCCAGCGAATTCAGCGTATTCGCTGTTTCCGGATGCTCTTCGCCGAGCATCGCCTCGTTAATCGCAATGGCCGCGAGATACAGGCGCTCTGCCTCTTCGTTGACGCCCTGCTCCCGCGCGATGCCTGCGAGTTCCTTGTAGGTGACCGCGAGGTCCGGGTGTTCGCCGCCGAACAGGCGGGTCCGGAGAGCACGTGCCGCTTCGAACGATGCCTTCGCCGCTGAAAGGTCGCCATATTGTCGCAACATGACGCCAATATCGTGCTGGATCGATGCATAGGTTGTGGTGTTTGCCGCGCCGCTCTCTGCCAGCAAATCTGCAGCCTGGCGCAACAGGTCAAGCCCCTGGTCCGTATCGCCGGTACTGAATTCCAGCGTCCCGAGACGGTACAGGTCCCGCGCGATTTCGGCGGCCGACGCGAGCCGTGATTGATCGTGAGTCAGTGCTTCGTTGAACGCCTGGCGCGCCGGTTCGAATTCCGCTTGTTCACGATGGACCTCGCCGCGCTCGACCAGCAATTCCGATTGCGCGGCGTCACCCGTATTGGCCAGCATGCCTTCGGCGACATCGAGAAACGTCATGGCTTCCGGATATTCGCCTTTAAGTCGGTTCAGGCGTGCGAGCGCAACGAGCGCATCGACCTGAAGTGCATCGTCGCTCATCGACGCGTAAATGTCAGCCGCCTGCTGCGCGAGTGGCACCGCCTTGTCGTACAACGCCAGCTGCCCATAAGTTCTTGCGAGCAGCAACAGCATTTCCGCGTGCAGAGCCGGCTGGCCATCCAGTTGTTGGTCGATGCGGCTGGCGCCGAGGTCAAGTAGCTGTCGTGCTGTCAGCTGTTCACCGAGGCTCTTATCGGGCCCTGCAAATTCGAAAAGGCTGGTGACAAAATCACGCGTCTGGTTGGCTTTGGCAGCCTCGAGACGGGCAAGTGCCGCAGCCAGTTCCGCTTCCCGAGCCTGCTGCAGTGCGAACGCCGAACTGACAATGAGGCCCAAAGCTGCGATGGCACCGAGCGGCACACCGACCGGGTGCCGGCCAACGAACTTGCGCATTCGATATGACAACGTGTCCGACCGCGCGCTGACGGGCAGACCCTCAAGATAACGGACGAGATCTGCGCGCATTGCCTCAACGGATGCGTAGCGACGCTCCGGTTCGACGCGAAGCGCTTTAAGCGCAATGTTCTCGAGGTCGCCGTGGATGGTGCGTTGCAGGCGTCGCCACGACGTCCGTCGTGCCGCAGCAATTGCATCGCGCTGCTCGGCTGCGATGGACTGCGCAAGAGTCGAAAAGCCCGGCGCACCCTGCTTGCGAATCTTGCGTTCGATATCGAGTGCTGACCCCGAGCTGCTGACGAAGGGTCGCCGACCTGCCAGCATCTCGAACAGCAGGCCGCCCAATGCGAACACGTCGACGGCGGTCGTGACCGTGCCGCCGGCAAATTGTTCGGGCGCCGCGTAGTCCGGCGTGAGTGCGCGCAGCGTGGTTTGCGTCCGGCTGGTGTCGTTTTCGGACAGGATTTTGGCGATACCGAAATCGAGGAGCTTCGGCGCGCCACTGGCGTCAACCAGGATGTTGCTCGGTTTTAAATCTCGGTGCACGATCAGGTTGGTGTGTGCATAGCCGACCGCCTCACAGACAGAGCAAAACAGCCGAATGCGCTCGCGTACGTCGAGGCGTTTCGTATCGCAATAGATCGTGATGGGCTTCCCGTCGACGTATTCCATAGCGAAGAACGGCTGTCCGTCTTCGGTGATGCCGCCGTCGAGTAACACCGCGATATTTCGGTGTTGCAAGGTTGCGAGAATTTGTCGTTCCTGCAGGAAGCGCGTCTGCCAGTGCTCACTTTGCCGGCTGGGCAGGATCAGCTTGAGTGCAACGGTTTGCTCGAAGTCCTGCTCGGCGCGCTCAGCTCGATACACGGTGGCCATGCCGCCTTCGCCCAGACGCTCGACGATGCGGTACGGCCCGATGCGTTCCGGGGTGGGCTGCTTGACGGGTTTGTCGATCGTCATGTCGGCAAGGTGTTGGTCAGCGCCGCTGTCGAGCAAATGCCACTGGCTGTCGTCGGCATGCAACATTGCCTCGACACGCTGCCTAACACCCGGGTCCGTGCAATGCTCGTCAAGATAGCCGCGGTGTTTAGCCGGATCAATGTCGAGAAGCCTGTCGAACAATTGCAGCGCTACGTCGCGCTTGTCACGCCCGGCATTCATTGCCCGCTCATCTCAGCGAACAGGAACGCACGCGACTTGCGCCATGCTCGTTTGACCGTCATTTCCGACATGTCGAGGCAGTCGGCGATTTCCTCGATCGTGCAGCCACCGTAGAATTTGAGCTCGACAACCTGGTGGCCGCGTTCGTCGATTTCATTCAGCCGCGTCATGGCTTCCTCAAGTGCGAGGAGCTGTTCCGGTAACGAGTCCGCCGGTAGACGACCTTCGTCGAGCGGTATACGTACCCAGTCGCCACCGCGCTTGTTGGCCGCCTTCTGCCGCGCGTAGTCAATGAGGATATGGCGCATTGCACGTGCGGCTGTCGCGAACAGGTGGTTGCGGCCATCGAGCCGGGCGAGTTTGTCAGCACCGAATAGTCGCAACGAGGCTTCGTTAACCAGGTCTGTGGTGCAAAGTGTCGCGTTGTACTGCGAGCTGAGTTGGCGGTGCGCAAGTTTGCGCAGCACCGGGTAGATGTTTTCGAACAGGTCGTCGTGAGCACTGCTATCGCCGTCCGCAGCGCGTATTAGTAATCCGGTCAGATTCGTCGGGTCGCCGGCCATCCACCGATCATAACTCCTGTCCGGACTAGCGCCCAGCAAATTGCCCGGAAGCGGCGTTGCGTGTCCTGGATACCATCTCATGCGTCGCACTCACCGACGGATCGCGCGGCAGATATACGATGTCGATCCGCTGCCCCTCGCAAAAGCTGTCGAACTCAGTGGCCGATACCCGAAACTCCTTGCAGTGCTCGGCGCCGTCGCGCGCGGTAAAGGTATAGGTCACAAAGTATTCAAACTGCCCGCGGGACATGCGACGTTGTTCCGTTGCCGTGATTCGCGCCGTCGTTGACTCCCCCTCCCGCAGCAATGAAGACATTTCTCCGGCCGCTGCCACAAGCTTTCGTTTTACTGCGCGTATAGCGAACCAAACTCCGCCGAAGATGACGCCAAGTGCAACGGCAGCGTATAGCAGGGTCATTGTGAGCACCCGTGCCATATGTCCGGATCAGTGTCGTCGCAGTCATTGCCCATGGTCGAGAGATAGTTGAAGGTGCCACCTCCGCCGGTGTGGCTGTCTGTCTGGTGGCACGCGAGCAGCGGAGCGCTAGGGTCGCCGTGCTGATCCGCGTCGCGATCAAAGAACTTCAGGACGGTTTGGCCTTCATCTACATTCCCGTCACAGTTGTCGTCAATGTGATTGCAAGCTTCAATCGCACCGGGATGAATACCGTAGTGATCGTCATCGCAGTCGGTACCGCAGCGATCACCGTTGCAAAAAAATGCAGACACAAAACCATCACCGTCGCCGTCATCTCCAAGCGTATCAGGATCGCAATCCTCATCGACAAGATTACCCATCTCTGTATTGCCCGGGTATCGATCGGGATTGCGATCGTCGCAGTCCGCACCACCACAAACCGCATCTATCACGCCGTCACCGTCCGCATCCGGATTGAGTTCACAGTTTGGCTCTGACCGCTGGCTGCCGGCTGACGCCAGGGTATGTGCTTGTGCCTGCGCAGTTTGAATAAACACCAGCTGCGAGGCAGCTTCTTCCTCGGCACGACGCCTGCGCTCGACCTCTTCATTGAATAGTTGTTCCCGCAGCCGCTGTTGGTCCGGGTTCGCGTGAGCGACAACTTCGTCGCCTGGCGTATCGATGTCCACGGTGCCGCCGAGGTCAATTCCACCGCCGGCGTTCCGCTCCCGGCTTGGGTCGCTAGCGACACCACTTGTAGCCCCACCCTCCCCGCTCGGCGTCTCGGTTTCCGGAAAGGTCATCGCAGGCAGGTTGTCCAGGAAGACAGGACCCGACAGCAGTCGTTCAAGAGTGGCGACACGCTGTTCGCCGAGTTGCTCAATGAGTGCTTCAGTCGCGGCCATCTGGGCGGCGCGTTTCAGTGAATAATCTTCTCTGAGTGCGCGCGACTCCGACTCGTACCACGCGCGCTGCTCGGCCCGCGCTTTCGCGCTTTCAGCCTGAACGCGACTGTACTCGGCGTTGCGCTCACCACCCTGCACGCCTTGCTCCGACAGTGACTTATGGGCAGCAGAATTTTCTTCAAATATTGTCTGCGTGCGCTTCACATTCTCCGCACTCAGGGCAGCGAGCGCGTCGCGGTAAGCTTTGTCAATGGCGGCCAGCTTATCCGCATTGCTGCGCCACGCTGCGCGTGACTGCTCGGCGAAGTAGGTGTTTGCCTCGAACTGGTCCGCGAGCTGTCCTTCCGCCACCGGGTCGTCTTGTGCGAACACAGGCGCTGCGCAAACCGTTACTGCGGTCATCAACGCGAGGAGATACTTGCCGGGGGCTGTTTGTGATTTCTGCAGCTTAAACATTTTTACTCCTGTTGCGATCGGCCTTCAGTCGTTGATCACAAGAAACGCAGGTTCACCGCCTGGTGACCAGCGGTCATCAATTCGTTTGACGTGCCCATGGACCTCACCTTCACCGCGCATGTAACGGTTCGTTGCCGGTATGTAGACCCCATGCACGGCCAGAATTACATCGGTTGCGAAACGCCCGCCGCGATCTCGCGATGACACGTTGCTTCTAAACACATTTACGTTACCGTCCTGAAACTGGAAATCCTGAAAAGGGTTCGAAGGCGAGTGCGCGAAGATCACTATCTCGCGGGACTTCCCGGCGGCACTCCCGAGCGAACCACTGGTATAGGTGCACCATCCCGGTGCGGGATGCCCGGCGCTGTTGCTTTCTGCGGGAACTTCGAGCCGAGCTCGCAAACGCAGCATCCAGGAGACTTGCCACTGCTGCCCGGATTCATCCATCGACGCACCCGGCGGGATCCAGCCGGCATTCCAGGCAAAGGGAGCAATCCAGTTCACCTCGACGTCGCCACGAACATTGCATGTCAGGTCGGCCGAACCAAAACTCCGGTTTTGTGCTTCGCGAGCGGCTTCGGTCGCGCCCGGCCCTGTTTCGGGCAACGGCGAACCCGGTGTAACCGGTGGCAGGCCGGATCGTACCGGGGTGCCGGCAACCGGTCCGTTCGTCGTACTGCCCGCACCTGAACCCGCTTCCGGGTCCGGCGTCTTCTCCGGCTCATCAACTACGACAACACCTGTATTGATGTCGCCTGCCATTCGCACGAAGTCGCGAATCAGGAATATCTGCCCATCCGACAGGGCTTGTATCTCGTCGATGCCCGGCATGCTACCCGGTCCGTTTCGAACGCGATCCAGAAAGTAGGCCGCATCGTCAACAACGACAGCTTCATATAGATCGTAGCGGGATTCTCGCGTACCCGGTCGCGATCCATGGCAAAGATCGCAGTGTTCGAAGTACAGCTCTTCGCCGGTCGCATCGGATTTGCTGACCTGGCCTGGCTGTTCGCCAGGCTGTCCATCCTCGTCTTCGGGGAATGTGAGCACACCGGGTTTGATCGGACTGTTCAGGAGCCGTGCCAGGGTAGTCGAACGCTGCTCTTTTATGAGCGCAAGCTGCTCCTCGGCAGACTCGAACTGTGCCGCTCGCTGGTTGGCGTGGTCTTCATTAATTTTTGACCGGGACTCCTGCAGCCAGACCTGGAGATCGGCACGCGCGCTCGAAGTTTCCGTCTGGATTCGCTTGTATTCAGCGGCGTGCGCGTCACCCCGCAAACCCTTGCCGGAAAGCTCTTTGTGCGCTGCAGAGTTCTCGGCCAGGATCGCTTGTAGCCGCTTGGCATTTTCGGCGCTTAGCGCGGCGACCGCATCGGACATTTCCTTGTCGATGGCCATGAGCTTCTCAGCATTGTCCCGCCAGACGGCTTTTTCCTGCTCCGCGTAGTATTGGTATGCGTCGTGACTGGTCGCCGGGCTGCTTTCATCCGGCGCAGCATCCTGTGCGGCACAAATGTTGACCGCAAGTAGAAATAAAGCAATGACAGTCTGTATACGCAGCATCACGCGAGTGTCTCCGGCAGGCAAATAAGCTCCCGATTACACTGCTATACGGGTACCCGCCGCGAATCAGACCATCGGAACCCGTCCACGATAGATATCTGCCTCGAGCGGCGACGACACCGTACCGATCAGAACCAGGCGTCGTGCCTCTGGCATCATCTCGTTCACGCTTGTGACTCGCTCCCGAGCATGACCACAAACTGCCTCAAGTTCGCTGACCGCCGTGTCGAGCTCGTCGGGTATTTCAATATGATTGTAGAAAATCCCCGCGACGTACTCGCCCGGCATGTCATCCCAGACGGCAACCAGTTCATCGCGCATATCGTCCCATTGTTCGGCTGTGAAATTGCCGCTCCGCGCGAGACTTTTGATACACGCTTCCTGAGTGACCAGAACCTGTTGCGCTTCGCGGCCGGCATTAATCAGCACGGCTTCATCGCCGGAAAGTTTTACACCGGCATCGTCCGCAATCGTGGCCAGCCACTCCTGGCTGACAGTCTGCGTCTGAATGTATTTTTGCGACTTTTGAGCCGCCGCCTCGAAGGTTGCTTTGAACGCCGCGGCCGGCGCTGGCAACGCATCGCCAGCTTTCGCATGTTCGGCAACCTCACGCAGCAGGACACCGGTCGCCGTGCCGGGGGCGAAGAAGATGATCTCGTCTTCGGGAGGACGCGGTGCGTTTCGGCCAATCTCAGGCGCGGTCGATGCTGTAAATGTTCTGTCTTCGTTCAACAACACCACGATGTCTGTCCAGGGATCAAGCAGATCGTGGTCGTACACAACGATATAGACGGGCGGTGTTTCCATATTGAAAGCACACAGACGAAAGCCGGTTGCCGGTGCATCGAAGTTGCCACAAGACATCGCCCCCAGGCGGACCGCCTGTTCGACCAGCTCGGCAACGGCCTCGGGTTTGGCAAAGACGGGCTGTTCGTTCGGTTCCAGGACAACTTCCGGCATGTCCATGGCGTCGTCGATCGCTGAAACGTAGGCCTTCTGTTTCAAGCCGCTTCCAAAACGGGCGTACAGAACAACGAAGAACGCGACCACCAATCCAATGAGGAGAAGGAAAACCACACCAACGAACTCGAGCATCCCGCGCACTCCGGTACCACGAACGGTACGAAATCAGGCTTTGGCTACAGTCTACGCGCTCTGCGATCAACGGCTCAAAATACTGTTGATTTATACAGTATTTTGAGTTCTGATAGTCTCACCAACAACAAGAGAGGAACAGACATGATCGGCTACGCAACCCTGGGCACCAACGACCTCGAGCGTGCGGTGCAATATTACGATGCGCTGGTTGCCGAGATGGGCGGCAAGCGCTTTATGGAGCACGAAGGCGTATTCGTCGCCTGGGCCGTCGATCCGAAACAACCCGGCATCGCGTTGACGAAGCCTTTTAATGGCGACGCCGCGACGGTCGGTAACGGCGTCATGGTGGCGTTGCTCGTCGACTCGACGGAAAAAGTCGATGCGCTGTACAAGAAAGCCATCGAACTGGGCGGCACCGATGAAGGACCACCGGGTGCTCGTGGTGAAGGTTTTTATGCCGGCTACTTTCGCGACCCCGATGGCAACAAGCTGAATTTTTTCTGCACGCCCTGACTGTTTAGGTGCAGCACCCTGTCATTCGCCGTATAACACACGCCGTGAATGACAGGGCGCCTGCGGGTGTGTATTAATAGACGCACTCAGATTGGGGTATCAACATGATAATAAGAATCACCCTGCTCCTGGTATTACTGTGTTCCGCCTTGCAAAGTGCTTACGCCGACTGGACGGTACCGGACGAGTTGCAGCCTCAATTCAGCGCACTGCCTGACGAACAATCTCAGTTTGTAACGTCCGGCGAAATTTTAAAGATTATTCCCGAGCGGCAACTGCTGCATGAGCTCGCCACGCGAGACGCCGCCGGTCTTCAGTCCCTGGTCAACGACCTCATCGCCGTTGCCGCGCAGATGGGCTACGACCCGACACGCGACATGGGCGCGGCACCGCTGAACCTGACCGACGAGACGTATAACGGCCACACGCTGCCGACACCGGCGCCGCTGCGCGAGATTAAACGAGAAGACGGTCCTTTTAGTGTGCACCGTTATCTGGAACCGAAATCCGGTGTCCCCACATTCGGCGGTGCCAAGGTTGCCATCTGGCCCGAGGACCTGATCGCCGGCAATGTCGACGTTGCAATCATCGGCGTTCCACACAACATGAGTAGCGGGCGTCGCGATGCAGGCGCCGCCCCCGACACAATGCGCGGTCTCAATACGATCGCGACACCGGACGTGCAATCTCTCCTGTACCCGCTCGAGGTCTTGTCGGTCGTCGACTACGGCAATCTCTATACCGATTGGCTCAGCACCGAGCGCTCTGTCAAACACGTCGCCGACATGGTGGCCGAAACCGCGGCGACCGGCGCCATTCCGATGCTGGTTGGCGGCGATACCTCGATGCTGTTCCCCGGCGTCAAGGGCATCGCCGATGCACACGGTGCAGGTAGCTTTGGCCTGCTGCATTTTAGTGCTCACACCGACGTCGAGAACAACAGTGATCACATGCTTTCCGATCGACAGGCGCTGTTTCGGATTCTCGAGCAGGGCCTGGTCAATGGCAGTGACACGGTGCAAGTGGGACTGCGCGGCCCGGACATCAACGCTGAATCACTGCAGCGCCTGCGCGACAACAATGTGCGCTATCACACGATGGCGGAAATTCAGAAGCGTGGCTTCGACAAGGTACTGGCGCGTGTTTTGCGCGAAGTCGACAAGGGCCCGGACACGTTTTTCGTTTCCATCGACGTGAGTGTTATTGATCCGGGGCAGCTGATCGCCGCGGGTCGCGTGGTGGCAAACGGATTGGGCGTTGACGAAGTGACCAGCGCGATTCGGCAGGTTTGCGCCGCGAAGAACATCGTCGCGTTTGAAATCACCGATCTCGCGCCGATGCTGGATTACTCCGAGCTGTCGGTCACCAACGCCAATGCGCTGCTCAATGCCTGCCTGGTCGGTATCGCCGTTCGCAAGGCAGGACTCAAGCCCGATTACATCCATCCGTTTGCTCTCGATCATGGACAACGATGATGCGTACCAACCTGACTGGAAATAACGCGATGGCCAATTACCTGTCGACGACCCTGCTGCTTGTCGCTGCGGTGCTCATCGGTTCGCCCGCGCTTGCCGACGAAACTCACGACACGCCCGAGCACTCCGTTGGCACCGCCCCGTATCCGTTCGATACGGTGGATCATCGCGAGGAGAAGGACGACGAGATCCTCGAGTTACCGGAAAGCGTAATGCCGAAACTCGCGCTGCTCACATCGGACGAACTCGACTTCCTGATCGGTCCCGATGCGCGCGGCTTTACCGGTCCGCTGGAAGACACTGTCGAGAAACTCGAGGAGCGCACGCCGGAAGAAACCAAGGCCTGGGTTGTTGCGATGATGCATGTGCATGATCACAACCGCTACAGGGAAGGCCGCGACCTGCCGAACGTCCCGTTCAACACCGACTCGCCGGAGTACAACGCATGGAAGGCGAAGCGTCCGCGTTCGATGGACCCGAAGCGCGACGACGGCCCACTGCCGCTCGGCCGCTACGATGGTCGTGGCGGTCCGCCAACCTTCGGTGGGCTCCCGCTCGCGCTGACCAAGGAAGACCTGATCGCCGGTGAAGTGGATGTCGCCATTCTCGGCGCACCGTTGAACATGGGTTCCGGTTGGCGCGATTCGGGCGCGCAGGCAACCGTTGACCTGCGTTTACTAGGTTGGCCCATAGGCAGCATGGACCAGTACGTGCAAATAGTGCCGAATGAGGTGTTGAAGATCGTCGACTACGGCGACGTCGCGATCGACAACGACAGCACCGAACGCTCGATGCAGCACATCCGGGAAGTCGTACGCGAAATTTCAGAGACCGGCGCGATACCAATGATCGTCGGTGGCGACCATTCCCTGGAGTACCCGAACGTTGCGGCACTGGCCGACGTTTATGGCAAAGAGAAGCTGTCGGTCATTCACTTCGACTCGCATTATGATGCCTGGTGGGGAGGCCCTCACCTGATCGATCACGGCGCGCCGGTGTATCGACTGATCAACGAAGGTCACGTGCGTGCGGCCGATTACATCCAGGTCGGTTTGCGTTCCGCCGGCCCCGGTAAATCGGCGTTCAAGTGGATGCGTGAAAACGGCATGCGTTATCACACCATGGCGGAAGTTGAGAAACGCGGTTGGGACGCCGTGCTGGACCGCGTCGTTGCGGAAGCCAGCGAGGAAGGCCGCAAGCTGCACATTTCATTCGATATCGACGTGCTGGATCCAGCCTTCACGCCAGCGACCGGCACACCGGTTCCGGGCGGCATCAACATGCGTGAAGCGATCAGCATTGTGCGCCGGCTCTGCGCTGAATCGAATGTCGTCAGTTTCGACCTCGTGGAACTCCACCCTGCGCTTGATCCGACCTACAAGACGACACTCAACAGCGCGCACATTATCAAGGCCTGCCTGACCGGCATCGCGATGAACCGCGAAGGCATGACCGAAGAACACTACCTGAGCCCGCTGGCGTCGGAACACGCTGTCGACGATTACTACGGCGATCAGCAGGAACACCTGGACAAGACCCAGGCCGAGAAAGACAAGGAAGACGAGGACAAAGCCAAAGCTGACTAATCCGGATTATTCGAAGTCCGGCGGCGCCCCCGGACTTCCGCTTTAATTTGCCGTCATTTCAAAGCAAAATGGCATGTCCGGGTATATACCGTGATCAGTGCGCGCATGCGCTGACCAACCGCACCGGTTGCCAAGAATAACGACCAGAAAAAGAAGGAGTACCCGTGCTGAATCCTGTCCGCACTATCGAACTCATCAAAGGCGCGTTTTTCGACGCAGAGGCTACCTGGCGGAGCTACTTGCCGGAATCCGATGACTGGCAAAAGACGGCATTGCTGCTGACAGTCCCACTGATAATCACGGCGGCCATTCTCGGCTACGCCATTGGGTTTTTCAGTGCCGGATCCTCATTGCTCGGACTCCGGCCGACGCTGTTGCACACGCTGGTGACGATGCTCATGAGCGCCATCTCGGCCGGCATGGTTGCGTTTATTGTCAGTGCACTCGCCGGCATGTTCGACGGCAAAGCGAGTTTCGCCCGCGGCCTCGCCGCGACATCGCTGGCCTTCGTGCCGGGCTACCTGGGGCAGGCGCTTAACTGGTTGCCATGGATAGGAACGATTGTCGCGCTCGCCCTGTTTGTCTACGCGCTGGTCCTGCTCTGGTGTGTTATTCCTGTTTACCTGGATGTACCCGACAACAAACGCGCGGCGCACTACATCACCACACTGGTCGTTACGATAATTGCGATGGCCATCATTTCGATGGCGCTGCGCCCGATCATCGCACCTGCGATGCCGGATATGCCGAGCATTTCCGGTTCGACCTCTGGCGAAGGTCCCAAAGGTATCGGTGGAGTGATTGGTGAAGCCATGCGCCAGGGCGAACTGATGGAGGCCGCCGGGGAAGACCAGTACGAGCCGCCTTCCGACGGCAAACTTAAAGAAAGCCAGGTACGGGAGTTTGCTCGAATTGCACAACGCGCCGGGGAAATCATGGATGAGAAGGCGGAGCGCATTCGCGAGCTTTCGGAGCGCGCCGAGAAAGACGAAGAACTGTCGATCAGTGAAATGAGTGAAATGATGCGCGGTGCCACATCGATGATGGGCATGCACACCATTGAACTCGAGCTCGTGAAATCCTCAGGTGGTAACTGGGCGGAGTACGAGTGGGTTAAAAATACACTTCGAACCGCGTATGTACAGAAAGACATCAATGCGAGCGTTGCGCACAACTATGCGCTTTATGAAAAGTACGAGGACGAACTGCGACCTTTAGTCGCTCACTGATCCGGAATTAGAAGGAGCGAAGATCATGCTGAAGAGATGCATCCCGATTGGCTTGCTGCTGGCGCTGCTGCTGCCGGCCGTTGTTACTGCCGATGACCTGACAAAAATGATCCAGATGGATCTGATCGCCCTCGGCTATGATCCGGGCAACATCCAGGGTGAATTATCGACCGAGACGATCGTCGCGATTTCGACCTTCCAGGCGGAGAATGCGATGGACGTCGACGGCGAACCCAGCCCGCAGCTCGCCGGTGTTATCAAGGCGAAGCTGAAAGAAAAAAACAATCCGTCTGCGGCAGCGGCGCCGGCACCGCAACCCATGGACCCGGCACAATTGCAGGCAGCGCGTGATGCCTGCCTGCAGAAAAAGGTCGAGGCTGCACAGGCGGCCAACAAGAAGAAAAAGGGTTTCGGTTCGCTCGTCCGAGCTGTCGCGAATACATCCAGTCGTTTCGGCAGCAGTGAACTGGCTCGAGATATCTCGGAAACCAGCCGCGATATTTACGACGTCAATGCAACAGCCGACGACTGGGAGCGTGCTGCGGAAGACATGGGTCTGACGACCGACGACATTGAGGCGTGCAAGAACCCGCCAATGTAGGCGGTCCCGGTTCGGGCGGTGGTTCCGGTAGACAAGCGCTGGCTAACCAATCGCTGTCGCTGCAACCGGTCTTACACCGACCTGCCCGTCGTCACCGAAATCCGTCACGCTGATTTGTCCGACGTTGAGCGCGTGCACGCCGTTCGTTTGGCCGGTTGCGATGACGTCGCCCGCGCGCAGCGGGCGTTTGCGTCGCGCGCTTAACTCGAGCAAGAACTGTACGGAACGCACGTAGCCATCGGTCAGGTTAAAAGCGCCGCCGCTGCCAACCTCTTCACCGCCCACGGTTGTCGTGCTCCTTAAGGATTCCAGAGATCGAGAGCGCCAGTCGGTGATCGCAGGTCCTACGACCAACCCGGTATTGTTGCCGCAAAAAGAGACCACAGCCAACGCACCCAGTTGATTGATCGTCGCCAGCGGACTGCCGGCGATTTCGAGTCCGATCCGGAGATCGCCGATCATTGCGAGCGCCTCATCCCGCGACCAGCGCAGTTTGTCCGCGGGCGCATCGCGATCAATGACTACGATGAACTCCGCCTCCACGGCAGCAAACCCGCCGACAATGATCGGCATTTCCGGCGCCTCTCCGGACTCTGCGCTGGCAATGCAGTGCTTGAATACGGGTCCCGCCAACCGGTCGCTGCCGAGCTCGGCCTCCACTGCAGGTGGCATGCGTGCGACCTTCCAGCCGACGATTGGCTCAGGCCACAGGTCTATAGCAAGGTCCTGAATCCTGTACGCGGCTTCAAGGTCATCCGGAACATCGCCCGGGTAGTCTGTCAGGGGCTCTGCACGCTTTCGGGCTTCGACGAAACGCGTTGCGATGTGCTGCATCGCCTGGCTCGGTGATTGGGTCATGGGCACTCTGGTCTTTGTCTCGTTCTTCGCGATGCATGATTGCACTTTTTTCCTTAAACCGAAAACCTGCTTGCCGTTCAGCTCAACGCTGATGATTGGCAGGGCTCGGTTTATTCGTATGGTATCGAGTCCTATCTCGACGCTTACTCAACAATGGAATATCGACCTCTAAGTGCAGCAATCACCCGATGACGATTTACGGATCAGCCTTTTTCCTTATCGCCCTCCTGGCATTGGCATTGTTTGCCTGGCGCTCAAGCGACCGCCGGAGAGACACGAAGGCCCGGGAGGACCTCATTGCGATAGCGGGCCCGCCCGCCGGTGTGTTCAATGCCGCCATGGTTCGGGATTTGCCGGCACCCGCCCAGGCATTTTTTCGATACACGATTGCCGAAGGCACGCCCCTTTACGTCGCGGCGGAAATCGAGATGGATGGTGAGCTCGGCTTCGGGTCGCGAGAAAAGCCGAACTACAAGCCGATGCATGCACGACAGGTTCTGGCGCCTCCCAATGGCCTCGTCTGGCAGCTGAAGGCAGGCGCATTCAGCGGCTCGGACGGTTTAACGCCCGATACCTCATGGACGCGATTCTGGTTGTTTGGCCTGTTACCTGTGGTGCGCGTTGGCGGTACACGTGATCACCATCGGTCAGCGTTCGGACGCGTGATTGCCGAAGGTGCATTCTGGGTGCCGTCGAGCCTGCTTCCGGGTCGATCAGTGCAGTGGGAGCCGGTCGACGAAACAACCGCCCGTGCAATCGTCAGCTATCGTGACTATCGCCAGGCCGTCGACATAAGCGTTGCCGAGGACGGACAACCGTCACGTGTCGTCATTCAGCGCTGGAGTAATGAAAACGCGGACAAGACCTTTCGTGAACAAGCTTTCGGCGGCTATCTTTCGGAATTCAGGGACTTTTGCGGTTTCTGTCTGCCAACCCGGGTCGAGGGTGGCAACCTGATCGGCACGGATGACTATTTTCCATTCTATAAAGCGAAAGTAACGGATATCCGCTTTCCGGTTTAATGGTCTCGATCACCGGCTCACCCGGCACGCGTCGTCGCTTCAGTCACCAACACGGCACCTGTCCCGGGTTGCATTTCCGGTTACTATGCAGAATCACCATTGCAGCGTGCACAGAGGTTCAGATGAAAACGACCGTTTCCTTGATTATTGCCACTTTCCTGTTTTGCGTATCGGCAAGCGCACAGGACAGAAACTCCGAACACGCCAGGAAGACGCTTGAAATCTACAAGCGCATCGTCGAGGTGGAGACGGCAAAGAATCTTGGCAACGTGCCCGAGGTTGCGAACTACCTGGCCGATGAGCTGATTGCGGCCGGACTGCCGCAGGCTGACGTCGAGGTGCTGCCGAATGGTGAGACCGCGTCATTGATCGCCCGCTATCGCGGCGATGGATCGTCCGGCAAGGCGCCCATCCTGCTTCTCGGTCATATGGACGTTGTCGAAGCGAATCCCGACGACTGGGAGCGACCGCCTTTCAAACTGACCCAGGACGACACCTATTTTTATGCGCGCGGCACCATCGACAACAAGTTCGGTGTGGCGCAGCTGACCTCGACGTTCATCCGGCTGAAAAAAGAGGGCTTCGTACCGAATCGTGACCTTATCCTGGTGTTCTCCGGCGACGAGGAAAGCGGCATGGTGACGACGCGCCAGCTCGCCTACGAGCGGGACGACCTGGCGGA
Source organism: uncultured bacterium (assembly GCA_963976365.1). Lineage (GTDB taxonomy): Bacteria > Pseudomonadota > Gammaproteobacteria > Steroidobacterales > Woeseiaceae > UBA1847. The sequence goes on along the minus strand of CAXBKH010000007.1, from coordinate 31,853 downwards.
AGCCGAGTTCGCATTAAACTCGGATGCCGGCGGTGGCGACCTTAACAAGGATGGCAAGGCGCTGGTCTACGCGATCCAGGCGGCGGAAAAAACCTACGTCACGTGGGAGATGACGGCGCGCAACCCCGGTGGCCACAGCTCGCGACCGCGGCCGGACAATGCAATCTACGACTTGGCAGAGGCCATCGGCAAAATCCAGGCGCACCGCTTCCCGGTGCGCTGGAACCCGATGACACTGGAGTTCTTCCAGGTGACCGGTGAACAACTCGGTGGTGAGCTCGGCGACGCCATGCTCCGCTTCGCGGAGAATCCGGAGGACACAGAAGCATCCGATCGACTCGCCGTTGAGTCGTCCTACGTCGGCACGACCCGAACAACCTGTGTCGTCACGATGTTGCGGGCGGGGCACGCAGAAAACGCATTGCCGCAGTCTGCGACAGCGACCGTCAATTGCCGTGTCTTTGTCGGCGTACCTGCCGCCGAGGTGCTCGCAACACTGCAGCAGGTCGTTGGCAACGACGCGATTGAGTTCAAGGAAACCTACGCGCCTGTCGAAAGCCCGGTCTCTGAACTGCGCGAAGAGATTCGCGCGGCAATCAGTGAAGCTGTGCAGGGACGCTACCCCGGTGTACGAATGATTGCCTACATGGAATCAGGCGGCACCGACGGCATGCATTTTCGTCGTGCGGGCATTCCCACCTGGGCGGCGAGCGGCATCTTCATGAACCCGGATGAAATGTTCGCTCACGGCCTCAACGAAAGAGTGCCCATCAAGACGTTCTACGACGCCCTTGACCACTGGAGCATCATTATCCGGGAGCTTGCGAGCGACTGACGTCGGGTGCCCGGTAGCGTTTCAGCCCGACGTATGCGAGATACCCGGCCGCTGCGACCGAGAGGTAGAAGCCGAGTCCAATCGACATTGCGTTGATCGCTTCTTTCATGAACTCACTCGCCATTCCGCCAAGTTCGCCACCGAAGCTGCCGAACTGGCGTTTGGCCTCGGAGATGCTCGCACTGACTTTCCAGGCACCGACGAGCACTGCCAGTAACATCCACGCGGCGGGCGCGCAGTACGCGAGCCATGTCCTGCGGCCTTTAACGAGATGCGGAAGCAGCGGTGCCAGCAGTGCTGCGATCGTTAGGAATCCGTAAAAGCCTGCGCCGGCACGTGACTGGCGTGCAATGGTGGCGATCCCGTTCTGGGGGTTGTTCAATACCCGCATCAGGTCGTAGTACGTTGCGCTCACCTTGTCGCCGAAAAAATCGATGCTGGCAATGGCGAGAAAAAACCAGCCGACCAGGACCAGCGCCATCGCGGCGAGTGTCTTGACACCGACCACCTGGGCATAGGCGGTCAGCGCGGGCAGGCCTTTCGCCCGTATTTCCGAAGCCGCCTGCCTGGCCACTTCACCGGCCTGCTTTGCAGCCACGCCGGCCTGCGCCGCGAATTTGCTGGCCTGCTCACGCGCAGCCGCCGTCGGATCCACGGCGCGAATCGCTGCGATCGCGCCGCCATCATCGAACTCGACGTCAACTGCCATGTTGGTTTTTGGCGCCAGGTCGGATCGCCACATGCCTTCGAGTCGGAACGGATACTGCGTACCGTCGATCGATAGCAGCCCTTCGCCGCTTGCCGTATCGCGTAACACGCGTCCTCTTGCCGTTTTCATTTTTTGTTCCCCTGTCAAATAGGTAGTGAAGCTACTGACGAACGAAACGGGCCATTTCGCCGTCCACGGTCATTAGCAGGTCGCGACCGCTGCGCCTGAGCTCTGTCGGCCCATCGCCCGGCATTTCGATCATGATGTTGTCGCCACGCACCGTGTAACTCAGGTCGAAGCTCGCCCGTTGCGGCATGTCGCGATCGCCACCGAATGGCATCATCGTCAAGCGCGCCGTACCGCCCGCCATTAGCTCAAGCAGGATGCGACCTTCGTCCGTCATTGCCTCGTAACGCTCGGCGCCACCGCTGCTTGCCACGGCCATCGATGCACTGCCTCCGCTCGCCTTGCCACCGCCGTTGCGGCAATAGGTGCCGACGAAAAAGTGCGTCAGGCACCCGTTGGCGTCGATCTCGAGACTTGTCCGATCAGCGCCGGGCAACGTTATGTGAACGGTATTGCCGTCGATCGTGTACGAACCCGGTCCGGAGTTTCCAAAGCCGAGTGGATAAACGACGCTGGCAACGCCGTCGGAGTCCAGCGTGATCGACTCGATCATCGAGTCGCCTTCGACGCCGATGTACTCGCCTTCAATGCCCGATCCGCCACCACAAGCCGTAAGCAGGGATGCAAGCACGGCTGCAAACAGTCCGTTCACCCCGATCAATTTCGTATTCATACTGCCTCCCGATTGAGATACCTGATGGCTGCATCGATCACGTAGCCGAGTGGTTCGCCACGCAGGTTGTCATGCGCGAGCATGAGCAGCACCGGCATGTCGCGTTTATTGAGCTTTTCATTGAAGGCCTCGAACATTGGCTTCTGGTCTTTACGCCCCGCCGCTCTGTAAAGCTCGATGCCCAGATCCGTGTACCCGTTGTGGAATGCATGCCATGCGGCGTTCTGCGCGATCGCGTCGTAACTGTTGGAGGCACTCGCATCCATCTGGCTGCCGATCGTAAAAATCTCCCGGATCAACGGTTCGGCCTGACGCCGGCTGCCGGCGATTTTTTCGGAACCCAGTAGCGCGCCAAGAAATCGCAGCCGGTCTCTCGGCTGCGCGACAAGCGAGTACTTCTCGGCGAACTTTTCCGCGCCTTTTACATCGCCTTCCGTCGCGGCCTGCTGCGCGAGCAACCAGTACATGCCACGTTTCGCATCGGCGTTGCCGGCGAAAGCGGCTATCGCGCGCTCGGCGTCGTCAAGTCGACCTGCTTCGATAAAAGACTCGATGACCGTCGTGTAGGACTGCGGAAGGTTCGGCTGAATCGTATTCGCAAGAGCCAGGCATTGTTCGAGATCGCCTTTCACCGCGAATGACTTCAGGATCAGCCGCGCATACTCGTGCCGAATGTTCATCGCCGTCACCAGCTCGGCGGCCTCGGCGTGCTTGCCATGCGCGAGTGCGATCAATGCCGCATACGCGTTGAATTGACTCAGCCCGACCTCTTTCTGCGCCGCAGCCGGGAGCAGGCGATCACGCAACGCGGCGCCCTTGACGATAAGTGCGCTTGCCTTGTCGGCGGCACCAAGCTTTTGCTGCACCAGCGCAAGGGCCCCGTAAGCCGTGTCCATCTGCGTGATGGCGCTGTCCTGAATGGTGACCAGCGGCGCGAGCTTGTCGAGCTCGGCCTCGATCGCTGCCGCCGACGCGGCGACGCGCTGCCGCTCGTCGGCGGCGACCGGCGTGAAGAATTCGCGAATGTCTCTTATGTTGTAGAGCTGCGGTACCGCCTGCCCCTGCGTTATTTTGAATTCATCCGCGAGGCCCCGCGCCGCTCTCGACACGGTGACGACGGATGGCGAGCGGGTATTCGGACTCGCGACAACGGCCATGCCCTCATCGCCTGCGCCCGCTTTGATTAACGCGGCACCCAGCTCGTACTTCGTCATCGGGTCGGCCTGGTAGTTAAGCGTGTCTGTGAAGTGCTTGTACCTGGCTATCGCTTTGCCTGCGTCGCCGAGTAGCGCATAGCGTAGGGCTACTGTCAGCGTGACGTTGGCCACCTCGTTTTGCGACAGACCACCCGATGCGACTCGCCGCTCGAGTTCGGCCATCACGGTGGACCAGGCCGGTTTCAGCGCGTCGGTCGACACGATGCTAATGAGTTGATTGACCGCTACGTCCGGTACCGCGGCCCGATAGGCGTCGATCGCAGCGACAACTTCGACGGGTTTGCTGCAGGCAGCGGCTGCCAGCGCCACCTGCACGAGCTCCTCTGAATACACCGGCTTGTTAATTTTAAACGGCTCGAGAAGTCGGTCCGCTGCGGCAAATCCCTTATCGCACACGGTCGTGCGAGCCGCTGTAAACACCGCCTCAGCGGAGCCTTCTGCAGCAGAGCCGTTGCGCGTATACGAACTGCCAAGTGGCGTGAGGCAATCGATGCTTGGGTTCGAATAGCAGGAAGCACGCGCGGCAAGTTCGTCGCGCATCGCACGCAAGCTTTGCAGCGAGCGCCCGCCGACAACCTCACGCCCGGACGCGATGGCGCGACCGTCAGGGGTTTCCGGGTAGTCCTCAACGATGCCTTGCAGTGCTTCGATCACATCGCTGTAAGCGGCGACGCGATTGCCAGGATCAGTCTCACTGACTGCCGCCTGCCACTCTTCGCCGACTTCGACGAGCGCTGCCCGTGCGGACTCCTCCGGACTGCTGCACGCGGCGAACGTGGCCGCTGTAGCGGCAAGTACGATCAACAAATATTTTCGCGCTTTCATTGCTACTGTCCCCTGTCTTCATTATTCGTTTTCATCAAACACCGCCTCATCGCACGCCCTGGCGACGAGGAATCGTTTCAGGCAAGCCAGCGCAAAGAGCGCGCTGGCCAGCGCAGCCAGGTAGGCACCGGCACCCATTGACATGGCATAGGCACTGACGGGCCGAACGAGATCGATACCCTGCAACACGACGACGAGTATGAAAGCGAGCGGCAGCAGGGCGACGAGCAGAAACCAGCCAGCAACCAACACCACCAGTGTCGCCAGCTGGGTCGGGCCGAATCGTGTCGCGATTCCCGCACCGACGGCGGACCCCTTCCCGGTGACAGCAGCGAGTACCGCGGCCACCTGCTCCCGGGCAAGACGACCTTCCGGGACGGCCACCATTTTGCTGACCCGCCCCGACTCGTCGAATTCGACGTCGACGACGACGCCGGGCCTCGGCAAAGTGTCGGACTGCCATACCCCGTCCAGCCCAAAGAGGTGCTGACGGCCCTGCACCATCACGCGTCCGGGGCCGACCGTCGGGTCGCTCAGAATCCTGCCGCGTTTTGCCATACCTGCATTCCTTTTCGGGTGCTAACATCGGTCATCGGCCGGCGCTACGGACAGGGCCTGGCCTTTAACCTGTATTGCGCGGTAGCTCTCCAGAAACTGTCATGCAGCTTGAAAATAATAATGATCGTCCTGCCCTCGATGACCTGTTCAGCGCCATTTACGAAGAGCTGCGCCGACTGGCTTTTGTCGTGCGGCGCAATGAGTACGCCGTAACCCTGAATCCCACCGCGCTTGTCAACGAAGCATGGCTGAAGCTTGCGGACTCACCCGCTCTCACGTTCGAATCGCCACTGCATTTCAAGCGCTTAGCGGCACGGGCAATGCGCCAGTTGCTTGTCGATGCTGCGCGCCGGCGCCTTGCAACAAAGCGCGGCGGCGGTGCGGACGTGCAATGGGTCACGCTCGACGAGTCCGTTCACCAGCTCGCTGTTTCCGAAAACGAGTTGCTTGCGCTGGATGAGGCGCTTGACGAACTTGCAGCGGCAGAACCGCGGCAGGCAGAGATGATCGAATGCCGTTTTTTTGCAGGGCAAAGCGTTGCCGAAACCGCCGAACTGCTCGGCGTGTCGGAGGCAACGCTCGCCCGCGACTGGCGCAGCGCGAAAGCCTGGCTCGCACAGTCGATGCGACAAGCAGGCTGAGCCGATGGACGCCGAACGCTGGCAACGAATACAGCGCATATTCAATGTTGCGTTGTCACTGAGCGACGCCGAGGACCGCGAGTCTTACCTACGCGAAGCGTGCGACGGCGACGACGAACTCGAAGCCGAAATTGCGGCGATGCTCGATGAAGATTCGCGACCCGATTCGCTGCTCGACCAGGGAGTCGAGCAAGTCGCAGGGTCGATGCTCAGCGCATCGGCGCCACCACCGGGCTCTCGAATCGGCCACTACAGTGTGAAGCGTCTCCTCGGCGAAGGCGGCATGGGTGTGGTCTGTCTCGCCGAACGCGAAGACATCGGCGGCACGGTCGCGATCAAGTTATTGCGCGATGCCTGGCTCTCGCCGACCCGGCAACGCCGATTCCAGACGGAACAACGCGCGCTGGCGCAGCTGAACCACCCTGGTATTGCACATCTCTACGATGCGGATACCCTGCCGGACGGCACACCGTGGTTCGCGATGGAGTATGTCCAGGGCATCACGCTGACCGATTACTGCCGGAAGCACAATTGCTCTATCGAACGTCGCGTGAACCTTTTTCGGCAGGCATGCGATGCCGTCCGATTTGCACATGCGCACGCCATCATTCATCGCGACATCAAGCCGTCAAACATACTGGTCACGGACGACGGCAGTGTGAAACTGCTCGACTTCGGCATCGCGAAGCAACTCGACGCGCTCGATGACACCAGCGGCAAAACGCGCACGGTACTGCGAATGATGACGCCGGCGTATGCAGCGCCCGAACAACTGGTTGGCGATGAAATCGGTGTACAGGCTGACGTCTACTCGCTCGGCGTCGTGCTTTACGAACTGTTGACCGATCGACTGCCGTTCGACCTCTCCAACCTGTCGCCAATGGAGGCGTCTTCCGCGCTGCATGGCGATACGCCGGTCAAACCTTCGGAAAATGACATCGCTGCTGCCGGCAAAGCACAGTGGGCCGATCTCGACGTGTTATGCCTGACCGCGATGCACGCCGATCGTTCGCGTCGTTACAGCTCGGTTGAAGCACTCATCCGCGACGTCGATCACTACCTCGACTCGGAGCCGCTTGAGGCACGACCGGATCGACTCGCTTATCGGGCTGGCAAATTCCTGCACCGTCACTGGCAGGTGGCTTCGGTTATCTTAGCGGCCGTTCTGGTCGGCGTTGTGCTGAGTGTGTTCTTCACCATACGCCTGAGCGCCGCGCTGGACACAGCCGTAGCGGAAGCATCGCGCACGAAACGCGTGCAACAGTTCATGACGAATCTGTTCCAGGGCGGCGATGCGCTGGCGGGCCCGCGCGAAGATATCAAGGTGATCGAAATGCTCGAGCGCGGTGCGGCAACGGCAGAAACGCTCGCGTCGGATCCGCCTGTGCAGGCCGAACTCCTGCACAATCTCGCAAACATCTACCAGCGGCTCGGCAAGCTTGCCGAGGCGGACTCGCTGTACGCACAGTCGCTTGAACGCCGCAGGGAGTATTTCGGCGAGAATAGTACCGAGGTCGCGGAGAGCCTGGTCGCGATCGGGCTCCTGCGTGTTGACCAGGCACGACTGGAAGACGGCGAGGCGCTGGTTCGCGACGGACTGGCACTGGCCGAATCCTTGCTAGCCCCGGAGCATCCCACGGTGATCGCGGCAAGCCTCGCGCTGGGGCAAACACTTCGTGAACGCGGCGCCCATGATGAGGCAATCACAATACTTGCACAGACTGTCGAGCATCTGGCAGCAACCGGTAGCGTGCCGATGGACCAGGCCGCGGCTCTCTCCGAACTCGCGAAAGCGCACTACGCGGCGGGACACTATGACGACAGCGCATCGATCTATCGCGACGTGCTGCAACGACATCGTGCCATCGTCGGCAACGCACACCCGCTTGTCGCAGGCGACATTGCCAGCCTGGCGGCCATCGAACAGGATCTCGGCTACTACGACAAGGCAGAGATGCTTGCCCGTGAAGCACTTGCAATCAACGAGCGCTATTACGGTGTGGAAAGTCCACACACGGCTGACAATCTCACGTCACTCGGACGGGCACTGCTCTACCAGCAAGAATATGAGGAAGCCAGCGAGGCACTGGAACGCGCGCTGGCCGTGCAGGAATCAGCGGTCGGATCGTCGCATCCGCTGGTGGCCGAAGCGGTAAACGAGCTCGGCAACATCCTGGCGATGCAGGATCGCTTCGCAGAGGCCGCGGCCAACTTTCAACGCAGCGCCGACATTTATCGCAACGTTCACGGCGACCGTCACTACTTTGTCGCAATTGCACTCTCGAATGTTGCCTACATGCAAATGAAACAGGGCGACTACGACAAAGCCGAAGCCCTGTTCCGCCCCGTCATCCGGCAATTTACCGATGCGCTCGGCGCGGACAATGTGAATACCGGTATCGCCCGCATCAAGCTCGGCCGCACACTGCGGCTCGCGGGACGGTATGCCGATGCGGAGATCGAGTCGCTCGCAGGCTACGAGATCCTTGCGGCCCAGGCGAGCCCTTCGATCAGTTTCCTGCGTGCGGCGCGCGACGACCTGGTGCTTATTTATGAGGCAACCGGGCAAACCGAAAAAGCGGCAGGATTTCGTCAGGAAATCGCCGCACTGGATAATGATGCGACACATTAAAAGAAACCCTCTACCCGTCACGGGCTGTACCTTACTGCTGGTGCTCGCATCCTGTGCCGGCAACCCGCCAGGCGATACCTTGTTATTTGCGCCCGATGAAACTCAGCTGAACCGTAATCAACAACAGCGCGTCGTCGATGCATTCGCATCGATGTTTCCGTTGTCAGCCGACGGTACTCGCTTCACGGACTCCAACTGCGGCGACGTCGACCCGGAGGCGACACCCGTCGATCTCAATGACGATGGCGTCTTCGAGGTATTCATCCAGTGGGGAAACACCTGCACATCGGGCTTTACAGGTCGCAGCCTGAGCCTGTTTGTGCGCGACGAGAGTGGCAATTATCGACCGCAGCTCGGATTTCCGGCGCTTGGGTGGTGGGTGTCGCCAATCGGCGAGCCGAAGTGGCCGGACCTTCGCTTTGGCGGCCCCGGATTTTGCCGCCCGGTCTGGACCTGGCGTGACAATCTGTATCAGTTCAAGTGCAGCATTCCCGAGGAAGCCGGCGGATGCGCCGGCTACGGTCGATTATGCGAGGATCAGGACCTGAATATTGATGCAACCAAATGAGGCCGCCCGGCATCTAACTCACAACTAAGCTAAGGGAACCAATGCCGTCAAGGCATGGGGAGACACCATGAAATCGAATATAACTGGAGCCGCGATCATCGCCGCTCTTGGTGGACTGTTGCTGTGCGTTTCGAATCTGGCTGCAGCAGCTGCAGTACCGGAGCCGTTTCAAGGCTCTGACGAGACATCCAAGTACGCGATCAGTTACGAAAATCTGAACATACTGCTCGACGCGGTCGTGGTCGATATCGGTCGCTCCAATCGCGAGAAAGCCCCTCGGGAAAAAGCGACGACCGGTACGCGTCTCAAGGAGAAAGTGAATCGGTGGACCATCAATGAGGGCAATCGGTTCTTTTTCGAAACGTTTGTCGACAATGAAACCGCCAAGCTGCAGCTGGAAGAGATAAAGAAAGGGATCGAAAACGCAACGGGCCAGGTCGGCCTGAAACGCTTTTCGCGTGACGAGCAGCTGGCGTATTGGCTGAACCTCTACAACGTCACAATCCTGAATGAGATCGTAAAGGTTTATCCGGAAAGAAATCTCGAGAAATTCCTGTACGGCAGGGATTCGATTCTTGACCAGAAATTGCTTGTCGTGGAAGGCGTACGTTTAAGCCTCAACGATATTCAAAACGCCATTCTGAAAGAGAACTATGACGGTAACCCGTTGGTCATTTACGGCCTCTACCAGGGCATCATCGGAAGTCCCAATATCCGAAAGCGCGCCTATACCGGCAAAACCGTTCATGACGACCTGACCGAAAACGCCATCGTTTTCGTCAACGCGAACCGCGGCACGGCAATCAAGAATGACAAGAAGTTCCGGGTATCGAGTTTCTATGAACGAAACGAGGCGTTTTTTCCGAACTTTCAAACCGACCTGACCGCTCACCTGGCGAAATACCTGGAGGGCGGCGAGCTGGCAGCGCTGCAAAGCGCGTCCACGCTTGATGCCGACATCGACGACTGGACGGTAACCGACCTCGGCGGAACGCGTCGTGAAGTCGGCGGCAGCCTGGCGAACAGCAATGCCGCCATGCTGGGGGCGACCCAGGGTGGGTCCTCGAGCAATTACGGTATGAGCGCTGCATCGGGCGGCGCAGCCGGCGGCATCAACACCGGTCTGGTCAAACAGGTGCAGGACAAGAAAAAGGAATCTGAAGACGATGACGAAGCGGCAGCGGTTGATGCCGACTCCGTCGACGCTAATGATTGACGGCAAACGCCGGGCAGGTCTTGAAAGCCGCTTTTCATTTTGATAAAAAATCGGCCGCTCGCTACTACAGTATCGACTGGAACAGACAAGCCCGATGCTCGAAACGAAAGGCCTGACAAAGCGCTATGGCCGTCACACAGTTGTCGACGACCTGAGCTTCACCTGCAAACCCGGGGAAGTGTTGGGCTTCCTCGGGCCGAACGGCGCTGGCAAATCGACGACCATGAAAATGGTCACCGGGTTTGTGGCGCCCAGCGCTGGAACGGCCTCGATCTGCGGGCACGATATCCTCACGGACACGCTGGCGGCACAGCGTCGCATGGGATACCTGCCCGAGGGCGCGCCGCTCTACGCCGAGATGACACCGCTGCAGTTTCTCGATTTCGTCGCCGATGTTCGTGGACTGTCTGGCAGTAAACGTCGGCAGCGTTTGGACGAGGTCATAAGCCTGCTGCACCTCGCACCGGTGCTCGCTCAATCCATCGACACGCTGTCCAAGGGATTCAAGCGTCGCGTGGGACTGGCGCAGGCCATTTTGCACGACCCCGATGTGCTCATCCTCGACGAGCCGACCGACGGGCTCGATCCGAACCAGAAGCACGAAGTCCGGCAACTCATTCGCTCGATGTCCGAAGACAAGCTCATCGTGATATCGACGCACATACTGGAAGAGGTCAACGCCGTTTGCACACGTGCGATCATCATTGCCGATGGCCGCATACTGGTTGACGACACACCGAACAACCTGACTGAACAGGGCGATGGCGATCTCGATGCGGTGTTTCGCCGCGTCACGCAAGGTGGCCGTGTTGCCAAAGCGGAGGCCGCCACGTGAACATGGTCAAGACATTGTTCCGCCGTGAATTGCAAAGCTACTTTGCAACGCCGGTCGCCTACGTTTTCATCGTCATTTTCCTGATGTTGATGGGGGCCTTCACGTTTTATCTCGGTGGCTTCTACGAACGCGGCCAGGCCGATCTGCGCGCCTTTTTCAATTTTCATCCCTGGCTGTACTTGTTCCTGGTGCCGGCGATAGCGATGCGCCTGTGGGCCGAAGAACGCAAGTCCGGCACGGTCGAATTTCTGATGACGCTGCCGATCACGCCGATGCAGGCGGTGGTCGGCAAGTTCCTGGCGGCGTGGGCGTTCACTGGTATTGCACTGTTCCTGACCTTCCCTATCTGGATCACCGTCAACTATCTTGGCGAACCGGACAACGGTACGATTCTGGCGGCCTACATTGGCAGTTTCCTGATGGCGGGCGGCTTTCTTGCCATCGGTTCCTGCCTGTCGGCCTGCACACGCAACCAGGTCATTGCGTTTGTCCTCAGTGTGGTCGTGTGCTTCGGCTTTTTGTTGTCCGGCTTTCCGCTGGTGCTGGACTTGTTCTCAGGCTGGGCGCCGCAAGTCCTGGTTGACGGTGTCGCGTCCCTGAGCTTCCTGACGCATTTCGCCGATATCTCCAGGGGTGTCATCGACCTGCGCGACCTCGTCTATTTCGCACTGGTGATCGCTGCGTTCCTGTACGCCAACACCATTGTGCTGAATTGGAAGCAGGCCGACTGACGATGAGTACACAATCGCAACGACGTCTTGGTGCTTCGGGTCTGCTGTTGCTGGCAGTCGCCTTCATTGCGGCGGTCATCGCGTCGAATCAGCTGTTCAAGGGCGTGCGCATCGATCTCACGGAAAACAACCTGTACACACTGTCGGATGGCACGAGACGCATCCTGCAAAGCATCGACGAACCCATCAATCTGTACCTTTATTATTCCGACCAGGCGACCGAAGGCGCGCCGTCGCTACGTGACTACGCCAACCGGGTACGCGAAATGCTCGAGGAATTTGCGACTGGCAGTCGCGGCAAGCTTCGCCTCAGCGTCATCGACCCGCTACCGTTTTCGGAAGAAGAAGACCGGGCGGCGCAGTTCGGGCTGCAAGGGGTTCAGTTCGGCGTGACACCCGATCCGGTGTACCTCGGCCTCGCAGGCACAAACAGCATCGGCGATGAGGAAATCATCCCGTTCTTCCCGCCGGACCGCGAAGCATTTCTCGAGTACGATCTCGCCAAACTCGTCAGCACCCTGGCCAACCCGGAGCGCAAAGTCATCGGGCTGGTGTCAGGGGTCTCGATGGCCGGACGATTCGACCCGCAGTCGCAGCGCATGCAGCCCAGCTGGGTCGTCTACCAGCAGGCGCAGCAACTGTTTGAAATTCGCAACCTCGGCACCTCGTTTGAGGTCGTACCCGACGAGGTAGGCGTACTGTGGATTGTGCAGCCGAAGAACCTTTCGAACGCAACGCAATATGCGATCGATCAATTCGTGATGCACGGTGGCAAGGCACTGATATTTGTTGATCCGGTCGCCGCCATTGATGCAGCAAGCGCTGAGGGAATGCCGCAGGGTATGTCGCCCATCGGTCAGGCATCCGACCTGCCGCTGCTGTTCGATGGCTGGGGAATGGAGTTCAGTACGACGGAGGTGGTCGCTGACGCGCAGCTCGCACTCGCCATCAACACCGGCTTCAGCAACCGCCCTGCTCGACATTATGGCTACCTCGGCATTGGCGCCGATCATATGAACAGCAGCGACGTCGTCACGGCCGAACTTGGCACCATTAACACGGCCATGGCAGGCCGGTTAAAGCTGGCCGACGACAGCAATGCGACCTTTGAGCCGCTGCTGACATCGAGTCCGGCGTCCAGGACCATGCCGGCCGAGCGGTTTTCTTTTCTGCCGGACCCAAGCTCACTGCAGGACGGTTTCGTACCGGGTGGTGAGCCCCTGGTTGTCGCGGCCCGAATCAGCGGAATCCTGCCGAGTGCGTTCCCGGACGGTGCGCCTGCAGTGTCAATCGAGGCTGAAGACGATTCGGACGCTGCGCCGGCGGAATTTTTGAGCGCATCGTCCGAGCCTGCAAACCTGATCGTCGTCACCGACGTCGACTTATTGAGTGACGCGATGTGGGTCCAGGTGCAGAGCTTCTTCGGCCAGCAGATTGCCAATTCCTTCGCAAGCAATGGCGCGTTCGTCATCAATGCCCTCGAAAGCCTGACAGGCAGCACCGACCTGATCGCGGTTCGCAGCCGCGGCAGTTTCGCGCGGCCGTTCACCAAGGTCGATGAGCTTCGCGCGAACGCAGAAGCCCGGTTTCGTGAGACAGAACAGCGCCTGCAGCAGGAGCTTGCCGAGACCGAGCGACGCCTGGGCGAGTTGCAGTCATCCCGTGAGGACACTGGCAGCCTGTTGCTGACGACCGAACAGCAGGCCGAGATCGACCGGTTCGTGGACCAGCGCGCATCGATACGCAAGGAGTTGCGAGCCGTGCAGCGGGGCCTGGATGAGGATATCGAGAACCTGGGTACCTGGTTGAAAATCATCAATATCGGACTGGTTCCATTACTGCTGACACTGGCGGTGCTATTCGTGCTGTGGCGGCGCCGGCAACGGGAGCCGGCGTGACCAGGAAAACGATCAGGGTTCTTGTGGCTGTTGTCCTGGCGCTGGTTCTGCTCATTGCCATTGTCGAGCGCACCGACGACCTCAGCCCGCAAACCGAGGGCCGGGCCCTGCTGCCGGAACTTGCCGAGCATGCGAATGCGATACAGCAGGTTCGTATCACTATCGCCGACGCCGACCCGCTGACCTTGCGGCAGGAATCAGGCACCTGGGTGAACGGTGCCCGAGACGACTACGCCGTTGATATTGGCAAGTTGCGGCCGCTCATCGTTGCCCTGGCAGAAGCCCGCATTGTTGAGGAAAAAACCTCGAATCCCGAGCACTACGAAAAACTGGGTGTCGACGATCCGGAGAACGGCGGCACGGGCACCAGGATAGTGCTCGAGGGCGAAGGCATCTCCTACGCCGTCATCCTTGGCGAGTCCGCACAGGGGAACCACCGTTACGCTCGACTGGCCGACGAACCAACCAGCTATCTCGTTGACCGGAACCCGGTCGTTCCAGCGACGGCAAGCACCTGGTTGCTGACCGATATTCTGGACGTCGACGCAAAGCAGGTACGAAGCGTCACGATCACGCACGACGACGGCGAGACCATCGCCATCGCAAAAGAATCTGAAGATCAGACCGACTTCAGCGTGCTCGATATACCGGAAGGACGGGAGCTCAGTTACGCAACTGTCGCCAACGGTATCGCGGCGGCGCTGGATACGCTCAGGTTTGATGATGTTAAGAAGGCCGTCGACAGCCCTGCCGAAACGTCGGTCGTATTCGAAACCTGGAACGGCCTTCGAATATCCGCCGAGGTCAGCACCGAGGAGGACGAGACATGGGTGAGGTTTTCCGCAGCCGGTGAGCCTCACGAAGCGCTCACCGGCATCAGCGAAACACTGCCGGATTGGCAGTACCGCTTACCCGACTACAAGACGAACCTGCTTACGCGGCGCTGGGACGACATCCTCAAGTCGGTGGATACTGACTGAGTACCGGCTCTCGCGCCGACGTAAGGTCACCTATAGAATCTCGTAACTCACCTGCACCTGCACGTTAATACTGAGTTGCCCGGATGAAATCCCCGGCACTGACGCCGACATCATCATTTCCCGGCCGCCACCCATCATCGGCATCGGATAGTTGCCGCCCGGCGTCGCTGAAATGCTCAATACCTTGCCGAGTTCCACACCGGCCAAACCTGCCAACGCTTCGGCCCGTGCACGAGCGTCCTGCATCGCGGCGGCGCGTGCGCGGCCTTCGAGGGCGGCGGTGTCTTTGACGCTAAAGCCAATACCGTGAATCGCGTTCGCACCGGCACTCGTGACAGCCGCCAGAACCTTACCCAGCCGGTCGATGTCTTTCACGGTGATACGGACGGTATTGTTTACCCGGTAGCCGGTGATCGTGACCTCGCCGCTGCCGCGTGGGTCGTGTTGCTGTTCCGGCCAGACGCTGTAGTCCGCCGTCTGGATATCAGCTGCTTCGATGCCCTCTTGTTTCAATGCCGCCATGATGCGCTCGATGATCGCCTGGTTTTGCTCCGACGACTCGGCAACACTCGGCGCGAGTGTTTGTACCCCGGCATTGATCGACGCTCTATCCGGTGGGCCAGCCGCTTCGCCCTGCCCGATTACCGTGATGCTGCGGGTACTGTTTGAAACATCCTGTGCATTCGCCAGACCGGACAGGCTGATAAACGCAATAGCCAATAACGACGCTTTAATTCCGTTGCATGACATTACGGTCATACTCCTTTAACAGGTAAGAGACGGGCGCAGATCGCCCGACAACTTATGATTCGTTCTCGTTGCGCGAGTTCGATTTTTTCGCGCGCAGTATGCGCCGTCCGTATTACGGCGCAATAACTATCAGTAAAGGCGAATCCTGTGGAATGACCGTCGCGCGGCGACTCTGCCGTTCACTGCCCTTTCGGCGGCAGCGTCTTGTCCCAATCCAGCGACTTGTATTTTTTGAGTATCTTTATCGTTTCCTCGAGCGGGATCGCTTCGAGGCGGCCGCGACGGCTCTCCACCGTGCTCGCTTTCAGGATCGCGTTGTAGATGGCCTCCTCGGTCGCCTCGGCGGTGGCTGCAAACAGCGGTGACATCGATTCATTAACCAGCTCGGGTGTCGTCACCGGCTCCCGGTTACTCCGCGGCCGGCGCACCGCCTGGTTGGATGAGAATGCGATCACGTAGTCGCCTGAGCCATTGTGGGCGAACGACCCGGTGCGCCCGAGCCCCATGATCGCGCGCATCGCGAGTCGGTCCAGGCTCCTCGCGTTCAACGGTGCGTCGGTAGCGACCACAATCATGATCGAACCGTCCTCGCGATCGTCGCTGCGCGTGCTTGCTTCGAGCTCGTCGCGATAAGCATAGTTGCCGAGCTCGCGACCGACCGGTGCCCCGTTCATCGACAGCGTGCCGCCGAAGTTGGTCTGTACCAGCACGCCGACCGTGTAGCCACCGAGCTCCGGCGGGAGCACGCGAGAACTCGTACCAATGCCGCCCTTCCAGGCGAAGGCCTGCGTGCCCGTACCGGCACCGACGCTGCCCTCAGCCACCGGGCCGGTCGTGGCGTTGTCGAGCGCCGCGTAGACTTCCGTCGTGCCGATCGGGTTCGCCCACATATTGTTGACACGCGCATCGTTAGTCTCGCCGACGACGGGGTTCAGGGTGTGCTCACCCATACCCGGCTGCTCGTACATCCAGTCTTTAAGCGCATTGGCCGCACTCCAGACACACAGCGTGCAGGTCAGCAGTATCGGAGTTTCGATCTCGCCGAACTCGCGCACCTGGGTCTCGCCGATCAGCTTGCCATAGCCATTGCCGACGTGGATCCAGGCCGGCACCGGATGCGTGTACAGGTTGCCGGGACCCGGGATGATCGCCGTAACACCCGTGCGGATATCGTCCCCCTCGATGCGGGTCGAGTGCCCGACCCGCACGTGCTCGACGTCGGTGATTGCGTTCAGCGGGCCCGGTTCGAAAGTGCCGACGACCAGCCCGATGTCGCGCGCCCGCGGCCGCTCATCGCCCCGGGCGCTGGCACCCGGGTGCAGAAGAAGACAGAAAAAGAGCACCAAGACTGACCGTTTAAGCATCATCGTAGTATCCCCTGCGGCTAGTGGCATAGTCCGAGGATGGCACACTGGGCCACGAAGTCTAGCGCCGGCCGAGGACATCGAAGAGGCATGCTGCAGCGTTGACTGATCGCCCAAAGGCGGCCATATCCGCATTTCTGGCGTATATTATGGAATCTCCGCCACGGCGGAGCCCGTTCCCGGGTAATAATGGCCCCACAACAACAAGCAAAAAAAGTCAGTATGGATTCAGCCCACAAACCATTCAGTAGCAGGGCCTTCGGCGAACACGCCGACCCGCGGCTCATCATTGCCTACGGCGCCTACCTTGCCGCGCGGCATCACCTGGACTCCGCGCTCGACCACCCTGGCGGCTGCACATTGCTGTCCGGCCCCCCGGGGTCCGGCAAGACCACCATCATCCGGGAACACGCCGCGTGGATCGGGCGCGATATTCCTGTTGCCGTGATCGATGGCACGGGACTTTCACCGCGGCAACTTGTCGACGACATGCTGGCGCAGTTCGGCGTTAAGCATCTCAATTCGACCGACGAAAAGCTGCTCGGCCTGCTCGGCCGGTTTTTGGCCGAGATGACCGCGAAAGGCCGGACGCCAGTGCTTTGCGTTGACAATTTCGAGCGTACGACTTCCAGCACACGAACACTCCTGAACTGGCTTGCGGCACTGGAGGAACACTCCAGGTATTCACTGCGGCTTGTTATTGCCGGCACCACCGATTTTTCCGCGTTGTTACGTGAACACAGTCTACGAAACCTCGCACAACGCAGGCCGACGACCTGGTCGATGAACCCGCTCGACGCCCAGGAAGCCTTTTTATACCTGCGCACTAAATGGCTTGCGGTTGACAGCGGCGACAACATCGACGCGGTATTTCCGGCTGACGTCTGCCGACGACTGCATGCCGCGTCGAAAGGCTGGCCCGGAGGACTGAACGAACTCGCGACCAGTGAGGCGGAGCATTTTGAGCGACAGGCGCCGACGACACCGCGCGTCGTACTCACGCGTGACGGCAAGACGCTGCGCATAATTTCGATGCCGCCCGGAAACTATGTCGTCGGTCGCAGCAAGCTGTCCGACATCCAGGTCGACGACCGATTCGTCAGCAACAACCATGCGCTTCTGCAGGTCTATCGAAACGCGGTACTGCTGGTCGATCTGAACAGCACCAATGGCACCACGGTCAATTCGATTCAGGTCCGTACCAAGATACTGCGCAACGACGATGTCATTTCTCTTGGCCATCACCGGCTGAAAGTCGAAAACACGCCTGCGTACTCTGCCGAGGTCGAGCAGCAGATCGACATTGCCGAAACGCAGACGTTAAAGCAGCTTGACGATATTCGGCGCGCGCGGGCGCGTCACACGATTGCGGCTTTGAAGCACAAGTAGGCGCTGGCGGACGCCAGGGCCAGTGGGCAAATCGGTGCCCGTTCTCAGCTATAGGATAAAAGCGTCGGATAAATCCGGCGCATTTCGCCTGAATGCGGAGAACGACCATGTTTGCTTCTACATCAATAGTTGCCGGGGCTCGGCGATCGATACTAGCCGCGGCCAGTTTCCTTAGTCTGCTGATACTCGCAGCCTGCGGTGGCGGCGGTGGCGGTAGCGACGGGGGATCGCCACCCCCACCGGTCGGGCGGCAGGCGCAGACCGCCGTCTTCATAGCAACAGAGCCCAATACTCAGGACAGGCACCTGTTCTCGGCCGCCGATGACGGCACGTCGCTGACACAGTTGACGCCCAACTTCACGACAAGCAATGGCACCGTGTTGAATTTTTCTGTGTCACCTGACGGCCGGACCATTGCCTACAGTGCGGTCGCGACGACGGAAAACGTCGTCGACGTTTACCTGATACCTGTTGCCGGTGGTACGCCGGTGCAGGTTTCGAGCGGCTTTCCTGACAATACTCGTGTCCGGTCCCTGGACTGGTCGCCGGATAGTTCGCAACTCGCGTACGTTGCCAATCCGCTCGGATATGCTCCCAGGGGATTTGGACTGTACGAGGTTTTTCTCGTAAACCGGGACGGCAGCAATAATCGCAAGATCAACGGTTCGATTGGTTCGCCTCCGGCTGTTGCGGTGATCGAGGCAAGGTGGTCACCAGATAGTCGTTACGTTGCACAGGGCGTCTACAGTCTCGACCCTTTCCAGGTACTCATCGGTATCAATACCCATGACACATCGTCGGGCGTATCGAACAGCACTCGCGTCAACCCGTCACTGAACTGGCTGAACGGTGAACGCTTGGGCTATGACTGGACGTGGTCGCCCGACAGCACGCGTATCGCGTTTCGTTCGAGACACAGAGTCGACGACCAGATGGAGCTCTTCACAGTGACCGCCGACGGGTCGACGCTCGTCAATATCATGCCGCTGAGCCAGGGCAAGGACATCACCCGGTTTGAATGGTCGCCGAACAGCGATCGCCTCGCCTACTGGGGCGATGTTCTTGACGTTAACAAGGTCGAGCTGTTCACCAGTCGCAGCGACGGCAGCAATCATATTCGTTTGAGCAAGAATGGTTCGCTGACGTCCGGGCAATTGAGGGACATCCATTGGTTACCGGATAGCACGGAGCTGATTTACAGCCTCGATCAGGACATAAGCCGCACCTGGGAGTACTTCCTGGCTGACATCAGCTCCCGTTTGCACCCGAAGATCCATCGCGATCTTGTTGCTGGCGAAGCCGTCGCGGACGTGTCGGTATCACCCGATGGCCGTTACATTGCGTTTCGCTCAAACATCGAGTCGGACCAGGCCGAGCTGTTTGTCGTCGACGCCGATCTCAGTAATCAGCGCAAGATCAGCGGCCCGATTATTTCCGGTGGATACGGTGTAATGAGCTATACCTGGTCGCCTGACAGCTCGCGCATCGCCTACACCGCCGATCGCAACATCAGCCCCGGGGTCCTGGAATTGTTTGTTGCGACAGTGGACGGCCTGACGGACAACCAGGTGAGTCCGGCACTTCCGCCGGACCATGAAATCGTGGAGCCGGTGGCAGCAGACTGGTCGAAAGACAGCACCCGAATCCTGTTTCGAACGATTGAAGGCGACGGTCCGTTCCGGACGTTTCGGGACTTGTGGGTAGGCAAAACCGACGGCTCGGCGCCGATCAAGCTGAATGGCACGAATGAGGAAATCGTCGCTTCATCCTATTGATCGCGGCGATCAAATCCGCCTTAAGCCATTAGCCTTAAGTCCAGCCACTGGGCGGCGTCTTGCCGGGATGGAAGTCGCCGCATTTCTTGCAGGTTCTCGCTTCATTGCTTTGGTAGAAGGTTTCGAACAGCGGCGGAAGGTCTGCGACGATGTCCACAATGGGCACCTGGACTCTGTGGATGAGATTGCCGCAGCCGAAGCAAAACCACTCGAATCCATCTTCCTGGCCGGACGACCTTTTTCCCTCAACGACGAGGCCTATCGACGCTTCGTCGCGTCGTTGTGGCGAATGACGCACATGCGGCGGAATATAGAAGACGTCTCCGGCGCCTATCGGCACATCGTAGTGTTCACCGTTTTCGGAAACCTTCAGCACGATATTGCCGCGGACCTGGTAGTAGAACTCATCGACCGGGTTGTCATGATAGTCGGTACGTTCATTGCCGCCGCCGATCACCATCACGACCATTTCCGTTTTTTCGTCGAAGAGGTGCATGTTGCTGATGGGTGGAACCAGCCTGTGCCGGTTCTCCTCCACCCAGCGATCAAAGTTGAATGACTTGCGTCGCGTCATTCGGGAATCTTATTACAATTTCAAACCGCAGGTCTCAAACGCCGCACGGATTGCCGCCTTTTCATCTTCGGTCAGTTCAAGCATTGGCGGCCGAACGCGTCCGCCAACCTGGCCGAGCAATTCTTGCCAGTACTTGCCAAATGCCTGCGGCTTGTCCGCGGGTCGTGTCTTTGCCTTTGCTGCGCGCACCGGGTTCAGGCTGTCTCGAACCTTGCGAGCCTCTTCGAACTTGCCGTCGAACGCGAGACGCGTGTATTCGTTCATCCGCTGGTCATGCCGGGTCTGCAAATGATACGGCGGCGATGAACACAGGTAGAGCTGCCATCCGAGCTCTTCGATATTGTCCAGCCACTCGTCTTCGGAAGACGTCGACACCTGGATTTTGTCGCCGATCATGTGCGTCAGGCGAACGTACATCTCCCGGGGTACCGAATATTTGATCGCAACGATATTTGGCAGCTCGGCGATACGTGCACATTCCTCCGGCAACATCACGTAGCCGGAGTCCGGGTGGCTCCACATCGCGATACCGATATCAACGCGATCGCACAATGCCTTGTAGTATTGATACAGGACCTCACCGCGATCGTGTACGAAACTGAGAACCGGGGCATGCACCACGACGTAGTCTGCACCACAGTCTTGCGCATACACGGCGAGGTCCAGAACCGTATCGAAGTTCTGATCTGAAACCGAGACGATAACCCCGGCCTTGCCGTCGCACTCTTCGACCGCAATCTCGAAGTTGCGCTTACGCTCGGCAAGACTCATCGAGAAAAACTCACCCTGTTTGCCGGCGATGAACAGGCCCTTGATATCGAGCTCATCGACCCAGTGGCGGATGTTTGCGCGCAGCCCGACTTCATTCAGCGACAGGTCTTCGTTGAACGGGTTCAGGGCTGCCGCCCAGATTCCGCGCATGTGTTCGCGGGCATAGTCTTTCGCGTCAAGTTTCGAGTATTTGATTGCCATGTCGACCTTCAGGAAAGAGGGTTGCGTTCGGCCAATTTACGCAAGTACGGCCGTAATTGATCGGAAATAGGTATACAAAATAACTATACCTGGTGGTTCTGGTCTTGCGATAATCGATGGCGTCTTCCCGCGAGCCACTTGCGAATAAGAACGCCATCATGAGCCGCCATTCCCGCATTGTAGATCGAGCCATTACAAGGCTGAAACTCAAGCAACTGCGCTTGCTGGTTGCGGTTGGCAAGTACGGCAGCATCCAGCATGCGGCCCGCGAGCTGCAAATCTCGCAACCCGCTGCGACCAAACTCATCCAGGATCTCGAAATCGATTTCGAAGTCAGTCTTTTTACCCGCAATAATCGCGGTGTGATCCCGACGCCTTATGGAGAGGCGATGATCCGCCACGGCAAACTGATTATCGCGCAAGTCTCGAGTGCGGCGCAGGAGCTGGATGATCTCATCGAAGGCAACAGCGGTCGCGTCGTCGTCGGCACGCTGTTGGCGGCAGCACCCATCCTGTTGCCGACCGCCATGCAAGCCGTTCTCAATGACCGACCCAATGTTGCGATCAAGGTTGTTGAGGGAACAAACGACGCCCTGATGCCTGCACTTTTGTCCGGCGAAATTGACATGATTGTTGGCCGTCTTCCCGCCTATCGGCATCGAACGAAGCTGGTCCAGGAGAAACTCTTTGACGATCGCGTGGTGGCTGTTGCCGGCAAGCAGCATCCGCTGGCGGGCAAAAAGTCCGTGCCGTTTTCCCAGCTCAAACCTTTCGGCTGGATTCTGCCGCCGTTGGACACCACCCTGCGGCGACAGGTCGACCAGTACTTCGTTAGTCAAAACCAGTATGTCCCTCCCACCGTTCTGGAATCCGTGTCGTATTTGACCAACCGGGCGTTACTGCAAACACGCGATGTCATCGGGCTGATGCCGCATCACGTCGTGATGCACGATGTCATGAACGGCGCCCTGATCGAGATTCCCTGGGCGGTGCCGTTCGGCAAGGGGCCTATTGGCATATCCTACCGGGGTCCCGACAGTCTCTCGCCCGCAGGCGACGCCTTTCTGCGCGCCCTCCGGCAGGTTGCCAGAACAATCAAGGAGAGCTGAGCCCGTGATATTCAGAATCCCGATATCTGGATTCTTTTAATTCGCTTGATTGTCTACCCATCGCCGTGTGAATCTGATCCCAATTACACGTGATCGAGGCACAGCGAATGAGCACGTATCCCGACCTTTTTCTCTTTATTAACGGCAAATGGCGCAAGAGCGTCGATGACCTTGCGGTTCTGAATCCGGCCACGGAAGCAGAGATCGGGCGTTTGCCAATTGCCGGCCGACAAGACCTGGACGATGCCCTGGAGTCTGCCGCCAGCGGGTTTGCAATCTGGCGAAAGACATCGCCCTCCGACCGAGCCGGCATCCTCCGCAAGACTGCCGCACTGTTGCGCGAGCGCCAGGAGGAAATCGCAACGGCGATCACCGCGGAACACGGTAAACCGCTTGCGCAGGCACGCATGGAGGTGATTCGGGGTTGCGAATTCCTCGAGTGGGATGCGGGCGAAGCGACGCGTACCTACGGGCGAGTTATCCCGAGTGCGCCCGGCGTTCGCTACATCGTGCATCAACAACCAATCGGTGTTGTTGCCGGATTCTCTCCCTGGAACTTCCCGATGAGCCAGCCGTGTCGAAAGATTGGCGGAGCAATTGCCGCTGGCTGCTCGATCATATTGAAAGCCGCAGAAGAGACCCCGGCCGGCGCCATGCATATCGCTCGTGCCTTTCATGATGCCGGTCTACCCCCCGGCGTGTTCAATCTTGTGTTCGGCGAGCCAGCCGACATTTCAGATCACCTGATCCGGCACGATGCGATCCGCCTGGTTGCGTTCACTGGATCAACTGCAGTTGGGCAACACCTCACGACACTGGCCTCGCAACACATGACGCCGGTCCTGATGGAGCTGGGTGGCCATGCCCCCGTCATTGTTTGCGAAGACACCGACGTCGAAGCCGCTGCGATCACCGGCGCGATTCGCAAGATGCGCAACGCCGGCCAGGTTTGCACATCCCCGACGCGGTTTTTTGTGCACGAGGACATCTTCGAGGCTTACACGGATGCGTTTGTGCGGCGCGCCGCTGCGACTGTCGTTGGCAACGGCGTTGAACCGGGCGTTGAGATGGGACCACTCGCCAACGATCGCCGGATTACGGCACTGACCAGGCTGGTCGAGGACGCCAGGAAACAGGGCGCCGAAGTGAGGACCGGTGGCGAGAAGATAAGCGGCAACGGCTACTTTTTTCAGCCGACCGTGCTGGCGAACGTGCCGGATGCCGCGCGCGTGATGCAGGAAGAACCCTTCGGACCGCTCGCAATTATCAATCCCGTTGCCTCCTTGGAGGAGGCCATCGAAAAAGCCAATTCTGTACCGTTCGGACTTGCCGCCTACGGCTTCACCAACCGTGCCGACTACGTCGATCGCATGGTCGAGGAAATCGAAGCCGGCAACGTTTCAATCAATACGCTGGAGGCCTCGCTGCCTGAAACACCTTTCGGCGGTGTGAAGTCCAGTGGTTACGGACGCGAAGGCGGTACCGAGGGTCTGCACAACTACATGATCACGAAAAACGTTTCGCACAGCATGTCGATCGTCTAGGCGAGTAACTCGCGCATTACCTTGCCAAAGGTGAACACGTCTTCGAACGCGTTGTACAACGGGACCGGTGCAAGGCGAATCACACAGGGCTCGCGGAAGTCTGCAATTACCCCGGCGGCAATCATGTTGTCAAAGAGCTCACGTCCACGGCCCGCGATGTCAATAGAAATCTGGCAGCCGCGTTGCGCCGGATCGCGCGGCGTGATGAGACTGATATCGGCGCTTGGGAACTCACTCGCCAGGCAGTCGATCGTGTACTCGAGATAGCCCGTGAGTTTCTCGCTCTTCTCGCGCAAGGCCGGCATGCCGGCGGCGGCGAAGACATCAAGCGATGCCTTCATCGCTGCCATGCCAAGAATTGGCACGTTGCTCAACTGCCAGCCTTCGGCACCTTCCATTGGCTGAAAGCCACTTTTCATCTGGAAGCGTGTGGATTTGTCGTGCCCCCACCAGCCGCCAAACCGCGGCAGGTCAAAGTCTTTGCCGTGGCGCTCATGCACGAATATCGCACCAACGTTGCCAGGGCTCGAGTTCAAGTACTTATACGAACACCAGGCCGCGAAATCGACGTCCCAATCATGCAGCGACAGCAGCACGTTGCCGGCCGCATGGGCAAGATCAAACCCTGCGATCGCGCCAACGGCATGTGCCGCCTCGGTCAGGCGTGGCATATTGAAAAGCTGACCGGTGAAATAGTTAACACCGCCAAAGAAAACCAGCGCGAGTTCATCCGCGTTGGCCTCAATGGCGGCGAGAATGTCCTCCTCCCGGATCAGGTGCTCGCCGTCCCTGGGTTCTACTTCGATGATGGCATCGTCCGGGTCGAACCCGTGAAACTGCGCCTGCGTTTCCAGCAGGTATCGGTCTGACGGAAACATCCGTGCTTCGCTGATGATCTTGTAGCGTTGTTGCGTCGGACGATAAAACGACACGAACAGGAGGTGGACGTTGGTCGTCAGGGAATTCATGCAGACGACTTCCGACTCGTTGGCACCAACGATCGCGGCCATGGGTGGCGTCAGGCGCTCATGGTAGCTGTACCAGGGGTTGGTCGCCTCGAAATGGCCTTCCACACCGAATTTCGCCCAGTCCTTGAGTTCCACATCGATGGCCGAACGAACCGTCCTGGGCTGCAGCCCAAGCGAGTGCCCGGTGAAATACACAAGCTCCGGCGTACCCAGCGTCGGAAGATAAAACTGTTCGCGAAATTCTTTAAGCGGATCCGCCTGGTCCTGAGCTTTCGCGAAGTCTCGTGTCAATTCGTACTGCATGTCAGTGCTCTTCTTTCGGGGGAATCGCGACCCAGCCTTTCGGTGGCTCCTTGCCCGGATGTATCGCGCTGCATTGCGAACAGGTTCGCGTTGCTTCGTCGCGGTAGAACGCATCAAACAAGGGCGGCAAGTCGCGCACGATGGATTTCAATATGACTTCGACCCGGTGTACGAGTGCACCACATTCAAAGCAGTACCATTCAAACGCATCCTTGAGTCCCGCGGGGCGTTTCGGTTCGATCACCAGGCCGACACTGCCCCCCATCGGTCGCTGCGGCGAATGCCTGACATGCGCCGGCAGGAAGAAAATATCGCCCTCGCGAATAACAATGTCTGAAAACTCACCCTCGTCGAACACCTTCAGCACCATGTCGCCTTCGAGCTGATAGAAAAACTCCTCCACCGGGTCGTCGTGAAAATCGGTTCGCTGGTTGGGTCCACCGACGACCGTCACCATCATGTCGGTGTCTTCCCAGATCTGCTGGTTGCCGACCGGTGGCTTCAACAGGTGTCGATGCTTGTCAATCCAGTCCTGGAAATTGAATGCTTTTAGCGTCGTCATCTTATTCAGTCCTTAAGGTGTCTCTGTGCTATTCGAAGGCATGGCTTGAGCTGATTGAAAGGCGCCCGACACGACGATATTCCATTATTAGCGCAACAATTTACAATGAGAAGATTCACAAGGCCATTCACGACGGCTCTCGTTCTTTTGCGCGACGTCCGTCTTGTGCGACTCAACATCGAAAAAAATGCGAGATTCTCTGCAAATGACGGAAGTGAAGAAGAACACCGATCTGACCGTTGGCGTCGCCGGCCTGGGTGCGATAGGGCTGCAGGTAGCCAAAGCATTGGACTCGGGGTCAATTCCAGGATTGCGGCTGGTCGGTGTTTGCTCAAGGTCAATCGATAAAGCACGGCAGAACGTCGCATCATTCAAATATCCGCCCGAAATCACCGACAGCGAGAATCTTGCCCGCATGTGCGACATCATCGTTGAGTGCGTGCCGAAAGCCGCGTTCCCGGGCATTGCAAGACCCGCGCTGCAACACGGCCGCACAATGATCACGATCAGCGGTGCGGCAATACTCGCAAACCCCGAAATTGTCGACGAGGCCAGGCGCCACGGTGCAAGAATCATTCTGGCGACGGGTGCAATCCTGGGGCTCGATGCCATTCGGGCTGCAGCCGAGGGAACGATACACTCTGCGAAAATACAAACCAGGAAGGCGCCGAAATCGCTGGCTGGTGCGCCTTACCTTGAGGAAAACGGCATCGACGTCATGGCGCTCAAGACCGCTACCTGCATATTCAAAGGTACGGCGGCCGAAGGTGCAATCGGGTTTCCGTCGAACGTCAACGTCGCCGCAGCCGTCGGTCTGGCGGGTATCGGCGCAGACAATACCCGTCTTGAGATATGGTGCGATCCGGCGATACAGCGCAATTCGCACACGATTACCATCGACGCAGATTCCGCCAGCTTTACGATGACGATTGAAGGTATTCCGTCAGACGTGAACCCGGGCACCGGGAAAATCACGGCGCTGAGTGTTATTGCAGCGCTGCGCGCCGAGACGACCACATTGCGTGTCGGTAGCTAACCCGGGGGTCGATGGCAGCCAGCGCACATTAATTCCCGGAAACGAGGTCGTGCAAACGCTGCATGACGTAATCACTGTCCCAGTCATCTTCTATATCCGGCAACGCCATGACTTCGTTCATTAGCTCCTGCTGCTGGTCACCGATGCGTAGCGCCTCCGAATACGGAAGCTCCGGTGAAAATGTGACCATCGAGTAGAGCGGCGTCCACAGCTCCGGATAAAGCTTGCTGAATTTAGCCTCGATTTGCTTACGCAATTGAAAGCGCTTGTCTCCCGACAAATCGCTCATTTCGACAAAGTTTCGCTTCGACAGCTCCGCGATCGCGTCGCCATTCGGTTTTCTCGCACGTTCGTACGCAGGAAAAATTTCGTCCCAGTCATGCTTGTACCTGGGTATCAACGCATTGAGTTCCGCACAATCTTCGAAACCGCAGTTCATGCCCTGACCGTAGAACGGCACGATGGCGTGCGCTGCATCGCCAATCAACCCGACCTTGCGATTGAGGGACCAGGGGAATACCTGCACCAGGAATAATGGGGCCGGTGTCTTTTCAAGGAAGACATCGACGGGCCGCTCGAGGTAGTCCATTGCATCGGGGAAGTTCGAATTGAAAAATTCTTCAATGTCGGGGCGTTCCGTGAGCGCCTCAAAAGAAGGCGTCCCCGAATGATTCATAAAAAGTGTGCAGGTGAAACTGCCATCCGGGTTCGGCAACGCGATCAACATGAAGTCTTTTCGCGGCCAGATATGCAATGCGTTTTTTTCAAGCCTGTGCGTGCCGTCTGCACTCGCGGGTATATTCAGCTCGATATAGCATTGCGGCATGTAGGATTGGCTGTAGCTGAATCGTGGCTGGTTGTGTGCCAGTCGTCGTACCTTCGAGTTGGCGCCATCGGCGCCGAACGCAAAGTCGGCCGCCACAACAATCTCCTCGCCAGCCCCGCTGCTGAAGGTCGTTTTCGCTGACTGGAAATCGATGTCGATCAGGCGATGCTCGAAGTGTGTGCGGATGTTCGGCTCGTCATCGGCGATATCCAGAAGCTGTTCGTTGATGCCACTTCTCGAGACCGACCAGATTGCATCACCGTCTTTACCGTAATTCAGCAGGCTGATATTACCGTCGAGATCATGAATCGCCCGGTGGTACATCGGTATGGCCTGTTGCTTTGCTGCAGCGCTGATGCCGATTTTCTCGAGTGAGGTCCAGCCTCGATCGGACAGTGCAATATTGATCGACTTGCCCTGGTAGATACTGGTTTTTCTCGAGTCAGGCCGGCCCTCGTAAAGTCCGACGCTATAGCCGTGCCGGGCCAGGAGGATGCCCAGCAAGGTGCCGACAGGTCCCGCGCCAACAACCGAGAAAGATTTTTGCTCCATCGCCCTGTGTTTCACGATGATCGGTCTCCGCATTCTGCAGCCGCTACTTTGCTCGGCGTTGCATGGCCCAGCGCGATCACTGCGATGGCTGCGACGACCGAGCCAATCGACATGATTGCAGCGACAAGGGTAAGACCGGCTCCCGCATTCGTATATAACGTGACGATGTGTGCAAAGTATGCAAGCGTCAAGAGAATCGCAATTCGCGGCATTTCGGGTCTGAACAGCTCTCCGGTTCCGGTGCGATCTGGCAGGAAAAAGCGCACCGGCAGATTGAAGACGGTTGTAATCAAAGCACCGAATGGAAAAACGCCAAGCGTGGCCCGATCGATTCCCCACTTATCCGCAATGCCGGGCGCAGCAAAACTGATCGACAGCACGTCGAATCCATCCAATGCGTACAGCAGGATGCACAAGGTCACGGCAACGAATTGCAGCCGGCTCATTGGTTCTTCATCCATGATTATTCCTGGGTTTTCATTCACTTCTAATATCGCTGTTGGCCGCTTTGCGAACGCCAAAGTTTGCCTGTAACTTCGCGAAATGGCGAACCACAACCCGATGTAGCTGAATGCCAGGCCGCCGACCATTTCCTGACAGGAAATCGTTTGTCGTTGAATACGTATCCTTGGGACGCAACGATATTCTAGAGCAGGATATCTGGCTGAGGCTTTCGCCCTGCGCCCGATCCGGGTAATCCCGTATAGCCGAACCCGCTCTCGCTCAGTCTAATACAGTCCCGGCTTTAATTTTTACGAGGACTGCCCACCATGCTGAGTACCGCTTTACCACGGGTTGCTGTTGCCCTGTCGTTGCTGATCACACTGTTCGGCGCCTGCGGATCAGCCGATGCAATGCCCGCTTTCGCGCGCGAGTACAATGTCAGTTGCAACGTTTGCCATGCGGCGTATCCACGCCTGAATGAGTTCGGTGAAACCTTCGCCGACGACATGAACTACCGGCTGCCGAACTGGAAGGAGAAAACACTCAAGACCGGTGATGACCAGCTCGCGCTTCAGCAATGGCTGCCGCTTGCAGCGCGCGTGCAGGCGTATGTGCAGGGCAGAGATGGCGAGTCCATAGATTCGGTCAGTGGCGACGTCGAGGCGAATGCCAGTCTCGATTTCCAGGCACCGTACCTGGTGAAGCTGCTTTCCAGCGCACCGCTGACGGACAACATCAGTTATTACTTCTATATGATCTTCGCGGAAAAGGGCGCGAACACCGAAGTCATCGTAGAGGATGCCTGGTTCAGCTACACGGACCTGTTCAATTCCGGTGTGGATGCCATGCTCGGCCAGTTCCAGGTGTCGGATCTCATGTTTCCACGCGAGATCCGCATGACCTTCCAGGATTTCATGGCTTATCGCTTCGCCGGCGTTACCTATGACCGCGGCTTGCTATTCGGTCGCGGCTTCGGTCCGTTCGATATATCGCTCGGCTTCGTGAACGGCAACGGCATCGAAAGCAACTACAACCTCAACAGTCCCGGTTACCGACGCCCGGACAAGCTCTTTGACAACGACACCGGCAAGAGCGTGTTCGGCCGGATCGGCACAGACATCGGCCCGGCGTCGGTCGGACTCTTCGGTTTGTCCGGGGAACAATTCAACGTTACCGGTCCGGCGGGGACCGAGTCGGGGACACGTGACACCGATAAGCTCGTTGCCGGCATCGACGCCTCCGGCCGGATAGCTGATCGCTGGTACTGGTTTGGGCAGGTCCTGTGGAACCGCTGGGAAGGCTTTATCGATCCCGCACTGGACTACGAATGGACTGGCGGCTTCGCCGGCGTGGACTACGTGCACAACGACCAGTGGGTCTTCTCCGCGCTCCTGAACCTGAGCGATGCAGGCGACTTCAAGAACAGCGACACGATCTACGAGGGCATCGACATGCGTACCCTGTCGTTTGCAAGCTCCTACTATTTCATGCGCAACGTAAAAGGCGTCATAGAATTGAATATTGATTTGCTCGACGAAGAGCCGCAGAGCGGTACGTATTACACCGGGCATCTCAGCAAGGAGAATTACATCCTGGTCGGTATCGACGCGGCGTTCTGAAGCGGAGACCGGGATGCGCGACGTATCCATCGATCGAATCATGACGACTGACCCGCTGACGACCGGACCTTACGAACCGATTGTCGAGGCACGGACGATACTCGAGTCGAACGACCTCAATCACCTGCCCGTGGTCGAGGACGGCAAGCTCGTCGGCATCCTGTCCACGTCGGACATGCTGAAGTTCGCAATGCTCGATCACGACGCTAAGGTGTTGAAGTCGGTAATGGTGCGACAGATCATGCAGGTGAGTCCGCACGTACTGACCGTTGACATGAACCTGCGCACCGCGGCCGACAAGCTCTCGAGCGGCGGCTTTCACGCACTGCCCGTGGTCACAACAGATCGCACGCTGGTCGGCATCGTTACGTCCAGCGACCTGATCCAGCATCTCGTGAAGCAGATTCCGACCGGTGATGGTTCGCTGCGCGCGAAGAACCCCGGCAACGGCGGTGGCTCAAGCGAGGATACTGATGTTGACTCTGCACTCCACGAGGCCGAGGCAGCGGCGAGTCGCGGTGACGACCTGAGCGATCTCGAGAAATCGCTGCTGAAGCTAAACGAACGCAATCGGAAGCTCGAAGCGGTATTCGAGGCCGCCGAACACTACGTTCGCAGCGGCCACGCCGATCATGAGCACAGCGTGCTGGTGAAGCGACTTGAAGAGGTCTGGATGACGGCTGCGGCGATAACCCTGTAACGAAAACCACACCACTGGTTTCTTGCGTTTAGCCTGTCGGCTCGCTCGACTTTGACTGCGCCCTGCGCTGGCGGCGGCGCTGCATCTGACACCACAAGCACAGAATCCCGAAAGCGATAATTGCCGGTTCCGCCAAATTCAGGGACGTATTTTCTTGCCGTCAATTATTTCCTGACTGGCATCGTCACACAGCCGCAACTCTGATGGGCAGGAGCCCCCGGGTTGCGGCAGGCTGCAGGCATACTCGTATGTTGCGCCGCTCCAGGACCAGACGGGAAAGCAAAAACCGGGGAGCCCAATTTCCAGATCAGGGTATCCGTCACCTGTGGTCAGCGCACGATAACCGCCTGCGGGGAAGCCAAGTTCGTGCTGATACTCGCCGGTCGGGCCTTTGATAAACAACGACAATGTGCTGCCGGCCATTCCGGACGTGCACGTATTCCCCCAGCGAACGAAAGCCTCGTATTCGCCATCGCCATTCAGATCAAGCACATCGGGGACGGGGTCGATCGGGCCGCAACCAGGGTAGATCAGGCGGCCATCGGCATCGAGTTGGAACCAGGTCGAGAAAAAATTCTCAATAGCCGCGGCATCCGCCGCGGGTAAACGCGCCTCCTCAACTCCGAAAAGCGGCGAACTGCCCGTGTTTGACGCACAGCCGACAGCCGTGAGGCACAAGCAACAAAGGTGTATCAGGGCGTTCCGGCTAATGGCGATGCTCTCCAGAGAAACCAACAAGAGCTGGCGGCGCCAATGTCCTGCAAATATTTGAGGCGGTCAAGAGTCTTGAGTAGCCCGCTTGGGATAAGCGCCGGGGGGGTTAACGGTGACGAGCAGCTAGTTCTCTATAGCATCCGGGTCACAAGTCATGTGACCGTATATGGACTCCTCCTCGTTTGCCAGCCAGCTGATCGATGATGCT